>NZ_JAOWHM010000033.1:116822-268648 GCF_030332595.1 Citrobacter sp. Cpo100 | reverse complement strand
GGGACGGCAGAATGGCGTCAGGTTGAAAACACAGAGAGAACCCGACGATGAAACCAGATTTGTTTACCGCAGTAATGAAAACCATCGGCAGCACGCAGGATGAGAACATCCGCACGGCCATTGACAGCGCACTGGATACCCTTAACGAGAAAGCAAACCAGAACGCAGAGGCCACGATAAATAATGCGCTTGAGGCATTCAGCAAGGCCAAATCCGTGCACACGGAAAACATGCTGAAACTGAATGATATTGATGCGGCTATTACCCGCAGCGAGAAAGAGCGTCAGAACGCCCTGAATGAAAGTGCCGAAGCCGAACAGAACTGGCGTACCCGTTTTCGCGAACTGCGCGGCATGATGACCCCGGAACTGAAAGCCGAACACAGTCAGCGAGTGGCCGGTCGGGAGCTGGCGGAGGAATTCACCGCCCTGATTGATGAACTCAACGATGATAAAGCCAGTACCATGCTGGACGCCTGTACATCAGGAAAAGAATACATCAGCGCCCATTCAGAGGCGCTTTCTGTCCATGCCCGGAATGAGTGGGCGGCGGTGATGAAGGCGATTCCCCCGGCGCTGATACGCGCTTTCGCGTTACGTCTGCGTGAACTCGAGATTAAGGGAGAAGAACACCCTCACAACGTTCTCATTCAGGAGCTGGGTGAGAATGTGCTGGCGCAAAGCAGGTACTACACATTCAACATGGAGCATGAGCCGGTAATTTCAAAAATTGGGCTTCACCGTCCGGCACTCACCGGCGTGGACATGAAGCTCTTTAAAAGCCCTGTTCTCAGAATGGCGCGGGCTAAAGAGCTGGCACAGAAGAAAAAATCGCGGGGGGTTAAGCCATGATGCGCTGTCCGTACTGCAAACAGGCTGCCCATGTCCGTACCAGCCGTTACCTGTCGGATAACGTCAAACAGAGCTACCTCCAGTGCGTGAATGTCTTTTGCTCCGCAACCTTTCGCACCACCGAGTCTATCGACGAGGTGATACGGCCACCGGCAGAAGAAAAGCCCGAACCACCACAGACAGTACCAGAAACACCGCCCCGAATTCTGGACTGCGCCCGCTCATCGCTGCGCCACTGATTCAGGAGAAAAGACAATGGCACGAGCACTACTGGAACAGGCCTTTGAAACCTGTCAGAAGAATAAATCGGACTGGATGAGCAGCAAGTCAGCACTGGCGCGGGCTGAAATGGCGCTGAAAGAGCTGGAGCTGACCTGCACCCGTTATCAGCCGGAGGCAGCACAGGCGCTGCGGGATGATATTGACCTGAAAAAATGGGCGGTAAATAAGTCGGCCGGGCAGTACATCCGGTCACATGAGGCCGTGCAGCGTATCAGTATCCGGCGTCAGCTCCACGCCTTTATGCAGGTAAGCGGCGATGCGCTGGCCGCCGCACTGGCACCGGAATTAATGTATCTCTGCGAACAACCTGACATCGTCAGAGAACGGGCTCTCGACCGGGCGGCCGCCAGTGTTCGCGAAGCGCTGTCCGTTCATGTAACCCGCGGAGGAAATATTGATTACGCAGAGGAAGAACGCGACATTCTGACAACCATCGGTTTCCGGCCTGACAGAGCATCGAGAGACGACAACCGGGCAAAATATACGCCTGAACAGAGTCAGATTTTCATGCGCCGACAGGCCGCGCAGACCCGCAAAAAATCCGCATAAAACGCCCCGAAAATACCCGTCTTTTTAATAAAAATAGCCATGCATGCCTACGCTGCATGGCTTTGCATGCAAAACCCTGAATTTTCCACACCCCGCCGCACCAGCACTGGCGCGGCCTGAGCTCCTTCACGCACCTGCATTAAAAGCGCCCCAGGAAGCGGGCAGGCGTGGCGGGGAGAGCATTGCGCGCAAACACATTAAGCGAATTAATTATTATGACTATAATTCACTACGAACAATTGGAAACCATATTAACAAACCGCCTAATGGCGGTTTGTTAATAAGACACAACACTTTGTTTTGAAATATGGTTTTTATAACCATTCGCAAACTATTTTCTTTTATATTCTAATGATACTCAAATCATTAGGAATTCGAAGACCTTTGCTTACAACTAATAACTCAGTCCCGACTCTTTTGGTTGCCGCACTATAATTGAGATTGAAATTAAACTGCCTACGACCCTTATATAAACAACTTATTTCCATGGCATTATCATAAGTGAGCATCCATGGTTTTCCCACAGATAAAATAACTTCCGAGAGTTCTGCATGATCTCCAGGCTCGTAAAAGTTTGTATATAATGTCGAACCTTTATTATAATATGGCGGATCTATACAAAGAAAAACACCATCCTCAAAAGAAGTATCTATATGTTTAATAAAATCAATAGCATCAAGATTATAAAGATGTATTCTATGTTTATATTTAGAAATTCTTTTTATTTTTTTTATCAAGCCATCTTTATTAAACCGACACCCTAACTTATATTCTCCTTGTTGTTTCATCCCGCCAATAACCCCAGCTTTGAGAATAACACCAGACCTATTAGTCCTGTTAAGGAAAAACGATGAAAAACCCAATTCAAATTCTGAGTAGCGGGTAGGATTAAGTTGTATTTCTCTCTGTTTTTTCCATTCATCGATAGTTATTTCGGTTTCATTAATCTTATCAATGAAATCACTCGTGCTATGGAGTATTGAATTCCAGAATGACCATACCGCTTTGTCTAGATCATTGAGATGAATTTCATGAACTTTCCCCTTGAATAACAAGGACAAAGCTAATCCTGCGCCTCCTGCATATGGTTCTGCATAATGTCCGCCGGTAAGCTTGTTAGACTCAATAATTTTAGACACCATATCAACTATCGAGGTTTTTCCTCCTGGGTATCTTAATGGGGATGGTGTTTGTGGCATGGCTTTACTCTTAAGCTACTGTTTATAGGGCATAGTATACTATAGGCCACTTCGCGTGGCCATAGACTTACAAATTAATCAACTTATTGAAAATTATATATTTTTCAACAAATAAACGACGATTGCGGAGATATTATCCCATTCTCTTTTTAGCGCTTTTGCGTCAGGATACCATCCAGCATGAGCAAATGCGCCTAAAGTCTTTGGAGAGAGAACATTGTTTTCATTGTTTTGAACCCTTCTCAAGGCACCGAGTGCATTAGATTCAATTTTGCTAAATTCGTCTTTATTTTCTTCAAGCTTTTTTATTACTTTATCGAGAACGCTATGAGTCTGCATCCCGCTGGGGTGATTACCATACGTTTTCTCATAGAAACGGCCATACACATTTTCTAAAAAAGCTCTGCAAACTAATGCTGATGCTAACGTATATTCGTCACAATTAAGTGTACGGAGCTCATCATACGCTCTTTTAATAATCTTATCTTTAATAACAACTTTGAAATCACTGGGTATTATATATTTTCTTAAATCTGGGCTCGGGTTATTTACCGGACCATCAATAGGTGGCTGAACAGGTTTTGGCGTCGATGGTTGCTTAGGTATTTTTTCTATTAAGTCATACTCATCTACATGTGTATTAGGAGCATAACCTTCGGTTCTCAATTTCTTAGCATATCGCTCCCAATCATCCTTTTTAGAGCGAGAAGTGACATTATTTTCTCCCGCAAAAAGATCATCAAAGAATTTTTTTAAAACTTTATCAAAATCATCACGAGGTACATCAAGTTTGACATTTGGATCAGAGCGTCCTGTAGTCACCCCTAGCATACTTCTAAAAATCGGGTTCCCAACAAATCTTGAGATTGTTGTCAAAATTTTTGTTTGTCTTTGAGCTGCTGTTATTATTTTCCGTTCTTGCGCATAATCGATAAGTTTCAATGCAAGTGTATTATCTGAGGAATCAAAAAAGCGCGCTTTCTGGGTTGCATCCCAAGTAACTAAGCCAACACCTCCTTGCTCACCATTATGCCTAAGCTCAATCCATGTATTTGCCTCTTCACGACTATCAAATAAAACACAACTTAGTTCTTCAGGAATAATCTCGCTTTTTTCTGAAAGATTTTTAAAGTATGTTTTGTCACCTTCAGGACACAATTCTGGATCATTTAACAGTGTTAAAGCACAGATTCTTCGATTTCCTTCTACAACAACAAAATTCCCCTTACCGTCCTTAATTATTGCTGGTAAATCTAAAGGGCTAATACCTTTCTCAGATATATCCTTAGCTAAGGCCTTTATTTTTTCTGTTTTGACTAAATACTCAATTATTTTCTCTCTATCAGAAATGGGCTCATGTCGAGGATTTTTACTATCCAAGTACAAATCCAACACTCTAACACTTATACTTTCCATGATTTACACCTGAGTTTTATAGTTTTGAAACATCGTATCATCTATCACTTACCACTATAAAACTCAATATTTTCATGCCGTTATAATCTTCAAATTTAATACTGATCACATATCTAAATGATGGTTTTGATAAACACTTAACAAAATAAATCTTCAAAAAAGAGTAAAAGATTTGCATTTACCATAAAAATTAATCACTTAGGTTTTCTGGCATATTCATAAGCAGCGATAGGAGTAATACGATTGACATCAAGGTAATCAGCCCACCATTGAACCATTAACCTACGCTCATCTAAATGTTCAGAAGTATGGATATAAGCCGCACGCACATTATTACGCTCGGAGTGACTCAACTGACGTTCTATAGCATCATCACTCCACAATCCTGACTCACCCAATGCACCACGCGCCATCGTCCTAAATCCATGCCCGCAGACCTCGGTTTTCGTGTCATATCCCATCGCACGCAATGCGCTGTTTACCGTGTTTTCACTCATAACCTTAGTTGCGTCATGATCACCCGGAAAAAGCAGCTCTTTATCACCACTAATCCGCTTTAACTGTTCTAACAAATTCATCGCCTGACGACTAAGCGGAACGATATGCTCCTCTTTCATTTTCATGCCGCGATACGAGTAACGCACCCCTTTGATTTCTTCTCGTTTAGCAGGCACGCGCCAAAGAGATTTATCGAAGTCGAACTCATCCCAGCGCGCGAAACGTAACTCACTGGAACGCACAAAAGTGAGTAAGGAAAGCTCGACCGCGATCCGTGTCATTACGCGGCCACGATATGCAGCAAGACGTGCAAGAAACTCAGGGAACCGGCTGGAGGGTAAGGCGGGGTAATGTCGCGCTTTGGTAGTTGATAGCGCACCGGCCATGTCACTGGCTGGATTAGAGTCGATGTAATCGTTCTGTACGGCATAACGCATAATAGCCGTGACACGCTGCTGAAGACGCTGCGCAACATCATGCTTACCACTGGCATCAACTTTTTTAATCGGGGCTAACAGGTGGCTAGTTTTGAGCTGGCGAATGTCGGACGAACCGATATGAGGGAAGATATAAAGCTCAAGATAGCGAAGAACGCGCGATCGATGGTCTTCACTCCAGCGCTTGTTACTGGCATGCCATTCACGAGCAATGGTTTCGAAAGTATATGCCCCCGAATTCTCGGCCTGAGCTTCTTTCTGTTCGGCTTTTGGATCAATGCCCTGGACTAACAGCTTTTTAGCTTCGTCGCGCTTCGCTCTTGCCTGAGCAAGCGTCACAGTCGGCCAAACGCCAAAAGCGAGGCGATCCTCTTTTTTGTCAGAGGGGCGTCGGTATTTCATGCGCCAGTATTTAGAACCCTTGGCCGAAACCTCGAGATACAAACCGCCGCCATCGGCCATTTTGTAAGTTTTGTCTTTTGGCTTTGCGGTCTCGACCTGTCTGGCGTTGAGCTTCATTTGGGGGCACATTTCTAATCGAAGTTAAGATGCCCCCAATTATGCCCCCAATAACATCCGGATTTCAACGGACAACCTCGGACGACTCAGGACGTAAAAATCGCTGCAAGCATTGATTTTTAAGGGATAATTGGATTTTCTCGGATGGTCTTGGAAGTACTAATGGTGCCGAAGGCCGGACTCGAACCGGCACGTATTTCTACGGTTGATTTTGAATCAACTGCGTCTACCGATTTCGCCACTCCGGCACGGAAGGGATGCGGAAAACGTTGTGGATTATACCTGTCATGCGCCACCATGCAAGCGCCAGCGTGTGTCTGGCTCGCTAAGTGTTGAAAATTTCAGCATTACCTTTCTTAGCTGTAACCATCATCACAGTTTGCCCCCGCCTTAATCCCCCCTTCTGCGAAGCGTCCCGTTTCCCCATGCTCTACACTTCCAGTTCAACACCATACTGAGGGAAACACGATGTCGATGATAAAAAGCTACGCCGCAAAAGCGGCGGGCAGCGAACTCGAACTCTATGAATATGATGCGGGCGAGCTTAAGCCGGAAGATGTCGAAGTCCAGGTCGATTACTGCGGTATCTGCCATTCCGATTTGTCGATGATCGACAACGAATGGGGATTCTCTCAGTATCCGCTGGTTGCCGGGCATGAGGTTATTGGTCGCGTGGCGGCGCTCGGCAGCGCGGCGCAGGATAAAGGTCTGAAGGTTGGTCAGCGCGTCGGCGTTGGCTGGACGGCGCGCAGCTGCGGGCACTGCGATGCCTGTATCAGCGGCAATCAGATTAACTGTCTGGAAGGGTCTGTTCCCACAATTCTTAATCGCGGCGGCTTTGCCGAGAAGCTGCGGGCCGACTGGCAGTGGGTGATCCCTCTACCGGAGAGTATCGATCTGGCGGCCGCTGGCCCATTACTGTGCGGCGGTATCACGGTGTTCAAACCGCTGCTGATGCACCATATCACCGCCACCAGCCGCGTCGGGGTGATCGGTATCGGCGGCCTGGGGCATATCGCCATTAAGCTGTTACACGCGATGGGCTGCGAAGTGACCGCGTTCAGCTCCAATCCGGCGAAAGAGCAGGAAGTGCTGGCAATGGGGGCGGATAAAGTGGTCAATAGCCGAGATCCGGATGCGCTAAAAGCGCTGGCGGGCCAGTTCGATCTCATTATTAACACGGTTAACGTCGATCTCGACTGGCAGCCCTATTTTGAAGCGCTGGCCTACGGCGGTAACTTCCATACCGTCGGCGCGGTGCTGAAGCCGCTGCCGGTTCCGGCGTTCACCTTAATAGCCGGCGATCGCAGTATCTCCGGTTCGGCAACCGGTACGCCGTTCGAACTGCGCAAGCTGATGAAATTTGCCGGGCGCAGCAAGGTGTCGCCCACCACCGAACTGTACCCGATGTCGCAAATTAACGAAGCCATCCAGCACGTGCGTGACGGTAAGGCCCGCTACCGCGTAGTGCTTAAAGCAGACTTCTGATCATCTTTGCCGGGTGGCGTAAGCTTCCCGGCTATTCTCCCCGCTATTCCTGACAGGTTAAATTCTCCTCACAATCTCCGTAATTTAGCGGTGAAGAGTGCGTCACGGTTGCCTATACTCCAGGCAGGATAAATGGAGGAAATCTCAATGAGCGCACCCCTGCTAATTGCCCGCACGCCGGACACCGAACTGTTTTTACTGCCAGGTATGGCCAACCGTCACGGGCTGATTACCGGCGCGACCGGGACCGGTAAAACCGTCACGCTACAGAAGCTGGCCGAATCGCTGTCCGAGATTGGCGTACCGGTATTTATGGCCGATGTGAAAGGTGACTTAACCGGCGTGGCCGAGGAAGGACAAGCCTCTGAAAAGCTGCTCGCCCGCCTGAAAAATATCGGCATTACCGACTGGCAACCGCATGCTAATCCGGTCACGGTGTGGGATATCTTCGGCGAAAAAGGTCACCCTGTGCGGGCCACGGTATCAGACCTCGGGCCGCTGCTGCTGGCCCGTCTGCTGAACCTCAACGACGTGCAGTCCGGCGTGCTGGATATAATCTTCCGCATTGCCGATGACCAGGGTCTGTTGCTGCTCGATTTCAAAGACCTGCGGGCCATCACCCAGTACATTGGCGATAACGCTAAATCCTTCCAGAATCAGTACGGCAATATCAGTAGCGCCTCGGTCGGGGCGATCCAGCGCTCCCTGCTGTCGCTGGAGCAGCAGGGAGCGGCACACTTCTTTGGCGAACCGATGCTGGACATCAAAGACTGGATGCGTACCGATGCCAACAGCAAAGGGATGATTAATATCCTCAGCGCCGAGAAGCTCTACCAGATGCCAAAACTGTACGCCGCCAGCCTGCTGTGGATGCTCTCCGAGCTGTATGAACAGTTGCCGGAAGCGGGCGATCTGGAGAAGCCAAAACTGGTGTTCTTCTTCGATGAAGCGCACCTGCTGTTCAACGATGCTCCGCAGGTGCTGCTGGATAAAATCGAACAGGTGATCCGCCTGATCCGCTCGAAAGGGGTCGGCGTGTGGTTCGTCTCACAAAACCCGTCGGATATTCCGGACAACGTGCTTGGTCAGTTGGGGAACCGCGTGCAGCACGCCTTGCGCGCGTTCACGCCGAAAGATCAGAAAGCGGTGAAAACCGCGGCGCAAACCATGCGCGCCAACCCGGCATTTGATACCGAAAAAGCCATTCAGGAGCTGGGTACCGGTGAGGCGCTGGTGTCGTTTCTGGACGCCAAAGGTAGCCCGTCGGTGGTTGAACGAGCAATGGTGATTGCGCCATGCTCACGGATGGGACCGGTGACGGACGACGAGCGCAACGGGCTGATTAATCACTCTTCGTTGTACGGTAAATATGAAGAAGAGATCGACCGCGAGTCCGCCTATGAACGTTTACAGCAAGGCGTGCAGGCCAGTACCGAGCAGCAAAATACGCCTCCCGCCAACGGTAAAGCTGTCGATGTGGACGGCGGTATTCTCGGTGGGTTGAAGGATATTCTGTTTGGCAGCACCGGACCGCGCGGCGGTAAGCGCGATGGCGTAGTGCAGAGCGTGGCGAAAAGCGCGGCGCGACAGGTTACCAATCAGATAATCCGCGGCATGTTGGGGAGTTTGATGGGCGGGAGAAAACGCTAGCCCCGTGTTACGTTGCCGGATGGCGGCGGAAACGCCTTATCCGGCCTACGGGTCCGGAGTAGGCCTGAAAAGCACAATGCCCTCAGGCCTACGATTACTGTGATTACGACTTACGCAGCATCAGCCACAGGCTTATCAGGAAGAAGCTGGCGCTTGGCAGCAGCGCACCGATAATCGGCGGAATGCCGTACACCAGCGTCAGCGGGCCAAAAATTTGGTCCAGCACATAGAACACAAAGCCGAAGCTAATCCCTGTCACCACGCGCACGCCCATCGGGACGCTACGCAGCGGACCAAAGATAAATGACAGCGCCATCAGCATCATGACCGCTACAGACAGCGGCTGGAAGACTTTGCTCCACATATTGAGCTGGTAGCGTCCGGCATCCTGGCCGCTCGACTTCAGGTACTTCACGTAGTTATGCAGACCGCTAATCGACAGCGCATCAGGATCCAACGCCACAACGCCGAGCTTGTCGGGCGTCAGGTTGGTTTTCCAGGTGCCGCTCACCGTTTGCGAGCCGGTGATTTGCTTCGGATCGGTCAGGTTGGATTCATCTACCTGCGACAAACGCCAGACCTTCTGCTCCGGGTCAAACGTCGCGCTTGCGGCATAGCGTACAGACTGCAGACGGCGCTTGTCGTTAAACGAGTAGATGCTAATCCCGCCTAATTCGGCGTCGCCTTTCACCCGCTCGATGTAGACAAAGCTGTCACCGTCTTTCGCCCACAACCCCTGCTGGGTAGAGAGCAGCGAGCCACCGTACATCTGCTGCGCACGGTAGTTACGCGCCATCTGTTCGCCTTGTGGCGCGACCCATTCGCCGATAGCCATCGTCAGCAGCACCAGCGGAATCGCGGTTTTCATCACCGACAACGCCACCTGCATACGGGTAAAGCCGGAAGCCTGCATCACCACCAGTTCACTGCGCTGGGCCAGCATGCCCAGCCCCAGCAATGCCCCCAGCAGCGCCGCCATCGGGAAGAAGATCTGGATATCTTTCGGCGCACTGAGCAGGGTATACAGCCCGGCGCCCATCGCATCGTAGCTCCCCTGCCCGGCTTTTTTCAGCTGGTCAACGAACTTGATGATCCCGGAGAGCGACACCAGCATGAACAGCGTCATCATGATGGTGGTGAAAATGGTTTTACCGATATAGCGGTCAAGTACACCAAAAGGCTGCATTATACCGCTCCTTTACGCATAAAACGGGCACGTAAGCGGCGCATCGGCACCGTATCCCAGAGGTTAAGCACAATCGCCAGCGCCAGGTACGCCAGGTTAACCGTCCACATCCAGAACACCGGATCCAGCTTACCTTTACCGCCGTTCGACTTCAGCGACGTCTGAACCAGGAAGAACAGCAAATAGAGCAGCATTGCTGGCAGCATCGACAGCACGCGCCCCTGACGCGGGTTCACCACGCTCAGCGGTACGACCATCAGCGCCATCATAAATACGGTGAATACTAACGTGATACGCCAGGTCAGCTCCGCACGGGCACGATCGGTGTCGGTCGTCCACAGCGTACGCATGTTCATCTGGTCGGTATCATTTGGATCCAGCGCCACGGCCTGATGACCGATAATCGCCTGATAATCCTGGAAGTCGGTAATGCGGAAATCGCGCAGCAGCGCGGTACCTTCAAAGCGCGTCCCCTGGTTCAGCGTCACGACCTGAGAGCCATCACGCATCTGGGTAAGATGTCCGGAATCGGCTACGACGACCGAAGGACGAGCGTTGCCTTTCGGGCGGATTTGCGCGAGGAACACGTCTTTGAAGTTGCTGCCGTCAACGCTTTCGATAAACAGCACCGAACTGCCGTTGGTCGCCTGCTGGAATTGCCCCTGAGCAAGCGCCGCCATACCGGGGTTCGCTTTCGCCTCCGCCAGGACTTCGTCCTGATGTCTGGAGGACCACGGCCCGGCCCACATCACGTTGACCGCCGCAATAATACTGGTAAACAGCGCCAGCACCATCGCCGCTTTCACGAGCACTGCCTTGCTCAGCCCGCAGGCGTGCATGACCGTAATTTCGCTTTCGGTATACAGTTTGCCCAGCGTCATCAACAGCCCGAGGAACAGGCTTAAGGGCAAGATAAGTTGCGCCATTTCTGGCACGCCCAGCCCCAGCAGCGAGAGCACCAGATTTGCCGGGATATCACCGTCAACCGCCGCACCAAGGATCCTGACCAACTTTTGACAAAAGAAGATCAAAAGCAGGATGAATAGGATCGCAAGTTGGCTTTTGAGCGTTTCCCGAACCAGATATCTTATGATTATCACTTTAAATACGCCCGTAAAAACCCGTCTTTTGCCGGAATTTAGCTTGTTTCATGGCTTAAACGTCATTTATTCTCTTGAGTCGTCGAAATCGTCGCTAAGATCATTATACTCAACGGATCCACCTCTCAGAAATTGTTCTGACGTGCCAATGCCGTAATAACGTTAAGATTAACACGAAGTCACCGCAACAGCGGGTATGAGTTACGAAAGCTTGCAATTCTATCCGTAGCCACCGCCGTTGTCTTTAAGATTCAGGAGCGTAGTGCATGGAGTTCAGTGTAAAAAGCGGTAGCCCGGAGAAACAGCGGAGTGCGTGCATCGTCGTGGGTGTCTTTGAACCACGCCGCCTCTCTCCGATTGCAGAGCAGCTCGACAAGATCAGCGACGGGTACATCAGCGCACTGCTGCGTCGCGGCGAACTGGAAGGCAAACCGGGTCAAACCCTGTTGCTGCACCATGTTCCTAACGTTCTGTCTGAGCGAATTCTCCTTATTGGGTGTGGCAAAGAGCGCGAACTTGATGAGCGCCAGTACAAGCAAGTCATTCAGAAAACCATCAATACCCTGAATGATACAGGCTCAATGGAAGCCGTCTGCTTTCTGACTGAGCTGCACGTCAAAGGGCGCAATAACTACTGGAAAGTGCGTCAGGCCGTTGAGACGGCACAGGAAACGCTGTACAGCTTTGATCAACTGAAGACCAACAAAAGCGAGCCACGTCGCCCGCTGCGTAAAATGGTCTTCAATGTGCCGACCCGCCGCGAGCTGACCAGCGGTGAGCGTGCGATCCAACACGGTCTGGCGATCGCCGCTGGCATTAAAGCGGCAAAAGATCTTGGCAACATGCCGCCGAACATCTGTAACGCCGCCTACCTGGCCTCTCAGGCGCGCCAGCTGGCAGACAGCTACAGCAAAAATGTTGTGACCCGTGTAATCGGCGAGCAGCAGATGAAAGAGCTGGGCATGCACTCTTATCTGGCCGTCGGTCACGGCTCGCAGAACGAGTCGCTGATGTCGGTCATCGAGTACAAAGGCAATCCGTCCGAAGACGCGCGTCCGATTGTGCTGGTCGGTAAAGGGTTAACCTTTGACTCCGGCGGTATCTCCATCAAACCAGCCGAAGGCATGGATGAGATGAAATACGACATGTGCGGCGCGGCAGCGGTATACGGCGTGATGCGCATGGTGGCCGAGCTTCAGCTCCCCATCAACGTTGTCGGCGTGCTGGCGGGCTGTGAAAACATGCCGGGTGGCCGCGCGTATCGCCCAGGCGACGTGCTGACCACGATGTCTGGACAGACCGTTGAAGTGCTCAATACGGATGCCGAAGGCCGTCTGGTGCTGTGCGACGTGTTAACCTACGTCGAGCGCTTTGAGCCAGAAGCGGTGATTGACGTCGCGACCCTGACCGGCGCGTGTGTGATTGCGCTGGGCCATCACATCACCGGCCTGATGTCGAACCACAACCCGCTGGCGCATGAGCTGATCGGTGCGTCCGAGCAGGCTGGTGACCGCGCGTGGCGTTTGCCGCTGGGTGATGAATACCAGGAGCAGTTAGAGTCCAACTTTGCGGATATGGCGAACATCGGCGGACGTCCTGGCGGTGCCATTACCGCGGGCTGCTTCCTGTCACGCTTTACCCGTAAGTACAACTGGGCGCACCTGGATATCGCCGGTACCGCATGGCGTTCAGGGAAAGCCAAAGGCGCAACCGGTCGTCCGGTCGCGTTGCTGTCGCAGTTCCTGCTCAATCGTGCCGGTTTTAACGGCGAAGAGTGATGTAAAACGCCGGGTGGCGGCTTCGCCTTACCCGGCCTACAACATCACTCAACCGTAGGCCGGGTAAGCGTAGCGCCACCCGGCTTTGCATTTAAATCCACAACAAGAAGCCCCATATCATGAGAAACGCAACGTTCTATATTCTGGACAATGACAACACCGTCGATGGCTTAAGCGCTGTTGAACAACTGGTGTGTGAAATTGCCGCAGAACGTTGGCGTGCTGGCAAGCGCGTGCTGATCGCCTGTGAAAACGAAAAGCAGGCTCTTCGACTGGATGAAGCCCTGTGGGCGAGACCGGCAGAAAGTTTTGTTCCGCACAATCTGGCGGGAGAAGGCCCCAGAGGTGGCGCGCCGGTAGAGATTGCCTGGCCGGAGAAACGCAATAGCAGCCCGCGCGACCTGCTCATCAGTTTGCGCGTTGGCTTTGCAGATTTTGCCACCGCTTTCACAGAAGTGATAGACTTCGTTCCTTACGAAGATTCTTTGAAACAATCGGCACGCGATCGCTACAAAGCTTACCGCGTGGCTGGTTTTAACCTGAATACGGCAACCTGGAAATAATGGAAAAGACATACAACCCACAAGATATCGAACAGCCGCTTTACGAGCACTGGGAAAAGCAGGGCTATTTCAAACCTAACGGCGATGAAAGCAAAGAGTCCTTCTGCATCATGATCCCGCCGCCGAACGTCACCGGCAGTTTGCATATGGGTCATGCTTTCCAGCAAACCATCATGGATACCATGATTCGCTACCAGCGCATGCAGGGTAAAAACACCCTGTGGCAGGCCGGTACCGACCACGCGGGTATCGCTACCCAGATGGTGGTTGAGCGTAAGATTGCCGCTGAAGAAGGTAAAACCCGTCACGACTACGGTCGCGAAGCGTTTATCGACAAAATTTGGCAGTGGAAAGCGGAATCCGGCGGCACCATTACCCGTCAGATGCGCCGTCTCGGCAACTCCGTTGACTGGGAGCGCGAGCGCTTCACTATGGACGAAGGTCTTTCCAATGCCGTGAAAGAAGTCTTTGTTCGCCTGTACAAAGAAGATCTGATCTACCGTGGCAAGCGTCTGGTCAACTGGGACCCGAAACTGCGCACCGCTATTTCTGATCTGGAAGTGGAAAACCGCGAGTCTAAAGGCTCCATGTGGCACATCCGCTATCCGCTGGCTGACGGCGCGAAAACCGCAGACGGTAAAGATTACCTGGTCGTCGCCACCACCCGTCCGGAAACCGTACTGGGTGATACCGGCGTAGCCGTTAACCCGGAAGATCCGCGCTACAAAGATCTGATCGGCAAATTCGTTGTCCTGCCGCTGGTTAACCGTCGCATTCCGATCGTCGGCGATGAACACGCCGACATGGAAAAAGGCACCGGCTGCGTGAAGATCACTCCGGCGCACGACTTTAACGACTACGAAGTCGGTAAACGTCACGGCCTGCCGATGATCAACATTCTGACCTTTGACGGCGACATCCGCGAAACCGCGGAAGTGTACGACACCAAAGGCGAAGAGTCCGACGTTTACTCCAATGAAATCCCGGCTGAGTTCCAGAAGCTGGAACGTTTTGCTGCGCGTAAAGCGGTGGTTGCCGCCGTTGATGCCCTGGGGCTGCTGGAAGAAATTAAACCGCACGACCTGACCGTACCTTACGGCGACCGTGGCGGCGTGGTTATCGAACCGATGCTGACCGACCAGTGGTACGTCCGTGCCGACGTGCTGGCAAAACCGGCGGTTGAAGCGGTTGAGAACGGCGACATCCAGTTCGTACCGAAGCAGTACGAAAACATGTACTTCTCCTGGATGCGTGATATTCAGGACTGGTGTATTTCCCGTCAGCTGTGGTGGGGTCACCGCATCCCGGCATGGTATGACAACGACGGCAATGTCTACGTTGGCCGTACCGAAGACGAAGTGCGTCAGGAAAACAACCTCGGTGCCGACGTTGCGCTGCGCCAGGACGAAGACGTTCTCGATACCTGGTTCTCTTCTGCACTGTGGACCTTCTCTACGCTGGGCTGGCCGGAAAATACCGACGCGCTGCGTCAGTTCCACCCAACCAGCGTGATGGTTTCCGGCTTCGACATTATCTTCTTCTGGATTGCCCGCATGATCATGATGACCATGCACTTCATCAAAGATGAAAACGGCAAGCCGCAGGTTCCGTTCAAGACCGTCTACATGACCGGTCTGATTCGTGACGACGAAGGCCAGAAGATGTCCAAATCCAAGGGCAACGTGATTGACCCGCTGGATATGGTCGATGGTATCTCTCTGGCAGAACTGCTGGAGAAACGTACCGGCAACATGATGCAGCCGCAACTGGCTGAGAAAATTGCCAAGCGTACCGAGAAGCAGTTCCCGGACGGCATCGAGCCGCACGGCACCGACGCCCTGCGTTTCACCCTGGCAGCGCTGGCCTCTACCGGTCGCGATATAAACTGGGACATGAAGCGTCTGGAAGGTTACCGTAACTTCTGTAACAAGCTGTGGAACGCCAGCCGCTTCGTGCTGATAAACACCGAAGATCAGGATTGCGGCTTCAACGGCGGCGAAATGACCCTGTCTCTGGCGGACCGCTGGATCCTCGCTGAATTCAACCAGACCATCAAAGCGTACCGCGAAGCGCTGGATAACTTCCGCTTCGATATCGCCGCGGGCATTCTGTACGAGTTCACCTGGAACCAGTTCTGCGACTGGTATCTGGAGCTGACCAAGCCGGTCATGAACGGTGGTTCCGAATCTGAACTGCGCGGCACTCGCAATACGCTGGTTACCGTGCTGGAAGGTCTGCTGCGCCTGGCGCACCCAATCATTCCGTTCATCACCGAAACCATCTGGCAGCGAGTGAAAGTGATTTGTGGCAACACTGCAGATACCATCATGCTGCAGCCGTTCCCGGAATATAACGCCGCACAGGTTGATGAAGCGGCGCTGGCCGATACCGAATGGCTGAAGCAGGCGATCGTCGCCGTACGTAACATCCGTGCGGAAATGAACATCGCCCCGGGCAAACCGCTGGAGCTGCTGCTGCGTGGTTGCAGCGCTGATGCGATGCGTCGTGTGAACGACAACCGCAGCTTCCTGCTGAACCTGGCACGTCTGGAAAGCATTACCGTGCTGCCAGCCGATGACAAAGGTCCGGTCTCCGTGACCAAAATCATCGACGGCGCCGAGCTGCTGATCCCGATGGCTGGCCTCATCAACAAAGAAGATGAGCTGGCACGTCTGGCGAAAGAAGTGGCGAAAATCGAAGGCGAGATTGCCCGTATCGAAGGCAAACTTTCCAACGAAGGTTTCGTTGCCCGCGCACCGGAAGCAGTTATCGCCAAAGAGCGTGAGAAGCTGGACGGTTACGCAGAAGCCAAAGCGAAGCTGATTGAACAGCAGGCGGTCATCGCCGCGCTGTAATTGCCTATGCCGGATAGCGCTACGCTTATCCGGCAAACGGGCACCGTCATCGTAGGTCGGATAAGTGTAGCGCATCCGACACCACAGACGATAAAGCCTCTGACGCATATGCTCAGAGGCTTTTTATTGAATTATCCTCGCTTGCGCTTCCCCTCGCCGCAGTGGTATTAACTGCATATGTCTCACTTTTATGTCATGAGTTCGCTATGAGTGCCATTACCTCCGTCGCGGCAACGCTGCGCCGAATTTCTGCCGATGATAACGCCGCCATTGCCCGTGTTATCCGCAAAGTTTCCGCTGAATACGGGCTTACCGCCGATAAAGGCTATACCGTTGCCGACCCTAATCTGGACGAACTGTTCCAGGTTTACAGCCAGCCGGGCGCGGCCTACTGGGTGATTGAGCAAAACGGTGAAGTCGTGGGCGGCGGCGGTGTTGCACCATTAGGATGTAGTGAACCGGACATTTGCGAGCTGCAAAAGATGTACTTCCTGTCGAGCGCGCGCGGTCAGGGGCTGGCGAAAAAACTGGCGCTGATGGCGCTCGAACATGCCCGCGAGCAGGGTTTTAAACAGTGCTATCTGGAGACCACAGCGTTTCTGACTGAGGCAATCCGCCTGTATGAGCATTTAGGCTTTGAGCATATCAGCGAAGCGCTGGGCTGTACCGGGCACGTAGATTGTGAAGTGCGGATGTTAAAGCCCCTCTGACCTTACGCCGAGAGGCTTTAGCCGCGTTACTGCATCTCGGCTGAGAGCATCAGTCGAATAACGCCAGCCGCGCGGGCGGTTGGCAGCTTCAGCACCTGTGACCAGAGATCCTGCACTATCTCACAGGCAATCTTCTCTTTGCCGATCGCTTTAGTCGGATCGGCCATGATCTGAATATCCGGCCCATAGCGCTGTACTAACCCCGGGCTTATTGCTTGCAGATCCTGCAACGCCAGCTGTTTCTCTTCTGCCGTGACCGTATGTTTGTTCGGACCATAGGCAGCACGCATCATACTCATATCACTCGCCATACGACGGTTCATGATCTCATGCGGAACCAGACGTGCCGGGTTAATCCCCCCTTTCACTGCCGGAAACAGAAAGCGGAAGCATTCGTCATCACCGATTTTGGCCACAGCAGCGATCTGCTCAAGGTTAATTTTCATATATTCAATGACATTGGCATCTGGCGCCTGCTGCAATCTCGCCATTTGCAACTGAAGAATTTGCGGCTGTATCGCGTCGATAACCTGCTGTTCGCTACTCCCTGCTTTCTTCATCTGCGCAGCCTGGCTGATAATTTTTTGTGTCAGCTCAGGTTCCTGCTCCTTAATCACCTGAAACGCCGGATTGGAGAGCATCGCCTTTTCAAACTGCTGCTCTTCGGTCAGACCATAATCCGGGCTTTCGCGTGGGATCAGGTAGTGCACATCAAACAGATTCCACGCGATAACCGCCACCACAAAGACCACCGCGCCGGAGATCTTGCCCAGCCAGCCTTTTTTGCGAAACATGCCGACGACGATAGCAATCACCGCCCCGATATAACCTGCCAACAAAACGTGTGCCCAGTTCATTAACCATCCTTATGCCAAATCATCTCTGTTACGGGAATATATTTCCCCTTCGTGTGTTTTGATTATTACGGCAGCAGCGAGCGATTTCCAGCCACCAGATTTTGCTAACAGAAACAGGAAGGATTAAACCGCGCGGCGATGGACACCGCGCGTCAAAGAAAGGAATTAAGCTGGCACACCGCTGTGGAAGCGGAATTCATCGTCAGGAGAGGTGATCAACGCGGCTTCTACTTCGCCAAAAAACCGAACCCGGCTACTGATATCATCGGCTGAAACCTGCTGCGCCAGCGCCAGGTAATCCTGATAATGTCGGGCCTCGGATCGCAGCAGCGACAGATAAAACGCCTGCAAATCGTCATCCAGATACGGTGCCAGCGCGGCGAACCGTTCACAGGAACGCGCCTCAATATAAGCCCCGCAAATCAGTTTATCGATTAACGTCAGCGGCTCGTGGGTGCGTACCTCTTTGAGCATGCCTTTAGCGTAACGGCTGGCGGTAATCTTAATATAGGGAATGTTGCGGCTCATCATCGCCTCACGCACCTGCCAGAAATGATGCAGCTCTTCTTTGATCAGCAAAACCATGCTGTCGATAAGCTTGCGTCCCCACGGGTCGTCGGTTTGCGGCATCACGCTTTTGCTTATCTGTTTATTCAGCGCGATAAAATCCGGCTCATCCCCTTCTCTGAAAGCAAACGCTTCATAGGGTTTCAGCCAGTCCAGCAGCGCCTGCGATCCCTGTTTATCCGCGACATACTTACGCACCAGCAGCATCGCCGTTTGCGCCGCTTTCAGCTCACAGACGAGGTGATCGATCAATAACAGTGGGAGATTCGCCGGGTCTCGCGCTTTATCAAGCCAGGCCTGGGGCGTTTTACAGTGCAGGAAGTTGTGGATCGGGGAGAGTATTTGCAGGTAATCCATACATTGTCCTTGGCCTGCGGCAGCCTGGGCTACCGCAGGTCAGTTGATGACTTAGTGACGCACGCCGTCATCATCTTCGTCGACGAGGTCTTCATCGTCGCCGTCTTCACCTTCTTCACCGTTCGGGTCTTCAAAATAGGTGCCCCAACCGTCGTATTCCACATCGTATTTTTCAGCCAGGTTCATCAGCTGCTCAACCTGAGCATCGATCAACTCCGCATTCAGTGCACATTCGCTCAGAATGTCACAGCAAATAACCGTGTCGCCTTCTTCCACTTCCAGCTCTTCCGGCTCGGTCACTTCATAACCCAGCTTGAAGGCTTCTACTGCCGCTTTTTCCAGGGTTTCGAAGTCATCCGCGGAAAGGTGATGCTCGATGGTGTACAGCGCGTCTGGATCGCTGCCATCTTCGAGTAACTCTTCAATAATCAAGCGTGTTTCTTCACGCTGTTCTTCCAGTAGTTCCGGGTTTGCCATGGCTCGTTCCTCATAATGTCCTGCCGATACTCTTATTGTCACATACCGCTGTCATTGCCTCCACCTTTCCAGGAAAGATTTGTTAAACAAGGTTGCAAATGAATAAACATACATATAAATTGAATTTTAATTCAATAAATGGCCTAAGCCATGTGAGGGAACCATGTCTGCGTTTTATCAGAAACATTTTTTGAAACTGCTTGATTTCACCTCTGCTGAACTCACGTCACTGCTTCAGCTCGCCGCACAGCTGAAGGCGGATAAGAAAAACGGCACTGAAGTCGCAAAGCTCACCGGTAAAAACATCGCGCTCATCTTCGAAAAAGACTCAACCCGTACCCGTTGCTCTTTCGAAGTTGCCGCATACGATCAGGGCGCGCGCGTGACATATCTCGGGCCGAGCGGCAGCCAGATTGGCCATAAAGAGTCGATCAAAGACACCGCCCGCGTACTCGGCCGTATGTACGACGGTATTCAGTATCGGGGCCACGGTCAGGAGATTGTCGAGACGCTGGCGGAATATGCCGGAGTTCCGGTGTGGAACGGATTAACCAACGAGTTTCATCCCACCCAGCTGCTGGCGGATCTGTTAACTATGCATGAACACCTGCCGGGTAAAGCGTTTAATGAGATGACGCTGGTCTACACCGGTGATGCCCGCAACAATATGGGCAATTCCATGCTGGAAGCCGCCGCGTTAACCGGGCTGGATCTGCGTCTGGTCGCACCGCAAGCCTGCTGGCCGGAAGAAAGTCTGGTTGCGGAGTGCAAAGCGCTGGCACAGAAAAACGGCGGCAATATTACGCTGACCGAAGATGTCGCCACGGGCGTGAAAGGCGCGGACTTCATCTATACCGACGTCTGGGTATCAATGGGCGAGGCAAAAGAGAAGTGGGCCGAACGTATTGCGCTGCTGCGTAAGTACCAGGTTAATAGCGCGATGATGGCGTTGACCGGCAATCCGCAGGTGAAATTCCTGCACTGCTTGCCCGCGTTTCATGACGATCAAACCACGCTTGGCAAACAAATGGCACAGGAATATGGTCTGCACGGTGGAATGGAAGTGACCGATGAGGTCTTTGAATCCCCCGCCAGTATCGTATTTGATCAGGCAGAAAACCGGATGCACACCATCAAAGCGGTGATGGTGGCGACGCTGGCGAAGTAAGAGCATGGATGAAAAGAATGCCGGATGGCGATGCTAAGCATCTTATCCGGCCTACAATAGCGCTCCCGTAGGCCGGGCAAGGCGAAGCCGCCCCCCGGCAAATACGCTTATGCCACCCGCATTTTCACCACGGCTTTGCGTACCAGCGCTAGTGCACCGACCGCGCACAGCGGTTTATGCACTTCGCCCGGATAGAACACCACGAAATCACCTTCGTTCAGCACCACCGTTTTCTCCTGTCCCCCTTCCGGCAGGAAGGCGATATCTTTATCCGCCAGCCAGTCAGTTTCCGGCGCGCCCGCAGGCTGCGTGCTGAAGGTCATGCCTTCCTGACCTTTGAGCAGAATCTGAATATCCAGATAGCGCGCGTGATACTCAGCGCGGCGCTGTGCAAACGGCTCCGTCATATCTTCAGCAATCAGATAAAACAGACGATCGCCGTCGATGTCGTGCTTACCCTTTTCCGTCGCATCCGTCACATGCGCTTTAATGTGTTCAATCGCCTGACGCAGCTCTTCCGGCAGCCAGGCATCCAGGTTGTGAATATTGCCGACAATCATCTTAAACCCCTTAATTAAAACATCGTTTCATTTTAGTTGTTATACGAAAAAACGGTCTGCCATACTACTGCTATTTGCCGATATTTTGCGTCAACGCATGTTTATCTCATTGTTGCTGTTTGGCATTCAGGGTGAATGAATATTCATGAGAATCGTTTGCGATGAATAATTTGTGAATTTTTCGCTTGATCCCATAACGGAGCTGAGTATAATCGCGGACAATTTGCCGGGAGGATGTATGGTTCAGTGTGTACGACATTTTGTCTTACCGCGTCTGAAAAAGGACGCTGGCCTGCCGTTTTTCTTTCCGTTGATCACCCATTCCGAGCCCCTCAATTGAGGGGCTTTTTTTTTGCCCAGGCGTCAGGAGATAAACATGGCTAACCCGCTCTATCAAAAACACATCATTTCCATAAACGACCTCAGCCGCGATGACCTCAATCTGGTCCTCGCAACAGCGGCGAAATTAAAAGCTAACCCACAGCCGGAGCTGTTAAAGCATAAGGTTATCGCCAGTTGCTTCTTTGAAGCCTCAACCCGCACCCGTTTATCCTTTGAAACCTCCATGCACCGCCTGGGCGCCAGCGTGGTGGGTTTCTCTGACAGCAGCAACACCTCTCTGGGCAAAAAAGGTGAAACACTGGCCGACACTATTTCCGTCATCAGCACCTATGTCGACGCCATCGTAATGCGCCATCCGCAGGAAGGCGCCGCGCGTCTGGCTACGGAGTTCTCCGGTAACGTTCCGGTACTGAACGCAGGCGACGGCTCCAACCAACATCCCACCCAAACGCTGCTGGATCTGTTCACCATTCAGGAAACTCAGGGTCGCCTGGACAATCTGCACATCGCCATGGTGGGCGACCTGAAATATGGCCGCACCGTCCATTCCCTGACCCAGGCGCTGGCGAAGTTCGAAGGTAACCGTTTCTACTTCATCGCCCCGGACGCGTTGGCGATGCCGCAATACATTCTGGATATGTTGAATGAAAAAGGTATCGCCTGGAGCCTACACGGCACTATTGAAGAGGTGATGGCGGAGGTCGATATCCTCTACATGACCCGCGTACAAAAAGAGCGTCTGGACCCGTCCGAATACGCCAACGTGAAAGCGCAGTTTGTTCTGCGCGCCAGCGATCTGAACGGCGCCAGAGCAAACATGAAGGTACTGCATCCGCTGCCGCGTATCGATGAGATCACCACCGACGTCGACAAGACGCCGCATGCCTGGTATTTCCAGCAGGCTGGCAACGGCATCTTCGCCCGCCAGGCGTTACTGGCACTGGTACTGAATAGCGAACTGGCACTGTAAGGGAGAAAAAGAGATGACACACGATAACAAACTGCAGGTTGAAGCCATCAAACGTGGCACCGTGATTGACCATATTCCCGCACAGGTTGGTTTTAAGCTGCTGACGCTGTTCAAACTGACGGAAACCGACCAGCGTATCACCATCGGTCTGAACCTGCCGTCAGGCGAGATGGGCCGTAAGGACCTGATTAAAATTGAAAACACGTTCCTGACCGATGAGCAGGTAAACCAGCTCTCCCTGTACGCCCCGCAGGCAACGGTAAACCGCATTGACGATTACGACGTGGTGGGTAAATCACGTCCGAGCCTGCCTGAGCGTATCGACAATGTACTGGTTTGCCCGAACAGCAACTGTATCAGCCATGCTGAGCCGGTTTCCTCCAGTTTTGCAGTGAAAAAGCGTGCTGATGACATCGCACTCAAATGCAAATACTGTGAAAAAGAGTTTTCGCATTATGTGGTGCTGGCCAACTAATTGGGGTTGGTTATGAGATCCCGGCTCCCTATAATGAGCGGGAACATTCTACTACCGCTGTAATTCAGGAGAAATCATGAGCAAGACTATCGCGACGGAAAATGCACCAGCAGCAATCGGCCCATACGTTCAGGGCGTTGACCTGGGTAGCATGGTAATCACTTCCGGTCAGATCCCGGTCGATCCGAAAACCGGTGCCGTAGCGGAAGACGTGTCCGCTCAGGCACGTCAGTCGCTGGAAAACGTAAAAGCTATCGTTGAAGCAGCAGGCCTGAAAGTGGGCGACATCGTAAAAACGACCGTTTTCGTTAAAGACCTGAACGATTTCGCAACCGTAAACGCGACCTACGAAGCATTCTTCACCGAACACAACGCGACCTTCCCGGCGCGTTCTTGCGTAGAAGTTGCCCGTCTGCCGAAAGACGTGAAAATCGAGATTGAAGCGATCGCCGTTCGTCGCTAAGTCTCCTTGTGCCGGATGGCGGCTTCGCCTCGTCCGGCCAATGCACGGGTCGTTTACAGGCCCGGTAAGCGCGAGCGCCACCGGGCATTTATCACATCACACCAAACAGTTTCGGCAGGAACAGCGAAATTGCCGGAATGTACGTCACGAGCATCAGCACCAGGAATAGCACAAGGTAGAATGGCAACATCGCCTTCACCACCTGCTCTATTTTCTGTTTACTCACCGCACTGGCCACAAACAGCACCGACCCTACCGGCGGCGTAATCAGGCCGATCCCTAAGTTCACCAGCATGATCATGCCAAAATGAACCGGATCAATGCCGAGCGCGTTGGTCACCGGCAGCAGAACCGGCGTCAGAATGAGGATCAGCGGTGCCATATCCATCAGCGTACCGATCAGCAGCAGCATGATGTTAATACACATCAGGATGACGTATTTGTTTTCCGAGATGCTGGTGAAGGCTTCAGTGATACGCATCGGCAACTGCATATAAGTCATGACAGCACCGAACGCGGCGGCAAAGCCTATCAGGATCATGACGATAGTGACTGTTTTCACCGTGCGGAACATCAACTTCGGCAGCTCAGACCATTTATAGTCACGATAGATAAACATGGTGACAAAGAAGGCCCACAGGCAGGCAATTGCCGCAGACTCCGTTGCGGTAAAGATACCTGACAGGATACCGCCCATGATGATCACAACGGTCATCAGGCCCCACAGCGTATCAACGAAAATCTTCAGCGCCTGGCGAAACGGTACACGTTCTCCTTTTGGATAACCGCGCTTGTGCGCAAAAGCCACGCACATCACCATCAGGCTGAGGCTTAACAGCAGCCCCGGCAGGATCCCGGCGATGAACAGCGCGGCAATCGACACCGTGCCGCCGGTCGCCAGCGAGTAAATAACCGAGTTATGGCTGGGCGGCGTAAGAATCGCCTGTACCGAACCACTGGCCGTTACCGCTGCGGCAAAGTCACGCGGATAACCTTTTTTATCCATCTCCGGGATCATTACCGAACCAATGGACGCGGTATCAGCCACGGACGATCCGGAAATAGCGCCAAAAAAGGTTGATGCCACAATATTTACCAGCGACAGTCCGCCGCGGATAAAACCAACAAAAATATAGGCAAAGTTCACCAGTCGCCGCGCAATTCCCCCTTCGGCCATGATTGCCCCAGCCAGAATAAAGAATGGGATCGCTAACAGAGAGAACTTGTTCACCCCGCTGGTCAGTTGGATCATTACCGCTTCCAGCGGAATATCAATATACCAGGCCCCAATGATGGCGCTAATGCCAACCGCGTACGCTACCGGTACCCCAATCGCCAGCATAATGCCGAGCGTAAAGACGAGAATAAATGCATCCATCTGCTTTCCTTTCTGAAATGGGGGCGGTAACTAGCTGGTCGATCCCTGCATGACAACGGGACGTTGGTACTGCGGACCACGGAAAATCTTTTCTGCGATAAACAGCAGCGTTATGGCAGAGCCAATCGGCAACGGAAGATAGTTTTGCCCGGCGCTTAAAAGCGGGAATTCCGCCACGGGCTGGTCCCACAGTTCAAGACAGAGATTGGTTCCGTACCAGAGGATAAACAGGCTTATCGCCACCAACATAACGTCTGCGATTACCGAGCAATAACGGCGGGAAGCATCCCCCAGACGGTCAATCACCATGCTCACCGCGATATGCGAGCCTGCACGATAGCTCACCGCCGCACCAATAAAGGTGAATGTCACCATACAGAGAATAGCGACGGGTTCAGGCCATGACAGGGCGTTATTCAGAACATAACGCGCGAATATACCAATGGGGATAATGGCGACCATGACCAATAATGCGATACCGGCAATCCACATTGATACCCGATAAAGAAAATCCATTACCGATGAATAGCATTCACCCATAATTATCACCTCGAATTAATCAAAAGATTCAGGCGGAGGGTTGATATCCTCCACCTGATGAATTACTTCACATCCTGAATACGTTTGATCAAATCCTGGTGGTCTTTACCGTAATTATCCCGCACTGACTGCGTGGCTTTATAGAAATAGTCCGTATCAATATCGTGGAACTGAACGCCGTTGGCTTTCATGGTCTCCAGTGATTTCGCATTATAATCCTGCCAAAGTTTTCGTTGCTCTATCTGTGCTTCTTTGGCGAGTTTAATAATGAGATCCTGATCTTCTTTTTTCAACTTATCCCATTTAGCTTTCGAAAACAGAAAAAGCTCAGGAATAATAAAGTGTTTGCTCCAGGTATAGTTTTTCACGACCGGCAAATAGTTATGCGCAACAAACGTTGGCGGGTTATTTTCCGTGCCATCAATAACGCCGGTCTGCATGCCGCTAAATACTTCACTGACGCCCATGACAACGGAGTTAGCGCCCATCGCTTTCAGGGTATCCAGCGCTATCGGACTTCCTTGAACGCGGATTTTCATACCGTGTAAATCTTCCGGTTTCACCACCGGATTTTTGGTGATCAGGTTACGCGTGCCGGCATCCATCCAGCCGAGAAACACCAGCCGCGATTTGGTATTAGCCGTCAGACGGTCGCCAATCTCCTGACCGATCATGCCGTCGAGAACCTTATGCAGATGGTCCTCATCGCGGAAAATATATGGCAGGGTAAACACGTTAATTTCAGGGAGAATGGCGGCAACAGGCGTCATTGAGACACGAATAATATCGATAGCGCCTAATTGCGCCTGTTCAATCATCTGTTTTTCATCGCCTAACACGCCACCAGGAAATGTTTTAATCTCCAGACGCCCGTCGGTCGCGGCGCTAAGTTTTTCCCCCATATGTTTCACTGCAACAACGTTAGGGTAATCAGCCGGATGCACATCTGCGGCGCGAAAAGTTTGTGCCAGCGTTGCATGACTCATCAGTAATACAGACGCGCCAATACATAGACTTAACAGGTTTTTTGTCAGTTTCATTTGTCCTTCTCCAGAAGTTCATAATATCCATTAACAGGAATAGCTTGCAGAGCAAATGACTGCCGGAATTAAAAACGGGCAGCGAGAAACTTTCTTAACGACGTTACCTGCGCAGACTAACTGGTGTAACAATTTATTTCGATGACTGCGTTCACAAAAAATCGTAGATGCTTAAAATTTTTAGCACACTGTTTCATTTTTGCAATGCAGATCGTTTTATTGATAAAAAAACAACGCAAGAAAGGCGATTTGATACTAATAACACCCGTTAGCATTTCAATAAAAATAAAACACTAATGTTGTGAGGTAATATCTTCGAATGAAAATGAGGAATGCAGGATGGTATTAACACCATCCTGCTGAGGCGTTTGATGTTTACTGCCAGCCGTAGCGACGGCTATAAAAACCTTTCACTAATTGAGTCAATGTCATGTAACCCGCCAGAATCGCAATCAGCCACGGGAAGTAGCTCAGCGGTAATGCCTGCAATTGCAGATAGCTGGCCAGCGGCGAGAAGGGTAATGCAATGCCGACGACCATCACCACCAGCGTCATCAGCATCAGCGGCCACGCGGCGCGGCTCTGGATGAACGGCACGCGACGGGTACGAATCATATGCACAATCAACGTTTGCGACAGCAGGCCCACCACGAACCAGCCAGACTGGAACAACGTCTGATGTTCAGGTGTATTGGCATGGAAGACGAACCACATCAGGCAAAAGGTCAGAATGTCGAAGATCGAGCTGATCGGTCCAAAGAAGATCATAAAGCGGCCCAATTCGCTGGGATTCCAGCGCTGCGGCTTTTTGATCTGCTCTTCGTCGACGTTATCAAACGGAATCGCCACCTGGGATACATCGTACAGCAGGTTCTGAATCAGTAAGTGCAGCGGTAACATCGGCAGGAACGGTAAGAAGGCGCTCGCCACCAGCACGCTAAATACGTTACCAAAGTTTGAACTGGCCGTCATTTTGATGTACTTCAGCATGTTAGAGAAGGTACGGCGTCCTTCAATCACCCCTTCTTCCAGCACCATCAGGCTCTTTTCCAGCAGGATGATATCCGCCGCTTCACGCGCAATATCAACCGCGCCGTCAACGGAGATACCAATGTCCGCCGCGCGCAGCGCCGGGGCATCGTTTATACCATCGCCCATAAAGCCGACCACATGGCCTTCGCGCTTGAGCAGCGTGACAATGCGCTCTTTGTGCATTGGCGTCAGACGGGCAAACAGCGTGGTGCGCTGAGCAAGCCGAGCCAGCTCATCATCGCTTAACCCTTCAATGCTGCTACCGATAACCACATCGCCCGCATCCAGGCCCACTTCATGACACACTTTTGCCGCCACCAATTCGCTATCGCCAGTGAGGATTTTCACCGTAATGCCGCTGGCTTTCAGCGCTTTAAGCGCAGGTGCGGTGGTCTCTTTCGGCGGATCGAGGAACGCAATATAGCCTTCGAGGATCAGATCGGATTCATCAATACGCTGGTAATCACCTTCACGCGCTGGCAGGTATTTCGTCGCCACCGCCACCACGCGCAGCCCCTGGCGGTTCAGCGTGTCCGTAACGCGTTTCACCCGACGCAGCATGTTGTCATCTAACGGGACTATCTCACCGTTGTGACGCACCTGGGTACATACGCTGAGGATCTCCTGTAGCGCCCCTTTACAGACCAGCTGATGCACATCGGTTTCTTCTGCCACCACTACCGACATGCGGCGACGTTCAAAATCAAACGGGATCTCATCGATTTTCTGCCAGCGAGTCGAGAGCTGGCGGGCTGATTCTTCGTCCACACCCTCCAGCACCGCCGTATCCAGCAGATTCTTCAGCCCGGTCTGATAATGGCTGTTCAGCCACGCAGAATGCAGGACATGTTCGCTGGGCTTTCCAGAGATATCCGTATGATTCTCAAGTACAATTTTATCCTGAGTCAGGGTGCCGGTTTTATCGGTGCACAGGATATCCATCGCGCCAAAGTTCTGGATAGCGTCGAGGTGTTTAACGATAACCTTTTGTTTTGACAGCTTCACCGCCCCACGCGCCAGCGTTGAGGTGACGATCATCGGCAGCATTTCTGGAGTCAGTCCCACCGCCACAGACAGGGCAAACAGCGCCGCTTCCCACCAGTCACCTTTGGTGTAACCGTTGATAATAAGCACGATGGGCGCCATCACCAGCATAAAGCGGATCAGCAGCATGCTGACGCGGCTGATCCCTTTCTGGAAGGCATTCTGCTCGCTTTCCTGCTCGCTGACGCGACCCGCCAGTTGCCCGAACCAGGTATTGGCGCCGGTTGAAATCACGATGGCCTGCGCCGTGCCGCTCACCACGTTGGTGCCCATAAAGCACAGGGTATCGCATTCCAGCGGGTTGCTTTGCTGCGGATCGCGACTGGTTGCCACTTTCTCCACCGGCAGCGATTCACCGGTCAGCGAAGCCTGGGCGACGAACAGGTCACGAGCCTGCACCACGCGCAGATCGGCTGGGATCATATCCCCTGCCGCCAGCTTGATGACATCGCCGGGAACCAACTGGTCGATCGGCAGTTCAACCCAGCCGTTCTCCCCTTTCTCGTTGATAACGCGCAGCACCGTGGCGGTGTTGCTGACCATCGCTTTCAGCGCATCAGCCGCTTTGGTGGAGCGCGCCTCCTGCACAAAATTCAGCAGAGTAGAGATGACGACCATCAGGGCGATGACGCCAGCGGCAAACAGATCTTCGGTGGCATAGGAAATCGCCCCGAGAATGGTCAGCAGTATATTAAACGGGTTGCGATAGCAGACCCACAGATGCACCCACCAGGGTGACGGCTTCTGCGCCGGCAACTGGTTCTCGCCATGTATTTCGCGGGCGTTCTCGACTTCTGCGGCGTTTAAGCCTTCCGGATGAGCGCCGAACGTTTTCCACAGCGCGTCTTCGTCCATCAGCGCCATTTTCAGGCAATGTTCGCTCAGCGATGGCGGGATCGGTGTGCTGGCAACGGTCTGAGCATTCGGCAATGGATCACGATGCACCAGACGATGTGGTAAATGGCGGCTTAGCCGGGCAAACAGCTGGCGGGTCATATTTTTGAACATAGGCAGTCCCTCTGCACCAGTATAAACAGGCGCAGTAAATCCTTCAGGCGTGGCAAAGCCTTGCCTGGTGGCAATATTAAAATCACAACAGGGACGTCAGAACGTCACTGTCTTACTGTTCCGGTAAGACAGTGAAAGACAGGCTTACCGGAAAGGGTTGTTTCTCCATCTCGGGAGAGGGGTGGGATCGGGATCCATATAGCCTCCGGTAAGTGAATGATTTGCGCCGCGGATTATACGCAGAAAACCATAAGGTTTGTGGCAATTATGGCGGTATGATAAACCATGGAAACTAAACCAAACGTATACCAGACTTTGCCCATTGCGCCGCGCTTGAGTAAAGTTATTCTCTATTTGGCATAACTTCACACGCAATACGGGAAAACAGGATGCAAAATCGGCTGACCATTAAAGACATCGCCCGCTTAAGCGGTGTGGGAAAATCAACCGTTTCCCGTGTGCTCAACAATGAAAGCGGCGTGAGTGAACGCACCCGCGAACGCGTTGAGGCGGTGATGAATCAGCACGGTTTTTCCCCTTCCCGCTCCGCACGCGCTATGCGCGGACAAAGCGACAAGGTGGTGGCGATTATCGTCACGCGTCTGGACTCGCTTTCGGAAAATCTCGCCGTGCAGACCATGCTGCCCGCCTTTTATGAACAGGGCTACGATCCGATCATGATGGAAAGCCAGTTCTCGCCCGAGCTGGTTGAAGAACATCTCGGCATGCTCAGACGCCGCAACATTGATGGCGTGGTGCTGTTTGGTTTTACCGGCATTACTGAAGCCATGCTCGTCTCCTGGCAAGATTCTCTGGTGCTGCTGGCAAGAGATGCAAAAGGCTTTGCCTCCGTCTGCTATGACGATGAGGGTGCCATTCGTACCCTGATGCAGCGTTTATACGAACGCGAGCATCGCCATATTAGCTTTCTTGGTGTTCCGCATAGCGATGTGACCACTGGTAAACGCCGCCATGAGGCCTACCTGGCATTCTGTAAAAAACACAAACTACATCCTGTGGCCGCGCTGCCGGGTCTGGCCATGAAGCAGGGCTATGAGCAGGCCGCCAACGTCATCACCCCGGAAACCACCGCTTTAGTCTGTGCGACGGATACCCTTGCCCTTGGCGTCAGCAAATACCTGCAGGAGCAGCGGATTGAGAACCTGCAGCTGGCAAGCGTGGGCAGCACGCCGCTGATGAAATTCCTCCATCCGGAAATTATCACCGTCGATCCAGGATACGCCGAAGCCGGGCGACAAGCGGCCTCGCAGCTGATCGAACAGATCAACGGCCGCAGCGAACCACGACAAATCGTTATTCCTTCCACCCTCTCCTGATCGCTTTCTGAGCATTAATTTGTGATCTTCGCTGCGTTTCGGGAACGTTCCCATTTTTAAATATTCATCGAAGATATACTCTGGCGCCAACAACGAGAGAGTTGCCGAATGACGACGCAACAGCGTCTTTTCCGGTCTACGGGGAACACACACCATCATGAGCAAAATAAAACAAGCAGACATCGACCGGCTGATTGAGCTGGTTGGCGGGCGCGACAATATCGCTACGGTGAGTCACTGCATTACTCGCCTGCGTTTTGTGCTGAATCAGCCTGCAAACGCCAGACCGAAAGAGATCGAATTGTTGCCAATGGTCAAAGGCTGCTTCACCAACGCCGGGCAGTTTCAGGTGGTAATTGGCACCGAGGTGGGCGATTACTACAAAGCGCTGTTGGCGACCACCGGACAAGCCAGTGTCGACAAAGAGCAGGCAAAGAAAGCGGCGCGGCAGAACATGAAGTGGCACGAGCAGCTGATTTCTCACTTCGCGGAGATCTTCTTCCCGCTGCTGCCAGCGCTGATAAGCGGCGGCCTGATCTTAGGTTTCCGAAACGTGATCGGCGATCTGCCCATGAGTAACGGGCAGACGCTGGCGCAGATGCATCCTTCGCTGAAAACCCTCTATGACTTCCTGTGGCTGATTGGCGAAGCGATCTTCTTCTATTTGCCGGTCGGGATTTGTTGGTCGGCAGTCAAGAAAATGGGCGGTACGCCGATCCTCGGTATTGTGCTGGGCGTGACCCTGGTTTCTCCGCAACTGATGAACGCCTATTTGCTCGGTCAGCAGGTGCCGGACGTGTGGAACTTCGGCCTGTTCAGTATTGAGAAAGTGGGCTACCAGGCGCAGGTCATTCCGGCACTATTGGCCGGGCTGGCGCTCGGGTTTATTGAAACACGCATGAAGCGCATCGTCCCGGATTACCTGTATCTGGTGATCGTCCCGGTGTGCTCGCTGATCCTTGCGGTATTCCTTGCGCATGCCTTTATCGGTCCATTTGGCCGCATGATTGGCGACGGTGTCGCGTTTGCGGTCCGTCATCTGCTGACCGGCAGTTTTGCTCCGATTGGCGCGGCGTTGTTCGGCTTCCTGTATGCCCCGCTGGTGATCACCGGTGTGCATCAGACCACGCTGGCTATCGACATGCAGATGATTCAGAGCATGGGCGGCACGCCGGTATGGCCACTGATCGCACTGTCGAATATCGCTCAGGCCTCTGCGGTGGTCGGGATCATTATCTCCAGTCGCAAACACAACGAACGTGAAATTTCCGTTCCTGCCGCGATCTCCGCCTATCTCGGGGTAACTGAACCAGCAATGTACGGGATCAACCTGAAATACCGCTTCCCAATGCTGTGCGCGATGATCGGCTCCGGTCTCGCCGGACTGCTGTGCGGCCTGAACGGTGTGCTGGCGAACGGGATTGGCGTCGGCGGTTTGCCGGGCATCCTCTCCATCCAGCCGACTTACTGGCAGGTCTTTGGTATGGCGATGGTCATTGCGATTGTCATCCCAATGATACTGACCTCATTCGTTTACCAGCGTAAACACCGTCTGGGCACATTACAGATTGTCTAACTTTTCTTCGGGGCGCAGTTGCGCCCCAGCGTATTTCCAGGAAACAACCATGAATATTCCCCACTGGTGGCAAAACGGCGTTATCTATCAGGTTTACCCCAAGAGTTTTCAGGACACCACTGGCAGCGGCACCGGAGATTTACGCGGCGTGACGCAGCGCCTCGACTATCTGCAAAAGCTGGGCGTTGATGCCATCTGGCTGACGCCGTTCTATATTTCGCCGCAGGTTGATAACGGTTACGACGTCGCAGACTACACGTCTGTCGATCCGGCCTACGGCACGCTGGAAGACTTTGATGAACTGGTGGCGCAGGCGAAAGCGCGCGGCATCCGTATTATTCTCGACATGGTGTTTAACCACACCTCAACCCAGCACGCCTGGTTTCGTGAAGCGCTGGATAAAGACAGCCCGTATCGTCAGTTTTATTTCTGGCGCGATGGCACGCCAGACTGCCCGCCAAATAACTGGCGCTCCAAGTTTGGTGGCAACGCCTGGGGCTGGCACGCCGAAAGCGAGCAGTACTATCTGCACCTCTTTGCTCCGGAGCAAGCCGACCTGAACTGGGAAAACCCGGCGGTACGCGCCGAGCTAAAGAAAGTGTGCGAGTTCTGGGCCGATCGCGGCGTGGACGGATTGCGCCTCGACGTGGTGAATCTTATCTCTAAAGATCAGGACTTCCCGAACGATCCCGACGGCGATGGACGGCGTTTTTATACCGACGGCCCGCGCGCGCATGAATTTTTACGTGAGATGAACCGCGATGTTTTTACCCCACGCAACCTGATGACGGTGGGCGAAATGTCTTCCACTACGCTGGAACATTGCCAGCAGTACGCCGCACAAGATGGTAGTGAACTGTCGATGACCTTTAACTTCCACCACCTGAAAGTGGATTACCCAAACGGTGAGAAGTGGACGTTAGCAAAACCCGATTATGTGGCGCTAAAAACCCTGTTCCGCCACTGGCAGCAGGGCATGCACAATCAGGCCTGGAACGCGCTGTTCTGGTGTAACCACGATCAGCCGCGCATCGTGTCGCGTTTTGGTGATGAAGGTAAATACCGCGTTCCGTCGGCCAAAATGCTGGCGATGGTGCTGCATGGCATGCAGGGCACCCCCTACATCTACCAGGGTGAAGAGATTGGCATGACCAACCCGCACTTCCGCCAGATTACCGATTATCGCGATGTGGAAAGCCATAACATGTTTGCCGAGTTGAACGGCCAGGGACGCGATGCGCAAGAACTGCTGGCTATCCTCGCCAGTAAATCACGCGATAACAGCCGTACGCCGATGCAATGGGATGCCAGCAAACACGCGGGCTTCACCCCCGGCGAGCCGTGGATCAATCTGTGTGACAACGCAGCAGACATCAACGTGGCGGCAGCACTGAACGATACCGACTCGGTGTTCTACACCTATCAGAAGCTGATCGCCTTGCGCAAAGCGGAGCCGGTTATCACCTGGGGCGACTACCAGGATCTGCTACCGGACAGCCCGCATCTGTGGTGCTATCAACGAGAGTGGCAAGGGCAGCGGCTGCTGGTCATTGCCAATCTTAGCGATACCTTCCAGAGCTGGCAGCCAGCCCAGACCGACGGAAACTGGCAGGTGCTGATGCACAACTATGCCGAGGTTGCCAGCCAACCAGGGGACATGACACTGCGTCCTTTTGAGGCCGTCTGGTGGTTGCAAAAATAGCTTGCAATTATGTTCAGGCCCGGTACGCATAGCGCTACCGGGCGTTGCTATATACGCTTAGCTTAGCTTCCTGTTTTTGTTGAATAATTAATCAGAATTTTCTGCCCACAATTTACAATCGCTGTACTGCCCGTCATCTGTACGCTCCGATTTTTACTTTGCGCTACATCAAATAAATCGTAAACATCCTTGATGCAAATCACTACATATAGAACTTAAAATGCACGCCGACCCAATATGTTGTATTAATCGACTACAATTGCTACAACTACAGTGCACCGTTTAACGGTGGAATTGTGGATAAAGTGGGTCAGGATTGCGGGAAGTCATTGGCAATAGAGATGAATAAAGCCATGACCGCTTCCCCAACCTCTGTGGATAACCTGTTCTTATAAATATGGAGTGATCATGACACCGCATGTGATGAAACGAGATGGCTGTAAAGTGCCGTTTAAATCAGAGCGCATCAAAGAAGCCATTCTGCGTGCAGCTAAAGCAGCGGGAGTCGATGACGCAGATTACTGTGCCACCGTCGCAGAAGTCGTTAGTAGCCAGATGAATGAGCGCAGCCAGGTCGATATCAACGAGATCCAGACAGCGGTAGAAAACCAGCTGATGTCTGGTCCGTACAAGCAACTCGCCCGTGCGTACATCGAATATCGCCACGACCGTGATATACAGCGTGAAAAACGTGGCCGTCTGAACCAGGAAATTCGTGGTCTGGTTGAGCAAACCAACTCTGCTCTGCTGAACGAAAACGCCAACAAAGACAGCAAAGTGATCCCGACCCAGCGCGATCTGCTGGCCGGTATCGTCGCCAAACACTATGCGCGTCAACACCTGCTGCCGCGTGATGTCGTCCAGGCGCACGAGCGTGGTGATATTCACTATCACGATCTCGACTACTCTCCGTTCTTCCCAATGTTTAACTGCATGCTGATCGACCTGAAAGGTATGCTGACGCAGGGCTTTAAGATGGGTAACGCGGAGATTGAGCCGCCAAAATCCATCTCCACCGCGACGGCCGTCACCGCGCAAATTATCGCGCAGGTTGCCAGCCATATTTATGGCGGTACCACCATTAACCGTATTGACGAAGTTCTCGCACCGTTCGTGACCGAGAGCTTTAATAAGCATCGCAAAACCGCTGAAGAGTGGCAGATCCCAGATGCCGACGGTTATGCGCATTCCCGTACCGAGAAAGAGTGCTACGACGCATTCCAGTCCCTTGAGTATGAAGTGAATACCCTGCATACCGCCAACGGTCAGACGCCGTTCGTTACCTTCGGTTTCGGCCTGGGAACCAGCTGGGAATCGCGTTTGATCCAGCAGTCCATTCTGCGTAACCGCATTGCTGGCCTGGGTAAAAATCGTAAAACCGCCGTGTTCCCGAAACTGGTGTTTGCGATTCGTGACGGTCTGAACCACAAGTTTGGCGATCCGAACTATGACATCAAGCAGCTGGCGCTGGAGTGCGCGAGCAAGCGTATGTATCCGGATATCCTGAACTACGATCAAGTGGTTAAAGTGACCGGCTCGTTCAAAACGCCAATGGGCTGCCGTAGCTTCCTGGGCGTATGGGAAAACGAGAACGGCGAACAGGTTCACGATGGCCGTAACAACCTCGGCGTTATCAGCCTTAACCTGCCGCGTATTGCGCTGGAAGCTCATGGCGATGAAGCCACCTTCTGGAAACTGCTCGACGACCGTCTGATCCTGGCACGTAAAGCGCTGATGACCCGCATTGCGCGTCTGGAAGGCGTGAAGGCCCGCGTTGCACCGATCCTGTATATGGAAGGGGCCTGCGGCGTACGTCTGAAAGCAGACGATGACGTGTCTGAAATCTTTAAAAACGGCCGCGCATCGATTTCTCTGGGTTACATTGGCATTCACGAAACCATCAACGCGCTGTTTGGCGACAAACACTTGTACGACAGCGAGCAGCTTCGCGCTAAAGCTATCGCCATTGTGGAACGTCTGCGTCAGGCGGTCGATCAGTGGAAAGACGAAACCGGCTACGGCTTTAGTCTGTACAGTACACCAAGTGAAAACCTGTGCGATCGTTTCTGCCGTCTGGATACCGCCGAGTTTGGCGTGGTGCCGGGTGTTACCGACAAAGGTTACTACACCAATAGCTTCCACCTCGACGTGGAGAAAAAGGTTAACCCGTACGACAAGATCGATTTTGAAGCGCCGTACCCGCCGCTGGCGAACGGAGGTTTCATTTGCTACGGCGAGTACCCGAACATTCAGCACAACCTGAAAGCACTGGAAGACGTCTGGGATTACAGCTATCAGCACGTGCCGTATTACGGGACCAACACGCCAATCGATGAATGCTACGAGTGCGGCTTTACCGGTGAGTTCGAGTGCACCAGCAAAGGCTTTACCTGCCCGAAATGTGGTAACCACGACGCCGCGCGCGTGTCGGTCACCCGCCGCGTATGCGGTTATTTAGGCAGCCCGGACGCTCGTCCGTTTAACGCCGGTAAGCAGGAAGAAGTGAAGCGCCGCGTTAAGCATTTAGGTAATGGGCAGATAGGTTAATTTCGACAGTATTATTGCCTGGCGATGTGACGCTTTTCGCAAAGCAATTGGCGCCAGGACAAGGCGGCAAGCAAGCGAATCCCGGGGAGCTTACATAAGTAAGTGACCCGGGTGAGCGAGCGCAGACAACGCAGTAATGGCGTCAATTGAGAAGCGAAAATGCGATACCATCAATACTATCCTGTCGATATCGTTAACGGCCCCGGCACTCGCTGCACCCTGTTTGTGTCGGGATGCGTGCATGAATGCCCTGGCTGCTATAACAAAAGCACCTGGCGACTCAATTCCGGCCAGCCGTTTACCAAAGAGATGGAAGACAAGATCATTGCCGATCTGAACGACACGCGAATCCCTCGCCAGGGTATTTCGCTGTCCGGCGGCGATCCGCTGCATCCGCAAAACGTGCCGGATATTCTGCAACTGGTACAGCGTATTCACGCTGAGTGTCCGGGGAAAGATATCTGGGTGTGGACCGGCTACAAGCTTGATGAACTCAACGCCGCACAAATGCAGGTGGTGGATCTCATCAACGTGCTGGTCGATGGTAAATTTGTGCAGGATCTTAAAGACCCGTCGCTGATCTGGCGCGGTAGCAGCAACCAGGTTGTACATCATTTGCGTTAACTTTCAGGCGGTAAATATTCTGTTATCCGCCTCTCAAAAACGGCTCACACACTCCATCGCAACCGCTTTGAACTCGGTGAAATTGCGACACGCGCAGAGTCGCGTCATCGCGCGTTCGCGCAGGAAGGTGACGAAGATATCGTAGATAGCCATCGCCTCTTCGTATTCACTCTTGCTGATAGCGAGCAAGAAGATCACGTGCGCCGTTTCATCGCCCCAGGCGATACCCTGCGGGGCGAGGATGGTGTAGACCACCGTTTTCTTTGCCAGCAGACCAAGGGCGTGCGGCAAGGCAATGCTGTCACCCAGCATGGTGCTGACGATGGCCTCACGCTCAACCACCGAATCAAGAAACTCCGCATCGACAAAACCTTCATCCTGCAACTGACGGCATAAGGTTTTGAACAACGTTTGTTGATCCATTGACTCGTCAATCACACGAAAATGGGCGGCATCGAAGAATTTGTTCAACATCCACGGACGGGTTCTGTCGACCAGCACCAGTTTGCCAATCTGCTCCAGCTGATAATCGGTAGGGAACGGCGCAATCATCACCACCGGCTTATCTTTTTCACCGATCCGCGCGGTTGAGATGACAAAATCTTCGCTGATGCTTTCCCGCTGTTCGTAGTCGCGAAGCGTTACGGTATCGACGATCTCTATCTGCGGATACTTACGCGCCAGTACCGCTTCAATCATCCGCGCCATCGCATTTCCGGCATCGCATACCAGCAGAACCTTCGGCTGTCTTTGGTAACCGATGTTGTAACTACGCTCCAGCCCGACGCCAATATGCAGCACGAGGAAGCCAATCTCATTTTCACTGATGGTGTACGGCGTATATTTTCCCCATCCCGAGACGGCGGCCAGCGTCATGTCCCACGCCATGGGGTAGTGCTGTTTAATATTTTCCAACAGCGGATTGGGGATCATTATCTGGTAACGCACCCGGGTGATCATCGTCTTAATATGCGTCAGCAGATCAGCATGCAACTGTTTGTCATTCAACAGGTTGTAGTTGTACTGGGTGTTGATAAAACGCAGGATGTAATTGACCAACGCTTCGTCATCATCCGCATTGATAGCACTGGGCGCGATCTCCTGAACCTGGCGGGCAGCAATATGCACCTGTAGCCAGTTTTCTTCGGAAACGGAAAGCGGTTTGTCTGCCAGGCGGTGCAGTACCGCCGCGATTTCCCGCGTGGCCAGGCACACCGATTGATCGGCCTCTTCTGCGGCAAAATCCGGGAGTGGATATCCTTCGCTAATCCGCCGTACCGCCACCGCGCAGTACAAGCGTAAAAACAGCTCGCCCTCATCGGTCAGACGAATATGGAAACGGGCAAAAATGTCCTGCAAAACGGGTTGCAACTGTTCAGGAAGCCCCGCATTCAGCGCTTCTTGCGTCACTAACGGATGCTGCGGATCCTGCTGCGCCAGCGTCCACATCAGATCGGTCAAACAGGCGCGGATCGCCATTTCGCTGCCGAACAGCTTCATGCCGTGACGGGGACGCGTTTCCAGCGTCAGATGATAACGTTGCAGATGCTCGCGCACCTCAGCCATATCGTTTTGCAGCGTCGCGCGGCTGATAAACCATTCATCAGCCAAATCTTCCAGCTTCAGCGAGAAAGCCGACATCAGAAAACGCACCACCAGCCAGTGTATCCGTTCCTGGCTGGTGCGTGGGATGCGCAGCAACGTATTGGGCTGCTGCATTTGCAGGGTGTGAAAGCTTGCCGGGTCGTCAATTTTGAGCTGATAACCATTACCCCGGCTGAGGACAAACTGTGCGCCGTACTGGGTGAGCAGCGCGTTTAGCGCGGTGATATCCGCCCGTACGGTGCGTGTGGAAACCGACAACCGCTGCGCCAGCTCGTCCTGTGGAAGCGCTTCGTTTTGCAACATGTCAAACAGCTGTGCTAAACGTTGGTTGGGGAATCGCACGTCAGTTTCCTCATCAGTCAGTTAGCCTACGCAGGCCCGGGTCATCGCCATCAGTTGGCGTACGTCGTCCGGACGAGTGTTACCACTCACCTTATCAATAATCGAACTATAGATGTGAGGAATGATTTTACTCACTCCGGCATCGAGGGCAATTTGCAGGATTTCAGTGAAATTATCCAGATCGATACCGCCGGTTGGCTCCAGCCAGAAGTCATGACGGGCGCAGGCCTGCGCGACCGCAATGTACTCGTCACGGCATTTCAGGCCGCCCATCGGGAAGTATTTAATTGAGCTACCGCCCATGTCTTTGAGCAGCGCAATCGCGGTTTCTACCGACACAATACCTTCCGGCGACTGGCTGCTTAGCGGACCAGTGGAGATTTTCACCCTGCCCGGCGTGCCGGTTGGCGAGACCAGACCATTGACCACTGTCTCCTGCTGGCCCAGCAGCGCGCGACTGGTGGCCACGCCGGTAAAGACCTGATTGACATGCTGTGGCTGCACCTGACGGGAGATTTCACTGACCATCGCCGACTGGTTAGGATCGCCCGCCCCCAGCCCCACGGAGAGCGCATTGTCGATAAAGGCCGCGTATTCACGCATATCCGCTACCGCGCTTGCGACATCCGGGTAATTTTTTGACAACACGCCAACCAGCACGTGTCCTTCCGCCGCCGCATAAATATCCCGGGCATTTTCTTTGGAGCCTGCCAGCACGTTCAGGCAGACGCGGTCGCGATAAAAGTTAGGGGTCAGTTTCATGCGTTTTTCTCCTGCGAAATCACTTCACCAATTCGACGGGCCACAATCTCCAGTTGCGCGCGATCGACGCTGCGCACATCGGCTTCGATAATGCCTTCATTGGCTTTGTAACCACGGAAGTAAATCGCGTACTCCCCCTGTTTCAGCGCGTCGACCAGTTCCCCCGTGGCGATCCCGGTTACCGCTTCATCAAACTTAATTTCCGTGCGTGCGATGTCGCGTCCTGCACTATCCCACACCACGCGGGCGCTCACGCCGTTAAGCTGGTTCAACGCATTAATGAACGGCGTCATTTTCTCGACCATCTCCGCGCCGCTCTCTTTCTGCGCGTTCAGATACAGTTCGATGGCGCAGGTCAGGCCAAGAATTCCCTCTTTGCCCACCTTCATCGCCCGGCCAATCCCCGCCGTCTGGCGCTTCACCCACTCAACATATTGGGTTTTACCAATCACCAGACCGCTGGTTGGTCCTTCTATCGCCTTGGCGCCGCTATAAATCACCAGATCTGCACCAACCCGGTAGTAGCACTGCAAATCCTCTTCCGCCGCCGCGTCCACTATCAGCGGCAGATTATGCGTACGCGCCACCACCGCTGCCTGCTCCACGCTGAGCATACTTTTCTGGACGCAGTGGTGAGATTTGATATACAGAATGGCCGCCGTACGCGGTGTAATGGCCGCCGCCAGCTGTGCCGCGGAACATTCGTTGGCATAACCGGCTTCCACTAACTTGCCGCCGCCAAGCGCTACCATGGTGCCCACCGGTGCGCCAAAGTTGACGTTGTGACCTCTGGGCAGCACGATTTCGTTGTTCTCGATGGGCGTGACGTGCAGGTTCTCCAGTAGCCAGTCGCTGTCTTTAACCAATACGCCAGCCACCGACAGGGCGATCCCGGCCGATGCGCAAGAGACAACCGTTGCCCCCTCCACTTCCAGTAATTTCGCGATGTAGTCGCCGGTTTTATTGACCAGGTCTTTCATCTCGAAATATTGGTTCATCCCCGCCATCGCGGCTTCAACCACTTCTGGTCGCGGCGTGGAAACGCCGAGCGCCGTCATGCGGCCGGAGGTATTAATCACCTGTTTTAAATCGTATTTCTCAAAAATCGAAGGCATGTTCCGCGCTCCCTTGTTCGGTCATATAGCCCTTGCCCGCACGTATTGCGGCAAGCGGCACCAGCAGTTGTTCAGCCTGCAGGCTGTCGTTTTCTGCATCTACCAGCACGGTTGGCTGGCGCTTAAGCGTAAAGAGGGTTAAATCGGCATCCAGACCGACCTGCAGCCGCCCCTTCTGTTTCAGGCGCAGACCATCGGCGGCATTGGCGGTAACGCATTCAATGACCTGCGGCAGCGACATCCCAATGGCGAGGAATTTCGACATCACATTCGCCAGGGAATGCACCGGGCCGCTGATACGGTTACGACAGTAAATATCGGAGCTGATGGTGTGCGGCAAAATACCCAGTTCGATAGCGCGTTTTGCCACCGCAAAGCTCAGGCTGGCGGTGCCATGCCCAACGTCCAGACGCACGCCGCGTGAAATCGCCCGCGTCACTGACGCCCGTAGCTCACCTTGCGGCGTCAGAATGCGATTCGGCTTACCGTTGTAACAGTGGGTAATGATGTCACCCGCGCTCAGGCGCTCGGCGATCTCATCCAGGTCCGGCGGGTTGTTGCCGATGTGCACCATCAGCGGCAGGTCACCGTTCTGCGATTGCATCGCTTTGGCGCGATCCAGCGGCGTGATGCCATTTTCACCGACTACGCTGCTGCTCATACGTGCCTTCAGGCCGACGATAAAATCAGGGTGGCGTTTCACCGCCTCTCGCACCGCATCAGCGTCAATATTGGCCATGTTGGCCAGCTCGTTCTGGGCGATAAGCCCAACGCGGGAGATATTCAGCAACGCGTACACTTCGGTGGCAGCTTCCCGGGTCAGGGTGTAAAAATCGTCGATGTCATCCGCCCCGGTACTGCCCGCATCCACCACCGTGGTAACGCCGGTCGCAATACCGACGCTGTCCGGCTGGTCATGGTAAATCGGGGATTTCGGGTAGCAATGAACGTGGGAGTCAATCCAGCCTGCGCTGACGTAGCACTCACCGCCCAGCTCGATGGTTTTCAGCGCCGGACCATCAACGTCACCCAACGCCGCGATCTTGCCGTCTTTGAGCGCAATATCGCTCACCGTATCGTCAACGAGGCGCGCACGGCGCAGGAGTAAATCAAACATGTCTCTCTCTCCTGTTGAAATGGGGGCGGTCGTGTAGGCCTGATAAGGCGCAGCCGCCATCAGGCGTCATTGCCGGATGGCGGCTGCGCCTTATCCGGCCTACAACGACACACCATCAACTAATGGCAATCGGGAAGATGGACCCGAGGATCATTGCGCCGAGGATCGCCCCGCCGGTAATCGGTTTTTGCCACAGGTAAAACAGCAGCGCGCCTGCCAGAGAACCGATTCCGATAGGAATCGAAGCCGTCATCGCGCTGAGGATAATCAACGGCCCGAGGAAGCGTCCGGAGGCGTTACCGGCCCCCATCATGACGTCCGCACCGTAGGTCGAGTCGCTCTGGTTGATGGTGAACTTACGCGCCAGAATGATGATGTAGCCAATCGCCAGACCAATCACCAGACCGGTGACCAGCGAGGCGGCGAAGTTGGCGACCGGGAAGATAATGCCCGCGCCCAGCAGCAGCGCCGGAACACCTAACCCAACCCCGGTCTGAATCGCCCCGCCGATATCCAAAATCCCCACCAGCGAACCTTCAATGATGCGGGCAAACAGGAAGCTTGCGCCAAATGCCGCCACTGCTCCGTAGGATCCGGTATCCATTCCCGCCTTCAGCATCGCCACAAAAGCCACTTCGTTAAATGCGCCAATACCGTACAGGTAGTACATGTGTGTTCCGGCAAACACGCCAGAGGAGAGCAGGCCCACAAAGATCGGGAACGACCAGTCAGCGAACCAAAAACCTTTATTCTGTTCCATGATGACCTCCGTTATTTGCCGCTGAGCGAGTTGTGGATAAGTTCGAGCCAGTTAGGCACGGTCAGATGGAAGGATTCGATCATCTTCATGTCGAAGCCACGGAAGAAGCCACTCAGGACAAACAGCGCGACGATAGCCACCATCATCACTTTAGTGACGTGGTTCCAGCCGCTCTCTTCAACACCTTTGCCGATCAGAATGCCGAGAACCAGACCCGGAACGGCGTTACCCATGATCAGCTGCGCCGCGCCGCCAAAAACGGTGGCCCAGAAGCCAGATTTCTTACCGGCGTCGATCGCCGCCAGCCAGAAGATTACTGGCATCACAGTGTTAACCAGCAGGTTAGCCGCGGGCACCAGCACCTTGACGGCGGTAACCTGCAACGCTTCCGGTACGGATGATGCGGTGAGGTTCAGGAAGGTCACCACGATCATCCCGATAACGCCGCAGGCAATTGCCATGCGTTTGGGGTCGTGCAGCGTTTCACCGACGTTGCGATTTTTAATCATCAGCGCGGCGGCGCCCCAGTTGGGGATGATGCGATGGTCGACGTCCTGCGTGAACGCCCCCGCCGCAACAGAGGAAGCCCAGGCGTTAAAGAAGAAGCCCAGGCCGAACGAGAAGTGAGAAGCCGGATCCCCTTCGCAGGAATTCAGTTCTCCCAGAGTACGAAACGCGCCCATCCCTTGAGTGGTAGGCGCATGAAACATGCGTGCAGCCCCAGCGCCGACACCAACGCCAACCAACGCGCCGATGATGAGCGATTTTATTAATATTATCAGGAACATAATTATGCCTTTTAATAGAAAAATCAGCGTTGCGTAACGAAATCCACCTTGTCGAGATTGATGGCAGTCACGTTGACGGTCACGTCCAGCTCCACGCTGAGAGTGCGTCTTTCCCGGCGCAAAAAGAGGAATAAAAACGCCTCTTTACGCACCGATTCACGCGCTTGAACAACCTGCACATCCTGTGGCTCAATACGCAGTAAGATATGCGGCGACGCTTTCATCACCGCAGCCTGAACGTGGTTCAGGGCATCGGCAAAGGCGCGAGCTTTGGTCTCGCCCTTACCCGTGACTCTCACCGTGGTGGTGAATTGCTCTTTCATGCTTAAGCGCCGTGTTTCTTTTGCCACGCCTGCACCAGGCGCTCGCCGAGCTCTTCTTTGTCCATAAAGCCGAATCCCAGTACGTTGCACCCTTCGTTGATGGCGGTTACCCCTTCATCGACCGAGCGCATGCCGTATTTCGCCTTGTAGCCGTATTTGGTCTGCGCGGTAATCGCACCCGCACCACCGCTGCCGCAAAACGAGATACCAAAGGTGGCGTTTTCCGCTTTCATCACGTCACCCAGCTTCATATCTGCTGCAACGCCCGGCACCACAACGGCACGGCCACCCGCTTTCTCTACGCCTGCCGCCACTTTCTGGCCTTTACCCAGACGATCGCCAATCACTACGGTAATCTGTTCCATCTTTTGCTCCTTAAAGGTTGTCTTTCGCGACTTCGAAGTGCACCGACAGCAGCCAGGCCTCTTCCTCAGGAAGATTGCCAAACTCGGCGACCACGTCGCGGGCAAGCGCCATTGATTCGGCAGATATTTCATCAAACAAGCTGGCATCGACCTCTGGTAAGGGTTCACCCGTTACCGAGCGGTGCGCCATGGCGCGAACATGCGACGTCAGCATCTGTTCCTGTACGGCGTTGGGAATAATGTTGCGTTCACGCAGCAAGGCATACACCTGCGCCAGCATGCGGTCGGCCAGTTCCACCGATTCCCCCATGTCATTCATTACAGCTCCGTTATTCACTCGTCTTACCCCGTTAATGTCTCTGAGGGTAAATTAGCGACGGAGGTTATGAGTTTGTAGCGAGTTGTTTTCCACTTCGAAGTGGAAAGGTGTGCAGCGATAGTGATCTGTGCCGCAAAAAGAGCTGGAACCACGATTTATCACTGGAAGAATGTGATTGAGATCGCAAGAGCGAGCAGAAAAATGGAAGGAAGTGCGAACAATGAATGGGCGATAAAAATGAAAAAATGTGATGGGGATAGCGTTTACTTATGGGACGTGCAGTAGCGGGGTGTTGTATCCGACCTACGGGTATGCAGGCCGGATAGCGCAGATTAGCGGAACTTCTTGTGGTTTTCGTTGCGCGTGGTTTTCAGCTCTTCCGCAACGGCTTTCGCCTCTTTAACTTTACCTTCGTTCGCCAGCTTCAACGCACCGTCGATCTGACCGATCAGCGTGTCAAAACCGTGACGGAAATCCTTCATCTCCGGGCTGTCCGGGGATTTGTTTTCCAGCTTCGGCGGCGTTCCCTTTTGCGCGTCCAGCGCGGCTGCACGCATTTTGGTTAACGCATCTTTCAGTTCAGTCGCATTGTCCGTTTTTTCGACGATTTTCAGGTTGTCGTTGAGGATCCCCATATCGTCTTCAAGATCGGCTGCAAACGCAGAAGAACCAAGAACCAGCGTTGAAGCTGCGACGATCGCTAACAGGTGTTTACGCATTGCTCACTTCCTTTTTTATTATTCAAAAATAAACAAACGCCAGATACCCTCAATAATTCACGCCACAGCTTGAAGTATGACGGATATTATTGCCCGGCGATCTTCATCTCCGGCAACAGGACCGAACCACACTGAATATTACTGCGCGTTTCAATATCGTTGCCGACGGTGACGATATTCCGCCACATCTCTTTTAAGTTACCGGCGATGGTAATTTCACTCACCGGGTACTGAATTTCGCCGTTTTCGACCCAGAAGCCCGCCGCGCCGCGCGAGTAATCGCCGGTAATGCCGCTTACGCCCTGTCCCATCAGCTCGGTAACCACAAGACCTGTGCCCATCTCTTTGAGCAACTGCTCGAAGCTTAGACCCTGTCCCGGAATTCGCCAGTTGTGGATCCCGCCTGCATGACCGGTGCTCTTAAGCCCCAGCTTACGTGCAGAATAATTGGTCAGCAGCCACTGAGTCAGCACACCGTCTTTAATAATGTCGCGGCGTTCGGTCCGTACGCCTTCGCTGTCGAACGGTGAAGACGCCAGCCCTTTCAGCAGGTGCGGATGTTCTTCAATGGTCAGCCATTCCGGCAGAATTTGCTTACCCAGCGAGTCGAGCAGGAAGGTGGATTTGCGGTACACCGAGCCGCCCGCAATGGCGCCAACCAGGTGTCCGAACAGTCCGGTCGCCACTTCATTGGCGAAAATCACCGGCGCTTTCATGGTGGAAAGCTTACGCGGAGACAGGCGTGATAAGGTGCGGCGAGCACAGTCAGCCCCCACCCACTCCGGCGTTTGCAGATCGCCCATCGCCCGACCAATGGTGTAGGCGTAATCACGCTCCATATCACCATTTTCTTCTGCGATTACGCAGCTGGAAAGAGAATGGCGCGTGGAGCAGTAGCCCTGCAGCATACCGTGGCTGTTGCCAAACACTTTGATGCCATAGTGGCTGTTAAAGCTGCCACCTTCGGTATTGGTGATGCGTTTGTCGGCCTGCAACGCCGCCTGTTCAGCGCGGGCAGCCAGTTCGATAGCTTCGTCAGGGGAAACTTCCGCCGGGTGGAACAGGTCCAGATCGGGCGCATCAAAGGCCAGCAGTTCTTTATCTGCCACGCCCGCGCACGGGTCCGGCGAAGTGTAACGTGCAATGTCCAGCGCGGCCTGCACGGTGCGTGCAATCGCCTGCGGGCTTAAATCGGTGGACGATGCGCTGCCCTTACGGTTCTGGTGGTAAACCGTAATCCCCAGTGCACCATCGCTATTGAATTCGACGTTCTCCACTTCACCATAACGGGTGCTGACGCTAATACCCGTGGTCTTGCTCACAGCGACTTCCGCGCCATCCGACTTACCTGATGCTAATTCCAGTGCCGTCGAGACTGCTTCTTCCAGAATCTTACGCTGCGCTTCAACTTGTGAGATTACTTTCATCGCAAATGCCATAATGTAGAGAGAGTTTCTCTGAAGTCTAACAGAGAACCGTTTTTCAGTGCGCATCTTAACTGGTAACATTAGCCTCTTTTTTTAAGGAGCCTGACATGACTAAGCAGCCCGAAGACTGGCTCGACGACGTTCCCGGTGATGACATCGAAGACGAAGACGATGAAATTATCTGGGTCAGTAAAAGTGAAATAAAACGTGACGCCGAGGAGTTAAAACACCTGGGTGTGGAACTGGTAAAACTGGGGAAAAACGCGCTGGATAAAATCCCGCTCGATGCGGATTTACGTGCCGCGATTGAGCTGGCCCAGCGTATTAAGATGGAAGGTCGCCGTCGTCAGCTGCAGCTGATTGGCAAAATGTTGCGCCAGCGCGATGTTGATCCTATCCGTCAGGCGTTGGACAAGCTGAAAAACCGTCACAACCAACAGGTCGTTGTCTTCCATAAGCTGGAGCAACTGCGTGACCGTATGGTTGACGGTAGCGATGAAGCTATCGAAGAAGTGATGAACCTGTGGCCTGACGCCGACCGTCAGCAACTGCGTTCGCTGGTGCGTAACGCCAGGAAAGAAAAAGCGGGCAACAAGCCGCCAAAATCTTCCCGCCAGATCTTCCAGTATCTGCGTGAACTGGCGGAAAACGAGGCCTAACCTCTTCGTCCGCCGAAAGTGCCGGATGGCGGTGCAAATACCTTATCCGGCCTACGATCCGTTGTAGGCCCGGTAAGCGTAGCGCCACCGGGCATTTTTTTACTCTTCTTCTGCCTGAGCTTTCTTCGCCAGACCATCCAGCAGTTTTTGATGAATACCGCCAAACCCGCCGTTGCTCATCACCAGAATGTGATCGCCAGGCTGTGCGGTTTTCACCACCATATCTGCCAGTGCATCCACATCGCCGCTCCAGTGTGCCGGCTGAACGCAGGCTTCAGCGACTTCTGCTACCTGCCACGGAATGTGCGGGGGTTGCAGCAGGAACACTTCGTCTGCACGCCCTAACGACGGCGCCAGGTCATCTTTGCACAGGCCCATTTTCATGGTGTTCGAGCGAGGTTCCAGCACCGCGATGATGCGCGCCGTGCCGCCCACTTTACCGCGCAGTGCCGCAAGCGTTGCCAGAATGGCCGTCGGGTGATGGGCAAAGTCGTCATACACCGTCACGCCATTGGCTTCACCGCGCAGCTCAAGACGGCGACGGGCGTTGATGAACGAGCCCAATGCATTGGCCGCATCCGCAGGCACGACGCCAACATGACGCGCGGCTGCAATCGCCATCAGGCCGTTTTGCATGTTGTGTTCGCCCACCAGGCCCCACTTCACTTCGCCGACTTTTTCACCGTCCAGCCACACTTCCCACTCGGAGGCATCGGTGGTCAGCTTTTTCGCCTGCCAGTGACCTTGTTCGCCCACCAGCTCTTGTTCGCTCCAGCAGCCCATCGCCATCGTCTGTTTCAGATTGATGTCGTTTTCCGGGTAGATGATGCGTCCCTGGCCCGGCACGATACGCACCAGATGGTGGAACTGTTTCTGAATAGCTTTCAGATCGTCAAAGATGTCCGCGTGATCGAACTCAAGGTTATTGAGGATCAGCGTGCGCGGGCAGTAATGCACGAATTTAGAACGCTTGTCGAAGAACGCGCAGTCGTACTCATCCGCTTCAATCACGAAGAAGTCGCTCTCGCCGAGGCGCGCGGAAACCTCAAAGTTGCCCGGAACGCCGCCGATCACAAAGCCAGGTTTATAGCCGCAGGCTTCGAGGATCCAGGTCGCCATTCCGGCGGTAGTGGTTTTGCCGTGCGTACCCGCAACCGCCAGTACCCAGCGATCGCGCAAGACAAAGTCATGCAGCCACTGCGGGCCTGACATGTACGGAATGTTCTTTTCCAGCACCGCTTCCACGCACGGATTACCACGGGTCATGGCATTGCCAATGATCACCAGGTCCGGCTGTGGGTCGAGCTGGCTGGCATCGTAACCCTGAATCAGATCAATGCCTTGCTTCTCAAGTAAGGTACTCATCGGCGGATACACATTGGCGTCCGAACCGGTTACTTCATGACCGAGCGAGCGCGCCAGCATCGCCAGACCGCCCATGAAAGTGCCACAAATTCCCAAAATATGAATGCGCATACGTCACTATCCTTTTTTAATCTGGGGGCCATTTTACGCACATGTCCGGCAAGTGAGAAACGCATTTCAGGATATTCCGCAGTTTGCTGGCGCGATTCACCTAAGCGCAGCAATGGAAATATTTGTTAATATTGTTGCGGTCGCTTTACTCCACATAAATTGCAGGGAAAGTGTTATGAAAACGTTAGGTGAATTTATTGTCGAAAAGCAGCACGAGTTTTCTCATGCTACCGGTGAGCTCACTGCTTTGTTGTCGGCAATAAAGCTGGGCGCCAAGATCATCCACCGCGATATCAATAAGGCCGGTCTGGTCGATATCCTGGGTGCCAGCGGTGCTGAGAACGTGCAGGGAGAGGTTCAGCAAAAACTCGATCTGTTCGCGAACGAAAAACTGAAAGCTGCACTGAAGGCGCGCGACATTGTGGCGGGCATTGCCTCAGAAGAAGAAGATGAAATCGTCGTCTTTGAAGGCTGTGAACACGCTAAATACGTTGTGCTAATGGATCCGCTGGATGGCTCATCCAACATCGATGTTAACGTCTCTGTCGGTACGATTTTCTCTATTTACCGCCGCGTAACCCCAGTCGGCACACCGGTCACGGAAGAGGATTTCCTGCAACCGGGCAACAAGCAGGTTGCTGCAGGTTACGTTGTTTATGGTTCTTCCACCATGCTGGTGTATACCACCGGCTGTGGCGTACATGCCTTCACCTACGATCCTTCTCTGGGCGTATTCTGCCTCAGCCAGGAACGTATGCGCTTCCCGGCGAAAGGCAGCACGTACTCCATTAACGAAGGTAACTACATCAAATTCCCGAACGGCGTGAAGAAGTACATTAAATTCTGCCAGGAAGAAGATAAGCCAACCCAGCGCCCGTATACCTCGCGCTACATTGGCTCTCTGGTTGCAGATTTCCATCGCAATCTGCTGAAAGGCGGGATCTACCTGTACCCAAGCACCGCCAGCCACCCGCAAGGGAAACTGCGTCTGCTGTATGAATGCAACCCGATGGCCTTCCTGGCCGAGCAGGCGGGCGGCAAAGCCAGCGATGGTAAAGAACGCATTCTGGATATCACCCCAGAAAGTCTGCACCAGCGCCGCTCCTTCTTCGTGGGTAACGACCATATGGTTGAAGATGTAGAACGCTTTATCCGCGAGTTCCCGGACGCGTAAGTATCATTCATCGCACGGACGTAGGCCGGATAAAACGCGTAGCGTTGCCATCCGGCCTACAAAATCCATCGTCTGCTTACGCTTTCTGTAGCTTAAATACGGCCATTGCTTCGATTAGCGCTGAAGACTGCTCTTCCAGCGAGCGGGTAGCCGCTGAAGACTGCTGCACCAGCGCCGCGTTTTGCTGCGCCGTTTCATCCATCTGAATTACCGCGATATTCACCTGCTCTATGCCGCGACTCTGTTCCTGGGACGCACTGGCAATTTCACGCATCAGTTTGGTCATACGCATAACCTCGGTCGCGATTTCATCCATGGTTTCGCCCGCCTGCTGCGCCAGTTCACTGCCTTCCCCCACATGGGTGTGCGAATCGCTGATTAGCGTACGGATCTCTTTGGCCGCCTCGGCGCTGCGGCTGGCCAGATTACGCACTTCACCTGCCACAACCGCAAAGCCCCGCCCCTGCTCACCAGCTCGCGCCGCTTCAACGGAAGCATTGAGCGCCAGAATATTGGTCTGGAAAGCAATGCCATCAATCACGCTGAGGATGTCGGCGATTCGGCTGGAACTGCCGGAAATATCGCGCATTTTCTCGATCACATAGCACACCATTTCGCTACCGCGATCGGCGGTATCCGACACCGATTTTGCCAGCTGGTGCGCCTGTTCCGCGTTCTGCGCATTCTGTTTCACCGTCGCCGTGAGTTCTTCCATGCTGGCGGCGGTCTGCTCCAGCGAAGTGGCTGTCGATTCAGTGCGTTGCGCCAGGTGCTGGTTACCGGCCGTCAGTTCACGACTGCCAATATCAATTTGCGAACTGGCATCGCGTACGCGCTGTACCGAGTCGCCCAGCGCATGGCGCATGTCATCCATTGCCGCGTTCAGGCGGTTGAATTCGGCGCTGGCCGACAACGCGGTAACCGGCGACAAATCCCCCGTTGCCAGACGTTCCAGTTGCTCAACCATGTTATCCAACGGTTTGAGAAACTTATTTCGCAGCATAAACCAAATGACCGCCAGCAATGCGATAGCAGCCAACATTGCAGCGCTCATAATACCGTGATAAATCAACGAGGTAATGACACGGGTAGACGCATATAGCCCCATACCACCGGTCAGTAGCAGAAGGAACGTCAGCAGAGACAATAACACCAACAAACTTGATCGAATTGAAAGGGATTTTGGCATCGTTATATTTCCGGTTGTAGGGTTAAAACAGACCTGTACAGAACCTATCGACTACAACCGGAAAAAGTTTAGGTATTTAAATGTTTTGTGCAAAATCAGGATGTTACTTTGGTGTTGCCGCCGTACCCACTCGGGTAACCGGCGAGCTTTGACGATTTTCCCAAAGCACCGTCAGACCGCGTTGTAACGCTATAAAAATAAACAATAAAATGCCAATCGCGATCTTCGTCCACCAGGAACTTAATGTGCCGTCAAAATTAATGTAGGTCTGGATCAGCCCCTGAATGGCGACGCCAAACAACGTCCCCAACACTGTACCGACCCCACCGCTGAGCAGCGTTCCGCCAATCACAACTGAGGCTATCGCATCCAGTTCGACGCCAACGCCCGCCAGCGCATAGCCCGCCTGGGTGTAAATGGAAAAGACAATGCCGGCAAGCGTCGCAAGCCCGGTAGACAGCATATAAATGCGGATGGTGGTGCTGCGGGTTGAGATGCCCATCAGGTTGGCAGAGGTGGCGTTGCCGCCAATCGCGTAAACCTGATTACCAAAGCGCGTACGGTGCGCCAGGAATATGCCGATGACGACAACCGCCAGCATCAGCAATCCCATCGCGCTCAGGCGACCACCGCCGGGAATTTTCCATGCCAGGCTTGAGAGCGTGTCATAAACCGGATGGTTAATTGGGATGGATTCTTCTGAGACCAGATAGCTGACGCCGCGCAGGAAGAACATTCCCGCCAGGGTGATAATAAATGCCGGGATCTTCAGCGCATCAATCAGTAACCCCATAAACGCACCAAACGCGCAGCCCATCAGCAAAACCAAAGGGAACGCCAGCAGCGGAGAAATGCCCCAATAGCCAATGGCCTTTGCCAGAAATACGCCGGTAAAGGCGATCACCGAGCCAACGGAAAGGTCGATCCCGCCAGAAAGGATTACGAAGGTCATGCCTACGGCAATGATGCCCAGAAAGGCGTTATCGGTCAGGATATTGCAAATGACCCGGGTGGAAGCAAAAGCGGGAAACTGCGTCAGGCAGTAGAGATAACCCAGCACAAACACGCCGAGGGTGATCATCAGCGGTAAATTACGTTTTATCATGACCACGCACTCCTTTTATCAGGCTGATAAAGCGTTGCGACTGCACGACCAGCACACACAACACCACCACGGCTTTGACCACCTGATTCAGTTCCGGCTGGAAGCCCGACAGCAGAATCCCGGTGTTCATGCCCTGAATAATCAATGCGCCTACCACCGACAGCAGCAGGTTAAAGCGCCCGCCCATCAGCGACCCGCCGCCGATAACCACCGCCAGGATGGCATCCAGCTCCAGCCATAATCCGGCGTTATTGGCATCTGCCCCGCGAATATCCGCTGTGACGATAATGCCAGCGATAGCCGCGCACAGGCCGCTCAGCACATAGGTGAGCATCACGATAATGCGGGTGTTCACCCCGGCGTTTTTTGCCGCACGAATGTTGATACCCACCGCTTCGATAAACATACCCAGCGCCGTTTTCCGCGTCAGCAGCCAGAACACCACCAGCGTGAGCAGTGCAATAATTACCGGCGTGGGGAATAGTAGGAGCGAGCCGCTGCCAAACCATGACAGTTCGGGCGAGTTAAAGGTGACGATCTGCCCGGAGGTGATAAGCTGCGCCACCCCGCGCCCGGCCACCATCAGGATTAGCGTGGCGACAAACGGTTGGATCTTGAGGATGGCCACCAGAATCCCGTTCCACAACCCAGCCAGAATGCCGGAGCCTAAGGCGGCAAGCAGCACTACCGGCAGACTGTGCCCGGCCACCGTCATCGCCGCGGTAGTGGCGCCAGCAATAGCCATGACGGCCCCCACGGAAAGGTCGATGCCACCGGTTGCAATCACCAGCGTCATACCAATCGCCAATAGCGCCACGGGCGCGGCACGGTTGAGAATATCAATCGGGCTACCGAACAGCCGACCATCCTGCAAAATCACCTGGTAGAAATGCGGGGCGACCAGGCTATCCACCAGCAGCACCAGCAGTAACGCCACCAGCTGTGGCATCCCCTTTGGCCAACGGAACCGCCGTTTAGACGGATTGGATTGAGGGAGAGATTGAGGCATCACCATAGTCTCCTTAGGCCGCAATGGCGTTCATGATCGCCGGTACGGACAGTTCAGCCAGGGGGATCTCGGCCACCTGTTTGCGATCGCGCATAATAATGACCCGATCGGCATAGCCCACTAACTCTTCCAGTTCGGATGAAATGACCAGCAGCGCCAGACCATCCGCGCACAGCGTTTCGATCAGGCGAATGATCTCCGCATGCGCGCCAACGTCGATCCCACGCGTGGGTTCATCGAGGATCAGGAACTGCGGTTTGGTCAGTAACCAACGCGAGAGCAATACTTTTTGCTGATTGCCGCCGGAGAGAAATTCGATCGGCTGCTCAGCGTTCGGAGTACGAATACCAAGCTGGCGGATAAACCGCTCGGCAATCTCGTTTTGTTCTTTCCGGGGAATAGGCCGCAGCCAGCCGCGCTGCGCCTGCAATGCCAGAATGATGTTTTCCCGCACCGAAGCGGCGGCAATAATGCCATCCGTTTTGCGATCCTCCGGACAGAAGCCGATCCCCAGACACGAAGCCTGATGTGGCGATCGCAAGGTCTGCGGTTTGCCTTTGATCAGCGCACTTCCGCTGTCGGCGGGTTTAATACCGAAGATCACCTCCGCCGTTTCCGTTCGCCCGGATCCCAGTAGTCCGGCGAGACCGACGATCTCACCGGGACGCACCTGTAGATCAAATGGCGCGATGGTGCCTTTTTTGCCAAAGCCGCTGAATGCCGCCACCGGTTTATCACTCAGCAACGTGCGGCCCGCACGCTGTAGCGCATGGGTATCCAGTTCACGGCCCAGCATCATTTTGACCAGTTCGATCTGAGGCAGTTCTCGGGTTTCACGGCAGCCAACGAAGCCGCCGTTACGCAGAACGGTAATGCGATCGCTGACCTGATAAACCTGATCAAGAAAGTGGGTGACGAAGATCAGGCTGACGCCCCGATCGCGCAGATGTCGCATCAGGCCAAACAGCATTTCAACTTCCTGGGTATCAAGGCTGGCGGTCGGCTCATCGAGGATCAGCACTTTCGCGGAGAGATCGATCGCCCGACAGATGGCGACGATTTGTTGCATCGCCACGGAAAAGCGGTTCAGCGGCTCGCGCACGTCGAGGGAAAAACCGTATGACGCCATCAGCTCCGTCGCGCGTTTTTCCATCTGCTTGCGCTGAAGCAGGCCAAAACGCCGCGGTTCACGACCAATAAATAAGTTATCGGCAACCGACATATTGGGCAGCAGGTTCACTTCCTGGTACACGGTGCCAATCCCCAGTTGTTGGGCATGGGCGGTGTTTTTGGGGGTGATCGGTTGGCCTTCGAGCCAGATAGTGCCGCGATCGGCATGGTAAACGCCGGTCAGCGCTTTGATGAGCGTCGATTTGCCGGCTCCGTTTTCTCCCAGCAGCGCCATAATTTCACCGCGACGCAAGCTGAAATCCACGTTATCCAACGCTTTGACGCCGGGAAAGAATTTGCTTAATCCTTCGGTGCGGAGGATTTCCTGATGTTGGTCGGTGGTCATGGTTCCCCCTGCATCACGCCGGATGGCGCTACGCTTATCCGGCCTACAAAAGAGCGTAATGTAGGCCGGGCAAGCGCAGCGCCCCCGGCATTTTCATGAAGGCTTAGTAGCCCATGTTTTTCTTCTTCTCTAACTCTTCTTTTGCCGTATCCGGCAGATAGAGGATCGACTTGGTAATGGTCAGCTTCTCAGGCATCGTGCCGTCTTTTTTGAATTTCTCCAGCGCGTCGAATGCCGGACCAGCCATATTTGGCGTCAGTTCGACGCTGGCGTTGGCTTCGCCGTCAATCATCGCTTTGTAGATATCCGGTACGCCATCGATAGAACCGGTGAGAATATCTTTGCCAGGTTTCAGGCCCGCTTCTTTGATCGCCTGAATCGCACCGATCACCATGTCATCGTTGTGGGCGTAAACCATGCAGATGTTCTTGCCGTTGTTTTCCGCTTTGATAAAGCTCTCCATCACTTCTTTCCCTTTACTGCGGGTGAAGTCACCGGACTGAGAGCGAATAATTTTGATGTTTGGCGCATTAGCGATAGCTTCAGCAAATCCTTTTTTACGATCAATCGCCACGCTGGCCCCAACGGTCCCTTGCAGCTCAACGACGTTACACGGCTTGCCGTCCACTTGTTTAATCAGCCAGTCGCCGATCAATTTACCTTCCAGCACGTTGTCGGCGGTGACGGTGGTCATATAGAGAGATTTGTCTTTTACATCGATGGAACGATCGAGCAAAAAGACCGGAATATCTGCATCTTTGGCCTCTTTTAACACCGGCTCCCAACCTGTTGCCACGACCGGCGCAATAAAGATGGCATCGACGCCCTGGGCAACAAATGAACGGACTGCTTTAATCTGGTTTTCCTGCTTTTGCTGGCCGTCAGCGATTTTCAGCGTAATTCCACGCTTTTCGGCCTCGCTTTTCGCCACATTGGTTTCTGCGGCGCGCCAGCCGGATTCAGAGCCAACCTGCGAAAATCCTACGGTTAAAGGGGCTGCCATTGCCATAGACGACATGGCTGCCGAAACTGCTGTGACTAAAAGTAAGCGCTTCCACATAAGTGCGTCCTCGTAGGGTGATTATTGTTGGTTAATTAACCGTTGCGAAAAAACTATAGACAATTGAGCATGTAACGGATTGCGTTACATCACACTTCAAAAAAGTAAATAAAACGTTAATCACAACTTTGTAATCGCTTTCATCTCACTATGAAAAATGCGGCTGAAGATATGGATTTTTCTGTCACGAGAGAGAGGTAAAAAGAAGAAAATGCACGCAGAGAAAGCGAAAACAAGCGGAGACATTCCGCGCGAGTTGGCTATAATACCCGCCACTTGTTTGCCATAGCTTATTTAAAGGAAACAGACATGAGCTTACTCAACGTCCCTGCCGGTAAAGACCTGCCGGAAGATATCTACGTTGTTATCGAGATCCCTGCGAACGCAGATCCGATCAAATACGAAGTTGACAAAGAGAGCGGCGCCCTGTTCGTTGACCGCTTCATGTCCACCGCGATGTTCTATCCGTGCAACTACGGTTACATCAACCACACCCTGTCTCTGGACGGTGACCCGGTAGACGTTCTGGTCCCGACTCCGTACCCACTGGAGCCAGGTTCAGTGATCCGCTGCCGTCCGGTTGGCGTACTGAAAATGACCGACGAATCCGGTGAAGATGCGAAACTGGTTGCGGTACCGCACACCAAGCTGAGCAAAGAATACGATCACATCAAAGATGTGACCGACCTGCCGGAACTGCTGAAAGCGCAGATCACCCACTTCTTCGAACACTACAAAGATCTCGAAGCGGGCAAATGGGTGAAAGTTGACGGTTGGGACAACGCTGAAGCTGCTAAAGCTGAAATCGTTGCTTCCTTCGAGCGCGCGAAGAAGTAAGTTCGCTTTCTAAGTCAGCATAACTGATTGAAGCCCCTCGTTTTATGAGGGGCTTTTTTTGATGCAGTGACTCGCCCTGAGTGGTGATGCATATACGGATCAATCGATCCCTCACCACCACTTATTCAAAGAAGCGACTTCACTTAGCAAAGCACAATCATCCAGATCATTGTCATCTCTGAGTTTAGGATCAGAACAATAAAGATCTAAAGCTGTAAATACGCTATCTACATACAATTTTGTATTTTCATCAATTTCATTTATATCATCAGAGTCCCTATAATTTCGCCAGGCAACACTATATTGCTTATCAAACTCTGAAGCGGATAGCACACCGGAAAGAAAGGAATCGATTAATCACTGACTGGCATTGGTCATTCTGCTATTAATCTCCTGAATGATGGTTTTTTACATACTCATGCCCTTCATCAGTAACTCGATAGTCAGGTTGAGTAGCATTTTCGATATCAATGATTTCTACAAGGCCCTGATCAGCCAAGCTATTAACAATTCTGACTACATTACCAAAACCTGGAATATCTCTTACAGAAAGTACCCGATCAAGAAGATAACAATTCCAGTCTTTGTCTTTCTCAGCCATAACTTTCAGTACGTTAAATTCAATATTCGCAATCATTTATAACATTACGCCATTAACTTCAGATAGGGTTTAGTTTCAAAAAAAAGATCCTGCTCCTTTTCATTAATTAATACATTTTCTCCTAACGGTATTTGTGTTCTTGAAATTCTCACTCCGTGACCACACGATTCACACCAAATGAGCCTCCAGCCAACATAACTATCTACGAACCCAAAGTATTGATAAGAAAGACCTTTAGAACCACAAACTAAACAATCAGTAGATGCGAATAAACTGTTATCCCTTGGTATGTGATTCATCCAGTCATGATATGTAATTGACTTCATTTATTGATTGAATCTCTTTATACATATAATCACAGGCATCATCTTCCATAATAAATTCGACAACTCTCGTTCTTACCACTTTTCAGAGTAATAAACTATCCATTTATCAACTTCAAAATCAAGGTATAACTACTCATTAGGCAATCCTCCGTTTAGTGAATAGAGAGGTTTTGATACCTTTTCTTTCTCAAGAAGATTTTTAACTCATTTTCTTTCATAATAAAACCATAGCCCCATATTCTCCGCAGTCATATGGTCACGGAATATAAGTAAAATCTTTGGTCAGTTGCTCCGATGATAGAGCCAAAGATGCAATAGTCTTTCCTTCTTTGTCACAAAACTCAACTTCGTAAGCTAATGACGGTGAGTAATACACATCAATAACTGCACCGACCTGACCCTTCGTTAAACCATCGCCTGGCAAATCAACATTCAGAAACACAACGTCTAAAGGTGATAATTTCATTATTTAGCCTTACTATTTTACATAGATGGTCGTCATACGAGGCACTAGCGAGTCAGTCTCATACATCCAACCTGTACGAACTATCGCGGTTTCTCCGTTCACCCCAATAATCGGTATATCGACGGACATTCTTTGACCAAATTTATCATAGGCCCCTAACTCAGCGGAGCTAGATATGATTCCCTGCTGAACTCTGGAAACTAAGATCCCTGCATTAGATGGGTTAAAACCCAAAGCTGATTCGAAAACTCTCGCTTTATTCCCCCCAACAGGATGCTCTGGATTTAAAGCATAAGATGCCATTTTTTTCGGATCGATAACTGCATGTTTGGCATTGAGTAATGTTCCAGCCTCTGATGTGAACCCTTTTAAATAAGGGGATTCAAGGGGTGGAATCTTACTATAATTCGATATCTCAGCCAGCGCACTAGCCGTACTCAACTTACCAATCCCTAACCCTGCAGCTATTGAAGCCCCCGCAATCAGCAATCCCTTGGTCTGGTCATTAATTATCTGGTTAAAACCGATAGGTGCATCACCCCCCAATTTTTCTGCAGTGTCCCTGAACCCCTCGATGTTGCCGTTATAAATCCCCCCTGCCGCCAGTAGTCGACCTATACCAGCGCTGTTAAGGGTTTGAGTCTGGGGTTTCGGCACAGGAACAAACAACTTATTGTATTCCGCAGGCAGAGCAAGATAGCTAAACTCAGTATTACTTATCAGATGTTTACTGAGAATATAATCATAATCAACAGATATTGTTTCTGTATGTATCTCGTCTTTTATAACTCTCATCTGAATGCTTGATATCGATGCACCTCTGAGCTGAATATAATAATACCTCTCCCATTGACCATATCTATTTATGCGATAAAACCAAAACTCTAGAAACAGGTTTTCATTGTTATTAATCGCATTCATTAATAGTGGTGAGCTTTTATCTATTTGCTTACTGAATGTTAAGTTCTGTAGATTCGTACCGTTACCTGTACTCGCTACTCCTGCAACCAGAGAAAAAACAAATATTTCATTCACATGATTCTGTTGCCAACAATTACCGACTGAATCAGTTGTGCCACATCCATCAGAAATATCGGCTTGTTGTTCACCAATAAGTTTAAGATAAACAATATTGCTCATCCATTACTATCCTCCATGTTAGTAAATTTATACCCTGAGTAATATTGCCTATGGCGTTAAATTATTTATGCCAGGCAGATCAAATTAAATAATTTTTTATAACTATAAATACGGAGAATATTATTTCAGGAATAATTAGATATATTGATTAACATAACCTCATTGCAGTAACGTCAACTGAGCTATCGTGATTTTTGCTGTAAATACCCACACATAAAACATGCCTATAAACACCTACCAGATTGGGTAGTCACATTTCATTTATCTTAATTGCGAATGAGATTAGATCTCATTATCATTCTCAGTATGTAAATAAATGTGAATAAAAGTCAATGAACCTCCACAATGTGAAGTACCTGAAACGCTATTCCTGCGTGGCTCTCGCCACAGCACTGTTATTTACCAGCCTGTCCAGCGTGGCGCAGACGCTACCTGAGCAAGATTTTCTGACCCGCGACGTTGGCAACGGCGTGTATGAACTGGCGGTTGATAGCCAGCAGAATGCGCTTTTTGCTGCCTCGTCGCCGTCGTTTGATAAAGATAAAACCAGCGGGCTTATCTATAAACTCGATCTGGAGAAGCTCACCACGACTGAAGTTATCGAAACCAGCCGTCGTGCCTTTGCCACTGCCCTGGATGCAGGAAACCAGGTGCTCTATGTCGGCAACACGCTGGAGGGTTCGGTCACGCTCATTGATACCCGCAGCGGTAAAGAGCTGGCGATACTGCAACTGAGCGAAGCCAAAAACCCGAAAGAAATTGTCCATACCCGCGAAATGGTGCTCGATAAACAGCATCACCGCCTGTACGTTTCCGGCGTGGCTGAAAAGGGTATTGTCTGGGTGGTGGATACGCAAAAGCGCGAGAAAATCGCCACCCTTGAAAACATGGGCCAGTATCCGACCGGCATGGCCGTAGATGCCAATAAGAACCGCCTGTATGTCGTAAATGGCCGCAACGAACTTATTACGCTGGATACCACTAACCATCAAATTATTAACCGCTTTAGTATTGAGCCAGGCAAAAAACATTTTTTCCTGAATATTGCTTTGGATGCAAAAAATAATCGCGCATTCCTGACCGATCCTGATTTAGCGGATGTACTGGTTGTTGATATTAATACCGGTAAGGTTATTGCCCCCATTAAGGTTATCAACTCGCTGGCAGTGATATATAACGAAAAGCGCCAGGAAGTGTATATCACCCACCGTAATGCAAAGCGCATCAGCATTGTGGACAGCAAGACTTATCAGGTAAAACAAAGCATTGAAACCAATGCGTTACCTAACAGCCTGGCGCTCTCGTCTGATGCCAACACCCTGTATGTCAGCGTCAAACAGCCGGAAAAAATGACCGGTGTGAAGCCCGACTACGTGCTGCAAATCGACCTCTCCAAATATTAATAATTAAAAACGCTTCTGACACCTTGCAGCTTTTCTGGGCTGCAAGGTGATGCTTTTATTTTTTACTTTTCAGGTGTCTATATTATGAAAACGCGTCAACTTATTACGCTGACAGGGATCGTTGCATTCTCAGGCGGTGTTATTTTCCCCACTCAGGCAGAAGAACTCACCGAAACCTCACGCAATAGCGAAGATGAAATGGTGATCACCGCATCCGGGTTCTCGCAGCAAAAGCGCGAAGCGCCGGCCACCATTTCCGTTATCGATCGTAAAACGCTGGATATTCAGCCGGACCGTAGCATTGGTGAAGCGATTAAAAACCTTCCTGGCGTCTCGGTCACCAACAGCAGCGGTATGAACGCTGGCAGTATTATGATTCGCGGCATGGACCCGTCCTATACCGCGTTTATGGTCAACAGCGTCAAACAAAATACCGGTGAATCTCGCCCTTACGGACATGACATCGGTACTGAAGCCAACTTCTTACCGCCGATGGAGGCCATTGAGCGTATCGAAGTTATCCGCGGGCCCATGTCCTCGCTGTACGGCTCAGATGCCATCGGCGGTGTGGTCAACGTGATTACCAAAAAACCGTATGGCGCAAAAGAGTGGACGACGGCAATTGCCGCCAATACCTGGCTTCAGGAACACCAGTATTTGGGTAATACCAGCCAGATGAATCTGTTTACCATGGGGCCGATTGTGCCCGATGTTCTCGGCCTTAGCGTAGCGGCCGACTGGCTCGACCGTCGCGATGACGATCGCAATAACTATTTCGGCAAACACAACCGTAAATCCGTTGATATGACGCTGGGCCTGGCCGCTAGCGAAAATAACCTGTTCGACCTCAATGTGGTCACCGGTGAGCAGGAGAAAAACCGTACCCAGAAGCGCGGCGCGCCGTGGTCATGGCTGTTCGATCGTAACGCCGCCACCTTAACGCATACCGGCTGGTATGCCGACGACACCATTGCAACGACCAACTACATAAACTATGAAAAAGGCCGTTCGAAGTACGTTTATGACGGCCAGTCGCCGCAGTATGTACAGATGGAGAACTACGTCGCTAATTCGCAAACCACCTTCACGCTCGACAACCATAAACTGACCGTTGGGGCGAATTTCACCCGCGAAGAGCTGAATGACCGCTTTGATGTGGCCAACAAAACGCTGCCCGGATCTGAGCCAGTGACAAAAATCAGCCGTAACGGTTGGGCATTGTTTGCTGAAGACGGCTGGAGCATTGACGACTTCATCCTGACCACATCAGCGCGTATGGACCAGGATGATAACTTTGGCACACATATTACGCCGAAAATGTACGGTAACTGGGCCTTCAGCAATGACTGGGCGCTGAAGGGCGGCGTTTCCGCAGGTTATAAAAAACCTGAGCTGCGTGCGACATCCAGCGACTTTGTCACCCCATACGGCTCGACCGTACCTTATCCCTTCCTGACCGTCGGTAACGACGATCTGAAACCAGAACAAAGCGTTAACTCTGAGCTGGGCCTCTACTGGACGGGGAATGCGCTGTCACTGGATAGCACCGTCTTCTATACGCAGTTCAAAGACAAAATTGCTGAACAAACCATTTGCGAAACTACATCGACGAATCAGTGCTCCGTGAATGGCTACAAGGCGGACTCCGTCAGTAAATACTTCAACGTCAGCAAGGCGGACGTGTACGGCATAGAACTGAATGCCGACTGGCAGATTAGCGCCGATGTAAAAGCCAACGCTAACTACACCTGGAACCATAGCGAACAGAAAAGCGGCGTAAACAAAGGCTACGCGCTCAACGATTATCCGCGCCATATGGCGAACCTGTCGCTGAACTGGGCGGCAACGCAGAGTCTGGACGTATGGAGTACGGTGAATTACCGCAGCAGTAACCGCAACAGCGGCAATAACTATAAGTACGATGACTACACGATGGTCGACGTAGGCGTACGTTATAAGCTCAATAAGCACACGCAGCTGATGGCAGGGATCTACAACGTGCTGGATGAAGATCCGAAACTGACGACTGCATGGAATGAATCCGCGCAGGTGGAAGGACGCCGCTATAACCTCGGCGCGCGCGTGGAGTTTTAAGCCTTTAATAAACAACGCCACCCGAAGGCGGCGTTGTTTATTCTGGTAGGCGATATATCAGTACTGGTCTCTGTCTAACCAGTTACCGCTTTCAATCAGCGTTAAGCCATCAACCGGACGTTGGTACACGTACATCCATGCACTTCCGTACGGCGTTTGAATTAACTGGCGTGCGTATTCACCGCCGCGGGTACGCAGAGCATCAAGCTCTGCCAGCGTGGCGTTATCAATACGATAAACTTCCCCGTGTACTGTTCCATTTCCCGGAACCGCGCCTGGATAGTGACCCAGGCTGTACAACTGGTAGTTATCGATACTGAAATTTCCCAGCAACAGGGCATTGGTCATCCAGTGGCTGTTGCCTTGTTTGGTTCGTAAACTGCCGTAGACAAATATTCGCATTGCTAAAACTCGAACTGATAGAGCAAATCAAGTGCCTGATCTACGCCAGACACTGCTTCCAGATATAGCTTAGGCATCAGACGATAACGTAGCGTGAGTGTCGCTAAGGAGTCAAATATACCCACACCATATTTCACCTGCAGACCTGGCAGTACGTATCCGCTGACAACCACCTGAGATGAGTCGCCCACCCCTTGCGTGTCCAGTGCCAGATTGCTTACGCCAAATGTCTCCCCGATTTTACCCACAACCTGACCACTTTGTGCAACCCCCAGACCAATAAGCATTGAAGTCATCGCTGCGCTATCGCTCTGTTCGCTATCCAGCCCTTGTCCACGTAGCAGGTAGGAAAGCGCCATTTGCTGCGACATTGCCGGGTCGGAGAAGATCTCCGCCTTCGGTTCATCGGCGGTACCGGTGACGCGAACGCCAGCGATCACGTCGTCTTCGGTGGCATCTGGGTTACGAATCGCTTCGATGTTGAGCAACGGCTGATCCGGCGGACCGGAGAACAACAGCTCGCCCTTACGCACAATCAGATCCTGACCATAGGCGTGGAAGCGACCGCTCGGGATATTAATTTGCCCGTTAAGTCCCAGACCTTGCTTATCCTGCACCACTTTCAGATCGCCCGTCAGACGCGCTTTCAGACCAAAGGCGTCAAGACGCACGTTGTTACCGACGTGGATATTCAGGTTGCTGTTGATCGGAATACCGGCGGTCTGCGGTTTCTCGGGCTGCAGGTTGTTGTTAAGCATAACCATATCGCTGGAAACCCCAACCGCGCTTTCCGGCAGGTCATGTACCACGATACGCGCCCACGGCACATCCACGTTACCATCGAGAGTAAACAGGCTCGGCGTGGCTTCAAAGACCACGTCCGGCGATACGTCGAGGCGGACCATCGGCGGTACGGTAATACGCACCCTGCTGCCTTTAGCCGCAACACGCGCCCGCCAGTTGTCTATCTGACTCCAGTCGGCATCGCCGCTCAGGTTAATTTCTCCCTGCTGCGTACGCACCACGCCCGCCAGCGTTGAGCGTGTTCCATTGAAGTTAACGGCTAACTGGCTTGGCTGCATGTCAAACGGCATGAAGTTACCGTCAATATCCAGACCACTCAGTTGCAGCTGTCCGAGCAACTGCGGGCTTTGCACATCGCCGCCCAGCCGCAGGTTGGCGTTGATCATCCCTGCCGCTTTTTCACCGCGCGAGAAGATGGGGTTCACCATCGCCAGATTGAAGTTGCGAATATTGACGTTACCGCCCAGATTACGACGCCCTTGCGGGTCCGTTACCTGCACCTGTCCGTCAAACTGCCCGTTGTTGGTCAGACGAATTAGCCAGCCCAACTCGGCACGGTTATTGTGCAGGTCGGCGGTCAGATTCAGCGTTTCAAACGCCACGGGGAGCGGGGCATCATTCACGCTTTGCGTGACCTTCACGTTACGTCCGCTCAGGGTGACCTGCCCCTGTGGCAGCCCCTCTTTGGTGGTATCCCAGCTCACATCAGCTTTGCCAGTGAACACACCGCTGGCCTGGGTTGTCTCCGGCATAAACGGTTTTAGCATCGCCAGGTCGAAGCGGTTAAGATTCACCACCGCGCGACCTTCTGCACCGGCATCAATGGTTTGTGGTACGCACAGCTCCGCATTCGGGTTGTTCCAGCAGTGCGGCCCGATACTAATTTTCTGTTCTTGATTACGATAATCCAGCGCGATAGCCCGGTTGAGCGACCACGGACCGACCGGCGTCTGGAAGCGGGTATTGCTTAACTCCCCTTTCCAGCGCTGTTCTTTGCGATCAAAGCTCCCGGCAAGATCCAGTTGCCCTGAAACCGGCTCACCCTGAATGCGTAACTGCAGTTCATGCTGCTTTTCACTGCCTTTGGCGTTGAGCGTCACCAGACCAATATTCACGTCAGGTTGTACAATCCGCTCTACGCGAACGTTGAGATTACCGGCGATTTGCTCGGCCGATTTCACATCGCCTTCGACGCGCACCTGAGCAACGGAAAGTTCCTGCCAGCGCAGACCACGGGCGGTAATATCCGCCAGCAGCTGCGGCGCTTCAACCGTACCGCGAACTTTTACCAGCCCTTTCGCCGTACCGCCCAGCCCCGGCAGCGCGTTATCCAGGCTTGGGGCATCAATCGTCGCGTCGAGGTTGAGGTCTTTAACCCCCAGTTCGCCTTTTACGTCCGCACTGTTGCGTCCCAGCTCCAGATGAAGGCCCGGAATCGTCCACTGCAGGTAGCTGTTCCCCTTCAGCGAACCGTTCACATTGACCTTGTTCTGCTTCACGTTGCCGGTCAGCTTCAGCTCCGGAACCTCCATCTGCCAGCTTCCGCCGTACAGACTGCCGCGCGTTTTCACCAGGCCATTCAGTTTTGACGGCCAGTCCGGGATCGCTTTCGCGGTATTGATACCATCCAGCGTTAGCTCCCCGCGCCAGCTGATCGCCTGCTGCCAGTCCACCAGCGCTTTCAGCTCGGTTTTCCCTTCCAGCGCCGCAACGCTGAGTTTGTCGAGATTAATCTGCTGCTCGTTGCCTTTGGCGTCCAGCGTGATAGTAGCCGGAGGAATATCCTGACCTTTCACGGCGGTACGCATCGACAGCGTATAGTCGGTCATCTTGCCGGTCAGTTTGAGCTTGATGTCATCGGCCTGGAACTGTTTCTCACCGGTAAACGGCCAATAAACCTGCTTACTTACCACCTCAATGTTGAGCGGCAATCCGGCTTCTGCCAGGCGCGTCTGTGCACGCAGGTCCATATCTACCGGACCAGACAGATTGACGCCGACTTCCAGCTGTTCGCGCAGCGCACCGCCGACCTTCAGCTTCACCTTTTCGCCTTTTAACGGGTCGATGTTTAGCGTGCTGTTTAACGTAATATCAACCGGCCACGTGTCGGTCAGTTGCGCCGTGCCGCTGGCTTTTACCGTTCCCTGATTCGAGTCGATATCCAGCGCGTCGAGCTTCATGTTGCCGTCAATGCTGCTCACTTTCAGCAGCATACTATGTACTGTTAAATCCGTATCCCCGGTCACACGCAGCTGCTCGCCGCGAAACTCTTCAATATTGAGATTGAGCGGCAGATGGACATCGGTCATTTCCGGCAGCACCGGTTTTGAGAACAGATCTTTTAGCGTTTCCCCCAGCGGCTTTTCATCCGGCTGCGGGTTTTGAATCTTCGGTTCGACAACCTCTTCCTGTGCCACTTCCGCCACTTTAGGCAGAGCAATCAGCAGCCCCTGTAATGACGTTGGCTTCAACGTCAGCGTTTTTTCCTGCCAGTTCAGGCCAGAGGTAAAATCCAGCACTGAAACCGTGGTGTCATCGATTTTGATATTGATGTTGTTCAGCGCCACGCGCGAAAGCGTGATGGGGTAAGGCGTGGAAAGATTAAGCGGACCGCTCTCTTCTTCCTCAACCGGCGCGGATGGCGGCATCTTTTTGCTGTCGATCGCCACGTTGATGTTTTTCAGCGCCAGATCGTTGACGCACAGGCTGCTGTCCCACAGACAGTTAAGCCCCACGGCCAAATGCACTTCACCAGCATTCACCGCCACGCCAGGCTGGTCGTAGCGAATATTTTTCAGTGATAGATCCCGCCAGCCGCCGGTGACCTGACCAATTTCCAGACCCGGAACCCAACGATTAGCGGCTTTGAAGATCAGATGCAGGCCCGAGGTGGTACCGACGAGGAACGCCACCGTGCCTAACAACAGCAGGATAAAAACCAGCACGCCGAGGCTTATCTTCTTCCATAAACTCATAATTCAGGCCCCAGACCGATGTAAAACTGTAAACCATGTTCATCTTTGTCGCCGACCGGGACGGCAAAGTCGAGCTTGATAGGTCCAACCGGCGATTGCCAGCGTACGCCGACCCCGGCACCGGTTTTGAAATCGCTTCGGCGAATGTCGCTGACCGCTTCACCGCTATCGACAAACATCGCCCCCCACCATTTACCGGTCACGTTGTACTGGTATTCCAGCGAGCCGGTTGCCAGCTTGGAGGCCCCTTTCAGCTTGCCGTCGCTGCCTTCCGGCGAAATAGATTTGTATTTATAGCCGCGAATACTGCGATCGCCCCCGGCAAAGAAACGCAGGTCCGGCGGCACTTTGTCGAAGTCGCCGGTTTCAATCCAGCCGAGATTACCGCGCATCACAAAACGATGCCTGTCGTACAGCGTGCGGATCCAGACGTTTTGCGCCTGGAAAACGGAGAAATCAACATCTGAACCCCAGGCGGTGTTCGAGTAATCAATAGAGTAACGCTGAGAGTCGCCCCAGACAGGCATCAGGCCGCCGCGTGAACGCGTCCGGCTGATCATCACGCCCGGATAGAGCAGCATAGTGGTGTTGGTGACGTTACCCTGGGTAAAGTGGTCGAGGCTCCAGCGCAGGTTAATCGCGCGCTGCCAGCCGCTGGAGAGGTCCCAGTAACGGGAAACCGCAAGCGTTGTGGAATCCTGCTCGGTGTCGTTTAAATCGGTACGCTTAAAGCCGCCCTGTACCAGGTAATACTGCTCCAGCGGGTTCTTTAACAGCGGCATTTTATAGCTGAAATCAAGCACCTGCTCTGGCGCCGAGATACTGGCGCTGGTCGTCAGGCTGTGACCGTAGGAGTTCATCCACGGCTTTTTCCACGAGGTCTTCACCCGTGGCCCGACGTCAGTTGAATAACCGACCCCGGTTTCGATGGTGTTTTCGGTTCGCGGTGAGACCACGCCTTTCAGGGGTAGCACCTTGGTTTTGCGGGCTTTATCAAACTCCGGTGCGACGACCACGGAATTAAACCATCCGGTCGCCGACAGACGACGGTTCAGTTCGCCCAGATCTTTCGACTCGTACTCTTCACCTTCTTTAAAGGGCACCAGATTTTGCAGATACTCATCGCGAATTTGCGAGCCTTCAAAAGTGACATGCCCAAAGCGATAGCGTTCGCCGCTGTTGTAATCGATATCCCAGAACGCCTGGCGCCGCTCAAGCGCTATCCCGAGCTGGCTTTTATTAAATTCACTATCGAAGTAGCCTTTGCGCAGCGCCACGCTGGTGAGTGACTTTTTGAAGTTGTCATAGTCCCCCTGATTCAGCACGGTACCGATTGCCGGGCGTGTTTTCAGCAGATCCAGATAATCTTTATCCGTACGCGCGCCACCGCGCAAAATCACCTCAGTGCCACCAATCAGCACCGGCTCGCCGGGGGTCACTTTGGCAATCAGCACCTGGCGGCCTTTTGCCGGCGGTGGACGCAGTTCAAAATCAATGGTCGGCTCAAAGTAGCCCAGCGCTTTTAGCCCTTCGCGGATGGCATCATCAACGCGCGCACGAAAGCGTCGGTCTGGAGTGACTTCATCACTTTGAATCGTGGACAGTTGCGCACGGACGTTTTTCTCCAGCGGTCCTGATAATCCTTCGACCTGTAAGCGAACATTCGCGGCGGCGGCGGAGCCACTTAAGCACAGTAATCCCACCCAACATAACTGACGGATATATGGCACATTTTCTCCTGAATATCCTTTTTTCCCACCCCTGGAAAAAAATACTATGCCGTTCCTCGGCTTAACAAAAAATCAACAATAAGAGTTGAAAAACAGACGACAACCCAAATATTTCTTATGTTTAACTCTAGACGTATTCACGCCGTTTATTGTGGGCAAAGACGCGTCTCGTTACAACCTTAACCCAAATGACTGATTTCGGGAGAACGGCCATGAGTTTATTTGATAGAAAGCATCTTGTTACTCAAGCAGATGCGCTACCTGGACGCAACACCCCGATGCCAGTGGCAACGCTGCATGCGGTTAACCAACATTCGATGACCAACGTGCCCGACGGTATGGAGATAGCTTATTTCGCCATGGGATGTTTCTGGGGCGTTGAGCGTTTATTTTGGTCATTGCCAGGGGTCTACAGCACGGCGGCCGGGTACACCAGCGGCTACACCCCAAACCCAACCTATCGTGAAGTGTGTTCTGGCGATACCGGGCATGCCGAAGCGGTACGCATCGTCTATGACCCGCATGTTATCAGCTACGAACAACTGCTGCAGGTGTTCTGGGAAAATCACGACCCGGCTCAAGGCATGCGTCAGGGGAACGACCAGGGCACGCAGTATCGCTCCGCCATTTACCCGTTAACGCCGGAACAAACCGCCGCCGCACAGGCCAGCCTTGAACGTTTTCAGGCAGCAATGACCGCCGCAGGCGACGAGCGCACCATTACCACGGAAATCACTACGGCAACCCCGTTCTATTATGCCGAGGACGATCACCAGCAGTATCTGCACAAAAATCCTTACGGATATTGTGGCATTGGTGGTATTGGTGTTTGCCTGCCCCCACAAGGATAATTTCCCCCTCTGGCGACTTTACAGTACCTTACGCTATACTAGCTTCTGAATTTACCGGCTCACTTCCACGAGCCGGTTTTCAATGAATATTCCATTGGATTTATACTCTAAGGATTTCGAGTTGCAGGCAGGCGGCAAACTCGTGAATCCCCAGGAGCATAGAGAACTATGTGACTGGGGTGAATGAGTGCAGCTAACGCACCTGCAGCTTGAAAGACGACGAGTATCAACTTCTCCCTTCCGAGGATCTGACCCGAACGGTCGGATAAGATATGTTAAACAGTATTTTAGTCATTCTCTGCCTGATCGCCGTGAGTGCGTTTTTCTCGATATCTGAGATCTCGCTTGCTGCATCACGCAAAATAAAACTTAAACTGCTTGCCGATGAAGGCAACGTAAACGCACAACGTGTTTTGAAGATGCAGGAAAACCCCGGCATGTTTTTTACCGTCGTGCAAATTGGCCTTAACGCGGTCGCCATTCTCGGCGGTATCGTCGGTGATGCAGCATTCTCCCCGGCGTTTTACAGCCTTTTCTCGAAGTACTTCACTCCAGAGCTGTCCGAACAGTTAAGCTTTATTCTGTCGTTCTCGCTGGTTACTGGCCTGTTCATCCTGTTCGCGGATTTAACCCCGAAACGCATCGGTATGATTGCGCCAGAAGCTGTGGCTTTGCGTATCATCAACCCGATGCGCTTCTGCCTGCTGGTCTTCCGCCCGCTGGTGTGGTTCTTTAACGGTCTGGCAAACAACATTTTCCGTCTGTTTAAGATCCCAATGGTGCGTAAAGACGACATCACCTCGGACGACATTTACGCCGTGGTCGAAGCGGGTGCGCTGGCGGGTGTTCTGCGCAAGCAGGAGCATGAGCTGATTGAAAATGTGTTCGAACTGGAATCCCGTACCGTCCCGTCTTCAATGACCTCGCGCGAGAATATTATCTGGTTCGATCTCCATGAAGATGAGCAAAGCCTGAAGAACAAGGTGGCGGAACATCCGCACTCCAAATTCCTGGTGTGTAACGAAGATATCGACCACATCATTGGTTATGTTGATTCAAAGGATCTCCTCAACCGCGTACTGGCAAACCAAAGCATGGCGCTGAACAGCGGCGTACAGATCCGCAATACGCTGATCGTCCCGGACACGCTGACGCTCTCTGAAGCGCTGGAAAGCTTCAAAACCGCAGGCGAAGACTTTGCCGTCATCATGAACGAGTACGCGCTGGTGGTGGGGATTATCACCCTCAACGACGTTATGACGACGCTGATGGGCGATCTGGTAGGTCAGGGTCTGGAAGAGCAGATTGTGGCACGTGATGAAAACTCATGGTTAGTCGACGGCGGTACACCGATTGATGACGTAATGCGCGTGCTGGATATCGACGAGTTCCCGCAGTCCGGCAACTATGAAACCATCGGCGGCTTTATGATGTTCATGCTGCGTAAAATCCCGAAACGCACCGACTCGGTGAAGTATTCAGGTTACAAATTTGAAGTGGTGGATATCGATAACTACAAGATCGATCAGCTGCTGGTGACGCGTCTGGACAGCAAACCTACCGTTCTGGTACCAAAACTGCCAGATGCAAAAGAAGAGGCAAAGGCATCTTAACGCCTTACAGAAACATCAACGGCTCCCATCAGGAGCCGTTTTTTTAACTACTGCATAGCACTTTGATCAAGCCATCTCAGTTTGCAGACGCAAGACCTGACGGTTAACTTCGGACATCACGGAAAAATGCAGTTTGTCCTTCACTTTTGGGATAAGAATCTTACCCTTATCAAATTCAAAAGCGCCTACATCCTTGATATATAACCGTCCACGAAACAGGATCTTCACGTACTTCGCCACCTGCAGCGGGTTGTATCGTTGGAAAATTTTCATTGTTGTCTCCTGCTGAGCATTACGCCTTTGCGGTACCACAATCGGTCCGACAATCCTCAGGCGCAAATTTTAATGCCCTATGACTATAGACTATCTCGTTGATGTTTCCAGCGTGTATAAGTTTATTTACCTTCAAGTTACAATTATTCAGAATTATCTTTTCAACGCTTCGCTGACTTCAGTATAAGCCTTCATTTTTCGCAGGATTTGTGCGCCCGTCCGCAAACTGGCATCGCGCTTGCGGGAAAAAGCATCATTCGCACATATGATTAAATTCCAGACCCAAGTGGTCGGATCACCTGCAAAATAAAAGAAAGAAGGAAAACCTATGACCTTACGAAAACTGCTGGCGCTGTCGTGCCTGCTACTGCCGATGATTGCCTCCGCACATAAGTTTGAGATTGACCAGCGCGTACCGCCGGTGGGGATCGCCGATCGCGGCGAACTGATTCTCGATAACGATAAGTTTAGCTACAAAAGCTGGAATAGCGCGCAGTTGCCAGGCAAAGTGCGAATTGTGCAACACATTGCCGGACGCACCTCCGCCAAAGAGAAAAATGCGACGCTGATCGAGGCAATCAAAGCCGCCAACCTGCCGCACGACAAATACCAGACCACCACTATCGTCAACACGGATGACGCCATTCCCGGCTCCGGTATGTTTGTGCGCAGCAGTCTGGAGAGCAATAAGAAGCTCTACCCGTGGTCGCAATTTATTGTCGACAGCAATGGCATTGCGCGTAAAGCCTGGCAACTGGATGAAGAGAGCTCCGCTATCGTCGTACTCGACAAGGACGGACGCGTGCAGTGGGCAAAAGATGGTGCATTAACGCAGGAAGAGGTGCAGCAGGTAATTGCCCTGCTGCACAAATTACTCAGTAAATAGAGACGCGGAAGCCGGGGTTGAGGAACGATTCACGTGGGGTGTAATCCAGAGGTTTCCCCTGCCAGTCGTGAACGTGCGCTCCGGCTGCGGCGGCAACGGCATGGCCAGCGGCGGTGTCCCACACGTTGGTTGGCCCAAAACGCGGATACAGCTGTGCGTGCCCTTCCGCCACCAGGCAGAACTTCAGCGATGAACCAATCGAGGTGGTCTGGTGCTCGCCCAACTGTTGCAGATACTCTTTTAACTCATTGTCGGCATGCGAGCGGCTAATGACCACCAGCGGCGGACGCGCGTCACGAACCTGAATTTGTTTGCGTACGCCGCACTCTTCTTTCCACGCTTTACCTTCTGCTGCGCTGTACATCACTTTCATTACCGGCGCGTAAACCACGCCCAGAACCGGCTTTCCTTTCTCGATCAGCGCAATATTGACGGTAAATTCACCGTTACGCTTAATGAACTCTTTGGTCCCGTCCAGCGGGTCCACCAGCCAGTAGCGCTGCCAATGCTGGCGAACATCCCAGCCAGGAGGCGCCTCTTCAGACAGAACCGGAATATCCGGCGTCAGCGCCAGTAATCCTTCGAGGATCACCGTATGTGCGGCGATATCTGCCGCCGTGACCGGAGAATCATCCTGCTTGCTGGTAATCTCCATCGGTTTGATTCCATCGTAGACCTGCATAATGGCATCGCCCGCGTTCCGTGCAAGCTGGCATACATGTTCTAGCATTCTCCACCTCGTTTCTGTCAGTGGTGTTAACTCGTTGTTTTACTTATACCCGATCGTCAGGGGATCCGCCAACTGTGATAGCGTCTGCGGTTTTAAACGCTATATTCATGTCATGATTCACAGTTCTGTAAGCAAGAAGATTTATATACATTTTCTTTTGTGGCTTAGATCTTAAAAGGATGCCCCCTGATGATTAAGTTTAGTGCAACGCTTCTGGCAACGCTGATTGCAGCCAGCGTCAATGCCGCGACCGTCGATCTGCGTATAATGGAAACCACTGATTTGCATAGCAATATGATGGATTTCGATTATTACAAAGATACACCGACTGAAAAATTCGGTCTGGTACGTACGGCAAGTCTGATCAACGCTGCGCGTGGTGAAGTCAAAAACAGCGTGCTGGTTGATAATGGCGATCTGATTCAGGGCAGCCCGCTCGGGGATTACATGGCGGCCAAGGGGCTGAAAGCGGGCGAAACACACCCGGTATATAAGGCGCTGAATACCCTGGATTACGCGGTGGGTAACCTCGGCAACCATGAATTCAACTACGGTCTGGAGTATCTGCACAACGCGCTAGCCGGAGCGAAGTTCCCTTACGTTAACGCCAATATCATCGACGTGAAGACCAAAAAGCCGCTGTTTACGCCTTACTTGATCAAAGACACTGAAGTGGTCGACAAGGAAGGGAACAAGCAGACGCTGAAGATTGGCTATATCGGCTTTGTTCCACCGCAGATTATGACCTGGGATAAAGCCAACCTCAGCGGCAAAGTCACGGTGAACGACATTACGGAAACTGCACGCAAATACGTTCCGGAAATGAGAGAAAAAGGCGCCGATGTTGTGGTGGTGGTTGCTCACTCCGGGCTTTCTGCCGACCCATATCAAACGATGGCGGAAAACTCCGTTTATTACCTCAGCGAAGTACCGGGCGTGGATGCCATTATGTTTGGTCACGCTCACGCCGTCTTCCCGGGTAAAGACTTTGCCAATATTAAAGGCTCAGATATCACAAAAGGTACGCTGAATGGGGTTCCTGCGGTGATGCCGGGTATGTGGGGCGATCACCTGGGCGTGGTGGATTTAGTGTTGAATAACGACAGCGGTAAATGGCAGGTCACTCAGGCGAAAGCCGAGGCGCGCCCGATCTATGACGCCGCAGCCAAAAAATCACTGGCAGCAGAAGACAAAAAAATCGTTGAGATCCTGAAAGCCGATCACGACGCCACGCGTGAGTTTGTCAGCAAACCGATCGGTAAATCCGCCGACAACATGTACAGCTATCTGGCGCTGGTACAGGATGACCCGACCGTACAGGTGGTGAACAACGCGCAGAAAGCCTATGTGGAACACTTTATTCAGGGCGATCCGGATCTGGCAAAACTGCCGGTACTTTCCGCCGCCGCGCCGTTTAAGGTCGGTGGACGCAAGAACGATCCGGCAAGCTTCGTAGAAGTCGAAAAAGGTCAGTTAACCTTCCGTAACGCCGCTGATTTGTATCTCTATCCCAACACTCTGGTGGTGGTGAAAGCCAGCGGTAAAGAGGTGAAAGAGTGGCTGGAATGTTCCGCCGGGCAGTTCAATCAGATTGATATCCACAGCAGCAAACCACAGTCGTTGATTAACTGGGATGGCTTCCGTACCTATAATTTCGACGTGATTGACGGCGTGAATTATCAGATTGATGTTTCACAACCTGCTCGCTACGACGGTGAATGTCAGACCATTAACCCGAAAGCGGAACGTATTAAAAATCTGACCTTTAACGGCAAACCAATCGATCCGAATGCCACCTTCCTCGTCGCGACCAACAACTACCGCGCCTACGGCGGTAAGTTTGCCGGAACCGGCGACAGCCACATCGCGTTTGCTTCTCCGGATGAAAACCGCTCGGTGCTGGCGGCCTGGATTGGTGCTGAGACGAAGCGTGCCGGTGAAATTCACCCGGCGGCAGATAACAACTGGCGTCTGGCGCCAATTCATAGCGATACACCACTGGATATTCGCTTTGAAACATCACCGTCTGATAAAGCCGCGGCATTTATTAAAGAGAAAGGCCAGTATCCGCTGAAGAAAGTCGCGACCGATGACATCGGTTTCGCTATTTATCAGCTGGATTTAAGTAAGTAATTTTCGTGCCGGATGCGGCGCAATAGCGTCTTATCCGGCCTACAAAACTACGCAGCCCGTTCGTCCCGCTGCGCTAAAACCTGCGGCAAATTCAGTTCTATCCAGTCCGCCAGCGCGGCGACTTTATCGCTCACCTGCTCACCCAACGGCGTCAGGCTATACTCCACGTGCGGCGGCACCACCGGATACGACACCCGATTGATAAACCCGTCATGCTCTAACACTTGCAAGGATTGCGCCAGCATCTTTTCACTGACCCCGCCCATCTTACGGCGCAAATCGCTGAAACGGTGCGTACCGTCGCGCAGCGCCACCAGAATCAACACGCCCCAGCGGCTGGTGACGTGTTTTAACACCTCACGGGAGGGACACTGTTCGGCAAACAAGTTGCCATCGCGTAACTGCTGAGAGAGCGTCGAAGCTGTCATTTTCATACTAACCTTTTTGTGCGTACTTACTAAAAGTAAGTTTAGGTGTTAGCGTGATTAAACACAAGACCAATACCAAGGAGTCACTCCATGATCGCAATTACCGGCGCCACCGGCCTACTGGGCCAACACGTTATTGAATCTCTGCTGAAAACCGTTCCTGCCAGCCAGATTGTGGCAATTGTGCGTAATCCCGCTAAAGCGACGGCGCTTAGCCAGCAGGGCATTACCGTTCGTCAGGCGGATTACAGCGATGAAGCCGCCTTGACGGCTGCCTTACAGGGTATCGACAAGCTACTGCTGATCTCCTCCAGCGAAGTGGGACAACGTGCCCCGCAGCATCGTAACGTGATTAACGCAGCGAAAGCCGCGCACGTGAAATTCATCGCCTACACCAGCCTGCTGCACGCCGACACCTCCCCGCTGGGGCTGGCTGATGAGCATGTGGCAACCGAGAAGATGCTGGCTGAATCCGGTATCGCCTACGCGCTGCTGCGTAACGGCTGGTACACCGAAAACTATCTCGCCAGCGCACCGGCTGCACTGGAACATGGCGTGTTTATCGGGGCTGCAGGTGAAGGCAAAATTGCCTCAGCGACCCGCGCCGACTATGCCGCTGCCGCCGCACGCGTCATCAGTGAAGACGGTCATTCCGGTAAAACCTATGAGCTGGCGGGCGACGCAGGCTGGACCCTGAGCCAGTTGGCTGCCGAGCTGGCAAAACAGAGTGGTAAAAAAGTGGTGTATCAGAACCTGAGCGAAGCTGATTTTGCCGCCGCGCTAAAAGGTGTAGGCCTGCCTGCCGGGCTGGCGGACATGCTGGCTGACTCAGACACTGGCGCCTCCAAAGGTGGTCTGTTCGACGACAGCCATACGCTGAGCAAACTGATTGGTCGCCCGACCACCTCGTTGTCTGACAGCGTCAAAGGCATCGTGTAAGTGTTAAAAATTAGTTAATTGTGGTGGCATCCCCGCGCATCCTCTCTGATAATGACAGGATGATGCGTGGGGAGAGAAAACGTGCAAGGTGTACCTGAGCAGTTTATTGATGAGAAAGACAGCGCCCGCTTTCGCCATCTGGCGCAGGTGCCGGGCGTTGAGCTGTATCATGCACACATCTCGCGTTACGCTTTCGAGCCGCACACCCATGAAGCGTTTGGCATTGGCGCGATAGAAGCCGGAGCCGAACGTTTTCGCTATCGCGGCACGCAGTATGTTGCCCCCGCCCATTCCGTCGTCACCATGAATCCCGATGAGCTGCATACCGGCGAGGCCGAAACCGCCGACGGCTGGCGCTATCGGATGATTTATCTTGAACCCGATCTTCTGGAAGAGGTCACCGGGATCCGCCACTGGTGGTTTCATGACGTAACGCGTCACGATCCGCTGCGCTCGCGCCAGATCTGCTCGCTGATCCATGGCCTGTGGAACACTGAAGATCCGCTGGCGCAAAAAGGCCTTCTACTCGATCTGATCGACACGTTCCAGCCGCTGGCCCGCCATGCGCCAGTATTAACGGAGGGGGCGCATCGCTTTGAACGGGTACGTGAGTATCTGCACGATAATTATATGCATCCGGTCACGCTCGACGAGCTGGCGCGGGTTGCATCGCTGAGTCCCTGGCATTTTCAGCGCCAGTTTAAGTCTCATTTCCACGTCACGCCGCACCAGATGCTGATGGCGATCCGGCTGTGGCGAGCCAAAGGTTTTCTCACTTACGGTATGCCCGCCGCAGAGGTCGCCGCCGCAACCGGCCTCACCGACCAGTCGCATCTCACCCGCGCATTTACCCATCGCTACGGCATTACGCCGGTGCGTTATCAGAAACAAGTCGTCCGGCGTTGATCAGCAATCTCATACAATACGGCAGCATTTTTCCTGCCTACACTCGACGTATTGTTAAACGATGTGGATGTCCAAAATGATTAGCGGTGTGTTGTATGCCCTGTTGGCCGGGCTGATGTGGGGATTAATTTTTGTTGGACCGCTGATCGTACCGGAATACCCGGCGGTATTGCAGTCGATGGGGCGTTATCTGGCGCTGGGGCTGATCGCATTGCCGATTGCCTGGCTGGGACGTGCGCGCCTGCGTCAACTCGTGCGGAAAGACTGGGTAACTGCGCTGACGCTAACAATGATGGGGAATCTGATTTATTACGTTTGCCTGGCAAGCGCCATCCAGCGCACCGGCGCACCGGTCTCCACGATGATTATTGGTACATTGCCGGTGGTGATCCCGGTCTTCGCTAACCTGCTCTACAGCCAGCGTGACGGCAAATTATCATGGTGGCGTCTGTCGCCTGCGCTGGTATTGATTGGTATAGGACTGCTGTGCGTGAATATCTCGGAGCTGAATCAGGGGTTACCAGACTTTAGTGGCTGGCGTTATGGTTCCGGCATCGCGCTGGCGCTTGTCTCGGTGGTGTGTTGGGCATGGTACGCGCTGCGTAATGCCCGCTGGCTGCGCGAGAATCCGGATAAGCACCCGATGATGTGGGCGACGGCCCAGGCTTTGGTAACGTTGCCCGTTTCTCTGCTCGGTTACATTGCCGCCTGCCTGTGGCTTAACGGGCAAACGCCGGACTTCGCTCTACCCTTCGGTCCGCGTCCGGGCGTGTTTATCGGTCTGATGATAGCCATTGCGGTATTGTGTTCGTGGGTTGGCGCACTGTGCTGGAACGTCGCCAGCCAAAAATTACCGACGGTGATCCTCGGCCCGCTGATTGTCTTCGAAACGCTGGCCGGTTTGTTGTACACCTTTATTCTGCGTCAGGAATTTCCACCTCTGCTGACGGTTAGCGGTATTGCGCTGCTGATGGTTGGGGTGGTGATAGCCGTCAGAGCCAAGCCGCAGAAACCGAGCATCGTGGTGGTTTCACAATCATAATGTGCCGGATGGCACTGCTTATCCGGCCTACAAGGACTGTACGATCTCATGTAGGCCGGATAAGGCGTTTACGCCGCCATCCGGCGCGACACCTTAAACACCGCTACCGTCTGGTTCAACCGCGCAGCCTGCTCTTCAAGCGCAGCAGCGGCGGAAGCGGATTCTTCTACCAGCGAGGCGTTTTGCTGCGTGACACGATCCATTTCGGCAACCGCCTGGCCTACCTGATCGATACCCCGACTTTGTTCATCAGAAGCTGAGGCAATCTCCCCCATGATGTCGGTCACGCGGGTCACGGCGCTAACTATTTCCGCCATCGTTTCACCCGCTTCATGCACCAGCGCCGTACCGGCATTGACCCGATTCCCTGAGTCATCAATCAGCGCTTTGATCTCCTTCGCCGCCTGAGCGCTACGCTGCGCCAGCGTCCGAACCTCGCCTGCGACCACGGCAAATCCGCGCCCCTGCTCGCCCGCACGCGCCGCTTCAACCGCCGCGTTCAGTGCCAGAATATTGGTCTGGAAGGCAATGCCGTCGATAACATTGGTAATTTGCGCGATTTTGCTGGAACTGGTGGCGATTTCATCCATCGTACGCACAACACCATCAACCACGGTTCCGCCTTTTTGCGCCGTCTGTGAAGCATTTTTTGCCAGACTGGTCGCCTGACGCGCGTTATCTGCGTTCTGTCTCACGGTTGCGGTAAGTTGTTCCATGCTGGCTGCGGTCTCTTCCAGAGAGGCGGCCTGCTGCTCGGTACGTGAAGAGAGATCGTTACTGCCTGCGGCGATTTCACCCGCACCGGTATAGATGGTATCGGCCCCGTCACGCACCACGCTGACCGTATTCGCCAGCGCCTGCTGCATGTCACGGACGTTACTTGCCAGCAGCGCCATTTCATTGCTGCCTTCGGCGTTGATGGGGTGCGTCAGGTCACCGGCGGCAATGTAGCGAATATGTCCCATCACCTCGTGGAGCGGCTTGAGCAGCACTCGCTGCATCGCCAGCCAACTGGCGATAATCACGGTGACGACAATCAGCATCACCGCGGACAGCAGCCAGATTATCTTCTGGTAATCACTCTCATTGTCCTGCACTCCGGCAGCGGCCAGCGCCGTTTGCGCGCTACGCCATTCCCGATAAACGTCCTGCATGGCCGTTTGCTTTTGCTCGGCATTCTGCTTGAACATCTCTTCCAGCTTTCCTTCAGCCAGCAGCGCGTTCATTTTTGCCAGCGTCGCAGAATAGATGCCGTACTGCTCTTCCAGTCGATCGGCCAGATGCTCATCCAGCCCCGGCGTTTCCGGCAGAGCGTAGTATTTATCGTAATGCTCTTTCGATTCGGCCAACAGGCGATTTGCCGTGTTCACCAGCTCCTTCAATTGACCGCCGTTAATCTCGCTGGCCATCGTTCCCTGTAAACGCAGCATGCCCCGGTTGAGCGTGACGCGAGCCTGATTCAGGCTAATCCACGCATCGGTAAACTCGGCCACGTTCTGGCTGGAAAGTTGAGACACGTTAAAGTTCTGCTTATCGTTATTGAGTGCGCCAATAAAGACGCCCGCGGAGATGAGCTGCATTGCGCCCAGCGCGAGTAACACGGTGATAAGTAAGGTTATCACTTTGATTCGTTTGAACATCTGTAGCCTTTTATTATGCAGGTATTGTCTGAGGTCTAACTATCGGCAGCGGCGTGCGCTTATTTAATCCTGTCGTGCGGCTTTTTTCGCCGTACTTCTCCTTTCCAATAAGATTCAGCATCTTAACGAGATAAGAAATTTTCGTGACACCCATCACAAAACACCCCCCCCGAAAGGGTTATATCCTTCGCCATAAGTTGCATTTAAAATACATCTTATATTATTGAGAATGAGGTAACGGCAATGTCTTATCGCGATCAACCTTTAGGTGAACTGGCGCTCTCTATTCCTCGCGCTTCGGCCCTGTTTCGTAAATACGATATGGATTACTGCTGCGGCGGTAAGCAAACTCTGGCACGCGCTGCCGCGCGTAAAGAGCTGGATTTAGACGTTATTGAGGCGCAGCTCGCGCAGCTGGCTGAACAGCCGCTGGAGAAAGACTGGCGTACCGTGGCTCTGGCTGAAATCATCGACCATATCATCGTGCGTTATCACGACAGACACCGCGAACAGTTGCCGGAGCTGATCCTGCAGGCCACTAAAGTTGAACGCGTTCACGCAGACAAACCGAACGTACCGCGCGGTCTGGCGAAAAACCTGACCATGCTGCATGAAGAGCTGTCCAGCCACATGATGAAAGAAGAACAGATCCTGTTCCCGATGATCAAACAGGGCATGGGTAGCCAGGCGATGGGGCCAATCAGCGTGATGGAAAGCGAGCATGACGATGCGGGTGAACTGGTGGAAGTGATCAAACACATCACCCATAACGTAACGCCGCCACCAGAGGCCTGCACCACCTGGAAAGCCATGTATAACGGCATTAACGAGATGATCGACGACCTGATGGAACACATCAGCCTGGAAAACAATGTGTTGTTCCCGCGTGCCCTAGCAGGTGAATAAAAAAGCCCGGTAGCGCTAGCGCTTACCGGGCCTACAACGACCTCGAACGTAGGCCTGATAAGGCGAAGCCGCATCAGGCAATCCCGCCAGCATAGTGCCGGATGCGGCGTAAACGCCTTATCCGGCCTACATCTCACGTCTTAGCGATTAACGCACGCCTGCCATACGTTTCTTACCGATAAACAACCAGCCCAGACCCAGCGCGATGAACCACAACGGCGTGACGATCAGCGCCTGACGGGTATCATCTTCCAGCGTCAGCAGTACCAGTACGAAGACGAAAAACGCCATACATACCCAGCACATCAGCTTGCCTAACGGCATCTTGTAGATTGATTTTTCATGCAGGTGAGGACGCTGCTTGCGGTACACCAGGTACGAGCAGAGAATGATGGTCCAGACGAACATGAACAGAATCGCCGATACAGTGGTGATCATGGTGAAGGCGCCAATCACGCTCGGGTTCACGTACAGCATCACCACGCCGCCCAGCAGACAGATACAGGAGAAGGTTAAACCCTTCGCCGGAACTGCGCGTTTAGACAGCTTGGCAAACGCTTTAGGCGCAACGCCTTCCTGCGCCAGACCGAACAGCATACGGCTGGTAGAGAACACGCCGCTGTTTGCAGAAGAGGCAGCTGAAGTCAGCACCACAAAGTTGATCAGGCTCGCCGCAGCAGGCAGACCAACCAACACAAACAGTTCAACGAATGGGCTCTTGGTTGGCACTACCGAGCTCCACGGCGTAACGGACATAATCACGATCAGCGCGAACACGTAGAACATGATGATACGGATTGGAATCGAGTTAATGGCGCGCGGCAGAGATTTCTCCGGATCCTTGGTTTCCGCTGCGGTCGTACCCACCAGCTCAATACCCACAAACGCAAACACGGCTATCTGGAAGCCGGCAAAGAAGCCACTCAGACCTTTCGGGAACCAGCCACCGTCATTCCACAAGTGCGTGAACGATGCCTGAACGCCGGTTGGCGACTGGAAGTGCGTCAGCACCATCACCAGACCGACGACAATCAGGCCGATGATGGCAACGATTTTGATCATCGCAAACCAGAACTCCATCTCACCGAACATTTTTACGGTGGCGAGGTTGAGGCTCAGCAGCAGCACAATCACCGCCAGCGAGGCGACCCAGTCTGACAGTTCGGGGAACCAGAATTGCGCATACGCGGTAATCGCGACCACGTCTGCCATCCCGGTAACAACCCAGCAGAACCAGTAGGTCCAGCCGGTAAAATACCCGGCCCATGGCCCGAGCAGGTCAGAGGCAAAATCACTAAACGATTTGTACTCCAGATTCGAGAGCAGCAATTCACCCATTGCGCGCATCACGAAAAACAGCATAAAACCGATGATCATATACACAAAGATGATCGACGGTCCGGCGAGACTGATGGTTTTACCGGAGCCCATAAACAGGCCAGTACCGATAGCGCCACCAATAGCAATAAGTTGAATATGACGGTTTGTGAGATTGCGCCGTAGCGACTGTTCAGACGACGCCTCTTCAGCGGTGTCGACTTTTACCTGATCTACCATGTTTTTTCTTCCTGTACCTGTCTGTGTTGTTCAGGCTCTACGGCCTTTAGTGTGTCTATGATACGACGATCCTGTTATCAGGACTCATCGATATTAGGTAAGAATTGGCGGGATGAATACTAAGATTTAGATATAATGTTAATTTAATGTTTAAAGTGAGTGTCATATCACTCTGATAGCGCGAATCAGCTCACAAAAATACACGCTGATGGGGCATTTGCAAGATAAAATATCGACAACGACGTAACTATAGCTTTTCACGCTATTTTTTTGTTCCCCCCGGCTTCGGGGGGAACAGAAGTCACTGCTTACAGGATCTCAAGCAGCTCAACTTCGAACACCAGCGTGCTGAACGGAGGAATGGACGCGCCAGCGCCACGCTCGCCGTAAGCCAGTTCCTGAGGAATAGTCAGTTCCCATTTGGAACCTACCGGCATCAGGGTCAGCGCTTCAATCCAGCCTGGGATTACGCCGTTAACCGGGAATTCAGCCGGTTCGCCACGTGCGACAGAGCTGTCAAACACGGTACCGTCGATCAGCTTACCGGTGTAGTGCACGCGAACGCGGTCAGTACGTGCCGGAATAGCACCTTCACCCTGGGTCAGAACACGGAACTGCAAACCAGATTCAGTGCTGTTCACACCGTCTTTCTCACGGTTTTCTTCCAGATATTTGACGCCATCAGCCGCCATAGCCTGGAAACGCTCGCGACGAACTGCATCAGCACGTTCGTGGATTTCACGCAGTGCGCGATGCACAACATCAACCGGCACTGCCGGGTGCTTACCTTCCAGCGCGTCAGCGATACCCGCTACCAGCGCTTCAGGCAACAGTCCTTCCAGTCCGGATTCGCTCAGCTGTTGTCCTACCTGCAAACCAATGCCGTAGCTTGCTTGCGCTTCGATAGTGTCAAAAGTCGGGTTAGCCATCATATTTCCTTTCATCGGATGTAAAGTAGCGGGCAGCATATCAGCCATGCCGCATCCGGTAAAACTTTGTCTCGGGAACAGATGACAAATCGCGAGGAAACATAAACAATAGGAATATCCCGCGTTGACGTCACGAAAGCGGGTAATATGACGAACATCATAGCGTTAGCCATCTATACTCTATGATCGAGGAACGAGACGCGGAGCAGGAGGAAAGCCATGCCCGGGCGCTTTGAATTAAAACCAACCCTGGCGAAAATCTGGCATGCACCGGACAATTTTCGCATTATGGACCCGCTACCGCCTATGCACCGCCGCGGCATTATTATTGCTGCTATTGTGTTGGTGATAGGTTTCCTGCTCCCTTCCAGTGACACCAGCGATACCCCTGTGGTGACGCGTACTGCCCAGTTGGATTTACAGTCACAGTCGCAGCCACCGACCGAGGCTCAGCTGCAGGCACAGCTTGTCCCGCCGCAAAATGATCCCGGCCAGGTCGCTCCGGTTGCGCCAGAGCCAATCCAGGAAGGCGAACCTGATGCCCAGCCTCAGGCCCAGCAATCTCAGCCGCAGACACAACCTTTCCAACAGGATAGCGGAATTGACCAGCAGTGGCGCTCCTACCGCGTAGACTCAGGTAAAACGCTGGCGCAGGTATTCCGTGACCATAACCTCCCGCCAACCGATGTGTATGCGATGGCACAGGTTGAAGGCGCCGGAAAACCACTGAGCAATCTGAAAGACGGTCAGATGATACAGATCAGGCAGAATGCCAATGGCGTGGTGACGGGATTAACCATTGATACCGGGAATGGTCAGCAGGTACTGTTTACCCGCCAGCCTAACGGCAGTTTTATCCGCGCCCGTTAAGCGCTGTGACCCCGCGATTCCAGGCCTGATAAGCGATAGCGCCATCAGGCATCAAGGTGAAACGTCAACGTTTCACCTTGTTCACCCACCAGATCCCCGAACAGACCAGCACCAGCGCCACCGCATATTTCCATTCGAGAATGTTTTCACCGAGGAATATTGCCGACAGCACTGCTCCCGAAACCGGGATCAGGAAGTTAAACGGCGCAATCATCCCCACGCGATTATGTTTGAGCAGAATACTCCACAAGGCGAAAGCGACCGAAGAGAGTAACGTCAGGTAGCCGAGAATCGCCACCGAAGACGCACCGTGTACGGTTAGCGTGCCGCCAAAAGCGTAGCCGCCGATAACCAACGCCAGACCGCCACCGCCCAACTGGTACCCTGTCATTACCGTCGGGTCCACCGTCTGAGAAATACGTTTTCCATATAGCGTGGCAGCAGAGAGAATAAAGGCCGCCATCACTACTGAGCCGTCTCCTAACAGGCTGAAGCTAAAATCCAGTCCGCTGCTAAAGTTCACTACCATCACCCCAGCAAAGCCGAGAATACAGCCCAGCGCTTTGTTGTAGCTCAGTTTGTCATTATGGTAGATAAAATGGGCCAGCAGCACGCTGAAGAAGGTCCCGGTCGCATTCATGATGGACCCTTTCACTCCCGTCGTGAACGCCAGGCCAATGTAAAAGAAGATGTATTGCAGCGAGGTTTGCGTTAGCCCCAACAGCGTGAGTTGGCCGTACTGACGCGGGCTTAACCGGCCAATCGGTTTACGCTGCGCTACCGCCAGCAGTAGCAGCAATAATCCCGCAAACAGAAAGCGATATCCGGCAAAGACAACCTTTGAGGGAATGTCATCCGTGGCAATCTGGAAGATCTCATATCCGCTTTTGATCGCCGGATAGGCGCTCCCCCACAGCAGGCAGCAGAACGCCGCGCTCAGGTAGACAACATTTTTACGCGCAAACAGAGGTTGGTGCGTTGGTTCCATTCCATCACCACTTTGAAATAATGTTTTATTTTTGTGATTATCCCGAAAAGGATAAAGAATAGCCAGAGAGAAAAGCGGGGGAACAGAAAAGCAAAACGCCGGCACAGGGCCGGCGCTTTTACGCGGTCATCAGAATAAAAACTTATTCTGCAACTACGTTTACAGTCAGCTTAGCAAACACTTCGCTGTGAACCTGGAAGCTCACTTCGTGCTCGCCAGTGGTACGCAGAACGCCGTTCGGTAGACGAACTTCGCTCTTAGCTACTTCAACGCCAGCTGCAGTTACAGCGTCAGCGATGTCGCGAGTACCGATGGAACCGAACAGTTTACCTTCGTCGCCAGCTTTAGACGCGATGGTTACGGTTTCCAGTGCGTTGATTTTCTCAGCACGAGCTTCAGCAGCGGACAGAACGTCAGCCAGTTTAGCTTCCAGCTCAGCGCGACGCGCTTCGAAAAATTCAACGTTTTTCTTGGTAGCAGGAACAGCTTTACCCTGTGGTACCAAGAAGTTACGAGCATAGCCCGCTTTAACGTTAACCTGATCACCCAGGCTACCCAGGTTTGCTACTTTATCAAGCAGAATAACTTGCATTACCTTATCCTCTCAAAGTCGTATTAATGGACCGTGACCGATTACTGATGACGATCAGTGTACGGCAGCAGGGACAGGTAGCGAGCGCGTTTGATAGCGCGAGCCAGCTGACGCTGGTATTTTGCACGGGTACCGGTGATACGGCTTGGGACAATCTTACCGCTTTCGGTGATGTAGTTTTTCAGCGTAGCGATATCTTTATAGTCGATCTCTTGAACGCCTTCCGCGGTGAAACGGCAGAACTTGCGACGACGGAAATAACGTGCCATATGGCTAGTCTCCAGAATCTATCAATTCAATCTGCTCGGCATGCAGAACCATTTTGCTCAGGCCGTTCTTTGCCTTGTGGCAAGAGATGAACCCCTGAACGGTCACTGCGCTACCGACCGTTATACTGTGAGTAATGGCCTGGTTTTCGTGTCCGCTAATAATAACGGGCATTTGGCACCACGCCTGCCGGTGAAATCCGGCTTCCTCCTGCACAGAACGATGCTCAAGCACGAACTGGCAATGAGGAATTCCTGATGGACTGACCTTTCGAAGGGGGGCCCTGCACACAGTGCCGGACAACGCCAGACGGTTGGTCATCAGAAATTACTCTTCAGAATCCCCAGCTTCAGCATCATCTGCGGTTTCGTTAGCGAAATCATCGCGACGTTCACGACGCTCGTCTTTCGCTTTAACCATCGGAGATGCTTCGGTAACAGCGTGTTTAGTACGCATAACCATGCTGCGGATAACGGCATCGTTGAAGCGGAAGGTAGTTTCCAGCTCATCGATCACTTCCTGCGGCGCTTCAACGTTCATCAGAACGTAGTGAGCTTTGTGCAGTTTGTTGATCGGGTAAGCCAACTGACGGCGGCCCCAGTCTTCCAGACGGTGGATCGTGCCTTCTGCACCAGTGATGGCAGCAGTGTAGCGTTCGATCATACCCGGAACCTGTTCGCTCTGGTCAGGATGGACCATAAAAACGATTTCGTAATGACGCATCGAATTGCTCCTTACGGATTATTCAGCCTCCTGTCTGGGTCAGCCGAGGCCCATGGAGGCAAGGAACGTGTTAAAGGTCGGCTGAAAAATGACGCGTCATAATACTGGGGTCAGCAGGTAAACTCAAGGTGCTTGTACGATTATTTATCATGTCGCCATTAATACATATCCAGCAGCATTTTGATGCTGATACAAATGGAGACAATCACAATCATGGGTCGGATGACTTTCTTACCGCGCGTCAGTACGACTGTCGCACCAAGACGTGCGCCAAGGGATTGCCCTGCAAACATCACCAAACCCAGCGACCAGATCATTTTACCGCCGAAGATGAAGAACAAAATCGAGGCGATGTTCGACGCCAGGTTAATAAAATTCGAGTGGATTTGCGCTTTATCAATACTGTATCCCCACAGCAGAATATAGCTGAGGGTATAAAAGGAACCTGCCCCAGCACCGAGAAAGCCATCATAAAAACCAATACATCCCCCACCGATCAACGAGAAGAGAAACAGGGATACCTGCTGCTTTCTTTTCGGTTCGCTAAGGTTTGGCGCAAAAATAAAGTAAATGGCGACTGCGATAATCAGGATTGGGAGCAGTTTCTTCAGCAGTTCCGGTTCAATGAACTGGATAAGCGTCGTTCCCAGCGCAGAACCGATAAAGGCAGATAAAAACACATACTTGTGCTCCTGCACGTTGATATGTCCTCGGCGTAAAAAGTAAATTCCGGAGGTCAGCGAGCTACCCAGAGCCTGAATTTTATTGGTTGCCAGCGCATTAGCCGGGGGTAAACCAGAAATTAAGAGTGCGCCAATAGAGAGAAATCCACCACCACCCGACACCACGTTAATAAAGCCAGCCACCAGCGCGACCATAAACATAACCACGAAATAGCTGAAATCCATGAATGAAGTATCCATAAGTTTTTGCCTTATTATCATAAAGTTATATTAATTATCCGGCTCACTATAAACGGCGTACTCACCCGATTAAATTGACTATTTGGTAAGAGCTTATGCGCGAAAGGCAGGTATTTTTTCACCGCAGCGGTATACACCAGCAGACTGTTAATTAAAGAAAAGATGGCTATGCGGTAATTTTTTGAACAACTGCATCAGAAATGGTCGCTATCGACTGCGCTGGTAGCGGTTAAAATTACATCAGAAGTTAATCACTCACAGGAGAGAGACAACCAGAGACCGCAGTCGAGGAGGTACATATGCGAGCCCGTGTTTTGACCCTTCTGGCTGTGCTTTTGCTCAGTGCAAATGCAACGGCAGCCATCAAAATTGATAACCATCAGGCCAGGAACATGGATGATGTGCAGAGCTTAGGCGTCATTTACATAAATCATAACTTCGCCACTGAAAGTGAAGCCACTCAGGCCCTGAATGAAGAGACCGATGCGCAAGGCGCAACCTACTACCACGTGATCCTCACCAGGGAACCCGGTAGTAACGGAAATATGCACGCCAGTGCAGATATTTATCGTTAACACCAGAAATAACCAACGAGAACATTGCCACAGTTTGACTTGCCCCCTTCACTGGGGGCTTTTTTTTGCAAAACAATCCCGAAGCCAGACCGATCTCATCCCCATGAAGAGTTGGCTCCGGAACGTTTTTTCCTACTTCTGCCCGTAATAGGCATTTGGGCCGTGCTTACGCATGAAGTGCTTATTCATCAGATAACTGTCGATAGCGCTGAGTGCCGGATTAATGCCACGCGCAATCCATGCCATTTTTGCCACCTCTTCCATCACCACCGCGTTATGTACCGCGTCATGAGCGTCTTTGCCCCAGGCAAACGGGCCATGTTGGTACACCACTACGCCTGGCGTATGCAAAGGTTCCACCTCCCCAAGCGTTTCAACAATCACCCTGCCGGTATTCAGCTCATACTCATCCTGAACTTCCGCTTCAGTTAACGCCCGGGTGCAGGGGATATCGCCAAAGAAGTAGTCCGCATGCGTCGTGCCTAGCGCAGGAATTGCCAGACCTGCCTGCGCCCATGCCGTCGCGTGGGTTGAGTGGGTATGCACCACGCCGCCAAGAGAGGAATAGCGACGATACAGCGCCAGATGGGTGGCGGTATCGGAAGAAGGACGATAGCGTCCTTCCACCACGTTGCCGTGCAGATCCACAACCACCATGTCGTCCACTGTCATTGTCTGGTAGTCGACGCCGCTGGGCTTAATCACCACCATCCCGCGTTCGCGGTCGATGGCGCTGACATTACCCCAGGTAAACGTCACCAGCCCGTAGCGCGGCAGATCCATATTAGCCTCAAAAACCTGCTGTTTGAGTTTTTGCATTACACCGCCTCCACCAGACCGGCGCTGGCCATACGCGCTTTCACCCAGTCGCGCGCCTTCGCCACTTCACGAGCCGGATCGTCCGACGTTTCACTCCACATCTCAATCAGGTATGGCCCGCAATACCCACTCTGTTTGAGCGTCGCAAAACAACGTTCGAAATCGACAACCCCTTCACCAAACGGCACATTTTTGAATACGCCGGGTTTGGTATCTTTCACGTGTACGGCAACGATATGGCCCATTCCCGCCTGCAGCTCCATCTGCACATCGTTGTCCCACGCCGACAAATTGCCGATATCGGGATACAACTGGAACCACGGATTGTTGAGATAGTGAGCGTATCCCAGCGCCTTACTGATCGAATTCATCAGTGGATAATCCATGATTTCCATCGCCAGCGTCACCTGTGCACGGCTCGCCATCTCTACGCTTTCTTTCAGCCCATCGCGAAACCGACGACGCGTTTCGTTATTGGCCTGCTGGTAATAAACGTCGTAACCCGCCAGTTGAATAACGCGAATACCGATATCCTGCGCAAACTGAATGGCTTTACGCATGATCTCCAGCCCCTGTTCGCGCACCGCATCATCTTCACTGCCAAGCGGGAAACGACGATGAGCGCTCAGGCACATGGACGGTACCCGTATCCCTGTCTCGGCGATAGCGGCCACCAGCGCCAGTCGCTGCTCGCGGTTCCAGTCAAGACGCGCCAGGCGAGCGTCGGTTTCATCAACCGACATTTCGACAAAGTCAAAGCCCAGTTCCTTCGCCAACTGCAAGCGCTCCAGCCAGCACTCCCCGCCGGGGAGTGCCTTTTCATAAATACCGAGCGGGACCTGTTTCGACAACATAGTCGCTCCTTATCCCCACAGCTGGGCGATAGAACGTTTGAACTGACGGGCCGCTTCCACCGGAGAGGCGGCATCGCGAATGCTGCGACCGGCAATAAATACGTGAATCGGAATGCCCTGGAACAGCGGCAGATCTTCCAACGCCAGACCGCCGGTGACGGTGACTTTAAAGCCCATCTCGGACAGGCGTTTGATCGCGCTGATATCCGCCTCTCCCCACGCCACACCTGCTGCCTGCGCATCACGGCTGCGGTGATACACAACTTGCCCAATGCCCGCGTCAAGCCACTCTTGCGCCTGCTCCCAGGTCCAGTAACCCGTCAGTTCAATCTGTACATCACCGTTAAATTCTTTCGCCACCTCCAGTGCCCCCTTGGTGGTGTTGATATCCGCACAGCAGATGACGGTGACCCAGTCAGCGTTGGCTTCGAAACACATGCGGGAGAGGATTTTTCCCGCATCGGCAATTTTGGCGTCCGCCAGCACAATTTTATGCGGGTAAAGCGCCTTTAGATCGCGAACGGCGCGCACGCCCTCTGCCACGCAAAGAATAGTGCCCACCTCAATGATATCGACCTCTTCGGCAATCAGACGCGTCGTTTCATACGCGGAAGACATTGATTGGTTATCCAGCGCAACCTGCAACATAGGTAATGACATTTTGGTATCCTTTTAAACAGCCGCCGCAGTGGCGTTATCAATTAAATCCAATACTTCCTGCGCGGTGCGGCAGGCGCGTAAACGGTCAAAATTGGCTTCGTCATCAAAGAGATTCACGATCTGCATGATGCCCACTTCCTGATGCGTGTTGGCGTCAACTGCCGCCATCGTTATCAGAATATCGACCGGGTCGTTATCTTCGTGGTTAAACACCAGCGGCGTTTTCAGCGTCACCAGCGCAAAACCGGTTTTCTTGACCCCTTCCTCCGGACGGCCGTGCGGCATCGCCAGGCCTGGCGCAATCACAAAGTACGGGCCAAACTGCTCAACGCCATCAAGGATGGCCTGGTAGTAGCGTGGTTCAACCACATCAGCCTTAACCAGCAGATCCACGCCAAGCTTTACCGCTTCCTGCCAGGTACTGGCCTCGGCTTGCAAAAGGATGGAATTATTGTCTGCCAGCGAGTCACGTAATTTCATATGCCGCCCCCTTACTTCACGTCCTGTGGGAAATGCGCTTTGATCACTTCCAGCAGTTTTGGCCCAAAATCGGCAGGAGACAGCATGTTGCGTACGCCGACGACATATTTATTGCCAGAAACGGTAATCTCACCGGCGATATGCGTAGAGGCGATGATGATATCCGCGCCGCTCAGTTCACTTTTGTATTCACCCACGGCGCAGCTGTTTACCGTATGGTCAATATTTGACTGGGTTAAAAACTGGTCCACCTTCATTTTCATGATCATGGAGCTGCCCTGCCCATTGCCACACACAGCCAGAATACGTACGGTCATAATCGGAACTCCTTATTAAGCAGAGTGTTCTGCCAGTTGTTTTTCTGCGTCTTCCTCAGCGCGCAACGTGCGTCCTGCGAAAAACATATAAGCCAGTGCAATCAAAATAATGACGGCCATAAACACGATGCCGATGGAGGCAAAGCCTTGCATCATCGGCGGTGCCAGAATTGACCAGTCCGCCATGCCCATCCAGGCGCTCATACCGGTGAGCTTAACCGCCCAGACGCAGCCGAAGATTTCGATCATCCCCATCACCAGGCAAATCTTGAGCGCCGCGCGCCAGCCGCCAAAGTGGTTAGCAAATACGCCGATAGTGGCGTTCGAGAAGAACATCGGGATAAAGCCTGGGATAATCAGGATGGAAGAGCCGCAGGCAACCAGAATACCTACCGCAATCAGTTGGCCGATGGTGCCCCACATAAAGCCCCAGACCACCGCGTTGGGGGCAAAGCTGTAAATCGCTGCGCAGTCGATAGCCAACACCGCGCCGGGGATCAGACGTTGAGAGATACCGTTGAACGCTTCTGAAAGTTCAGCAACGAACATACGTACGCCCTGGGTGATGATGAAGATAGCGACAGCAAACGAAAAACCGGTTTGCAGGATATAGACCGTCCAGTGGGTTTTACCCGCCATCGCCTGAACCACATCTATGCCGAAAGAGAGCAGGATCGCCCCGAAAAAGATGGTCATCACAATCGCGGTGGAAACGATGTTGTCATGGAAGATATTCAGCCAGCCTGGCAGCTTGAGATCTTCTACGCTCTCCTCTTTCTTACCCAGATACGGCGCGACTTTGTAAGCAATCCAGGAGGCGAACTGCTGCTGGTGACCGATGGAAAAACCGCAGCCGTCGGTCACTTCCTGCGTCGGTTTGTACATCATATTGGAGGTAATCCCCCAGTAGAGCGACACCAGCACCGCGGTACAGATGATGGTGGTCCACATCGGGTAACCAAAGATGTAGAAAGAGACAGCAATCAGCCCCGCCTGCTGGAACATGATGTGCCCAGTCAGCATGATGGTTCGAATGCCGGTAATACGCCGTAGCAGTACGTAACAAATGTTCAGCGCCAGCGCTAACAGTACGGCGTACCCTACCCAACTGTAGGCATCACCCATTCGTTCGATGGTTGCCATCATGGAGGCATAGGTATCGGAGATCGCGCCATTGATACCGTAAACCTCAGACATCTTCGCCACCACCGGTTTAAACGTGCTGGTCAGAATGCCCGACCCTGCCTGCAATAACATAAAACCGATAATCGTTTTGATCGTGCCTTTGATAATGACGCTGACACTTTTACGCAACAGGATGTAGCCGAGGCAGGTCACAATACCCAACAGCAACGGTGCATTGGTCATGACCTGATTAAAAAAGACGGTAAAGATGTTGTAGAGGATCTCCATAACGATCTCCAGTAGACGAAGTTGCTGAACATTCATTACAGATGCCCAGGATGTTGTGCCCTCACTCTAATTTTCAAAAGTAATCACAACAAGATTGAATTTGATTAAATGTGATGAAGTACGCAAATAATTCTCTTACTTGCAGAGTGGATTTACTTCAAATTCATACACGTCAAAATAAATTCATTTAAAACAATAAAATACAAAAATACATTTCATATAAACCCTCTTGTCACGTTGTAATTTGTTCACATTTTCCCATTCAACACCAAAAATCAGCGCATTGCCTTCTTGAGAAAATGATGTCAGTATCAATCAAAACAAATCATCATTTGATTCAACTTGAACAAACATGAAGGTAATTGCGATGAGTAAAGTAAAAAGCATCACGCGTGAATCATGGATTCTGAGCACATTCCCGGAGTGGGGAAGCTGGCTCAATGAAGAGATCGAGCAGGAACAGGTCGCACCTGGCACTTTCGCTATGTGGTGGCTTGGCTGTACTGGAATTTGGCTAAAGTCTGAAGGCGGAACTAACGTCTGCGTCGATTTCTGGTGCGGTACGGGTAAACAGAGTCACGGTAACCCGCTGATGAAAACCGGTCACCAGATGCAACGCATGGCGGGCGTGAAGAAGCTGCAGCCAAACCTGCGCACCACGCCGTTTGTTCTTGATCCGTTTGCCATTCGTCAGATCGATGCGGTGCTGGCCACGCACGATCATAACGATCACATCGACGTAAATGTTGCAGCAGCCGTCATGCAGAACTGTGCCGACGACGTGCCGTTTATTGGACCGCAGACTTGTGTGGATCTGTGGATCGGTTGGGGTGTACCAAAAGAGCGCTGCATCGTGGTAAAACCTGGCGATGTGGTGAAAGTGAAAGATATTGAAATTCATGCGCTTGATGCGTTTGATCGTACGGCATTGATCACGCTTCCTGCCGATCAAAAAGCGGCAGGCGTGCTGCCGGATGGTATGGATGCCCGCGCCGTAAACTATCTGTTCAAAACGCCGGGCGGTACGCTTTATCACAGCGGTGATTCACACTACTCCAACTACTATGCAAAGCATGGCAATGAGCACCAGATCGACGTCGCGCTCGGATCCTACGGCGAGAACCCACGGGGAATTACGGACAAAATGACCAGTTCCGACATGCTGCGTATGGCGGAGGCCCTGAATACAAAAGTGGTGATCCCTTTCCATCACGATATCTGGTCAAACTTCCAGGCCGATCCTCAGGAGATCCGCGTACTTTGGGAGATGAAAAAAGATCGGCTGAAGTATGGCTTTAAGCCTTTTATCTGGCAGGTGGGTGGCAAGTTCACCTGGCCGCTGGACAAAGATAACTTTGAATATCACTATCCGCGCGGCTTTGACGACTGCTTCACGATTGAACCGGATTTACCGTTTAAATCGTTCTTGTGATCCACACAAAATGCCGGGCCATCCCGGCATTTTTTCCCATTTACTTTAGTATTTCCAGGCTATTTCAAATATCATCTTTTCAAATCAATTTGTATCGGAATAGCTCATGACTGAAGCACAAAGACATCAAATATTGCTGGATATGCTGGCGCAGTTGGGCTTTGTTACCGTTGAGAACGTGATTGAGCGTCTGGGGATTTCACCCGCCACAGCACGCCGGGACATCAACAAACTCGACGAAAGCGGCAAACTCAAGAAAGTCCGCAACGGCGCAGAAGCTATTACCCAGCAGCGACCGCGCTGGACGCCAATGAATCTGCACCAGGCACAGAACCACGATGAAAAAGTTCGTATTGCCAAGGCGGCATCCCAGCTTGTGAATGCGGGTGAAAGCGTGGTGATCAACTGCGGATCGACCGCCTTTCTACTGGGTCGCGAAATGTGCGGCAAGCCGGTGCAGATCATCACTAATTATCTGCCGCTGGCGAACTATCTGATCGACCAGGAGCATGACAGCGTGATTATCATGGGAGGGCAATATAACAAAAGCCAATCCATCACGCTTAGCCCGCAAGGCAGTGAAAATAGCCTGTATGCCGGGCACTGGATGTTCACCAGTGGCAAAGGGTTGACCGCGGACGGACTGTATAAAACCGATATGCTGACCGCGATGGCCGAGCAGAAGATGCTTAACGTGGTGGGCAAACTGGTGGTACTGGTCGATAGCAGTAAAGTCGGTGAACGTGCGGGAATGCTGTTCAGTCGCGCCGACCAAATCGACATGCTGATTACTGGCAAAAATGCAAACCCTGAGATTCTGCAACAGCTTGAAGCCCAGGGCGTGAGCATTATGCGCGTTTAAAGGTGCTGGCGGAAAAACGTCACTGTTGCGGCCAACGCTTCTGGCGTGATGCGATGTCGTACGCCCGCTTCCCACAGGCAGGTCAGATTGTTGTCCAAACCTGCCTGAGTCAGCGCTTGCTGTAAGCGGAAGGTTTCAACAGCGGGTACAACATCATCATCCTGTCCATGCCACAGCAGCAACGGCCTGTCAGCGAGGCGTGGTAACTGATGCGTAACATCCCATTCGGCAAGCGGGGCGATAACGGCATCAAATTCCGCCTGCTGCTCTGGGGTCTGAATCAGTAGAGGGGGAAAAAGCGTCTGCGCAAGCCGGGTAAAATAGCCAGAACCCATCAGGCTGGCTACACATTTAACCTCAGGATGGCGCGCCATTATGCCCAGTGCTGTCATTCCCCCCATCGACGCCCCACCGACGGCAAGCCGCTCATCTGAAAGCCAATTTTCCGCCACCAGCGCCGCACGTAACGTCGCAAACTCCTGCATATTTTGCTGCAAAATATGCCAGAAGCGGAACATTCGCCCCTGAGCATCACCTTTGAAGCGGGCACCGTGGTCAGGCGCATCTGGCATGACGACGCGGAACCCGGCCTGAGCCAGCGCAACGGCAAAATAGCTGTAAACCAGGCTTGAAGAGGTAAACCCGTGATAGAAGATAATACAAGGGAGTGAACATTCGCGTTTGCCAGCCGGAACGGCGTGCAGGACAGGGATACCAGCTAGCCGTCGTGTTTCAATTTCAATCATTTGTCGCCTCTTTCTTTCTGGTATGCCATGCAGCAATACTTAACGCAAGCGAATGTGTTCGGCAATGATTCATAATGTTGAGAACTGGGTTACGCTTTCGCAACATTTTCATTCGAAAATCGCGTGAGAGATAACAATTCGGGAACATTCCCCTAAAGGGAAATTAATAAGGCACTACACTATGGCTATCAGGAAACGAGATAGAGTTATGCGTCGGTTTGCCTCTTTGTTGTTGGTTATGTTTTTAAGCGCCTGTAGCGTGCTACAGGGAACGCCACAACCCGCACCGCCCGTTGCCGACCACCCGCAGGAGATCCGCCGTGACCAAAGTAATGGGTTACAGCGATTAGGGACGGTTAGCGCACTGGTAAGAGGCTCTCCGGATGATGCGCTGGCAGAGATCCGTGCCAAAGCCGCCGCGGCTAAAGCTGATTACTACGTGGTTTTATTAGTGGATGAAACCATCGTGACAGGCCAATGGTATTCACAGGCTATTTTGTATCGTAAATAACATTGGGTTGAAATTTAGTCAGCTTTACATTGCTTTGCGCCCCTATGCGTTTACCTGTGCACAATAAACCAACAGCAGGAAGCTTGAGGTTTATTATCGCGATGGAATGCCCTGCCGTGTGTAGGGGTACGAATAATGGAGCTGACGATGAAACAATCACTTGCCTTATCCTCACTGCTGCTTTCTGCCGGACTGGTAGGTACTACGGCACAGTCTGCCGAATTCGCCAGTGCTGACTGTGTTACTGGCCTGAACGAAATTGGCCAGATATCTGTCAGTAACATTGCAGGAAATCCGCAGGATGTAGAACGTATAGTCGCGTTAAAAGCGGATGAACAAGGTGCCTCATGGTATCGGATCATTCAAATGTACGAAGATCAGCAGCCCGACAACTGGCGCGTACAGGCCATACTCTATGCTTAACACATTGCCGGATGGCGTAAACTTATCTGACCTACAGTGAACTGTAGACATGATAAGACGCGAAAGCGTCGCCATCTGGCATATTATTATCGTAATCCCCCCGTTGCCCGCAGAAGCAAATCGTTCAGCACCTGCTCAGACAATCGTAGTCCCCCCCGCGTATCAAGCATCATTTGGCACCAGGCCTGCGCCACTGGCGGAGAAGAATAACGCAACATCTGCGCCCCGCAACCGAGCAGGAAAAGCTGCTGTGTAATCTCCCTTCCCATCTCCTCGCTGGGTTTACGTAAACGCTGCTGGAGCTGACGTACCATTCGATCGTAATGTCGATCTTGCCCTTTGACTTCCGCAAAGGCTTCGCTGAGCATATCGTACATGCCGGGTTGTTTGGTCAGTACCCGCAATACATCAAGGCACATAATGTTGCCAGAGCCTTCCCAGATACTGTTTACCGGCATTTCACGATACAAACGCGGCAGCTCGCTCTCCTCGCAATAGCCAATCCCACCCAGCACTTCCATCGCTTCTGCCACAAATGGCATACCGCTTTTGCAAACGGAGAATTTCGCCGCTGGCGTGAACAACCTGGCCCACAGCGCTTCTTTAGCATCAGCACAGCGGCCCCAGGCCCGCGCCAGTCGAAACAGTAACGCCGTTTGACCTTCCAGTTGGAGCGCCATCCGACCTAACACTTGACGCATCATCGGCTGTTCAATCAATGGCTTGCCAAAGACCTGCCGCTGGTGCGCATGGTAAATCGCGACGGAAAAAGCACGCCGCATCATACCGTGACTGCCGAGCGCACAGTCAAAACGCGTCATCCCCCCCATTTTCAGGATATGGCGTATACCTTCCCCTTCGTCACCCAATAGCCAGCCAATCGCATCGTGGAATTCAACCTCGCAGCTGGCGTTGGAGCGGTTGCCTAACTTATCTTTCAATCTCTCAAGACGGATAGCATTACGCTGCCCGTCAGGTAAAAATCGCGGCACAAAAAAGCAGGATAATCCCCCCTTAGCCTGGGCCAGCACTAAATGGGCATCGCTTTGCGGCACGGAGAAAAACCACTTATGTCCCACCAGCCGATACGAGCCGTCAGCAAAACGTTCTGCCTGAGTGGTATTGCTCAGCACATCTGAACCACCCTGTTTCTCAGTCATGCCCATGCCGATAAGCAGCCCACGCTTTTGCCCACCTGGCAGTAAATGCGAGTCATAACGGTCGCTTAGCAGCGGCGTAAGCCAGTCGTGAAAGGGGGCGGGTAACATCTGAAGTAACAGCGGCGTGGCGGCAAAAGTCATGGTCACCGGACACAACGTGCCAGCCTCCACCTGCGCATGCAGCATGAAACGGGCCGCCCGGGCAACAAATGTTCCCTGCCTCGCATCTTCTTCCCAGGCCAGATTATGTACGCGGTTGGCGCATAATCCCTGCATCAGCAAATGCCAGGCAGGATGAAAACGCACATCATCCAGCCGCTGCCCCTGCGGGTCGTAGCGCAACAGTTCAGGTGGAAAAGCATTGGCCAGACGGCCCAGTTCGAGCGACTCGGCAGTCCCTAGCTGCTGACCAATACTGGCGAGAAGATCGCTGTCCCAACCAGCGCCTTCGCGGATAACCGCTTCGCACAGCGCGCCATCGGACAAATATAAGTTACTGTTATTGAGCGGTACAGGTTGGTTAAAAACGGTATGCGTTTGCCAGTGCATTGTGTCTCCCTCCTTCAATGGCCGTCGCTTTAAGTATGGTCAGCCAGACAAGAGAGTGCCTGGGATTCAGGTCACAAAAAAGCCATCCCGAGGGATGGCTTAAGAGACATAGAGAATGAATTAGCCGCGCTGGCGGACGGCTTCAAACAGGCAGATACCCGTCGCAACTGAAACGTTCAATGACGAAACGCTCCCTGCCATCGGGATGCTGATCAGTTCGTCACAGTGTTCACGGGTCAGACGGCGCATACCTTCACCCTCTGCGCCCATCACCAGCGCCAGACGACCGGTCATTTTGCTCTGATAGAGAGTATGGTCGGCTTCACCTGCGGTTCCGACGATCCAGATATTCTCTTCCTGCAGCATACGCATGGTGCGCGCCAGGTTGGTCACGCGGATCAGCGGTACGCTTTCTGCCGCACCACAGGCCACTTTTTTCGCCGTCGCATTCAACTGTGCGGAACGATCCTTCGGTACGATTACAGCATGTACGCCAGCAGCATCAGCGCTACGCAGGCATGCACCCAGGTTATGCGGATCGGTGACGCCATCGAGAATCAAAAAGAACGGCTGATCGAGCGTAGCAATCAGATCCGGCAGATCGTTTTCCTGATACTGACGGCCCGGCTTCACGCGAGCAATAATCCCCTGATGTACCGCACCCTCGCTTTTCTCATCCAGAAACTGACGGTTAGCCAGTTGAATGACAACACCCTGTGCTTCCAGTGCGTGGATCAGCGGCAGCAGGCGTTTATCTTCACGACCTTTGAGAATAAAGACGTCCTGGAAGCGCTCAGGCGCACGTTCCAGCAGGGCCTGCACCGCATGGATGCCGTAAATCATTTCACTCATGAATGTACTCGTTAATAGTTTATGCGTAACGCCGGGCAACGCGAAGGTTGCCCGACTTACAGTCTATGGCTGTTATTGTGCGACTTTCTTTTTCGCCGCACGTTTAGCTTTAGTGGCGGCAGCAATTTTAAGCGTTTTTGCCGAAGGCTTTTTCGCTTTTTTATCACCTTTCTTCTCAGCCGCATTCTTATCCGCCTGAGGTTTGGCTCTGCCTTTCTTCTCGCCGCGGAAAGCGCTGTCCGGCTCGAAATTCACCTTTTTGCCCATCTGACGACGTTTACCGGTATTTTTACCCGCATCGCCTTTTTTGGCTTTTTCGCGCGCGGTTTTACCTTCATTACGCGGCGCACGTTCGCTGGAGATCAAGCTGAAGTCGATCTTACGCTCGTCCATGTTGACTGCTTCCACGCGAACTTCCACGCGATCGCCCAGGCGATACATCTGGCCGCTGGATTCCCCCGTCAGGCGCTGCCCAACCTGGTCGAAACGATAGTAGTCGTTATCCAGAGAGGAGACATGCACCAGACCATCGATAAACAGTTCATCGAGACGGACAAAGAAACCAAATCCGGTCACGCTGGCAATCACGCCTTTGAAGACATTACCCACCTGGTCCAGCATGAAGTCGCACTTCAGCCAGTCAGAGACATCGCGCGTGGCTTCATCAGCACGGCGCTCGGCCATCGAACAGTGCTGACCCAGTTGCAGCATCTCTTCCATCGAATAATGGTAGCCACCGGTTTCCGTGGTGTTGCCCTTATGGCCCTGCTCCTGCGCCAGCAGATACTTAATCGCCCGGTGCAAGGAGAGATCCGGGTAACGACGGATCGGTGAAGTAAAGTGTGCATAAGATTGCAGCGCCAGGCCAAAGTGGCCACGGTTTTCCGGATCGTAAATCGCCTGCTTCATCGAACGCAGCAGCATGGTTTGCAGCATTTCTGCGTCAGGACGGTCAGCAATCGACTCCAGCAGTTCAGCGTAATCACGCGGCTCAGGTTTGTTGCCACCAGGTAGCTCCAGCCCCAGCTCTGCCAGGACGGAACGGAACGAGTTAATCGCTTCGGTCGTCGGCTTATCGTGAATACGGAACAGCGCTGGCTCTTTGGCTTTCTCAACGAATCGCGCCGCTGAGATGTTCGCCATGATCATGCACTCTTCAATCAGCTTGTGTGCGTCGTTACGCTGCGTCTGCTCGATACGCTCAATACGGCGTTCAGCATTGAAGATAAACTTCGCCTCTTCACTTTCAAACGAGATACCGCCACGCTCTTCACGGGCTTTATCCAGCACTTTGTAGAGGTTATGCAACTCTTCAATGTGTTTAACCAGCGGTGCGTACTGCTCACGCAGCTCCTGGTCGCCCTGCAGCATGTGCCAGACCTTGGTGTAGGTCAGACGTGCGTGGGAACTCATGACCGCTTCGTAGAATTTAAAGCCGGTTAAACGGCCTTTCGACGAAATGGTCATTTCACAGACCATACACAACCTGTCCACCTGCGGATTGAGTGAACACAATCCGTTAGACAGCACTTCCGGCAGCATCGGAACTACCTGCGACGGGAAGTAAACGGATGTGCCACGGCTACGCGCTTCCTGGTCCAGCGGAGTCGGCGGGCGAACGTAATAGCTTACGTCAGCAATCGCCACCCATAAACGCCAACCACCGCCGCGTTTCTTCTCGCAATAAACCGCATCGTCGAAGTCGCGCGCATCTTCGCCATCGATAGTCACCAGCGGCAGATCGCGCAGATCGACACGTCCTACTTTCGCCTCTTCCGGCACTTCTTCTTTCAGCCCGGCGACCTGTTTCTCAACCGCCTGAGGCCAGATATATGGGATTTCATGAGTACGCAGGGCCATATCCACGGCCATGCTGGTTCCCATGTTATCGCCCAGCACTTCAACAATTTTGCCCACCGCTTTGGTGCGGCGAGTCGGACGCTGGGTCAGTTCAACGACGACCACAAAGCCCATACGAGCGCCCATTACCTCTTCCGGCGGGATCAGAATATCGAAGCTCAGGCGGCTGTCGTCTGGGACGACAAACCCAACACCAGCGTCGGTGAAGTAGCGACCGACAATCTGGCTGGTTTTCGGCACCAGTACGCGCACAATTCGCGCTTCGCGGCGACCTTTACGGTCCGCGCCCAACGGCTGCGCCAGCACCTGATCGCCATGAATGCAGGTTTTCATCTGCTCGCTGGACAGATACAGGTCATCTTTGCGGCCTTCAACGCGCAGAAAGCCGTAGCCATCACGGTGGCCAATAACGGTACCTTTCAGCAGGTCGAGACGCTCCGGCAGCGCATAGCACTGACGACGGGTGAAGACCAGTTGTCCGTCACGCTCCATCGCGCGCAGGCGACGACGCAGCGCTTCTTGCTGCTCTTCACCTTCAATATTGAGTTCAGCGGCCAGCTCATCGCGGTTGGCCGGCTTTTCACGTTTAGTTAAATGTTCGAGGATAAATTCCCGGCTCGGGATAGGATTCGCGTATTTTTCTGCTTCGCGTTCCTGGAAAGGATCTTGTGACATGTCGGTTCCTCCGTCATCATCGCTGCTGGCGGGAGTCGTTACTCCACCAGCAATAATTTATAAAGCGGTTGATTCTTTTCAACCAAATCAGCAAGTGTGTAGTTGTCCAGTTCCGTGAGAAAACTTTGCACTGCTTTAGAAAGCGCCTGTTTGAGTCGACAGGCCGGGGTAATGTGGCAAAACTCGCTGCTACAGTTGACCAACGATAAGGGTTCCAGCTCGCGAACCACATCACCAATACCAATATCCTTAGCGGGTTTACCCAAGCGGATACCGCCATTTTTTCCTCGAATAGCAGTAACAAAGCCCGCCCGGCTAAGTTGATTGATTATTTTGACCATATGATTACGGGACACGCCGTAGACTTCTGTCACCTCAGAAATACTGGTCATACGTCCTTCGGGAAGTGACGCCATGTAGATTAGCGCACGTAATCCGTAATCGGTGAAACTTGTTAACTGCACATCAACCTCAGGAAAAGGGATAAAACGGATAAACCTGGTAGTATTAATTACATTGATGATAAACCAGCCACCAGCCAGGTCGCTAATTTATTTCAGTTCGGGAAGGAAAAAAGCGAGGAACTTACGTGATTTTAAGCCGGATTCTGATGCAAAGCACCTTATCCGGCCTAAATTAGTGCAAGCGCAGCGCCGTTTGACGCTACGCTATAACCAGAATTATGCGTCGAACGGGTCGCGCAGGATCATGGTTTCAGTACGGTCTGGGCCAGTTGAGATAATATCAATCGGCACACCGGTCAGTTCTTCAATACGCTTGATGTAGTTCAGCGCTGCCTGCGGCAGACCGCTACGTTCCTTCACGCCGAAGGTGGATTCAGACCAACCCGGCATGGTTTCGTAAATCGGCTCGATACCTTTCCAGTCGTCAGCTGCCAGCGGAGTAGTCGTTACTTCGCGGCCATCCGGCATACGGTAAGCAACACAGATTTTCACCTCTTTCAAACCGTCCAGTACGTCCAGTTTGGTCAGGCAGAAGCCAGACAGGGAGTTAATCTGTACTGCACGGCGTACAGCAACGGAGTCCAGCCAACCGGTACGACGACGACGACCGGTGGTCGCGCCATACTCGTTACCTTGTTTGCACAGGAACTCGCCAACGTCATCAAACAGCTCTGTCGGGAACGGACCCGCACCTACACGAGTAGAGTAAGCTTTGATGATACCCAGAACGTAGTCCACATAACGTGGGCCCAGGCCGGAGCCGGTTGCCACGCCACCTGCGGTGGTGTTGGAGGACGTTACGTACGGATAGGTACCGTGGTCGATATCCAGCAGCGTACCCTGCGCACCTTCAAACATGACGAAATCGCCACGCTTACGCGCCTGGTCCAGCAGATCGGAAACATCAACAACCATTGAGGTCAGGATGTCGGCGATAGCCATCACATCATCCAGTACTTTCTGGTAGTCAACGGCTTCAACTTTATAGAAATTCACCAGCTGGAAGTTGTGATATTCCATCACTTCTTTCAGTTTTTCAGCGAAAGTTGCTTTATCAAACAGATCGCCAACACGCAGACCGCGACGAGCTACTTTGTCTTCATAAGCCGGACCGATACCACGACCGGTAGTACCGATCGCTTTCTCGCCACGCGCTTTCTCACGAGCGTTATCCAACGCAACGTGATAATCAAGGATCAGCGGACAAGCTTCAGACAGCAGCAGGCGCTCGCGAACCGGGATACCACGATCTTCCAGTCCTTTCATTTCTTTCATCAGCGCGGACGGAGACAGAACAACACCGTTACCGATGATGCTGATTACGTTTTCGCGAAGAATGCCTGATGGAATAAGATGGAGGACGGTTTTTTCACCGTTGATTACGAGAGTATGGCCTGCGTTGTGACCACCCTGGTAGCGCACAACATATTTAGCCCGTTCAGTCAGAAGATCGACGATCTTCCCTTTACCTTCGTCACCCCATTGGGTGCCCAGTACGACGACGTTGTTACCCATTTTTCAAAATCACCGTTTGCTTAAAAATGGATTCTACCACCGCTTTTTCAGATATACAGCACTTTTTGCATGCGAAAATCCGCAAATTAGTCTACTTATTGTTCAGCCAATCGTTTTCCTCAACATGTAGTAGACCACAACGCCCGCAACCACAAGACCTCCACCAAAACGACGCAAAATATTTTCGGGAAGTTGCGCCATTGCAGAGATCATTTTCTTCCATGCGCTGGGATAAAGCATCGGCCCCAGCCCTTCCAGCACCAAAACCAGCGCGAGCGCCAGCAAAATTGTTGAATTCATCCATCGCCCTTATATAAAAAGAAAACCACCGCATCCCTGGAGATGCCGGTGGTTTTGCTGCTTTAAAACCGCTGGAACGCGATTAGCGTGTCGCGGTATTTGGTGTCTTCATGTAGCGGAAGAAATCGCTGTCCGGGCTCATGACCATTACGTCCTGATTCCCTTCAAAGCTCTTCTCGTAAGCACGCAGGCTACGGATGAAGGCGTAGAAGTCCGGATCCTGACTGAACGCATCGGCAAACAGCTTAGCGGCTTCTGCATCGCCTTCACCGCGCATAATACGACCCTGACGCTCAGATTCTGCCAGCGTTTTAGTGACTTCATAGTCAGCCGTTGCACGCAGTTTTTCCGCCTCTTCCTGGCCTTGTGAACGATGGCGACGCGCTACCGCTTCACGCTCAGCGCGCATACGGTTGTAGATAGCCTCGGACACTTCAGCAGGCAGGTTGATTTGCTTAATACGCACGTCAACCACTTCGATGCCCAATGCCGCCATACTGTTCGGGTTGATGACCGGTACTTTACCGTTCGTTTCAGCCTGAACACGTTCAGCCGCTTCGGCAATCGCGCTATCTGCTGCCGGAGTCGCCACTTCATCTTCTGTGCCAGCAGAACCGGAGTTCAGCGCGTCACGAACTTCCAGGGTCAAACGACCGCGGGAATCGGTAACGATGTCCTTCACGTCCAGACGACCAATTTCAGAACGCAGACGGTCAGAGAATTTACGTTTCAGCAGGACTTCCGCCTGAGAAACATCGCCACCGCCCGTTGCCAGGTAGTAACGGCTAAAGTCACTGATGCGCCACTTGATGTAGGAGTCAACGATCAGGTCTTTCTTCTCTTTGGTAACAAAGCGATCGGCCTGGTTGTCCATGGTCTGAATACGCGCATCCAGCATCTTCACAGATTCAATAAACGGAATCTTGAAGTGCAGGCCAGGTGCTACGACCAGCGGCTTGTTTTCATCGTCACGCAGAACTTTACCAAAGCGCAGAGTAATACCGCGCTCGCCTTCTTTGACCACAAAGACAGACATGAACAGAACTACCAGAACGATGATGATAATCGCAATAACTGACTTACGCATCGTTATTCCCCCTGACGCTGGTAGTCGTTACGCTGCGCATTCGCGCGGCGTTGGTCCATAATATCGCCCTGACTGGTGGACGATGTGTTGCTTGCTCCAGTGCTGGAAGTCGTTGCTGGCGGCAGACGCAGCAGGTTTGAACTGCTGTCAGTCTTTGCTGCTGGCGCACTACCACCTTTCAGCATTTGATCCAGCGGCAGAACCATCAAATTGCTGCCTTTATCGTTAACCAGGACTTTGCGGGTATTGCTCAACACTTTTTCCATGGTTTCGATATACAGACGCTCGCGGGTAATTTGCGGTGCGGCTTTATATTCCGGCAGAATTTTTGCGAAGCGAGCCACTTCACCCTGCGCTTCCAGGATTGTCTGAGTCTTATACGCACGCGCTTCTTCCAGAATACGCTGCGCCTGACCGTTTGCACGCGGCTGAACTTCGTTGGTGTACGCTTCCGCTTCACGGATGTACTGCTGTTCGTTTTCACGTGCTGCGATAGCATCGTCAAACGCGGCTTTTACTTCTTCCGGCGGACGTGCAGCCTGGAAGTTGACGTCCAGCAGGGTGATACCCATGTTGTACGGACGGATCGTTTCTTCCAGTTCACGTTGGGTATCGCTACGAATAACGGTACGACCTTCGGTCAGGATACGGTCCATGGTGTATTTACCGATAACCCCACGCAGGGCACTGTCGGTAGCCTGACGCAGACTGTCATCCGCGCTGGTTACGCTAAACAGGTAACGCTGCGGATCGGTCACGCGGTACTGTACGTTCATTTCGACGCGCACGACGTTTTCGTCAGAGGTCAGCATGACGCCGGATGCGGCAAGTTCACGCACGGCTTCAACGTTGACCGGTGTCACTTCGTCGACAAAGGTCGGTTTCCAGTTCAGACCCGGTTCAACCAAATGGCTGAATTTACCGAAGCGTGTCACCACGCCGCGTTCCGCTTCTTTAATGGTATAGAAACCGCTGGCCGCCCAGATAATGACGATAGCGGCCGCTGCGATAGTAAAGACTCGACCGCCCAGTTGCGGACGCGGGCCTTGCGATGAACTACCGCCGCCAGAGCCAGTACCTTTACCGCCACCCAGACCACCGAGCTTTTTACTCAGTTTGCGGAAGATATCGTCCAGATCGGGAGGTCCCTGCTCGCGACCACCTTTGTTTCCATTTCCCTCAGGGTTGCCGCCAGGTTTGCTGCTTCCCCAGGGGTCGCGGTCTTGTCCGTTATTACCGGGCTGATTCCACGCCATTTTTGTGCTCCATATTTGTTATGCGATGCTATACCTGCGTCTTTTGCGCTGCCGTTGCGTTGGCTGCGTCCCTCAACGCCAGTCACATAGTTGACTATGCTCCTGGAGATTTCAGGACTTGCCGCCTTCCTGCCGCACAAAATCCACAAGGTATAGAGGCGAAAAAATCTTCAGGCCATATCCGTCAGATCAGACAACATAGTCTTCCAGTGCCGGTTCTTGTTTACAGAGGCGACGCCAGTCTACGATCGGCATACGAACCTGCAGACCTACGCTGCCGTCCTCCTCCATCCACTCTTTTTCTATTGCCTGAAGTTGATAAAACCGGCTTCTCAAACGCCCTTCCTGCGGCGGCAAACGCAACGTATGCTGCGCCACCTCACCGGAAAGTCGCTCAGTCAAAGCCTGAAAAAGTTGTGGTATACCAATCCCCGTTTGCGCTGATACCCAAACGCGAATGGGTTTATTCTCTTCATCTCTGTCGATACGCGGCTCAAAGTCATCCAACATATCGATTTTATTCATCACCAGCAGGGTCGGGATCTCATGCGCATCGATCTCTTCGAGCACCGTATCGACGGCCTCAATGTTTTCCTGCACACGAAAATCTGCTGCATCAATAACGTGCAGTAGCAATGTCGCCTGACGTGTTTCCTGCAAGGTGGCCTTAAACGCCGCCACCAGGTCGTGCGGCAAATGACGGATAAACCCAACGGTATCCGCCAGCACGGTCTCACCCACGTCCGCCACGTCTATTCTGCGTAGCGTCGGGTCCAGGGTCGCAAACAGCTGATCCGCTGCGTAGACCTGGGCTTCGGTGATCTGGTTGAACAGGGTGGATTTTCCGGCGTTGGTATATCCCACCAGTGATACGGTTGGGACATCCGCTTTCTTGCGCGACTGTCGCCCCTGCTCACGTTGCTTTTCAACTTTTTCCAGGCGCGACTGTATCTGCAAAATGCGATTACGCAGCAAACGACGGTCGGTTTCGAGCTGGGTTTCACCCGGACCGCGCAAACCAATCCCGCCCTTTTGCCGTTCAAGGTGAGTCCAGCCACGGACCAGACGCGTAGCCATATGGCGCAACTGCGCCAGCTCAACCTGCAACTTACCCTCATGGGTTCGCGCACGCTGGGCAAAAATATCTAAAATGAGACCAGTCCTGTCGATAACAAGACACTGGCACAACTGTTCCAGGTTACGTTCCTGGGCAGGGCTTAGAGCATGATCAAAAATCACCACCGCAGCGCCAGTCGCTTTTACGGCTTCGGCAATTTCGATTGCCTTACCTTCACCAACAAAATACTTCGGGTGCGGTGCTTTACGGCTCCCGGTAATCACCTGCATTGCTTCGACACCGGCGGAAGAAACCAGAGATTCAAACTCCTGGAGGTCTTCCATATCTTTGCCTTGCGAAAAATAGATGTGTACCAGTACCGCCTGCTCACCGGCATCATAACGGTCAAACAAGCGTCAACCCCTTAATATAAATCAACGGGGAACACAGGATCGCTGGCTCCCCGTATGTAAAACAGCTAATAACCTTATTCGGTTTCTTCGCTGTCCTGTTGCGCAGATGAACCTTGCGCGTTGCTACCGTGATGGTAGTTGCTGCCTGTGCCGCCGGTGGCATTATTGCTGTGATGAGAAACCGGACGAGACGGGACAACAGTAGAAATCGCGTGCTTATAAACCATCTGGCTGACCGTGTTTTTCAACAGGATCACGAACTGATCAAAAGACTCGATTTGACCTTGCAGCTTAATACCATTCACCAAATAAATAGAAACTGGAACACGTTCCCGACGCAGTGCGTTCAGGAACGGATCTTGTAAAGATTGCCCCTTAGCCATTCTCTCTTTTCCTTATATGCTTATTTGTACTTTGAACCTTTCGATTCTGAAAAATTGCGCACGATACGTTTCAATTGTACACATTCAGTTCGCGATAGCACCAACAACCTGTAATACTTCGTTTCGCGCCTGGTCAGGCTTTTCACTGTCAAGCCAGTGCACCCCTTCCCAACCACGCAACCAGGTTACCTGTCGCTTCGCCAACTGCCTCGTGGCGCAAACACCTCTATAAACCATTTCATCGTATGAAATTTCACCTTCAATGTATGACCACATCTGGCGATACCCTACACAACGAATGGAAGGCAAATCCGTATGCAAATCTCCACGGGCAAAAAGCGCCCGGACTTCTGCTTCAAAACCTGAAGCTAACATCTGATGAAAACGCTGCTCAATTCGCTGATGGAGCAGTTCACGGCTCGCCGGGGCGATTGCAAACTGATGCACCTGATACGGCAAAGCATCTCCTGACGTTTGCGTCAGCTCCGTTAAAGTTTTACCCGAAATGAAAAAAACTTCCAGTGCCCGGGAAAGTCTTTGCGGATCATTTGGATGAATACGCGCCGCTGCCACGGGATCGATGTCCTGAAGCTGTCGGTGTAACGCGTCCCAACCCTGCTCTGCCGCCTGCTGCTCAATTCTGGCCCTGACTACCGGGTCCGCCGACGGTAACGGCGACAGTCCTTCAAGCAAGGCTTTGAAATATAACATTGTGCCGCCCACCAGCAACGGGATACGGCCCGTGGCGGTGATGTCGGCCATTTCGGCTAACGCATCGCGACGAAAATCCGCAGCGGAGTACGCCTGCGATGGATCGCGGATATCCAGCAATCGGTGCGGTGCGGCCCGTAATTCAGCTGCATCAGGTTTGGCTGTACCGATATCCATCCCCTTGTAAATAAGGGCGGAATCAACGCTTATCAACTCTATGGGCAAAACTTTACGCAATTCAATTGCTAATGCCGTTTTACCGGAGGCCGTTGGCCCCATCAAAAAAATCGCCTTTGGCAGGCTCGCCTTACGGGTATCACTCATGTTTCAGGGCATTCATTACCGAATGTAAATCAACAGGTTGTAACAGACCACCCGGCGGTGCCTTCACGAGTTGTGGGCAGAGCCGCTCAACATCCGCTAACAGCGTAATCGCCTGTGCCATGCTCCACTGTGGATGCTCGCTCATCAGGTTACGTGCGATCCACTGTGCAATATTGCCCGGCTCGAATACGGATTGCTGCGCCAGGTAGCCTATCAGTTCAGGAATCAAGATTTGTAAATTTTGTTGGCGTAAGGGTAAAGGCACCGCCCGGATGGTCACATGCTGCGCATCCAGCTGAAATTCAATGCCCAACTCAGCCAGTTGGCTCTGTCCTTTTTGCAGTGCCACTTTTTCATCGGCGGTCACTTTTAGACGTAAAGGGATCAGTAACGGTTGAGCACAAACCGCTCCCTGACCCGGCGTTAACTGCGCCTGACGCAACCAACGCTCAGCCACCGGTAATGCCAACAACCGAATATGGCCATCACACTCGAGTAACGCGCAGTCTGCACCAACAATCGTTAGCACCCGGCCAAAGCCCTGACTGTTGCCAGTCAGAGGCGTCGATGGCGTTTCAGAGACCGGCGTTTTACGCGTTGGAGCAGGCGTCTGCATCAGTTGCTGATAAATTTCGCCCTGCTGCTTTTGGTATCCGGGTTGAGCATGAGGCCAACTGGCTCCCGCCTGACGGCCACCGCCACCACTATTGCCACTTCCAGTGCCAGCGGATGCTGAGTACCGCGGTGTCGCAGGTTCACGCGCGGGAGCCGGCTCGGCAAAATGGTTGCGTCCAGCAGCAACGCGGTTTTCCGGGATGTGCCTTGGAGCGGGTTCGTCGTCATCAGCCAACGGCAGCGGCGTTTCAAGCTGCTGTTGCAGGACGCTCAACACGCCCTGGTAAATAAAATCGTGCACCAGGCGGGATTGATGGAAACGGACCTCATGTTTAGCTGGGTGTACGTTGACATCCACTTGATGCGGATCGATTTCCAGATACAGCACAAATGCGGGCTGTTGATCGGCTCCCAGCTTATCTTCACAGGCCTGGCGGATAGCATGGTTGATCAGCCGGTCGCGCATCATCCGACCATTCACGTAGCAGTACTGGATTTCTGCCAGTGCTGCCGTTGTGTGGTTAGGATCGGCCACCCAGCCGCGCAATGTTAAATCGCCATGCTGCCATTCGATCGCCAGCGCATGTTCCAGAAACGGCGTGCCGCAAATCGCGCCCAGTCGGCGCTCTTTCTGCCCATCCGCGGCCACTGCCCGGTACTGTCGCACCACTTTGCCGTTGTGCGACAAATTTATCGTCACATCAAAACGTGCCAGCGCAATGCGGCGAATAATCTCGTCGATATGATTAAATTCGGTTTTCTCGGTGCGCATAAATTTGCGCCGCGCCGGGGTGTTGTAGAACAGATCTAGCACCTCCAGCGTGGTTCCCACCGGATGCGCAGCGGGTTTAACTGTGACATCCATGTCACGCCCTTCGGCATACGCCTGCCAGGCTTCGGGTTGTTCTTGCGTACGCGACGTCAGGGTTAAGCGAGACACGGAGCTGATACTGGCCAGCGCTTCGCCGCGAAATCCGAGGCTTACGATGGCTTCAAGATCGTCAAGCGAGGCTATTTTACTGGTGGCATGACGCGCCAACGCCAACGCCAGCTCGTCTTTTTTAATCCCGCAGCCGTTGTCACGAATACGGATAAGCTTCGCGCCGCCGCGTTCAATATCGATATCAATACGCGTCGCACCGGCATCGATGCTGTTTTCCACCAGCTCTTTCACCACTGACGCAGGCCGTTCTACCACCTCGCCTGCGGCAATCTGGTTCGCCAGCTGTGGCGGTAGAACCTGAATCGGCATGGCTAATCCTTAATTTGTTAACGTGTTACCCGGCGATATGGCGCTGGCGGTTTGCGCCGGTGCGCCCTGCGGCCCGGTTTGCATCGGGTGCGCCTGGAAATAGTTACGCAATCCTTTGTAAATCGCCTCAGCCAGTTGCTGCTGGTAATCATCGCTCGCCAACAGGCGTTCTTCGCTGTTGTTACTGATAAAGCCGGTTTCAACCAGCACTGACGGGATATCAGGCGAACGCAGTACACCAAGACTGGCGTGTTCTGGACGACGCTTATGCATCGAACCAATACGTTCTAACTGGCCGATCATGCTGGTCGCCACATCATACCCGACGCGCTGCGAATGACCGAACTGCAGATCCAGTACGGCCTGGCTGAGGTAAGGATCGGACTGGCTGTTTGCCAGCACATCGCCCGCGCCGCCCAACAACTCCGATTGCTTCTCGTGCTGTTCCAACCAGCCGGCCATCTCACTGTTCGCCCGACGGTTTGACAGCACCCAAACGGAAGCACCTGTGGCATCACGATTTGGCGCGGCATCCGCGTGAATAGAAACCAGGAAATTAGCGTTTTGTTTACGCGCGACGTCTGAACGCCCCATCACCGAGATAAAGTAATCACCATCACGGGTGAGTACGCCTTTAAACATCGGATCATCATTGAGCAAACTGCGCAGCTTGCGCGCCACGGCAATCGTGACGTTTTTCTCACGCGTGCCGCCAGGACCAATAGCGCCAGGATCCTGTCCACCGTGTCCGGCATCAATGGCAATCACCACTTTATCGCCGTTGCTGGAACTGGCGCGCGCCGCAGGGCGCGTGGAGGTATTGCTGTTAGTCACAGCCGTAGTGCGATCGTTTTCTGCTTTAAACGGATTTCGCGCTGGCTCGACAGGACGTGGGGCAACAATCGGCGCTTCAACACGCTTTGCAACCACGGGAGGTGGAGGCGGCGGCGGTGGCGCATCAGCGTTGATGGTAAACACGACGGTATAATTGCCGCCGTTCTGGCGTTTTACTGCTTCGGCTTTACCGTTCTCGGTTAAATCCACCACCAGGCGCAGAGACTGCGCATCTTTTGGCGTGCCGGAACGGATAGATTTCACCAGATTATTGCCGCTAAACAGCAGCGGTAATCCCTGAATCACACCGGTTTGTTTAATATCCAGCGCGACGGTTCGTTTCCCGTCCTGCGAAACGGCATATTCAGGATCGCCAATAAAGCTCAACGTAATCCGCGCCTGTTGATCGCCATTGGACACCTGAAGATCGGAGAGGCTGGCGGCCCCTGCCTGCGCGCACAGCAGGACCAGGGTTGCCATCAGCCAGTTTCTGATGCGATAAATCATCCCGCCACCCTTAAGGTTAATCGGCTAAACGCGCCAGCAATAAATCACCTGATGAGGAGACTGCGCTTACACGCGCCTCTCGACCTTGCGCCTGGTATTCAATGTGTATTTCGACGTCCGGGTCTGGCAGTACACCTTTACCTTGTTGCGGCCATTCCACCAGGCAGATGGCATCATTGGCAAAATAATCGCGGATCCCCATAAATTCCAGCTCCTCTGGGTCCGCAAGTCGGTATAAATCGAAGTGATATACCATCAAGTTATCGAGTGAATAGGGTTCAACCAGCGTGTAGGTGGGGCTTTTTACATTACCTTTATGACCTAACGCCTGCAGAAATCCCCGGCTGAAGGTGGTTTTACCCGCCCCCAGGTCGCCGTACAAATATATAACCGTCGCGCCGTCACAGGCTTTGGCTACCCGCAGTCCCAGGTCTAAAGTCGCCTGCTCATCAGGTAGTGGAATTACTCGATTCATCATGATAAACGTCAATCACATCAGGGTTAACAATACGCTGTAGCGTGGTAAAGAGATCCGTCGCCAGCATGCCACGCGTACCAAAACGCGCCGCCAGCACATCCGCCGCCGCTCCGTGCGCAACACATCCCGCACATGCTGCATCATACGGGGTAAGCTTCTGTCCGAGCAATGCGCCAATAATACCGGAAAGCACATCCCCCATTCCGCCGCTGGCCATCCCGGCATTGCCGGTATCAATAATACCCAACTCCGCCTGTTCAGCAGCAACAACCGTACCCGCGCCTTTCAGCACCACCACGCCTCCGTACCGTTTTACCAGACGTTGTGCACAAAGTAAGCGATCGTCTTCAATTTCTGCAATAGAACAACCCAGCAGTCGCGCGGCTTCACCTGGATGCGGCGTGATCACGCGATTGTGACGTTTATCGGGGTTGATTGCCAGCAGGTTCAGCGCATCCGCATCCCAGAGCATCGGTTTGCGAAAATTCTCCACTTTTTGCAGCGCTTTTTTGCCCCACTCCTGCTGACCAAGCCCGGGGCCTATCACCACTACATCCGCCCACGTCAGACTCTCTTCCAGCGTCTGCGGCGTCAGCGCATCGACCATCAGTTCCGGTCTGGCTGTCAAAATAGGCGCAATGTTTTCACTGCGCGTCAGCACTTTGACCAGCCCGGCACCTGCTCGCAGCGCGGCTTCCCCGGCCATGCGTATTGCGCCTGCCGTACCGTGGTCACCGCCGATAATCACCAGTCGACCGTGGGACCCCTTGTGCGAGGTGGGTCGACGCGGCGTTAGCCAGTGTGCAAGCTGTTGAGCATCAAAACGTTGTATTGGCGCATTCTGCCCCGCCAGCCAGTCGTCCAGCCCAAGTGCGTTAACATGCAGACGCCCGGTGACATCGCGCGCTTTACCGGTGAGCAGGCCCGGCTTGAGTGCAATAAAGGTAATGGTATGCGCTGCGTTGATGACCGCGCCCGGCGTCGCTCCCGTCTGCGCCAGCAGGCCGGAGGGAATGTCTATCGCCACGGTGGGGGCTGGGTGAGAATTGGCACGTTCAATCAATACCGAGAGAGACTCACGCGGCGCATGTTTTAAGCCAGTGCCTGACAGCGCATCAATAATGACGTCCACGTTATTTGGCCAATTGATATCCGTCGCGTGAATGACGCCACCAGCGTTAAGCCAGGCATCACGTGCCTGCTGCGCCTCCTCGGGGAGCGGTTTGTCACTATCCTGCGCCAGCAACGTAACTTCAAGACCCAGCGCTTTGGCAAGTCTTGCCACTACGTAACCATCACCGCCGTTGTTGCCATGACCACATAGCACCAGCCAGTGTCGGGCGTTCGGATAAGCCTCACGAGTGACCTGAAACGCCGCCTCTCCCGCCCGTTGCATCAGTTCGTAAAGCGTCAGCCCTGAACTGTCTGCCGCCTCTCGCTCCATCCGCCTGATGTCATCGGCGTGCCAGATGGAGTGTGGTATACTTGCGGGGTTTTTCTTCATTGTATGGTCCGTCATGTCAGAGCCCCTCGATCTCAATCAGTTAGCGCAAAATATTAAGCAGTGGGGGCTGGAGCTTGGCTTTCAGCAGGTCGGGATTGCCGATACCGACCTCAGCGAAGCGGAACCCAAACTGCAGGCCTGGCTGGATAAACAATACCACGGCGAGATGGACTGGATGGCCCGTCACGGCATGATGCGCGCCCGACCTCACGAATTATTGCCCGGTACGCTACGTGTCATCAGCGTACGTATGAACTATCTTCCTGCCAATGCGGCCTTCGCCAGCACATTGAAGAATCCTTCTCTGGGTTACGTCAGCCGTTACGCGCTGGGGCGCGACTACCATAAGCTGCTACGTAACCGCTTAAAAAAGCTGGGAGAGATGATTCAACAGCACTGCGTTTCGCTGAATTTTAGACCTTTTGTCGATTCTGCGCCCATTCTTGAGCGTCCGTTAGCGGAAAAAGCCGGGCTTGGCTGGACAGGTAAGCACTCACTTATCCTCAATCGCGAAGCCGGTTCATTTTTCTTCCTCGGGGAATTACTGATCGATTTACCCTTGCCGATCGACCAACCAGTAGAAGAAGGATGCGGGAAATGCGTCGCCTGCATGACCATCTGTCCCACCGGGGCCATTGTTGAACCCTATACGGTGGATGCGCGCCGCTGTATCTCTTATCTCACTATCGAACTGGAAGGCGCGATCCCGGAAGAATTTCGTCCATTGTTAGGGAATCGAATTTATGGCTGCGATGATTGCCAGCTTATTTGCCCGTGGAACCGCTATTCACAGTTGACGGCAGAAGATGACTTCAACCCGCGCAAGCAGCTTCATGCTCCGGAGTTAATAGAGCTGTTTAGCTGGAGCGAAGCGTGGTTTTTAAAAGTCACGGAGGGGTCTGCCATTCGTCGTATTGGCCACCTGCGCTGGCTGCGAAATATCGCCGTTGCGTTGGGTAATGCTCCCTGGAATGAAGCCATTCTTCACGCACTGGAAAGTCGCAGAGGTGAGCACCCACTTCTCGACGAACACATAGAGTGGGCGGTTGCTCAGCAAATCGAGAAGCGAAATGCCTGCGTAGTTGAGGTGCAGCTACCGCAGAAACAACGTTTGGTCAGGGTCATTGAGAAGGGTCTGCCGCGCGACGCTTAAGTCATCCACAGCTTGTGTATAAAAATAAAAACACATTGATATTCAAGAGGGAAAAAATCGTCAAGTGATCGCATTAACAATTTGCAATGATAATTAAATTAATAATTTCAAATAGTTAAAATGATACTATTCACCCGGCGAAGTTTTTTGCATTCCAGGAATAATACCCGAACCTGTGGATAAGTCTGTTTACAAGAGTATGTCAATGACGAAACAAAACGTCCCCAACGCGATTATTCGTTGTGGATATTTTTATTGGGGTAAGAATTTGGAGCGGGAAACGAGACTCGAACTCGCGACCCCGACCTTGGCAAGGTCGTGCTCTACCAACTGAGCTATTCCCGCTTGGGTGTGTCTGTGCTTAATAAGCACTTTCAAATTTTGGAGCGGGAAACGAGACTCGAACTCGCGACCCCGACCTTGGCAAGGTCGTGCTCTACCAACTGAGCTATTCCCGCTTGGGTGTGTCTGTGCTTAATAAGCACTTTCAAATTTTGGAGCGGGAAACGAGACTCGAACTCGCGACCCCGACCTTGGCAAGGTCGTGCTCTACCAACTGAGCTATTCCCGCAAATCTGTACTGCTTTTGTTGCTGTCGTAATTCGCATTTCTGCGTCGTTACGGGAGGCGCATTATACGAGAAATCCGTTTAGCTGCAACCCCCCTGAAAGCGTTTTTTTCGAAAATTCGCTCAAGTGATTAATTTACAATCAAGCTGAACAATTTAGCGTCAAAAAACCGGTGACGCAAGCCACCGGAGAACAAAATCAAAGATTAATAAAATGTTCGCGATAGTAAGCAAGCTCAGCAACAGATTCACGAATGTCGTCCATCGCCTGATGTGTTCCCTGCTTGGTGAAGCCCGCAAGGATTTCCGGCTTCCAACGACGCGCCAGTTCTTTGAGCGTGCTGACGTCCAGATAGCGATAATGGAAATACGCCTCCAGCTCCGGCATGTATTTAAACAGGAAACGACGATCCTGCCCGATGCTGTTGCCGCAGATAGGTGATTTCCCTTCCGGAACCCACTCTTTCAAAAAAGCCAGCGTGGCCAGTTCAGCTTCACGATCGCCCATGGTGCTCGCCTTCACGCGCTCCACCAGCCCACTTCCGGTATGCGTACGTACGTTCCAGTCATCCATTAATGCCAGCTGTTCGTCGGACTGGTGCACCGCAATTGTCGGTCCTTCAGCCAGAATATTCAGGTTGGCATCCGTCACCAGCGTGGCGATCTCAATAATGCGATCGCGCTCGGGATCCAGACCTGTCATCTCCAGATCGATCCAAATCAGGTTGTTTTCATTGGCACTCATGCTATTTTCCACCCTTCAGCGTCACATTCAGTGTGACTACATTGATCTAAAATTGTGTGTATCATAAATGTTTTGCCCATCATGGGCGACCAGGAGCCAGTCCGATTGAGTAAGAATAAACTCTCCAAAGGCCAACAGCGCCGTGTGAACGCCAATCACCAGCGTCGTCTTAAAACGTCCACGGAGAAGCCCGACTACGACGACAACCTGTTTGGCGAAACCGCTGAAGGCATCGTTATCAGCCGTTTTGGCATGCATGCCGACGTAGAGTCTGCTGACGGTGAAATTCACCGTTGCAACATCCGCCGTACAATTCGCTCGCTGGTTACTGGCGATCGCGTAGTCTGGCGCCCGGGTAAAGCGGCAGCTGAAGGCGTGAATGTCAAAGGTATCGTTGAAGCGGTACACGATCGTACTTCAGTACTGACACGCCCCGACTTTTACGACGGGGTAAAGCCTATTGCCGCCAACATCGACCAGATCGTTATTGTCTCAGCCATCTTACCCGAGCTGTCACTCAATATTATCGACCGGTATCTGGTAGCCTGCGAAACGCTACACGTTGAACCGATTATCGTGCTGAATAAGATCGATCTGCTGGATGATGAAGGCATGGCCTTCGTTAACGAACAGATGGATATCTATCGCAACATTGGCTATCGGGTGTTGATGGTATCAAGCCGCACAAAAGACGGCCTGAAACCGCTTGAAGAAGCATTAACCGATCGCATCAGCATTTTTGCCGGTCAATCGGGCGTAGGTAAATCCAGCCTACTCAATAATCTCCTCGGCCTGCAGGAAGAGATCCTGACCAATGATGTCTCTGACAACTCCGGCCTTGGACAGCACACCACCACGGCCTCTCGCCTGTATCACTTCCCGCACGGCGGCGACGTTATCGACTCCCCTGGCGTACGTGAGTTTGGACTGTGGCATCTGGAGCCGGAACAAATCACGCATGGCTTTGTCGAATTTCATGACTACCTGGGCCATTGCAAATACCGCGACTGCAAGCATGATACCGATCCAGGCTGCGCTATCCGTGAGGCTGTAGAAAAAGGGGCCATAGCCGAAACCCGGTTTGAAAATTATCACCGCATCCTGGAAAGCATGGCGCAGGTAAAAACGCGTAAAAACTTTTCTGATACAGACAACTGACAACTAAGCTAAGCATCGCTAGAATCGTCCCCCTTTTTTCAGGATCCGGCCCGTATGCCGGATCGGGAACAAATTATGGCCTGGAGGCTACCTTGTTAAACTCATTTAAGCTTTCGCTACAATACATTCTGCCGAAACTATGGCTCACTCGCCTGGCGGGTTGGGGTGCGAGCAAACGAGCGGGATGGCTGACCAAACTGGTTATCGATCTGTTCGTGAAATATTACAAGGTCGATATGAAAGAGGCGCAAAAGCCGGACACCGCCAGCTATCGCACCTTCAACGACTTCTTTGTTCGCCCGCTGCGCGATGATGCTCGCCCGATTAATACCGATCCAAACGTACTGGTCATGCCCGCTGACGGCGTGATTAACCAGTTAGGCAACATCGAGGAAGACAAACTGCTGCAGGCTAAAGGGCACAGCTATACCCTTGAAGCGCTGCTGGCTGGCAACTATCAGATGGCGGACAAATTCCGCAACGGTACGTTTGTGACCACTTACTTGTCTCCACGCGATTACCACCGTGTACACATGCCGTGTAACGGTATCCTGCGTGAAATGATGTATGTGCCGGGCGATCTCTTCTCTGTAAACATCCTGACTGCGCAAAACGTACCGAACCTGTTTGCCCGCAACGAACGTGTAATCTGTCTGTTTGATACCGAATTTGGCCCGATGGTGCAGATTCTGGTCGGCGCGACCATCGTCGGCAGCATTGAGACCGTATGGGCTGGCACCATTACCCCACCGCGTGAAGGCGTCATCAAGCGCTGGACCTGGCCGGAAGGCGAAAGCGAAGGGTCGGTGGCGCTGCTGAAAGGTCAGGAAATGGGCCGCTTTAAGCTCGGTTCCACCGTCATCAACCTGTTCGCACCTGGCAAAGTTAACCTGGTTGAGCAGTTGCAGGATCTTTCGGTGACTAAAATCGGCCAGCCAATGGCCATCTCGACCGAGACTTTCGTGACGCCAGAGGCAGAACCGGCCCCGCTGGCGAAAGAAGAGATCGAAGCAGAACACGATGCCAGCCCGCTGGTTGACGACAAAAAAGACGAAAGTTAAACATAGGAATCGCTGCTGTGCGCCTGATTATCACTTTTCTGATGGCCTGGTGCCTCAGCCTGGGGGCGTACGCTGCGACGGCCCCCGATGCCAAACAACTCACCCAGGAACTGGAGCAGGCAAAAGCGGCAAAACCTGCTCAGCCAGAAACCGTCGAAGCGCTCCAGTCCGCGCTGAATGCCCTTGAGGAGCGTAAAGGCTCTCTCGAGCGCGCCCAGCAATACCAGCAGGTTATTGATAACTTCCCCAAGCTGTCCGCAACGTTACGCGCGCAGCTTAGCAACCTGCGTGATGAACCGCGCAATGTGCCAACCGGACTCACTACCGATGCGTTAAACCAGGAGATCCTCCAGGTTAGCAGCCAACTGCTGGAAAAGAGTCGTCAGGCCCAACAGGAGCAGGATCGCGCCCGGGAAATCGCCGACTCGTTAAGCCAGCTTCCTCAACAGCAAACCGATGCCCGCCGCCAGCTCAATGAGCTTGAGCGACGCATTGGTACCGCCAACGGCAATTCCGCACAGAATCAGGCGATGCAGGCTGAATCCGCCAAACTTAAAGCCCAGGTCGATGAACTGGAGCTGGCGCAGCTTTCCGCCAATAACCGTCAGGAACTGGCGCGTATGCGCTCCGAACTGGCGGAAAAACAGAGTCAACAACTCGACGCTTACCTGCAGGCTTTGCGCAACCAGCTTAACAGTCAACGTCAGCGTGAAGCTGAGCGAGCGCTGGAAAGCACTGAACTGCTGGCGGAAAACAGCGCGGGACTGCCGGAGGGTATTGTCGACCAGTTCAAGGTAAACCGCGAGCTGTCTCAGGCCTTGAACCAGCAAGCACAGCGTATGGACCTGGTCGCTTCGCAGCAGCGTCAGGCCGCCAGCCAAACGCTGCAGGTGCGTCAGGCATTGAATACGCTGCGAGAGCAGTCTCAGTGGCTTGGGGTTTCAAATATGCTGGGAGAAGCGCTGCGAGCGCAGGTATCCCGTTTACCGGAAATGCCCAAGCCTCAGCAGTTGGATACCGAAATGGCGCAGCTTCGCGTACACCGCATGCGCTATGAGGATCTCCTCAACAAACAGCCGCAGTTGCGTCAGATTCATCAGGCCGATGGACAACCGCTGACCGCTGAACAGAGCAGCATCCTCAACGCCCAGCTACGCACCCAGCGTGAGTTGCTGAACTCATTGTTACAGGGCGGCGATACGCTGATCCTTGAGCTGACCAAGCTCAAAGTTTCCAACAGCCAACTGGAAGATGCGCTAAAAGAGGTCAATGAAGCGACACACCGCTACCTGTTCTGGACGTCAGACGTTAGCCCTATCTCGCTCTCCTGGCCTGTCGACATCGTTCAGGATCTGCGGCGTCTGATCTCATTAGATACGTTTAATCAGTTGGGCAAAGCCAGCATCATGATGCTGACCAGCAAAGAAACGCTGCTACCGCTGTTCGCGGCGTTGGTGTTAGTTGGCTTTAGCCTCTCTTCGCGCAAGCACTTCACCCGTTTCCTTGAACGCTCGTCCGCGCGGGTCGGGAAAGTCACCCAGGATCACTTCTGGCTGACAATACGCACGGTATTCTGGTCAATACTCGTCGCTTCACCATTGCCAGTGTTGTGGGCAACGCTCGGTTACGGATTGCAGGAAGCCTGGCCTTATCCGTTGGCTGTCGCGATCGGCGATGGCGTTACCGCCACGGTGCCCATGCTGTGGGCAGTAATGATCTGCGCCACCTTTGCACGTCCCAACGGTCTGTTCATTGCCCACTTTGGCTGGCCGCGGAACCGCGTCGCGAAAGCCATGCACTATTACCTGATGAGCATCGGGCTGATTGTCCCGTTGATCATGGCGGTTATTATGTTTGATAACCTCAATGACCGGGAATTCTCCGCCTCACTGGGGCGTCTGTGCTTTATTCTGATTTGCGGTGCGCTGGCTGTCGTAACCCTGAGCCTGAAACGCGCCGGGATACCGCTGTACCTCGATAAAGAGGGCAACAGCGATAACATGGTCAACAGCATGCTGTGGAATATGCTGATGGGTGCGCCGCTGATTGCCATTCTCGCCGCGGCAGTAGGCTACCTCGCCACATCACAAGCCCTGCTGGCACGTCTGGAAACGTCTGTAGCGATTTGGTTCTTATTACTGGTGGTGTATCACGTTATCCGCCGTTGGATGCTGATTCAGCGTCGCCGCCTGGCGTTTGACCGCGCCAAGCATCGACGCGCTGAAATGCTGGCGCAGCGCGCGCGGGGCGAAGAAGAACCGCCGCATTCCACCAGCCTTGAAGGCGCGATTGACGTTGATGAAAGCGAAGTGGATCTGGATGCTATCAGCGCGCAATCGCTGCGCCTGGTGCGTTCTATCCTGATGCTTATCGCCCTGCTCTCGGTCATTGTACTGTGGTCAGAAATTCATTCCGCTTTCGGCTTCCTGGAAAACATCTCGTTGTGGGATGTCACCTCCACGGTTCAGGGCGTGGAAAGCTTAGAACCGATAACGCTGGGCGCGGTGCTTATCGCGATTCTGGTATTTATCATCACCACCCAGTTAGTGCGCAACCTACCCGCGCTGCTGGAACTGGCACTACTGCAACATCTGGATTTAACCCCCGGCACCGGTTATGCCATCACCACCATCACCAAGTATCTGCTGATGCTGATTGGCGGTCTGGTTGGCTTCTCGATGATCGGTATTGAATGGTCCAAACTGCAATGGCTGGTGGCGGCTCTCGGTGTCGGTCTGGGCTTTGGTTTGCAGGAGATCTTCGCCAACTTTATTTCCGGTCTGATTATCCTGTTTGAAAAACCAATCCGCATTGGCGACACGGTGACGATTCGCGATCTTACCGGTAGCGTGACGAAAATTAATACCCGCGCCACCACTATCAGCGACTGGGACCGCAAAGAGATCATCGTGCCCAACAAAGCCTTTATCACCGAACAGTTTATCAACTGGTCGTTATCCGATTCGGTCACCCGTGTGGTGTTAACCATCCCGGCACCGTCAGAGGCGAACAGCGAGGAGGTTACGCAGATCCTGCTGACTGCCGCGCAGCGCTGTTCGCTGGTTATCGATAACCCGGCGCCAGAAGTCTTCCTGGTTGACCTGCAACAAGGCATTCAAATCTTCGAACTGCGTATTTATGCCGCCGAGATGGGGCATCGCATGCCGCTGCGCCATGAAATCCACCAACTGATTCTGGCAGGCTTCCGCGAGCACGGTATTGATATGCCGTTCCCTCCGTTCCAGATGCGTCTGGAGAGCCTCGGCGGTAAGCAAACAGGGAGAACATTAAGTTCTGCAGGAAGAGGCAGTCGCCCGGCAGGGAGTTTGTAACGCACAATGCAGGCAAGAAATACCGGATGGCGACCCGTGGGGTCTTATCCGGCCTACGGGTCTGCAATTAACCTGTAGGCCCGATAAGCTTGCGCCATCGGGCATTTCATCGCCGATTACAGACATTTTCGAGCTTAATATGCGTCCGGATCGGCAACAGGCAATAAACGCCAGATGGCCTTTATTCCACCGCCCACTCAGGCTCGTTGGTCGTGCGACGGCTGTAGTTCTGATAAATCGCCATCGCCAGCAGTGAGAAGAAGATCGGACCGCCGGTCATCCACAGTGCGCTGTTCCAGTCTCCGGCTTCAATTACCGGCTGGATGATGGTGAACACGTTGGCAAACGTCACCACCAGCACGACCACTCCCGTTGCCAGCAGCGTCGCTGCTCGGGTTTTAAAGACAACAAACGGCCTTTCCAGACCCGGACGGGATTTAAAGAACGGGAACGCCAGCGCCAGGAACAGATACGGCAGCGTCATCGAGACATTCGCCATCAGCGTCAGTTTGTTATAGAACGCCGAAGCCGTATCGCCACCAAATGAAACCAACAGGATAAACAGGCTCACCAGCAGGCACTGTAACCACATTGCCGTCGTCGGCATCCCTACGGCATTAAGTTTGGTCATCGGCGCGGGCCACAACGCCTTCGGCGTGCCCTGTATAATCGCTTTCAGCGGTGAGTAGCTGAGGGTGAAAAAAGCGCCGGTGTAGGCAAGGAACATGGAAAGCCCGGTAATACGTGCAAACCATACGCCCATCACCATTGCGGCATCAGGGGAAAGATGTAGCGCGTTACCCAACGTCATTCCGAGGCTTTTCATCAGGATATAGGTAATATTCCCGAGGTTAACTGAGCTATTACTTAATACCTGCTGCCAGTTGGTGCTAACGCCCCATAAAAAGATGGCCAGTGAATAACCAACAGAAATGACAATAGCGGCAAAGACAATGCCTTTTGCAAAGTTCTTTTCTGGTTTTTCTGTTTTATCAACCAGTCCCCCCACAGCTTCAATTCCGCCGTAAGCAAAAATGGCAAACACAACAAATGACAACATTGCCAGTCCAGACTGATATCCTGGATTAGGCGAAGAGATGAAATTAATATCCTGTGCAAAGTGGCCACCAGTTAATAACAAAATAGCGACACTCACTAACAACAGAACTAAATTAAGACACATTACGGCAATTCCACCTACAGCCGTAATACGCGCAATCTTATTAATACCCCGGGATGCCACGCAGGTCACCAGGATCATCCAACCGACTGCGAGCAGTCCGACAACCTGCGTAGGCTCAAGCCCTGCAATACGCCAGTGCTGCGTCATGTCTGCGCCAAACAAGAAGGTTGAAAAAGGTACCCAGACTTTCGCCGCAGTACTAACCATCCATATCACATAAGAAGAAAACCACATAAACGTGCCGATAAACGCATAGCGTGGTCCAACGCTATTATTCATCCACGAATAGATTCCCCCCTCTTCTTTCCGATAGGCCGAACCCATTTCCGCCATCATTAAAGCAAATGGAATAAAGAATAATAATGCAGAAAATATATACCACGGTATTGCACTATACCCCATTAAATAGAACGCGGAGGGGCTATTAGCAAAACCGAAAACTGACGTAAATATCATGAGAATGAGACCTATCAGGCTCATCTTTTTTATTGTTTGGGTCATTAAACCATCCCTTACTCTGGCAAGCGTTTAACAAACGCCGCTCACCGGTTGGCACTGCTCTCTTTGCAGAGTTCAGCGATAAAAAAATCAACACAGAATTGATACCTAAACGATATCAAATATCCAGGTGTAAATTGTGGCTATTAGAGGGGAAATGAAAAAATATGCTACAAAGTGGCGATTAAGCCACCACTTTGTATTGCAGAAGAGTAAGTTATGCGCGATCGACGGTAAATGCGATTACCTCGGCCAGGCTCTCTGCGCCCAGCGCCAGCATCACCAGACGGTCAACGCCCAGCGCCACGCCTGAGCAATCCGGCATGCCGACTTTCAGCGCTTCCAGCAGGTTGGTATCGATAGGTTGCTGTGGTAAGCCTCGTGCGGCACGTTTGCGGTTATCCTGTTCAAACCGCTGCTGCTGTTCGCGCGCGTCGGTCAATTCATGGAAACCATTCGCCAGCTCAATACCTTTGTAATAAACCTCGAAACGTTCAGCCACGCGGTGATCTTCGGTACTGATTTGCGCCAGTGATGCCTGGCTGGCCGGGAAATGATACACAAACGTCGGCTTGTCTTTACCAATATGCGGTTCAACACCCATCGTAAACAGCAGTTGCAGTAAGGTATCCCGGTCTTCTTCGGTATCAGCGATATTGCTGAGATCCAATTTCGCCGCCACTTCCCGCAGTTGGGTTTTATCCGCAGACAGCGGGTCAATCTCCAGATGGCGCTGGAAGGCCTGCTGGTAAGAAAGGCTTTCCGCAGGTGAGCAGTCCAGCACCTGCTGGAGCAAATCATCCACTTCATTCATCAGGCGATACATATCGTAGTGCGGACGATACCACTCAAGCATGGTGAATTCAGGGTTATGATGGCGCCCCATCTCTTCATTACGGAAGCTGCGGCACAGTTGATACACCGGGCCGCATCCTGCCACCAGCAGGCGCTTCATATGGTATTCAGGGCTGGTCATTAAATAGAGATTCATTCCCTGGGAGTGTCCAGGGCCAACGAAACGCGTTTCGAACGGGAACAGGTGGATGTCCGTTACCGTTGCCTGACTCATACAAGGGGTCTCAACCTCAAGCACGCCACGATCGGCAAAAAAGCGGCGAATCTCCGCTATAATTGCTGCACGTTTTAACAGATTGGGGATGGACGCGCTCGGCTGCCAGGTTGCCGTTTCGCTCATGGTTGTTTCTCCGATTTATGACAAGGGCACGAAGTCTACTCGTATCGCGCTAACGAGACAAATTTCAGGCAGCACTAATCATCACTGGCAATTGGATAAAAAAAGCGACTTAGGGTGGTTTAGTAATTAAATTAATCAAATTCAATGATAATTCCCCCCTATGACACGCTAAAAAAATCGAACACGTCAAATTTCCCGCACATCCCTAAGACTATACTATTGTACCTATAAAGGAGCAGTGGAAACGCGTTCATAACCTGTTTGAAGCCGATGAAGCATCTGATTTCAGGCAGGGATGAAATAACAACAATCTGGAGGAATGTCGTGCAAACCTTTCAAGCCGATCTTGCCATTATAGGCGCCGGTGGCGCGGGATTACGTGCTGCAATTGCTGCCGCACAAGCAAATCCCAACGCTAAAATCGCACTGATCTCAAAAGTGTACCCAATGCGCAGCCATACCGTTGCTGCCGAAGGCGGCTCTGCTGCTGTCGCGCAGGATCATGACAGCTTTGACTACCATTTTCACGATACGGTAGCAGGCGGAGACTGGCTGTGTGAGCAGGATGTCGTGGATTACTTTGTCCACCACTGCCCAACTGAAATGACGCAACTGGAACAATGGGGCTGCCCATGGAGCCGTCGTGAAGACGGTAGCGTCAACGTACGTCGCTTCGGCGGCATGAAAATCGAGCGTACCTGGTTTGCCGCGGATAAGACCGGCTTCCACATGCTGCATACGCTGTTCCAAACATCTTTGCAGTTCCCGCAGATTCAGCGCTTTGACGAACACTTCGTTCTGGATATCCTGGTTGACGACGGTCATGCTCGCGGCCTGGTTGCCATGAACATGATGGAAGGCACGCTGGTGCAAATCCGTGCTAACGCTGTTGTTATGGCAACGGGCGGCGCAGGTCGTGTTTACCGTTACAACACCAACGGCGGCATCGTAACCGGCGACGGTATGGGCATGGCGCTGAGCCACGGCGTTCCGCTGCGTGATATGGAATTCGTTCAGTATCACCCAACAGGTCTGCCAGGCTCCGGTATCCTGATGACTGAAGGCTGCCGTGGTGAAGGCGGTATTCTGGTCAACAAAAACGGCTACCGTTATCTGCAAGACTACGGCATGGGTCCGGAAACCCCGCTGGGCGAGCCAAAAAACAAATACATGGAACTCGGTCCGCGCGACAAAGTTTCTCAGGCGTTCTGGCACGAATGGCGCAAAGGCAACACCATTTCCACTCCGCGTGGCGATGTGGTTCACCTCGACCTGCGTCACCTCGGCGAGAAAAAACTGCTCGAACGTTTACCGTTCATTTGCGAACTGGCGAAAGCTTACGTGGGTGTCGATCCGGTTAAAGAACCGATCCCGGTACGTCCGACCGCGCACTACACCATGGGCGGTATCGAAACCGATCAGCACTGTGAAACCCGCATTAAAGGTCTGTTCGCTGTCGGCGAATGTTCCTCTGTTGGTCTGCATGGCGCTAACCGTCTGGGCTCTAACTCCCTGGCAGAACTGGTGGTCTTCGGTCGTATGGCCGGTGAGCAGGCAGCAGAACGCGCTGCAACGGCTGGCGCTGCAAACAGTGCCGCTCTTGATGCACAGGTTGCTGGCGTTGAAAAACGTCTGAAAGATCTGGTTAACCAGGAAGGTAACGAAAACTGGTCTAAGATCCGTGACGAAATGGGCCTGTCCATGGAAGAAGGTTGCGGTATCTACCGTACGCCGGAACTCATGCAGAAAACCGTTGATAAGCTGGCGGAACTGCAGGAACGCTTCAAGCGCGTACGTATCACTGATACCTCCAGCGTCTTCAACACCGACCTGCTGTATACCATCGAACTGGGTCACGGTCTGAACGTTGCTGAATGTATGGCGCACTCTGCTCTGGCGCGTAAAGAATCCCGCGGCGCGCACCAGCGTCTGGACGAAGGCTGCACCGAGCGTGACGATGTGAACTTCCTCAAACACACCCTCGCCTTCCGCGATGCTGACGGCACGACTCGCCTGGAATACAGCGACGTGAAAATCACCACTCTGCCACCGGCTAAACGTGTTTACGGTGGCGAAGCGGAAGCAGCCGATAAGAAGGAGAAGGCGAATGGCTGAGATGAAAAACCTGAAAGTTGAGGTGGTGCGCTATAACCCGGAAACCGATACCGCGCCGCACAGTGCTTTCTACGAAGTTCCTTATGATGAAACCACGTCACTGCTGGATGCGCTGGGCTACATCAAGGATAACCTGGCACCGGACCTGAGCTACCGCTGGTCCTGCCGTATGGCGATCTGCGGCTCCTGCGGCATGATGGTCAACAATGTACCGAAACTGGCATGCAAAACCTTCCTGCGTGATTACACCAACGGCATGAAGGTTGAAGCGCTGGGCAACTTCCCGATTGAGCGCGATCTGGTCGTCGACATGACGCACTTTATCGAAAGCCTGGAAGCGATCAAACCGTACATTATCGGTAACCCGCGTACACCGGATCAGGGTCCAAACACCCAGACTCCGGCGCAGATGGCGAAGTATCATCAGTTCTCCGGTTGCATCAACTGTGGTCTGTGCTATGCCGCGTGTCCGCAGTTCGGCCTGAACCCTGAGTTCATTGGACCGGCTGCGATTACGCTGGCGCATCGTTACAACGAAGATAGCCGCGACCACGGTAAGAAGGAGCGTATGGCTCAGTTGAACAGCCCGAACGGCGTCTGGACCTGTACTTTCGTGGGCTACTGCTCCGAAGTCTGCCCGAAACACGTCGATCCGGCTGCGGCCATTCAGCAGGGTAAAGTTGAAAGTTCAAAAGACTTTCTTATCGCTACCCTGAAACCACGCTAAGGAGTGCACGATGACGACTAAACGTAAAGCCTATGTGCGGCCAATGACGTCCACCTGGTGGAAAAAGCTGCCATTTTATCGTTTTTACATGCTGCGTGAAGGCACGGCAGTTCCGGCAGTCTGGTTCAGCATTGAACTGATTATCGGCCTGTTTGCACTCAAGCATGGTGCAGAGTCCTGGATGGGCTTTGTCGCCTTTTTGCAAAACCCGGTGGTGGTAATCCTTAACATTATCGCCCTGGCAGCAGCGCTGCTGCATACCAAAACCTGGTTTGAGCTGGCGCCAAAAGCAGCCAACATCATCGTTAAAGACGAAAAAATGGGGCCAGAGCCGATCATCAAGGGTCTCTGGGCAGTTACTGTGGTTGCGACAGTAGTCATACTGTTTGTTGCCCTGTTCTGGTAAGGAGTCCGGAATGATTAATCCAAATCCAAAACGCTCTGACGAACCCGTATTCTGGGGCCTGTTTGGTGCAGGCGGTATGTGGAGCGCAATCATTGCGCCAGTAATGATCCTGCTGGTAGGCATTATGCTGCCGCTGGGCTTTGTTCCTGATGCTTTCAGCTATGAACGCGTACTGGCATTCGCTCAGAGCTTCATCGGACGTGCGTTTCTGTTCCTGATGATCGTTCTGCCGCTGTGGTGTGGTTTACACCGTATGCACCACGCGATGCATGACCTGAAAATCCACGTGCCTGCTGGCAAATGGGTCTTCTACGGACTGGCAGCAATCCTGACCGTTGTAACGGCTATTGGTATTCTGACCATCTAAGTACATGCGTTAATTATCAGGCCCGCCATTGGCGGGCCTTTTTATTTGTGCAGCATTCCTGTCAACCAACGGGAAAATTCACGCATCGCGGGTGTCTCCGGACGCGATTGCAAACGCGTTATCCAGTAACTTCCCAAATCAATCTGCGTTAAAAACGGTTGAACGATTCGTTCCCTACTGAGTAAATGCGTGAACATTCTGACTGGTGCAATTGCCACACCGATCCCCGCCTGCGCGGCTTCCAGCATGGTGACGGACGAATCAAACACCACCACGTTGTGCGTCGGTGACGGGGGCGCCTCTCCGGCGGCCTGCATCCAAAGCGTCCATTCATCCCGCCGATACGATCGTAATAACGGAAATTTCAGGATGTCCGCAGGCGTTTGTATCTGCGAAGCCAATGTTGGCGAACACAGTGGAGACATCAACGCGCTACATAAATATTGCGCGTCGGTATCGTGCCAGGCTCCCCCTCCGTAGCGAATGGTATAATCCAGCCCTTCGGCAGCGGGATCCACGCGGTTATTATGGGTAGAAATATGCAAATCAATATGCGGGTAACTGCGCTTAAAATCGCCCAGTAGAGGAAACAGACACCCAACCGCAAAGGTCCCCACCACGCCAATTTTAAGTTTTTCCTGGGTCTGTTTGGTGGCAAAACGATCCAGCATCCCCGCCATACGATCGAAAGAGTCATTAAGTACAGGTAACAGACTTTCCCCTTCAGTGGTCAACATTAATCCACGAGAACCGCGCACAAAAAGCTGACAATTTAGCTGCTGCTCCAGCGCTTTTACATGCTGACTGATGGCAGAATGCGTCACGTTGAGCTCAATCGCGGCGCGGGTAAAACTGAGATGTCTGGCCGCGGCTTCAAAAGCCCGCAGCGAGTTAAGAGGGATATAGCTACGCGTCATCATCCGGCCTGTTAGAAAAACTTATATCTGCTGCTAAATTTAACCGTTTGTCAACACGGTGCAAATCAAACACACTGATTGCGTCTGACGGGCCCGGACACCCTTTTGCTTTTAATTACGGAACTGATTTCATGATGAAAAAATCGTTATGCTGCGCTCTGCTGCTGACAGCCCCTTTCTCCACGTTTGCCGCCGCCAAAACAGAACAACAGATTGCCGATATCGTTAATCGCACCATCACCCCGTTGATGCAGGAGCAGGCTATTCCGGGTATGGCCGTTGCCGTTATCTACCAGGGAAAACCCTATTATTTCACCTGGGGTAAAGCCGATATCGCCAATAACCACCCAGTCACGCAGCAAACTCTGTTTGAGCTAGGGTCGGTCAGTAAGACGTTTAACGGCGTGTTGGGCGGCGATGCTATCGCCCGCGGCGAAATTAAGCTCAGCGATCCGGTCACGAAATACTGGCCAGAACTGACAGGCAAACAGTGGCAGGGTATCAGCCTGCTGCACTTAGCCACCTATACGGCAGGCGGCCTACCGCTGCAGATCCCCGATGACGTTACTGATAAAGCCGCATTACTGCACTTTTATCAAAACTGGCAGCCTCAATGGGCTCCGGGCGCTAAGAGACTTTACGCTAACTCCAGCATTGGTCTGTTTGGCGCGCTGGCGGTGAAACCCTCAGGTATGAGCTACGAAGAGGCAATGACCAAACGCGTCCTGCAGCCATTAAAACTGGCGCATACCTGGATTACGATTCCGCAGAGCGAACAAAAAGATTATGCCTGGGGCTATCGCGAAGGGAAGCCTGTACACGTTTCTCCGGGACAACTTGACGCCGAAGCCTATGGCGTGAAATCCAGCGTTATTGATATGGCACGCTGGGTTCAGGCCAACATGGATGCCAGCCGCGTTCAGGAGAAAACGCTCCAGCAAGGCATTGCGCTTGCGCAGTCTCGCTACTGGCGTATTGGCGATATGTACCAGGGATTAGGCTGGGAGATGCTGAACTGGCCGCTGAAAGCTGATTCGATCATCAACGGTAGCGACAGCAAAGTGGCATTGGCAGCGCTTCCCGCCGTTGAGGTAAACCCGCCCGCCCCCGCAGTGAAAGCCTCATGGGTGCATAAAACGGGATCCACTGGAGGATTTGGCAGCTACGTAGCCTTCATTCCAGAAAAAAACCTTGGCATCGTGATGCTGGCAAACAAAAGCTATCCTAACCCTGTCCGTGTCGAGGCGGCCTGGCGCATTCTTGAAAAGCTGCAATAACTAACGATGAGGCCCAGGATATTGGGCCTCCTTTCTTTCTCTTTTTTTCCTGTTGTCATCTACACTTAACAAAAATACAGCAAGGAAAATCCCATGCGCATTTTGCCCGTCGTTGCTGCAGTTACGGCTGCATTCCTGGTTGTCGCGTGTAGCTCCCCGACACCGCCGAAAGGCGTTACCGTGGTAAATAACTTTGATGCCAAACGCTATCTGGGAACCTGGTATGAAATTGCGCGCTTCGACCATCGTTTCGAGCGCGGATTGGATAAAGTGACCGCAACATACAGCTTGCGCGACGACGGCGGCATCAACGTTATTAACAAGGGCTATAACCCTGACAGGGAGATGTGGCAGAAAACGGAAGGGAAAGCCTATTTCACCGGCGACCCAAGCAGAGCCGCGCTTAAGGTTTCTTTTTTCGGCCCCTTCTATGGCGGGTATAACGTAATTGCACTCGACCGGGAATATCGTCACGCGCTGGTTTGTGGTCCGGATCGCGACTACCTGTGGATCCTTTCACGGACCCCTACTATTTCAGATGAAATGAAACAGCAAATGTTAGCCATCGCGACCCGGGAAGGGTTTGAAGTGAATAAACTGATTTGGGTGAAACAGCCTGGCGCTTAGTGAGTGCTCAGCTTCAGACCAATAATGCCAGCAACGATCAGCCCAAGGCTCAGCAAACGTGCCGGGCTGGCAGACTCACCCAGCAGCAAAATCCCTGTAATGGCCGCCCCAACAGCGCCAATACCGGTCCAGACCGCATAAGCGGTTCCTACAGGCAACGTGCGCATTGCCCAGGAGAGCATGGCGATACTGACGATCATCGCCGCAATAGTGATAATGCTTGGCGTAAGACGCGTAAAACCGTGGGTGTATTTCAGGCCAATCGCCCAGACAACTTCGAGCAAACCTGCAATTAATAAAACGATCCAGGACATATCAGGCTCCAGAACAATGGGGCCGTCCCCGGTGAAAGAAGCGTTTGCAGGTCGTCCTGCAAAGCTAATGTGTGAAATGGCATTTTTGCCCGGAAGAAAATGAATTTCAACCTTTTTATTCACCGCCTGCTAAAAGCAAGAATTAAGCATAATTAGCGGCGTAGTTCCCGCATTTGGCACTCATCGGAGTTCTCTATGATGAAGGGCTTTCTGAAACCAGAAAGTCGATTGCCCCTCTTCTGAATGCGAAACGTTTATGCTTAAAATTTTAGTGATTGACCGGTGCCACTTTACCCGCACAGGGATAGAGGCCTTGCTTAATCATTCTGGCAGGTTCAGCTCCTCATTTCTGGTATCAGGAATCAATAATCTCCTGTTAGCAAAAGAGCATATTTTGCAATGGAAACCGCATCTGGTGATCGCGGATTTATACAGTTTTATTAGCGAGACGCACTCCAGTCCGCCAATTAAACCTTTTTTTATGAGTTGTGGCGTCATCCCACTGATTTTACTGCAATCAGCAGACAGGCAGCATGCCCCCATCGTGCCCTCTCAATCCGTAGCCCATTCGGTCTTGACCAAGCACACCACGCTGAACACACTCTCCAACACAATTCAGGAAGCGCTTCAGGTTCGCCCCGCATTAGAAATAGCCAAAAACGCCACGCCTTTGCTTACGCCGCAGGAGGAGAAAGTATTATCAATGTGGATGGATGGTGTGAGTAACAATGCCATTGCCGCCGCGCTCAGCATTCATGGCAAAACGGTCTACACCTATAAGCGGAATATCCGTATGAAACTGCACCTGGGGAACCGCTTCTCGCCGTTCCTTTCACTCCCAGGGAAGGGAGATTAACGGTACGACACGTACGTCGTACCGTTCTTCATTATTGCTGAGCTTTTGTCGCTGCACCAGAGATTGCGCTACCGCCTTCAGAGATATCCTGTCCTACGCCTCGTGTGGTATTACACGCGGTTAAAACGGAAGAAAGTACCAACACAGAAAAGATCGCAGCAATTGTCTTCTTAACCATAACGTCTTCCTTTTCTAGCCAATATTGTTTGTGTATAGCTACTTAATAATAGACAAGATCCGGGAGTGTGATGGATAAACAACCGTTTTTAGGACTATATGAAAGGATTAGCTGGCGGCGTGAGAAATTGAATTGCCAAGATGTTTGATGTCTTCACCGAAGCCGCGCGCGGTATTGCATCCCGTCATGAGGGTGCTGGTGAAAAGGAGTAGCATTACAAGACCGAGAAGACGTTTCATCATTCCTGCCCTGGAAAAAGTATGGCGCAGCAACCTGCGCCATAAGATCAAATGGAAAACTTATTTTACGCGAGAAACGTATTCGCCGGAGCGGGTATCCACTTTGATCACTTCGCCGATCTGTACGAACAGCGGAACTTTAACAACTGCGCCGGTAGACAGGGTAGCCGGTTTGCCGCCAGTACCAGCGGTATCGCCTTTCAGACCTGGGTCGGTTTCAACAACTTCCAGCTCAACGAAGTTCGGCGGAGTTACGGAGATCGGCTGACCGTTCCACAGGGTCACGATGCATTCAGCCTGGTCCAGTAGCCATTTAGCGTTATCGCCTACCGCTTTCTCGTCTGCAGCCAGCTGTTCGAAAGTGGTGTTATTCATAAAGTGCCAGAACTCACCGTCGCTATACAGGAAGGTCAGGTTCATGTCGGCTACGTCTGCGCCTTCAGCGGAGTCAGTAGACTTGAAGGTTTTCTCTACGCGAGTACCGGTCAGCAGGCGACGCAGCTTAACGCGCGCAAACGCCTGGCCTTTACCTGGTTTAACGAATTCGCTGGCTTCAACCGCATAAGGTTCGCCGTCCAACATGATTTTAAGACCAGCACGAAAATCGTTGCTATAGTACGTTGCCATAAGGCCCTCTGAAAATTGTTAACTGGTAGCTAAGCCACAAAATGGCGCATATTGTAACCCTAAATACCCCATCCAGAGAAGATTGGTTATCGCAACTTGCCGATGTTGTGACCGATCCCGATGAACTTCTGCATCTTTTGAACATAGATGCAGATGAAAAACTGTTGGCCGGACGCGACGCGAGACGGCTTTTCGCCCTGCGCGTGCCGCGTGTGTTTATTGCCCGCATGGAGAAAGGCAACCCGGACGATCCGCTTTTACGTCAGGTACTGACTGCCCAGGAAGAGTTTGTGGCCGCGCCAGGCTACTCAACCGATCCACTGGAAGAACAGCACAGCGTGGTTCCCGGTCTGCTGCATAAATATCGCAATCGGGCACTGCTGCTGGTTAAAGGCGGTTGCGCGGTAAATTGTCGCTATTGCTTCCGCCGGCATTTCCCATACGCCGAAAATCAGGGCAATAAGCGCAACTGGCAGGTCGCCCTCGACTACATTAACGCGCACCCTGAGCTGGATGAAATCATCTTCTCTGGTGGCGATCCGTTAATGGCCAAGGACCACGAACTGGACTGGTTGCTCACGCAACTGGAAGCTATCCCGCACATTAAGCGTCTGCGTGTTCACAGCCGTTTGCCGATAGTGATCCCGGCGCGCATTACAGAAGGACTGGTCGAGCGCTTTGCGCACTCCTCCTTGCAGATTCTGCTGGTCAATCACATTAACCATGCCAATGAAATTGATCAGACGTTTCGCCAGGCGATGAGCAGTCTGCGCGCCGCGGGCGTTACGTTACTCAACCAAAGCGTATTGCTGCGTGGCGTGAACGATAACGCGCAAACCCTGGCTAACCTTAGCAACGCACTGTTTGATGCCGGTGTGATGCCCTATTACCTGCACGTGCTGGATAAAGTGCAGGGTGCCGCACACTTTATGGTCAGCGACGATGAAGCGCGTCGCATTATGCGTGAGCTTCTGACGCTAGTTTCCGGCTATATGGTCCCCAAACTGGCGCGTGAAATTGGTGGAGAGCCAAGTAAAACACCGCTGGATCTGCAGTTACGTCAACAATAGCTATTACTGAGTGTCCGATTCCGGACACTCACCACGATTACTTATTATTTAAATCCCCACAAGTGGAGCCTCGCTTTTAATCTGTGCTATTTTAATTAGCGCAGTTCAATCATTCATTCGTAAATTTTATCAATAGTTTCAAATGCAGAATATTAATAAATATATGGTTAGGGAGAACCTTTTATGGCTATAAGTATTAAGGGCGTTAATACTGGCATTATTCGCCAAAAGAATGAATTTGTTGCCATGGCATTAAAAATAAAAGAACCAAGAAACAAGGAATCACTCTTTTTTCTCTCTCCACTTGGACTTAGAGATCTGCTTATCGCGCTGGAGAGCCGGCTGTACGCCATTTCTCAGCTAAACAAAGACGAGCGTATGCAATATGAAAAGGCATGCGATAAAGCCAGCAAAAAAATGCACGAGAATATTCCGTCAATTCAGGAAGATGAACTAAAAAATGCGGATATTAACCGTCGCATAAATTCGCTGATGTTAGTGGATGACAAAGGCGAGAATTTAACATTTTCTCTGACGTTACATGACGGACAAACATGCGAATTACTGGTTAATGAATTACAGATTCAGGTGTTGGCGCATGCAATTATTCACGCAATAAATAATGCTGGCATGAGAGAACTCGCGCTACGAATAACATCGCTGCTGGATTTCCTGCCGCTGTACGATGTTGATTGTCAGCAAAACGACAATCTGGAATACGACTCTTATACACAACCCGAATGGAAACATAACCTGTTTAATCATTATCTGGCGATTATTTACCGCTATACAGACAATAAAGGAAAAGCCCAGTTCTGTGGTTCGGTAGTGAAAACTCGCGCCCTTTCCGGTAGCAAAGAAGCCGAAGCCATTACTCGCCGTCTTCTCGACTTCAGCCCGCGGCTGAAAAAACTTGCCGGTGTACCGTGCAAGGTGTTTGTCAGAACGTTGACGGGTGATAAGACGCAAAAGCTCAATCAGGATCAGTGCCTGCGCGCATTACATCATTTACGCGTTCAGTCTGCGCATAAGACTCAGAATGCCTGATGGCGCTGCGCTTATCAGGCCTACGATCATTCGTACCGTAGGCCTGATAAGACGCTTTAGCGTCGCCATCCGGCATCAGCAGCAGTTCTCAATTAGGGCACTTATAAACCTGTCCAATCATCTCACTGGCGGTAGGAACAAAGCTGGACAGCATTCCCTGCGATGGGCTGCTGACGCCATAAATCACGTTACCGCCCATTGCCGCAGCCTGGTTACGCAGATCGTTTGCTGCGCCACGCATTGAGCCGCCCTCTTCGCCGTGCTGGCCTGAAAGCCAGTTGCTTTGCTTACCGGTTGCGGTGCCTATCAGTTGGCACTCTGCGCCAGGCTTGTCTTCAACAAAACGTACGCTTTGCCCGGCAGAACTCAGTTCGTTGCTGGAGCTACAACCCGCCATCAGTAGCGCGGCACCAACGATCCCTGCTAAATATTTCACGTGCATGTCATTCCCCATAATCAATTAGTTGGACGTTATGTCCGTAGCTGAATCATATACTAAAAAGATGACCAAAAGAAAAACCCCCAGACATTTCTGCCCGAGGGTTTCTCAATTCTGGGAGATGAGCACCCAAATCATTCTGGTTGCAGGAAGGCGGCCAGTTTGTTAATCCCCAGGAGCTTACTCAAGTAAGTGACTGGGGTTAGCAAACGCAGCCAACGCATCTGCAGCCTGAAGGATGCAGGGTGTGGGCAATTACATCATGCCGCCCATTCCACCCATGCCACCCATACCGGCAGCACCTAAGTCAGGCGCATCGCCTTTCGGCAGGTCGGTAACCATGCACTCGGTGGTGATCATCAGACCCGCAACAGAAGCCGCGTACTGCAGAGCAGAACGAGTTACTTTGGTTGGATCCAGGATACCCATGTCGATCATGTTGCCGTATTCTTCAGTTGCAGCGTTGTAACCGTAGTTACCGTCACCCGCTTTTACGGTGTTAGCCACTACAGACGGCTCTTCGCCGCAGTTCAGAACGATTTGACGCAGCGGAGCTTCCATTGCGCGCAGCGCAACTTTGATACCTACGTTCTGGTCTTCGTTCTGACCTTTCAGGCCGGCAATTTTAGACGCTACGCGAATCAACGCAACACCACCACCAGCAACCACGCCTTCTTCTACCGCAGCACGGGTAGCGTGCAGGGCATCTTCAACGCGGGCTTTCTTCTCTTTCATTTCAACTTCAGTCGCAGCACCAACTTTGATAACCGCAACGCCGCCTGCCAGTTTCGCTACGCGCTCCTGCAGTTTTTCACGGTCATAGTCGGAAGTTGCTTCTTCGATCTGCTGACGAATCTGAGTCACGCGACCCTGGATTGCAGCTTCGTCGCCCACGCCATCAATGATGGTGGTGGTATCTTTGTTGATAACAACGCGTTTCGCCTGACCCAGATCTTCCAGAGTTGCTTTTTCCAGCTCCATACCGATCTCTTCAGAGATAACGGTACCACCGGTCAGGGTAGCGATATCCTGCAGCATTGCTTTACGACGATCGCCGAAGCCAGGTGCTTTAACCGCAGCGACTTTCACGATACCGCGCATGGTGTTAACAACCAGAGTTGCCAGCGCTTCGCCTTCAACATCTTCAGCGATGATCAGCAGCGGTTTGCCTGCTTTCGCTACAGCTTCCAGAACCGGCAGCATTTCGCGGATGTTGGAGATTTTCTTGTCAGCCAGCAGGATGAACGGGCTTTCCAGCTCTACTGCGCCAGTTTCCGGCTTGTTGATGAAGTAAGGAGACAGGTAGCCACGGTCGAACTGCATACCTTCAACCACGTCCAGTTCGTCCTGCAGACCGGTACCGTCTTCAACGGTGATCACGCCTTCTTTACCGACTTTGTCCATCGCTTCAGCGATCAGTTTACCTACGGTTTCGTCGGAGTTAGCGGAGATGGTACCAACCTGAGCAATAGCTTTAGAGTCGGAGCACGGTACTGACAGTGCTTTCAGTTCTTCAACAGCAGCAGCGACAGCTTTGTCGATACCACGTTTCAGATCCATCGGGTTCATGCCCGCAGCAACGGCTTTCAGACCTTCAGTGATGATGGACTGAGCCAGTACGGTTGCGGTGGTGGTACCGTCACCTGCAGCGTCGTTCGCTTTAGAGGCAACTTCTTTCACCATCTGCGCACCCATGTTTTCGAACTTGTCTTCCAGTTCGATTTCACGTGCTACGGAAACACCATCTTTAGTGATGGTCGGTGCACCGAAAGATTTATCCAGAACTACGTTACGGCCTTTTGGACCGAGGGTAACTTTCACTGCATCTGCCAGTACGTTTACGCCGCGCAGCATTTTCACACGAGCGTCGTTACCGAATTTTACGTCTTTAGCTGCCATTTTCTCTTTCCCTTAAATTCGTATGTTCAGTGTCGTTCGCGGATTAGGCTTCAACAATCGCCAGGATGTCGCTTTCAGACATGATCAACACTTCTTCATTGTCGATCTTCTCAGATTTAACACCGTAGCCATCGTTGAAAATAACGATATCGCCGACTTTCACGTCCAGCGGCTGTACGGTACCGTTGTCCAGGATGCGACCCTTACCGACAGCGATGATTTCGCCACGAGTTGATTTACCTGCTGCAGAACCAGTCAGTACGATGCCGCCAGCAGATTTGGATTCAACTTCTTTACGTTTGACGATCACACGATCATGTAACGGACGAATACTCATTGATAGCTCTCCTTTGAGAAAGTCTTTATCAGTTATGGGTGACGCCGGCCCGTAAACGGTTTCCCGGCTAGTGACCAGAGAGATGGGGATGGGGTTTTGTGCCTTCAAGGGGGCAAGCGAAAAAAAATTTTTATCAGCAGAAAATCCCGTCAAAACGCCGACGCACCTCACATTTCATAACGATTTCAGTCACGTCGTCATAAGCAAATCTGATTGTGATACCATCAAAAATCTGCGCTGTAGCCCGGTCAATGGGCATAACCGGATAACAACTTATGAGCGGACTGAAACAAGAGCTGGGACTGGCTCAGGGCGTTGGCCTGTTGTCGACATCATTGTTAGGTACAGGCGTTTTTGCCGTCCCCGCGCTGGCCGCACTGGTTGCGGGCAACAACAGCCTGTGGGCATGGCCGGTGCTGATTGTTTTGGTCTTTCCCGTAGCGATTGTCTTCGCCGTACTGGGTCGTCATTTTCCCAGCGCAGGCGGTGTGGCGCATTTTGTCGGCATGGCCTTTGGTTCACGCCTGGAGCGCGTCACCGGATGGCTATTTTTGTCGGTCATTCCTGTCGGTTTGCCTGCGGCATTGCATATCGCCGCCGGATTCGGTCAGGCGATGTTTGGCTGGCATGACGAGCAGCTTTTGCTGGCTGAGCTCGGTACGCTGGCATTGGTTTGGTACATCGGCTCTCGCGGCGCAAGCTCCAGCGCGAATCTACAAACGGTCATTGCAGGACTGATTGTTGCCCTGATTGTTGCTATCTGGTGGGCGGGCGATCTGACACCTGGCGAAATCCCCTTCCCTGCGATTACCGATATTGAGCTTCCCGGCCTGTTCGCCGCGTTGTCGGTCATGTTCTGGTGCTTTGTCGGCCTTGAAGCGTTTGCTCACCTGGCGTCTGAATTCAAAAATCCGGAGCGAGACTTCCCACGCGCACTGATGATCGGCCTGCTGCTGGCAGGGTCTGTTTATTGGGCATGCACCGTTGTCGTTCTCCATTTTGGTGCCTACGGCGAGCAAATGGCGGCCGCAGCGTCGCTGCCAGAGATCGTCGTGCAACTGTTTGGCGTACAAGCTCTGTGGGTCGCCTGCATCATTGGTTATCTGGCCTGTTTTGCCAGCCTCAACATTTATATACAAAGCTTCGCCCGGCTGGTCTGGTCGCAAGCGCAGTATAAGCCGGAGAGTTATCTAGCTCGTCTGTCCCCCCGACACCTTCCGCGCAATGCGCTAAACGCCGTATTGGGCTGTTGCGTAATCAGTACTCTGTGCATCTATATGCTGCAAATCAATCTCGATGCGTTAATCGTCTACGCCAACGGCATCTTTATTATGATTTATCTGCTGTGCATGCTGGCAGGTTGTCGATTACTGAAAGGGCATTATCGCGTACTGGCGGTCATTGGCGGTCTGCTGTGCCTACTGCTACTGGCGATGGTCGGCTGGAAGAGTCTGTACGCGTTGATTATGCTGGCAGGACTGTGGCTGTTTTTACCCCGCAGGCCGGATAAGGCAACGTTGACGCCATCATCCGGCCTATAAACACTTTTGCCGGATGACGCTAACGCTTATCCGGCCTACATACTGATGCTTAATCCCGACGATCGTCTTTATGTTCGATGCTGTCGCGCTTGTCATCCTTGCGCTGAAATTCACCATCAAAAGTCTCACCGCCACCCGTTCCGGCGCTAAAACCACCGCCAGGCATACGCGAAAAACGCAAATGTGGCAGCAGTTTCATCGTCAGATGTTTTTGCACCGGGGGTAATAAAAGAAGAAGACCGAGGAAATCGGTGAAAAATCCGGGCAGCACCAACAGCAGACCGGCAATAATCAGCGATACGCTTTTGATCATTTCTGCAGCCGGACTTTCACCTGCCGCCATTTTCTGTTGCATCAGTAAAAAGTTCTTAAATCCCTGATTACGAACCAGAGACATACCGATAACCGATGTAAAAATAACCAAAATCAGCGTCATCAGGACGCCCATCACATGGGCAACCTGAATAAAGATAGATATCTCTATGTAAACATAGAGAAAAATGGCAAGTAATGGTATCCAGCGCAAAGGGATCTCCTGTTAATAACAGCCGTTTTGTTCAACTTCTGTTCGAAAAATTATGTTAATCGCATCGATTTGATATTGTGGTGGTTAGCAAAATTTCAAGTGGCTTGTACACTAATATTTAGGGTTAATCACAAAGGGGTGATCCATTTCACAGAATAATAAATAAGGGGTAAATTCCACGCTTTAAGTGATCCAGATTACGGTAGAAATCCTGAACCAGCATATGATCTCGGGTATCAGACCGATGCAGGGGATAATCGTCGGTCGAGAAACAATCGAAATCACATATATCCTGTGTGTTTAGTCAAATCATTGGCAGCTTGAAAAAGAAGGTTCACATGTTAAACAACATTCGTATCGAAGAAGACTTGTTGGGTACCAGGGAAGTTCCAGCGGACGCCTACTACGGTGTCCACACTCTGAGAGCGATTGAAAACTTCTACATTAGCAACAACAAAATCAGCGATATTCCTGAATTTGTTCGCGGTATGGTAATGGTTAAAAAGGCAGCGGCTATGGCCAACAAAGAGCTGCAAACCATTCCTAAGAGTGTGGCAAATGCCATCATCGCGGCGTGTGATGAAGTCCTGAATAACGGAAAATGCATGGATCAGTTCCCGGTAGACGTTTACCAGGGTGGTGCGGGTACCTCCGTCAACATGAACACCAACGAAGTTCTGGCCAATATCGGTCTGGAACTGATGGGTCACCAGAAAGGTGAATATCAGTACCTGAACCCGAACGACCACGTTAACAAATGTCAGTCTACCAACGACGCATACCCAACTGGCTTCCGTATCGCTGTATACGCATCCATCATCAAACTGGTTGATGCACTGAACCAGCTGCGCGAAGGCTTCGAGAAAAAAGCTGTTGAATTCCAGGACATCCTGAAAATGGGTCGTACCCAGCTGCAGGATGCTGTACCGATGACCCTCGGTCAGGAATTCCATGCTTTTAGCGTACTGTTGAAAGAAGAAGTGAAAAACATTAGCCGTACCGCTGAGCTGCTGCTGGAAGTTAACCTCGGCGCGACAGCAATCGGTACTGGTCTGAACACACCGAAAGAGTACTCTCCGCTGGCAGTACAGAAACTGGCTGAAGTCACTGGCTTCGCCTGTGTTCCGGCAGAAGATCTGATTGAAGCAACTTCTGACTGTGGCGCATACGTTATGGTGCACGGCGCACTGAAACGTCTGGCTGTGAAGATGTCCAAAATCTGTAACGACCTGCGTTTACTCTCCTCTGGTCCGCGTGCGGGTCTGAACGAGATCAACCTGCCGGAACTGCAGGCTGGTTCTTCTATCATGCCAGCTAAAGTGAACCCGGTTGTTCCGGAAGTCGTAAACCAGGTGTGCTTCAAAGTCATCGGTAACGACATCACTGTAACCATGGCATCTGAAGCTGGTCAGCTGCAGCTGAACGTAATGGAGCCGGTCATTGGTCAGGCAATGTTTGAATCCATTCACATTCTGAGCAATGCTTGCTACAACCTGCTGGAAAAATGCGTTAGTGGTATCACTGCTAACAAAGAAGTCTGTGAAGCGTTTGTATTCAACTCCATCGGCATCGTTACTTACCTCAACCCGTTCATTGGTCACCACAACGGCGACATCGTCGGTAAAATTTGTGCCGAAACCGGTAAGAGCGTACGTGAAGTTGTCCTGGAGCGCGGTCTGTTGACCGAGTCTGAACTGGACGATATCTTCTCTGCACAGAACCTGATGCACCCTGCTTATAAAGCAAAACGTTATACTGATGAAAGCGAACAGTAATCGTGTAGGGTAGTACCGGAGAAGGCACGTCATGATGACGTGCCTTTTTTCTTACTCGAAGTTACTTAAAAACAACAATTTAATATCAACTTGTTAAACAACAAGGAAGGCTAATATGATAGTTTTAGAACTTATCATCGTTTTGCTGGCAATCTTTTTAGGTGCCAGACTTGGGGGTATCGGTATTGGATTTGCAGGTGGGCTGGGTGTTCTGGTTCTCGCCGCTATCGGCGTAAAACCCGGTAATATCCCGTTCGATGTTATTTCCATCATCATGGCGGTTATCGCTGCCATTTCAGCTATGCAGATTGCAGGTGGTCTGGACTATCTGGTTCATCAAACTGAAAAACTGCTGCGTAAAAACCCGAAATACATCACGATCCTTGCACCTATCGTGACCTATTTCCTGACTATCTTCGCAGGTACCGGCAACATCTCTCTGGCAACGCTGCCAGTTATCGCTGAAGTTGCGAAAGAACAAGGGATCAAACCTTGCCGTCCGCTCTCTACTGCAGTGGTTTCTGCACAGATTGCGATTACGGCATCTCCAATCTCCGCAGCCGTGGTTTACATGTCTTCCGTAATGGAAGGTCATGGCATCAGCTACATTCACCTGCTGTCCGTGGTCATTCCGTCCACCCTGCTGGCTGTTCTGGTCATGTCCTTCCTGGTAACTGCGCTGTTCAACTCCAAACTGTCTGACGATCCGATTTATCGTAAGCGTCTGGAAGAAGGCCTGGTTGAACTGCGTGGTGAAAGACAAGTTGAAATCAAAGCGGGCGCAAAAACTTCTGTTTGGTTGTTCCTGCTGGGCGTGGTTTGTGTCGTCGTATATGCGATCGTCAACAGCCCAAGCCTCGGTCTGGTCGCTAAGCCGCTGATGAACACCACCAACGCAATCCTGATCATCATGCTGAGCATCGCGACGCTGACCACGATCATCTGCCGCGTTGAAACTGACTCCATCCTGAACTCCAGCACTTTCAAAGCCGGTATGAGCGCCTGTATTTGTATCCTGGGTGTTGCATGGCTGGGTGATACCTTCGTATCTCACAACATTGACTGGATCAAAGATACTGCAGGTAGCGTAATTCAGGGTCATCCGTGGCTGCTGGCTGTCATCTTCTTCTTTGCTTCTGCACTGCTGTACTCTCAGGCTGCAACCGCTAAAGCACTGATGCCGATGGCTCTGGCTCTGAACGTTTCCCCACTGACTGCTGTTGCGTCTTTCGCCGCGGTTTCTGGCCTGTTCATTCTGCCAACCTACCCAACTCTGGTTGCGGCAGTTCAGATGGATGACACCGGTACAACTCGCATTGGTAAATTCGTCTTTAACCATCCGTTCTTCATCCCGGGTACTCTGGGTGTGGTTCTGGCTGTCTGCTTCGGCTTCTTGCTGGGCAGCTTCATGCTGTAAGTTTTTCCTGCAGGGTGCCTGGGCGCCCTGCAGTTCCTCCTCCCCACCCCGCTTTAACTAACATCCTTCCCTCGTCCGTTGTATAGTGACCACTCTTTTGCTGGTTACTCTGTTCTTTCGAGGTGTTTATGCTTGATGTAAAGAGTCAGGATATTTCCATCCCCGATACCGTTGTGGTGCTCTGTACCGCCCCGGATGAAGCAACCGCCCAGGATCTCGCCGCCAAAGTGCTGGCGGAAAAGCTGGCTGCTTGCGTGACCCTGCTACCCGGTGCGACCTCCCTCTACTATTGGGAAGGCAAACTGGAACAGGAATATGAAGTCCAGATGATTTTAAAAACCACCGTCACACACCAGCAAGCCCTTCTCGATTGCCTGAAGTCACATCATCCGTATCAAACGCCTGAACTTCTGGTTTTACCCGTCACTCACGGAGACTTTGATTACCGCTCATGGCTCAACGCATCCTTACGCTGATCCTGCTGCTGTGCAGCACATCTACCTTTGCCGGATTATTTGACGCGCCTGGCCGCTCGCAGTTTGTTCCTGCCGATCGGGCGTTTGTTTTTGATTTTCAGCAAAACCAACACGATCTGAACCTCACATGGCAGGTTAAAGATGGCTACTATCTGTATCGCAAACAGATAAGCATTACGCCATCTCAGGCCGATATTGCTGAGGTAAAATTGCCGCCAGGCGTCTGGCATGAAGATGAGTTTTACGGCAAAAGTGAGATTTACCGTAAACAGCTGACTGTCCCGATCACGGTCAATCAGGCTAAGTCTGGCGCAACATTAACGGTCACATATCAGGGCTGCGCCGACGCCGGATTTTGCTATCCACCAGAAACAAAAACGGTGCCATTAAGTGAAGTGTCTGCTGGTTCCGCGGCCGCCTCTGCGCCAGCCCCAACCACTGCAGATCCGCAAGAGAAACCGCAGTCCGCGGCCCAACTCCCCTTCTCCGCACTGTGGGCATTGCTGATCGGAATTGGTATCGCGTTTACGCCTTGCGTACTGCCGATGTATCCGCTGATTTCCGGTATCGTACTGGGTGGCAAGCAGCGCTTATCAACCGGACGGGCACTGTTGCTGACGTTTATCTACGTTCAAGGGATGGCGCTCACCTATACCGCGCTGGGTTTGGTTGTTGCAGCCGCCGGTTTGCAGTTCCAGGCTGCGCTTCAGCATCCCTACGTCCTGATTGGCCTTGCCGTCATCTTTACGCTGCTGGCTCTGTCGATGTTTGGCCTGTTCACGCTGCAATTGCCTTCATCACTGCAAACCCGTCTCACGCTAATGAGTAACCGCCAGCAAGGCGGATCTCCCGGCAGCGTCTTTGCGATGGGGGCGATTGCTGGCCTCATCTGTTCTCCTTGCACAACGGCCCCGCTAAGCGCGATTTTGCTGTATATCGCTCAGAGCGGGAACATGTGGCTGGGAGGCGGCACACTGTATCTGTATGCGTTGGGGATGGGCTTACCCCTGATGTTGATTACCGTATTTGGCAACCGCCTGCTGCCTAAAAGTGGCCCATGGATGGAGCATGTCAAAACCGCTTTTGGCTTTGTCATTCTGGCGCTTCCCGTCTTCTTACTCGAACGTATCGTTGGCGACGAGTGGGGCGTTCGCTTATGGTCACTGCTAGGCGTCGCGTTCTTTGGCTGGGCGTTCATCACCAGCCTACAGGCAAAGCACGCCTGGATGCGTATCGTGCAGATTGTCCTGTTAGCCGCAGCACTGGTAAGCGTGCGTCCATTGCAAGACTGGGCGTTCGGCGCGCCACATGCTCAAACCCAGGCACATCTTAACTTCACGCCGGTGGCATCGGTAGATGCATTAAATCAAGCACTGGCGCAAGCTAAAGGCAGGCCAGTCATGCTGGATCTGTATGCCGACTGGTGTGTAGCCTGTAAGGAATTTGAAAAGTACACGTTCAGTAATCCGCAGGTTCAGCAAGCGCTAGGCAACACGGTGCTATTGCAGGCGGATGTGACAGCAAATAATGCCCAGGATGTCGCTCTCCTGAAACATCTACAGGTTTTAGGTTTGCCGACTATCTTGTTCTTTGATGCCAAGGGGAAAGAGCACCCGGAAGCTCGGGTTACGGGCTTTATGGATGCCGCGACCTTCAGCGCACATTTGCGCGATCGCCAACCGTGAGCGACACTTGCAACAGGAAATACGGAGGAGAATACCGTGCAACGTGAAGATGTCCTGGGAGAAGCCCTGAAATTACTTGAGGTGCAAGGGATAGCCAATACCACGCTGGAAATGGTGGCCGAACGCATCGATTATCCTCTGGATGAACTGCAGCGCTTTTGGCCCGATAAAGAGGCCATTCTGTACGATGCGCTACGCTACCTCAGCCAGCGGGTGGATATCTGGCGGCGTCAGCTTTTGCTGGATGACACGCTGAGCGCTGAGCAGAAATTACTGGCGCGCTACACTGCGCTGTCCGAATGCGTGAGCAATAATCGCTATCCCGGCTGTCTGTTCATCGCCGCTTGTACGTTTTACCCCGATCCCGGGCATCCGATCCATCAGTTAGCCGATCAGCAAAAAAAGGCGGCACATGACTTCACCCATGAGCTGCTGACGACGCTGGAAGTTGACGACCCGGCAATGGTCGCCAAACAGATGGAACTGGTGCTGGAAGGCTGCCTGAGCCGCATGCTGGTTAATCGTAGCCATGCAGATGTCGAAACGGCACACCGCCTGGCTGAAGATATCCTGCGCTTTGCCCAGTGCCGAATGGGCGGTGCGCTGACCTAAGCGAGCATTATCTGTTTTCGTCGCCTCTGCCGGATAGATTTGTGCAAACTTCAGGCATAACCATGCAGATTGCCGCAATATTAAGCGGTTGAACAATGTTTCCAGAAATTTGATTGACTGACAGACGTGAATACGGTTTAATGCGCCCCGTTGCCCGGATAGCTCAGTCGGTAGAGCAGGGGATTGAAAATCCCCGTGTCCTTGGTTCGATTCCGAGTCCGGGCACCACTATTTAGAAGAACCCGCCTATGGCGGGTTTTTTGCTTTCTGGGCTCCGCGAGATTTCTTATCGTTCTGACCACAGCAACTCCTACCCCACCTCATCACGACACTTAAACCTTTCACTGGAACCACGATGGTACTGCAAAAAATATAGCGGTATCAGGCACACCTCTTTTTCTGGCGTGCTTATCCATAGGCCAGATTTGAGTAATTTATCTGAACAACCTTGGGCACAATACTGTTGCGGGAGCGCCAGGTCGCGCCGCATTTCATTGATAAGCTCGCTGAAGGTCGCCCCCCCCTCTTCCAGATGGCGTTGTAGGGTATGCACATTCATCCCCAGGGGCTGGAGTTGGTGCGCCGCCTCGACATCTGAAGCAAACGCCAGGGAGTAAATACCAACCTTCATCTACAATTGCCATCATACCGAGCAAATAATGAGTCAACGAGGAATCTGGATGGTGAAAACAAGAATCATACAGTCAGCGCAGGGAGCCCATGCCTATCCGTTGCTGATCAAGAGCTTGCTGCTGTCGGGTGGGCGTTCTCATCCCGAGCGAGAAATCGTCTACGCCGACAAGCTGCGTTACGACTATCGCACCCTCAAACAGCGCATCCATCGCCTGGCAAACATGCTGACAGCGGCCGGTGTCATGCCTGGAGACACCGTCGCCCTGCTAGATTGGGACAGCCATCGCGCCCTCGAGTGCTTCTTCGCGGTGCCTATGATTGGTGCCGTGCTACACACGGTGAACGTCCGCTTCTCGGCGGACCAAATCGCTTACACCATGAATCATGCCGAGGACAACCTGGTACTGGTGCACGACGACTTCTTGCCGGTTGTCGAGTCACTGGCAGAGACACTGACCACTGTCCGGGGATACATCCAGCTTAGCGACGAAGAATCGAAGGCAACCAGCCTGCCGGTGCTGGGGGAATATGAGCCCCTTCTGGCCGCAGCGGGAGATCGCTTTGACTTCCCCGACTTCGATGAAAACTCGGTAGCGACCTTGTTCTACACCACTGGAACCACGGGCAATCCCAAGGGGGTCTACTTCAGCCATCGTCAGCTGGTCCTGCACACGCTCAATGAGCTGGGCCTCCTGGCAGCCTACGAGGGACAGTCGCTGCTACGATCGAACGATGTCTATATGCCGATCACTCCTATGTTTCACGTGCACGCCTGGGGCGCTCCCTATGTCGCAACAATGCTTGGTGTGAAGCAGGTCTACCCCGGTCGTTACGAACCCAACAAGCTGGTGCGGTTCTATCACGATGAGGGTGTAACCTTCTCGCACTGTGTGCCAACCATCTTGCAAATGATCCTCGAGTGCGACGAAGCCACACGGACCGATCTGTCGGGATGGAAGATGTTGCTGGGTGGCAGTTCACTGTCCCTTGGACTGGCGACACAGGCCCACCATAAGGGCATACGCATTCACGCTGGCTATGGTATGTCTGAAACCTGTCCCCTGCTCTGTATGACCCACTTAAGCGATGCCGAGCTGGCCCTTCCCATGGATGAGCAGTTACCCTTGCGGATTCGAACCGGCCTGCCTGTTTCGTTGGTGGATCTGCGTATCGTTGATGGCGAAGGTCGGGAGGTAGTGCACGACGGCGAAGCCATGGGTGAAATAGTGGTGCGAGCCCCTTGGCTGACTCAGGGCTACCTGAAGGAACCCGAGAAAGGAGCTGAGCTATGGAATGGCAGTTGGCTGCATACCGGCGACATTGCCTCTATCGATCCCCTTGGGATAGTGGAAATCAAGGATCGCATCAAAGACGTAATCAAGACGGGCGGTGAGTGGATAAGCACGCTGGAGCTGGAGAGCCTCATCAGCTCACACGCGGCGGTCAGGTCGGTAGCCGTCGTCGGGATACCTGATGAACAGTGGGGCGAACGCCCCCTGGCTCTGGTGGTTTGCAAGGAAGGAGAAGACCTGGAGCCGCAGGCCATAGCGGCACATCTACAAGGATTCGTCGACCGCGGCCACATCACTAAATGGGCGATCCCACGACAGATAAGGATAGTCCCAGAAATTCCCAAAACCAGCGTCGGCAAGATCAACAAGCGCTTGATCCGCGAGCTCGAAGCCAGCAATGGGAAGGAAAGCATTTAAGCGATCTGTCGCATTCATAGCGTAAGGTTAACAACAGTCACACTGCTTATATTTCAGGTAGCATGTCGGTATCAATGCTCTGCTGGGGATCTCACCGTCCCCGCGCGGATGCTGATCGCCCTTTAGCAAATGGGTGTCTGGGCATGTTCATCGCCACAGGCACCTTCCATCCAGCCTGATCATTTACCTAAATCTGCTTTATTCAACAACGCCAGATTCATCCTCACTCATGCTTTCTTTGCTTTGAATGAACCGGAGCGCCAAATAAAGGTCTGGTGTCAGAATCATGTCGTCATCTTTCATTGTCGGTCGACTCTCCTTAAACCAGCGTGTTAACTCCGTTTTCCGGCCCGCAAGAATTAACTTAATCTTCCGCCCCTTCAGGTCCCGTTTTAACTCATTAATGGTTGCCAGGACGCTGATATCTGAATAGGTAAAGCAAGAAACGGCGTCAATGACCACCCATTTAGGTTGTAGTACTGCACCATCGACTAAATTCAAAACGCGGCGCTTAAAATAGGCCACATTAAAATAGGTCAGCGGTGAGTTAAACCGGTACATCAACACGCCAGGGATAATTTTCACATCGGTTGTATTACCTAATGAGTGAATCATCCCATTTTCGTCAATTCCCAATAAGTGTTCAGTAGGACGGAAAACTGTGCGCAGGAACTGCAACAGACCCAACAATACCGCAAGGCCAATCCCCTGAATAACCCCAATAATCAGAACACAGCCAAAGGTGAAGAACGCCAGGCGAAATGCGGGTTTATTTCTTCGCCTCAGGTTCCAGAGTCCGCGTAAATCAATTAATGACCACGATGCATAAATTAGAACAATGCCTAATGCAGATACCGGAATAAATTGTAATGGCTGCGTGAAAAATACCACGACGATTCCGATGATTAAGGCAGCAACAACGGAAACAAGCTGGCTTTTCCCTCCAGAGGAATCATTTACCGCAGTCCGGGAATCGGCTCCGCTAATCGCAAACCCCTGAGATAAACCAGACATTAGATTCGCGATACCCAAAGCCCTGAACTCAGCATCAGCATTTATTTCGTATCCGTTTTTCGCGGCAAAACTGCGAGCGGTTAGCATCAGGCTAACAAAACTGACTAACGCCAGGTTCAGCGCAGGGATCAATAAATCACGCGCCAGACCAGGCTGAAACGAGCCCCAGTGAACGACGGGCAAACCAGACTGAAAGCCCGATCCCCCAATAGTGGCAATCCCATGCTGCTGCGCAGATGTAATCCATACCAGCGCCGTTGTTATCACAATAGCAATTAATGGTGCTGGCCATTGGCTACGAAACGTTTTGATAGCTATTAAAATCACTAACGTTAGGATGGAGATCCCTAAGGTTAATAAATGAATTTCTGAGAGTCGGCCAGGCAGGGCAATGATCTTCTCAATCACTTGCTCTTCATCAAGCGTAATCCCCAATACCTTACCGAGTTGCCCGACAATAATCGTCACGGCAACCCCGTTAAGCAGACCCGTTAGAATGGGATGCGAAAGCAAGTCAGCAAGCGCGCCCAGGCGAAATTTACTGGCAAGCAGGCACCATCCCCCCATCATCACAGTCATGACAATTGTCAACTGCCAGTGAAGTTCTGGGTTTCCGGCAGAAAGAGGAACTACAACGGCTGCAATTACCGCGCAGGTCGTGGCATCAGGACCAACAATCAATTGGCGGGAAGAACCAAACAGCGCATAAGCTAGCATTGGCAAAACGCAGGAATATAACCCGACGATAGCCCCGACTCCCGCCAACTCAGCGTAAGCAATCGCAACCGGTAGTGCTACGGCAGCAACGGATAACCCGGCTTTAACATCATGTTTTAGCCAGCTTTTATCGTACGCTAATAAATTTTTTAGCCCTGGCATGTAGTTTAATACCATTTTTCCGAACACTTTATTCTCCGGATAGACCCTTACTTATAGATAAAGGTACACGTAACTGTCGCAGGCGATCCTGATATTTTCGGGAGGTAATACAGAAAATTCAGATTGGGGGTTTACTGCATATACCGCAGGATGGCTTGTGTTATGGAGGCTCAGGATATAGCTTTGCACCCGATGGTGCGGTGTTGTGATGTGCCTGATGCGCTGCGCTTATCAGGCCTACAAAATACGTTCAGCCCGGCCCCTGCAGGCCGGATAAGGCGGTACGCCGCATCCGGCGGTTTTCATCCCGCACAGACGCAAAAAAGCCCATCCGTCAGGATGGGCTTCTTCACTTTATTTGATGCCTGGCAGTTTATGGCGGGCGTC
>NZ_JAOWHM010000033.1:2399-116772 GCF_030332595.1 Citrobacter sp. Cpo100 | reverse complement strand
GCTTGTAATCCGTTGTTCCGTGTCAGTGGAGGCGCATTATAGGGAGTTATTTCAGGCTGACAAGGGGAAATTTAAAATAATCTTCCGAGTGCGTATTTTTTCATCAAAACCACTTAAACTGACAGTTTTTCGAGCGTTTTAAAGCCATAGCGCTGTAGCACAGGCAATAATTGTTCAGCTTCTGTCGTCATTGCCATACAAAATGCAACGTTCTCATCGGTTGATTTCGCATCTGGTGCTTCATGCTCTAACAACCAGGCCGTGCGGCGCGCTATCGCGGCACCAGAATCCACCAGTCTCGTCCCCTCGGGAAGGACCTGTAAAAGCTCTTCCTGTAATAGAGGGAAATGAGTGCAACCGAGCACTACTGTGTCAGGTGGTTCAGACATCCGCAGCCATGGACGCAGAATACGCCGCAGTTCTTCCAGAGAAACTGTTTCACCGTGCAGCTTCGCTTCCGCCAGTTCCACCAGCTCAGCAGAACCCAACATTGCAATTTGGCATTCGTTAGCGAATCGCGCAATCAGCTCATGGGTATACGAGCGCTTCACCGTTGCACGTGTAGCCAGTAGCCCCACAACACCGTTCGCCGTGAGTCGCGCTGCCGGTTTAATCGCAGGCACCACGCCCACAACCGGGAAAGCAAATTTCTCACGTAACGCAGGGAGCGACACCGTGCTTGCTGTATTACACGCGATGACCGCAAGAGAGAGGGGATAGCGCTGCTGGACCGCAGTCACTATCTCAACAACACGCTCGACGATAAACTCCTCGCTCTTCTCTCCATAAGGAAAGGCGACGTTGTCGAAAGCGTAGATATAGTGGAGATCCGGCAGAAGACGCCGGATCTCGTCATAGACCGACAACCCACCGACGCCGGAATCAAATACCAGCACGGTGGGACGGGGATCAGAAGGTGTAGCTGCCAGACAAGGTGTATTCCCGTCCTGCAGTTGCGTAGCCATAAACTGTCTCGTAATCTTTATCGAACAGGTTGGCGATTTTACCACGAACTGTCAGCTGTGAGGTGATTGGATATGACACTCCGATATCCCACAAGCTGACGCCGCCCAATTTAACATCACGATTATTGTCGTAATCATTATCGTAACGTTCACCTATATATTGATAAGCAATGTTCCACCCCAAGTCCTGAACCTGCCCAGTTAACTCATACTTAACCTGCTGTTTTGCTCGGCGATAGAGTACCTTATTCGTATCATCATCCCGCGGGTCAACATACTGTAGCGTCAGGTGATGATCTACCGGGCCAGTCGTAACATTCCCAGTCCATTCCAGCCCTTTAATCGTGGCTGACTTAACGTTGACGTACTGGTTATTCTTGTAATCGATCAGGTTTTGAATTTCATAATGATATGCCGAAAGACGCCAATCAAGCGGCCCTGTCAATCCATCAATCCCTGCTTCCCACTGTTTAGATTCTTCCGGTTTCAAATTCGGGTTGGCTGCAATACCCGGCCCATAGGAAGAGGCAAAACGCGTAGCCCCGTATTGCTGACCAAGTGAAGGAGCCAGGAAACCTGTGCCATAAGAGAGCGTTGCACGGTAGCCATCAACAAACTCCCAGCCTGCAGCAGTCTGCCAGGTGCCATGCCAGCCGAATTGTTCATCATGATCTTCACGGCCTGAGGCTTCCAGCGTGACGCTATCAATTTGTTGTTGCCCAGTTAGATAAAGTCCGGTCGTATCACGTTTATAAGCGTCCGATTTCGTGGTACTACTGGAAGTCAGCTTTTCTTGTTTCCAGTCGACACCACCGCTAATCGCTCCATGCCCAACCTCAACGTTATTTCCCCACTGAATATAGCGCTGTTCCATATTATCCAGCGTAGCATCCCCCGCATAACGACCGAGTTGATTGCTATAGTTGTAATCTTTGAGATGCTGGTAGTTAGCAATCAGTTGGGCGGAATAGATACCTGAGCTGTAACGAAGGCCGGAATCCCAGGACTGAGTGTAATTCTGAGCTTCGTCATTACCGCCAGCATAGCCATAAGAGCCCTGATCGTAATCGCTATTCGCCGTGTAGCCGTAACCACGGAAGAAACCGGAGAAGTTATCGTTAAACTTGTGCTGCAAGCCGCCCCAGAACAGTTTGTTGCGATAACCATCGCGATCGCTGTCGCCGCTGTAAGGGGAGTCAGGTTGAATGTTAAAACCTTTGGTCGTCTGGTAAGCGCCAGCCGCCGTCACCATCGTGTCACCAAATCGTTTATTTATCGTGCCGTCGTAGGTCTGATAACCATCAGTCCCCATACCTGCGTTGATCTGTGATTTCTCTTCATTACTCATCGTAATGATGTTCATCACACCACCGATCGCACCAGATCCGTACACAGCTGAACGCGGCCCGCGAATATATTCAACACGTTGCACCAACGATACCGGAATCTGACCAATATCAATCGCATTACCGATGCCTGCACGCGCCATCGGCACGCCATCAATCAATACCAGGACATGCCGGGACTCAGTACCGCGAACATACAGCGAGGAGCTTTTCCCCATACCGCCGCTTTGCGAAATATCTACGCCCGGCAATCGGCGCATGACATCATTGAGATCTTTTGACTGCCAGCGCTGAATATCTTCACGCGTCACCACATCAGTGGGGGCAAGGACAGTATTAACAGGCTGCTGAAAACGGTTGGCAGTAACGACGAGAGTATCTGGGCTAGTATCCTGTGCCCAACCAGAAAATGCCGTGACGGAAAGTGCCGTGCACAGCAACGATTTTTTAATCATTGTAAAGCATCCACAATATAAGAAGGATGCCGCAGGTCCCACCGATAGTACGCGATGATGAAAGCCAGATGCGACGTTAGCCGGCAGGTCTTCGGGCTTGGAGGCAACTTAAAGAGACGATAACTTCCCACGGCATGCCGCAGTGTCTGCACCAGGTGCGCTCATCCCCTACCTTCCTTACCGCTGCGCGTCAGCTCCAGATTCACACTGGATTCCCTTTTAACTCACAGGACCGGAAAACGGATGCTACAGTTTGTTACAACCCACTGTCCAGACTGCGTATCACAATATCGGAAATCATCAATGACTGGACATCTGATGAGCAATCCCTACAATCCCCGCGTACTTTTATTTTTCAGGACGCATCATGACCCCCGAACACCTTCCGACAGAACAGTACGACGCACAGTTAGCTGAAAAAGTGGTGCGTCTGCAGAGCTTAATGACGCCATTTTATGCACAGGCTCCGGAAGTGTTTCGCTCACCGGTCAGCCACTACCGTATGCGCGCGGAATTCCGTCTGTGGCATGACGGTGATGATCTGTACCACATCATGTTCGACAGCCAGACCAAAAATCGTATCCGTGTCGACAGCTTCCCGGCAGCCAGTGAGCTTATCAACACGCTGATGACGGCAATGATCGAAGGCGTTCGCAACAACCACGTCCTGCGTCACAAACTGTTTCAGATTGATTACCTCACAACTCTGAGCGATCAGGCGGTGGTATCGATGCTGTACCATAAAAAGCTGGATGATGAATGGCGTCAGGAAGCTGAAACGCTGCGGGATGCGCTACGGGCGAAAAACCTGAATGTGCATCTGATTGGCCGGGCAACCAAAACCAAAATCGAGCTGGATCAGGGCTACATTGACGAACGCTTGCCGGTTGCGGGTAAAGAGATTATCTATCGCCAGGTTGAGAACAGCTTCACCCAGCCGAACGCCGCCATGAATATTCAGATGTTGGAGTGGGCGATTGATGTCACCAGGGGCTCAAAAGGCGACCTGCTGGAGCTGTATTGCGGCAATGGCAATTTCTCGTTAGCCCTGGCACAAAACTTCAACCGCGTACTGGCGACGGAAATCGCCAAGCCGTCCGTTGCTGCTGCACAGTACAACATTGCGGCTAACCAGATTGAAAACGTACAAATAATCCGCATGGCGGCCGAAGAGTTTACTCAGGCGATGAACGGCGTTCGCGAGTTCAACCGTTTGCAGGGAATCGATCTGAAGAGTTACCAGTGTGAAACTATCTTCGTTGACCCACCGCGCAGCGGTCTGGACAGCGAAACGGAGAAAATGGTGCAGGCGTATCCGCGCATTCTGTACATCTCCTGCAATCCGGAGACGCTGTGTAAAAACCTGGAAACGTTAAGCCAGACGCACAATGTTTCACGTCTGGCGCTATTCGATCAGTTCCCGTATACGCACCATATGGAGTGCGGCGTACTGTTAACCAAGAAGTAAGACAGAACGTAGGCTGGATAAGCACTACCTGTTCAGATTGCCGGATAGCGGCTTTGCCTTATCCGGCCTACCGCTACAACTGTTACTCCGCAATTTCCTGTTTACGGTTACGGACTTTAAAGCCGATCCAGAACACCAGAATCACAGACAGTACCGCCGGGAAGAAGTTAGAGCCGATATCCGGATATTCAGCGCGTACCACGGTGCTGTACAGCAAAACGCCGAGGATAAAGCAGGCGGCAGCCAGGCCCGGCAATCCCACAGGCATGGTGCGGTTCTGATAGCGTTGATGCAGACAATACACCGTCAGCACCAGCGAAATGATCGGGAATACTGAGAATGGCACAATGGAGCTAAACAGCGCCGCAAATGTACCATTGATCGATAAGCCAGCAACCAGCGCCAGCAGCAGCGTACCTTTATCTTGACCTGACTGTTTCATTGCTTGTCCTTCTCGTTACTCGGAGTGGTGCGTCATCTTCTCTTGTTCACGGCGGTACCAATAAAATGCGCCTTTCGCGATCATGCGTAGTTGCAATACCAGCCGCTCTTCCAACTGTCGGCGCTGCTCAGCGCCAACATCCAGTGCTTCTGCCCCGGCGCTGAACACAATGGTTACCATGGCTTCGGCTTGTGCTTCAGTAAACGCACGAGGCATATGGTTTTCGAGTTCCAGATAGTCCGCAAGTTCCGCGATGAAGTGCTGAATTTCACGAGCGACCGCTGCACGAAACGCTGCGGATGTCCCCGAACGCTCGCGCAATAATAAACGGAAGGCGTTGGGATTGTTGCCGATGAACTCCATAAATGTTGAGACCGAGGTGCGGATCACACTCCCGCCCTTCGCGATACGCTGGCGCGCCTGGCGCATCAACTGACGCAGCATCAGACCGCTCTCGTCCACCATCGTCAGGCCGAGTTCATCCACATCGCGGAAATGGCGATAAAACGAGGTTGGCGCAATGCCCGCTTCACGAGCAACTTCGCGTAAACTGAGGCTGGCAAAACTACGCTCAGCGCTGAGTTGACTAAATGCGGCTTCTACCAGCGAACGCCGGGTTTTCTCTTTTTGTTGCGCTCTAACGCCCATCACGATGTCTGAATCCTTCCACATACCTTGCTGGCACTATACCAGAGATTAGGCGGTTGGCATGGCTTTGTGAATGATTGTTTACGCGCAGTTTGTGCTTCGACTTCGCAAAAAAGCACAACGATAATTGGGTTATCTCAACAACAATGTTACTATTCTGTTGCTTTTATGTATAAGAACAGGTAAGCCTGACCATGTCACATTCTTACGATTACGATGCAATAGTAATAGGTTCCGGTCCCGGCGGCGAAGGCGCGGCAATGGGTCTGGTTAAGCAAGGAGCGCGCGTCGCGGTAATTGAGCGCTATCATAATGTCGGCGGAGGTTGTACCCACTGGGGCACCATCCCGTCGAAAGCTCTCCGCCACGCCGTCAGCCGCATTATTGAATTCAATCAGAACCCACTGTACAGCGACCACTCCCGACTCCTTCGTTCTTCTTTCGCCGATATTCTCAACCACGCTGATAACGTTATTAATCAGCAAACGCGTATGCGGCAAGGATTTTACGAGCGCAACCACTGCGAAATTTTGCAGGGAAATGCCCGTTTTGTTGATGAACACACGATCGCCCTGGAATGTCACGACGGTACGGTGGAAACGCTGACTGCGGATAAGTTTGTTATTGCCTGCGGTTCGCGTCCTTATCGCCCTGTTGATGTCGACTTTTCGCATCCCCGGGTTTACGACAGTGACTCTATCCTGAGCCTGCACCACGAACCCCGTCATGTGCTGATTTATGGCGCGGGGGTCATTGGCTGTGAATATGCGTCGATCTTCCGTGGAATGGACGTCAAAGTTGATTTAATCAACACCCGCGATCGTCTGCTGGCATTCCTCGATCAGGAGATGTCCGACTCGCTCTCTTACCACTTCTGGAACAGCGGTGTGGTCATTCGCCACAACGAAGAGTATGAGAAGATTGAAGGTTGCGATGACGGCGTCATCATGCACCTGAAGTCCGGTAAGAAACTGAAGGCCGACTGCCTGCTGTACGCCAATGGCCGTACCGGTAATACCGATTCGCTGGCGCTGGAAAACATTGGTCTGAAAACCGACAGCCGCGGGCAGCTCAAAGTGAATAGCATGTACCAGACGGCGCTGCCGCATGTGTACGCCGTAGGGGATGTGATTGGTTATCCGAGCCTGGCATCGGCGGCCTACGACCAGGGACGCATTGCCGCCCAGGCACTGGTAAAAGGCGAGGCCACCGCGCATCTGATCGAAGATATCCCAACCGGGATTTACACCATTCCGGAAATCAGCTCCGTTGGTAAAACAGAACAGCAGCTCACAGCAATGAAAGTTCCATACGAGGTTGGCCGCGCCCAGTTTAAGCATCTGGCACGTGCACAAATCGTGGGTATGAGTGTCGGAACGCTGAAGATCCTGTTCCATCGCGAAACCAAGGAGATTTTGGGGATCCACTGCTTTGGGGAGCGCGCGGCCGAAATTATTCACATCGGGCAAGCGATAATGGAGCAAAAAGGTGGTGGTAACACTATCGAGTACTTCGTTAACACCACCTTTAACTACCCAACCATGGCAGAAGCCTATCGGGTAGCGGCGCTAAATGGCTTAAACCGCCTGTTTTAACGCACTGTCGAAATGGCCATCCATTGATCCACGGATGGCCTCTGCCAGCTGTTCATAACGGCTGCGCAGCGGCGAACCAGGACGGTACACCAGACCAATCGTACGACGCGGTTCGGGTTTAATGCATGGCAGATAAACGACACCATCACGCTTACGCTCCGGTGGAACGGCCAGCGCAGGCAGTAAGGTAATACCACTGCCTGCCGCCACCATGTTACGCAGCGTTTCCAGACTGGTTGCCCGAAAATGGGTATCTTCATCAGCACCCGCTTCAAAGCAGAAACCCATCGCCTGATCGCGCAGACAGTGGCCATCTTCCAGCATCAGCAGTTTTTCACCCGCCAGATCGGACATCGGTACACAGTCACGGTTTGCCCATGGGTGATCTTCATAGATCGCCAGCATCATAGGCTCATCAAATAACGGTACTTCGATGAACGCCTCACTCTCTTTGACCAGCGCCAGAATGACGCAGTCGAGCTTGCCGCTATCCAGTTGCGCCAACAGCTGATGTGTCTGCGCTTCATGGAGATACATCTCCAGTTTTGGGAAGGTCTGGTGCAACATCGGAATAATATGCGGCAGCAGGTATGGCCCCACCGTTGGGATCAAACCAATATGCAGCGGGCCAGACATTGTCTCGCCTTGTTGGCTTGCCATCTCCTTGAGCACTTTGACCTCGCGCAGCACGGTGCGCGCCTGATCCACCAGCAGCAAACCGGCCTGGGTGAACAGCACCTTGCGACTCGTACGCTCCAGCAACATGACGCCAAGCTCATCTTCCAGCTTGCGGATCTGCCCGCTCAGCGTGGGTTGGCTAACGTGACAGGAGTCTGCCGCTCGTCGGAAGTGACGATGTTCGGCTAGCGCCACCAGGTATTCAAGATCACGAATATTCATTATTCATCCTCCATCGCCACGATAGTTCGTAGCGATAGGTAGCATAGCAACGAACGATTATCCCTATCAAGCTTTCTGTTTAATAATGCACCACAGAAACGGAACGGTACCCCTTTAACCCTTGAAGCTACTGTCCGTTTGAGAGTTTCTCTCATACTCGAAATAACTAAAGCCAACGTGAACTTTTGCGGACCTTGAGTCCGCATTTTTTTTGCATAAAAAAAGCCCGGCGTCGCAAAGCTCGGCCGGGTTATGGTTTGGTAGGCCTGATAAGCGTAGCGCCATCAGGCAGAACGGCGCACAGTGCCGGATGGCGGCTTCGCCTTATCCGACCTACAGGCGTGCCTTCGCGTAGTCGATCGCCTGCGCAACCTGCTGCGGCGACACGCCACCTTTCGCTGCACGTTTATCCAGACACGATTGCAAGGAGAGGATCGGGTAAACGTCATCGCCAATCACCTGGCTGAACTTTTGTAAGTCGGCAAGCGACAGCGCTTCCAGCGGTTTGCCCTGACGAATCGCCTCGACCACCGTTTCCCCCACAATATGGTGCGCTTCGCGGAACGGGACGCCTTTCGCCACCAGATAATCCGCCAGCTCAGTGGCGTTAGCATAACCCTGCTGCGCCGCTTCCTGGCAACGCGGACGTTTCACCTGGATTCCATCCAGCACCAGCGCGGCCATATGCAGACAGTCCAGCCAGGTGTCGAGCGCGTCGAACAGCCCTTCTTTGTCTTCCTGCATATCTTTGTTGTATGCCAGTGGAAGGCCTTTTAAAGTCATCATCATGCCGGTCAGCGCACCCTGCACGCGACCGCATTTGCCACGGATCAGCTCCAGCGCATCCGGGTTTTTCTTCTGCGGCATCAGAGATGAACCGGAAGTCACACGGTCGGAGAGTTCAACAAAGCCCGCTTCGCCGGTGTTAAAGAAAATCAGATCTTCAGCAAAACGCGACAGGTGTACCATGCCGATAGAGGCGTCGGAGAGTAACTCCAGCACGTGGTCACGGTCAGAAACGCTGTCCAGGCTGTTGCGCGTTGCCGAGGCAAAGCCCAACCAAGCCGCCAACTGCTCGCGATCGATTTCATACGCCGTACCCGCCAGCGCGCCGCAGCCTAACGGACTGACGTCCAGGCGTTTGAGCGCATCCTGCAAACGGCTCTCGTCACGCGCCAACATTTCAACATAGGCCAGACACCAGTGAGCAAACGTCACCGGCTGCGCACGTTGCAGGTGGGTGTAACCCGGCATGACGGCGTCCTGGTTATTCTCCGCCGTCACCACCAGCGCAGTTTGCAACTGACGATTGGCCGACAGTAATTCGATAACCGTATCTTTGCACCACAGCTTGAGATCGGTCGCGACCTGGTCATTACGGCTACGCCCGGTATGCAGTTTTTTACCAAGCTGGCCGACTTTATCAATCAGCTTACCTTCCACCCAACTGTGAATATCTTCGGCATCGCTTTGCAAAATCTGCTGAGGATTCGCGCGAACCTCTTCCAGCAGGTTATTCAGCGCCTCTTCCAACTGCAGCTGTTCATCGGCAGTCAGTACACCTACCGTTACCAACGCTTTGGACCAGGCCACAGAGCCAACAATATCCTGTTCTGCCAGGCGGTAGTCAAAACGCAACGAGTCGTTGAACTGTTTGAACCGCTGATCTGCTGCCTGTGTAAAACGCCCACCCCAAAGTGCCATAACGAATTTCCTTAATATGATATTTTTGCCCGGTGGCGCTGCGCTTACCGAGCCTACAAAACCCACGTAGACCGGATAAGGCGAAGCCGCCATCCGGCACATTAATAGTTAAGCCAGAATACGCGTACCAATTGGCGTGCCGTTAAACAGCGCCGGAAGTTGCTCTGCATGACGCCAGGAGGCGATATCCACCGGACGGCCCAGCGTACGCGCGGCATCCAGCGCTGCATTCACCTTCACGATCATGCCATCGGTAATAATGCCCTGTTCAATCAGCTGTTCCGCTTTCGCCGCGGTCATTTCGGCAATGCGCTGGCCTTTGCCATCCAGAATACCGCTCACATCAGAGAGCAGGATCAGATCCGCACCCAGCGTTGCCGCCAGCGCCGTTGCAGCCTGATCGGCATTCACGTTCATCAGCAGACCATCATCAGTGACACCAATAGAGCTCACTACCGGCAGAAAACCGCTTTCCAGCAGCGTGTTAATCAGCTTAGGCGAACCCGGCTGCGCCAGTCCAACATGACCCAGTTCTTTATCGAGCGGCGTCACTTTTACGCTGTCGCCATCGCCAAGATACAGACCAACAGACGCGATGTGATGCTTTTTCGCCCAGGCCAGCAAGGTTTTATTCGCCGTTCCCGCCAGGGCACCGGTAATAATGTCAATTTGATCGGCAGGCGTGACGCGCAGACCATTTTTCTTTTTCACCGGCAGATTCAGCTGCTTCATCAGCTCGTCGACCACGCAGCCGCCGCCGTGCACAATGACCAGCGGACGCTGGTGGGACTCACGATAATTCACCAGTGCGGTAAACAAGCGCTCCAGCGCCTCTTCGCTATCCAGTAAAACGCCGCCCAGCTTGATAATTAATGGATTCATTGTTGCACCCTTAAATAAGAGACTGCGTTTGGGCAAAGCCAAAACGAATATTTGCGCACTGCATCGCCTGTGACGCCGCGCCTTTCAATAAGTTGTCTTCCGTCGCCACAACGATCAGATGCTCACCCTGCACAGCAAACCCGATATCACAGAATGGTAATCCAACCACGTTCTTCAACGCTGGAACCCCTTTGTCATACAGACGCACCAACGGTTTATCGCCATACGCCTGTTGCAGCGTCTGCGCTACCTGAGCATGAGTTACACCCGCTTTAAGGCGGCAAGTGATAGTTTCCAGAATTCCGCGCGGGAAGTTGCCCAGATGCGGGGTGAAAATCACTTCAGCCCCCAGATGAGTAGCGATTTCCGGCTGATGACGATGGGTAAAGACGCCATACGGTTGCAGGCTTACTTCGCAAAAACTGTTAGAGATAGCCGCTTTACGGCCCGCGCCGCTCACGCCGCTGGTCGCATTAATTACCGGCCACTGGCTGAGATCCAACAGCCCGGCATCAATCAGTGGTTTCAGCGAAAGCTGCGCCGCCGTCGGGTAACAACCCGGCACTGCAATCAGATTCGCTTCTTTCAGTTGGTCTTCGTTCCATTCCGCCAGCCCGTAAACTGCCTGCTCCAGCAGATCGGGATGCTGATGGGTAAAACCATAATATTTTTCATAGAACGCGCCGTCATTTACGCGAAACGCGCCAGAGAGGTCAAACACCACGCAACCGGCCTGCAAAAACTGCGGAGCCAGGTCATGACTTACCTCATGAGCCGTTGCGAGGAACACAACATCCACCCCTGCGCTAAACTCGCTGATATCTGACATTGGCTGCAACGGTAAATCGACAATGCCTTTCAACTGCGGATGCAAATCGGAGATTAATTTTCCTGCATCATTGCTTTGCGCTGAGACGGTCAAAGCGGTTATGGTCATATCAGGATGGCGATTTACATAGGTCACAAGCTCTGCGCCGGCATAGCCACTGGCGCCCACAATCAGCGTATTCAACATCGGGGCTGCTCACCTTCTTAGATTCTGTTGCCAGGTATAAGCCTTTATCACCTCACCTTACACTTGGTGGGTTTTATTACGCTCAACGTTAATGTATTTTTATTCACAAATACTGCATGAATATTGATACTATCATGACCCGAGGTGTGTCAACAATGAAAAACAATTTACCGCCATTTATCGAGATTTACCGCGCTCTGATTGCCACGCCATCGATTAGCGCTACCGAAGAAGCGCTCGATCAAAGCAATGCAGGTTTAATCACTCTGTTGGCGGGCTGGTTTAAAGATTTAGGCTTCAATGTGGAGGTCCAGCCGGTTCCCGATACGCGAAATAAATTCAATATGCTGGCGAGCATTGGACAGGGCGCTGGTGGTCTGTTGTTGGCGGGCCATACCGATACCGTACCCTTTGACGACGGACGCTGGACGCGCGATCCGTTCACCCTGACCGAGCATGACAATAAGCTCTATGGTTTGGGTACGGCGGACATGAAAGGCTTCTTCGCCTTTATCCTCGACGCGTTGCGTGATGTCGACGTCACGAAGCTGAAAAAGCCCCTCTACATTCTGGCCACTGCTGACGAAGAGACCAGCATGGCGGGAGCTCGCTACTTCTCTGAAACCACTGCTCTGCGCCCAGACTGCGCGATTATTGGCGAACCCACTTCACTGCAACCGGTTCGCGCACACAAAGGTCATATCTCTAATGCGATACGCATTCTGGGACAATCGGGTCATTCAAGCGATCCGGCGCGTGGCGTTAATGCGATTGAACTGATGCATGATGCCATCGGCCATATCATGCATCTGCGCGATGACCTGAAAGCGCGCTATCACCATGATGCCTTTACCGTTCCGTATCCAACGTTAAATTTGGGCCACATCCACGGTGGCGACGCCGCCAACCGAATCTGCGCCTGCTGCGAACTGCATATGGATATTCGCCCGCTACCAGGTATGACGCTAAACGATCTCAATGGGTTACTTAACGAAGCGCTGGCCCCTGTCAGCGAACGCTGGCCGGGCCGCCTGACCGTATCGGAACTGCATCCACCGATTCCAGGCTATGAGTGTCCGCCTGACCATCAACTGGTAGAGGTGGTTGAGAAACTGCTGGGCGCACAGACTGAAGTGGTGAACTACTGCACCGAAGCGCCATTTATCCAGACGCTTTGCCCGACGCTGGTATTGGGTCCAGGTTCTATTAATCAGGCGCATCAGCCGGATGAATATCTGGAAACACGCTTTATTAAGCCAACTCGCGAATTAATCACCCAGGTTGTGCATCATTTCTGCTGGCATTAACTGCTTGTCACCCCGCTAATCCTTTAGTGGTAAGCGGGGTGATTTTTTAACATTTCCATAAGCAACGCTTATTTGATTGGATGTGAATTAAATAACGTAAATTCACGGCATTTATTCGTTTGCTGAACCGATTTCGCAGCAATTGACGTCACGTGTTTTACGTGGCTTTATAAAAGACGGCTAAAAAGTTAAGTCCGCAAGATTTCGCGTGATAGTCAGGCGCGAAAGATACAGGACATATTCAAAATAGATGGGGTGTCTGGGTTAATATGAACGAACAATATTCCGCGTTGCGTAGTAATGTCAGTATGCTCGGCAAAGTGCTGGGAGAGACCATCAAGGATGCGCTGGGAGAGAACATTCTTGATCGCGTAGAAACAATTCGTAAGCTGTCCAAATCATCTCGCGCTGGCAATGAAGTTAATCGCCAGGAATTGCTCACCACACTGCAAAATCTGTCTAACGACGAGCTGCTGCCGGTTGCCCGCGCATTTAGCCAGTTCCTGAACCTGGCCAACACCGCCGAGCAATACCACAGCATTTCGCCAAAAGGCGAAGCAGCCAGCAACCCGGAAGTGATTGCTCGCACTCTGCGTAAACTGAAAGAGCAGCCCAACCTCAATGACGCCACCATCAAGAAAGCCGTAGAATCACTCTCTCTGGAGCTGGTACTCACCGCCCACCCGACCGAGATCACTCGTCGTACGCTGATCCATAAAATGGGTGAAGTGAACGCCTGCCTCAAGCAGCTTGATAACAAAGACCTCGTCGATTATGAACGCAACCAACTGATGCGCCGTCTGCGTCAGCTCATTGCCCAGTCCTGGCATACGGATGAGATCCGCAAGCTGCGCCCAAGCCCGGTTGATGAAGCCAAATGGGGTTTCGCGGTAGTTGAAAACAGCCTGTGGGAAGGTGTACCGAACTACCTGCGCGAGCTGAATGAACAACTGGAAGAGCATCTGGGTTATAAGCTGCCGGTTGATTTTGTCCCGGTTCGATTTACTTCCTGGATGGGCGGTGACCGTGATGGTAACCCGAACGTAACGGCAGATATCACCCGTCACGTGCTGCTGCTCAGCCGCTGGAAAGCGACAGACCTGTTCCTGAAAGACATCCAGTTTCTGATTTCTGAGCTGTCGATGGTGGATGCCACGCCGGACCTGATGGCGCTGGTAGGCGAAGAAGGTGCAGCTGAACCTTATCGCTATCTGATGAAAACCCTGCGTTCTCGTCTGATGGCAACCCAGGCCTGGCTTGAAGCCCGTCTGAAAGGCGAGAAATTGCCGAAACCAGCGGGACTTCTCACCCAAAACGAACAGCTTTGGGACCCGCTATACGCGTGCTACCAGTCTCTGCAGGCCTGTGGCATGGGTATTATCGCCAATGGCGAATTGCTCGACACCCTTAGGCGCGTGAAGTGTTTCGGTGTACCGCTGGTGCGTATTGATATTCGTCAGGAAAGCACCCGTCATACTGAAGCCCTGGGCGAACTGACCCGTTATCTGGGCATTGGCGACTACGAAAACTGGTCGGAAGCGGATAAACAGGCTTTCCTGATCCGCGAGCTGAATTCCAAGCGTCCGCTCCTGCCGCGTAACTGGGAACCGAGCAACGACACCCGTGAAGTGCTCGACACCTGTCGGGTCATTGCCGAAGCCCCATATGGCTCCATTGCCGCCTATGTTATCTCGATGGCGAAAACTCCGTCGGATGTGCTGGCCGTGCATCTGCTGCTGAAAGAAGCCGGAATTGGTTTTGCTATGCCGGTCGCTCCGCTATTTGAAACGCTGGACGACCTCAACAATGCCGATGACGTCATGTCTCAACTTTTAAATATCGACTGGTACCGCGGCTTTATTCAGGGCAAACAGATGGTCATGATTGGCTATTCTGATTCCGCAAAAGACGCGGGCGTGATGGCGGCCTCCTGGGCGCAATACCAGGCTCAGGACGCGCTAATCAAAACCTGCGAAAAAGCCGGTATCGAACTGACGCTTTTCCACGGTCGCGGTGGTTCCATTGGTCGCGGCGGCGCGCCTGCACATGCGGCGCTACTCTCTCAACCGCCGGGCAGCCTGAAAGGCGGTCTGCGCGTGACAGAACAAGGGGAGATGATCCGCTTTAAGTACGGCCTGCCGGAAGTGACCATCAGCAGCCTGTCGCTGTATACCGGAGCAATTCTGGAGGCCAACCTGTTACCACCGCCAGAACCGAAAGATAGCTGGCGTCATATCATGGATGAGCTTTCCGATATTTCCTGCGAGCTCTATCGTGGATATGTGCGTGAAAACAAAGACTTCGTCCCTTATTTCCGCTCAGCGACACCGGAGCAGGAACTGGGTAAACTCCCGCTCGGTTCACGTCCGGCAAAACGCCGTCCGACCGGCGGGGTAGAGTCTCTGCGCGCCATTCCGTGGATCTTCGCCTGGACGCAGAACCGCCTGATGCTCCCGGCCTGGTTGGGTGCAGGTACCGCGCTGCAAAAAGTGGTTGAAGACGGCAAGCAAAGCGAACTTGAAGCCATGTGCCGCGACTGGCCATTCTTCTCCACACGCCTTGGCATGCTGGAAATGGTTTTCGCAAAAGCAGACCTGTGGCTGGCAGAGTATTACGATCAGCGCCTGGTCAAAAAAGATCTGTGGCCGCTGGGTGCAGAGCTACGCCAACGCCTGGCAGCAGATATCGATGTCGTACTGGCGATTGCCAACGACTCGCATTTGATGGCCGACCTGCCGTGGATTGCCGAGTCCATTCAGTTAAGGAATGTTTATACTGACCCACTGAACGTCTTACAGGCAGAGCTGTTACACCGCTCACGCCAGGCAGAAGAACAGGGCAATGCACCGGACCCACGCGTGGAACAAGCATTGATGGTCACAATCGCTGGTGTCGCCGCGGGTATGCGTAATACTGGCTAACGTCCCTCCCCCGTCGCCTTCGTGCTATTGTACGAAGGCGACAGCAAAAACCACTGTTACAACCACTTCATTTTCAATATATTTCCCCTCGAACATATTCACCACGTGAATATAACAACGGCAAAACACGATCCTAAGATCGTGATGCTTCAGTTCCTCTTAATGTTTAGGTGCTAATCTTGGCGCTACAATTAAAGACAGGCTCATACTATGCAATCCTTACAACTCCAGTCTAAACCCGTATTTAGCTGGAAAGCCCTGGGTTGGGCGCTCCTCTATTTTTGGTTCTTTTCTTCGTTACTGCAGGCCGTTATCTATTTTAGCGGCTACAGCGGATCTACCGGTTTACGCGACTCCTTGCTGTTTAGTTCGCTGTGGTTGATTCCGGTATTCTTATTTCCAAACCGTATCCGCATTATTGCTGCCGTGATAGGCGTGGTGTTATGGGCGGCCTCGCTGGCTGCTCTGAGCTATTACGTCATCTACGGGCAAGAGTTCTCGCAAAGCGTTCTGTACGTAATGTTTGAAACCAATGCGAACGAAGCCAGCGAATATCTGAGCCAATATTTCAGCCTGAAGATTGTCTTAATTGCGCTGGCCTATACAGCTGTGGCAATTCTGCTATGGACACGTCTGCGTCCTGTGCATATTCCATCACCCTGGCGCTATCTGGTGTCGTTTGCACTGTTATACGGATTGATTCTGCATCCGATGACAGTGAACACATTTATCAAACATAAGCCGTTTGAAAAAACGTTGGATGGTCTCGCCTCACGCATGGAGCCTGCCGCACCGTGGCAGTTCATCTCCGGGTATTATCAGTATCGTCAGCAGTTAACCGCGCTGAACAGCCTGCTGAATGAGAACAATGCCCTGCCGCCGCTGGCCAACTTTAAAGACAACTCCGGTGATGCGCCGCGTACGCTGGTACTGGTGATTGGCGAGTCAACGCAACGTGGCCGCATGAGCCTGTACGGTTACCCACGCGAAACAACGCCTGAACTGGATGCGCTGCATAAATCCGATCCTAACTTCACCGTGTTCAATAATGTCGTGACCTCACGTCCGTACACCATTGAAATCCTGCAGCAGGCGCTGACCTTTGCCAACGAGAAGAACCCAGATCTGTATCTGACTCAGCCGTCCCTGATGAACATGATGAAACAGGCAGGTTATAAAACCTTCTGGATCACCAATCAGCAGACGATGACCGCCCGCAACACCATGCTGACGGTGTTCTCTAAGCAGACGGATAAACAGTTCTATATGAACCAGCAGCGTACCCAAAGTGCGCGCGAATATGACAGCAACGTGCTGGCGCCATTTAAAGAAGTACTGGCTGACCCTGCACCGAAAAAGTTCATCATCGTTCACCTGCTGGGTACGCATATTAAGTACAAATTCCGTTACCCGGATGGTCAGGGTAAGTTCGACAATAATATCGACAATGTGCCCGCTGGCCTGAGTAACGATGAGCTGGAAGCTTACAACGATTACGACAGCGCGAATGTCTACAATGACCATATCATTGCCAGTCTGATCAAAGACTATAAAGCGACCGATCCGAACGGCTTCCTGCTGTACTTCTCCGATCATGGAGAAGAGGTATACGATACGCCGCCGCATAAAACGCAGGGTCGTAATGAAGACAACCCAACGCGTCATATGTATACGGTGCCGTTCTTGCTGTGGACCTCGGAAAAATGGCAGGCTGCACACCCGCGTGACTTCTCACAGGATGTGAATCGTAAATACAGCAGCTCAGAGCTTATCCACACCTGGTCTGATTTAGCGGGCTTCACCTATGATGGTTTCGATCCAACTCGTGCCATTACCAGCCCGCAGTTCAAAGAGACGACCCGCTGGATTGGCAACCCGTACAAAAAGAATGCCCTGATTGATTACGATACCCTTCCTTACGGCGATCAAATCGGTAATCAGTAACAGTCTGCCGGATGCGCTACGCTTATCCGGCCTACAGCTCGCAAAGACTTGTAGGCCGGATAAGGCATTAGCCGCCATCCGGCAATAATCACTTGAGGGCGATTGTTTTCAACGTTACTGTTTCCCTGTCTGCTGCCTGCAAGGGATTAACATGTATCACGACATCAGCCACCTGCTCTCTCGCCTGATCAACGGCCCCACACCGCTGCGGCAGATTTACTTTGCCAGCACCAGTAGCTCAACGCCGGAACTGGCGTATCAGGTCGATTTTCCCCGACTGGAGATTGTGCTGGAAGGTGAATTCACCGATAACGGTGTTGCTAGCGCATCCGCGACATTACAGCCTTGCGATGCCTTGTTCGTTCCGGCTGGTGGCTGGAACTTTCCACAGTGGCTCACACCGGTGACCACACTCAGTATCTTATTTGGCAAACAGCAACTGGGTTTTAGCATCGTGCAGTGGGACGGTAAGCAATATCAAAACCTTACCCGCCAGCACGTCGCGCGGCGTGGACCGCGTATTGGCTCATTCCTACTGCAAACGCTCAATGAAATGCAGATGCAGCCGCAGGAGCAGCAAACCGCCAGGCTAATCGTTGCAAGCTTACTGAGCCACTGCCGCGATCTGCTCGGCAGCCAGATCCAAACCGCATCACGCAGCCAGGCGCTTTTCGAAGCCATTCGCAACTATATTGACGAACGCTACGCTTCACCGCTCACCCGAGAATCCGTCGCGCAGGCGTTCTACATCTCACCCAATTATCTTTCCCACCTTTTTCAAAAAACGGGCGCTATCGGTTTTAACGAATACCTGAACCACACGCGACTGGAACACGCAAAAACGCTGTTGAAGGGTTACGAATTGAAGATTAAAGAGGTGGCGCACATTTGTGGGTTTGTTGACAGCAACTACTTCTGCCGCCTGTTTCGCAAAAATACCGAACGTTCACCATCAGAATACCGTCGGCAGTACCACAGCCAATTGACGGAGAAAGATATCTGCCAGCAATAAAGAAGACAAAAATAACATTCACTGGATTTTTGTAATATCAAAAAAGAAATCCATTACCCATTTTGCCAGAATAAACTCACCTAAAACTGATATGTGAAGTATCTCTCATTTTTCTAGATACATTACATTTATCCAGCTTTTGACAAATTTGTCAGATAGCTCGGTGTGGAGAAACACTCTTATCCTGTTCACAGCAAAGCATTCCGGCAATGGGTTGCTAATAGAAAACGAAGAGGATGTTTTTGTATGGAACTTTACCTTGATACCGCCAACGTCGCGGAAGTTGAACGTCTGGCACGCATCTTCCCTATCGCGGGTGTTACCACCAACCCAAGCATTGTGGCGGCAAGCAAAGAATCTATCTGGGATGTACTGCCACGCCTGCAAAACGCCATCGGCGAAGAGGGTATTTTGTTTGCCCAAACCATGAGCCGCGAGGCGCAGGGCATGGTGGAAGAAGCCAAACGCCTGAGCAATGCAGTGCCCGGTCTGGTAGTGAAAATCCCGGTGACATCCGAAGGTCTGGCCGCGATTAAGATGCTGAAAAAAGAGGGTATCACCACGCTGGGAACCGCCGTTTACAGTGCTTCTCAGGGGCTACTGGCTGCGCTGGCAGGAGCCAAATATATCGCGCCTTACGTTAACCGTATCGACGCACAGGGCGGCGATGGGATTCGCACAGTACAAGAACTGCAAACGTTACTGGAGCTGCATGCGCCAAACAGCATGGTACTGGCAGCCAGCTTTAAAACCCCGCGTCAGGCGCTGGATTGCTTACTGGCAGGATGTGAAGCTATCACCCTGCCATTAGACGTAGCGCAACAAATGCTCAATACCCCTGCGGTAGAGTCAGCAATAGAGAAGTTTGAGCAGGACTGGAACAACGCATTTGGTCACATCAACCTGTGAGGGAAATAAAGTATGGATCGCATTATTCAATCACCTGGTAAGTACATCCAGGGTGCCGATGTTATTACCCGTCTTGGCAGCTACCTCAAACCACTGGCAGAACGCTGGCTGGTCGTTGGGGACAAGTTTGTCTTAGGCTTTGCCCAGGGCGCACTGGAAAAAAGCTTCCAGGATGCCGGACTGGCGCTGGAAATTGCACCGTTTGGCGGCGAATGTTCACAAAACGAAATCGACCGTCTGCGCGGCGTAGCGGAAAAAGCGCAGTGTGGCGCAGTACTTGGTATTGGCGGCGGTAAAACGCTGGATACCGCCAAAGCGCTGGCGCACTTTATGGGCGTGCCTGTCGCCATTGCCCCAACCATCGCCTCTACCGATGCGCCGTGCAGCGCGCTGTCCGTCATTTACACCGATGCCGGTGAATTCGATCGCTATCTGCTGCTGCCCAACAACCCGGACAGGGTCATTGTGGATACCAAAATTGTCGCGGGCGCACCGGCGCGTCTGTTAGCTGCGGGTATTGGCGATGCGCTGGCAACCTGGTTCGAAGCGCGTGCCTGTTCACGCAGCGGCGCAACCACCATGGCGGGCGGTCAGTGTACTCAGGCGGCGCTGGCGCTGGCAGAGCTGTGCTTTAATACGCTGATCGAAGAAGGCGAAAAAGCGATGCTGGCAGCCGAGCAGCACGTGGTGACACCAGCACTGGAACGTGTTATTGAAGCCAACACCTATCTGAGTGGCGTCGGTTTTGAAAGCGGTGGTCTGGCAGCGGCTCACGCCATTCATAATGGTCTGACCGCAATCCCGGATGCGCATCACTACTATCACGGCGAGAAAGTGGCGTTTGGTACGCTGACGCAGCTGGTGCTGGAAAACGCACCGGTCGATGAAATTGAAACCGTTGCCGCGCTGTGCCATTCCGTTGGCCTGCCGATTACCCTGGCGCAACTGGACATCAAACAGGATATTCAGGCGAAAATGCGCATTGTGGCTGAGGCAGCCTGTGCAGAAGGCGAAACCATCCACAACATGCCTGGCGGCGCAACGCCGGACCAGGTGTATGCCGCCCTGCTGGTGGCTGACCAGTACGGTCAACGTTACCTGCAAGAGTGGGAATAACCTGCAAATAGAAAATCCCCGCACTCGCGGGGATTTTTTTATTCATACTATGCCGGATACGCACAAGCGACATCCGGCATTATCTGTTACAGCAGATCGAAACGATCCAGGTTCATCACTTTCACCCATGCGGCAACGAAATCTCTCACGAACTTCTCGTGAGCATCGCTGCAGGCATAAACTTCAGCCACTGCGCGCAGTACGGAGTTAGAACCGAACACCAGATCGGCGCGGGTTGCCGTGTATTTTACTTCGCCGCTCAGACGGTCACGACCTTCAAACAGCTCTTTTGACTCATCAACCGCCTTCCACTCATGGCGCATATCCAGCAGATTGACGAAGAAGTCAGTGCTGAGCACGCCAGGACGATCGGTAAAGACGCCATGCTGGCTGCCGTCGAAGTTGGTGCCCAGTACGCGCATACCGCCCACCAGCACGGTCATTTCCGGTGCGGTCAGCGTCAGCTGCTGTGCTTTATCAATCAGCAGCGACTCGGTGGTCGATACGTCAGGACGAGCGCGGTAGTTACGGAAACCATCGGCAATCGGCTCAAGCAGTTCAAACATCTCAATATCCGTTTGGTCCTGACGCGCATCCACGCGGCCCGGCGCAAAAGGTACTTTAATGCTGACACCCGCAGCGCTAGCCGCCTGCTCTATACCGACAACACCGGCCAGCACGATAATATCGGCTAACGAAGCGGTATGGGCTGACTTATAAATGCCTTCCAGCACAGGCAGTACGCGTGCCGCGGTAGCATTCACATCCCAGCCACGCTGTGGGTCCAGCGCCAGACGCGCACCGTTAGCGCCGCCACGTTTATCCCCACCGCGGAACGTTGATGCCGAAGCCCACGCTACCGATACCAGTTCGCCCACGGACAACCCGGAAGCGGCAATGGTCGCCTTCAGTTTCAGGATATCTTCTTCGCTTGGGTTAAAGAACGCATGCGGCAGCGGGTCTTGCCAAATCAGATCTTCTTTTGGCACTTCCGGTCCGATGTAACGTGCTTTTGGCCCCATATCACGGTGCGTCAGCTTAAACCATGCGCGGGCAAATGCTTCGTTGAAGGCCTGCGGATCGTTCAGGAAACGACGGGAGATCTTCTCGAACTCCGGATCGAAACGCAGCGTCAGGTCGGTAACCAACATTGTTGGCTTACGTTTTTTCGACGGATCGAACGGATCGGGGATAATTTCCGGTGCGTCAACCGCTTCAAATTGAATCGCACCTGCCGGACTGCGGGTTTGTACCCATTCATATTTGAACAGGTTCTCGAAGAAATAGTTGCTCCATTGGGTCGGCGTCTGCGTCCAGACCACTTCCAGACCGGAAGTAATTGCGTCTGCACCCGCGCCGCTGCCGTAGCTGCTGGCCCAGCCCAGGCCCTGCGCTTCAATTGGTGCGGATTCTGGATCGGCGCCTACGTGCGAAGCCGGTGCAGCACCGTGAGTTTTGCCCAACGTATGACCGCCGCCAATCAGCGCTACGGTTTCTTCGTCGTTCATGCCCATGTTACCGAAGGTCGCGCGAATAGCCGCTGCCGCAGAGAGCGGTTCGCCGCTATGGTCCGGCCCTTCCGGGTTCACATAGATAAGGCCCATTTCGGTTGCGCCCAGCGGCGCTTTTGCCAGTTCTTCCGGATGACGGTGGGTCAGCCAGGCTTTTTCATCACCCCAGTTTACGTCGAGATCCGGTTCCCAGACGTCTTCACGACCGGCACCGAAGCCGAAGGTACGGAAGCCTGAGTTTTCCAGCGCCACGTTACCCGCAAGGATAAACAGGTCGGCCCAGGAAATTTTCTGGCCATATTTCTGCTTGATTGGCCAAAGCAGACGACGCGCTTTATCCAGGCTGACGTTGTCCGGCCAGGAGTTCAGTGGCGCAAAACGCTGCTGTCCGCGACCCGCGCCACCGCGTCCATCGATGGAGCGATAGGTCCCTGCACCGTGCCATGCCATGCGGATAAATAATCCGGCATAGGTTCCCCAGTCAGCGGGCCACCACGGTTGAGATTCGGACAGAAGGGCTCTGAGATCCCCTTTCAGGGCAGAATAGTCGAGTTTGCTAAACTCTTTTCGGTAGTCGAAGTCCTCACCCAGCGGGTTAGAACGGTTGGAATGTTGGTTTAAAAGATCTACACGGAGTTGATTGGGCCACCAGTCGCGGTTGTTCGTTCCTGCTCCCGCACTCTGATCGTGACCGCCCTGATGAAAAGGACACTTACCGGCAGTTGATGCGTTTTGGCTATCGTCGGACATGCTCATCTATATGCTCCCTTTACAGTGTTCTGACTACGATATACACCACCAGAGATAAGATATAGTCGAAAAAACCCACAGATTCGATAGCTAATTCCTTTTATATTTAAAGTTACAGAGATGTAGATCAAAATGATCAATAAAAAGCCCTCCGTAGAGGGCTGGGGCATCTGTTTAATTCGGTCTTACACCCAGTGTGTGACAAATAGCGTAGCTCATCTCGGCACGGTTAAGGGTATAGAAGTGAAAATCTTTCACCCCTTCGCGACTGAGGATTTTCACCATGTCCATAGCGATGTTTGCACCTACCAGCTTGCGGGTTTCCGCATCATCATCCAGACCATCAAACATGGTCGACATCCAGGAAGGGATACGAACATTGGTCATATCGGCAAATTTTTTCGCCTGTTTAAAGTTGGAGACTGGCAGGATACCCGGAATAATTTCCACATCGATTCCCGCAGACACGCAGCGATCGCGAAAACGTAGATAGCTTTCCACATCGAAGAAAAACTGAGTAATGGCGCGGTTTGCACCGGCATCAACCTTACGCTTCAGGTTCAGCAAATCGGCCTGAGCGCTCTTCGCTTCTGGGTGTACTTCCGGATAAGCCGCAACGGAGATATCAAAGTCCGCAACGTCTTTCAGCAGAGTCACCAGGTCAGAGGCATACATATCCGGTTTACCGCTTCCCGGCGGCAAGTCACCGCGCAGAGCAACAATATGACGAATACCGTTATTCCAGTAGTCCTGAGCAATGGTCCGCAGCTCATCGCGGGTAGCATCAATACAGGTCAGGTGCGGAGCCGCTTCAAGGCCAGTGCGATCCTTAATACCTTTAATAATGCTGTGAGTGCGGTCGCGCTCACCAGAGTTTGCACCGTAGGTGACTGAAACAAACTTCGGCTTCAGGTTGCTCAGGCGATCGATGGAGTTCCACAGGGTTTGCTCCATTTCACTGGTGCGCGGCGGGAAAAACTCAAACGAAACGTTAATCTGACCCTGTACTTCCGCCAGGCTCTGATTCAGGGCTTCCCGCTGGTTGGCGTGAAAAAAGCTCATACCTTACCTCATCAATCTTTTGTCGTTATATGTTGTGTTGTGAACTGCTATACGTTTAGACGTCTAGATGTAAAAATGACGGAAAAGCACGCTGGCGTCAACACAAAAATCATCGTTAAAGGTGAGGAATACTCAGCCAACGTGAAAAAAATTCACATCAGCCTGAAATGATGGGGAATTGTGGCATGACCGTCTGCAAGCCGTTAACGAGAACGGTGACAGACTCGCCTCTGGCCAGAGCGCGGGTAAGACGTAATACGGGTAGGTTTAACGCAGGATGAGAGCGTTGAAGTGATTATGCAGATGGCTGTTGACGTATTTTATCCGGCCTGGGTCACAAACGAACCGTCGGCCGGATCATCCGGCAACAAAAACTACAGCAGCTGCGCCAGACGGTTGATGTCTGACTGAATAGCGCCGGCGGTGACGTCACGACCTGCGCCCGGTCCACGGATCACCAGCGGGTTATCGCGATACCAGCGGCTTTCAATGGCGAATACGTTATCGCACGGCAACAGCGCCGCCAGCGGGTGTTCAGGACGAACCGCCTCAACACCAACGCGCGCTTTACCGTTAGCATCAAAACGCGCCACATAGCGTAGCACCAGCCCCATTTCACGCGCCGCTTCCAGACGCTGCACCATCTGCTCGTTCAGCTCATCACCATTCTCAAAGAAATGGTCAATAGAGCCTTCTTCACAATGCGCAGGCACCAGCGATTCCACGCGAACCTGGTCCGGTTCGATGTCGTAACCTGCTTCACGCGCCAGAATCACCAGCTTACGCATCACATCTTTGCCGGAAAGATCTACGCGCGGATCGGGTTCAGTCAGCCCCTGTTGCCACGCCTGATCCACCAGATCGGTGAACGGGACCGTGCCATCAAATTGCAGGAACAACCACGACAACGTACCGGAGAAGATCCCGCTGATCGACAGAATGGTATCTCCACTATCAATCAGATCGCGCACGGTATGATTGATCGGCAAACCTGCTCCCACGGTGGCGTTATACAGCCAGTGGCGGCCGGTTTTTTCAAAAGCGTCATGAATTTGGCGATAATTATGACTGCTGCTCGCCCCCGCCAGTTTGTTGGCGCTGATAACGTGGAAACCATGGCTGGCAAAATCCAGATACTGATCCGCAAGTTGCTCGCTGGCAGTAACGTCCAGCACCACTAAATCATCATACGGGTGAGCACGCATCCACAGGAATAGAGACTCTTCATCCTGCTCTACTGCCTCGTCATCAAAGAAAGCTAACGCGCGGCTGGCATCCAGCCCTTCGTAATTCAGCAGGCTACGACGGCTATCAACCACACCCGCCAGCACAAACTCTAATCCGGTGCGCGCTGAGAGCGTGCTCTGCTCGCGAGCGAACAGCTCCAGCCAGCGCGAACCAATGTTGCCTTTGCCGAACAACACCAGACCAATGCGTTTTTCCGCGCGGAAAATTGACTGATGCAGGCCCTGAATCAGGCTCTCTGTTGGCCCAGTACGCAGTACCGCGACCAGGCTGATACCCTCTTCCGATTGCCAGGTGAATTCAACCGGCTGACCTTTCAACTGTTGCCAGAAACGGTGGCAGTGCAGCGGATTACGGGTGACGCCCGCCCCGACCATCGCTACCAGCGCCAGCCCCTGGCGCAAACGCAGCTCGCCCGGCAGACCAGCTTCATCCAGAATTTTCAGTGCGCCGTCAGCGACTTCGGAGGTATAGCAAAATTGCAGCAGTTGGCGGTCAGGATGCACACCCACTGCCAGCGGACGCACCTGGGTACGTTTTAAAACCTGATCAATCTCTTTATAAGCCAGCTTAAAGTCCTGGCCAGTCGGAACCAAAAACTCAATCAGGCAGACGTCATCATGACTGGTCACAATACGCGCCCCGGTACCGGAGGCCAGTACGCGTTCAATGCGCGTTGAACCCTGCTCCGGCGTATAGCTACAACGCAGTTGGAGATCGATATCGCTACCGGAAACCGGCTGTAAGGTACGGGCATGGAGAACCGGTGCCGCCAGACGCGCCAGCTCGCTGGCTTCATCCAGACGCAGCAGCGGCAGCAAACAGGCGTCTTTTACTTTACGCGGATCCGCGCTGTAAACCCCGGCGACATCGCTCCAGATAGTTACGCGAGAAACGCCCGCCAGCGCGCCAACCTGCGTCGCCGAGTAGTCGGAGCCGTTACGCCCCAGCAGGACCGTTTCACCGCAATTGCTGCGGCTAATAAAGCCGGTAACCACCAGCCGTTTACCCGGATGCTGCGCCAGCAGTTGCTGTAGCAGCGGGTAAGAAAGACCTTCATCTACCTGCGGCTGGGCACCGCGTTCAGCACGTAAAAAATCGCGCGCATCCAGCCAGGCTGACTCCAGCCCCTGTTGGTTAAGGACCGCAGACATCAAACGCGCGGACCATACCTCACCATGCCCAACAACCTCAGCATAGACGGCATCGTTCACGCCACTGTCGAGTAATCCAGCCAGACGCTCCAGATCGTGAATAAACGCACCAATTAGTCCATCCGCTATATCAGGCGGTAACAAACCGCTGATAAGCTCGCTCTGATAGCGGCGTAACGCCTGTTGAACCTGATGCGCAGAAAGGCGATCGGTCTGGCTTAATTTCAGCCAGCTAATCAACTGGTTAGTGGTACTGCCTGCGGCTGAAACAACCATCATGTCATCAGGCTGCGAGTACTCCGCCATAATGCCTGCGACACGCAGATAACATTTCACATCAGCCAGACTACTACCACCAAATTTGTGCAGTTGACGACCCTTCGCCCCTGCCTGCGCAATCACACTCATGTTTACCCCTTGTTTGCAGCCCGGAAGCCATTTTCCAGGTCGGCAATTAAATCTTCGCCATCTTCAATACCGGTGGAGATACGCAGCAGCGTTTCGGAAATTCCGGCAGCAGCACGCGCTTCTGGCGCCATGCCCGCGTGTGTCATGGTTGCGGCGTGGGAGATCAGACTTTCAACGCCCCCTAACGATTCCGCCAGCGTAAACAATGACAACCCGCCGAGGAAGCGGCGCAGCGTTTGCTCATCACCATCCAGTTCAAAACTTAACATCGCGCCAAAGCCTTTTTGCTGACGTGCAGCAATCTCATGGCCCTGATTATCCGGCAATGACGGGTGATACAATTTTTTCACCAGCGGCTGAGTTTGCAGATAATCGACTATCGCCTGAGCATTACGTTGCGCCACCTCCATACGAGGAGACAGAGTACGCAGGCCGCGCAACAGCAGATAACTATCAAACGCGCCGCCGGTCACACCAATATTATTCGCCCACCATGCCAGTTCAGTGACCGTTTCCGGATCTTTCGCTATCACAACACCAGCCACCACGTCTGAGTGACCGTTTAAATATTTCGTGCATGAATGCAACACCAGATCGGCGCCCAATGCCAGTGGATTTTGCAGTGCCGGGCTTAAAAAAGTGTTGTCGACCACGCTGATCGCGCCAGCTTCACGCGCCAGCTGACAGATTTTTGCAATATCCACCACGCGCAGCAGCGGGTTGCTTGGGCTTTCTACCAGCACCAGCTTCGGTTTTTCCGCCAATGCGGCCTGCAATGCCTGCTCATCTCCTTGATCGACAAACAGGACGCGGTAACAGCCACGTTTTGCCAGACTGTCAAACAGTCGGTAGCTCCCGCCGTAGCAGTCATGCGGTGCGACCAGCAGATCGCCTGGCTTGAGGAAGACCGTGGTCACCAGATGAATCGCCGACATGCCAGTATTGGTCAGCACAGCACCTGCACCGCCTTCCAGTTCCGCCAGCGCACGCTGAACAACATCGCGCGTTGGGTTGCCGCGACGCGAATAGTCATGGGCGCGAGGTTCATTAAATCCGGTAAAGTTATAGGTGCTGGAGAGGTGAATCGGCGGGACAACGCAACCGTACTGTTCGTCGTCATTTAACCCGCTACGCACTGCGATGGTGGCCTGTTTACGCGTCATATTGAGGAGATCCTGGCTGAGTCGGTGAAAAGTCAGACACCAGAGTAATCATAGTTACGATAGCCGTCAATACATCTGGACATCTAAACTTCTTTGCGTATAGATTGAGCAAACTGGAAATAGCCGTTAAAATTATATGCATTAGCGTACATCTGCGTCGGCTTACTTCGTGTCAGGGCCACGCCACTACGATAAACTACGCGCAATTATGGTCCGGGCTCAGGTTCTGGCCTCAATATTAATGACGAAGAGGATTAGGTATCTCATGGCTGAATGGAGCGGCGAATATATCAGCCCATACGCTGAGCACGGTAAGAAGAGTGAGCAAGTCAAAAAAATTACGGTTTCCATTCCTCTGAAGGTGTTAAAAATCCTTACCGATGAACGCACGCGTCGTCAGGTGAACAACCTGCGCCACGCCACCAACAGCGAACTGCTGTGTGAAGCGTTTCTGCATGCTTTTACTGGGCAACCCTTACCCAACGATGACGACCTGCGTAAAGAACGCAGTGATGAAATCCCGGAAGAAGCAAAGGTAATCATGCGTGAACTGGGTATCAACCCGGAAACGTGGGAATACTGATAGTTAGAACAGCAATGGGCGTGTAGAGGCGGGAATGCTCCCGCCTTTTCTCACAGTGTTACTTACTAATACCATTGAGTTTATTCAATGTTTCTTCCATTTTGAGCGTTTCCGTACGGTTCAATGGATAGAAATAAATCAGAATGACCGCCGCCAAAAACAGGCATAGCGCCGGCAAGAGATTCGCCATCGTATAAATATTTTCCTGCACAATGCTGGTTTGCACTGCACCACCTGTTGACGATGATTGATAGCCAATGATAGCCAACATAAAGCCACCAATCGCCCCTGCGCATGCCTGACCAACCTTGCGCGCAAAGAAGTTCACACCATAAACCGTGCCATCCTCGCGATCGCCAGTGACATACTGATGGTAGTCACAAACATCAGTCATAAACGCCCAAATCATCAGGTTGAATAACCCTGCACCCAGCGTCGCCAGGAACAAGAAAACCAGATAGACCTTTGCATCCGTAATGTGGACAAAGTACATAATCACATACATGACCACGGCAAAAAGCAACGCGCCTACGCTGGCTTCTTTTTTACCAAACCGCTTCGTGAGCCAGGATGCCGATGGCGCCAGCAAAACCAGGGAACCAAAGGTAAACAGCAACGCGACTGACATCGCCTCTTTATTGTGGAAATAGTCATTAAACAGGTAAGTCATGTTGGTACCGGACAACCCCTGATTAATTACAATCAGCAAATCCACAACCACTAAAACAATCAGCGCCTTATTGCGTGCCAGTCCCTTCAGCAACACCGAAACGGGCATGCTCTCTTTTCTCTCCACGCGCACGCGCTCCGTCGTTAAATGACAGGTCAAGGATAAAAAGATCAAGCCCAGCACTGCGCAACCAATGGAAATCCAGAAGAAGTGTTGCCCGGAAATCACCTGGCTTCCATCCACCAGGGTGGTGTACATCAGGATTGGAATGAAAAAGCCAGTTGCCCCACCGCCGATTGCTGACCCAACGCTACGCCAGGTTGAAAGCGATACACGATCTTCAGGATTCGAGCTAATCGCCGCAGACATAGCACCGTACGGAATACTCACGGTAGATAACAGCGAACCGTAAATGAAATAGGAGCAGCAGATGTAGATGATTTTCGCCGTATAAGAAAAATCATTCACAAACGGCAGGAACAGGACAACCGCAATGATGCAAAATGGATACTTCATGCGACGCACCCACGGGTTGAAACGTCCATGTACCGTCAGTTTAGAGGTATCGCATAAGCGCCCTACACCAACATCAACGAACGCATCAAAGAGTTTGGTCACAAAATAGAGTGAGCCAACAATAACGCCGGAAATACCGAGGACGTTAGTATAATAAATCATTAAAAAACTATTAACTAAGCCAAGAATAAAACAGGTTCCGAGGTCACCACATAAATAACCAATTTTATCTCTAATTCCGAAAGGCCTGACGGCAGTGGTTTCATTATTTCCGATAATAGTTCCATCATTAGACATGATGTCAACTCCTTAGACATATTATTCACACAAACTATGCTTATCGACGTAATCAGCCGATACGAAAACTATTACCGATTAAAAGTTATAACCAAGACCGACACGATAACGGGTCTGACGATCGTCTGTCGTTGTTGTGTTATAACCCGAGGAAACGTTGCCAACCTCAACAAATGGAACCCAGGAGCCTAATTTGTACGCCACGCGGAAGTTATATTCATAATCATCTTTCCGGTTGTTATATAAATCTTCGCTATCGGCAATTTTATAAATACCATTTAGCTCAAACATCCAGTCATTGACGTTATAACCAAGCCAGGCTTCCGGACGATAGACCATGCGGTCATCTTTGCCGTCAGTGTTTCTGCGCATGTATTCCTGACGATAGCGGAACGCGGTCCACCAGTTGTCGTTGATGTTGTACTGTACGCGGATATAAGGCTTATAAATCGCGATATTATCGCCCGTTTCGATTGCAATGCCGGGCTGCCAGACAAGACCCTGCCAGGTGAACTGATAGCTTGCGGTATACTCGTTGCCGTTACTTTCCATATTATTCCACGCATCATTTGACTGCGTGTTTTCGGAACGAGAAATGGCTTCTACTGCCACACCAAAACCCGTGGCAAAACGGTGAGACATATACACACGATCGTAATTACGTCCATCGTCATAATATTCATGTCGGTAATCAACATAACCCGCCTGTGCGGCCGCAGAGAATAATGTAATCAGTAATAACGCAGATTTAAATTTCATGACAATCCCTCTTCACACTCAACAACGGAAATAATCCATCTCGTTTGTCCATAAAATGGGAAAACAAAAAGGCTTTTAGATTAATTTTATATTTCCACGAAAGTGTATTTTAGAAAGAAAGCAGAAACCTTTGGTATTTTGCCAGGAGCTGGTAAAAGTGGCAAAAGACAGAAGATAAAAAGGACGCAGATCACCAGTTGCAATATTTTATCGAAAAAATAAAACACCGTTTTATTTATTGAATAAAATAGATTATTCAATACATCAATATATATTTCAGTTCTGAAGCGCAGAAACAAAAAAAGCGCCATAAGGCGCTTTTTTCTGACAGCTGAAACTTACTTGCTGCCTGGGATGCTGAAACGCTTGTTGAAGCGATCAACACGGCCACCGGTAGCAACATCACGCTGCTTGCCAGTATAGAACGGGTGGCACTGACCGCACACGTCCAGGTTCAGATCGTGACCGACGGTAGAGCGGATTTTCATGACGTTACCGCAAGAGCAGTTTGCAGTAATTTCTTCGTATTTCGGGTGAATATCTTTTTTCATGGGAAAACCTCGGTTTAAGGCCGCGTCGCTCTTCCAGCCCTAACGCCAGACACCACGCGATGTTAATTATTCCCCGTCACCTTTCACGCTGCATCAACAGCCTGAAACTCTCGGGTAATGGTCATTGTTTGACGCAATCAATTTGCATCAAAGGCGGCGAATCATACAGAAATTAACCTGCTCATGCAAACTGATCCGCATTCTACCCTCCACTAATGTGTATACTAACCCGCCAGATTTCAAGTCAGGATGATTCAATGCCCGTTGCGCACGTTGCCTTACCTGTTCCGCTACCTCGCACCTTTGACTACCTCCTGCCGGAAGGCTTGAGTGCCAAAGCCGGGTGTCGTGTACGCGTGCCCTTTGGCAAGCAGCAGGAGCGCGTGGGTATCGTCCTTTCCGTCAGCGAGCACAGTGAACTGCCGCGGAGCGAATTGAAAGCCGTTCTCGAAGTGCTGGACAGCGAACCGGTCTACTCGACCTCCGTCTGGCGTCTGCTGTTGTGGGCGGCTGATTATTATCATCATCCCATCGGTGACGTACTGTTTCACGCTCTGCCAATTTTACTGCGCCAGGGACGCCCGGCGACAAACGCGCCCATGTGGTACTGGTTTGCCACTGAAGAAGGCCAGGTTATTGACCTCAACAGCCTGAAGCGTTCTCCCAAGCAGCAACAGGCGCTGGCTGCGCTACGCCAGGGGAAAATCTGGCGCGACCAGGTGGCTGAACTGGAATTTAATGATGCCGCATTACAGGCACTGCGGAAAAAAGGGCTGTGCGATCTGGCGAGCGAAACACCAGGCTTTAGCGACTGGCGTACGCACTACGCGGTTTCCGGTGAGCGTCTGCGGCTGAACACCGAGCAGGCCACCGCCGTCGGGGCGATTCACAGCGCCTCAGACAGTTTTAGCGCCTGGCTATTAGCGGGCGTAACGGGATCAGGCAAAACAGAGGTCTATCTCAGCGTTCTGGAAAACGTCCTTGCCCAGGGCAAGCAGGCGCTGGTGATGGTGCCGGAGATTGGCCTGACGCCGCAAACTATTGCCCGTTTTCGCGAACGTTTTAATGCGCCGGTCGAAGTCCTGCACTCCGGTTTAAACGACAGTGAACGTCTTTCAGCCTGGCTGAAAGCAAAAAATGGCGAGGCGGCGATTGTTATCGGCACGCGTTCTTCGCTGTTTACGCCGTTTAAAAATCTCGGCGTGATTGTCATCGACGAAGAGCACGACAGCTCTTATAAACAGCAGGAAGGCTGGCGCTATCATGCGCGCGACCTCGCGGTTTACCGCGCCCATAGCGAGCAAATCCCGATTATTCTCGGCTCAGCCACCCCGGCACTGGAAACGCTGTGTAACGTGCGGCAGAACAAATATCGCATGCTACGCCTGACGCGCCGCGCCGGAAATGCGCGCCCAGCCACTCAGCACGTGCTGGATCTCAAAGGTCAGCAAGTGCAGGCCGGACTCGCCCCTGCTCTAATCGCCCGTATGCGTCAGCACCTGCAGGCGGATAACCAGGTGATCCTGTTTTTGAACCGTCGCGGTTTTGCGCCTGCGCTGCTGTGCCACGACTGTGGTTGGATTGCAGAATGTCCGCGTTGCGATCACTACTACACGCTACATCAGGCGCAGCACCACCTGCGTTGCCACCACTGTGACAGCCAGCGCCCAATACCGCGTCAGTGCCCCTCCTGCGGTTCGACGCATATGGTTCCGGTAGGACTCGGCACCGAACAGCTTGAGCAGGCTCTGGCACCTTTTTTCCCCGGTGTGCCAATTTCACGTATCGATCGCGACACCACCAGCCGTAAAGGATCGCTGGAGCAGCATCTGGCGGAAGTGCATCGCGGCGGCGCACGAATTCTTATAGGCACGCAAATGCTGGCCAAAGGCCACCACTTCCCGGACGTCACTCTGGTGGCGCTGCTGGACGTTGACGGTGCGCTATTCTCCGCAGATTTCCGGTCAGCAGAACGCTTCGCCCAGCTCTATACGCAGGTCTCTGGCCGTGCCGGACGCGCCGGGAAGCAAGGTGAAGTGGTGCTGCAAACGCACCATCCTGAACATCCGCTGCTGCAAACCTTGCTGTATAAAGGCTATGACGCGTTTGCCGAACAGGCGCTGGCCGAGCGGCAAACGCTCCAGCTTCCACCGTGGACCAGCCATGTGATCGTGCGGGCAGAAGACCATAACAACCAGCATGCACCAATGTTCTTGCAGCAGCTACGGAATCTCATTCAAGCCAGCCCGTTGGCCGATGACAAACTCTGGGTGCTCGGCCCGGTTCCCGCACTGGCGCCCAAACGCGGTGGTCGTTATCGTTGGCAAATATTGTTGCAACATCCATCACGAATTCGTCTGCAACATATCATCAGCGGCACGCTGGCACTGATCAATACGCTACCCGATGCACGCAAGGTTAAATGGGTGCTGGATGTCGATCCCATCGAGGGATAACCCCTCACGATGCGAGGCGGATCGTAAAATTAAAGATCCATCACACTTTTTATGAAAATTCTGTAACCGCTTCCATTCACTATCTGATAAAAATGTTTCAGATGAAGGTTATCCAGGGACGAGTCTGTGCCAGCAGCTCTCTGGCGAGGAGAAAGAGTGAAACCGAATAAGCAGGTTGCCGCCGCTACGATGAAAGATGTTGCTCTGAAGGCGAAAGTCTCAACGGCAACCGTATCCCGCGCATTAATGAACCCGGACAAAGTCTCACAGTCAACCCGTAACAAGGTTGAGCAGGCAGCACTGGAAGTGGGATATCTACCCCAATCAATGGGACGTAACGTTAAGCGTAATGAGTCACGTACCATTCTGGTGATTGTGCCGGATATCTGCGATCCGTTTTTTAGCGAAGTGATTCGTGGCATCGAAGTGACTGCCGCAGAACAGGGATACCTGGTGCTTATTGGCGACTGCGCGCACCAGAACCAGCAGGAAAAGACGTTTCTTAACCTCATTATCACCAAGCAGATCGATGGCATGGTACTGCTCAGCTCGCGCCTGCCGTTTGATGCCAGCGTGGAAGAACAGCGCAATTTACCGCCGATGGTCATGTCGAACGAGTTCGCGCCAGAGCTGGAACTCCCTACCGTGCACATTGATAACCTCACCGCCGCCTTTAACGCGATGAATTATCTGCTGGAACTGGGGCATAAACGCATTGGTTGTATCGCCGGACCCGAAGATATGCCGCTGTGCCATTACCGTCTGCAAGGCTACGTTCAGGCATTACGCCGCAGCGGAATTACGGTCGATCCGCATTTCATCGCGCGCGGTGACTTTACCTATGAAGCGGGAGCCAATGCGTTGAAGCAGCTCCTTGAACTACCGCAGCCGCCTACCGCTGTCTTTTGTCACAGCGACGTCATGGCGCTGGGCGCACTCTCTTACGCCAAACGCCAGGGTCTGAAAGTCCCTGATGATTTATCCATTATTGGCTTTGATAACATTTCGCTCACGGAATTTTGTGATCCACCCCTGACAACCGTCGCACAGCCGCGTTTCGATATCGGACGTGAAGCTATGCTGTTACTGCTCGATCAATTACAAGGGCAGAGCGTCAGCAGTGGCTCACGTTTACTGGACTGCGAGCTTATTATTCGGGGTACTACCCGGGCACTGACGTAAAGTAAAGTGCTTTCGGACTCCCCTGTCTGGTCAAAGGCCCGCCGCTTAAGTAACATGGCGGGCTGACGAACGAATAAATACAGCGAAACGATAGTGGCACAACGAGATTATGTACGTCGCGGCCAACCGGCACCTTCGCGGCGCAAGAAGAGCACATCACGGAAAAAACAACGCAATACGCCTGCGGTATCGCCCGCAATGGTTGCTATTGCTGCAGCCGTACTCGTGACCTTTATCGGTGGTCTGTACTTCATTACGCATCACAAGAAAGAAGAGTCCGAAACGCTGCAAAACCAGAAAGTCACCGGTAATGGCATTCCGCCAAAACCGGAAGAGCGCTGGCGATACATCAAAGAGCTGGAAAGCCGTCAGCCTGGCGTACGTGCGCCTACCGAACCGTCTGCGGGCGGCGAGGTGCTGAATGCCGATCAGCTAACCAATGAGCAGCGCCAGCTATTGGCGCAAATGCAGGCTGATATGCGTCAACAGCCGACGCAGCTCAACGAAGTACCGTGGAACGAGCAAACGCCTGAACAACGCCAGCAAACGCTGCAGCGTCAGCGTCAGGTGCAACAGCAGCAGTGGAATAACGCACAGCAGCAGGCTCAGCAGCCGCGTCCACGGGCAACAGAACAGCCGTATCAGCAGCAGCAAACGCGTACAGCACAAGCCGCGCCGGTACAGCAGCCGAAACCGCAGCCAAAACCGGCGGCGCAACAGCCGTATCAGGATCTGCTGCAAACGCCAGCGCATACCACCGCTGCTCAGCCAAAACCGCAGCCGGCCGCGCCGATAACGAATGAAACGCAGCCGCCAAAACAAACTGCTGAGAAAAAAGATGAACGCCGCTGGATGGTTCAGTGCGGATCATTTAAAGGCGCTGAGCAGGCAGAAACTGTGCGTGCGCAGCTGGCCTTTGAAGGCTTTAACTCCCGTATTACCACCAATAACGGCTGGAATCGTGTGGTCATTGGTCCGGTCAAAGGCAAAGAGAATGCCGACAACACCATCAGCCGCCTGAAGGTTGCTGGTCACACAAACTGCATTCGACTCTCCACTGGGGGTTGAAACCCCCAAAATCCCCCCCATCTATACTTGCATTACGCCCCGTACACTGTGCGGGGCCTGTACATTGCATTTGTAACCAAGGGGTCTGCTCGTGACAACAATAGTAAGCGTACGCCGTAACGGCCATGTGGTAATCGCCGGTGATGGTCAGGCCACACTGGGTAACACCGTAATGAAAGGCAACGTGAAGAAAGTCCGCCGTCTGTACAACGATAAAGTCATCGCGGGCTTTGCGGGCGGTACTGCGGATGCATTCACGCTGTTTGAACTGTTTGAACGCAAACTGGAAATGCACCAGGGTCACCTGGTGAAAGCTGCCGTTGAACTGGCAAAAGACTGGCGTACCGACCGTATGCTGCGCAAACTCGAAGCGCTGCTGGCCGTCGCAGATGAAACTGCATCGCTCATCATCACCGGTAACGGCGACGTCATCCAGCCAGAAAACGATCTGATTGCTATCGGCTCCGGCGGTCCCTACGCCCAGGCTGCTGCACGCGCTCTGCTTGAAAATACCGAGCTTGGCGCACGCGAGATTGCTGAGAAAGCGTTGGATATTGCAGGGGATATCTGCATTTATACCAACCACTTCCATACCATCGAAGAATTGAACTCCAAAGCGTAAGGATCCCCCATGTCTGAAATGACCCCACGCGAAATTGTCAGCGAACTGAACAAACACATCATCGGCCAGGATAACGCTAAGCGTTCCGTGGCGATCGCCCTGCGTAACCGCTGGCGTCGTATGCAGCTCAACGAAGAGTTGCGTCATGAAGTCACGCCGAAAAACATTCTGATGATTGGCCCGACCGGCGTCGGTAAAACCGAAATCGCCCGTCGTCTGGCAAAACTAGCCAACGCGCCGTTCATCAAAGTTGAAGCAACAAAATTCACCGAAGTCGGCTATGTTGGTAAAGAAGTAGATTCCATCATCCGCGATCTGACCGATGCTGCCATCAAAATGGTCCGCGTGCAGGCAATTGAGAAAAACCGCTTCCGTGCCGAAGAGATGGCGGAAGAACGCATTCTCGACGTGCTGATCCCACCAGCTAAAAATAACTGGGGGCAGTCAGAGCAGCCGCAGGAACCTTCTGCAGCGCGTCAGGCATTCCGTAAAAAACTGCGTGAAGGCCAGCTGGATGATAAAGAGATCGAAATCGATCTCGCGGCCGCACCGATGGGCGTTGAAATTATGGCGCCTCCAGGAATGGAAGAGATGACCAGCCAGCTGCAGTCCATGTTCCAGAACCTGGGCGGTCAGAAGCAAAAACCGCGTAAGCTGAAAATCAAAGACGCGATGAAGCTGCTGATTGAAGAGGAAGCGGCCAAACTGGTGAACCCGGAAGAGCTGAAACAAGAAGCTATCGACGCCGTTGAGCAGCACGGGATCGTGTTTATCGACGAAATCGACAAAATCTGTAAGCGCGGTGAATCCTCCGGCCCGGACGTGTCCCGTGAAGGCGTACAGCGCGACCTGCTGCCGCTGGTTGAAGGCTGCACGGTCTCCACCAAGCACGGCATGGTGAAAACAGATCACATTCTGTTTATCGCTTCTGGTGCATTCCAGGTAGCCAAACCGTCCGACCTGATCCCAGAACTGCAGGGTCGTCTGCCGATTCGTGTCGAGCTGCAGGCGCTGACCACCAGCGATTTTGAGCGTATCCTTACCGAACCGAATGCCTCCATCACCGTCCAGTACAAAGCGCTGATGGCGACTGAAGGTGTGGACATCAACTTCACTGAATCCGGTATTAAACGCATTGCCGAAGCGGCCTGGCAGGTTAACGAAACCACCGAAAACATCGGTGCACGTCGTCTGCATACCGTTCTGGAACGTCTGATGGAAGATATTTCCTATGATGCGAGTGATTTGAACGGCCAAAGCATCACAATTGATGCCGAATATGTGAGCAAACATCTGGATGCGCTGGTCGCAGATGAAGATCTGAGCCGTTTTATCCTATAATCGCGTTCAATGCATTTTCATCACTGTTGATGGGGCTGATAAAGCCCCATTTTTATTGGCGCTAAATATGACTGAACAACAACAAATTAGCCGCTCACAAGCCTGGCTGGAAAGTTTACGACCTAAGACCTTACCGCTCGCCTTCGCGGCGATCATCGTCGGTACGGCATTAGCATGGTGGCAAGGATACTTCGATCCGCTGGTTGCTCTGCTGGCATTGATTACGGCAGGACTGCTGCAAATTCTGTCCAATCTCGCTAACGACTATGGCGATGCCGTTAAAGGCAGCGACAAACCCGACCGTATTGGACCGCTGCGCGGTATGCAAAAAGGGGTCATCACCCAACAGCAGATGAAGCGCGCGCTGATCGTCACCGTGGTGCTGATCTGTCTGTCCGGGCTAGCCCTGGTTGCTGTAGCCTGTCACACGCTGGCGGATTTTGTCGGTTTCCTGGTGCTCGGCGGTCTGTCGATTATCGCCGCGATCACCTACACCGTGGGTAATCGCCCTTACGGATATATCGGCCTGGGCGATATTTCTGTGCTGGTATTCTTCGGCTGGCTCAGCGTAATGGGAAGTTGGTACCTGCAGGCGCATACGTTGATTCCAGCGCTGATTCTGCCTGCCACCGCCTGCGGCCTGCTGGCAACCGCCGTGCTCAACGTCAATAACCTGCGCGATATCAACAGCGACAGAGAGAACGGCAAGAACACGCTGGTCGTACGTTTAGGTGCTGTCAATGCCCGCCGCTACCACGCCTGTCTGCTGATGGGCACGCTGGTCTGTCTGGCACTGTTCAACCTGTTCTCACTGCAAAGCCTGTGGGGATGGCTGTTTATCCTCGCCGCTCCGCTGCTGATCAAACAGGCTCGCTATGTAATGCGCGAGATGGACCCGGCTGCAATGCGTCCGATGCTGGAACGCACCGTAAAAGCGGCATTGTTAACTAACCTGCTGTTTGTCGTTGGAATTTTCTTAAGTCAGTGGTCTCTTTAACTGACAAATATCAATTAACAATTGATGATTTTGCCAACAGTACACATAGCGCGATATACTAAAAATTCTCGCAGCAACTGAACGTTAAGCCTATGAAATACGATACATCCGAGCTTTGTGACATCTATCAGGAAGATGTCAACGTCGTGGAACCGCTGTTCTCTAACTTTGGAGGACGGTCGTCGTTTGGCGGACAAATCATCACGGTAAAATGTTTCGAGGACAACGGGTTGCTGTACGATCTGCTCGAACAAAACGGCCGTGGTCGCATTCTGCTGGTCGATGGCGGCGGTTCTGTCCGTCGTGCGCTGGTCGATGCCGAACTGGCACGGCTGGCCGTACAGAATGAATGGGAAGGTCTGGTCATCTACGGCTCAGTACGCCAGGTAGACGATCTGGAAGAACTGGATATCGGCATTCAGGCGATTGCCGCTATTCCGGTAGGTGCCTCAGGTGAAGGCATTGGAGAAAGCGATGTACGCGTCAACTTCGGTGGCGTGACGTTCTTCTCCGGCGACCACCTGTACGCCGATAACACCGGGATAATCCTCTCCGAAGACCCGCTCGATATCGAGTAAGCGAAAAAGGCACCGCAAGGTGCCTTTTTTATGCGTGTCACTGATTGCCGGATGGCGGCTTACGCCTTATCCGGCCTACAATCAGGGGCGGTTACGCGAAAGATTTCGTGTTGTAGCAAGGCGGCAAACGAAGGTATCCCCAGGAGCGTAGTAAACTACGTGACTGGGGTAACTGAGCGCGGCCAACGCAGCTACGGCGCGAAAGATAAAGCGTAATTAGACTTCTTCCATACGACCCAGCAGGGCATGCAGACGATCCTGCCAGCCGCTCTGCTGTTCTTTCAGGCTATTGTTCTCACGCTCCAGTTCTTCACGCTGCTGCTGTGCAGTCTGAACTTCCTGCGACAGTGAGTTGTTCTTTTCTTTCAGCTCTTCGATTTCCATCTGCAACAGCGTGATGGTATCAATCGCCTGCTGTACTTTTGCTTCCAGTTTCTCAAACACTTCTAATGACATCGTCATACCTCTCCTGAATTGCAAGGCGTTGATGGATAAAAATCCTCGTCCCGATAACCGGCGACGCCTTAATAAAAACGAGCGCACTCTACTTAACACCGATTGTATGAAGCCGCGTCATCCCTGTCCAGCAGCATCCCGCGCAGATTGCGGTTTGCAACACTTTTAGTCTTTCTCCTGGTGACATTACTGTCATAACTCTTAAGTGTTAACAGGTTGATCAGTGAAATGATTCAGCTCACACTATTTTTGTATAACAAATACCTCACAATGGCGCGAAAACGCTCATTTTGTTGATGCAGTACACACATTTTAATTTCGATATTTCTCGTTTTTGCGCGTTAACGATAAATTAACAGTGTGCCTACCGGCTCCGGGGATGTCAGTGACCTTCTCGCACACAATAAACATTAAACTCTCTTCAGGATCCGATTATGAGTCAAACATCAACCTTAAAAGGCCAGTGCATTGCTGAATTCCTCGGTACCGGGTTGTTGATTTTCTTCGGTGTGGGCTGTGTCGCTGCACTTAAAGTGGCTGGGGCTACTTTTGGTCAGTGGGAAATCAGTATCATCTGGGGTCTGGGGGTAGCGATGGCTATCTATCTGACCGCAGGCGTTTCTGGTGCACACCTGAATCCCGCGGTAACCATCGCACTCTGGCTGTTCGCCTGTTTTGATAAACGCAAAGTTGTTCCTTTTATTATTTCGCAAATTGCCGGCGCCTTTTGCGCAGCGGCACTGGTTTACGGGCTTTATTACAATCTTTTCCTCGATTTCGAACAAACTAACCATATCGTACGCGGCAGTACCGAGAGCCTGGGTCTGGCAGGTACTTTCTCCACCTATCCGAACCCGCATATCAATTTTGTGCAGGCCTTCGCGGTTGAAATGGTCATTACCGCTATTCTAATGGGGCTGATTCTGGCTCTGACCGACGATGGTAACGGTGTACCTCGTGGTCCGCTGGCACCACTGCTGATCGGCTTGTTGATTGCCGTTATTGGTGCTTCCATGGGTCCGCTGACAGGTTTTGCGATGAACCCGGCACGTGACTTCGGACCGAAACTCTTCGCCTGGATGGCCGGATGGGGTGAGATTGCCTTCACGGGTGGTCGCGATATCCCTTACTTCCTGGTTCCGGTGTTTGGCCCGATTACCGGCGCGATTTTGGGCGCATGGGCATATCGCAAACTGATTGGTCGTCATTTACCGTGCGATGTCTGCGCGATTGAAGAAAAAGACGTTGCGGCCAACACTCAACAAAAAGCTTCGCAGTAATGTGACTACGGGACAAAAAATTATGACTGAAAAAAAATATATCGTTGCACTCGACCAGGGCACCACCAGCTCCCGCGCGGTCGTAATGGACCACGATGCGAATATCGTTGCCGTTTCACAGCGCGAATTCGAGCAAATCTACCCGAAAGCAGGTTGGGTAGAACATGACCCGATGGAAATTTGGGCGACCCAAAGCTCCACGCTGGTAGAAGTTCTGGCGAAAGCCGATATCAGTTCCGATGAAATTGCAGCGATCGGTATTACCAACCAGCGTGAAACCACCATTGTCTGGGAACGCGAAACCGGTAAACCTATCTATAACGCGATTGTGTGGCAGTGTCGTCGTACCGCGGATATCTGCGAAAAGCTCAAGCGCGACGGTATGGAAGAGTACATCCGTAATAATACAGGTCTGGTCATTGACCCGTACTTCTCCGGCACCAAAGTGAAGTGGATCCTCGACCACGTAGAAGGCTCGCGTGAGCGCGCTCGTCGCGGCGAACTGCTGTTCGGTACCGTAGATACCTGGCTTATCTGGAAAATGACGCAGGGACGTGTACACGTCACGGATTACACCAACGCCTCACGTACCATGCTGTTCAACATCCACTCCCTGGACTGGGATGACACGATGCTGGATGCGCTGGATATTCCGCGTGCAATGCTGCCTGAAGTTCGTCGCTCTTCTGAAGTGTACGGCCAAACCAACATCGGTGGTAAAGGCGGCATTCGTATTCCTATCTCCGGTATCGCTGGTGACCAGCAGGCGGCGCTGTTTGGCCAGCTGTGCGTGAAGGAAGGGATGGCGAAAAACACTTACGGTACCGGCTGCTTCATGCTGATGAACACCGGCGAGAAAGCCGTTAAGTCCGAAAACGGACTGCTGACCACCATCGCTTGCGGACCGACCGGGGAAGTGAACTACGCGCTGGAAGGTGCGGTATTTATGGCTGGCGCATCTATCCAGTGGCTGCGTGATGAAATGAAACTCATCAGCGATGCGTTCGACTCCGAATATTTCGCCACCAAAGTGAAAGACACCAACGGCGTGTACGTCGTTCCGGCATTTACTGGCCTGGGCGCACCGTACTGGGACCCGTATGCTCGCGGCGCCATCTTTGGTCTGACCCGTGGGGTAAACTCCAACCACATCATCCGTGCCACGCTTGAATCTATTGCATATCAGACTCGTGATGTTCTGGAAGCAATGCAGGCTGACTCCGGTATTCGCCTGCACGCCCTGCGCGTCGATGGCGGTGCGGTCGCCAACAACTTCCTGATGCAGTTCCAGTCCGACATTCTCGGCACGCGCGTTGAGCGCCCGGAAGTCCGCGAAGTCACCGCATTGGGTGCGGCATACCTGGCTGGTCTGGCAGTAGGCTTCTGGCAGAATCTGGATGAGCTGCAGGAAAAAGCGGTCATCGAGCGTGAATTCCGCCCAGGCATCGAAACCACCGAACGTAACTTCCGTTACAGCGGCTGGAAAAAAGCGGTCAAACGCGCCATGGCGTGGGAAGATCACGACGAGTAATACGTCATAGCCGGATGGCAACTGTGCCTTATCCGGCAATATCTTCGTGCGGGGGCAACCCCGCACACACATCAATAATCTCGCCCCCTCCCCTGTGCTACACTTCGCGCCATTCCTTTCAGCTACGAGTTTGCAATGAGACGAGAACTTGCCATTGAATTTTCACGCGTGACCGAAGCGGCCGCGCTGGCTGGCTATAAATGGCTGGGCCGCGGCGACAAAAATACCGCTGACGGCGCGGCGGTAAACGCCATGCGTATTATGCTCAACCAGGTCAATATCGACGGCACCATCGTGATTGGCGAGGGTGAGATCGATGAAGCACCGATGCTGTTTATCGGTGAGAAAGTCGGGACCGGTCTTGGTGATGCGGTCGACATCGCCGTCGATCCTATCGAAGGCACACGCATGACGGCAATGGGTCAGGCAAACGCGCTGGCCGTACTGGCTGTTGGCGATAAAGGCTGCTTCCTGAACGCGCCAGATATGTACATGGAAAAGCTGATTGTCGGCCCAGGCGCAAAAGGGTCTATCGACCTGAACCTGTCGCTGGAAGCCAACCTGCATAACGTTGCCGCTGCACTCAATAAGCCGCTGAGTGAACTGACCGTCACCATTCTGGCCAAGCCACGCCATGATGAAACGATCGCCGAAATGCAAAAACTGGGCGTGCGCGTCTTTGCTATTCCAGACGGTGACGTTGCGGCCTCCATTCTGACCTGCATGCCAGACAGTGAAGTTGACGTGCTGTACGGCATTGGCGGCGCACCGGAAGGTGTCGTTTCGGCCGCCGTTATCCGCGCGCTGGACGGCGACATGCAGGGTCGTTTGCTGGCGCGTCATGACGTCAAAGGCGACAGCGAAGAGAACCGTCGCATTGGCGAACAGGAACTCGCTCGTTGCGCCGCCATGGGTATTGAAGCGGGCAAAGCGCTGCGTCTCGATGAAATGGCGCGTAGCGACAACGTCATTTTCTCTGCCACCGGCATCACCAAAGGCGATTTGCTGGAAGGGATTAGCCGCAAAGGTAATATCGCGACCACCGAAACGCTGCTGATCCGCGGCAAATCACGTACGATCCGTCGCATTCAGTCGATTCACTACCTCGATCGTAAAGATCCCGATGTGCAGGCGCACATCCTGTAATTGATTTGATCAATAGAGCCTTCCAGCCCATATGGGCTGGAAATCTTTCGTCCAACGAACGAAGATAAGGCAATCAAAGCAGACAGGAGAAAACCATGGCAGATTGGGTAACTGGCAAAGTCACGAAGGTACAGAACTGGACCGATGCCCTGTTTAGTTTGACCGTGCGAGCTCCGGTTCTTCCTTTCACTGCAGGTCAATTCACCAAGCTTGGCCTTGAGATCGACGGCGAGCGCGTCCAGCGTGCCTATTCTTACGTCAATGCCCCTGATAACCCCGATTTAGAGTTTTATCTGGTGACGGTTCCCGACGGCAAACTCAGCCCTCGTCTGGCAGCACTGAAGCCTGGCGATGAAGTCCAGGTGGTGAGTGAAGCTGCTGGTTTCTTCGTGCTGGATGAAGTCCCCGATTGCGACACGCTGTGGATGCTGGCAACCGGCACGGCTATCGGCCCATATTTGTCGATTCTGCAATTAGGCAACGACCTGGATCGCTTCAAAAATCTGGTGCTGGTCCACGCCGCGCGCTATGCCGCCGATTTGAGCTATCTACCGTTGATGCAGGCGCTGGAAAAGCGCTACGAAGGTAAATTACGTATCCAGACGGTGGTCAGTCGTGAAACCGTGGCAGATTCGCTGACCGGGCGTGTACCGGCGCTAATTGAAAGCGGTGAACTGGAAAAAGCGGTCGGGCTGCCAATGGATAAAGAAACCTGTCATGTGATGCTGTGCGGAAACCCGCAGATGGTGCGCGATACCCAGCAGTTGCTGAAGGACACCCGGCAGATGACCAAACACCTCCGCCGCCGACCGGGCCATATGACCGCAGAGCACTACTGGTAAGAACATTTCAATGCCCGGTAAACACCCGGGCATTTTGCCGGATGGCGCATACACTTATCCGGCCTACGAGTCAGCTCTGTACTTTACGTCCTGCGTATCCTTACCATATTTATTTGCGTCCTGGGTGCCAATGAACGCACCCAGATCGATAAGCATACCGACCAGAATCAACGTTGGAACAAAGCGGCCTACCGCCCATTGCCAGACGCCGGGTAACATCGCCCAATTTCCGGCCAGCAGCATCCACGCCAGAATCATCAACAGCGCCCACGCTCCGGAACGCCCCCGGTCATGCAGACGTTTTACCGTCACTGCCGCCGTTGGCCATAGCAGGCACACCAGACAAAAAGCCGCGGTCTGAATATCGAGTAATTGTTTGCTCGCCAGCGAAAACAGAACCAGCATGCCGACGATCCATAGGCCAATCCAAATCCAGAAATCACGGCGCCCGATGCGCCCTTTAAATGAGAATAACCACTGCTGTATGGTCATGTAAGTTCCTTTATTATTACCTTCCAGAACAGTTTACCCTTTTGACAAGCTCGACGGTTACCGTTTTAATCGTGAGCAGTGAGAATGAAAGGTACGATTGATGAAGCACGGATTTACACTGTTTTTATTATTGTTTTCAGCCTTAACCGCCAGCCCTGCGGCATTGGCGGAAGCGCCATCGACGGCAACCACAGCCCCCTATTTACTGGCGGGAGCGCCGACCTTTGATCTGTCGATTAGCCAGTTTCGCGAAAACTTTAATACACAGAATCCGAAGCTGATCCTGAATGAGTTCCGCGCCATCGACAGCAGTCGCGATCGGGCAAATCTCACCCGCGCGGCCAGTAAAATCAATGAAAACCTGTATGCGTCTTCCGCCCTTGAGCGCGGCACCCTGAAAATCAAAAGCATGCAGATAACCTGGTTACCAATTCAGGGACCAGAGCAAAAGGCAGCTAAAGCGAAAGCGCTGGAATACATGACCGCCGTCATCCGCACCGTCGCACCGCTACTGACGAAGGAACAGAGCCAGAAAAAACTGCAAAAACTGCTCGCCGCAGGCAAAGGTAAGCACTATTACGCCGAAACAGAAGGCGCAATTCGCTATGTCGTGGCAGATAACGGTGAAAAGGGGCTGACCTTCGCTGTTGAACCGATTAAGCTGGCTCTATCTGAAAACCTCGAAGGGTCGAATTCCCCCTAAATTATTCACGTTTCAGGAAGGCGGCGACGCAACGAATCCCCAGGAGCTTACATCAGTAAGTGACTGGGGGGAGAGAGTACAGCCAACGCACCTGCAACGTGGAGAATGACGGGGAAATGACAAAAAGCAAAGCCTTTCGGGGGATGAATCTCTATACTGTTTCACAGACCATGCTGCCCTGACGGGCGGCCATATTCCTTAATTCGCTGACAAGCGTGGAGAAATGAAATGCGACATCCTTTAGTGATGGGTAACTGGAAACTGAACGGCAGCCGCCACATGGTAAACGAACTGGTTGCTAATCTGCGTAAAGAACTGGCTGGCGTTGCTGGCTGTGCAGTAGCGATTGCTCCGCCGGAAATGTATATCGACCTGGCGAAACACGCCGCTGCCGGTAGCCACATCATTCTGGGCGCGCAGAACGTTGACCTGAACCTGTCTGGCGCATTCACTGGTGAAACAAGTGCTGAAATGCTGAAAGACATCGGCGCGCAGTACATCATTATCGGTCACTCTGAGCGTCGTACTTACCACAAAGAATCTGACGAGCTGATCGCTAAAAAATTCGCCGTGCTGAAAGAGCAGGGTCTGACTCCAGTTCTGTGCATCGGTGAAACCGAAGCAGAAAACGAAGCGGGCAAAACTGAAGAAGTTTGTGCACGTCAGATCGACGCGGTTCTGAAAACTCAGGGCGCGGCAGCATTCGAAGGCGTCGTTATCGCTTACGAACCAGTATGGGCTATCGGTACCGGTAAATCTGCAACTCCTGCTCAGGCTCAGGCTGTTCACAAATTTATTCGTGACCACATTGCTAAAGCTGACGCGAAAATCGCTGAGCAAGTAATCATCCAGTACGGCGGTTCTGTAAACGCAGCTAACGCGGCAGAACTGTTTGCTCAGCCGGACATCGACGGTGCGCTGGTTGGTGGTGCTTCTCTGAAAGCAGACGCCTTCGCCGTCATCGTTAAAGCAGCAGAAGCCGCTAAACAGGCTTAAGTTGTTAAGGCGGGAGGAGCACTCCTCCCGCTGTATTAACTACCAGTATCCCAACCAGTGCCACCAGAAGGCGCCGGTCACCCCCCAAATGGTCAGGTTGACCACACTCATCACCAGCCCCGTTTTCCACCACTCTGCCAGCGTGACATAGCCCGAACCAAAGATGATCGGCGCAGTACCCGTGCCATAGTGCGTGAGCGACATCATCAGGGAGGAGGAGAAACCGAGCATTAAACCAAGCAATGCTGGCGGCGCGCCGAGGCCTAATCCTGCGGCGAAAAACGCAGCGAACATAGCCGTAATATGCGCAGTAGTGCTGGCGAAAAAGTAGTGCGAGTAGACATAAAGCAGAATCAACAGCAGCGTTGCAACACTCCAGTGCACGCCAAGATGGTCGATTGCGCTACCAACGCTGGTTGCCAGCCATCCCACCAACCCCAGTTTGCTGAGAAAATCCGCCATCATCACCAACGCGGCAAACCAAACTATCGTATCCCATGCCCCGCGGCATTTAAGAATGTCATCCCAGCTCAATACACCCGCCATCAATAGAATCGACAAACCAATTAACGCGGCGCTAGTGGGGTTTACGCTCCAGGCACTGCCCATCAGCATCGCTGGAACACCCGCCCACAGGCAGAGCAGCAAAATGAACACTGCCAGGGTGATTTTTTCTGCCAGTGATAGTGGACCCAGCGCATCCAGTTTTTGCCGCGCGAACTGCGGCGCATTTGGCGTGCGCGTGATAGCTGGCGGATAGAGCCACCAGATTACAATCGGCATGACAACCAGTGATACCAGAGCGGGAAGAAGCGCCGCAATAGCCCACATTCCCCAGGTCATGTTCAGCACGCCATCCGTCCCCTTCGTCAAAAAGCTGACGATTAACGGGTTAGGTGCGGTCGCGGTGATGAACATTGCCGAGCTGATCGGGTTAATGTTGTAGTTCACCAGCGCGAGATAACGGCCCGTTGAGCCATTCTCGGCATGGCCTGGCTGCGAGCCGAGGCTTTCCGCAATCGCCCGCATTACCGGGTGGATAATGCCGCCGCCACGTGCGGTATTGCTTGGCGTTACGGGTGCAATTAGCGTTTCCGCAAGGGTTAATGCCCACGCAATACCCAGCGTTCTTTTACCAAATAGCGCAATAAACCCGTAGCCAATACGCGCTCCCAGGCCAGTCTTTAACAGACTTTGCGACAGCATAATGGATAAACCAATCAGCCAGATTAACTGGTTAGAAAAGCCACTCAACGCATCGTTCAACGCCGCGGAGGGTTTGCCGGGGTTAGTAACGCCAGTCATCGCCACCAGCATAATCGCCACAATCGCAATTGCGCCAATGGGCATAGCTTTACCGATAATCGCAGCGATCGTACCAATAAACAGTGCCAGCAGGTGCCACGCTTGCGGGGTTACGTCAGGAGGACACGGGATAACAAACCAGATGGTCAGCGTAATCACGAGCGAGATGATGGCAGGCCAACAGCGGATGGGGGTCAAACTGTCCATGAATCAATCCTTGAGTTTCCAGTGCGCAAATCTGCGCTCGGGCATTAACCGATATTGCCGCACATAATACAATTCACTCACTCACAAAACATAAAATTAACATTTTGATACATCTACAGTTTTCCTAACACCGTAAACCAGGCGTAATCCAGCGGCAGAAGAATCAAATACGTTGCCGCCGCCAGTGCGATACACAGCAGCATCCCCGCCTTTGCAGGTACTTTCCCGAGCGCCATCGCCACTACGATCGGTGAAGCCTGATACGGCAACAGTGGCGTGGAATAACCCAGCACCTGGATCATAATCACCGACAGCAGCGGGAATCCCGTCGCATCGGCAAAACTTTGCGCCAACGTGGTATACAGCGCCGGAACACCGTTCGCCGTCATAATAAAATTAAGCGCTGTGGTAATACCGGTCAGCGCGAGGAAACTGGTAAACGGCTTTTCCGCATCCAGCGGCATCACCTGTAACAGCGCTTCGCCAACAGCGCTACCAATACCGGTTTGCGTGACGGTGATCGCCAGCCCCAGAATACCCGCCACATAAATACAGGTACGAATGTTGACCCCAGTGGAAAACTCGTCGCCATTGATAAAGCCAACCCGTGGTAGCAATGTGATAACTGCCGCAGCCAGCCCGGTCCACGCAGGGCCAATGCCGTGCCAGCTTTCGCTTACCCACAAGAACAGCACCACCGCTAACATCCAGGCCAGACGTTTTTCATCCCGGCTCATCGGCTCCGGCGGCGTGAGATCGCGCGGCGCATGCGGCTTGCCAGGGAACAACCAGCAGATAAGCACAATGAGCACCGCGCCTTTAAGCCAACCCAGAACCGGCGTATGCAGCAGCAAATAGGGAAGATAATTGAGGTGGATGCCGTAAGAGCCTTCCGCCGCGCCGCTCATCACCAGATTCGGTACGTTAGCGGGTAAAATCGTCGCGGAAAGCTGGAACGTCCCAAACCCGACGGCCAGTGCCAGACCATACCAGGCGCGCGTGCCGTCGTTAATTCCAGCCCGTTTCGCCATCGCCGCGACGATCGGCATCAGCAGCGCAATGCGGCCCATGTTGGATGGCATTACAAATGCCAGCGCGTAACTCAGCAGCACTACGCTCGCCACCATTAACGGCCAGGAATCAGTCAACCTCGATGACAGCGCCCTCGCCGCCCTGTCCGCCAGCCCCGTTTTACGAATCGCGATACCCAGTACAAAGCCGCTAAACACCAGCCAGAACGCGGAGGACGCAAAGCCGCCAAAAATCACATCCGGTGGCGCGATTTTGGCCACCATCGCCACGGCAAAGAACAGCAGCGCCGTTATAAACTCCGGCAGCAGCGACGTAGCCCAGAGCAGAATGGTGATACCAACCACCAGAGAGGGGATAAACAGAGGGTGTGTAAGCCAGAGCGACATGCCTGTCTCCTGTTGTTTTTTTCAACAAGAATACGGGGACAGGCATGCGGAGTAAACGCCAGATTAGGTGGGGTTAACGCAGAATATCACATTGATGATCCTGAATTTCCTCAGCGGAGGCGAGATTCAGTGCCAGCAGATTGCGCTGAGTAGCCAGCAGGACAAAGGATTCGTCGCTCTGGCGCACCATCGCCAACGCATAGCTGCCCATATGCTCACGCGCATCCGGCACCTCTTCCGCCAGCATCATAAACGGGCTGCGTTGTGCCAGTTCATTTTCCGTGACGCGACGTGCCAGATATTCATGACCGCGCAGCCCACCCGGTAATGGTAGCCAGCGGGTGCTGATTTTCGCCAGGTTGTCATCCAGCTGCTTTCTGACATCGGTTCGCAGGCAGGAGATATGAATATGCAGGTGATTTTGCGTACGCCCGCTACGAGAGTTAATGGTCAGAGAGACTGCTTTGTCAGGGATTTCCTGGCCGTATTTTTGGCTCATAAAGCTACGCGCCTGCCAGGCCAGCCAGAAAAAGTTCGGTGTGCCTGATTTCAACAACAGCGGACTTTCCGTACCGTTGATCCGCCAGGTAGGCATCAACAGATATTGCAGTGGGCCGTTACGGTCTTTGAACACCACATATCCGGCATCCGGCTTTACTTCAGCGCATGGTGCGGGGTCCTGCTGCTGCAACTGGTGCGGCAAGCATTGCTGAAGAACGATCTGGCGTAATGCGTCCGGGTTGCCGGTGAATTTCCAGTACCCGATACCTGCAGCGGCGGCGACCACAATCACCGCCAGTAAAAGATAGCCTGCTTTTTTCATTACGCGTTTCCTGTATCCCATTGAAGGGCAAGAGTAACGCAAAACCATGACAAATAAAAAACCCGGTCGCGCTAGGCCACCGGGTCGGTAAATCACAGACTTATTTATCGTTTACTGATTTGGTCGAACGTACCGCCGTTAGAGAAGTGCTCTTTCTGCGCTTTCGCCCAGCCGCCAAACTCTTCGTCGATAGTGAACAGTTTCAGCTTCGGAAATGCGTTTTCGTATTTCTTCGCGACTTCTGCATCACGTGGACGATAGTAGTTTTTCGCCGCAATTTCCTGGCCTTCCGGAGAGTAGAGATACTTCAGGTAAGCTTCCGCCACCGCTTTGGTATCTTTCTTTTCCACCACTTTATCAACCACGGACACGGTCGGCTCCGCGAGGATAGATTCACTCGGGGTCACTATCTCGAATTTATCTTTGCCCAGCTCGTTCGTTGCCAACAGCGCTTCGTTTTCCCAGGCAATCAGCACATCACCGATACCACGTTCAACGAAGGTATTGGTTGAGCCACGTGCGCCAGAATCGAGTACCTCAACGTTTTTATACAGGGCCTTCACAAAGTCTTGTGCCTTGGCCTGATCGTTGTTGTTGTGGTGCAGGGCATAGCCCCATGCCGCCAGATAGTTCCAGCGAGCTCCGCCGGAGCTTTTCGGGTTTGGCGTAATGACCGACACGCCCGGTTTGATTAAATCGTTCCAGTCATGAATTTGTTTGGGATTGCCTTTGCGGACCAGGAACACGATGGTGGAGGTGTAAGGCGCAGAATTATCCGGCAGGCGTTTAATCCAGTTTTTATCGATACGGCCACGTTCAGCAATGGCATCCACGTCGTAAGCAAGTGCCAGCGTCACAACATCGGCTTCAATGCCGTTGATGACGGAAGTCGCCTGTTTACCCGAACCGCCGTGCGACTGGCGGATCACAACGTTGTCGCCCGTTTCCTGCTTCCAGTGCGCGCTGAAGGCCTTATTGTACTGCTCGTACAATTCACGCGTTGGATCGTACGATACGTTAAGTAACTGAATATCCTTTGCCAGAACGCTGGTCGATGCCAGCAATAATGTTAACCCTACGCCCCATTTGTTCATCGCCCAGCTCTCTTAGGTAGTGTTGTGATGAGCAAAGCGTGCCAGAAAGGCATCCAAACATTAAAGAATAAAAAAAGATTTGCTATAACTTGGGGGAATATATGGAGTCGAGTTTTTGCCTGATGGCGCTACGCTTATCAGGCCTACGATTTGCATCATGTAGGCCGGATAAGGCGCAAGCCGCCATCCGGCAATTGCAATTAGTACAGTTTTTTCGCGCAGTCCAGCCAGTCACCTTTGAACGGACGCTTCATGTTTTCGATAGCGTCGATGATGTCGTGGTGAACCAGCTGCTCGTTCTGAATACCTACGCAGCGACCGCCGTGACCTTCCAGCAGAAGTTCAATGGCATAGGCGCCCATACGGGATGCCAGGATACGGTCGTAAGGAACCGGGGAACCACCACGCTGGATGTGACCCAGTACGGTTGCACGCGTTTCACGACCCGTTTCTTTCTCAATGTAATGCGCCAGTTCGTCAACGTCACACATGTGTTCAGTGATCGCTACGATTGCGTGTTTTTTACCTTTCGCGATGCCCGCTTTGATTTCAGTAACCAAATCGTCACGGCTGAATTCCACTTCCGGAACCACCACGAACTCACAACCACCGGCAATTGCAGCCGCCAGGGTCAGGTCACCACAGTAGCGGCCCATCACTTCGACGATGGAAATGCGCTGGTGAGAAGAAGATGTATCACGCAGGCGGTCAATCGCCTCGACAACGGTACCCAGAGCGGTGAAGTAACCGATGGTGTAGTCGGTACCTTTGATATCGTTATCGATAGTGCCCGGCAGACCGATGCATGGGAAGCCCATTTCGGTCAGGCGTTTTGCACCCATGTAAGAACCGTCACCCCCGATAACAACCAGGGCGTCGATGCCACGCTTCTTCAGGTTTTCGATCGCCACCGCACGTACGTTTTCATCACGGAATTCCGGGAAGCGAGCAGAACCGAGGAAAGTACCGCCACGGTTGATCATGTCGGACACGCTGTAGCGGTCAAGCTGGACCATACGGTCTTCATACAAACCCAGGTAGCCATCATGGATCCCCATGACTTCCAGCCCTTCCGTCAACGCTGCACGTACAACACCACGGATTGCTGCGTTCATGCCCGGCGCATCACCGCCGCTTGTCAACACACCGATTTTCTTAATCATGACTACCTCTGAACTTTGGAATGCAAAATGAAATCTGCTGCCGGAAGTCGATTCCGCATATCGAAACGATCCAACGAATATGCAGATAGTATAACAATCACTTCCTGCTGAATTGATTCAGGTCAGGCCAAATGGTGGTAATTTATACACAAAATGCTGGCCCGGTTCACTTTTTTTACAACGAATTATGAAAGCTCAAACATCTTGCCTTCCTTGGGTACGACTGAACAGGGATCCTGGTGAATGATGACATCCGATCCCGGGAAACGCCGTAAAATTGCCTGCTCAACCTGTTCAGCCACTAAATGCGCCTGAACGAGCGGCAGATTATCTTCCATTTCCAAATGAATCTGAATAAAGCGAGTCGGCCCTGACTGCCGCGTGCGAAGATCGTGAGCGCCGCTGACTCCAGGCCATGACGTCACTATATCAATAATTTCCTGACGTTCCTCATCGGGTAAAGCGCGATCCAGCAAAGATTGCACTGCCTCATACCCCATGCGTAATGCGCTATATAAAATATAGATGCCAATCCCCAGCGCAAACAAGGCATCTGCACGATGCCAGCCATACCATGCCAGCCCGAGCGCAATGAGAATCGCACCGTTCATCATAACATCAGACTGATAATGAAGCATATCTGCCCGAACGGCCTGACTTTGCGTACGCTTCACTACCCAGCGCTGAAACGAGACCAGAATGATTGTACACACTAACGCAATGATGGTGACCACCACCCCAACGCCCGGATCTTTCATCGGCGTGGGTTGGATGAGATGCTGAATCCCGGTCAGGAATAAAAACAGCGCCGAACCAGAAATAAACATGCTTTGCGCCAGCGCCGCCAGCGATTCCGCTTTTCCGTGTCCGAACGTATGCTCATCATCGGCCGGTTGCAGCGAATAGCGCACCACCAACAGGTTGGTTAACGATGCCGCGATGTCCACCAGAGAATCCACCAGTGCAGCCAGAATACTGACCGATCCGGTGTACCACCACGCAAAAATTTTGATCAAAAGTAACAGCGATGCCATCACGGTTGCCGCGATTGCCGCCCGGCTCACTAGCCGCCCATAGGTTTGATTCATAAACACTCCTGCCAGGATATGCCGCTAGTATAACGGATGAAGTAAAACAGTCAGGCAATAACCGAGGGACAAATTTTGGGCAAAAAAAACCCCCACATCATGTGGGGGAAGACAGGGATGGTGTCTATGGCAAGGAAAACAGGGTTACTACTGGGAACGTGAGTTGCTACTACTCAATAAATTCAACGATGAGCTTTTTTTCCAGTGCGCTACATCGCGCAGTTGCTCCATTCGTTGTTCATGTTTCTCATTTAAAACCGCTTGCTGCTCTGGCGTTAACAGGCGATACATCTGGTTGCGGATCCTGGCTATTTCAACCTGGCGGGCAACCTGTTCTTGCGCCATTCTTTCTGCCTGAGCGCGCACTGCGCTTTCATCAAATTTCTCTGCGGTGACAAGGCGATGCATTGTCTCCATTTCGCTAACATTAACAGGAGGCTGTTCGTGTCTTGCCTGCTGCATTAAATCTCGCATCTGTTGACGTTGATGTTCGGTTAAACTGATACCGTCAAACATGTGGCTCTGAACGCTGCGTTGCGATGAGCCTTCACCCAGGTGCCAGTGATCGCCTGTGACGACTTCAGCTGCATGGCTAAATGTACTGAGTGCCAGCGTTGAGGCCATGACGGCAGCGGTAACTTTGCCCATCACTTGCTCCCAAAATCTTTTCTGTCGCGATTCAACGAGAGACAGTTTACGATTCGGGCTGCAAACATGCGTCAGGGGGTGTAAAACAACGTAAAGTCATAGATTAGCGACGCCTGATGACGTAATTTCTGCCTCGGAGGTACGTAAACAATGAATAAAATCCTGTTAGTTGATGATGACCGAGAGCTGACTTCCCTGTTAAAGGAGTTGCTCGAAATGGAAGGTTTCGATGTGCTGGTTGCCTATGATGGGGAACAGGCGCTTGAGCTTCTGGATGACAGCATCGATTTACTTTTGCTCGACGTCATGATGCCGAAGAAAAACGGCATTGATACGCTGAAAGCACTTCGTCAGACACACCAGACACCCGTAATCATGCTGACCGCTCGCGGCAGCGAATTGGATCGCGTACTTGGCCTTGAGCTGGGCGCGGACGACTATTTACCTAAACCGTTTAACGACCGTGAACTGGTCGCGCGCATCCGCGCTATTCTGCGTCGCTCACACTGGAGCGAACAGCAGCAGAACAGCGATAACGGCTCGCCGACGCTGGAAGTTGATGCGTTAAGCCTTAATCCGGGTCGCCAGGAAGCCAGCTTTGACGGGCAAATTCTGGAGCTAACCGGCACCGAATTCACCCTGCTCTATTTGCTGGCTCAGCATCTCGGTCAGGTGGTTTCGCGTGAGCACCTGAGCCAGGAAGTGCTGGGCAAACGCCTGACGCCTTTCGATCGCGCGATCGACATGCATATCTCGAACCTGCGTCGTAAGCTGCCAGAGCGTAAAGACGGACACCCGTGGTTTAAAACCCTGCGTGGTCGCGGCTACCTGATGGTCTCCGCTTCATGATAGGGAGCTTAACCGCACGCATCTTTGCCATCTTCTGGTTGACGCTGGCACTGGTGTTGATGTTGGTACTGATGTTACCCAAGCTCGACTCACGCCAGATGACCGAGCTACTGGACAGCGAGCAGCGCCAGGGGTTAATGATTGAGCAACACGTTGAAGCTGAACTGGCGAACGATCCACCCAACGATTTGATGTGGTGGCGTCGCTTGTTTCGGGCGATAGACAAGTGGGCGCCGCCAGGACAGCGGTTATTACTTGTTACGACGGAAGGACGCGTGATCGGCGCAGAACGCAACGAAATGCAGATCATTCGTAACTTTATTGGTCAGGCCGATAACGCCGACCATCCGCAAAAGAAAAAATACGGTCGCGTTGAGATGGTCGGGCCTTTCTCCGTCAGAGACGGTGAAGATAACTACCAGCTGTATCTCATACGACCTGCCAGCAGCTCACAATCTGACTTTATCAACCTGCTGTTCGACCGACCGCTGTTGTTGCTGATCGTCACCATGTTAGTCAGCTCACCGCTATTGCTCTGGCTTGCCTGGAGTCTGGCGAAACCGGCGCGTAAGTTGAAAAACGCGGCGGATGAAGTAGCTCAGGGTAACCTGCGTCAACATCCTGAGCTGGAAGCCGGTCCGCAGGAGTTCCTGGCGGCAGGCGCGAGCTTTAACCAGATGGTGACGGCGTTGGAACGGATGATGACCACACAGCAACGCCTGCTGTCGGACATCTCTCACGAGCTGAGAACACCGCTAACGCGTCTGCAACTGGGCACCGCTCTGCTGCGCCGTCGTAGCGGTGAGAGCAAAGAGCTGGAGCGCATTGAAACAGAAGCTCACCGACTGGACAGCATGATCAACGACCTGCTGGTGATGTCACGTAATCAGCAGAAAAACGCGCTGGTCAGTGAAACAGTGAAAGCTAATCAGCTTTGGGGTGAAGTGTTGGATAACGCCGCCTTTGAAGCTGAGCAGATGGGTAAATCACTCACGGTGAATTTCCCGCCGGGTCCGTGGCCGCTGTACGGTAACCCAAATGCGTTGGAAAGTGCGCTGGAAAACATTGTGCGCAATGCCCTGCGCTATTCACATACGAAGATTGAAGTTGGCTTCGCGGTGGATATCGACGGGATTACCATCACCGTGGACGACGATGGCCCAGGCGTTAGCCCTGAAGACAGAGAACAGATTTTTCGTCCGTTCTATCGTACCGATGAGGCGCGCGATCGCGAGTCTGGCGGAACAGGTCTGGGTCTGGCGATTGTGGAAACCGCGATCCAGCAGCATCGTGGCTGGGTGAAGGCCGAAGACAGCCCGCTGGGTGGTTTACGGCTGGTGATTTGGTTACCGCTGTATAAACGCGCTTAACAGGCTTCCCCGGTCATTTATTGCCGGGGAAGCACTCACGTTATGCTGCCGCAGCCGCAGCCGCTAGCTTTTGCTTTTTAATCCGCTTCACCAGAATTGTCGAACAGATAAAGCCCATTAAGCTGAACGCAATCATCACGCTAAAGACATAGTTGTAGCCAGTGATGCCGCTATTGGTATCAAGCAAATAGCCGTACAACGTGTACGCAAACATCGCTGGCATATAACCGATGATGCAACCAAATGCCATTGCCGAGCCCGCATACTCACGTGGGGTACCGATCTCATCCATCGGCGCGAAGAAAATGGCGCGCTGTGAGAAGATAATCGCTCCGAACCCTAATGTCGCCGCCATACCGATATACACGTTCATTGTTTGATGCGGTAACTGCATGAACACAAGCATCGCCACAGCAGAGATCAGGAACGTCCACTTCAGATACACTGTCGGTGATTTAGCAACTTTATCTGCCAACATTCCACCAATCGGCCCACCTACCATTTTTAACGCATACTGGTTGATGATGCCGTACGCACCGACGAGAGCTACCGGCAGCATATAGATATCTTTTAAGAACGGAATAAAGTAAGTCAGTCCACAGTACGCGGCATAAACGAAGAAAATACCTAAAGAAGCCAGCCAAACATTAGGGCAGGACAAAACATGTTTGATACCCTTTAACACTTCCATGTTGGCACTGGTTTTCTCGCCACCTTTCACTTTGTCATCATCGACAATAAAGTACGTCACAATACCTGCCACAAGCGTAATTACCGTATAGAACAACAGGCCCGCCTGCATCCCCGCTTTACCTTCACCAAACTGGACGAAGACAAACAGAGCGCCAGATGCAACGATAACATCCACCACGCCACGTCCGGCTTCTAAAAAGCCGAACATGCGTCCTTGTTCTTCTTTCGTTCCCAGCAAACGAACGGCTTTCAGCAATACCGGCCAATAAACCACATCGGCAAAGAAAGCCATCGCGGCAAAGCAAATGAGATAACCAGTAAATGACGGTAGCGTTGCCAGATATAAGCCACATAACCCAACGCCAATCAGACCGAACGGTAATAATATTTTCTTGGAGTAACGATCTGCGATATAGAGAGAAAGAAAAAGTCCGGTTGTCTGAACAATCGTATAAACCGTAAAGCTCAACCCAATTTGCGTATTAGTTAAACCCCAGTCATTCTGCATTGGCACATAGAAAACATCTTTCATACTTGAAAGCTTGAATATCGTGCCGCCGCCTAAAATCAAAAAACAGAGCCTTGCCCATTTATTCATGAACATGATTAAACCCTCATTGCTTGTTGAGAGAAATATCTAAATTAAATTGTATAATTAATAAAGCCAGGGGATTATTTTCATAATCCTTTCCGCATTTAATAATATTTTAAGAAAACTAATTAATTTCCTATAAACTTGTCACATATATCACGAATGTATTTTATTTGGGCAAGAGCATGTTCTTTTTCCTGCGCCAGTCGCGCATCAATCATGTTGCTGTCAGGCAGTGGCGTATAACTTGCATCGCGCCATGGGATCCATGGATTATCACCCTCATCGTCGAAGCGAAATGCAGGGGCATAATATTCAACCTCTTCTTCCAGGCCAAAAGCATGTACTTGCGGTTTATCTTCACCTAAAAGTAATAATGCCTTAAGCATCTCTTCCATGGGTAAATCGCCGTGTCCAGAACGACAAGCCTCATGCCCCCAGCCTTTACCTTCTTTAATAATTTTAGCGTCTTTGATATGCACCTGGGTGATTAATGGAGACATAACCTCTAACGCAGAAAGCGGCTGTTCATTAGCATTAATCATGTTGCCAAAATCAAACAGAATAGAGAGATTTTTCATCCCGCTATTGTTAACCAGCGTCACCAGCTCATGGCCTTGCAGATCTTCATGCTGTTCGATAGTAAAGCTTAGTCCGCAATCGTCATACTGAGACAGCCATGCAATATCATTGGCAATCTTCGCCATAACATCGTTGAGATGCCCTTCATAACGCGGGTAGAAACGCACTGAAGTTGCACCAGTAGCAACAGCAATACGGATGGCATCCGTCAATGTCGCCTTATCCGATGCGCTCGTTTCGATATGCACATCCAGATTATATTTTTTGGCCTTCTCTTTAAAATCGTGTAGCTGCTGATCGTTCAGTTTCTGCAGTGATTGGGATTCACCATCCTCAACATGTATTTTTACACCCTTCAATTTTTGCTGATGCGCAATATCCAGAAGATCCCCCGGCAGGACTCTCTCGTAACGCATATTCAGATGAAAAGCATAAGCATGTAGGTACAGCGGTATATTTCTCGCGCGTTCCGCAAGAAGTTCTTGGTTACATTTTCCCATTATTTTTCTCATTCATCGCGAATAACAAGTTCCACTGATTCAAGTCGCCAGTATTCGAAATCAACCTGAACCACTTTTTTATCTCGGGTAGCCCGATGTTTTTCTACTAAAATTCCATACGTATTAGGCGCAACACCCAGTTCTTTGCAGGCCACTTCTGGCATATTGACCGGTTTAAAAACCATTTCTTTGATATTTAAAACATGGCCAAATGCATCTTCCCAGACGCTGGCAAAAGACTGATTGCCCAATTTATTAATGAATCCTGGCGCAACATCGGCATCAATATAGGATTCATGGTAAAACACTTTATGTGAATCAAGACCGCACCAACCGGTAATCAGATAACGATCGCCCGAAGAGAGAAAAACATCCTCAACATGGTGTGGGACTGTATCAATGGTTTCTTTGGTTAAATAATCCCAAAAAGGCTTACGTCCCTGGGCACAGGCTTCAGCATTGAAGCTGGAAAGTGATTTAGGGTTATAAATAAATCGCTTCGACGAAATAAACCAACCACTGCGGTTCTTGCGGAAAATACGCGCATCGATCTCAAGCTCAATCAGAACCTGACGTAAGGTCATACGCTTTGCATCCAGCAGCTCACATAACTCCCTTTCCGAAGGCAATTTGGACCCCGCTGGTAAATTCTTCTCGTTTAACCAGCTTTCAAAGCGCTCCCTGAGCACATCAACATTGTTTTTCTTTTTCATTTCGCTCATCTGGTTTAAACCAATTTGAAGCTAAGATATTTGAGTGCAGGAAATACTCAAGTTTTTTTTCAACGCAGAGTTTCTTTTTGTGGACTAGGTATCAAGAATGGCTTTGAAGCAAACCGAGACCGTCAGGTTTTTGCCCGGTTTTGTACACAGGGGGGATGAAGCACGGGGGAGAGGTAAATCAGGTGTCTCCACCTGATTTAACTGCCAGATGAAGGTAGGTTTATTTTCCCCACAAACGGCGGGAATTGTCTTCGATCTTGCCGCTTAAACGGCGCTTTTGCATCGTTCTGGTCCAGCTTTTTGATAACCCAGCAGCCGACAGTAAACGGTGATATTGCGAATCATCAAACGGCATATGCCAGGCGATAGCAATGGCCTCCCGCACGCTGACGTCGCTCACGCGTGACGCCAGGATCAATGGCGCGTCTGCTGACACCTGACCAGGCGCGATGACGCTACACAGCCAGCCCGTCTTGCCCGCATCCTGCATCTGGCTGGCCATATCGCTGATGCCAAAATGGAAATTCAGCTTAAAGCACGGCGAGCGCGGCTGCGTGACCTGAATCAGCGCCTCTCCCCACTGGAAAATGTCGCCAATATACACATTATCTTCAGTCAGCCCCTCAGTAGAGAGGTTCTCACCAAACGCGGGGGCGACAAATAGCTCCGCCTGCTCCGGAAACGCTTGTCTCCAGTGCTGATAGTGTTCACGCGGATAGTGACACAGCGCGCGATCCGGCCCGCCGTGAATTTTCGTTTCCGCTTGTTCATCCCCCGTCAGCCCCAGTTCGGTCAGCATCAACTCACCGTCAATCTGGACTTTAGCAATCGCGCTGGGACGGCTTCCCGTGTAGTCCCGAACTTTGCCTGTAAAAACATCGACCGGATATCGCATCTGTTCCCTCTCCCGATAAATTTCCCCCATTACACCACATTTATTTTACCCCAGTCGCTCAAAATGAGAGCACGGTTCACATGAAACTTAGGGACACATGCTATCAATGTAATCTGGTTTTGAAACATCATTTCAAATAAGGAGTCGACAACGTGACTGGTCAATCGCAATTTGCTGGCGTCTGGTGTCCTTCCATTACGCCAATGGACAATGATGGCAAGATCGATCTCAACGGTCTAAGCCAACATCTCAAACGCCTTACCGAGGCCAAAATCGACGTGATTTTGCTGATGGGCAGCATCGGGGAATTTGCCTCCTTCACGCTCGAAGAAAGACTGCTGCTGATCCGCGAGGCCCGCGCCATGAGCTCGCTGAAGATGGTCGCCAACGTCTCATCCACCTGCCAGAATGATGTTTTATTGATGGCGCAGGAAGCGTATCGCTCAGGTTACGATGCCGTGATGATCCTGCCGCCCTACTACTACGGACAAACGGCGAAACAGCTGCTGAGCTACTTCCGTCAGTTGGGGCAGACACTCAGCGGCAAATGGTTTGCTTATAACTTCCCGGCACGCACCGGCTGCGATTTAACCCCCGAACTGGTAGCCACCCTCGCCGCCGAGTTCCCGAATTTCGCTGGCATTAAAGACACCGTCGACTGCCAGTCCCATACCCGCAGTATGATTCAGACCACCCGCGCCGTGCGGGAGGATTTTGCCGTGCTGTCCGGCTATGACGAATACTACATTCCCAACCTGTTAGCAGGTGGCGCGGGGATAATTTCAGGGTTGAACAACGTCATGCCGGAACTGTTTGTCAGCGCGCGGGAAGCGTTTAAACAGGGCGACCTGGCAGCACTTCGCGATATTCAGGACCAGATTGGCACCTACATGTCCATCTATGCCATCGGCGAAGATTTTGTCACCACCATCAAAACCGTGGTATCGCGTAAGTTTGGCTATTGTACCGGCGTGTCACGTAATGCCGGTGGAGAGTTGAACGAGAGTGAGTGTCGAACAATCGATGAGGTGTTTGTCGTCAAAGGGTAAATAATTAAGCCGGATGGTGCAGACCATCCGGCTGAAGAGACTTACTTCACGGTGCCACGAATATCAATTTCTGCCGCCCTTGCTTTGGCCCTTTTCGACCAGATAGACGTGATAATCGGCACCAGAATGGAGGTCACAATCACCGACGTGGCGACCAGGGAAGTTGCTGCCGGTGCCATCGGTTTAAATGCCGGAACCATTTCAGCAATCAGCACAGGCGTAGCAACCGCCGCCCCCGCAGAACTGGAAGCGGCAATCCCCGCCGTACCATCGCCACCACCAATCAGTTTATCGGCGATAATCAATGGAATACCAGTGATGATAATCACCGCCACGCCCAGCAGAATACCCAGCACGCCGGTCTGCGCAATCACGCTCAAATCAATGGTGTTACCTAATGCGAAGGCAAAGAACGGGATCAGCGTCTGCACCGCTTTGCTGAAGAACTCCCGCAGTTCAGGGTCCAGATTCCCCAGCGCAAAGCCAATCAGGAACGGCAATACCGCACCAACAAATACGTGTGGTTCAAACGACGCGATCCCGGCGGTTCCCAGAATCACCATGGTCATCAGCGGGCCAGACTCCAGCGACATCAGGACAAACGCCCCGGCCTCTTCTTTGGTGCCGTACTGCTGCATAATCGAGGCATACAGCCCGCCGTTGGTCATATCCATCGCGGCCACCAGCGCCAGCGTAGACAACCCAGCGAAGAATCCGACCTCTACACCATGTTCCGGCAGAATGCGTGAAGCAATCGCTGCAACCACCCACGCCACCAGAATCTTGGTGATGACTAACGTACCTGATTTACGCAGCACGGTGCCGGTGGCGCTTAGCTTGATCGACGCCCCCATGCAAAAGAACCAGACTGCCAGGATAGGCACCGTACCGGTGATCATACCGTTGGTAAAAGAACCGAAATATTTCCCGGCGCCGGGGGAAAAGGTATGACACAACGCGCCCAGGAAAAGCGGCACCAGCATCATACCGCCTGGGATTTTCTCTATCGTACGTTTGATCTGCATTTCCATCACCTGTAGACATAAAAATGGGGCAATTTTTATGGGCGATTGCATCTTGCTTTGAGATGCGCCCGTCTTGATGAAAAGAAGATAGACATTCATAGAGACTATAAAAGTGATCCCACTCGCATAATAAAACCTTGTTTCAATTTAAGTGGATCATTGTTTTTATATTGAGTTTGATCACAAAAAAACCCCACAAGCATCGCTTGCAGGGCTTTGTTAAAGCGTAGAACTTATTTTTTTGCTGCGAAACGCGCGGCAGCTTCGTCCCAGTTCACGACGTTCCAGAACTCTTTGATGTAGTCCGGGCGACGGTTCTGGAATTTCAGGTAGTAAGCGTGTTCCCAAACGTCCAGGCCCACGATTGGGAAACCGGAAGCGCCAGAGATAGCTTCACCCATCAGCGGGGAATCCTGGTTGGCGGTGGAAACAACAGCCAGTTTGTCACCTTTCAGAACCAGCCACGCCCAGCCGGAGCCAAAGCGGGTTGCCGCTGCTTTTTCAAATTCAGCTTTGAAGTTGTCAACGGAGCCGAAGTCACGTTCGATAGCCGCTTTCAGGTCGCCCTGCAGCGTAGTACCGGTTTTCAGGCCTTTCCAGAACAGGCTGTGGTTAGCGTGACCGCCCGCGTTGTTACGCAGTACGGTTTTCTTGTCTGCTGGCAGTTGATCCAGTTTGGTGATCAACTCTTCAACGGACAGGCTGGCGAATTCAGGCAGGCTTTCCAGCGCAGCGTTGGCGTTGTTTACGTAAGCCTGGTGGTGTTTGGTGTGGTGAATTTCCATCGTCTGCTTATCGAAGTGCGGTTCAAGGGCATCATAAGCGTACGGCAGGGATGGCAGTGTATAACTCATAATCATCTCCAGTATTGTCGGGCGGCCAGTGTTAACGCCGCGTAAGCAGTTGGGTCATTATAGTTAATTAAATGATATTGAAAATGATTATCAATGCCGTACTTTTTACAGGGTCTTAATGAATCAAACCCATTGTTAAAGATGTGAGCCGAATCACCCACTTAACGTGATAATTGCCAACATGCGCAAAAGGGCGGCAATCGTCAAAAGGTTAACCACCTGCGTAATTTTTAAACTCGTTAGGTCGGAGGGGTCATTACCGACGATAAAAAATAACGAGGATTAAGTCATGAGTAACGCGATTACGATGGGTATCTTTTGGCATTTGATAGGGGCAGCCAGTGCCGCCTGTTTCTATGCCCCGTTCAAGCAAGTCAAACATTGGTCATGGGAAACGATGTGGTCGGTTGGCGGGATCGTCTCCTGGATAATCCTGCCGTGGACCATCAGCGCCATGTTACTTCCCGATTTCTGGGCCTACTTCAGCTCCTTCAGCCTCTCCACACTGGCGCCGGTATTTCTGTTTGGTGCAATGTGGGGGATTGGCAATATCAACTATGGCCTGACCATGCGCTATCTCGGTATGTCGATGGGTATCGGGATTGCGATAGGTATTACGCTGATTGTCGGCACGCTGATGACCCCGATTATCAACGGCAATTTTGATGTACTGATCAATACCTCTGGTGGCCGCATGACGCTGCTTGGCGTACTGGTCGCGCTGATTGGCGTGGGCATTGTTACCCGTGCCGGTCAGTTAAAAGAACGCAAAATGGGCATCAAAGCGGAAGATTTCAACCTGAAAAAAGGTCTGGTTCTGGCCGTCATGTGCGGTATTTTCTCCGCCGGGATGTCCTTTGCGATGAACGCGGCGAAACCGATGCACGATGCCGCCGCCGCGTTGGGCGTCGATCCGCTGTATGTCGCCCTGCCTAGCTATGTGGTTATTATGGGCGGTGGCGCGCTTGTTAACCTGGGCTTCTGCTTCATTCGTCTGGCAAAAGTGAAGAACTTGTCGATAAAAGCCGACTTCTCGTTAGCCAAACCGCTGATTATCACCAACGTGCTGCTCTCTGCGCTTGGTGGCTTGATGTGGTATCTGCAATTCTTCTTCTACGCCTGGGGCCACGCACGTATTCCGGCGCAGTATGACTATGTAAGCTGGATGCTGCACATGAGCTTCTATGTTCTGTGCGGCGGGATTGTCGGTCTGGTATTGAAAGAGTGGAAAAACGCGGGTCGTCGTCCGGTCAGCGTGCTAAGCCTCGGCTGCGTAGTGATCATTGTCGCGGCAAACATTGTCGGTCTGGGAATGGCCAGCTAAGCATGCTGAGTACTGAGATGACGCCACTGGCTCGGCGTCATCCCGGTTTCCCGCGTAAATACCACCGAAAAGTAGTTACTGTCCTCAAAGCCGCAGCGCATGGAAATCTCGCTAATCATCAACCGACTATGTTTGAGCAGATACTGCGCGTGGCAAACCCGCACCTGGCGGAGATACTGGTTGATGGTCATCCCGGTCTGGCTGCGAAACTGCTGGCGCAAAACGCGCTCGCTGCATTGTTCGCGCTCGCAAAACGTATCCAGTTCAAACGCATGCTCATGGCTACCGGCTAACGCGGTGATCAGTTTATCCAGCAGCGTTTCACTGGAGGTCGCCGGGAGCGTATCCGTGGCATAACGATGCCGCTTAAGGTGTGTCACCAGTTGCCCGAACAGCAGCTCAGCCATGGTAAAAGCCTGTGCATCACGTTGATTACTTTCATGTTCAAGCTGGCTTATCACCTGTCGGACCTGGCTCATGCCAACGCTGCCGAGTCGCCAATGCGGCTGCCTCGGCGTACCGTTAAATCCGGGGATCGCCCCTTGCCAGTCAACATTCAGCGTCAACCGCTCCGGGCAGTAGATGATATTTTGCAACACCAGGTCGTTCACGGAGGTGTAGGAGTGTTTATCTTCGGCGCGAATGTAAAACAGATCGCCACGGGTTATCCGGTACGGGCGATCGTTAAGGACATGCAGACCATTACCACGCCAGACCATAACCAGCTCGCAAAACTCGTGGGTATGCTCAGCAAAGACATCCTGCGGATAACGGTCAGCCACGGCCACAGCCTGCTGCTCATGCGCAAAGAAGTCTGATTTCAGAAGGACCAGATGATTCGCCATCACAATATTCCCTGTCGGATGGCGGCTACGCCTTATCCGACCTACAGATTACGTGACACGTAGGCCGGATAAGGCGTAGCCACCATCCGGCGTTAAGGGACATGATTATCTGAGATTCGGCGGTAAAAAACGTTGATAGCTTTCGCGTTACTGGAGGCGGCTTGCCACAACGAGATCGCGCCCCTGACGAATATCGCGTGGTGACCACTTGAACTCACGACGAAAAAGCGTCGAAAAGTGGTTACTGTCGCCGAATCCGCAGAGATAAGCGATGTCTGTCACACTGTCATCACTGTGGCGAAGCAGATGCCGGGCCTTGATCAGCCGCAAGCGGTTAAGGTAGCGCTGCGGCGTCAATCCGGTTTGCTGTTTGAGCTGGCGATGCAGAGTGCGCAAAGAGAGGGAAAACTTCTCGGCCAGCGCCTCCCAACACACCTCGTCGGCAAAGTTATCTTCCAGCCACGCCATCAGGAGGTTAAGCCGCGCGTCGTTATCGGTCGCTGCTTCCATCAGGCTGCTTTTACGCAGCAGCACCAGCAGTTGCATAAACAGGATCTCGCGATTTGCCGCCGTTGGTGTATCCATCCCCTCACCGAGCGCTTCCATCTGCCCCACCAATTGTCGAACCTGCTGCAACACCCCCTGATTCACCCGCCAGTGGGAGGGATACTGCCCGTTCTGTTCCTGAGGTAAAAGCTGATTCAGCCCAGCCAGAAATTGAAACGCATCCGGGGAGCGATACAACACATTGGTCAGGCACAGATTGTCAGTATGTTCATATAAATGCCGGTCATGATCGCGAACGAAACACACCGTACCGCCGCTGATTGTGTAAGGCTGCCCGTTGAACACATGGATCCCCGTTCCATGTTCGACCACCACAATTTCATGAAAATCATGATGATGCTCTGGAAACGCAGGTTGAGGAAGCCGCGGTTCAATAGCCACTGGCGCTTTACCTGTCGGAAAAAAATCCACGCAATGCAATACCGTCATGATGACATCCTTCCTGATCAAATGAACATGGCTGAATAGTAATTAAGGGTTATCACCCTCACCTTAAATTTTTGACGCCAAAGTGCGTAAACACGGTCAATTCTTCAAGAAATGGCGGGAAAGATCGCGAATTGCGGAAGGCGTCACATCCGCTAAAACAGGTCCTATTAATAGAAATTGTGAACAGCGTCACGTTCACCTTTGCCATGTTGCCAGCCGCTAATTGTGGCTGTCACTGTCAAGAAGGTACGCTTTATCTGGGGTTCTTAGACTGAGTGCAATAAAACTCAGAAGGACCTCGCTATGACTTTTCGCCATTGTGTCGCAGTCGATCTCGGCGCATCCAGTGGGCGCGTAATGCTGGCGCGTTACGACAGTGAACACCGCTCCCTGACGCTACGTGAAATCCACCGCTTCATGAACTGCCTGCAAAAAACAGACGGTTTTGACACCTGGGACATCGACAGCCTGGAAAACGATATTCGTCTTGGCCTGAAAAAAGTCTGCGATGAAGGCATTCGGATAGACAGCATCGGCATTGATACCTGGGGCGTGGATTACGTTCTGATCGATAACGTCGGTCAACGTGTCGGTCTGCCGGTCTCTTACCGTGACAGCCGCACGACCGGCATTATAGCGCAGGCGATGGAGCAGCCGGGTAAAGGTGAAATTTACCGCCGTAGCGGCATTCAGTTTCTGCCCTTTAACACCCTGTATCAACTGCGTGCGCTGGTTGAACAGCAGCCAGAACTGCTCCCGCAGGTGGCCCATGCCCTGCTGATCCCCGACTACTTCAGCTTTCGCCTGACCGGCAAAATGAACTGGGAATACACCAACGCCACCACCACCCAGCTAGTCAATATTAATACCGACGACTGGGACGACACACTGCTGGCGTGGACCGGGGCAGACAAAGCCTGGTTTGGTCGCCCGACGCATCCAGGGAACGTGATCGGCCACTGGATTTGCCCACAGAAAAACCAAATTCCGGTTGTCGCCGTCGCCAGTCACGACACGGCCAGCGCGGTCATTGCTTCTCCGCTGGCCGACAAAAACAGCGCCTATCTCTCTTCCGGGACCTGGTCGCTGATGGGCTTTGAGAGCAGAACACCGTATACCAACGATGCGGCGCTGGCGGCAAATATCACCAATGAAGGCGGCGCGGAAGGACGCTACCGTGTCCTGAAAAATATTATGGGGCTGTGGCTGCTCCAGCGCGTATTAAAAGAGCGCCAGATTACCGACCTGCCAACGCTTATCAGCCAAACGCAAGCGCTGCCGGCCTGCCAGTTCCTGATAAACCCGAACGACGATCGCTTTATCAACCCCGACGATATGAGTGCAGAAATTCAGGCAGCATGCCGTGAATCAGGCCAACCCGTTCCCCTGCAAAACGCCGAACTGGCGCGCTGTATCTTCGACAGCCTGGCGTTGCTGTACGCCGACATCCTGCAAGAACTGGCACAACTGCGTGGTGCAGCATTTAGCCAACTGCACATTGTCGGTGGCGGCTGCCAGAACACCTTACTGAACCAGCTATGTGCGGATGCCTGCGGTATTCGCGTGATGTCCGGGCCGATTGAGGCTTCCACGCTCGGCAATATTGGCATCCAGCTGATGACGCTGGACGAGCTGAACAACGTCGATGATTTCCGTCAGGTGGTGCGCGCCAACTACGAACTGACCACCTTCATTCCCAATCCTGAAAGTGAAATTGCCCGCTACCAGGCGCAGTTTCAATCACTACGACAGACAAAGGAGCTTTGCGCATGACCACTCAACTTGAACAAGCCTGGGAACTGGCAAAACTGCGTTTCGCCGCGGTAGGCATTGATGTCGAGGCGGCCTTACGCCAGCTCGATCGTCTGCCGGTCTCCATGCACTGCTGGCAGGGCGATGATGTCGCCGGTTTCGAAAATCCGGAAGGCTCGCTCACTGGCGGTATTCAGGCTACCGGTAACTATCCGGGTAAAGCGCGTAACGCCACCGAACTACGGGCCGATCTGGAGCAGGCGCTGAGCCTGATTCCTGGTCCAAAACGTCTGAATTTGCACGCGATCTATCTGGAATCTGATACGCCGGTTGCCCGCGACCAAATCAAACCTGAGCACTTTAAAAACTGGGTGGAGTGGGCGAAAGCGAACCAGTTAGGGCTGGATTTCAACCCATCCTGCTTCTCACACCCGCTGAGCGCCGACGGTTTCACGCTGGCGCACGCCGACGACACCATTCGCCAATTCTGGATCGATCACTGCAAAGCCAGCCGTCGCGTCTCGGCGTATTTTGGCGAGCAGTTGGGTACACCATCGGTGATGAACATCTGGATCCCGGATGGCATGAAAGACATCACCGTTGACCGTTTAGCGCCGCGCCAGCGTCTGCTGGACGCACTGGACGAAGTGATCAGCGAGAAACTCGACCCAGCGCACCATATCGATGCCGTCGAAAGCAAGCTGTTTGGCATCGGTGCGGAAAGCTACACCGTGGGCTCTAACGAGTTCTACATGGGTTACGCCACCAGCCGCCAGACCGCACTGTGTCTGGATGCGGGCCACTTCCATCCGACTGAAGTGATCTCCGACAAAATTTCCGCCGCCATGCTGTATGTACCACGCCTGCTGCTGCACGTCAGCCGTCCGGTGCGCTGGGACAGCGATCACGTGGTGCTGCTGGATGATGAAACTCAGGCGATTGCCAGCGAGATCGTTCGCCACAACCTGTTCGACCGCGTACACATTGGCCTCGACTTCTTCGACGCCTCCATTAACCGCATCGCCGCGTGGGTGATCGGCACCCGCAATATGAAAAAAGCCCTGCTGCGCGCGCTGTTAGAACCCACCGAGCAACTGCGTCAGCTCGAAGCCAGCGGCGACTACACCGCACGTCTGGCCCTGCTGGAAGAGCAAAAATCGCTGCCGTGGCAGGCCGTCTGGGAGATGTATTGCCAGCGCCACGACACGCCTGCGGGCAGCCAGTGGCTGGACAGCGTGCGCGCTTATGAAAAAGAGATTTTGAGCAAACGTAGCTAACCGTGACGCCAGGCTTGTAGGCCGGATAAGACGCCCCACGTCGCCATCCGGCAATAAATGAAACACGATTGCCGGATGGCGCTTCGCTTATCCGGCCTACGTAAGACCCGATAACGTTCGGGCAATAAACAGGAACACCGAACATGCAAAAAATTACGACTTCCTGGTTCGTCCAGGGGATGATCAAAGCCACTTCTGATGCGTGGCTGAAAGGCTGGGACGAGCGTAATGGCGGCAACCTGACGCTGCGTCTTGATGAAGCAGATATCGCGCCGTTTAGCGCCGATTTCCACGAAAAACCACGCTATATTGCGCTAAGTCAGCCGATGCCGCTGCTGGCAAACACACCGTTTATCGTCACCGGTTCCGGTAAGTTTTTCCGTAACGTCCAGCTCGATCCCGCGGCAAACTTGGGCGTGGTACAAATAGACAGCGACGGTGCGGGCTACCACATTCTCTGGGGCCTGACCCACGAGGCCGTGCCGACCTCTGAGCTGCCGGCTCACTTCCTCTCTCACTGCGAACGCATTAAAGCGACGAACGGTAAAGACCGCGTGATCATGCACTGCCATGCCACCAACCTGATCGCTCTGACCTACGTACTGGAAAACAACACAGCGCTGATTACCCGCAAGCTGTGGGAAGGCAGCACCGAGTGCCTGGTGGTGTTCCCGGATGGCGTTGGCATTCTGCCGTGGATGGTGCCGGGTACAGATGAAATTGGTCAGGCTACCGCCGAGGAAATGCAGAAACACTCGCTGGTACTTTGGCCGTTCCACGGCGTGTTCGGAAGCGGACCTACCCTCGACGAAGCGTTCGGTTTGATAGATACCGCAGAGAAATCCGCCGAAGTTCTGGTCAAAATCTTTTCGATGGGCGGTATGAAGCAGACCATCTCACGTGAAGAGCTGGACGCACTTGGCAAACGCTTTGGTGTTACGCCGCTGGCAAGCGCCATAGAGCTGTACTGATACCTCCCAACCAACGCCGGATGCGGCTTCGCCTTATCCGGCCTACAGGATTTTATTATTAAGGAGAATAGTGATGAGTTTTATGTTGGCACTGCCAAAAATTAGCCTGCATGGCGCCGGCGCGATTGCCGATATGGTGAATCTCGTGGCGAATAAACAATGGGGCAAAGCGCTGATCGTCACCGATGGTCAATTGGTAAAACTGGGCCTGCTGGATAGCCTGTTTGCCGCGCTGGATAAACATCAAATGTCTTACCACCTGTTTGATGAAGTATTCCCGAACCCGACAGAAGAGCTGGTACAGAAAGGTTTTGCAGCCTATCAGAACGCAGAATGTGACTACATCATCGCCTTCGGTGGCGGCAGCCCGATCGATACCGCCAAAGCAGTAAAAATCCTGACAGCCAACCCTGGCCCTTCTACCGCTTACTCCGGCGTGGGCAAAGTGAAAAATGCTGGCGTCCCGCTGGTCGCCATCAACACTACCGCCGGTACGGCAGCAGAGATGACCAGCAACGCGGTCATTATCGACTCTGCCCGTAAGGTTAAAGAGGTGATCATCGACCCGAATATCATCCCGGATATCGCTGTGGATGATGCCAGCGTAATGCTGGAAATCCCGGCCTCCGTCACCGCCGCAACCGGTATGGACGCCCTGACCCACGCGGTGGAAGCCTATGTTTCCGTTGGTGCACATCCGCTCACCGACGCTAACGCACTGGAAGCGATTCGCCTGATCAACCTGTGGCTACCAAAAGCGGTCAACGACGGTCATAACCTCGAAGCTCGTGAGCAAATGGCGTTTGGTCAGTATCTGGCGGGGATGGCATTTAACAGCGCTGGTCTGGGTCTGGTGCATGCGCTGGCGCACCAGCCGGGCGCAACCCATAATCTGCCACACGGCGTCTGCAACGCCATCCTGCTGCCGGTCATCGAAAACTTTAACCGTCCGAACGCCGTGACGCGCTTTGCCCGCGTGGCGCAGGCAATGGGCATCGATACCCGTGACATGAGCGATGAAGCGGCAAGTATGGAGGCCATCAACGCGATTCGTGCACTCAGCAAGCGTGTCGGTATTCCTGCGGGCTTTAGTTCCCTTGGCGTGACGAAAGAGGATATTGAAGGCTGGCTGGATAAAGCGTTGGCCGATCCGTGTGCGCCATGCAACCCTCGCACCGCCAGCCGCGACGAGGTCCGCGAGCTGTATCTGGAGGCGTTATGATCCGCAAGGCCTTTGTGATGCAGGTGAATGCCGACGCGCACGTTGAATATCAACGTCGGCACAATCCCATCTGGCCAGAGCTGGAAGCGGTGCTGAAAGAGCACGGCGCCCATCACTACGCGATTTATCTCGATCAGGCGCGCAATCTGCTGTTCGCCACCGTTGAGATTGAGTCCGAAGAACGCTGGAATGCCGTTGCCAGCACCGACGTTTGCCAACGTTGGTGGAAGCATATGCGTGACGTAATGCCAGCAAACCCCGACAACAGCCCGGTTAGCGCAGAGCTAAAAGAAGTGTTTTATTTGCAATAGACTTGTAGGCCGGATAAGGCGCTAACGCGCCGCATCCGGCACAACGCAACAGAACAGTTAGTTCTGCTCAGAAACCAGAATCGCCTGAGTGTCAGGCTCCAGCGCTTTAAAAATATGCGCCCGATCGGCGGGGTAACAAATATAGTCCCCCTCGCCTAACTCCTCCGGCGCTTCCGTCAATCCTACTATCGCCTTACCCTGCGTCACGATGATGTGTTCAACCGATCCCGGTGGATGCGGCTGTGAAATACGATCCGCGCCCGGCTGCGTCAGCAGCAGATAGATATCCCGCCGCGCCCCCGGCGGGCAGGCGGCCAGTAAAATGGCCTGATAGTGCGCCTGCTCGGCCACCACCTTTGTCCCTTCTCCTCGACGAATCACCTGCGTTTTTTGTTCCTGCGGCTCCAGCAGGCGAGCAAAGGGAATATCTAACGCCACACACAGCGACCAGAGCGTTTCCAGGCTAGGATTGCCATTGCCCGCTTCCAATTGCGAGAGTGTCGATTTTGCAATCCCTGCGCGACGGGCAATCTCTGCCAATGACAAACCGGTGCGCTGACGTTCACGCACAAGGCTTTTCGCAATCATACTGATGGGCTGGGTCATTCACGACTCCATGTTCTTTATATCGAACGAATCGTTCGACTTGTAATATTAACTGGTCGCGTTCATTATAATGGAAATTCGTTCGATATGGCTAAAACGGTATGAAACATTATTTTTCCAGTCTCAAAGGCGACACAATAAAAGCAATATTTTTGGTCTGTCTGGCCGTCGGCGTAGTCGGCATGTCATACGGCTCGCTGGCGATGGCCTACGGCTTCCCGCTGTGGGTACCGTTTGTGCTTTCGATTACGGTACTGGCGGGTGCGTCCGAGTTTATGTTTATCGGTATCGTCGCCAGCGGCGGTAACCCACTGGCGGCGGCGGCTGCCGGTTTACTGGTCAACGCCCGACACGTGCCGTTTGGCGTCACGGTGCGCGATCTGGTGGGCTCCCGGGCTGCGAGTTTCCTCGGCTGTCATATCATGAACGACGAAAGCGTAGTCTTTGGCCTGTCGCAAAAAACGCCCGAACAACGTAAAGCCGCCTTCTGGCTGTGCGGTCTGGGCGTCGCAATTTTCTGGCCTGTTGGCACACTGATCGGCGCGGGCGTAGGCAAACTGCTCCCCGCCCCGGAAACCATCGGTCTGGATGCCGTCTTCCCTGCAATTTTATTAGCCTTAGTGGTCCCGGCCTTTAAAAATCGCACCACGCTGATTCGCGCCTGTAGCGGTGCCGGGTTGTCGCTTGCCGCCATCCCCTTTGCGCCGGTCGGTTTACCTGTTTTGCTCTCACTGTTTGGCTTACTGACGAGGAAAAAATAATGGGCAACATGACGCTGTTTATCGTCGGTATCGCCATGTTATCTCTGGGAACATATTTAATGCGTTTAGGAGGAGCGAAGCTTGGGAGCCGTTTAGCGTTCTCGGAACGCTCGCAGGCGCTGCTTTCCGACGCCGCAACGGTATTACTGTTCTCCGTTGCACTGGCGACCACCTTTTACGAAGGTGAACACTTCGCTGGCATGGCCCGCGTGCTGGGCGTGGCTTTTGCGGTATTTCTCGCCTGGCGCAAGATGCCGCTAATCGTGGTGATCGTCGCTGCTGCAGTGGTGACCGCATTGCTGCGAATGGCGGGTATAAACTAAAAAAGCGCCTCAAGGGCGCTCTTTCGACAGTACTAAGGTATCTTATTTCAGCAGTTCGGCGGTCATGTGCACGCGGTTACCGGTGTATGCCTGAGTGATTTTGTAATCGCTGGCGCCCGCACGTTCAGCCTGAGCGGCGATTTTTGCTTCAGCGCTTTCCAGCGTAGAACCGGTTGCGGTCACTGTCTGAGCAGCGAAAGAACCGAAAGAAGTAGCCAGAGCGATAACTGCGACAAAAGTTTTGATGCTTTTCATGATATAAACCCTTTAACTTAGTTGTTTGAGTAAGGCACCGTGCCTTGATGTGATAAATAATAGGCTGATACCCGAACAACTGAAAGCGGAAGGATTTGCCAGTCTTATTCAAATTATTTGAGAGATAAGATGTTACGTAATCAGGAATCACAATGGCTTGCTGGCAGCCGTAGAAAAACGCAACCGGCGGGTAGTTGGTTACTTCGTCAGGGTGAACTACAAAGTAAAATTCATCTTTTACATCATGGTGTGGCTCGTGCGGTTTATCACGCGGACAACGGCGTTGAAAGGGTTAAAGAGTTCTACTTTGCCGGGGAATACTGCTTTCTGTACCTGAACTGGCTAACTAACACACCTGCCGATTACAGCCTGCAAATGATCGCCGCTGGAGAAACCACTGAAATCCCCTTGGCTTTGCTGGATGCACCGGAAAATCAGGATATTAAGACTCAGCTACTGGTCCAGCAATTGATCTACAAAGAGAAAAAAGAGCAAATGCTGCTGCTCAATACCCCAGAGCAACGCTATCAGTACGTACAAACACACTTCCCGGACTGGGAGTCACAGCTCACCCAGCGCGATCTTGCCAGCTATATCGGCATTACCCCCGTTAGCCTGTCCCGTATTCGCCAACGTCTTAACAAAGGTTAACGCCTTACGGTGATGCGTCGATTATTGTCCCGTCACTCTTTAATAGATGGCGACCACAATGAACGCATTTCTTCTTTCTCAGATGCTGGCTGGCATCAGCTTCTTACTGGATATTTCCGCTTTTCATTTTCAACGCCGGGCTATCACTTTAACGCTGCTCACCAGTTCTACGTCTCTGTTAGCTATCCATTTCTATCTTTTGGATCAACACGCTGCGGCTGGGTTAATGATCATTGCCGCATGCCGCTATGCGACGGCCATCGTCACTTTTCACCGCTGGGTGATGTGGGGATTTATGCTGGGGTCGCTGCTGTGTAGCATTTATCTTTGGCAAAATCTGTCGAGTATTTTGCCGCTGATGGGAAGCCTGCTGATGACATTTGCGTCATTTCAAAAACGCAGCGGAAAATTACGGGGATACACCTTTTGTGGCAGCCTGTGTTGGCTGCTGAACAATGTGATTGTTGGCTCGCCAGTTGCCGTAATCATGGAACTGGCATTTTCCGGCAGTATTCTGGCCGCCTGGTGGCGTCACTGTGCGACCAGACGTTGCGGATGCGTATAGATCGTCGCCCTGCCCGGTTTGCAAAAACCCACCAGCGTCAGGTTACAACGTTCGGCAACTTCCACGGCGAGCGTTGTCGCCGCAGAAACAGCAAACAGGATCTCCACACCGCACATCGCCGACTTCTGCACCATCTCATAACTGGCGCGGCTGGAGACTAATACCGCGCCCTGTTGCCAGGTTTCCCCTTCGATTGCACGTCGTCCCAGCAGTTTATCCAACGCAACATGACGTCCAACATCTTCATGCCCGCCCGCCAGATGACCTGACGGCTGTACCCAGGCAGCCGCGTGCGTGCAGCCTGTCAGTTGCCCCACGGGTTGAAAATCGTTGAGATGTCGTAAAGCGTTATCAAGATTCGCCAGATCGAATGTCTGGGTAAACGGCAGCGGCTGGACCGGCTTGCCAATGTCATTGAGCTGCTCCACGCCACAAACGCCGCAACCGGTGCGACCGGCCAGCGCGCGACGACGCTCCTTCAGCCCCATAAAGCGACGGCTGGACAACTCAACCTGCACTTCCAATCCGTTGCAGGAAGGCACTACGTCCATCGCGTAAATATCTTGTGGGGACTCAATGATGCCCTCAGAAAGTGAAAAACCTATCGCGAAATGCTCAAGATCTTTCGGTGATGCCATCATCACCACGTGTGAAATCCCGTTGTATACCAGCGCAACAGGCACTTCTTCAGCTACCTCATCAGGCTGAGGATGTTGCAAATCCTCGCGCTTCCAGAGGGTCAACTGGCGCGATCCTGTCAGAGATGTCACATTCTTGATGTTTTCTTGAATAATCTTATTCACTTTCTTTTAACCATATTGGAACACGCATACCAACATTGTGGTATTCTTTACAAATCCCTCCTGGACGGAGGGAAATTCACCCAATTCTGGACCTTTGCGGTCCCGTCCGCAAAGAAAAATAACAACCACTTCCCTCGCGTTCGCGTTACAGAAAAGCGAAGGGAACGTGACAATGTCGAAACAAGGAGCGAACCATGCAGGTCAGCAGAAGGCAGTTCTTTAAGATCTGCGCTGGCGGTATGGCAGGCACCACGGCAGCGGCACTGGGCTTTGCACCCGGCGTAGCGCTCGCGGAAACACGGCAATATAAACTGCTGCGCACCCGCGAAACCCGTAACACCTGCACTTACTGTTCCGTTGGCTGTGGACTGTTAATGTACAGCCTCGGTGACGGCGCAAAAAACGCCAAAGCATCCATCTTCCATATCGAAGGGGACCCGGATCACCCGGTGAACCGTGGCGCGCTGTGCCCGAAAGGGGCAGGACTTGTGGACTTCATCCACTCCGAAAGCCGCCTGAAATTCCCGGAATATCGCGCACCAGGCTCAGATAAGTGGCAACAGATTAGCTGGGATGAGGCATTTGACCGCATCGCTAAGCTGATGAAAGAAGACCGCGACGCTAACTACGTTGCACAAAACGCTGAAGGCGTAACCGTTAACCGCTGGCTTTCCACCGGAATGCTGTGTGCTTCCGCTTCCAGTAACGAAACCGGCTATTTAACGCAAAAATTCTCCCGCGCGCTCGGTATGCTCGCGGTCGACAACCAGGCACGCGTCTGACACGGACCAACGGTAGCAAGTCTTGCTCCAACATTTGGTCGCGGTGCGATGACCAACCACTGGGTCGACATTAAAAACGCCAACCTCGTCGTGGTGATGGGCGGTAACGCCGCTGAAGCTCACCCGGTCGGATTCCGCTGGGCGATGGAAGCCAAAATTCACAACGGCGCGAAGCTGATTGTTATCGATCCACGCTTTACGCGAACCGCTGCGGTGGCTGATTTCTATGCGCCAATTCGTTCCGGTACTGACATTGCTTTCCTGTCAGGCGTTTTGCTGTACCTGCTGAACAACGAAAAATTCAACCGCGAATACACTGAGGCCTATACCAACGCCAGCCTGATCGTGCGTGAGGATTACGGTTTCGAAGATGGCCTGTTCACCGGCTACGACGCGGACAAACGCAAGTATGACAAAACCAGTTGGAACTACGAGCTGGATGAAAAAGGCTTCGCCAAACGCGACGTCACACTGCAACATCCTCGCTGCGTGTGGAACCTGCTGAAACAGCACGTCTCCCGCTACACGCCGGACGTCGTAGAAAACATCTGCGGTACGCCAAAGGCCGACTTCCTGAAGGTCTGTGAGTACATCGCAGAAACCAGCGCCAAAGATAAAACCGCGTCGTTCCTGTACGCCCTGGGCTGGACGCAACACTCCGTAGGTGCGCAGAACATCCGTACCATGGCGATGATCCAGTTGCTGCTTGGCAACATGGGGATGGCAGGCGGCGGTGTTAACGCCCTGCGCGGTCACTCCAACATTCAGGGCCTGACCGACTTAGGCCTGCTGTCACAAAGCCTGCCAGGCTATATGACGCTGCCAAGCGAGAAACAGACTGACCTGCAAACCTACCTTGCCGCCAACACGCCAAAACCGTTGCTGGAAGGTCAGGTGAACTACTGGGGCAACTACCCGAAATTCTTCGTTTCGATGATGAAAGCTTTCTTTGGCGATAAAGCGACAGCGGAAAACAGCTGGGGCTTCGACTGGCTGCCGAAGTGGGATAAAGGGTACGACGTCCTGCAATACTTCGAGATGATGAACCAGGGCAAAGTGAATGGCTATATCTGCCAGGGCTTTAACCCGGTCGCGTCATTCCCGAACAAAAACAAAGTTGTGGCTTCACTGTCCAAACTGAAGTTCCTGGTCACTATCGACCCGCTCAACACCGAGACCTCCACCTTCTGGCAGAACCACGGTGAGTCAAACGATGTTGATCCGTCGAAAATCCAGACCGAAGTATTCCGTCTGCCGTCCACCTGCTTCGCTGAAGAGAACGGTTCTATCGTTAACTCCGGTCGCTGGCTGCAGTGGCACTGGAAAGGCGCGGATGCCCCGGGGATTGCCGTTACCGATGGCGAAATCCTCGCCGGTATCTTCCTGCGTCTGCGCAAGATGTATGCCGAGCAAGGTGGCGCAAACCCGGAACAGGTGCTGAGCATGACCTGGAACTACTCCACCCCGCACGAACCGGCTTCGGAAGAAGTGGCGATGGAGAGCAACGGTAAAGCGCTGGCCGACATTACCGACCCGGCAACCGGTGCGGTTATCGTCAAGAAAGGCCAACAGCTTAGCTCGTTCGCCCAACTGCGTGACGACGGCACGACCTCCAGCGGCTGCTGGATTTTTGCCGGTAGCTGGACGCCGGAAGGCAACCAGATGGCACGTCGCGATAACGCCGACCCGTCAGGCCTTGGTAATACGCTGGGCTGGGCCTGGGCGTGGCCGCTTAACCGACGCATTCTGTATAACCGCGCCTCCGCTGATCCGCAGGGGAATCCGTGGGATCCAAAACGTCAGATCCTGAAATGGGATGGGGCGAAGTGGAGCGGGATGGATATTCCGGACTACAGTGCTGCCGCACCTGGCAGCAACGTAGGGCCGTTCATCATGCAGCCGGAAGGGATGGGACGCCTGTTTGCTATCGATAAGATGGCGGAAGGTCCGTTCCCGGAACACTACGAGCCGTTTGAAACACCGCTGGGGACTAACCCGCTGCACCCGAACGTTATCTCTAACCCTGCCGCGCGCATCTTTAAAGGTGACGAAGAAGCACTGGGTAAAGCAGATAAGTTCCCGTACGTCGGTACAACCTACCGTCTGACCGAGCACTTCCACTACTGGACCAAGCATGCGCTGCTGAATGCCATCGCTCAGCCGGAACAGTTTGTGGAAATTGGCGAGAAGCTGGCGAATAAGCTCGGTATCTCCCACGGCGATACCGTCAAAGTCTCCTCTAATCGCGGCTACATTAAGGCCAAGGCTGTGGTGACCAAACGTATTCGCACGCTGAAGGCTAACGGTAAAGATATCGACACTATCGGTATTCCGATTCACTGGGGCTACGAAGGTGTGGCGAAAAAAGGCTTTATCGCTAACACGTTAACGCCATTCGTCGGTGATGCGAACACGCAGACGCCGGAATTTAAGTCCTTCCTCGTGAACGTGGAAAAGGTGTAACGGAGACGACCTATGGCTTATCAATCGCAAGACATCATTCGTCGTTCCGCCACTAACGGTTTCACCCCCGCGCCTCAGGCGCGGGACCATCAGGAAGAAGTGGCGAAGCTTATCGACGTCACCACCTGTATCGGCTGTAAAGCGTGTCAGGTGGCGTGTTCTGAATGGAACGACATCCGTGATGAAGTGGGCAACAACGTTGGGGTGTACGACAACCCGGCCGATTTGACCGCCAAATCCTGGACGGTGATGCGCTTCTCGGAAGTGGAACAAAACGACAAACTGGAATGGCTTATCCGCAAGGATGGCTGTATGCACTGCGCCGATCCGGGCTGCCTGAAGGCGTGTCCGGCTGAAGGCGCAATCATTCAGTATGCCAACGGTATTGTCGACTTCCAGTCTGAGCAGTGTATCGGCTGTGGCTACTGCATCGCGGGCTGCCCGTTCGACGTGCCGCGCCTCAATCCGGAAGACAACCGCGTCTACAAATGTACGCTGTGCGTTGACCGTGTTGTGGTCGGGCAAGAACCGGCCTGCGTGAAAACCTGTCCAACCGGCGCCATTCATTTCGGCACCAAAGAGTCGATGAAAACCCTGGCAGGCGAGCGCGTGGCGGAGCTGAAAACGCGTGGTTACGAAAACGCGGGTCTGTACGATCCGGCGGGTGTTGGCGGTACGCACGTAATGTACGTATTGCACCATGCGGACAAACCGAATCTGTATCACGGCCTGCCGGAGAACCCGGAGATCAGCGCAACCGTTAAGTTCTGGAAAGGCATCTGGAAACCCCTCGCAGCCGTCGGCTTTGCAGCGACATTTGCGGCCAGCATCTTCCACTACGTCGGCGTAGGCCCGAACCGTGCGGAAGAAGAAGAAGACAATCTGCATGAAAAAGACGACGAGGTGCGCAAATGAAACGACGTGACACCATCGTGCGCTACACGGCGCCGGAACGCATCAACCACTGGATCACCGCCTTCTGCTTCATTCTGGCGGCGGTGAGCGGGATGGGCTTTCTCTTCCCGTCTTTTAACTGGCTGATGCACATCATGGGCACTCCACAACTGGCGCGAATTGTGCACCCGTTTGTCGGCGTGATCATGTTTGCCTCGTTTATCATCATGTTTTTCCGTTACTGGCACCACAATCTAATCAATCGGGATGATATCTTTTGGGCGAAGAATATTCGTAAGATTGTCGTCAACGAGGAAGTAGGTGACACGGGACGTTATAACTTCGGCCAGAAATGCGTATTCTGGGCGGCGATTATCTTCCTGGTCCTGTTGCTGGTGAGCGGAGTGGTCATCTGGCGTCCGTATTTTGCGCCTGCTTTCTCAATCCCGGTGATCCGATTCGCGTTAATGCTGCATTCATTTGCCGCAGTAGCGTTAATTGTGGTTATCATGGTGCACATTTACGCCGCCCTTTGGGTGAAAGGCACCATTACCGCGATGGTGGAAGGATGGGTTACCAGTTCATGGGCGAAGAAACATCACCCACGCTGGTACCGTGAAGTCCGCCAGAAACAGGAAAAGTCATCTGAATGAGTATTCGCATAATCCCGCAAGATGAGCTGGAGAAGAGCGAGAAACGCACGGCGGATATGATTCCGCCGTTATTATTCCCCAGACTCAAAAATTTGTATAACCGCCGCGCTGAGCGCCTGCGCGAGCTGGCCGAGAACAACCCGCTGGGCGACTACCTGCGCTTTGCCGCGCTGATTGCCCACGCGCAGGAAGTGGTGTTGTACGACCATCCGCTGCAGATGGATCTGACCGCTCGCATCAAAGAAGCGAACGATCAGGGCAAACCGCCGCTGGATATCCACGTCCTGCCGCGCGACAAGCACTGGCAAAAACTGCTGCAGTCGTTAATTGCTGAGCTGAAACCAGAAATGAGCGGTCCTGCGCTTGCCGTGATCGAAAATCTGGAAAAAGCCTCAGAACAGGAACTGGAGCTGATGGCCAGCGCGCTGTTTGCCTCTGATTTCGCCTCCGTCAGCAGCGATAAAGCACCGTTTATTTGGGCTGCCCTGTCGCTCTACTGGGCGCAGATGGCAAGCCTGATCCCCGGCAAAGCCCGTGCAGAATACGGCGAACAGCGTCAGTACTGCCCGGTGTGTGGTTCAATGCCGGTCTCCAGCATGGTGCAAATCGGTACCACTCAGGGGCTGCGCTATCTGCACTGCAACCTGTGCGAAACCGAGTGGCACGTGGTACGCGTGAAATGCAGCAACTGCGAGCAAAGCCGTGATTTGAACTACTGGTCGCTGGATAACGAACAGGCGGCAATTAAAGCTGAAAGCTGCGGCGACTGTGGGACTTACCTGAAGATTCTCTATCAGGAAAAGGACCCTAAAGTTGAAGCCGTGGCTGACGATCTCGCTTCACTGATGCTGGACGCGCACATGGAGCAAGAGGGCTTTGCCCGCAGCTCCATCAACCCGTTCCTGTTCCCAGGTGAAGGGGAGTAAGTACTCCGCACCACCGGGCGGCGTAAGTCGCCCGGGTTATAACGTATACGGCGTGACCACGCCTGATATGCCTGCAAAATCCTTGGTATTTCGCGTAACCAGTGTAAGACGATGAATCTGCGCAGTGGCCAAAATAATGGCATCCGGCAATTTCATCCCATGCTCCTGCCTGATACTCACGCTTCGTTCAGCAATATCCTGTGAAACGCCGATCACGTTAAAAGCGCCTAGCGCAACGCGAGTACGGGCTTCCTGATGGTATTTTTTTGCGCCCACCATCACCTCCATCCATGTAATGAGGCTGATTGCATTCTGCGGCGGCCATGTTTCTATCGCTAGTTTTGCTTCATTTCTACCGCTAAACAGATCGATGAGGATGTTGGTATCAAAAAGCGCTGATCCTTTGACCATTACCATTCCTCACGGAGTTTACGCTGGTATTCAACACCATCTTCCTCACAGCCTTGCCACAGCCCAAGAGCGCGTGAAATTGTTGTTTCAGCCTGATCCTGCCTCTCAAGATACTGTTCAACGGCCTCCCGTAAGAGTTCTGCTCGCGGCAGATTGCGCTGAACCTTGAGGTCATCAAGACGTTTAATCACCTCATCTGATAAATCGAGTAAAATTCTGCCCATATCCATCCCAACCATCATACTAACATATACCTTCAGTATATCATCGGCGATTAATTTCCACACAACATACACCTGAGAAAAGCGGGAAAGTAGCCTTCACACGAACGATTTTTACTTTTGCGAGCCACTTTCCAGAATCATAACCACCCCCATTTTTCCCATTTTCATTCTTAGTTATCCAGGTTATAACCCTGTATATCCATACAGATAAGAAGATGTGAAAATGGCACTGGAAAGCGGGATTGCACAGCTGGTTGAAGCATTTATCGTGGCGGGACGCCCTTCTTCGCGCGAGCAGAATATTGATGACCGGAGAGCAGGCTATATCGCCAGCACGGTCCTGGCCGGAGACACTGAAACCCGCGTACAAGTTGAAGATATTGAACTCGATGCCATGATGTTTCGCGTAGTTTCGCCGCGGGGCAGCACGGGAAATCTCCCCTGCGTTATCTATTATCACGGCGGCTGCTTTGTCAGCGGCGGATTTACCACTCATGATAACCAGCTAAGGCAACTCGCCTGGTACAGCGGCTGTCGGGTCATTGCGGTGCAGTATCGCCTCGCACCAGAGCACATCTTCCCGGCAGCACATAACGATGCTGAATCGGGGGCCAATATTATCTGGAAGTATGCCAAGAAACTGGGAGTAGACCGGGACAACATTACGCTGGCTGGCGATAGCGCTGGCGGGCATCTGGCGCTGGTCACCGCACTACGCCTGAAAGCTACCAGGCAATGGCAACCTGCGCAGCTTATGCTGATCTACCCGATGCTGGATGCAACCGCCAGCTTTGCGAGCTATGACCATAATGGACAGGATTACATTATCACCCGCGACACACTCCTGTCGGGCTACGAGATGTATATGCCGCAAACCGATCCATTGCATCCCGAAGCCAGCCAGCTCTGGCGCGAAGACTTCAACGGTTTACCGCCCACGCACATCATTACAGCTGAATTAGACCCACTGCGAGATGAAGGTGAGGCCCTGTATCAACGGTTCCAGGAGCAGGGCGTGGATTGCACCTGCCAACGCTATCTCGGTGTTATCCACGGATTTTTCCAGCTAGCAGGGGTGAGTCAGGCGGCACGAAGCGCAATGCGGGATGTTGCCTGGCGCGCCATAAATTCTACAGCAGTAAGACATGCTTAATTAATATAGTGTTTTCATCTTGTAAACTTAATTGCGTTGCGTTATTTTGTTTACAGGTTGAAAACCTTGTAATGGAACTACACCGTGCATGTTATCAGCCGAAAACCTTTTAACGAGGCAATGCTCATGTATCCAAATCATCAGCTTGCTCTCGCTGATTTACTGAATGTTTTGGAGAAAAAAACATTCATTCAGCCTGAAGAGATGAAGCAGTATATTCCTTCACTGGATAATTTTAAGTACAGAGATAAATGGTGGGTGATTGATGTTTCTGGTAACAGCCTAAGACTCATCTCCTACATAGATTTCAGGTCACATAAGATATTTGTCAAACATATCGTTTCCCATGCCGAATATGACAAACTGACAGCATATTATCGGGGTAATAAAGAATGAGAACGCATCGTCATATGGATGCAGCCAGCGCAAAAAAGATTGTTGATACCTTCAGCGATGCGGTAAAAACCATCCCACTGTTGGGGGAAGACCGAAATGACACTGAGTATCGCAGGGCACTTGCGCTAGTGGAGTATCTGGTCGACCACGACGATCTTGAAAACCCACTATTTGAATTGCTCTGTGCCCGAATCAGTAAATATGAAAAACATGCGCCGGAATTCAAAGCACTCAACCAACACCTGGAGAAAACACCCTCTGGCGTTTCAGTATTGCGTACGCTCATGGACCAATACAGTCTCAAAGCAGCAGACCTTGCCAACGAACTCGGTTCAAAATCGAACGTCAGCAACATCTTAAATGGTCGCAGAGCACTGACTGTAAGCCATATTAAAGCGCTTGCAGAACGCTTTAATCTTCCGGCAGACGCATTCATCGAGTAGAGAAGATACCCTCTGACCTACTCTTCCTCGTTCCCACCTTCTTCATATGCGCCAAAAGGTTTTGCGGGTAGCACAATGTAGGTGCCTTCGAACACCACGCCCGGCGTGTCGTCGCCAAATACCCCGACCTGCATCTGAACGCGCGCCTTACGACCTCTTGCCAGACGGTCCAGGTCTCCGCTCAGCGAGCCCAGATCGGCGATGGCTGTAGGTTTCCCGGTGATCGGCCTGCTGTACCGTATATGCGCGTCAGCAAGGATTATCGTCCCGCCGAGATGACGCTCGCGCAGCATTAGCCAGATTAGCCCCCAGCCCGTTAGCGTCGCCAGTGAAAACAGGCTCCCGGCAAACAGCGTATGGTGCGGGTTCTGATTGCCCGTCTCGGGCATCGTGGTGATAAATTTCTGCCCGGTATATTGCTGAATGCGCACACCCATTTTCTCGCTTAATGGAATATGTTCGTACCAGGCTTGCTGTAGTTGTCCGCACCAGTCCCCGCGATGGAGAATGTCGTCCAGCGTCGCGATGGGTTTAATCATCAAAAAGTGACGCACCGGCGTGGTTTGCGGCGTAGTGATTTCTCCCTGGCTCACAAACCCCAGTTTGGCAAAAAATTCGACCGCATCTTCACGGGCGCTACAGGTTACGCGTTTTACCCCTTCCTGACGCGCCACAGACTCCAGGGTCATCGCCATCAGCGTGCCCAACCCTTTCTCCTGCACGGAGGGGTCAACGGCCATAAAGCGTATGGAGGCTTCGTTATCCGCATTGATGTACAGACGTCCTACTGCGACCAGATTCCCCTCTTCGTCCACCACCATCTGGTGATGCGCCATCGCATCCCAGGCATCCCGTTCGGAGCCTTTAGGCTGGTGCAACGGTTTACGCAGCATCTCCCAGCGAAACTGGTAGTAACGCTCCAATTCTTCTTCTGTTTGCGGTACTCGAAGGTGATACATCGTCGTATTCTCTCTTGTTGTCCGCGGCCACACCGGTAGCTGGTTCATACTTGTAACCAGAACGTCACGGGGCCATCATTAACCAGTGAAACCTGCATATCCGCAGCGAATCGACCGGTTTGCGTATTCATTTCCTGTTGGCGGCAACGCTCAACAAAGTACTCATACAGCGCCTCTGCACGATCGGGCGCAGCCCCTTTTGAAAACCCCGGGCGCATGCCGCGTTCGGTATCTGCCGCCAGCGTGAACTGTGAAACCACCAGCACGCTGCCCCCTGACTGCTGCACGTTAAGGTTCATTTTGCCTTCGGCATCGCTAAAGATTCGATAGCCGAGTACGCGCTCGCACAGGCGGTTCGCTTTCTGTTCGTCATCATCCCTTTCGACACCTAACAGGACCAAAAGTCCTGGGCCAATTTCACCCGTCACCTCGCCCTCCACGGTGACGCTGGCACGGGTTACGCGCTGAATTAATGCAATCATGGTTGCTCTGCTTCTTCTTGTTCTGCGGCTTGTTTAAGTTTGCGGTATTCCCCGAGAGTGACAGTTATTTCCGCGCCTAGCAAGACGATACACCAGGTCCAGTATACCCAGACGAATAAAATGGGGATCACCGCCAGGACACCGTAAATGAGCTGATAAGACGGGAACATCGTGATATAGAGCGCAAATCCTTTCTTTCCGGTTTCGAACAACACAGCGGCCACAAAGGCGCCAATAACCGCATCACGGTTAGGTACACGTGTAGTCGGTACGATGCTGTAAAGCAGCCAGAAAGAGAGCCAGGAGAGCACCAGCGGGAAAATACGCAGGACGTTATCGATCACCGTATTGAGATCGCTGGCCCAGCGCAATGACAACAGATAAGAGCTGATCGCCAGACTAGCCCCCGCCAGCAGCGGCCCCAGCGTTAAAATCATCCAGTAAACGGCGAAAGAGTAAACTTTAGGGCGAGTACGCTTGCTGCGCCAGATAGTATTCAGCGCGTTATCAATGGAATACATCAGTAATAGCGCTGTCACAATCAGCCCACACGCCCCAACGGCCGTCATTTTGTTCGAGTTGGCAACGAACTGTTCGATATAACGTTGAATGACATCTCCCGTCGCCGGGATAAAGTTTGCGAAAATGAAATGACGTAGCTGGACGCTGACGTCAGAAAACATCGGAAATGCAGCGAAAAGCGCAAAAACTACGGCAATAAGCGGCACTAATGAGAGCAATGAGACATAGGCAAGATTCCCTGCCAGCGTCGTCATGTTGTCCTCATCAATCCGCTGCCATAGTAGCTTCAGCCAGGCCCGAACAGGACGCGTATGGTGCCTGGCTTGTTGCTGAACATTTTTTAGCATAGCAACTTCGCGAAATAGTCCGGAATGGTCGTTTTATCGACAACCTGGATGCTGGTAATCCCTAACCGATTAGCCCCTTCAATATTATCGGCGTTGTCGTCGAAAAATACCGCCTCATGCGCAGAAAAACCTTCAGACTGCAGGACATGCTGGTAAATCCGCGCTTCCGGTTTACGCATGCCAAGATCCTGGGAAAGGTAAATATGGTCAGCAGCCTGACGGATTTCGGGGTATTCGTCCGGCCAAAACGTCGTGTGCAGACGGTTAGTATTCGACAAGACGACCACCCGATGCCCCTGCTCACGCAGCTTTTGCATGATGTCGATGACTTCAGGACGCAAGGCAACAAAAACGGCCTGCCAGCCGTGGGAGAACTGCTCATAGCTTAGCGGTAGCGCCATGTCATGACATAGCGCTTCGGCAAAGGCTTCATCCGTTATTTCACCTCGCTCGTGCTGGTGAAAAGCCTCTCCCATGGTGAAACTTTGCTTTAACGAAGCCAGCGGTACACGGCTCAGATCGCTCCAAGTACCTAACACGCGATTGAAGTCGATATCGACAATCACATTACCCAAATCAAAGATATAGAGCATGCCCTTCTCCTTATTCGCCGTGGATGAATAACTGTAGCGGGAAAGGAGAAGTTTGACTATGAGTCCCTGTCGGGATTATTGGCTAAACCATCAGAATTCCTGTGTAAATTGCCAGCGCGACTCAATCACCAACGGAAGACCTGCACTGACAAACTGCGGTGTCCTATTTATCGCATTTGGCGCCTGAGTAAGCGGATTGACACATGTTGCGTCGGGCTGTTTGTCAAAAACGACCAGGCTTTGCGCACTCGATGTCATCGTCATACTCAGCTTACCTGGCCACTGTAATCTGACATTGAGACCATCATTAAAACCAAAGCAGTCATCCCACGGGCCTGATTGTGGGGGGATTTTATTACCTGTTGGTAACTCATTATTCCCGGCTTCTTCCTGCCAGTCGGCCTTAAAACATACCAGTAATTCATCTTCTTCATTCTGCTGGCCCAGTTGTTTTGCAAACCAAGGGTGCCATCCAGCAGATGCCGGAAAAGTTTCAGACATGGTGTGAATTTCAAGTCGCAGAATTAACGCATCGTCTTCAAGAGTCATCGTCTGCAGGACCTCTCCTTCCCAGGGCCAAGGAGCGCCCAGTGGCATGCGCAGTTTCAAGGTATCCGCTTTATGTTCGACAATTTCCCATGATGAATAACAGGCCATACCATGTAGAGCATGAGGCGGTTTGTTAGCAGGTAATACGTACTGTTTCTCCCCCACGGTCAATGTTGCATAGCCAAGGCGGCCTGCCCAAGGAACCATAGGAAAGCAGCCATACTGAAATGCTTTACGCTGTGGCTCCCATTGACGTAACACTTCAAAACCAAACGCCTGAAGCGAGGTGATTCTGGCACCATCGCGCGGAAAAATTTGCAGACGTAGATGTCCTTTTTCCAGAAAAATAGGTTGGCCGATCGGTCCCGGCCAGGCGGTATCAAAAGCACGTTGTAATGCTTGATAATGCTCAGTATTCAATTCGTTGTTCATGTTATTGCTCTCTGATATTTCGGTAAGAAGTTAAATGTTATTAGCGTCATTTTTATTGTCTGAATGTGGCTCGATAAGCCAGACGCAACTGAATGAAAGTATTGAGATAACAAACAGAAACAGTGCTACATACCACGGTTTCCCGCCTCCCAGCGCCAACAAGCTGGAGGCAATGAGCGGGCTTAACCCACCCAGAATTGCTGAGAACTGATAGGCAAAGGAAAGACCCGTATAGCGCACTCGTGTTCCGAACATACGGGTAAATAAGGTGGGCTGTACTGCAAACATCATCGTTGGCCCCAGGTTATAGCCAAGGATCATGCAGCACCAGATGATAAGTGTGCTTTTCGTATCCAGCAGCAGGAAGAATGGGAATGCAAAAAGGATGCAAAAACCAGCGCCAAATAAATACATCTTCCGTTGCCCAACGCGGTCAGAGATCCAACCAATTAATGGACAACACACAATGCCAATTGCTGAGGCGATTAGCATGCCGTTGAGTGGAATATCCCTTGATAATGCCAACTGGCTGGAAATATAAACAATACCAAAGGCATTAATGATGTTCGACGAAACGCTCTCCGCCAGCCTGGCCCCTAGCGCTAACAGAATATTCCGTGGATGCTTACGGAAAAGTTCAATCAACGGTGGTGCTGATTGTTCCTGTGAGACAGCCGTTTTTTGTTTTTTAAAATCCAGTGTTTCTTCAGTATGTAACCGTATAAACATCCCAACAATTAACATGATGGCAGATAGCCAAAAAGGGATACGCCATCCCCAGGCCAGAAACTCTTCCTGAGTCAGGAAGTGATTGCATAATGCAAACACCCCTGTCGCCAGCATTATCCCAACTGAGGCTGCCGTTTGTGGGAGCGAACCTAAAAACCCGCGCTTCGCCTCAGGCGCAGATTCAATAGTCATCAATGCAGCCCCGCCATATTCCCCACCCAGACCGAACCCCTGAACCAGGCGCAGAACCATCAATATAATCGGGGCCCAGATACCAATATCCTGGTATGTTGGAATGAAACCGATTAAAAACGTTGAGGAACCAACTATCGCTAACGTCCAAATCAACGTTATTTTGCGACCGACTTTATCGCCAAAGTGGCCAAAAACAATGCCTCCAAGCGGACGTGACAGAAAACCCACACCAAAGGTGGCGAATGCGGCGATTAAACCAATAAAAGGATCGCTATCAGGGAAAAACAGGGGAGCAAAGACTAGCCCTGCCGCCGTTCCGAAAATAAAAAAATCGTACCATTCCATCAACGCGCCAGCGAAACTGCCCATGACAACGCGTCTCATGGCTTTGCCGGATAGCTCTTTCCCTGGTACATGTTCTATTTCAGCCATAATTTTCCTCTCCGGGTCGGCGAGAAATCTGCGCAATAAAATCACTAAAAAAGCGGCGGATTTATACGAAAAAGCGCGTCGACATGTTGCGACGCGCTTGCTTGTTATTTATCCAACTCAGCCAGTACCTCAGCGTCTTCAGCGTCAACGTTTGCACCAAGTGGTTCCCACTTAATCAACACGCATGTCAGGAAGCCGAGAAAAGGAACAATTGCCAGCCAATAGAACGCTTCTGTCTTTAATGCACCCCACAACATAGGCCAGAAAATAAGTCCGGCAATCGCCCCAGTACGCATAATTGCACGAGCAAATCCTACGCCTGTCGGGCGAATAGATGGCGGATAAGAAAGTGTGGCAATGGTCATTCCCAGGCCGCCCGGGCCCGCTGAATGGAAGAAAATGATTGCGCCCAACAAACCTAAAGAAAGCCATGGGTTGGTGGTTGCTAATGCACCTAAAGCCAGTAATGCAACCGTTACGACGGCGAAACCATACATCGACTGAAGGCGAGTTCCCAAACGCTGGAGGATAAGAGAACCAATCAATCCACCTGTAATGCCACACAGGGCATTCACTACCGCAGAACCGCTAAGAGCCCCGGTTAATCCACCGCTCAGTATTCCCGCCAAAGTCAGCGGTAAATAAACACCCACGGCGTTATATTGCCAGGCTTGCATCGTCGCCACAACGCAGCCGAGAATAGTGCGTTTGCGATAACGTGAGTTAAATAAAATCCCATAGCCGCCATGAAACTTACTTTCTGTTTTTTCAGCAGAAAAATCATCGTTTTTTGGTTTGGCAGCAACGCGAGCATGAACACCATAGCGTTTAGCCAGAATATCGCAGGCTTTATCATAACGTCCGACTCGTGCGGCCCACATTGCAGACTCACCGATGAAGAAATAACGCAGAATCATGATAATGACGGCAAAAATAGCACCAATGAAAATACCATAGCGCCATAATTGCTCTTCCGCGATACCCGACAACAACAGTGGAAGCAGCACAAGATAGACGACCGTAGTTGATACATACCAGGCCATTTGCCAAAGGTTAACCGACGAACCGGTTTTCTTAGATGTTGAGCCGCGTAGCTCTGCCACCGCATTTGTTGCCAGCGGGAAATCAATACCCAAGCCAAATCCCATGATTACGCGACACACCAGCACCCACCAGATGTTCGGGGCTATCGCGACAGCTGCGGCACCTATTGTGCACAGGCCCATTCCGATGATAAATGCACGCTTTTGACCAAAGCGGTTAATCACACGGTTCGCCAGTAATCCACCAATCAGGGCGGCGACTAAAACAGAGGCGTTAACCGTCGCCGCCAGCCCCGGCGAAATACCAAATTGCAATGCGATATATTTATTACCAAAACCCACCATCGCCGCCTGATAGGCATCAATTAGAATGCCACCAAGAGCGATAAAAATGACGCCAACACTGGTGTTTACTGCTGAATGTTTATTAACAATATCAATCACGTCCTGGGGACGACCGATCGAGTAAGGTGTAGGACTGGTGATGTGACTCATCGCAGCATCCTTTTTCATTGTTGTAGGATGGCGCTACCCTTTAGCAGCGCCAGACAGAGGGTTACAGCATCAAACCTCAGCAAATTGCAGCATGACTTTTATAGAGTCATTTTGCTGCGCACGTTCAAACGCCTTATCCGCATCTTCGACAGGGAAGAGATCGGTCACCAGTTCGCTGGTGTCAAACCGCCCATCCGCAAGCCATTCAATCACGGCATCGAAGTCTTCCGGGATGTACATGCCGGAATTCAACAAATCGCGTTCGAAGCGCTGCATCATCGGAAGAGGAATTTCACGTGGGCCACTCGGTACCCCCATGCACACTACCGTTCCGCCAGCATAAACATGGGTAAATGCATCATTCAGCGTGGCCTGGGCGGCAACAACATCAATTGCCCCCGTAAAACGGACCTGTGCATCCAATTCCCCCGGAGCCCAGACTTCCGTGGCACCTAGCTTTAACGACAACGCGCGCTTGGCGGCATCAGGCTCGATGACGGTGATCTTTCCCGCACCCATGATGCGCAATGCTTGAACGATGGATAAACCAATTGTCCCTGCACCAATCACTAATACACTTTCCAATGACGCTTTCGGCATACGGCTCACGCAATGACGCGCGCAGGCTGCGGGCTCAGCGAAAGCCAGTGCTTTTAGTGGTAACGAAGCAGGTGCAACATGGCAGTTTCGTGCAGGTACAATGTGCTGCGAGCGGGCAAAACCCGGCGCCCGGAAGCCAGCAACCTGTGGCGGCTCACACAGATTAAAGCGACCCGCTTTACAAGCACGACACTCCATGCAGGCCATAATTGGGTCGACTACGACATGATCGCCCGGCTTAACATTCGTTACTTCACTGCCCACTTCAGTTACGCGTGCCGCAATTTCATGTCCAGGCACAACCGGAGGTTTTGCAAATGGGTGTCCTCCTTTCAGTACATGCAGATCAGAGCCACATATTCCGTAAAACACCGGAGCAATGCGGACTTCTTGCGGTTTAAGTTCCTGGTGCGGCAGCTCAACATATTGGGTGGTCACCTTCCCAATATCAGAAAATAGAACTTGGGTAATCTTATCCATGGTTCTTCTCCAGATTCGTTAAAATGGGTGATTAACGCTGAGAAATCCCTTCATCGACGATTTCTGCCAGGCGTTGTAAGCGTGGAACCGACACATCACGCAACATTGTTTGCGGATCTTGAGCACCAACAACCGATGCCCAAACGGCACGCCCTGCCAGGAATCCGGAAGCTCCACCCTTCATGGCGATACGGACCGCGCGGCCAAAAATGTCCGCATCAACACCAGAAGAGAGAATGACCCACGGCATTTTCATTTGTTCATGCAACTTTTGACACGCAGCAAGTAGGGTCTGTTCATCACCTTTGCCGCCTAATGGCATTTCAGCTTTATAGAGGTCAGCATCGGTGCAGCCGAGTTCAGCCGCTGCGGCAACGATGGCGCTTTCCCGGTCAAATTCCCAGCCACGACGAGGAGGACGAACGACCGGCTCAATGATGCTGACCAGCCCTGCGCTACGGCAGCGTTGAACAAACTCAGCCACCATAGCCAAACGTTCTTCTGCGGGTTCATCTTCACGCCACAGCACTAACAACTTCATGGCTTTCGCACCCATTTCGCGGGCTTTATGCGGATCAATTGCTCTGTCAATTTCGACACTATCAACCGGAATACCATTACCCGGAACAAAATGGTCAGCCGCCACAATCAGTCCACATGAATCAGCGACTGCACCTTGAGAGACAATCTGATCGAGACAAAATTGTTTATCTGCCAGAACCGCTGAAGCGTAGGGAGACAGAATTTGTGTTGCTGCAACTTTAAAATCAGTCAATACGCTGTCGGCAACAGGTTTAGGATGTCCAGACGCTGCAAACATCAGACGCATTGCTTCACGCTGATCAACGGCCAGCATGGCAAATCCACCGCCAGGGCGAGAAATATCTTTCAGCGTGTATGGGGTATTGTGGGAAGACATAATAACTCCTGTAACTGTTTAAAATTTAGAGTGAATCTGGTCGGCCAGCCTGCTGACGAACCTGAGATAACAGCGCACTCCAGTCCTGACGGCCTCGACCGTTCTCGCTGGCACGGGTGTAATAGGTTTCTGCTGCAATGCCCATATTGAGCGGCGCACCGGTCTGACTAGCGACATCGACGGCAATACGCAGGTCTTTCAACGCGAGGTCCACCATGAATGCCGGAGAAAGGTCTCCTTTAAGTACCTTGCCAGGCCAGGTTGTCGTAAAGTGCCCCTTGCCTGCGGCAGTACCGCTCATGACCTTAATGGCCACATCAAGGCTCAAACCCAATGACTCGCAAAGAACAGCGGCTTCCGCTGACAAGGCGTTCAGCGCAATACTCATATAGTTATTGATGAGCTTTACGCGGATCCCCATACCGGGACCGCCAGCTTCCACCAGCTCATTCCCCATACACATCAGCACAGGGCGAGCACGTTCAACCTGTTCAGGCGTTCCGCCAGCAAGAATCAGCAGCGTGCCGTCAATCGCGTTAACTGACGTCCTGCCCACAGGAGCATCCATCATGCTGATGCCTTTCTCTTTCATCTCATGAATCAACTCATCGGTCTGCAATGGATGAATCGTGGACATGTCAATAACCAGGGCATTGGGGGACAGGCCTTCGCTGACGCCATCTTTACCCAGCAGAACTTGCCGAACGATGTCGCCATTTGGCAGCATAGTGATTATGAATTCGGCACCTTTAGCGGCTTCAGCGGGTGTTTGAGCAGCAGTCGCACCTTTTTGTACTAATTCATTGACTGCCTGTTGGTTTACGTCGAACACACGCAAAGCATGTCCCTTTTGCAACAGATTATTAGCCATTGGGCTGCCCATCTGGCCCAAGCCCAAAAATGCAACGGTTGTCATGAATGCTCTCCTGTGTCAGGTTGACAAAATAATTACAATTAAAAACTCGTTTTCGTCTGTTTTTGAGCATATTTGTAATTTATGACTAAAAACAAGACACGCGTCACTAATTTGATCATTTATGTCATTAAAATGAACAAAAGAAGACAAGATCACACAGGACTAACCAAATATGACCAGAATTGCATGTGTTGGAATCACCGTTCAGGACCGTATTTATTCTCTGAACAACCTGCCCGATGGCGGGGGAAAATATCAGTCAAATCAATATCTGGAGACAGGTGGCGGCCCGGCGGCAACAGCAGCTGTCGCCATTGCCCGGCTTGGTATTGACGTTGATTTTATAGGCCGTGTAGGCGATGACAGTTGTGGGAATACCTTGCTTAACGAGCTTCAGAGCTGGGGGGTCAATACGGCGTTCTGCCGGCAATACCCGAACTCCCGTTCATCCCAGTCCGCAATTTTGGTCGACCAGCATGGCGAACGCATTATCGTAAACTATCCAAGCCCGGATCTCGATACGGATGCAAGGTGGCTGGAGTCGATTGATTTTTCCCGTTATGACATCGTTCTGGCCGATGTACGTTGGCATGAAGGGACGTTGAAATCCTTCGAACTGGCACGTGCCGCCGGAGTTCCAACGCTGTTGGATGCCGATATGACACCACAAGATATAACCCCATTGGTGGCGCTTGCCGATCATGCCGTTTTTTCAACTCCAGGTCTGAAGAGAATGACCGGGCAAGATGATGCACAACAGGCACTTAAACTGGCCGCTGAGCAAACCAATGGTAAAGTGTACGTTACGCTTGGCGGCGAAGGGTCACTATGGATCGAAAATGGTCATATGTGTCAACAGACTGCATTTTCTGTCAATGTTGTGGATACAACCGGTGCAGGCGATGTTTTCCATGGTGCAATGGCAGCAGCTCTTGCAGAGCAAATGCCGACTGACCAGGCGATTCTCTTCGCAAGTGCGGTGGCGGCGATGAAATGCACTCAGGCGGGCGGACGAGCCGGAATTCCTAATCGTGCGCAAACCGAATCATTTTTGTCACTTTATGCGTAAAATAGCCAACAATTACGGGGAAGAAGTCCAGGAGTATTCATGAGCATCATTGAAGTCACCGGTAATCCGCGACACGATCAACTTGTTCATTACATTACAGAACGCGGCTATATGAATATCGAAGAGCTCGCACAATTGCTGGACGTGTCCACGCAAACCGTGCGCCGGGATATTCGTAAGTTAAGCGAACAGGGCTTGATCACCAGACATCATGGTGGAGCCGGACGTGTATCCAGCGTCATGAATACCGCCTTTGAACAGCGAGAGTTGTCCCTTACCCAGGAAAAAGAAGCGATAGCGGAAGCGGTTGCTGATTATCTTCCTGAACGCTGTACGGTATTTATTACCATTGGTACAACGGTGGAAGCCGTCGCACGAGCTTTGCTGAACCGTCGGGATCTTCGCATCATTACTAACAGTCTTCGTGTTGCGCAGATCTTATATAAGAATCAAGATCTTGAGGTTATGGTGCCCGGTGGAACGTTACGTGCTCATAATGGCGGTATTGTTGGCCCAGGAGCAGTGAACTTTATTGAAGGATTTAGAGCCGACTATTTGATTACCAGTATTGGTGCCATCGAGGAAGACGGCACACTATTGGAATTTGACGTTAACGAAGCGCTTGTCGCCAAAACGATGATTAAGCATGCACGTAATACGCTGTTAGTTGCTGATCATACTAAGTTTACCGCCTCAGCCGCTGTATCCATCGGTAATATGCGTAAAATTCGGGCATTTTTTACCGATTCCCAGCCACCAAATTCATTCAAGCAATTGCTTGATTTAGAAAATATTGAGCTAGTCATTGCAGAGCAGGAAACGACCTGATCTTTTAGATAAAAAAAGCCGCTGATAATCAGCGGCTTTTTTGTGCTTACCTGAAAAAGAGTGTTAATTACTCTTCTTTCGCGCCACGCATTGCACGGCGACGATCGTTTTCAGTCAGGTGACGCTTACGGATACGGATAGAGGTTGGTGTTACTTCTACCAGTTCGTCGTCATCGATGAATTCCAGAGCCTGCTCCAGAGTCATCTTAACCGGCGGAACCAGAACCGTTGCTTCGTCAGTACCAGACGCACGCATGTTGGTCAGTTTCTTACCGGTCAGGCAGTTTACAGTCAGGTCGTTAGAACGGCTGTGAATACCGATGATCTGGCCTTCGTAAACTTCAGCACCGTGACCCAGGAACAGCTTACCGCGGTCCTGCAGGCTGAACAGTGCGAACGCAACTGCTTTACCCTGGCCGTTGGAGATCAGTACGCCGTTCTGACGCTGACCCACATCACCCGCACGAACGTCGTCGTAGTGGCTGAAGGTGGAGTACAGCAGACCGGTACCGGAAGTCATGGTCATGAATTCTGAACGGAAGCCGATCAGACCACGGCTAGGGATCACGTAGTCAAGACGTACGCGGCCTTTGCCATCTGGATTCATGTTTTTCAGGTCGCCTTTACGCTCACCTAGAGCCTGCATCACAGAACCCTGGTGCTGCTCTTCAACGTCCAGCGTTACGTTTTCGAACGGCTCTTGTTTACGGCCGTCGATTTCGCGGAAGATTACTTTCGGACGGGAAACCGCCATTTCGAAACCTTCACGACGCATGTTTTCGATCAGAACAGACAGGTGCAGCTCACCACGACCGGATACACGGAACGCATCCGCATCTTCGGTTTCTTCAACGCGCAGCGCAACGTTGTGCACCAGCTCTTTGTTCAGGCGGTCAAGGATCTGACGAGAGGTAACATATTTACCTTCTTTACCGCAGAACGGAGAGGTGTTTACGCAGAAGAACATGGTAACGGTCGGTTCATCAACGGACAGAGCTGGCAGCGCTTCAACATTCTGCGGGTCGCAGATGGTGTCGGAGATGTTCAGTTCGCCCAGACCGGTGATCGCGATGATATCGCCTGCTTCAGCAATATCACTCTCGATACGTTCCAGACCCAGATGGGTCAGAACTTTACCGACTTTACCGTTACGGGTTTTGCCTTCGCTATCAATGATAGTGATCTGCTGGTTCGGTTTAACTTTACCGCGTTTGATGCGGCCGATACCGATTACGCCAACGTAGTTGTTGTAGTCCAGCTGAGAGATTTGCATCTGCAGCGGGCCATCAAGATCTACGCTCGGAGCCGGTACACGATCAACGATAGTCTGATACAGCGGAGTCATGTCTTCAGCCATGTCTTCGTGATCCAGACCCGCGATACCGTTCAGCGCAGAAGCGTAAACGATCGGGAAGTCCAGCTGCTCGTCGGTAGCGTCGAGGTTAACGAACAGGTCAAATACCTGATCAACAACCCAGTCAGGACGCGCGCCAGGACGGTCAACTTTGTTGATAACAACAATTGGCTTCAGGCCATGGGCAAAGGCTTTTTTGGTCACGAAGCGCGTCTGCGGCATCGGACCGTCCATTGCATCCACCACCAGCAGCACAGAGTCGACCATGGACATTACACGTTCAACTTCACCACCGAAGTCGGCGTGCCCCGGGGTATCAACGATGTTGATACGGTAGTCATTCCATTTGATAGCGGTGTTTTTAGCGAGGATGGTAATCCCACGCTCTTTCTCCAAATCGTTGGAGTCCATCACGCGCTCTTGGGTTTCAGCACGTGCATCGAACGTACCGGATTGTTGGAGCAGCTTGTCTACCAGGGTCGTTTTACCATGGTCTACGTGCGCGATGATGGCGATGTTACGCAAATTTTCGATCACAACTTTGCCTCAGGCATTTTAGAAATAGCGCGTTATTGTACACGGATTAATCGCAGTACAAAACAGGATCACAAACATCCTCCGCAAACAAGTATTGCAGAGTTTCTTTGTGATCACATTCACGGAGCGTTAAAAGGGGTAATCTGACATGCTTTGCACCAATATGGTGCTTAATGTTCACATTAAAGCACTATAATGGTGCAATACAACCTTCATGGTGCAGCCCCTTTGCACGATGGTGCGCATGATAACGCCTTTTAGGGGCAATTTAAAAGTTGGCACAGATTTCGCTTTATATTTTTTATGGCGACACGGCCAATTTTTGCAGAATTGAAGACTTCGTTACCACGACGACAATGACCAATCCGGGAGAGTAAGTATGTCCGCTGAACACGTTTTGACGATGCTGAACGAACACGAAGTGAAGTTTGTTGATTTACGCTTCACTGATACCAAAGGTAAAGAACAGCACGTCACTATTCCTGCTCATCAGGTAAATGCCGAATTCTTTGAAGAAGGCAAAATGTTTGACGGCTCCTCAATCGGTGGCTGGAAAGGCATTAACGAATCAGACATGGTTCTGATGCCAGATGCGTCTACTGCTCTCATCGACCCGTTCTTTGAAGAGTCTACCCTGATCATCCGTTGCGATATCCTGGAACCAGGTACGCTGCAGGGCTACGACCGTGACCCGCGCTCCATCGCTAAACGTGCTGAAGAGTATCTGCGTTCTACCGGCATCGCAGACACCGTTCTGTTCGGGCCAGAGCCAGAATTCTTCCTGTTTGACGACATCCGTTTCGGCGCAACTATTTCCGGTTCCCACGTGGCTATCGATGACATCGAAGGCGCATGGAACTCCTCCACCAAATACGAAGGTGGTAACAAAGGTCACCGTCCAGGCGTGAAAGGCGGTTACTTCCCGGTTCCTCCGGTAGATTCTTCTCAGGATATCCGTTCTACCATGTGTCTGATCATGGAAGAAATGGGCCTGGTTGTTGAAGCGCATCACCACGAAGTGGCGACTGCCGGTCAGAACGAAATCGCGACCCGCTTTAACACCATGACCAAAAAAGCGGACGAAATTCAGATCTACAAATATGTCGTTCACAACGTCGCTCACCGTTTCGGTAAAACCGCAACCTTTATGCCAAAACCAATGTTTGGCGATAACGGTTCCGGCATGCACTGCCACATGTCCCTGTCCAAGAACGGCGTAAACCTGTTCTCCGGTGACAAATATGCAGGTCTGTCTGAGCAGGCGCTGTACTACATCGGTGGCGTAATCAAACACGCTAAAGCGATCAACGCCCTGGCTAACCCGACCACCAACTCCTACAAGCGTCTGGTCCCGGGTTACGAAGCACCGGTAATGCTGGCTTACTCTGCCCGTAACCGTTCTGCGTCTATCCGTATCCCGGTGGTTGCTTCTCCGAAAGCGCGTCGTATCGAAGTGCGTTTCCCGGACCCGGCTGCTAACCCATACCTGTGCTTCGCAGCGCTGCTGATGGCTGGTCTTGACGGTATTAAGAACAAGATCCACCCGGGCGAAGCAATGGACAAAAACCTGTACGACCTGCCGCCGGAAGAAGCGAAAGAGATCCCACAGGTTGCTGGTTCTCTGGAAGAAGCACTGAAAGAACTGGATCTGGACCGCGAGTTCCTGACCGCAGGCGGCGTGTTCACCAATGAAGCGATCGATGCGTACATTGCGCTGCGTCGCGAAGAAGATGACCGCGTGCGCATGACTCCGCACCCGGTAGAGTTTGAGCTGTACTACAGCGTTTAATCGTTTGAGTTGCCGTGGAACTTTTAGCCTGCTCAGGCAGGCTTGAGATCGATGGTGAATGATAGGACGCCTGATGGCGCAAACTTATCAGGCCTGGAGGGTAACATTACCTTGTAGGCCGGATAAGGCAAATCCGCCATCCGGCATCTATGTTTGCCAGTCATCTGTAGCCCATCTCTGGATGGGCTTTTTTCTCCACTAACAACCTGCTTTTTCGCGCTTTTTTGATGTAAAAAGCTATAATGCACTAAATTGGTGCAACACTTTTCAGGAGACTGCTGAATGGCAACCGGCACGCTGCCCGATGCTGGGCAGATCCTAAATTCTTTAATCAACAGCATCTTACTCGTCGACGATGAGCTGGCTGTACATTACGCCAACCCGGCGGCACAGCAGTTGCTCGCCCAAAGCTCCCGCAAACTGTTTGGTACACCGCTTCCCGATCTGTTGAGTTATTTCTCCTTAAACATCGGACTGATGCGAGAGAGCCTGGAAGCAGGCCAGGGCTTTACGGATAACGAAGTGACGCTGGTGATAGACAGCCACTCACATATCCTCTCTGTGACCGCTCAGAGGCTGCCTGATGGCCTTATCTTGCTGGAGATGGCCCCTATGGATAATCAGCGCCGTCTGAGTCAGGAACAGCTCCAGCACGCCCAGCAGATTGCTGCCCGCGATCTGGTGCGTGGTCTGGCACATGAAATTAAAAACCCGCTGGGCGGATTACGCGGTGCGGCGCAACTTCTCAGTAAAGCGCTTCCGGACCCGGCGCTGACCGAATATACCAAAGTCATTATTGAACAGGCGGACCGCCTGCGTAATCTGGTCGACCGTCTGCTGGGGCCACAACAGCCCGGCATGCACATCACGGAAAGTATTCACAAAGTGGCGGAACGCGTGGTGGCGCTGGTCTCGATGGAGCTGCCGGAAAACGTCACGCTAATCCGGGATTACGACCCAAGTCTGCCCGAATTACTGCACGACCCGGACCAGATCGAGCAGGTTTTGCTGAACATCGTACGCAATGCTTTGCAGGCGCTGGGACCGGAAGGCGGCGAGATCATTCTGCGCACCCGCACCGCGTTTCAGCTCACGCTACACGGCATGCGTTACCGTCTGGCGGCACGAATTGATGTAGAGGATAACGGTCCAGGTATCCCCTCGCATTTGCAGGATACGCTGTTCTACCCAATGGTTAGCGGTCGCGAAGGCGGTACCGGCCTTGGATTATCTATCGCCCGTAATTTGATTGATCAACATTCCGGCAAAATTGAATTTACCAGTTGGCCGGGTCATACCGAGTTCTCGGTTTACCTGCCTATCAGGAAATAAGGTGACGTTTATGCAACGAGGAATAGTCTGGGTCGTTGATGACGATAGTTCCATCCGTTGGGTGCTTGAACGTGCGCTCGCAGGGGCAGGGCTAAGCTGTACCACATTTGAAAGTGGTAAAGAGGTACTGGACGCGCTGGCCAGCAAAACGCCGGACGTGCTGTTGTCGGATATCCGCATGCCGGGTATGGACGGCTTGACGCTGTTAAAACAGATTAAACAGCGGCATCCGATGCTTCCGGTCATCATAATGACCGCGCACTCCGATCTGGATGCCGCCGTCAGCGCCTATCAGCAAGGGGCGTTTGATTATCTGCCCAAACCTTTTGATATTGATGAAGCGGTGGCGCTGGTCGAGCGCGCCATCAGTCATTATCAGGAACAGCAGCAGCCGCGCAATGTTCAGATCAATGGCCCCACAACCGACATCATCGGCGAAGCGCCAGCAATGCAGGACGTTTTTCGCATTATTGGTCGCCTATCCCGGTCTTCAATCAGCGTATTGATTAATGGGGAGTCAGGAACCGGTAAAGAGCTGGTCGCCCATGCGTTGCACCGTCATAGCCCGCGCGTCAAAGCGCCGTTTATCGCGCTGAACATGGCGGCAATCCCGAAAGATTTGATCGAATCTGAGCTGTTTGGCCACGAGAAAGGCGCGTTTACCGGGGCGAATACCATTCGTCAGGGGCGCTTTGAACAGGCAGACGGCGGTACGCTGTTCCTCGATGAAATTGGCGATATGCCGCTGGACGTGCAAACGCGTTTATTGCGCGTATTAGCCGACGGACAGTTTTACCGCGTTGGCGGTTACGCGCCCGTAAAGGTAGATGTACGCATTATCGCCGCCACGCACCAGAATCTTGAACTGCGCGTGCAGGAAGGCAAATTCCGTGAGGACTTATTCCATCGCCTGAACGTCATTCGGGTACATCTGCCGCCACTGCGCGAACGTCGGGAAGATATCCCCCGCCTGGCGCGTCATTTCCTGCAGGAGGCCGCCCGCGAACTGGGGGTGGAAGCCAAACAATTACACCCGGAAACCGAGGCTGCGCTCACCCGTCTGGCCTGGCCAGGTAACGTGCGTCAGCTTGAGAATACCTGCCGCTGGTTAACCGTAATGGCCGCCGGGCAGGAAGTACTGATTCAGGACTTACCAACCGAGCTGTTTGAAACCTCTGTGCCAGATGCACCGTCCCATATGCAGCCGGATAGTTGGGCAACGCTATTGGCACAGTGGGCGGATCGGGCATTACGCTCCGGTCATCAAAACTTGCTTTCTGAGGCCCAACCAGAGATGGAGCGCACGCTGTTGACTACCGCGCTACGTCATACCCAGGGGCATAAACAGGAAGCGGCACGCTTGCTCGGTTGGGGTCGTAATACCTTGACGCGTAAGCTAAAAGAACTCGGAATGGAGTGACATATCGTCACTGTGTAAAGATTAATAATTGAGCGCAAATAGCTGCTATTTTGCGCTTTACTGTTCCGATGAGTTAAGTATGATCGTGCCCGACTAACGGGGGGAAGTCATCATGCTGGAATCAATCATTAATCTGCTGTCGAGCGGTGCGGTCGAAAGCCATACGCCACAAACTGCGGTCGCCGCAGTATTGTGCGCAGCGCTGGTTGGACTGTTCAGCTAGCGGGTTCGCCGGGTGGCGCTTCGCTTACCCGACCTACGTATTGAGATTTTCGTAGGCACGATAAGCGAAGCGCCACCCGGAAAAGCGTTAAATCACCCGCGAGAATTGCTGCATCCGTGCTTTCTGGCGCAGATACGCATCGAAGCACATGCAAATATTACGGATCAGCAGACGGCCCTTCGGCGTGACCTGAATCCCCTTCTCATCGACATCCACCAGCCCATCCTTCGCCAGCGGTGCCAGCAGTTTCAGGTCTTCGGCAAAATAGTCAGCGAAGTTCAGATCCCATTGCTGTTCCACAGTGGCATAGTCGAGGCGGAAGTTGCAGATCAGGAGCTTAATAACATCTCGACGAATGCAGTCGTCACGGGTCAGTGCAATTCCGCGCCACAGCGCGTCCCCCTGCTCGTCTACCTGCTGATAATAGCGCTTCAGCTCTTTCTGGTTCTGCGCGTAGTTGTCACCAATCATACTGATGGCTGACACGCCCATTCCCAGCAGATCGGTATCACCCTGGGTGGTATAACCCTGGAAATTACGATGCAGCACACCCTTGCGTTGAGCAATGGCCAGTTCGTCATCCGGACGGGCAAAGTGATCCATGCCAATGAACTGATAGCCAGTTTCGGTCAGTGAAGAGATGGTTTCCTGCAGGATATCCAGCTTCTGCTGCGCGCTGGGCAGGTCGGCATCTTTAATTTTGCGCTGAGCGGCAAACAGCGTCGGCAGGTGCGCGTAGTTAAAGACACTCAGTCGGTCTGGATTCAGCTCAGCAACGCGTTTCAGGGTGAAGGCGAAACTTTCTGGCGTCTGTTTTGGCAAACCATAAATCAGATCGATATTCGTTGAAGTAAAACCGATCTCACGCGCATGATTCAGCAGCGCAAAGATGAATTCCTCATCCTGCTCACGGTTCACCAGGCGCTGAACTTCTTTATTGAAGTCCTGCACCCCCATGCTCAGGCGGTTAAAACCTTCAGCGCGTAAATGATCGAGCACATCCAGCTCAATTTCTCGCGGATCCACTTCGATCGAGATTTCAGCGTCGTCGTTAAAGTTAAAGTTGCTACGCAGCAGCGACATCAAACGACTGATTTGCGCTTTATTCAGATACGTTGGCGTGCCGCCGCCCCAGTGCAGCTGACTGACATGACGTCCGGCGAACAGCGGTGCGCGATGAATAATTTCTTGTTCTAAGACATCGAGGTATTGATCGGCTTTATGCTGCTGGCGAGTCACGACCTTGTTACAGCCGCAGAAGTAGCACAGCTTGTGGCAGAACGGGATGTGAACGTACAGCGAGAGAGGACGCTCAGGATAACGCGCCACGGCCTTTAGAAATGCCTCAGTGCCGTAGTCTTCAGAAAACTCCAGCGCGGTCGGGTACGAGGTATATCGTGGCCCGGAATAGTTATATTTCTGGATCAGGGCCAGGTCCCAGTCTATTAACTGCTCTGACATGCTCACTCCTTCCGATGGCGTCTCTGGCGGGTACGGCGTACCGACTTAACCCCAGTACGGGTGATAAGTCGGTTGCGCAGCCACTTCTGTCGCCGCGACAACCGCTGTAGTTTAACGAATAACCACACCAGATAACATATAACCGGAAGGGTTATAAGCAGGACGGGAAGACCCACGGTGTAAAACCGTTAGTTGCCGCCTTTCAGCAGGCGCATCATGTCTTCCTGCTTTTCTTCTTCTTCCTCTTCTTCCTCGTCATCGTAAGAAAGACCCAGCTTTTGCATCAGCTCATCGATGCGGTCCAGCTTGGCATCAACCCAGGACTGATCTTCCGCGCTCAGGGTTTCTCCTGCTTCAAGACGCTCCAGCAGCGCATCCAGGCGCTCATCCGTTTCCAGTAAATCCAACTCAGCCTGTGGTGAAAGCATAGGTTTCTCACTCTTCGGTTTGTGCTGTTTGGTGACTTTTTCTGTCACGCCCAATGGAATGGGGGTTTTGCTGCCAATACGAGGATCTTTTTGCTTATTTTGGTTTCCGCCACCAGATGCGCCTTCGCTACCGGACGCACGGCTACCTGCCGCATGACCACGGTGTTTTTTCTGGCGCTTACGGTCGCGAGCTTCCTGGTTAATTTCTTCGCGTGTTTTACGACGCGCTTTTGCAGGACCTTTACCGCGTGGTGTAGAAGTTGGTTTCATCATGATTCGTCTTTGGCTGTTTTTATTCAGTATATAATTGCGCCGGAATCTAGCAGAAATAAAGAAAAAAGGCGACAGAGTAATCTGTCGCCTTTTTTCCTGACTCTCAACCCTTACGGGCTTTACAATCCCTGTTGGCTATCAACACACCCTGTTTTTCCCTTAGCCTCTAACATTCCGTGTTGTTTCCATTTCCTTTTACTAACGTCTCCGGACGTTTGTCTTCCTGACAATCCTGTGTCTTCGCCTCCTGGCGCTCCTGACCCTCATCCTGAGTCGTCTATCCTTTCAGCTTCCTCGCTATGGATGCTACTTTACCGTTTTGGTTTAAACGTACAAGTAACCTGGGTAACAATTTCTGATTTTAAGAATAGCGCCCAAATGTAACCATATGATTTATTTTAGTTCTGTCATTTTTTACTCTGTCATCTCGTATAGAAACTGTCGGCAATGTCTCACAAAGCGCGAGGTTTTTACTTACACAGCTCACTCGTCGAAAAACCAGCCTTTTGCTGGGGTTCAGGTATAATCGCTGCAAAGCCCTGATTGATGGAGAGGACTGCTTTGACTAACTTGAATTATCAACAGACGCACTTTGTAATGAGTGCGCCTGATATTCGCCACTTACCTTCCGATACCGGTATCGAAGTGGCTTTTGCTGGCCGTTCCAACGCAGGCAAATCCAGTGCGCTAAATACCCTGACGAATCAAAAAGGTCTGGCGCGTACATCTAAAACGCCGGGTCGTACTCAGCTCATCAACCTGTTTGAAGTCGTTGACGGCAAACGCCTGGTCGATTTGCCAGGATACGGTTATGCCGAAGTTCCAGAAGAAATGAAGCGTAAATGGCAGCGCGCGCTGGCTGAATATCTGGAAAAACGTCAGAGCCTGCAAGGTCTGGTGGTACTGATGGATATTCGTCACCCGTTAAAAGATCTCGATCAACAGATGATCCTGTGGGCAGTTGAGAGCAACGTTCAGGTTCTGGTACTGCTGACTAAAGCAGATAAGCTGGCCAGCGGTGCACGCAAAGCGCAGCTGAATATGGTACGTGAAGCCGTACTGGCATTTAATGGTGATGTGCAGGTAGAAGCATTTTCATCGCTGAAAAAACTGGGTGTGGACAAACTGCGGCAAAAACTGGATAGCTGGTTTAGTGAACTGGCACCGGTTGAAGAGGTGCAGGAAGGGGAATAACCCACCGATATGCCGGATGACGCCGCTGCGCGTCTTATCCGGCCTACAGCATGTGCAAAACTTTTCTTTCGCACAATAAAAAACGCCCCAGTCATTACTGACTGGGGCGGCTAAAATATTCAGCCAAATCCGATTACGTGAAGTAAAAGGTCTGAAAGATAGAACATCTTACCTCTGTACCCTACGAGAATAACTTTACTCTTTTTTGAGCAGCTCAGAAAGCACTTTTTGTAATTTTTTTTCATTCCTTACATAGGGAATTCTAATGGACATCACAAAAAGCTCTCTCTTATGTTGCTTAGTTACGAAATAGGAGCGTTATTAAGTAAACCCTTAGTGCGCCTGATCCCAGTTTTCACCACTCCCGACTTCCACCAGCAACGGCACGTCAATCTGAGTCTCGTTTTCCATCAGTTGGTGGATCTTTTTGGAGACGCTTTCCAGATCATCTTTGTGCACTTCAAACACCAGTTCATCGTGTACCTGCATGATCATGCGCACGCGCGGTTGCTCGGTTTGCAGCCATCCATCCACGGCAATCATGGCTCGTTTGATAATGTCTGCAGCAGTTCCCTGCATCGGGGCGTTAATGGCCGCACGTTCAGCACCAGCGCGACGAGCACCATTACTGGATTTAATATCCGGTAAATAGAGACGGCGACCTTCCAGCGTTTCTACATAGCCTTGCTCTTTCGCCTGCGCGCGGGTGCGTTCCATGTATTCCAACACACCAGGGTAGCGTTCAAAGTAGAGATCCATGTACTTCTGTGCTTCTTTGCGCGGAATATTCAACTGGCGCGCCAAACCAAAGGCGCTCATCCCGTAGATCAAACCGAAGTTAATGGCTTTAGCGCTGCGGCGTTGCTCGCTGGTCACAGAATCAAGCGGTAAACCAAAGACTTCTGCCGCCGTTGCGCGGTGAATGTCTTTCCCTTCGGCAAACGCGGTAAGCAGACCTTTATCACGTGAAAGGTGCGCCATGATACGCAGTTCAATCTGTGAGTAGTCCGCAGAGACAATCAGGTAGTCTTCTGGCGCAATGAACGCCTGACGAATACGACGACCTTCATCATTACGTACCGGGATGTTTTGCAGGTTTGGATCCGTTGAAGACAAGCGCCCGGTGGCAGTAACCGCCTGATGGTATGAGGTGTGCACGCGCCCGGTTTTCTTGTTAATCATCAACGGAAGCTTATCCGTATAGGTCGACTTCAGTTTTGCTAAACCACGATACTCCAGGATCACTTTCGGCAATGGGTAATCCAGCGCGAGCTCTTCCAGTACCTCTTCCGACGTTGATGGCGCGCCGCCAGGGGTTTTCTTCAACGGCTTAATACCCTGCTTTTCAAACAGGATAGTTTGCAGTTGCTTAGTGGAAGAGAGGTTAAACGCTTCTCCGGCGATCTCGTGCGCTTTTTGCTCCAGCTCATTCAAACGCAGCGTCAGCTCTTCTGAATGCTTGTGCAGAACAGCCGGATCGATTTTCACACCGTTGCGCTCAACGCGAGACAAAACCGGCACCAGCGGCATATCGATATTTTCAAAGACGTTCAACGGCCCTTTATGCTGCTGCAATTCTGGCCACATTTTCAGATGCAGCTGTAGCGTAACGTCGGCGTCTTCCGCAGCGTAACGGCCAGCCTCTTCCAGTGCTATCTGGTTAAAGGTCAGCTGGTTTTTGCCTTTTCCGGCGATCTCTTCAAAGGTGATGGTTTTATGTTTCAGCCAGCGGTCCGACAGGCTGTCCATATCGTGTCGTCCAGCGACGCTGTTAAGAATGTAGGATTCGAGCATGGTGTCAAAGGTGATGCCGCGCAGCTCGATGCCATAGTTCGCCAGGATACCGCGATCGTACTTCAGGTTTTGCCCGACTTTGTGCGCGTTCTCATCTTCCAGCAGCGGCTTTAGCAGCTCCAGCGCACGGTCGCGCGCGATCTGGTCAGGGGCATCCAGGTAATCGTGGGCAACAGGAACATACGCCGCCACACCCGGTTCAATGGCAAAAGACAGGCCAACCAGATTCGCGGAAATGTTGTCCAGGCTGTCAGTTTCAGTATCGAAGGCAAAGACAGGTGCTTTTTTCAGCTTAGCGATCCACTCTTCCAGCGTCGCTTCGTCCAGAATCGTCACATAGTTTTCATACGAAAGAACCGTGGCCGGCTCCTCAGGCGTTTCATCGACGACAATAGTTTCTTGCGGTTTTGCCGCCGGCTTCGTCCCTTTCGCCTGTAGCCATTTACCCGCTTCAACGTCGGTAACCCAACGTTTAAATTCATACTGTTTAAACAGGCCAAGCAGTTCTTCTGCAGCGGGCTGACGCACTTCCAGCTGCTCACAGGTCAATTCCAGCTCAACATCGGTTTTGATGGTAGCCAATTGATAAGAGAGGTACGCCACCTCTTTGTTCTGCTCAAGTTTGCCCGCCATGGTTTTCGCACCACGGAAGGTCAGCCCCGCTATTTTGTCTGATTCGGCATAGAGGGTATCCAGCCCACCCAGCCCCTGCAGCAGTGCCTGAGCGGTTTTTTCGCCTACGCCTGGAACGCCAGGAATGTTATCTGAGGAGTCACCCATTAGCGCCAGGAAATCGATGATCAGTTCCGGCGGGACGCCGTACTTATTTACCACTTCATCCGGGCCGAGGATCGTATTGGTCATGGTGTTGATAAGGGTGATATTCGGCGTCACCAACTGAGCCATATCTTTATCACCGGTGCTAATCAGCACCGGGCGACCGATCTTCTCTGCTTCCCGCGCCAGCGTACCGATAACATCGTCCGCCTCCACGCCAGAAACAGCCAACAGTGGCAGCCCCATCGCCTTTACCATCGCATGCAGAGGTTCAATCTGCGCACGCAGATCGTCCGGCATCGGTGGGCGGTGAGACTTATAATGTTCGAATAATTCATCACGGAAGGTTTTACCCTTGGCGTCGAATACCACCGCTGCATGGGTTGGTTGATATTGCAGAATCAAGCTACGCAGCATGTTGAGGACACCGTACATCGCGCCCGTAGGTTCTCCTGCGCTGTTAGTCAGCGGTGGGAACGCGTGGTATGCGCGATACAGGTAAGATGAGCCATCTACAAGGATAAGTGGGTTTTCTGGGATCTGAACCATAATGTCCGTGCCTGTTTATCAGATTATGGGTAAAGGATGCCACAGACAGGATGAAAACATGAGTTTTTCGCCGCATTTGTCGAAAAACTTTTGCAGATCTTCTGCTTTGCTCGCAAAGACAGCTGTGGATAACTTTGTGAATAAATAATTTTCAGCTCTTTAAATATAGCAAGGCAATTAATGCTCCATTGTATTTATACAATAATTTCAATTAGTTAAATAAACACACGGCATTTTATTCCATTTTTACAGCTTATATCCTGATGTGGATAGATATTCTCTTTTTTTCTATTCAGGGAAGATCCATCATTTGGTTCGTTTTCTGATAAAATCAGCCCCTTGCGCCTCTTTCGCGCACTGTCTATGGCTAACCTTTTGAATAATTTAATTATGACGAGAATACTCGCTGCGATAACGCTGTTGCTGAGTATCGTATTGACCATATTGGTCACAATTTTTTGTTCTGTGCCGATCATCCTTGCCGGGGTTGTGAAACTCCTTTTGCCCATTCCTGTCGTCTGGCGCAAGGTTTCTGTCTTCTGTAATTTCATGATGTACTGCTGGTGTGAAGGTCTGGCGCTACTGCTGCACCTTAATCCGCGGCTGAAGTGGGATGTTGAAGGACTGGAAGGTCTTAGCAAAAAAAACTGGTATCTGCTCATTTGTAATCATTACAGCTGGGCCGATATCGTTGTGCTTTGCGTTCTGTTCCGTAAGCACATCCCGATGAATAAATATTTCCTCAAGCAGCAGTTGGCCTGGGTGCCCTTTATTGGCCTGGCCTGCTGGGCGCTGGATATGCCGTTTATGAAACGCTATTCACGTGGCTATCTGCTTCGCCATCCGGAACGCCGTGGTAAAGATGTCGAAACGACGCGTCGTTCCTGCGAGAAATTTCGTGCGCACCCGACAACCATTGTGAATTTTGTCGAAGGTTCGCGGTTTACTCATGAGAAGCGTGAGCAAACCCGTTCTCCTTATCAAAACCTGCTCCCACCCAAGGCGGCCGGTATTGCGATGGCATTAAATGTGCTGGGGTCACAGTTCGATAAAATGCTGGATGTCACGTTGTGCTATCCGGAAAACAGTAGCCGACCGTTCTACGATATGCTGAGCGGTAAGCTAACGAGGATTGTCGTGCGGGTGAATCTGGAGCCAATCCATGAAGAGTTACACGGTGATTACGTGAACGATAAGGCATTCAAGCGCCGCTTTCAGCTGTGGTTGAATACGCAGTGGAGTGAGAAAGACGCGCAGCTCGACGCGATTAAAGCCACAAATAAAAAAGCCGGTCAGTGACCGGCTTTTGCTTTTACTTCTGACCGACCAGGTATTTCACGGTATCCGCATACTGTTGTACAAAGATATCCATGCTGCTGGTATCCATGCCCTGCGGGTTGACCTGATATTTGCCATTCACGAACATCGCCGGAACGCCCTGCAGCTGTAAATCAGCCGCTGCTTTTTCCTGCTGTGCCACGAGAGATTTCACTACGAAGCTGTTCCATGCCGCATCATAGTCTTCGCCTTTAATACCCGCATCGACAAACACTTTACGGATATCAGCAACAGACTGAACGGTCTGGGTTTTCTGAACCCCTTCAAACAGCGGAACAGTAACCTGATCTTCAACACCCAGCGCCATAGCAACCGCCCATGCCTGCGTCAGATCTTTGCCCAACGGCCCGAGAAACTCGACGTGGTATTTGGTCATCTTGGTGCCTTCCGGCAGTTTTTTCTTCACGTTATCAGATACATGAAGCACTTCTTCAAACTGGTAGCAGTGCGGGCAGTAGAAGGAGAAGAACTCCAACACTTGCGGTTCACCCGCAACAGGCTTCTCCAGGGTGATGTATTGTTTACCATCCTGGAACTGCGCTGCAGATGCGCTAAAAGCTAAGACCATACCAGCCAGCGCCAGCCATATTTTTTTCATGTTCAAGTTTCTCCGATTAATACATTGGCGTTAATTGTAAGGGGGGCTCTTGCAGAATTTTTGCCTGCTCAATAAAGGTCGCGGTCTGACGATGCCAGTAATCTTCCCCGGTTAACCACGGGAAGTTTTTTGGGAACGCAGGGTCAGCCCAACGTCGAATCAGCCAGGCAAGATAATAAACTAAACGCATAGCGCGTAAAGGTTCTATCAGTCCGATTTCAGAGATGTCGAACTCACTAAACTCTTCATAAGCCTCGATAATGGTTTCTAGCTGCATGCGTTGTTCAGCTTTATCACCATTGAGGAGCATCCATAAATCCTGAATAGCCGGACCATTGCGGGCATCATCTAAATCGACAAACATCGGGCCATCGCGCCACAGAATATTACCGGCATGACAATCACCGTGCAGGCGTAACGTAGTAAAACGCGTATGCCAGCGTTCGGTAACCACCGCGATAAGCGCATCCGTTGCCTTCAGGAAAGCCGCTTTTTGCCCTGATGGGATAAGCTGTGCGTGTTCAAAAACTTTACGCGGCTCAGTCAGGTATTCTTCAAGGTCAATCGTCGGTCGGAAGGTAAAAGTACGCTTGCATCCGGTCTGGTGCATACGCCCGAGATAGCGCCCCACCGCCTCCATCTGATCGATGTTGTCGGCTTCAAACTGTCGTCCACCGACGCTGGGGAAGATCGCATAATGGAAACCCTGATGGCTTAACAGCGTTTGGCCGTTCAGTACCAACGGCGCAGCTACCGGGACTTCATCGCTTACCAGTTCCAGAGCAAACTGGTGCTCTTCCTGGATCTGATCGACAGACCAACGTTCAGGGCGATAAAACTTAACGACAAAGCGTCGACGGTCTTCGTCCTGGAATTGATAGACACGGTTTTCATAGCTGTTAAGAGGGGTAAGCCCGGAATCCACCCGGATCCCCTGCTCAAACAGTGCATCCATGATGGTATCCGGGTGTAGCGTCTGGAAATTAAAAGCGTTGTCGTTCATCCCATCATCCGGAAAATACTACGAATGATTCAGGATATCATTTCGCAGCGCTTTCGGTGGCGGCGATTACAAGCTTTTACTCTTTAATTACGCCACGAGCGCGGAGTAGTGCGGTTTTAAAATCTTCTTCATAATCTTTCTGAATACCTGGGATGACAGCATCCTTCGCTGAGTCTCGCATTTTCAGGTGATAGATCAGAATGTCATCAGTTAAATCCGCCAGTTCGCCGTCAAAACCTGACTCTTGCGCCAGTTTCTGCAAAAATTGCATCAGGTTAAGATCGGGTTCCTTCTGCCAGGCAGGCTGGAGGAGTTCAATAACTTCATTCAGACGTTTACATTTCATGGTTGTGCTCCTTAGGCTCAATACAGATACGTTAGCAGGGTCAATCCCACATTAAAAGAGGCGATATCAGTGATTCTGGATAGTGCAATAACAGGGGTTGTGCTGGCTGGCGGTAAGGCCAGACGGATGGGTGGAACCGATAAAGGTCTGCTTGAACTGGACGGTAAACCTCTTTGGCGGCATGTGGCCGACATTCTCGCTTTGCAGGTCGAAACCGTGGTGGTTAATGCCAATCGCCACCGGGATATATACCAGCAAAGCGGCCTGAAAGTTATTCCCGATTCCTTGGCCGATTTCCCTGGCCCACTGGCCGGGATGCTATCGGTATTCCTGCAGCAAACGGGGGAGTGGTTTCTGTTTTGCCCGTGCGATATGCCCTATATTCCTCACAATCTGGTCGCTCGTTTAAAAGAACAGCGCAAAGCTGCACCGGTTGTCTGGGTGCATGATGGGGAAAGAGATCACCCAACCATTGCGTTGATGCACCGCTCGATGCAGCCTTTGCTGCAGGATTATCTTCAGTCCGGTGAACGACGTGTCATGGTCTTTATGCGTCTGGCTGGCGGCCATGCTGTCGATTTCAGCGATCATAAAGATGCGTTCGTAAACGTGAACACCCCCGAAGAGCTTGCAAAATGGCAGGATAAATCATGATCCCATTACTCGCCATTGCGGCATGGAGCGGCACGGGAAAAACCACGCTGCTCAAAAAGTTGATCCCGGAGCTACGTGCCAGAGGTATACGTCCCGGATTGATTAAACATACTCATCACAATATGGATGTCGACAAGCCCGGTAAAGATAGCTATGAACTGCGTAAAGCCGGTGCAGCACAAACGCTGGTCGCCAGCCAGCAACGTTGGGCGTTAATGGTAGAAACACCGGAAGAGCCCGAACTGGATTTAGCATATCTGGTAAGCCGGATGGATGCAGCGACGTTGGATCTAGTGCTGGTTGAAGGGTTTAAGCATGAACCTGTCGCTAAGATCGTGCTTTTTCGCGACGGTTGCGGGCATAGTCCTGAAGAATTGGCGATAGACGAATATGTTATCGCGGTTGCCAGTGATGTTCCGCTGGCGGTAGATGTTCCATTGTTAGATATCAACGACATACAGCAACTTGCTGATTTTGTTACGCAATGGATAAGATGGTAACCGTGTTGTTATGATGTGCCTGATGCGCTGCGCTTATCAGGCCTACAAAATACATTCAGCCCGGCCCCTGCAGGCCGGATAAGGCGGCACGCCGCATCCGGCGGTTTTCATTCCGCACAGACGCAAAAAAGCCCATCCGTCAGGATGGGCTTCTTCACTTTATTTGATGCCTGGCAGTTTATGGCGGGCGTCCTGCCCGCCACCCTCCGGGCCGTTGCTGCGCAACGTTCAAATCCGCTCCCGGCGGATTTGTCCTACTCCGGAGAGCGCTCACCGACAGACAACAGATAAAACAAAAGGCCCAGTCTTTCGACTGAGCCTTTCGCTTTTATTTGATGCCT
>NZ_JAOWHM010000033.1:0-2330 GCF_030332595.1 Citrobacter sp. Cpo100 | reverse complement strand
TTCGCCAAAACATCTTCGGCGTTGTAAGGTTAAGCCTCACGGTTCATTAGTATCGGTTAGCTCAATGTATCGCTACACTTACACACCCGACCTATCAACGTCGTCGTCTTCAACGTTCCTTCAGGACTCTCAAGGAGTCAGGGAGAACTCATCTCGGGGCAAGTTTCGTGCTTAGATGCTTTCAGCACTTATCTCTTCCGCATTTAGCTACCGGGCAATGCCATTGGCATGACAACCCGAACACCAGTGATGCGTCCACTCCGGTCCTCTCGTACTAGGAGCAGCCCCCCTCAATTCTCCAGCGCCCACGGCAGATAGGGACCGAACTGTCTCACGACGTTCTAAACCCAGCTCGCGTACCACTTTAAATGGCGAACAGCCATACCCTTGGGACCTACTTCAGCCCCAGGATGTGATGAGCCGACATCGAGGTGCCAAACACCGCCGTCGATATGAACTCTTGGGCGGTATCAGCCTGTTATCCCCGGAGTACCTTTTATCCGTTGAGCGATGGCCCTTCCATTCAGAACCACCGGATCACTAAGACCTGCTTTCGCACCTGCTCGAGCCGTCACTCTCGCAGTCAAGCTAGCTTATGCCTTTGCACTAACCTCCTGATGTCCGACCAGGATTAGCTAACCTTCGTGCTCCTCCGTTACTCTTTAGGAGGAGACCGCCCCAGTCAAACTACCCACCAGACACTGTCCGCAACCCGGATTACGGGTCTACGTTAGAACACCAGCCATTAAAGGGTGGTATTTCAAGGATGGCTCCATGCAGACTGGCGTCCACACTTCAAAGCCTCCCACCTATCCTACACATCAAGGACCAGTGTTCAGTGTCAAGCTATAGTAAAGGTTCACGGGGTCTTTCCGTCTTGCCGCGGGTACACTGCATCTTCACAGCGAGTTCAATTTCACTGAGTCTCGGGTGGAGACAGCCTGGCCATCATTACGCCATTCGTGCAGGTCGGAACTTACCCGACAAGGAATTTCGCTACCTTAGGACCGTTATAGTTACGGCCGCCGTTTACCGGGGCTTCGATCAAGAGCTTCTCCTTACGGATAACCCCATCAATTAACCTTCCGGCACCGGGCAGGCGTCACACCGTATACGTCCACTTTCGTGTTTGCACAGTGCTGTGTTTTTAATAAACAGTTGCAGCCAGCTGGTATCTTCGACTGATTTCAGCTCCATGGGTAAACCACTTCACCTACATATCAGCGTGCCTTCTCCCGAAGTTACGGCACCATTTTGCCTAGTTCCTTCACCCGAGTTCTCTCAAGCGCCTTGGTATTCTCTACCTGACCACCTGTGTCGGTTTGGGGTACGATTTCGTGTTACCTGATGCTTAGAGGCTTTTCCTGGAAGCAGGGCATTTATTACTTCAGCACCGTAGTGCCTCGTCATCACACCTCAGCGTTAATAAGGTACCGGATTTACCTGGAACCTCCGCCTACATGCTTAAACCGGGACAACCGTCGCCCGGCTAACATAGCCTTCTCCGTCCCCCCTTCGCAGTAACACCAAGTACAGGAATATTAACCTGTTTCCCATCGACTACGCCTTTCGGCCTCGCCTTAGGGGTCGACTCACCCTGCCCCGATTAACGTTGGACAGGAACCCTTGGTCTTCCGGCGTGCGGGTTTTTCACCCGCATTATCGTTACTTATGTCAGCATTCGCACTTCTGATACCTCCAGCAACCCTCACAGGCCACCTTCAACGGCTTACAGAACGCTCCCCTACCCAACAACACATAGTGTCGCTGCCGCAGCTTCGGTGCATGGTTTAGCCCCGTTACATCTTCCGCGCAGGCCGACTCGACCAGTGAGCTATTACGCTTTCTTTAAATGATGGCTGCTTCTAAGCCAACATCCTGGCTGTCTGTGCCTTCCCACATCGTTTCCCACTTAACCATGACTTTGGGACCTTAGCTGGCGGTCTGGGTTGTTTCCCTCTTCACGACGGACGTTAGCACCCGCCGTGTGTCTCCCGTGATAACATTCTTCGGTATTCGCAGTTTGCATCGGGTTGGTAAGTCGGGATGACCCCCTAGCCGAAACAGTGCTCTACCCCCGAAGATGAATTCACGAGGCGCTACCTAAATAGCTTTCGGGGAGAACCAGCTATCTCCCGGTTTGATTGGCCTTTCACCCCCAGCCACAAGTCATCCGCTAATTTTTCAACATTAGTCGGTTCGGTCCTCCAGTTAGTGTTACCCAACCTTCAACCTGCCCATGGCTAGATCACCGGGTTTCGGGTCTATACCCTGCAACTTAACGCCCAGTTAAGACTCGGTTTCCCTTCGGCTCCCCTATTCGGTTAACC
>NZ_JAOWHM010000032.1:0-6236 GCF_030332595.1 Citrobacter sp. Cpo100 | reverse complement strand
ACGGAGACCGCATCCCCGCCGGTGATGGCCTTGAGTCCTGCCCCGTCACCGCTCCATTTCTCCTGGTCAGGCAGACGTATCAACGAGAAGCCAATCAGCGCCGCGCGCTCGCGGGGGGATTCCAGCGTCTCGATGGTGGCCGACGTGGCGTTATCTTCCCCGGCGAGCATGGTCGCAATTTCGGCCAGAATACTTTTCCCGCTGCCGCCGGGACCGGTCACTTCGAGAAAGAGCTGCCAGTCGTAGCGGTTCGCCAGCACCATAAACAGTGCGGCGAGTATCACGTCACGTTTATCGGCGCGCGAACCGGCGGCGCGGTCGAGCCAGCGCCAGAAATTCGGCGCGTGCGTCTCCAGCGTTTCCCCCTCGACCGGCGGGGTGAAATCCACGTCGCACAGGGTGCGCAGCCAGTGCGTTTTACTGTGCGGGCTGAATACGCCGCTTTTGGTATCGAGCACACCGTTGCGAAAGCCAATCAGCCGCCGCGCCGGGGCGTCCTGCTGCGGAATAATCAGTTTCAGGGTGTCCACCACCGAGGCAATTTTCCCCGATGAGAACGGGGCGCGCAGACGCTGGAACAGCCCGGCCACGTCGCGCGCAAAGTCTGACGGCGGAATGATTTTCCATATTCCCGCCTCATAGCGGGACAGAAGCTGCCCGTTCGCATCCACCGCCAGCGCTTCGCCGTAATGCTCATGTACCCGCATGGCTTTCTCACTGGTGCTCATGGCGGTAAATTCCGCCTCGCTCATGGTGCTGAACGGGCTGTCAGCCGGTGGCCGGATAGCGTCATACATGGCTTTACGCGTGGCCTCCCCGCCGTGCTGTGTATACGCATCATTCCAGTCACCGAACACCGGCGGCAGGGCGACCACGCCCTCGCAGGACTCTGCGGCCGCAGACGCTTTGGTCTGGCCGTCGCCGTTAAGGTCGCGGTCGGCGGCCAGCACAATCCGGCAGGCCGGATATTTGTGACGGGCAAGGCTCGCCAGAGAAAGGAGGTTCACCGACGACAGCGCCACCATGACGGTTTCCCCGGTCAGGTGATGCACGGTGAGCGCGGTCGCGTAGCCCTCCGCTATCCACAGCCGTTTTCCCGCCTCTTTTTTCCCGTCGAGAATATGACACGCCCCTTTCACCTGACCGCCTTTCAGGGTGCGCTTGAGACCGTCCGCATTAATGAGCTGGACGTTAACCAGTGCGCCGCTATCGTCATACAGCGGGACAACCACATCCCCGGCGCGGTACGTCACGCCGCCGGTTTTATGCAGGGTGGTGAGCGTCAGACATTCCCGGCCGGGGAAGCCCTTGCGGGTGAGGTAGGCATTGCCGGTGGCCGGGCGGGCTTTCTCCGTCAGTTTTACGGCCAGCGCGGCGGCGGCTTTGCGGCCAGCCTCCGTTTCAGCGTCTGCGGCCGCAGTCACCGCCGGGGCAACCGGCGGCAGGTTGCCGGTCACGGCGTTCACCTTCCCGGCCGCCTCTGACGGGGTCACGCCGAACACTTTCTCAACCAGTTTCAGGCCGTCTCCCGCGCCACACTGGTTACAGAACCACGTCCCGCGCCCCTCTTTATCGTCAAAGCGGAAACGGTCGGAGCCGCCACACACCGGACAGGCCTGATGGCGGTTTGTGATGACCGTTACCCCCAGCGCCGGGAGAATGCGCGGCCAGTGGCCGCACGCCTGTTTTACGGTGTCCGTTACGTTCATTTTCATCGTTATTTTCTCCCTCAGTGCAGCGCCGGTGCGGTGATATGACGGGCGCAGAGTTCATCCATCACAGCCAGCCCGAGAAAGGACAGCGACGGGGCGGCCTTGAGTGGTCCGGCTTCCATTAAATCTTCGAGCAGGGCACAGGCAATCTGGCGGCCTTTTTCCTCGCCGTGCTGGCGCAGGTAGAAACCCTCCAGCTCGGTCGCAATGGCGCTTTCCAGCGCGTCGAGGGTGAGGTGCGGGTAGCGGTGCTGGCGTTCGCACAGGGTCAGCCAGGCACAGGCGACCGCCCGGCGATAGAGCGCGGCGCGTAAGACGGGCGTTAATGGCTTTTTCATACGTTGCCCTCCCCGGTCAGCCAGCACTGATTACAGCGGTCGACCACGCCGTCAAGCCGGGCAGTCATGAGGTAAATCACCGAGATGAGCTGTAGCTGCTGTGCCGGATTGTGGCGCAAAGAGGTGCAGTCCTGCACCTGCATCAGGTCGCCGACGAGCTGGCCGACATTGCGAAGATGTTCGAGACATTCAAGGTCTGCCCGGCTGATAGTGGGCTGGTTTATATTCTGCGGCCGTTCCGTACTGTTAACAGGCATTATTTCGTCTCCTGAGGACGTGCGTATCCCTGCGCAGATACGCACATTTTATTTTTGGGTGTCGTTTTTAATTACAGATAATGGCGGTAGCTGTTATCCGGTTTTATTTCCGTTTCCGGCCTGAAATTATTCCGCCATTTATGCGCCACCGGCGCCGGACGTTTAACCGGGGGAATATCATCAGGATAGTTATCGATATTCCTCGCCCGGTATTGCTGTAATGCCGGGTCGGCTGCTATTTCGCGCAATACGGCATGGCGGTTTTCAGGGTTGCGCTTAAATACATCGGGATGCTCACAGGTAAAGTCCCGCAAAAAACGACTGAGCGGAATTTCTGCCATACAGCCACCGGCAATAATACGAATGAGGATGGTGTAGGTGCGCCGGTACGGGTTCCAGACCAGCCCCGGACAGCGGTACGGCATATCCCACGGAATACCGTCGGCCAGCACGCCCGACACCACCACATCAGGAAATCCTGTACAGCGATATGTTTCGCCCGGCTGAGGGAAATCAAACATGGTGCTCCCCTCCGTTTCCCGACGTCGTGGCGAGAAAGTCACGGCACAGGCCTTTGGCTTTCAGCTCTTCCAGGACGTAGCTGACGTCCTCATGGATATAACTAAAAATCTGCGGCAGGTATAGCTGGTGTAAACCGTTCAGCTCACGGCGCAGCAAATCACCGCCCACGAACTGCGAGACGGCGCTGGCACGATTGAGTTTATGGTACGCCTCAATGCTGAGGTGTTCCTGCATGGGGTTAAGGTCATCACGACGCGCTGAGACGGTCTGAGGGGTGTTTTTATTATGCATGTGACACCTCCATAACCGGCAGACGGGCGGCAAGGGAAAGCACGTATTCCCGGACAAGGGTGCGGCGGGCGGCCAGCTCGTCACCGGCCACGGTGCGGAGCATACAGATACGGGGTTTACGGTCTGCGCGACGGACGGCGGCAAACACAAAGACAAACTGCGGGTGTGACGGGGTGAGGGTCGTAGCCATAAGGCAACCTCCTTCGAGTAGCAAATTATTGCTATCGCCGGAGTTTCCACGCTCAGTGGCGATAGCCCAGACGGGGGTGGAAATACCGGCCTCGAAGAATACCGGCCAGCCCGAGGGCTGCCCCGCCTGAGCTACCATTGACATGACAGCATGATATGCGATTGCGGACAGGAGACACAAAGTGACGTCTGCACGACGATCCGCACACCACGCCATTATCTGGCGCTCTGTGGCGTTAGTTGCGACACAAAAAAAGACGCATGGCGCGTCTGGTGTCGCCTTCGAGTTGCTCGGGTTTCCACGCCCGGCTGTCGATTTTGCGACAGCGACAAAACTGTACCAGGAAACACACAACGGATGCAAGCCAGAAAAAGGGGCTTTGTGAAATCGGCTCTGATTCATGCGTCGTATTTCCGGTTGCGGTGCGCGACACGTTCTGCCATCCACGCCGTGATTTCAGATTGTAGCCAGGCGACATTTTTACCCCCGAGGGGAAACCTGCGCCGGAAAAGCATTGCGGGCGATTAAATCGTAGAGCGTGGAGCGGGACAGGCCGCACTGATGAATGACTTCCGGGAGACGTAAAAAACGTTCCTGAGCCGGGGCTGAAACCGGCATCGGGTGCGTGCCAGTGGGGGAAGATGGTACTGATGAAACTGTGTGCATAACGCTACCTCGTTAATATCCGCAGAGATCCGGACGTGTCCGTCCGGTATCAGGTAGCGCTCTATTTTGTGAATATTTTTTCTCAATGCAACAGGGGGAAATTGTACAAAGCACGGGACAACGGGTGATGTTTTTTTACTCAAGACCATTTAAAGGCACTGGAAGGAGTTATAAGGCACTGGAGATTTCAAAAGTGAAATGCAAATTGATTTAATCACCCTAACAGCATGAATTAATAGGATATGCCGCATAAAATTTACATTCGGGATGTTCAGACCAGTGAACAGTAGTGAACAGTTGGTGAACACTTCTCTCTCAACTGTTCACTCTTTAATTTATTGTTTTACTTATATTTTTATTCTGAGTGAACAGTAGTGAATAGTTATATGTAAAAAAACAAACAGAGAGAGGGAGTTTCCTGCGACCTTTCTCTGGCCAGCCGGGTTTTTAAGTCCTGTTTGTGCCATGTCTGCGACAACGGCAATGAATCGAGTTGTTGTCTGAGGGACGGCAGAATGGCGTCAGGTTGAAAACACAGAGAGAACCCGACGATGAAACCAGATTTGTTTACCGCAGTAATGAAAACCATCGGCAGCACGCAGGATGAGAACATCCGCACGGCCATTGACAGCGCACTGGATACCCTTAACGAGAAAGCAAACCAGAACGCAGAGGCCACGATAAATAATGCGCTTGAGGCATTCAGCAAGGCCAAATCCGTGCACACGGAAAACATGCTGAAACTGAATGATATTGATGCGGCTATTACCCGCAGCGAGAAAGAGCGTCAGAACGCCCTGAATGAAAGTGCCGAAGCCGAACAGAACTGGCGTACCCGTTTTCGCGAACTGCGCGGCATGATGACCCCGGAACTGAAAGCCGAACACAGTCAGCGAGTGGCCGGTCGGGAGCTGGCGGAGGAATTCACCGCCCTGATTGATGAACTCAACGATGATAAAGCCAGTACCATGCTGGACGCCTGTACATCAGGAAAAGAATACATCAGCGCCCATTCAGAGGCGCTTTCTGTCCATGCCCGGAATGAGTGGGCGGCGGTGATGAAGGCGATTCCCCCGGCGCTGATACGCGCTTTCGCGTTACGTCTGCGTGAACTCGAGATTAAGGGAGAAGAACACCCTCACAACGTTCTCATTCAGGAGCTGGGTGAGAATGTGCTGGCGCAAAGCAGGTACTACACATTCAACATGGAGCATGAGCCGGTAATTTCAAAAATTGGGCTTCACCGTCCGGCACTCACCGGCGTGGACATGAAGCTCTTTAAAAGCCCTGTTCTCAGAATGGCGCGGGCTAAAGAGCTGGCACAGAAGAAAAAATCGCGGGGGGTTAAGCCATGATGCGCTGTCCGTACTGCAAACAGGCTGCCCATGTCCGTACCAGCCGTTACCTGTCGGATAACGTCAAACAGAGCTACCTCCAGTGCGTGAATGTCTTTTGCTCCGCAACCTTTCGCACCACCGAGTCTATCGACGAGGTGATACGGCCACCGGCAGAAGAAAAGCCCGAACCACCACAGACAGTACCAGAAACACCGCCCCGAATTCTGGACTGCGCCCGCTCATCGCTGCGCCACTGATTCAGGAGAAAAGACAATGGCACGAGCACTACTGGAACAGGCCTTTGAAACCTGTCAGAAGAATAAATCGGACTGGATGAGCAGCAAGTCAGCACTGGCGCGGGCTGAAATGGCGCTGAAAGAGCTGGAGCTGACCTGCACCCGTTATCAGCCGGAGGCAGCACAGGCGCTGCGGGATGATATTGACCTGAAAAAATGGGCGGTAAATAAGTCGGCCGGGCAGTACATCCGGTCACATGAGGCCGTGCAGCGTATCAGTATCCGGCGTCAGCTCCACGCCTTTATGCAGGTAAGCGGCGATGCGCTGGCCGCCGCACTGGCACCGGAATTAATGTATCTCTGCGAACAACCTGACATCGTCAGAGAACGGGCTCTCGACCGGGCGGCCGCCAGTGTTCGCGAAGCGCTGTCCGTTCATGTAACCCGCGGAGGAAATATTGATTACGCAGAGGAAGAACGCGACATTCTGACAACCATCGGTTTCCGGCCTGACAGAGCATCGAGAGACGACAACCGGGCAAAATATACGCCTGAACAGAGTCAGATTTTCATGCGCCGACAGGCCGCGCAGACCCGCAAAAAATCCGCATAAAACGCCCCGAAAATACCCGTCTTTTTAATAAAAATAGCCATGCATGCCTACGCTGCATGGCTTTGCATGCAAAA
>NZ_JAOWHM010000031.1:0-714192 GCF_030332595.1 Citrobacter sp. Cpo100 | reverse complement strand
TGCGGCGTGCCGCCTTATCCGGCCTGCAGGGGCCGGGCTGAATGTATTTTGTAGGCCTGATAAGCGCAGCGCATCAGGCAACGCGGCGGTACATTGCCGGATGCGGCGTAACAGCCTTAATCGACCAACAAAAGCACACTGTCTCGATCTACTACACGGATCTCTCCCTCGAACATATCTGAATCCTTTCTCTGCTAATTAAAATCGTGATCTTTACCGCACAATAAGATATAACAATTATATAACATTCTGTTCACCAAAAAACACACAACCATCATTGATAAATTCACGCGATCGTTGGCAGGGGTACAATTCTAATGGCTGATAGTAGTGTAACTGAGAACGGGGTGCTGGCAGACGGCGATACCCGTCGTCGTATATGGGCGATTGTCGGAGCATCATCAGGGAATCTGGTCGAATGGTTTGATTTCTATATCTATTCATTCTGCTCTCTTTATTTTGCTCATATCTTTTTTCCATCAGGAAATACCACCACACAACTCTTACAAACCGCTGGCGTTTTTGCCGCTGGCTTCTTGATGCGACCAATTGGAGGCTGGCTGTTTGGCCGTATCGCGGATAAGCACGGGCGTAAAAAGTCCATGTTGCTGTCCGTTTGTATGATGTGCATGGGATCGTTGGTGATCGCTTGTCTACCGGGATATGAAACTATCGGTACCTGGGCGCCTGCGCTATTACTGCTGGCAAGGCTATTCCAGGGGTTATCTGTCGGTGGTGAATACGGAACCAGCGCGACCTATATGAGTGAAGTCGCCGTTGAAGGTAAGAAAGGTTTTTATGCTTCATTCCAGTACGTAACGTTAATCGGCGGACAGTTACTGGCATTACTGGTTGTGGTCATATTACAGCACACGTTAGAAGACTCAGCGCTCAGAGAGTGGGGTTGGCGTATTCCATTTGCGTTGGGCGCCGTGCTGGCTATTGTTGCGCTATGGCTGCGTCGCCAACTGGATGAAACCTCGAAACAGGATGTTCGCGCGCTGAAAGAAGCGGGTTCCCTGAAAGGTCTGTGGCGTAATCGCAAAGCTTTTGTCATGGTGCTTGGTTTTACCGCCGCGGGATCATTGTGTTTTTATACGTTCACAACCTATATGCAGAAGTACCTGGTTAATACAGCAGGTATGCATGCCAACGTAGCCAGTGGGATTATGACGGCGGCACTGTGTGTGTTCATGCTGGTACAACCGCTGTTCGGCGCCTTGTCAGATAAAATTGGCCGGCGTACTTCAATGCTGTGTTTTGGCGCGTTGGCCGCGATTTTCACCGTTCCCATTCTGACAGCATTGCAAAGCGTAACATCCCCGTATATGGCGTTTGCTCTGGTGATGTGTGCTCTGTTAATCGTCAGTTTCTATACGTCAATTAGCGGTATTCTGAAGGCCGAAATGTTCCCGGCACAGGTACGCGCTCTTGGGGTCGGCTTATCTTATGCGGTGGCCAATGCGCTGTTTGGCGGTTCAGCCGAATATGTCGCGTTGTCCCTGAAGTCTGTCGGTATGGAAACGACATTCTTCTGGTACGTCACTGCGCTGGCAGTAGTTGCGTTTTTAGTATCGCTAATGCTGCATGGGAAAGGGAAAGGTCTGCGCCTCTAGTAATGTGCCAGTTGCCAGACCGCATAGCCGGTAGATGCGCCTGCAACATCCCAGGCGAAGTCCTTCCAGCTCCAGCCGCTCCCTGCGGGACGGCTGTCCCATAGCTCTTTTGACGCACCCAGGCTGACTGAGAACATCAGGCCGATAGCCGCACTGCGATCGCGGCTGTTGCCCTGATGTTGGGCATATTCATTGCCGGCTGCGGCAAGCATGGCGGAGGCGATGAAGTGTTGAGCTTTGTCTTGCCCGCTCCACTGGTCGTTAGCCATATGGCTGCAGCCCGAAATGGCAAGGATACTGGTAAGAATGAACAGGCGCACCGTTGCCTCCATATGAAAAACCCCGTCACTGGACGGGGTCTTGATTACAGAATACGGCTAATTAATCTGTCGATACGAATACGGCGTAGTCGACGGATGAGCTTACGCACTTTGACCGGATAGTCAGCAATGCTTTGCAGGTCGCGATAGTGCTTAACGACGGTAGTATGCGTACGGATAAGCTCCAGCTCTTTATCGCGCTGAGGGGTGAGCTCTTGCTTAGGATCGTGGATAAGGATGGCGTTTTCCAGATCCAGACGCCAGGCACGAGGGTTAAGGTTGTTGCCGGTGAGCAGCATCCATTTATCATCAACCCACATACCTTTCAGATGATAGGTATTGTCATCATCTTTCCATAAGCGCACGACCAACTGGTCGGTATTCACGTAATACTGCAATCTGCTCAAGAAACGGCGCAGATTTATTTCATACAGATAAGGCAGCGCACCGATGATCTTGAATGGCTCATCTTCCGGGATGAAAAAGTCGTTGGCGGTTTTATCACCGACAATGATTTCAACCTTTTTCCCTTCACGCAGCAGTTGAATGATATTGCGCACCAGTATGGCGGGCAGGTTGAAATAAGGGGTACAGATTGTGAGCTTGTGCTCTGCGCAGGGCATAAGATGGAAAATGGTCTTATTTAACAGACTGGATTTCCCAAGGCCCACCAGAGGCGTAACCGAAAGCTGTTCGTTATCAGCATCACCCTGAAAATGGAATGACGCATCGCGCAGTTCCTGACGGTACAGGCGGATGTCATTTTTAATTTCTGGGCTTTTAGGGCGGTTGATATCATCAAGACGGTTAACGCCGCGACCGTTCATCAGGTTTTGCGTCACCCAATCGAACATGATATCGGCCATTTGCGCGTTGCGAATCAACTGATAACGGTCATAGCGATATTTATCATGCTGATGCAGGTAAACATCGTTCAGACTGGCCCCGCTGTACAGGACGCTGTCATCAATGATAAAGCCTTTGAAATGCAGGACGCCAAGCGCTTCGCGGGTGTTAATCGGAACGCCATAGACAGGAATATCGATACCAGGGTTTTCTTGCGCCATTCGGCAATACCAGTCAGCATTGGTATTGGATGCCGCAGCACCAATACGACCGCGCTGGGCTCGGTGCCAGTCGACAAGCACCCGGACATCCAGTTCAGGACGCTGCCGTTTTGCCGCATAGAGAGCGTCAAGTATGCCTTTACCACCGTCATCCTGTTCCAGGTACAGCGCAATAATGCAGATCCGTCGCGTCGCGCTGGCTATTTTTTCCAGCAGAGTCTCCCTGAAATTAGCGGGAGCATAAAAGAAATCTACATCATCAACTGACTGAGAAATCTTGGGTAGTTGGGCAAGGTGTTGTTGATGTTTATTACGCTTAAATTTTGACAACATCACAGTGCATTTCTTCTCTGTTCATTGAAGGGTCCTCTGTGCTATGCAGACGACATAAGCGGGCAATGATACCACCAGTACCCATTAATGTGGTCAACATTTCCAGTACCTTACTCACGATTCCTCACATTGGGCCAGATCAAGCGTTAGCCCAACAATTCCCTCTTCGAGCTGGACGTCAACAACAAACCCGAGTTTTCGGGCCAGGGCGACCATCCCACGATTGTTCGGCATCGTAATACCATTCAAACGTATAAGTCCGTGATCTCGAGTATAGGCAATTAATTTTTCCATCAATCGGCGACCCAGTCCAAGCCCCTTGAGATCGGAACGAACCAGTACGGCAAACTCAGCGTCTACGTTATCAGGATCCGAGATTGCTCGCGTTACGCCGAGGATCTCTTCGTGATTATCTTTACAACGCACCGCAACAAAGGCCATTTCCCGATCGTAGTCGATCTGCGTCATATTGGCTAAATCTTCGTGGGTAAATTCGTTGATCTCACTGAAATAGCGATAATAAAGATCTTCTTTTGTCACCTGAGAAATGAACTGCTGAAGATGAGGTTCATCCTCCGGCAAAATGGGGCGGAACAGACAGCGCTCGCCGTTCTTCAACTCCACCCACTCTTCAAGCTGATGAGGGTAGGGACGTACAGCCAGTCTGCTTTCGTTATCTCCCGTGAAAGGGGCAATATCCAGCGTAACGTCCAGCGCGGTAAATTCTCCGGCCGAGGCCAGCAGCGGATGAATATCCAGACGCTGAATTTCCGGGCAATCGACGATCAGGTTGGAGACCTGCACCAGAAGTTGGCTCAACCCGGCGATATCCAAAGGGCGCAGTGCGCTGCGCGCGCGGATCTTTTTATTTTTGATCCCCTGGATCACCAGATAACGCGCCAGATTCATGTTCAATGGCGGCAATGCCACCACGGCTTGCTCTTCCGGTCGCCACTCAACACCACCTTCACCCAGCATAATCAACGGGCCAAATACCGGGTCGTGTTCAACGACAACGCGAAGCTCCTGAGCGCCGGCGCGATTCGCCATACTTTGCACTAATAAGCCGTGAATGCGTGCCTGCGGCCAGGCCATTTTTACCCGATCGAAAATTGCATTGGCGGCCTGTTGCACTTCAGTGGCTGTACGCAGGTAGAGCATCACCCCCTGAACTTCTGATTTATGCGGAATATCAGGAGAACGCAGCTTGAGCGCCACCGGGTAGCCGATTTGCTCCGCGATGTGTACGGCTTCCGCGCTGTCGCTGGCGATCCACGTTGGCAGCGTGTGTAAGCCATAAGCCTGTAAAATCGGCTGCACTTCATGGGTATCAAGCGATGTCGCTCCTTCAGCAATCGCCCGCTGTAACAGATTATGCGCTTCGGCGGTGTTGGAGGTCAGGCTGTCAGGCAGCGCAGGCGTTTCTCGTAGCTGCTTCTGGTTTCGCCGATACTCCACCATATGCATAAATGCGGTGATGGTACCTTCCGGCGTGCGGTAGGTGGGCAGTCCGGCTTCGCTAAACAGTCTGCGGGCTTCCTGAGAGGAAAACTCTCCGCACCAGTTGGTCAGCAACGAGACGAATTTTCCTCGGGGGTGATGCTTTACCGCTTCAATCAATGCCAGTGCGCTTTCGGTTCCGGGAGCGGCTGCGCTGGGTGAATGAATCACCATCAGCGCGTCGAAATCCTGGCTGGCGAGCAAAATATCCAGCGTCTTAACGTAGTGTTCGCTGCTGGCGTCATCACGCAGATCCAGCGGGTTGGCGATATCAACATGTTCAGGCAATGCATCGCGTAATTTCTGGCAGGTGTCTTCACTCAACGTCGCCAACTTGCCATTTTTTGACCACAGTTCATCTAATGCCAGTGCGGCAGGCGCGGCCCCATTGCTGATGATCATCAGCCTGTCGCCACGTAGTGGACGCATGTGGCTCAGGGTTTCGACCGCCGAAAACAGCTCGTGAGTGTCTTGCACGCGTAATAAACCGGCACGCTGAATAGCGGCATCCCACGCAGGGTCCATCCCGGCGCTGGTATGCAGTAAACGCTGCGCCGCTGGACTACGACCGCTCTTAATCACCAAAATAGGTTTATTGCGCGAGGCGCTGCGGGCGGCGGAAACAAAGCGTCGGGCATCACTTAAATGCTCGAGATACAGCAATATCGCGCTGGTTTTGCTGTCGCGCGCCAGGTAATCCAGCAGCTCATCAACGTCGATATCCAGGCTATCACCCAGCGCGATAAAGTAAGAAAAGCCCATTTCTCTCTGCTGTGCCCAGTCGAGTATGGTGTTGGATACGGCAGCGGATTGAGAGATAAAAGCCAGCTTGCCGCGCTTAATCGGGACGGGGGAAAAGCTGGCGTTAAGCCCTTGCCAGGGCGCGAGAAGTCCCAGGCTGTTGGGGCCCAGCAAACGTATGTTGTAGCGTGATGCGCAGGCCAGCAGCTCTGCGTGCTGCGCCGCGGGAGCTGAGAGAATAATGCAGGTTTTACAGCCTTTCTCGCCAAGCGCTTCGAGTAACGCCAGGTTACGGCTGGCATTGGTGCACAACACGGCGAGATCCGGGCTAAAGGGCAGGCTGTTGATATTGGGCCATGCCAGTACGCCCAGCACCGCTTTCCATGCGGGCGTCACCGGTAAAACAGGTCCATTGAAACCGCCGGCAAGCAGGTTACGCATCATCAGGTAACCCGCGCGATTAGGCTTCATTGACGCCCCAATCACCGCAATGGATTTCGGTCGCAGTAGTGCTTCCAGACCACGCTGACTCATATCGGCTTCCTTAATGACACCAGTGACCGAATGATTTTAAACGTTTTCTGATGAATCTGCTGTGACGCTTCCCTGATGTTGAGTTTTTCCTGCCAGGTAGCGGGTTTTAAAGCGAGTGAAATGATCGCTTAACCCTTCTGCGGCTTGCGTATCTCCCGCCAGATCCAACAAGGCGATGGCCACTTCGGCAGTGCAATATTGCCCTTCAGCGTGAACGCCACGCAGGTGGTAAGCAGAAAGGCGTGATAAATCAACGGAGATCACCGGTAGGTTATCGAGGTACGGGCTTTTGCGGAACATTTTACGCGCCTCAGGCCAGGTACCGTCGAGCATGATAAACAATGGGGGCTTACCGGCTGGTGGCGTGAAAATCACTTCACGCTCTTCACCCGCATAGGAGGCTGGGAATACAACCATCGGCTGGTAATCCGGATTTTTCACCAGTTCCAGCAGCGCCTGCGGCGGCTCGGTGCGTGACCACTGAAAAGCCGTGGTATCGGGCAGAATATCAGCAATCAAACGCCCCGTGTTGCTGGGCTTCATCGGCTCGGTATCAAACATCACCAGACAAAAGCGACTTTTTGCCTCAGAGGGTGCCAGCGTTGCGCACAAGCAGAGTTTCTGCGGCAGCAGGCAACGCTGACAGCGGCGAACGCGATTACCTCGGGCAAGGAAAGGACGCGTGGCGCGCGCGAGGCGCTCAGCGCGTAACTGAAGAACAGCGTTATCGGTCATGGGGAAACACGTTGAAAAACGCTATTGTCGCAGAGGTGAAAACGGGGCACAAGATGCGCCCCGTAGAGATTATAATGATTCGTTAAGCCAGCTATCAAATGGGGCTTTTGGTACAGCGCCGTTAAGCATGTCGACGATTTCCCCTTTTTTGAAAATCATAATGGTCGGAATGCTGCGGATACCGAAACGGGCGCTGAGTTCACGCTCGGCTTCCGTATTCACTTTAACAAAACGCACTTTACCGCTACGCTCTTCCGCGACATCTTCAAAAATCGGGGCGAAGTTACGACATGGACCACACCAGGGGGCCCAAAAGTCAACGACCACCGGGAGATCGTCTTTTAACAGTTTATCCAGTGTCTCACCGGTCGCATTGATCACCTCCCCATCAAACAGGTCGTGACCACAGCGTCCGCATTTAGCCGCTTCCTGGACACGATCGTCGGGGATGCGGTTGATAGCCTGGCAGCTGGTACAAACGGTATTCATAACTAACCTCTGGATGAGTGGAGTGGACTTCACGGCAGGAACGCCAGTATGTTTCTATTATGTTACATATTATCGGGGAGTCTGTTCTAAACAACAATGCGTTTTATTCAATGAGTACAATAGTCCTTAGCTTTTAAATGAAATAATGGCTAACGACGTGCACATCGGGTAATCTGCGCGCTTCGCGCAGAGCAGGTGGAGAAAAACATGAGCGACGAACTGAAGAACAAAAACGGCAAGGTCAAAGTGATGTACGTCCGCAGTGACGATGACTCGGATAAACGCACCCAAAATCCACGTACTGGCAAAGGCGGCGGTCGCCCCGGTACTTCCCGAGCCGAAGGCGGTCGTCGCCCTGCCCGTGATGACCGAAAGGGTCCGAACAGCGAACGCGGTCGTGAACGTGGTCGTGACCGCGATGTAGAACGTGACCGCAGACGTGAAGATTCACCGTGGCGTACCGTGTCCCGCGCACCGAATGATGACGCAGCGGATAAAGCCGATCACGGCGGTATTAGCGGTAAGAGCTTTATCGATCCTGAAGTATTACGCCGTCAGCGTGCGGAAGAAACCCGCGTTTACGGTGAGAATGCCTGTCAGGCTCTGTTCCAGAGTCGTCCGGACGCCATCGTCCGCGCCTGGTTTGTTCAGAGCGTAACCCCGCGCTTTAAAGAAGCATTACGCTGGATGGCGGCAAACCGCAAAGCCTATCACGTGGTTGACGAAGCCGAGCTGGCGAAAGCCTCTGGCACAGAACACCACGGTGGCGTCTGTTTCCTGATCAAAAAACGTAACGGTACTACCGTTAAGCAGTGGGTCGGTCAGGCAGGGGCGCAGGATTGTGTGCTGGCACTGGAAGATATCGCTAACCCGCATAACCTGGGCGGCATGATGCGTAGCTGCGCGCACTTCGGTGTGAAAGGCGTAGTGGTTCAGGATGCGGCGCTGCTGGAATCAGGTGCGGCCATCCGTACCGCTGAAGGTGGTGCAGAGCACGTTCAGCCGATTACCGGCGACAGCATTGTTGATGTGCTGGACGACTTCCGCCATGCGGGTTACACGGTTGTGATGACCTCAAGCGCGAAAGGCAAACCGCTGTTTACTACCACGCTGCCGGAAAAAATGGTGCTGGTATTAGGGCGTGAGCGTGAAGCTCTGCCAGAAGCAGCATGCTCAGCCGACGATCTGTGCATAGCGATTGACGGCACTGGCAAGGTAGAAACGCTCAACGTTTCTGTGGCAACAGGCGTGCTGCTCGCGGAGTGGTGGCGTCAAAACAAAGCCTGATAATAAAAATGCCAGCGAATCGCTGGCATTTTTTTACTCGCTTTCTGCGGGTAATACCGGCATCCAGTCAATTGGCTTTTCACCTCGTTGTTCCAGCCATTCATTCGCCAGTACAAAGTGATTGCAGCCAAAGAAACCGCGATGCGCAGAGAGCGGTGATGGGTGGGGCGCTTTCAACACATGGTGACGCTGCGTATCAATAATCGCGCCTTTCTTCTGTGCGTGAGAACCCCAGAGCAGGAAAACCACACCTTCCCGATGTTGGTTAATCAGACTGATGACTTTATCGGTAAATGTTTCCCACCCAAGGCTGGCGTGAGAATGTGCCTGGCTGGCGCGGACGGTGAGTACGGTGTTGAGTAACAGTACCCCCTGGCGTGCCCAGCTTTCCAGATATCCGTGCGTTGGGCGCGTGAAGCCTGGAATCGTTGCCTCCAGCTCTTTGTACATGTTCAGCAACGAGGGTGGAGTGGCAATGCCGGGGCGAACAGAGAACGCGAGACCGTGTGCCTGGCCTGGACCGTGGTAAGGATCCTGACCCAGGATAACGACTTTCACGTCACCAAGCTCGGTAAAGCGAAAAGCGTTAAACACATCTTTTTGCGGTGGATAAATTGTCATACCTGACTGACGCTCGCCGGCAACAGTATGCAGTGTGTTAACAAAATAAGGCTGCTGTTTCTCTTCAGCCAGCACATCGTGCCAGGTTAATTCGGTGGCCATCTCGCTCTCCTGCGAATTTTCAATCCCCCTAGCTTAACTGCTTCTTTCGACGTCGCAAAATTCTGTACGTTACTCAATGGTCTACCCCTTAAAGATAGTTGAAAATTTATGTAAAAAGTTTAGCTGCGCACATGGCGTAAGTTGATGTAAAACAATAAAATCCACCTATCACCACTTTTCATGTGTGGTTTTTATTGATTTAAATCAAAGATTCAAGGGTGTGTGAGGGGTATATATACACTCAAGCAACAATGGTTTTACCAATTGGCCGGATGACGGCCAACCGAGATCAAATAATTTTGCCGGGGAGGCATCAAATGATTACAGGTATCCAGATTACTAAAGCTGCAAACGACGACCTGCTGAACTCTTTCTGGCTGCTGGACAGCGAAAAAGGCGAAGCTCGCTGCATCGTTGCGAAAGCAGGTTTCAATGCTGATGAAGTCGTTGCAGTCAGCAAACTGGGCGAAATCGAATACCGTGAAGTACCGGTAGACGTACAGCCGGAAGTCCGCGTAGAAGGTGGTCAGCACCTGAACGTGAACGTTCTGCGTCGCGAAACGCTGGAAGATGCAGTTAAGCATCCGGAAAAATATCCGCAGCTGACCATCCGTGTTTCGGGTTATGCAGTGCGTTTCAACTCTCTGACCCCAGAACAGCAGCGCGACGTTATTGCTCGTACCTTTACTGAGAGCCTGTAAGGCTCACGGGGAATAACCCCGTTTAGTAGAGAATCAAAAAGCGGAAGATGCCAGTGCGTCTTCCGCTTTTTTGCATCTGTTAGTAAAAGATCCTCACCGCGCAATACACCAACAGCAGCGCCAGAATGATATTCAACTGTCGACCGTAACGGCAAAAAACGCGCTGAAAAAGATGGCCCGCCAGCGCCCAGCAGGCATTCCCGAAGGTGCCGATCAGCGCTAACAGAATACTCACCCCAATCAGCCAGTGGGCGTCCTGAGTGTACGGTAATACGAACGTGGATAACGCGGTAATGCCGTACAAAATGATTTTCACGTTAACAAACTGCAAGCCAAAACTTGCCCAGAAGCTAATCGGCTCTGACTGCAATCTATCGTTCGAGGTCGGGCTGGTGGCGATCTTCAGCGCCAGCCACAGGATATAAGCGGCCCCAGCCCAACTAAGCCAATGGATGATGGCTGGATCCATGACCGCCAGTGAAAATGAAATCCCGGCGCACATCATCATGACGATTAAAAAGCCCAGACTCATTCCGGCCAGTACGCGTGTACTCTGACGAAAACCGTGTGACGTCGCGGCGCTGAGCGCAAGGATGTTGTTTGGTCCGGGGGTTAGCGCGGTAATCAATGTATAGGTCCAGAATGCACTTAAAAGCGTGGGGGTCACTTGTTATCTCCTCTGTTTTGGTAGACAGTACCCGAGGCAAAACATTAAAAAAAATGAATGTTTTTGCATTCTGAATTCGATATTTTCGATGGGTTGGTGCGGATGGATTTACGTCGGTTTATTACGCTAAAAACGGTGGTGGAAGAGGGTTCATTTCTGCGGGCATCACAAAAACTGTGCTGTACGCAATCAACGGTTACCTTTCATATTCAACAGCTTGAGCAAGAGCTTTCGGTGCAGTTGTTTGAAAAAATTGGTCGCCGGATGTGTCTCACCAGTGAGGGAAAACGGCTGATGCCGCATATCCATGACCTGACGCGCGTGATGGCATCGATTCGACAGTCGGCACATCAGGATGCGCAGCCGAGCGGCGATCTACGTGTCGCAACAGGCGAAACGCTGCTGGCGTATAAAATGCCGCAGGTTCTACAGCGATTTAAACAACGTGCGCCCCATGTGCGGCTGTCTTTACAGTCGCTCAACTGTTATGTCATTCGCGATGCATTGCTCAGTGATGATGTTGATCTGGGGGTCTTTTATCGGGTGGGTAATGACGATGCCCTGGAGTTGATGCCGCTTGGCGATCAGTCACTGGCATTAGTTGCTTCGCCACTGCTTCAGCACGTTGATTTTACTCAGCATAACCAGCACATTCCCTGCAGTTTTATCATTAATGAGCCGCAATGTATTTTCAGACAACGCTTCGAGGGGCTACTGCGTAAACGACAGATTACGCTGGAAAATACCATTGAGTTATGGAGCATTGAAAGCATTAAGCAGTGCGTATCGGCAAATCTTGGGATCAGCTTTTTGCCGCATTTTGCCGTCGAGAAGGAGTTACGTTCAGGGGAGTTGATTGAATTACCGTTCAGTGAACAACCTGAGTTAATTACGGCATTGTGTGGTTATCATGCCGGAAAAGTCGTTAGCCCGGCGATGCGGGTGTTTCTTGAGTGCATTGAAGAGAGTTTTGCATCACGTGAAAAAATGCCGGGCTAAATGGCCCGGCATTCGGTTTACTCTTTGTCGGACTGCTGGGTAGCAGCGCCGCTCGGCTTACGACGTTTGCCGATATTTTTGGCGTCGCGGTGACGTTTTTTCACCCGCGGCTTCTCTTTCTCTTTCGCCTTTTTCTCAGCGCGCTTCGCCAGCACTTTCTTGGATGGCTTACCGTTAGATTTCTCACTTGGCGCGCGCGTGGTTGGACGCAGTTCGTCAATGACGCGAGCTTTCAACGGTTCGTCAATATAGCGGCTCGCTTTGCCGAGCAGCAGGTGGTCGTGCGCTTCAACCAAAGAGATCGCAGTGCCTTTACGGCCAGCACGACCGGTACGGCCAATACGGTGCAAATAGGCATCGCCACTGCGCGGCATGTCGAAGTTAAACACGTGGCTGACGTCAGGAATATCGATCCCGCGAGCGGCGACGTCGGTTGCTACCAGCACGTTCACACGACCATCGGTCAGGCGTTTGATCGCTTCGTTACGTTTGTTCTGCACCATCTCGCCTTCGAGATAGCAGTTATTAATGCCTGCCTGGCGCAGCCAGCCTGCCAGTTCGTGCACACGCTCACGTTTGCGTACGAAGACAATCGAGCGAGTCGCTTCCGGCTGTTTTAACAGGTGGATCAGCATGGCAGTTTTGTGCTCGATGTCATCGGCACGGTAGTAAAACTGATGGATCTTCTTGCGTTCACGGGTGGACGGATCCGCTGAGACTTCGACCGGGTCTTCCAACAGACGCTCGGCAAAATCTTTAATCGCATCGCCTTCCAGCGTGGCGGAAAACAGCATGGTTTGCTTACGCCAGCGTGTTTCACCGGCGATATGCTCGATGTCCTGGGCAAAGCCCATGTCCAGCATACGGTCTGCTTCATCGAGAATTAGCGTTTCAACCGCATGGCAGTCGAAGTTTTCTTCTTTAATGTATTGCAGCAGACGACCCGTGGTGGCGACCACGATGTCTTGGTTTTCGCTAAAGACTTCCATGTGGTTCATGTAAGCCACGCCGCCGGTAATCGTAGCGATATCCAGATGCGTATTCTTCGCCAGTTCACGAGCGTGTTCGGCAACCTGCATCGCCAGTTCGCGCGTTGGCGTCAGGATTAAAATGCGCGGCGGACCAGATTTCTTGCGCGGGAAGTCGAGCAGGTGCTGCAACGCTGGCAGCAAATATGCCGCCGTTTTACCGGTGCCTGTCGGCGCAGAACCGAGTACATCACGGCCATCGAGCGCAGGCGGAATGGCGGCAGCCTGAATGGCGGTCGGGCGAGTGAAACCTTTTTCCTGGAGGGCATCCAGAAGGCTTTCATCGAGTTCAAGTTCGGAAAAAGTCGTTACAGTCATGTTCTACCTCTGAGTGGGGCGCTGATTATAGACGTTACGGCTGCAATCTTCATCTGTTTGTATGGATATACCTTCTCAGGTATTGTTTTTATCCTATGTTATCGTTTTTTTTCCAGGAAGGTTGTTCTTCATGCCCCAGTCTACATCCGTACTGAGACGTAATGGATTTACTTTTAAGCAGTTTTTTGTGGCACACGATCGCTGTGCAATGAAAGTCGGAACAGACGGCATTTTATTGGGGGCCTGGGCCCCCGTTGCGGGCGTAAAGCGGATCCTGGATATTGGTACCGGGAGTGGCCTGTTGGCGCTGATGTTGGCCCAGCGCACGGATGAAAACGTCATCATTGACGCCGTGGAGCTTGATGTCGATGCCGCGCAGCAGGCGCAGGAGAACATCGCGCAATCTCCGTGGATGCATCGCGTGAGTGTTCATACAGAGGATGCACAGCAGTGGATACCGCGTCAGACCGTGCGTTTTGATTTGATAATCAGCAACCCTCCCTATTATGAACAGGGCGTGGAATGTGCTACACCGCAGCGCGAGCAGGCGCGCTATACCACCATGCTCGATCACCAGGCGTTGCTTACGCTGGCGGCGGACAGCATTACGGAAGAAGGTTTTTTTTGTGTCGTGCTGCCGGAACAGATTGGGAACGCGTTTACCCAGCAGGCATTAAGTATGGGCTGGCATCTGCGATTACGTACGGATGTAGCAGAAACGGAAGCCCGACTACCGCATCGGGTATTGCTGGCATTCTCCCCGCAGGCCGGGGAGTGCTTTAGCGACAGGCTGGTGATTCGTGGGCCAGACCAACGTTACTCTGAAGGTTATACGGCGCTGACCCAGGCGTTTTACCTGTTTATGTGATGACTTAGCGGCGAGAGAATGGACGGGCCGGCTTCTGGAAGCTGCTCTGGGTAATCCAGCGTGTAGTGCAGGCCCCGACTCTCTTTGCGCATCATTGCGCAGCGGACAATCAGCTCGGCAACCTGTACCAGATTGCGCAGTTCCAACAAATTGTTCGACACGCGGAAATGGGCGTAATACTCGTCGATTTCCTGTTGCAGCATGGTGATACGGCGCAGAGCGCGCTCCAGGCGCTTGGTCGTACGCACAATACCGACGTAATCCCACATAAACAGCCGTAGCTCATGCCAGTTATGCTGGATAACAACCAACTCATCCGGATTTTCTACCCGGCTTTCATCCCAGCCCGGGAGCGTGCTAACGCCGCGAGCATAAGGCATGCGCCTGTCGATATCTTCAGCCGCGGACCAGCCATAAACCAGACACTCCAGCAATGAGTTTGATGCCATCCGGTTGGCACCATGCAGGCCGGTGTAACTCACTTCGCCGATCGCATACAGCCCGTCGACATCGGTACGGCCAAAGTCATCCACCATCACACCGCCGCAGGTATAGTGCGCGGCAGGCACGATGGGAACCGGCTCTTTGGTTAAATCAATGCCCAATCCCAGCAACTTTTCATAAATCATCGGGAAATGCTGACGAACAAATTCTTCCGGCTTATGGCTGATATCGAGGAACATGCAATCTGCACCAAGGCGCTTCATTTCATGATCAATGGCGCGGGCGACAATATCGCGGGGAGCCAATTCGCCACGTTCGTCAAAATCGGGCATAAAGCGTGAACCGTCCGGGCGCTTCAGGTGCGCTCCTTCGCCGCGCAGCGCTTCGGTCAGCAGAAAATTGCGCGCCTGCGGATGATACAGCGCTGTCGGGTGAAACTGGTTAAACTCCAGGTTGGCGACGCGGCATCCTGCGCGCCAGGCCATTGCAATTCCGTCACCCGAGGAAATATCCGGATTGGTGGTGTATTGATACACCTTTGACGCGCCGCCGGTGGCCAACACTACCGACTTCGCATGGCAGGTTTCGACGGCTTCTTTATTACGATTCCAGATCCATGCGCCGACAACCCGACGCGTTCCCGGCAGACCGATTTTATCGGAGACAATCAGGTCGACGGCGTTGCTACGCTCAAGAACCCGGATATTGGGGTGATTTTGTGCCTGGCTGACGAGTGTGGTTTCGACTTCTTTGCCGGTAGCATCCGCAGCGTGCAGGATGCGTCGATGGCTGTGACCGCCTTCACGGGTCAGGTGATAGCTCTCTTCGCCGTTAGGCTGAACCTGTGTATCAAATAAGACGCCCTGATCGATAAGCCATTGAACGCAGGTGCGGGCATTGCTGGCGACAAATTCAACCGCATGGCGATCGCACAGCCCGGCCCCGGCAATCAGCGTATCTTCAACGTGGGAGTCGATACTGTCGGTTTCATCGAAAACCGCGGCAATACCCCCCTGGGCATAAAATGTCGAGCCTTCGCTGACCGGCCCTTTGCTCAGGACAATAACCTGATGTTTTTCAGCCAGGCGCAGCGCCAGTGAGAGTCCGGCAGCCCCGCTGCCAATGATCAGCACGTCACAGGATAATTCAGGAGTCGTATTCATGATGTTTGTTTAATTTACTAAACAGTGTTTGGTCACCATAGCACCACATTGCGCGATACTGCACGTTTTATTTTTAAATGTGTTGCAATGACTAAACATGAAGGAAAAGCATGATGAGGGCGAAATAGGCAAAAATATTTTGTGAAGCAGGCCGTTAGCATCAGATTATGTGATGAAATAAAGTGCCCGTTGGGTTACTCTGCAAGCGGTGAAATGGGCATTTCTGTACAGATAGTGCGTTGATCGGGTTATGTAGACTTATAATGAGAGATAAGACCTGTCTACAACATGACAAACAAAAAACAATGCGTAACGGAACTTTACGAAACTTGAGCACTCTAAGCATTTGCTTGCTCATAGTGAAGCTGATGGAGTGGCGTTTCGAAAGCGCGTGGAAATTTGGTTTGGGGAGACTTTACCTCGGATGAGCGAGCAGTTAACGGACCAGGTCCTGGTAGAACGGGTCCAGAAGGGAGATCAGAAAGCCTTTAACCTACTGGTAGTGCGCTATCAGCATAAGGTGGCGAGTCTGGTTTCTCGCTATGTACCGTCGGGTGATGTACCCGATGTAGTACAAGAAGCATTTATCAAAGCCTATCGTGCGCTGGACTCGTTCCGGGGAGATAGTGCTTTTTATACCTGGCTGTATCGTATTGCAGTCAATACAGCGAAGAATTACCTGGTCGCTCAGGGGCGTCGTCCACCTTCCAGTGATATTGATGCGATTGAAGCAGAAAATTACGAAAGTGGCGGTGCGCTGAAAGAAATTTCGAACCCTGAGAACTTAATGTTGTCAGAAGAACTGAGACAGATAGTTTTCCGAACTATTGAGTCCCTCCCGGAAGATTTACGCATGGCAATAACCTTGCGGGAGCTGGATGGCCTGAGCTATGAAGAGATAGCCGCTATCATGGATTGTCCGGTAGGTACGGTGCGTTCACGTATCTTCCGAGCGAGGGAAGCTATTGATAATAAAGTTCAACCGCTTATCAGGCGTTGACGATAGCGGGATACTGGAAAAGGTATTAGGCATGCAGAAAGAGAAACTTTCCGCTTTAATGGATGGCGAAACGCTGGATACTGAGTTACTCAAAGAGCTAACTCACGACCCGGAAATGCAAAAAACCTGGGAGAGTTATCACCTGATTCGCGATTCCATGCGAGGTGATACCGCCGACGTTCTCCATTTCGATATTTCCGCCCGCGTAATGGCCGCCATCCAGGATGAGCCAGTACGCCAGACGGCGCCATTGATTCCTGAGGCCCAGCCAGCACCGCACCAGTGGCAGAAAATGCCATTCTGGAAGAAAATGCGTCCGTGGGCCGCGCAGCTTACCCAAATGGGTGTGGCCGCGTGCGTATCACTTGCAGTTATCGTTGGCGTCCAGCACTATAATGGGCAATCTGAAACGTCCCAGCAGCCCGAAACACCGGTATTTAATACATTACCGATGATGGGTAAAGCCAGTCCGGTTAGCTTGGGTGTACCTTCTGACGCGACGGCCAGCGGCGGTCAACAACAGCAGGTACAGGAGCAGCGTCGTCGTATTAATGCCATGTTGCAGGATTACGAATTGCAACGTCGACTGCACTCTGAACAGCTTCAGTTTGAGCAGGCCCAAACACAGCAAGCCGCTGTGCAGGTGCCAGGAATTCAAACTTTAGGAACGCAATCGCAGTAATGAAGCAACTTTGGTTTGCCATGTCACTTGTGGCTGGTAGCCTGTTCTTCTCTGTAAACGCCTCGGCCAATCCTGCGTCCGGGGCGTTGTTGCAGCAGATGAATCTGGCCAGCCAGTCGCTAACCTATGAGCTGTCATTTGTCAGCATCAATAAGCAGGGTGTTGAATCCCTACGTTATCGTCATGCCCGCCAGGATAACCGTCCACTCGCGCAACTATTACAAATGGATGGACCGCGCCGGGAAGTGGTGCAACGCGGCAACGAAATTAGCTATTTTGAGCCTGGTCTCGAACCGTTCACGCTGAACGGCGATTATATCGTTGACTCTCTGCCATCCCTGATTTACACCGATTTCAAACGCCTTGCTCCCTACTATGATTTTATCTCAGTAGGCCGCACCCGTATTGCCGATCGGCTCTGTGAAGTGATCCGCGTTGTGGCGCGTGACGGCACCCGTTACAGCTATATCGTTTGGATGGACACGGAGACCAAACTGCCAATGCGTGTCGATCTCCTCGATCGTGATGGCGAAACGCTGGAACAGTTCCGTGTGATCTCCTTTACCGTGAATAACGGTGTTAGCGACAGCATGCAGACGTTAGCAAAAGCGAATTTACCACCGTTGCTGTCGGTTCCTGCAGGCGAGAAAACCAACTTCAACTGGAGTCCGTCGTGGTTGCCACAAGGTTTCAGTGAGGTCTCAAGCAGTCGACGTCCGCTGCCGACGATGGATAACATGCCGATTGAATCACGCCTTTATTCTGATGGCCTGTTTAGTTTCTCCGTGAACGTAAACCGTGCGACGCAGAACAGCGCCGATCAACTGCTGCGTACTGGCCGTAGAACAGTCAGCACCAGCGTGCGTGATAACGCGGAAATTACGATTGTGGGCGAGCTTCCGCCACAAACGGCGAAGCGTATCGCGGACAATATCAAGTTCAGGGCAGCACAATGATTAAAGAGTGGGCGACGGTCGTCTCCTGGCAAAATGGTCTGGCGACGGTCAGCTGTGATGTTAAAGCATCATGTAGCAGTTGCGCTTCCCGGGCCGGATGCGGGAGCCGCGTGCTGAACAAACTGGGACCACAGACCACACACACTATCGTGGTGCCCTGCGACGAACCCTTGACCCCTGGTCAAAAAGTTGAACTGGGCATTGCCGAAGGTAGCCTGTTGGGATCGGCGATGCTGGTCTACATGTCTCCGTTGGCTGGATTGTTTCTTTTCGCGGCGCTGTTCCAGGTGCTGTTTGGTTCCGATCTTGCGGCATTAAGCGGCGCAGTGCTGGGGGGCGTGGGCGGATTCCTGATTGCTCGTGGATACTCTCGTAAGCTTGCTGAGCGCGAAGCCTGGCAGCCGGTCATTCTGAACGTTGCTCTCCCACCCGATCTTATTCGCGTCGAAACCCAGCAGTGATATCTTTGCCTGATGGCGTTGCGCTTATCAGGTCTACAGCGTGCTCAGATGCAGGCGTAGGCCGGATAAGGCGTTTATGCCGCCATCCGGCAAAAGTTTCACCGACTTTGCAAGGTTGTTTCCAGTTCCCGCTATCCTTGCTCTATGAACGTTTCCTCGCCTCAGCGTTGTAGTGTAGAATGCGGCGTTTCACTTAAACAGACGTTAAGCTCAGATCAGCGACTTCTCAGAGCCTGCTTCGGCGGGCGTAAGGCACAATAATTACACTATATGAAGAACATACGTAACTTTTCAATCATAGCTCACATCGACCACGGTAAATCGACGCTGTCTGACCGTATTATCCAGATCTGCGGTGGCCTGTCTGACCGTGAAATGGAAGCGCAGGTTCTCGACTCGATGGATCTTGAGCGTGAGCGCGGTATTACTATCAAAGCGCAGAGCGTGACGCTCGATTTCAAAGCATCTGATGGTGAAACCTATCAGCTTAACTTTATCGACACCCCGGGCCACGTTGACTTCTCGTATGAAGTTTCCCGCTCGCTTGCTGCCTGTGAAGGCGCATTGCTGGTGGTTGATGCCGGACAGGGCGTAGAAGCGCAGACCCTGGCTAACTGCTATACCGCCATGGAAATGGATCTGGAAGTAGTACCGGTACTGAATAAAATTGACCTGCCAGCCGCCGATCCTGAACGCGTAGCGGAAGAGATCGAAGATATCGTCGGTATCGATGCGACAGATGCCGTTCGCTGCTCGGCGAAAACCGGCGTTGGCGTCACTGACGTTCTTGAACGTCTGGTACGCGACATTCCGCCGCCGGAAGGCGATCCGGAAGGCCCATTGCAGGCGCTGATCATCGACTCCTGGTTCGATAACTACCTTGGCGTGGTGTCACTGGTGCGTATTAAAAACGGCACCATGCGTAAAGGCGACAAAATTAAAGTAATGAGCACCGGTCAGGTCTATAACGCTGACCGTCTGGGCATCTTCACGCCAAAACAGGTTGACCGTACCGAGCTGAAATGCGGCGAGGTAGGTTGGTTGGTTTGTGCGATTAAAGACATCCTCGGCGCACCGGTTGGCGATACCCTGACGCAGGCGCGTAACCCGGCAGACAAACCGCTGCCAGGCTTTAAAAAAGTGAAGCCGCAGGTTTACGCCGGTTTGTTCCCGGTGAGCTCTGACGACTATGAAAACTTCCGTGACGCGCTTGGCAAACTGAGTCTGAACGACGCCTCCCTGTTCTACGAACCGGAAAGCTCTACCGCGCTGGGCTTCGGCTTCCGTTGTGGCTTCCTTGGTCTGCTGCACATGGAGATCATTCAGGAACGTCTGGAGCGTGAATACGATCTGGATCTGATCACCACCGCGCCGACCGTAGTCTACGAAGTCGAAACCACGGCGAAAGAGACTATCTACGTCGATAGCCCGTCCAAGCTGCCGCCGCTGAACAACATCTACGAACTGCGTGAGCCGATCGCTGAGTGTCACATGCTGCTGCCGCAGGCTTACCTTGGCAACGTCATCACCCTGTGTATCGAGAAGCGTGGCGTCCAGACCAACATGGTTTACCACGGTAACCAGGTGGCGCTGACGTATGAGATTCCAATGGCGGAAGTCGTACTCGATTTCTTCGACCGTCTGAAGTCGACCTCTCGCGGCTACGCGTCGCTGGACTATAACTTCAAACGCTTCCAGGCGTCTGACATGGTGCGTGTTGATGTCCTTATCAACAACGAACGTGTCGATGCGCTGGCGCTGATTACCCACCGCGACAACTCCCAGAGCCGTGGCCGTGAACTGGTTGAGAAGATGAAAGATCTGATCCCTCGCCAGCAGTTTGATATCGCGATCCAGGCGGCCATTGGTACGCACATCATCGCGCGTTCAACGGTTAAGCAGCTGCGTAAAAACGTTCTGGCGAAATGCTACGGTGGCGATATCAGCCGTAAGAAAAAGCTGCTGCAAAAACAGAAAGAGGGTAAAAAGCGCATGAAGCAGATCGGTAACGTCGAACTGCCGCAGGAAGCGTTCCTCGCCATTCTGCATGTCGGTAAAGACAGCAAATAATCTTAAGGAGTTGGCATGGCGAACATGTTTGCCCTGATTCTGGTGATTGCCACACTGGTGACGGGCATTTTATGGTGCGTAGATAAATTCATCTTCGCGCCAAAGCGCCGGGAGCGTCAGGCAGCAGCGCAAGCTGCTGCAGGTGATTCACTGGATAAAGCTACGCTGAAAAAAGTGGCACCTAAGCCAGGCTGGCTGGAAACCGGGGCGTCCGTTTTCCCGGTACTGGCGATTGTGCTGGTGGTGCGTTCATTTATCTATGAACCATTCCAGATCCCGTCAGGTTCGATGATGCCGACGCTGCTTATCGGTGACTTTATCCTGGTGGAGAAATTCGCCTACGGGATTAAAGATCCGATTTACCAGAAAACGTTGATCGAAACCGGTCATCCGAAACGCGGTGATATCGTGGTGTTTAAATACCCGGAAGATCCGCGTCTGGACTACATTAAACGTGCTGTCGGTTTACCCGGAGACAAAGTAACGTACGATCCAGTGGCGAAAGAGGTGACTATTCAGCCAGGATGCCGTTCCGGTCAGGCGTGTGAAAACGCGCTGCCGGTAACGTACTCTGATGTTCAGCCAAGTGATTTTGTACAGACCTTTGCTCGTCGTAACGGCGGTGAAGCGACCAGCGGCTTCTTTGAAGTTCCGCTGAACGAAACGAAAGAGAACGGTATTCGCCTCTCTGAGCGTAAAGAAACGCTGGGTGAGGTTACGCACCGCATTCTGACCGTGCCGATTGCGCAGGATCAGGTGGGGATGTATTACCGTCAACCTGGTCAGCCGTTGGCAACATGGATCGTTCCGCCGGGACACTACTTCATGATGGGTGATAACCGTGATAACAGCGCGGACAGCCGTTACTGGGGATTTGTACCGGAAGCGAATCTGGTTGGTAAAGCGACCGCTATCTGGATGAGTTTCGATAAGCAAGAAGGTGAATGGCCGACCGGTGTGCGTTTAAGCCGTATTGGTGGCATTCACTAATCACCGATAATCGTTCACGTTGTCGTCATTACGACGGCAGCGTGAATTATTTCTCGGATAAATTCCCGCAGACTAACGACATCCCTTGTCGTTGTGTATAGAATATTCCCCCGAAGTTTTAGGTTGGCACCGACAGGTTGCCACGGCACACGAAACAGCGTTGGTTTGTATATAAATGCATGCAGGCGAAGCCAGATGGCTCAGCGAAGTGCGTATATCAGGTCTGTTTCGTGTGCTGAATTGTTGACGCATTCATTTATTGGTATCGCATGAACCCCATCGTAATTAATCGGCTTCAACGGAAGCTGGGCTACACTTTTAATCATCAGGAGCTGTTGCAGCAGGCATTAACTCACCGGAGCGCCAGCAGCAAACATAACGAGCGTTTAGAATTTTTAGGCGACTCTATTTTGAGCTTTGTTATCGCTAATGCGCTGTATCACCGTTTCCCGCGTGTGGATGAAGGTGATATGAGCCGCATGCGCGCGACGCTGGTTCGCGGCAATACGCTGGCTGAATTAGCCCGTGAGTTTGACCTCGGTGAATGTTTACGTTTGGGGCCAGGTGAGCTGAAAAGCGGCGGCTTCCGTCGTGAATCAATCCTGGCGGATACCGTTGAAGCTTTGATCGGCGGCGTCTTCCTCGACAGCGATATTCAAACCGTTGAGCAATTGATCCTGAACTGGTATCAAACTCGTCTGGATGAAATTAGCCCAGGCGACAAACAAAAAGATCCGAAAACGCGCCTGCAGGAATATTTGCAGGGTCGCCACCTGCCTCTGCCGTCTTATTTGGTGGTGCAGGTCCGTGGTGAAGCACACGATCAAGAATTTACTATCCACTGCCAGGTCAGCGGCCTGAGTGAACCGGTGGTTGGCACAGGTTCGAGCCGTCGTAAGGCTGAGCAGGCTGCCGCCGAACAGGCGTTGAAAAAACTGGAGCTGGAATGAGCGAAGAGAAAACTTACTGCGGATTTATTGCTATCGTCGGTCGCCCGAACGTCGGCAAATCCACCCTGTTGAATAATCTGCTTGGGCAGAAGATTTCTATTACCTCACGTAAGGCTCAGACAACACGTCACCGTATTGTTGGCATCCATACCGAAGGCGCGTATCAGGCGATTTATGTTGATACCCCGGGTCTGCATATGGAAGAAAAACGGGCTATTAACCGTCTGATGAACAAAGCGGCGAGCAGCTCGATCGGTGATGTTGAACTGGTTATTTTCGTTGTCGAAGGCACCCGCTGGACGCCGGACGACGAAATGGTGCTCAACAAGCTGCGTGATGGCAAAGCCCCGGTTATTCTGGCCGTCAACAAAGTCGACAACGTTCAGGAAAAAGCCGATCTGCTGCCACACCTGCAGTTCCTGGCAAGCCAGATGAACTTCCTTGATATCGTACCGATTTCTGCCGAAACCGGCTTGAATGTCGATACCGTTGCGGGCATCGTGCGTAAGCATTTGCCGGAAGCTATTCATCACTTCCCGGAAGATTACATCACCGACCGTTCTCAGCGCTTTATGGCCTCTGAAATCATCCGTGAAAAGCTGATGCGTTTTCTGGGTGCTGAACTGCCGTACTCCGTTACCGTGGAGATTGAGCGTTTTATCTCTAACGAGCGCGGTGGCTACGACATCAACGGTCTGATCCTCGTTGAACGTGAAGGGCAGAAGAAGATGGTTATTGGCAACAAAGGGGCCAAGATTAAAACCATCGGCATCGAAGCGCGTAAAGACATGCAGGAGATGTTCGAAGCGCCCGTTCACCTCGAACTGTGGGTGAAAGTGAAATCCGGCTGGGCCGATGACGAACGCGCGCTGCGTAGCCTCGGTTACGGCGACGACCAGTAGTTTTAATACTCTATGGCTTTCGAGGTGCAGGAAGGCGGCAAGTCCGTGAATCCCCGGGAGCTTACTCTCGTAAGTGACTGGGGTGAACGGGCGCAGCCAACGCACCTGCAACTTGAAAGACGACGAGTATTATGATGGAAGGATGGCAACGCGCTTTTGTCCTGCACAGTCGCCCCTGGAGCGAAACCAGTCTCGTGCTGGACGTCTTCACGGAAGAGTCGGGTCGCGTGCGCCTTGTGGCTAAAGGCGCACGTTCCAAACGCTCCAATCTTAAAGGCGCACTCCAGCCTTTTACCCCGTTGTTGCTTCGCTTTGGTGGACGTGGCGAGGTCAAAACCTTGCGCAGCGCCGAAGCCGTTTCTCTGGCACTCCCCCTTAGCGGAATCACGCTGTACAGCGGCTTGTATATTAACGAGCTTATCTCGCGCGTACTCGAATACGAAACCCGCTTTTCTGCACTCTTTTTCGATTACCTGAACTGTATTCAGGCGCTGGCTGGCGCGACGGGTTCGCCAGAACCTGCATTGCGTCGCTTTGAGCTGGCCTTACTTGGTCATCTGGGGTATGGCGTCGATTTTACCCACTGTGCGGGCAGCGGCGAGCCGGTAGACGACACCATGACCTATCGCTACCGGGAAGAAAAAGGGTTTATCGCAAGCGTAGTGATTGATAACGCCACCTTTACCGGACGCCATCTGAAAGCACTCGAATCGCGGGAATTTCCGGATGCTGATACGCTTCGCGCCGCGAAACGCTTTACCCGCATGGCGTTAAAGCCGTATCTTGGTGGTAAGCCCTTAAAGAGCCGCGAATTATTCCGGCAGTTTATGCCGAAGCGAAAATAAAAAACGAGGATTGTCATGGCCGAATTACTGTTAGGCGTCAACATTGACCACATTGCCACTTTACGTAATGCACGCGGTACCGCATATCCGGACCCGGTTCAGGCAGCGTTTATCGTTGAACAGGCGGGCGCGGACGGTATTACCGTACACCTGCGTGAAGACCGTCGTCATATCACCGACCGTGACGTACGTATTTTGCGCCAGACGCTGGATACGCGCATGAATCTGGAAATGGCAGTCACCGAAGAGATGCTGTCGATTGCCGTTGAGACTAAGCCGCATTTTTGCTGCCTGGTGCCGGAAAAACGTCAGGAAGTTACCACTGAAGGTGGGCTGGACGTCGCCGGTCAGCGTGACAAGATGCGCGATGCCTGCAAACGGCTGGCGGACGCAGGCATTCTGGTTTCGCTGTTTATCGATGCCGATGAAGAACAGATTAAGGCCGCTGCGGAAGTTGGCGCACCGTTTATTGAGATTCACACCGGCTGTTACGCCGATGCGAAAACCGACGCAGAACAGGCCAGCGAACTGGCGCGTATCGCCAAAGCGGCAACCTATGCTGCAAGTCTTGGCCTGAAGGTGAATGCGGGTCACGGTCTGACGTATCACAACGTTAAAGCTATCGCGCGGATCCCGGAAATGCACGAGCTGAACATTGGCCATGCCATTATTGGACGTGCGGTGATGAGCGGCCTGAAAGAGGCCGTAGTCGAAATGAAGCGCCTGATGCTGGAAGCGCGTGGCTAATGGCGATTCTGGGATTAGGTACGGATATCGTGGAGATTGCCCGCATCGAAGCGGTGATCTCCCGTTCCGGCGACCGCCTGGCAAGACGTGTGCTCAGCGACAACGAATGGGCAATCTGGGAAACGCATCAGCAGCCGGTGCGTTTTCTGGCGAAGCGTTTTGCAGTCAAAGAGGCGGCAGCAAAAGCCTTTGGCACGGGTATTCGCAATGGGCTGGCGTTTAATCAGTTTGAAGTCTTTAACGATGAACTCGGTAAGCCGCGTCTGCGATTATGGGGAGAGGCGTTAAAACTGGCGGAAAAACTCGGCGTTGCGCACATGCATGTGACGCTGGCCGATGAGCGTCACTACGCCTGCGCCACGGTGATTATCGAAAGTTAGATTCAGGACGATGCCGGATGGCGACGCGTAGCGTCTTATCCGGCCTATGGGTTATGCGTTTGTTGCAGGGGCAGGGTAGGGGCTTCATCGCCAGATGGCGACGCGGCTAAAGTTTATCGGCGTGGTGCATCAGCACAAACTTATCCCACAGCTGCTCTTCTGTTTCGACATGCGCCGGATCTTTCAAAATAGTATTGGGGATCGGGCACACCTTCTGGCAGGTTGGCGTGTCGTAATGGCCTACGCATTCCGTACACTTGTCGCTGTTAATCTCGTAAATGCTATCACCCATCGAAATCGCCTCATTCGGGCATTCGGGCTCGCACATATCGCAATTGATACACTTTTTAGTGATTAACAGGGCCATCAGGAAACTCTCAAAACATCACAAATCGGGCGGGCATTATACGCGCATTCTTTGCTCAGACCAGTTTTTTTACCAGTGCCTCACTGTGGCGAATACGTTCCGGGGCATGCTCCAGATCCTGCTGTACCAGCGCCATAAACAGTAAATCAGTGAGCATCATTTGCGCATGGGTGGAGGAAATCGCTGCGCTGCGCGTGGCCTGCTCCTCGGCAATGGTGTACAGACAATGACTTGCCCGTTGCTGCAGTGCGTTCGGTGTAAATCCGGTGATGGCGAGGATTTTCGCGCCGGTGCGCAACGTTTCATCCGCAGCCAGGTTGAGCTCGCGACGCTCTCCGGTATACGAAATGGCCAGCAGTAGATCGTTGGGCGAAAGCGCCTGCACCGTCGCCAGTAGGGCGTGCATATCGCGTTCCACCACCGCGTTAAAACCAATCTTCAGCAGCTTCCAGGCAAAATTCTGCGCTACCAGACCCGATGCGCCAATCCCGGTCACGATAATGCGGCGGGCTGAACGCAGCATCGTGACGCTCTCCATCAGTTTCTCTTCGCTGTTGACGTCCAGCGTCGCATGCATCGCCGCCACGTTCTCTTTAATCAGTTTCTCGCCTACCATTCGCATCGGGTCGTCACCGCGAATCTGATTATGTACCGGAATGGAATGGGGGTTGGGATTGCTGGCCAATGCTTCGCTAATCGCCAGTTTGAGTGCCGGGAATCCTTTAAAGCCCATCTTTTGCGCGAATTTCACCACGCTGGACTGGCTGACGCCCGCTTCAAAGGCCAGCTGTTGTGAACTGAGATGACGCGCAGTATCCGGCTGAGCAAGAAGATAATCCGCAAGTTTTTTATCGCTTTGCGCGAGATCCGGATAACGCTGACGAATGCGAATTAAACAGTTCATGCTTTCTCCTGGCGAAAATGTGATGGCGATTACAAAACAAAATATCACTCGCCTTAGTGAATATAATATTCCATTATGACAGATTATTATGAATTAAAAATTCCTAAGGAACAAAAAATGAATCTCGGTGCGTTAGTTTCAGAAACCCGCAATCCTCAGACCATGGATCTGGATGCGCTCTCCACTCTGGAGTTGGTTCATCGTTTTAATCAACAGGATACGCTGGTAGCTGAAGCAGTAAAAGCAACTCTTCCTGAAGTTGCGCGCGCGGTTGATGCGGCAGCTGACGCGCTAAAAGCCGGTGGACGCATTATTTACATGGGAGCAGGTACCAGCGGGCGTCTTGGGGTGCTGGACGCGTCTGAATGCCCGCCGACCTTCGGCGTCCCGCACGGTCTGGTGGTTGGGCTGATTGCCGGGGGACCGGGCGCTTTGCTGAAGGCAGTAGAAGGCGCAGAAGACAACCCGCAGCTAGGCGAAGACGATCTGCGTGGGCTCAATCTTACCGCACAGGATCTGGTGGTGGGGCTGGCAGCTTCTGGTCGCACGCCGTATGTAATTGGCGGGTTGAAATATGCGCGTTCGGTGGGCTGTACAACGGCGGCTATTTCTTGCAATCCGGATTCCCCTATCGCGCATGAAGCGGATATTGCTATTTCTCCGGTAGTGGGGCCTGAGGCGCTGACCGGGTCAACACGACTGAAATCCGGCACCGCGCAAAAGCTGGTGCTCAATATGATCTCCACCGGCGCGATGGTGAAATTTGGCAAGGTGTACCAGAACCTGATGGTGGATATGCAGGCAACCAACGTCAAACTGGTCGATCGGGCGTGCCGTATGGTGGTTGAAGCCACCGGTATTGCGCGGGCTCAAGCTGAAACGCTGCTGAAGCAGACGGATTATGATGTTAAGCCAGCTATTTTAATGGCGCTCACCGGCCTGGATGCCGCTGCCGCCCGCGAAAAGCTTGCCGCTCACCAGGGTTTTTTACGCGCGGCGTTAGAACACTAAGAGGTGTATATGGATAAGACGGCGTTGCTGGCCAGCGACATCCTGCTGGGCGTTGGCGGAGAGAACAATATTCTGCGTCTGGAAAACTGTATGACCCGTGTCAGGGTGGAAGTTCAGGATGACGGGCAGATCGATATTCCCCGCCTCAGGCAACTGCCCGGCGTTAGCGGCTACGTGAAGCAGGGCGCACAGCACCAGATTATTGTCGGCCCCGGTAAAGCAGCCAAAGTGGTGGATGCCATGCGTTCCCTGATTGCCGATGGCGGCGAGCGAGCAGGTGCCAATGATATTGAGCGCACCAAGTCAGAGGCCAAAGCGAAGTACAAAGCGCCGATGAGCGATGCGCTGCGCAAGCTGGCGAACGTCTTTATCCCTCTTATTCCGGCGTTTATCGCCTCCGGTTTGATTACCGGGATTATTAACATCCTTAAGCGCCCGGATATCGTGGGGGATTTTGCGACCCACTATCCAAATATGCTGGGGTTGATGGGCATATTTGGCAGCGCCGTGTTTGCCATTATGAATATTCTGGTCGGGGTGAATACCGCCAAAGTTTTCGGTGGCTCCCTGGCAATGGGCGGGGTGATGGCGGGGATCCTTTCCAGCCCTCAACTGGCACAAATTACCCTGTTTGGCGAAGCGTTGCAGCCGGGGCGCGGTGGGGTGATCGCGGTATTGCTGGTGGTTGCGCTGATGTGCTGGATCGAACGTAAATTCCGCACGCTGTTGCCGGAATCACTGGAGCTTATCCTTAACCCGCTGCTAACCACCATCATTACCGGCGTAATCGCGATTGTGGCGCTGCAACCGCTTGGCGGATGGATTTCTGAATCTATCGCTCACGGCGCATCATGGGCTATCGATCGCGGCGGTTTTCTGGTCGGTGCCGTGCTGGCAGGAACCTTTCTGCCGTTGGTGCTCACCGGACTTCATCAGGGATTGGTGCCCATCCACGTTGAGCTGGTTCAGGCACACGGTTATAACGCGCTTTTTCCGATCCTGGCGATGGCGGGCGTTGGGCAAATAGGTGCTGCGATCGCGGTTCTGATGAAAACTCGTAATGCGCGGCTAAAGAAAGTGATCAAAGGGGCGCTACCGGTCGGACTGCTGGGGATTGGCGAGCCGCTGATTTTTGGCGTAACGCTGCCGTTGGGTAAGCCGTTTATCGGTGCCTGTCTTGGCGGCGCGGTAGGTGGGGCGCTGATTAGCTACTGGAAGGTGGCGACGGTCATCACCTTTGGCATCTCCGGGTTACCGCTGGCACTGACGATTGTTGCCGGAAAAGTGATGTTCTATCTGTTAGGCTATCTGGTAGCAGTTATCGCCGGGTTCCTGTTTACCTGGCTATTGGGATTCACTGATCCAGAGGAATAAGGTTTGACCAATCACCAGCGCCGCGTTGTCTTTTTTGATTTGGATGGCACGTTACACCAGCAGGATATGTTCGGTAGTTTTATTCGTTATCTGCTGCGTCGCCAGCCGCTGAATGCGTTGCTTGTGCTGCCTCTGTTACCGGTGATTGCGCTGGCGTTGCTGATAAAAGGACGTGCCGCTCGCTGGCCAATGAGCCTGCTGTTATGGGGATGCACTTTTGGCCGCAGCGAAGCGCGTTTGAAAGCGCATCAGGCCGACTTTGTGCGCTGGTTTCGCAGTAACGTGACGGCGTTTCCGCTCGTGCAGCAGCGGCTGACAACCTACCTGTTAAGCTCTGACGCTGATATCTGGCTTATTACCGGCTCTCCGCAGTCACTGGTCGAGCAGGTTTACTTTGATACTCCATGGCTACCGCGAGTCAATCTGATTGCCAGCAAAATGGCGCGGGAATACGGCGGCTGGGTACTGACTTTGCGCTGTCTGGGCCATGAGAAAGTGACACAACTGGAACGCCACATTGGCGCGCCGCTACAGCTTTACAGTGGTTATAGTGACAGTAATCAGGACAATCCGCTGCTCTCTTTTTGCCAGCATCGCTGGCGCGTCACGCCGCGCGGAGAGCTTCAGCAACTCGAATAGCTAACGCACATGCAATTTGAAGTATGACGTGTATAATGCGCCCGCTTTGATTACTGGAGTTACCCCTTTGTCAGATGTTGAATTTAGCCACGAATACTGGATGCGTCATGCTTTAACGCTGGCTAAGCGCGCCTGGGATGAGCGTGAAGTCCCGGTGGGTGCGGTATTGGTACATCACAACCGAGTGATTGGCGAAGGCTGGAACCGCCCTATTGGACATCATGATCCGACTGCCCACGCTGAGATTATGGCGCTGCGTCAGGGCGGCCTGGTGCTGCAAAACTACCGTCTGTTAGATGCCACGCTGTACGTCACTCTGGAGCCGTGCGTGATGTGCGCTGGCGCGATGGTGCACAGCCGTATCGGTCGGGTCGTTTTTGGCGCGCGCGATGCGAAAACGGGCGCTGCCGGGTCATTAATGGATGTACTGCATCACCCTGGAATGAATCATCGGGTTGAAGTGACAGAGGGGGTACTGCGGGATGAATGTGCCACGTTGCTCAGTGATTTCTTCCGCATGCGCCGGCAGGAAATCAAGGCCCTGAAAAAATCCGCTAATCAGTAACTCTCAGCCTGATGGCAGTGCGCTTATCAGGCGTACAAGACTACTTCTCCTCTTTTTTATGCGGTGAAAACAGCAGGGAAGGGGAGTGCGTCAGGTAGTTTGACGACGTTTGAGACAGAAACGCCGAAAGCGGGAATTTCTCTTTACCTAATAACTCTGCGGGCGTCACCGTCGGGTAATCCTGCGCCAGTTGCTGTGTTTCTAGCGCCTGTTTTTCTTTCTCTTGCAGATATCCCACCAGGCTAATTTGGTACTTACGGATATTTTCCACATAGGCGTAAGCTTCGTGGCCGCGCGCATAGCCATAAGTCAGCTTGTTGTAATACGGCTTTTGGCTGAGCAACGGTAATCGCTGTTTTACGTCGGACCAACTGTTCGGATTGCCTTTGGTTTTCACCGTCAGCGCCCGCGCATCCAGCATGTGTGCATAACCCATGTTATAGGCTGCAAGGGCAAACCAGATGCGCTCTCCTTCGGGGACGGTATCCGGTACTTTACTCATCATATCCTGCAAGTATCGCGCGCCGCCGCTGATACTCTGTTCGGCATCGGTACGGTCGGTCAGCCCGAGACTCTGGGCAGTATTTTTGGTCAACATCATCAGCCCGCGTACGCCGGTTGGAGAGGTGGCCTGCGCGTCCCAGTGTGATTCCTGATATGAGATAGCGGCCAGTAGTCGCCAGTCTATCTCTTGCGCATATTTCTCAAACAGCGGCTTGAGGTCCGGCAACACGCTGTCTACGGCGCGTAAAAAGGAGCGGGTATCAACATAGTCAAAATCATCGCCATGCCCGAGATATTTCTCTTCCAGCCGTGCCAGAGAACCGTCTTCATTCATGGTGTTGAAGAAATCCAGTAGGGCGGCAGACAGCGTGTTGTCATCGTCCAGCCGGCTAAACCATGTCACCGGTTGTTCGTCAGAGACGTCGAGCGCTACGGCCAGCTCAGGATGCACGCGTTGATATAAGCTGATGGCAACAGAATCGGCAATGGTGTAATCCAGCTTTCCGGCGATTACATCATCAAGCAGTTCGGTGGTGCCCTTTTTGTCATCGATTTTCCAGCTCAGATCGGGAAATTTTTTCTCTTTTAGCTGCTGGAGGTCATTAACCACCACGTGCCCCGGGGCGATAGTCAGTTGGTTTTCGTTCACCGTGGCAAGCGTGCGCGGACGGTATTGCCCAACCCGGTACACCAACTGTTGTGAAACCGAATAATAGGTCGGGCCGGGCTGGTAATTTTTAACCCGCTCGCTGTTATAGACCAGGCCTGCGGCTAACAGGTCGGCATTGCCGTTATCCAGGTCGTCAAAAAGCTGGCTGATGTTCTGGCGTACGGTAACTTTTAACTTCACGCCTAAGTAGTCGGCAAATTCCTGGGCCAGTTCATAATCCAGGCCGAATTTTTTGCCGTTGAGGGTCGCGTAAGTTAATGGCGAATCAATGGTACTGACGCGCAGCTCTCCCCGCGACTGAATGGCGGCGATACGATTTTCGGCTTTACCGAACCAGGGGATAGATGGCCAAAGGGCCGCTGCCAACAACAGCGTCAATATGCCGATGAACAGATAATTAATCTTTAATTTTTTCAATTAGTTAATTCTCTGAACCGTACGTTGTCTCTGTCTGCTGTGGTGTTGATTAAGAAGTGAAGTCGTCATTAATGAACGGCATTTTGCTTAAACTTGCGTCAGTTGGCAACTTATTCAGAAATCTGACCGCATTTGATGATAAGTGACGGTCGTGATTTTATTTCGACGCAAACGGTTTCGTCGGCGCGGTAGATTCTTTATAATGACGCCCGTTTCCCCCACTTGGGCACACCGAAAGCTTAGAAGACGAGAGACTTATGATGGAAATTCTGCGTGGTTCACCTGCACTGTCTGCATTCCGTATTAACAAACTGCTGGCACGTTTTCAGGCTGCCAACCTCCAGGTCCACAACATTTACGCCGAGTACGTCCATTTTGCCGATCTGAATGCACCGTTAAATGAAGATGAGCACGCGCAGCTTGCACGCCTGCTGAAATATGGTCCTGCTCTGCAAAGCCACGCCCCGGAAGGCAAACTGCTGCTGGTTACGCCTCGCCCAGGCACCATCTCCCCGTGGTCTTCTAAAGCGACTGATATTGCCCACAACTGCGGTCTGCACCAGATTAGCCGCCTGGAACGTGGCATTGCCTGGTATGTAGAAGCCTCTACGCTGACCGCTGAGCAATGGCAGATGGTGGCCGACGAACTGCACGACCGCATGATGGAAACGGTTTTCTCTGCGCTGAACGATGCCGAAAAACTGTTTGCCCATCACCAACCGGCGCCGGTCTCCAGCGTTGATCTACTGGGTGAGGGGCGTCAGGCGCTAATCGACGCTAACCTGCGTCTGGGTCTGGCGCTTGCGGAAGACGAAATTGACTATCTGCAGGATGCGTTCACCAAACTGGGACGTAACCCGAACGATATTGAACTGTACATGTTTGCGCAGGCCAACTCTGAGCACTGCCGTCACAAGATTTTTAACGCCGACTGGGTTATCGATGGTAAACAGCAGCCTAAGTCGCTGTTCAAGATGATCAAGAATACCTTCGAAACCACGCCGGACCACGTGCTGTCTGCCTATAAAGACAACGCTGCGGTAATGGAAGGCTCTGAAGTGGGCCGCTATTTTGCCGATCACAAAACCGGCCGCTACGATTTCCATCAGGAACCAGCCCACATCCTGATGAAGGTTGAAACTCACAACCACCCGACGGCCATCTCTCCGTGGCCAGGTGCTGCAACCGGCTCCGGTGGCGAAATCCGCGACGAGGGCGCAACAGGTCGCGGTGCAAAACCGAAAGCCGGGCTGGTGGGTTTCTCCGTTTCCAACCTGCGTATTCCTGGCTTTGAACAGCCGTGGGAAGAAGACTTCGGTAAGCCGGACCGTATTGTTACCGCGCTTGATATCATGACCGAAGGCCCGCTGGGCGGCGCGGCGTTTAACAACGAATTTGGTCGTCCGGCGCTGACCGGCTACTTCCGTACCTATGAAGAAAAGGTCAACAGCCACAACGGCGAAGAGCTGCGCGGTTACCATAAACCGATCATGCTGGCAGGCGGGATCGGTAACATCCGTGCCGATCACGTGCAGAAGGGCGAGATCGTCGTTGGCGCTAAGCTTATCGTCCTCGGCGGCCCGGCGATGAACATTGGCCTTGGCGGCGGGGCAGCCTCCTCTATGGCTTCCGGCCAGTCTGATGCCGATCTTGATTTCGCTTCCGTACAGCGTGACAACCCGGAAATGGAACGTCGTTGCCAGGAAGTTATCGACCGTTGCTGGCAGATGGGTGATGCGAACCCGATTCTGTTTATCCATGATGTTGGCGCGGGTGGACTGTCTAACGCTATGCCGGAGCTGGTAAGCGATGGCGGTCGTGGCGGTAAGTTCCAGCTGCGCGATATCCTCAGCGACGAGCCGGGTATGAGCCCGCTGGAAATCTGGTGTAACGAATCCCAGGAACGCTACGTGCTGGCGGTTGCTGCCGATCAATTGCCGCTGTTTGACGAACTGTGTAAGCGCGAGCGCGCGCCGTATGCGGTGATTGGTGAAGCTACCGAAGAACAGCATCTGACCTTGAGCGACAGCCACTTCGACAACCAGCCGATCGACATGCCGCTTGATGTGCTGCTGGGTAAAACACCGAAAATGACCCGCGATGTGCAGACGCTGAAAGCCAAAGGCGATGCCCTGAATCGTGGTGAAATCTCGATTGCAGATGCGGTTAACCGCGTGCTGCATCTGCCGACTGTCGCGGAGAAAACGTTCCTCGTGACCATCGGTGACCGTACCGTTACCGGCATGGTTGCGCGTGACCAGATGGTTGGTCCGTGGCAGATCCCGGTCGCTAACTGCGCGGTCACTACCGCAAGCCTCGATAGCTACTACGGCGAAGCGATGTCTATCGGCGAACGCGCGCCGGTTGCACTACTGGACTTCTCTGCCTCTGCGCGTCTGGCGGTCGGTGAAGCGCTGACAAACATTGCGGCAACGCAGATTGGTGACATCAAACGTATTAAGCTGTCGGCAAACTGGATGGCGGCTGCGGGTCACCCTGGTGAAGATGCTGGCCTGTACGAAGCAGTAAAAGCCGTCGGGGAAGAGCTATGCCCGGCGCTCGGCCTGACCATTCCAGTGGGCAAAGACTCTATGTCGATGAAAACCCGCTGGCAGGAAGGTAACGAGCAGCGTGAAATGACCTCGCCGCTGTCGCTGGTGATCACCGCCTTTGCCCGCGTAGAAGATGTGCGCCACACCATTACCCCGCAGCTCTCTACTGAAGACAACGCCCTGCTGCTGATTGACCTCGGTCTTGGTCACAATGCGCTGGGCGCTACGTCGCTGGCGCAGGTTTACCGTCAACTGGGCGATAAGCCTGCCGACGTGCGTAACGTTGAGCAACTGAAAGGCTTCTACGATGCGATTCAGGCGCTGGTCGCTGCGCGTAAGCTGCTGGCCTATCATGACCGTTCTGACGGCGGTCTGCTGGTTACGCTGGCGGAAATGGCCTTCGCCGGTCACTGCGGTATTGACGCTGATATCCACTCTCTGGGTGAAGATCGTCTGGCGGCGCTGTTTAACGAAGAACTGGGTGCGGTGATTCAGGTTCGTGCTGCTGAGCGTGAGGCGGTGGAAGCGATTCTGGCTGCCCACGGCCTGGCAGACTGCGTACACTTCCTCGGTAAAGCCGTTGAAGGTGACCGCTTCAACCTGACCGCTAACGGCCAGCCGGTGTTTAGCGAAAGCCGTACAACCCTGCGTATGTGGTGGGCGGAAACCACCTGGCAGATGCAGCGTCTGCGTGACAATCCGGAATGCGCCGATCAAGAACACGACGCTAAAACCAACGATGCGGACCCTGGTCTCAACGTTAAACTGTCGTTTGATATCAACGAAGATGTTGCCGCTCCGTACATCGCCACCGGTGCACGTCCCAAAGTGGCCGTACTGCGCGAGCAGGGTGTGAACTCCCACGTTGAAATGGCAGCTGCCTTCCACCGTGCGGGTTTTGACGCCATCGATGTGCACATGAGCGACCTGCTGGGCGGACGTATCGGCCTGGGTAACTTCCAGGCACTGGTGGCCTGCGGCGGCTTCTCTTACGGCGATGTGCTTGGCGCTGGTGAAGGTTGGGCGAAGTCGATTCTGTTCAACAACCGCGTCCGTGATGAGTTCGAAACCTTCTTCCATCGCCCGCAAACGCTGGCACTCGGCGTGTGTAACGGTTGTCAGATGATGTCTAACCTGCGTGAGCTGATCCCAGGAAGCGACCTGTGGCCGCGCTTTGTACGTAACCACTCCGATCGTTTTGAAGCCCGCTTCAGTCTGGTCGAAGTGACGCAAAGCCCATCCTTACTGCTTGCTGATATGGTGGGTTCGATGATGCCGATTGCCGTTTCTCACGGTGAAGGTCGTGTGGAAGTGCGTGACGGTGCGCATCTGGCTCAGCTTGAGAGCAAAGGTCTGGTGGCGCTGCGCTACGTTGATAACTTCGGTAAGGTGACCGAGACCTATCCGGCTAACCCGAACGGTTCGCCGAACGGTATTACTGCAGTGACCACTGAAAATGGTCGCGTCACCATTATGATGCCGCACCCGGAACGTGTGTTCCGTACCGTGAGCAACTCCTGGCACCCGGAAAACTGGGGCGAGGATAGCCCGTGGATGCGTATTTTCCGCAACGCGCGTAAACAGCTCGGTTAATTCGCTCAATAGTCATCAAGCCCCTCTTCGCGAGGGGCTTTTTTTTGTCTGCCGGATGAAACCCGCCTGATGACGCTACGCTTATCAGGCCTACAGGGAAAATGCGGTTATAGGCCGGATAAGGCGTTCACGCCGCCATCCGGCAATAAACTCAGCGCTTGCACCTAAAAGTAAAGTGTCGGGAAATGCCGACATGGACAGGGTTGCGGTGTCGTCAAAAAGAGACGTTTAATTATTTGATTTAATAGTAATTTGTTTTTAAGTGCTGCAAGTGTTGCTGATTGGCGACAGGGAGAACAAAAAACAGCCAGAATTGTTATTTGTGAAAATAATAATATTTTTCATACTTATCATTGTGTTAATAAAGTGTTTTGAATATTGGCACAGATGCTGCATAATATTAACCAGTGGCTCATTCACCTTCTTATGTCAGCCCCTTCGGGACGTGCTACATAAACTTCGAATGACGCACAACAAGGTGCCTGCCGTCCAACATCTGATATTAGTATTGCTCATATCAACCTCCGGGCGAAACGTCGAGTTAGGCACCGCCTTATTCCACAACAAAGCCGGGTTAATCCCGGCTTTGTTGTATCTGGCGTTCCCCTCAGTTAGCATCAATCTTTTCCTGTCCATTGAGAGTAACGCCTTGAAGCGCTGGTCAGTTTTTCCCCGATCTTTACGTCAATTGGTGACGTTGGCCTTCTTGCTTATCCTGCTGCCGTTGTTAGTTCTGGCCTGGCAGGCATGGCAAAGTCTGAATGCCCTGAGCGCGCAGGCTGCGCTGACAAACCGCACCACGCTGATTGATGCCAGACGCAGCGAGGCGATGACCAACGTCGCGCTGGAGATGGAGCGCAGCTATCGGCAATACTGCGTGCTTGATGACCCAACATTGGCCAGGGTCTACCAAAGCCAGCGTAAACGCTACAGCGACATGCTGGATGCGCATGCGGGGGTGTTGCCGGATACCAAGCTCTACCAGGCGTTGCGTCAGGATCTTAACGATCTCGCGCAGTTGCAGTGTAAAAACAGTGGTCCTGACAGTGTGTCGGCTGCACGGCTGGAAGCGTTCGCCAATGCCAATACCGAGATGGTGCAAGCGACGCGTACCGTGGTCTTTTCTCGTGGGCAGCAGTTACAGCAGGAAATAGCCGAACGCGGGCAGTTTTTTGGCTGGCAGGCACTGGTGCTGTTTCTCGTCAGCCTGGCGATGGTCTTGCTGTTTACCCGCATGATTATCGGTCCGGTGAAGGGCATTGAACGGATGATCAACTGTCTGGGAGAAGGGCGCTCGCTGGGGGATAGCGTATTATTTACTGGGCCACGGGAGCTGAGATCCGTGGGGCAGCGTATCATCTGGTTAAGCGAACGTCTCTCCTGGCTTGAGTCGCAACGGCATCAGTTTTTACGCCATCTTTCCCATGAGCTGAAAACACCGCTGGCGAGCATGCGCGAAGGTACCGAATTGTTGGCCGATCAGGTGGTTGGCCCGTTAACACCGGAGCAAAAAGAGGTGGTCGGTATTCTGGATGACAGCAGCCGCAACCTGCAAAAGCTGATTGAACAACTCCTTGATTACAACCGCAAGCTGGCTGATGACGAGGTAGAACTTGAAAGTGTGGAAATCGCGCCGTTGGTGGAGAGCGTTGTTTCTGCGCATAGCCTGCCCGCTCGCGCCAAAATGATACATACTGATGTTGCGCTTGCGGTGAACACCTGCCTGGCAGAACCGATGCTGTTGATGAGCGTGCTGGACAATCTTTATTCCAATGCGGTGCACTATGGTGCTGAATCCGGTAACATTTGGATCCGCAGCAGTTTGCATGGCTCAACGGTATACATCGATGTAATGAATACCGGCACACCGATTCCAGAAGCAGAACAGACCATGATCTTCGAGCCTTTTTTCCAGGGGAGTCATCAGCGAAAAGGGGCGGTAAAAGGAAGCGGGTTGGGGCTAAGCATTGCCAGAGATTGCATCCGCCGTATGCGGGGCAAGCTGTATCTGGTTGATGACCATGCGCAAAACGTTTGTTTTCGCATAGAACTGCCGCTAGCTGCTGCGAAAAATCACTAAAATAAACCTAAGTCTGGTGAGTATGCCATACGTTGTTGTCCGAATGCTTAAACGACATTTTCTTCGTCGCGTCATCCTCGCAAGCCTGCCGTGCCTGGCGCTGGTTGGTTGTGTCCCGAACGCGGTGAATCATATTATCGGCGATCCCTCGCAGGAGAAAATTCCGCCTAATCAACTGGCGGACTACCTTGCAACCGACTGTACGGATATCTGGTCGCTGTCTGGCCATTCTACAGAAACCAATCCGTTGTACTGGCTGCGGGCGATGGATTGTGCCAATCGCCTGATGCCGGTGCAGGCGCGTAGTGAAGCCAGCACCCTGATGACAGATACCTGGCAGGGCGCTTTCAGGCGTGGGATCCTGCTCGATAACGCCAACATTACGCCGCCTGAAAGGCGGGAGGCTGTTACGCGCCTCGATGCGTTAAGCCCGCAAATTCCGCCGCAGGTACGCCCGCTGTATCAGGTCTGGCGCAGCAGCCAAACATTGCAGTTGCAGCTTGCCGAAGAGCGTATGCGCTACAGTAAACTCCAGCAGGCGTCCGACAGCGATCTCGATACGCTGCGCCAACAGCAGCAGCATTTGCAGTCCCAGCTCGATCTCACGACCCGCAAGCTGGAGAATCTGACCGATATTGAGCGCCAGCTTTCCACGCGCAAACCTGGCGGTAACTACAATCCTGATGCGCTGCACGGGAACGATAAACTCACTACGCCTGATAACGAAGAAGGCACAGCGCCGTCTGCCGATGAGGTTATGCCATGATAAGCCGTAAGCCCGCGCATCTGCTGCTGGTGGATGACGATCCGGGACTGTTGAAATTACTTGGAATGCGACTGACCAGCGAAGGCTACAGCGTCGTGACCGCGGAAAGTGGGCAGGAAGGGTTACGGGTGCTGAACCGTGAAAAAGTGGATCTGGTTATTAGCGATCTGCGCATGGATGAAATGGACGGCATGCAGCTGTTTACTGAAATCCAGAAAGTACAGCCTGGGATGCCGGTGATTATCCTGACCGCTCACGGCTCCATCCCGGACGCCGTTGCGGCGACCCAGCAAGGGGTGTTCAGTTTCCTCACTAAACCAGTCGACAAGGACGCGTTATATCATGCGATTGACGGGGCGTTGGAACAGTCTGCGCCCGCCACCGATGACAGCTGGCGCGAATCTATCGTTACCCGCAGCCCGCTGATGCTACGCCTGCTGGAACAGGCGCGGATGGTGGCGCAATCGGACGTTAGCGTCTTGATCAACGGTCAAAGCGGAACCGGGAAAGAAGTTTTCGCTCAGGCTATTCACAACGCCAGCCCACGCAGCCAAAAACCTTTCATTGCCATTAACTGCGGCGCGTTGCCGGAACAACTGCTGGAATCAGAACTGTTTGGTCATGCGCGCGGTGCTTTTACCGGTGCGGTGAGCAATCGTGAAGGGCTGTTTCAGGCCGCAGAAGGCGGTACGCTGTTTCTCGATGAGATTGGCGATATGCCTGCGCCGTTACAGGTGAAACTGCTGCGCGTATTGCAGGAACGAAAAGTCAGACCGTTGGGCAGTAACCGCGATATCGACATTGATGTGCGGATCGTTTCTGCGACCCACCGCGATTTACCCAAAGCGATGGCACGGGGCGAATTTCGCGAGGATTTGTACTATCGCCTCAATGTGGTGAGCCTGAAGATCCCTGCGCTGGCCGAGCGTACGGAAGATATTCCGCTGCTGGCGAACCATCTGCTGCGCCAGTCTGCTGAACGGCACAAACCGTTCGTACGCGCCTTTTCAACCGATGCCATGAAGCGGTTAATGACCGCCAGTTGGCCGGGCAACGTGCGTCAGCTGGTCAACGTAATTGAGCAGTGCGTGGCGTTGACCTCTTCGCCGGTGATCAGCGACGCGCTGGTGGAGCAGGCGCTGGAAGGGGAAAACACCGCGCTGCCGACCTTTGTTGAGGCGCGTAACCAGTTTGAGCTCAACTATCTGCGTAAGCTGCTGCAAATCACCAAGGGCAATGTGACCCACGCGGCAAGAATGGCGGGGCGCAACCGCACCGAATTCTATAAATTGCTTTCTCGGCACGAGCTGGATGCAAACGATTTCAAAGAATAAATCTGCGGATTATGTTAGCTTTATTCGATCAAAAGACAGGCGACCTTTTCAAGGAATAGCATGAAAAAGATTGATGCGATTATTAAACCCTTCAAGCTGGACGACGTCCGCGAAGCGCTGGCAGAAGTCGGCATTACCGGTATGACTGTGACAGAAGTGAAAGGTTTTGGCCGTCAGAAAGGCCATACCGAGCTGTACCGTGGTGCGGAATATATGGTGGATTTTCTGCCGAAGGTAAAAATTGAAATTGTGGTTACCGACGACATCGTCGATACCTGCGTCGACACCATTATCCGTACGGCGCAAACCGGCAAGATCGGCGACGGTAAGATTTTTGTATTCGACGTGGCACGCGTTATTCGTATTCGTACCGGTGAAGAAGACGACGCGGCAATCTAAGCCGCGCCGTTAATTTGTAGGCCTGATAAGCGTAGCGCATCAGGCAGAGTGATTGCCGGATGGCGGCGTAAACGCCTTATCCGGCCTACTCGCGTAACATATTACAAGACTTTGTGCGGACCGAAGCATTCGTAATGAATGTTCTCGTTTTTCACGCCCAGACCGACCAGCTGCTTCGCGGCGAACTGCATGAAACCAACCGGACCGCACAGATAAAACTGCATCGCAGGATCGCTGATTGCGCTTTCCAGTTTGTTCAAATCCATCAGACCTACGCTATCAAACGCACCTTTCGCACGATCGGCTTCGGTTGGCTCACGATACCAGGTGTGTGCGCTAAAGCGTGGCAGCGTTTTGCCGAGTTCGTTGACTTCATCAGCGAAGGCATGCACGTCACCATTTTCTGCCGCGTGGAACCAGTTAACCTGCGCCGTATGCTTCGCTTTTGCCAGCGTATCCAGCATCGCCAGCATTGGGGTTTGTCCCACGCCCGCGGAGATCAGAGATACCGGGGTGTCGGTCGCGACGTCCATAAAGAAATCGCCCGCAGGTGCGGCCAGGTGAACAACGTCGCCAACATTCGCATGGTTGTGCAGCCAGGTTGAAACCTGACCACCGTCCTCACGCTTAACCGCAATACGGTAGCCTTTGCCATCGGGTTTACGGGTCAGTGAGTACTGACGAATTTCCTGATGCGGGAAACCTTCCGGCTTTAACCAGACGCCCAGATATTGCCCCGGATGATATTCAGCTACTGCGCCACCGTCGACAGGTTCAAATTCAAAGCTGGTGATAAGTGCACTGCGTGGGGTTTTTGCCACGATACGGAAAGGACGGGTACCTTCCCAGCCGCCATTTTTATTGGCATTTTCGCTGTAAATCTGCGCTTCACGGTTGATGAAAACGTTCGCCAGTACGCCGTATGCTTTGCCCCACGCATCCAGAACTTCCTGGCCTGGGCTGAACATTTCGTCCAGCGTTGCCAGTAAATGGCCACCCACGATGTTGTACTGCTCGGGTTTAATCTGGAAGCTGGTATGCTTCTGTGCGATTTTCTCAACAGCCGGCAACAGTGCCGCCAGATTTTCGATATTGCTGGCATACGCGGCAATAGCATTAAACAGCGCTTCACGCTGATCGCCATTACGCTGATTACTCATGTTGAAGATTTCTTTCAGCTCTGGGTTATGCGTAAACATGCGGTCGTAGAAATGGGCGGTCAGCTTCGGGCCTGTTTCAACCAGCAGGGGAATGGTGGCTTTCACTGTAGCGATGGTTTGTGCGTCAAGCATACGGTCTTCCTTTATCTGAGACTTTAATGATGTATGTCAAATACATCTTATAAAAAATACCCCTGCATTGTAAATGGTTCTTTGTAACTTTGCGTTGTAAAGGTTACATCGTGAAAAATCTGCATCACAAACCTGAAAAGAAATCCGTTGAAATTCAGCAGACCTTTGTTCTCCAAAGCCTTGCGTACCGTGAAGGTAATCGTTTGCGTAAAATCCTTTGTCAAGACCTGTTATCGAAGAATGATTCGGTTATACTGTTCGCCGTTGTCCTACGGACCGCCTTTTAAGGCCGAAAATTTTATTGTTAGCTGAGTCAGGAGATGCGGATGTTAAAGCGTGAAATGAACATTGCCGATTATGATGCCGAACTGTGGCAGGCTATGGAGCAGGAAAAAGTACGTCAGGAAGAGCACATCGAACTGATCGCCTCCGAAAACTACACCAGCCCGCGTGTTATGCAGGCGCAGGGTTCTCAGCTGACCAACAAATATGCTGAAGGTTATCCGGGCAAGCGCTACTACGGCGGTTGCGAGTACGTTGATATCGTTGAGCAACTGGCTATCGATCGCGCAAAAGAGCTGTTTGGCGCTGACTACGCTAACGTACAACCGCACTCCGGCTCTCAGGCTAACTTTGCTGTTTACACCGCTCTGCTGCAACCGGGCGATACCGTTCTGGGTATGAACCTGGCACAAGGCGGCCACCTGACTCACGGCTCCCCGGTTAACTTCTCCGGCAAACTGTACAACATCATCCCTTACGGTATTGATGAGTCCGGCAAAATTGACTACGAAGACATGGCGAAGCAGGCCAAAGAGCACAAACCGAAGATGATCATCGGTGGCTTCTCTGCTTACTCCGGCGTTGTTGACTGGGCAAAAATGCGCGAAATCGCCGACAGCATCGGTGCATATCTGTTCGTCGATATGGCGCACGTTGCAGGTCTGATTGCCGCAGGCGTTTATCCGAACCCGGTTCCACACGCACACGTTGTGACCACCACCACCCACAAAACCCTGGCGGGTCCACGCGGTGGCCTGATCCTGGCGAAAGGCGGTGACGAAGAGCTGTACAAAAAACTGAACTCTGCTGTGTTCCCAAGTGCGCAGGGTGGCCCGCTGATGCACGTGATCGCGGCGAAAGCTGTGGCGCTGAAAGAAGCGATGGAGCCTGAGTTCAAGGTTTACCAACAGCAGGTTGCCAAAAACGCCAAAGCGATGGTGGAAGTGTTCCTGAACCGTGGCTACAAAGTGGTTTCTGGCGGTACTGAAAACCACCTGTTCCTGCTGGATCTGGTTGATAAAAACCTGACCGGTAAAGAAGCTGACGCCGCGCTGGGCCGTGCTAACATCACCGTTAACAAAAACAGCGTACCGAACGATCCGAAGAGCCCGTTTGTGACTTCCGGTATCCGTATCGGTTCTCCGGCTGTGACTCGCCGTGGCTTTAAAGAAGCTGAAGTGAAAGAGCTGGCTGGCTGGATGTGTGACGTTCTGGACAACATCAATGACGAAGCTGTTATCGAGCGCGTCAAAGGTAAAGTGCTGGATATCTGTGCACGTTTCCCGGTTTACGCGTAAGTAATACGGATTGCCAGATGGTGGTGTAAACACCTTATCCGGCCTACAGGTAACTCACATGTAGGCCAGATAAACGAAGTGCCATCCGGCAGTTATATTGACTTAAGCAAGATTGTTTCATTGATTAAAGTCGCCACTGGCGGCTTTTTCTTTGCCTGAATCCATTTTCTCAATAAACGTATTTCTCGGCCCTGATTCAACGTTACTGCGCCGACAATCACGCCATCCTGTAGGTTAAACCATATTGCTTTCTGCGCATCAGGATCGCCGCGTAGGAGCCAGTTCTCACCCTGCATTTCGCCGACAAACTGTAGATTATCACGGTACTGATCGGTCCAGAACCAGCCCGGCGTTGCTGCTGGCTGCGGTTGATTGAGTATCGCGGCGGCGGCAACCTGTGCCTGAAAATTGGCGTTTTCCCAGCTTTCCACGCGTACTAACGAACCGTCAGCCTGGCGTGTTATCGCTACGTCACCGGCGGCGAAAATCGCGGGATCGGAGGTGGTGCAGGCGGTATCAACGATAATGCCGTTCGCCGTCTCCAGCCCCGCTTCGCGGGCCAGCATATCGTTCGCCACGATACCGATGCCATAGATCACCGCATCAGCGGTGAGAGTTTCGCCGTTTTGTAGCGTGAGCGAGAGAGACTCTCCTGCTTCGACATGCTCTATCGCGCTGTTAAGCAATACCCGCACGCCCGCAAGTTGGTGGCGGGCTAGCAGGTAGTCGCGCACCGGAGCAGGCGCGTTGCGGCCCATGACCGTTGGCGCCAGCTCCACCACCGTCACCTGACAGTCGCGTTGAGTCGCGCTGGCCGCCAGTTCCAGACCAATGGTGCCCGCACCGACAATGACAATCGACTTGCCCGGCAATAAATTGTCGCGCAGGCGCTCGGCATCGCCCGCGTGGCGCAGGGTGAAGCAACGATCGCCCAGCTTATCCAGTTGCGGAAGGGGGCGTGCCGCAGCGCCCGTCGCAATCAGTAGCCGATCCCATGGATAACTCTGCCCATTAGCCAGCACCAACTGATGCGTTTGGCGGCCGAACGTCTGCACAGTAACCCCCAGATGCAGCTGTACGTTGTGTTCCCGCCACCAGTCAGCGGGGAGTATCGGCTGAAGTTGCGGATTGTCGTCCAGTAGCATCGCTTTGGAGAGCGGTGGGCGTTCATAGGGCAGATGCTGCTCATCGGAAAACAGGTGTAATTCGCCGTCAAAACCTTGTTGGCGCAGTGCAGCGGTAGCCATAGCCGCCGCCTGACCGCCGCCGACGATAGCAATAGTTTTTGGGTTCATAACGCCTCCTCAGAGATCCAGTCCGGCGGCGACGTGACGAATACCGCGAATACCCAGACCGGCGTCGGCATTGATCATCACGCCGCTCAATGTGCGGTTGTTGCGCTTTGACGCCAGCATCACATATGGGCCGGTAAAATCCGCCGGCTCCGGGAAAAATTGTAGTGGCAAAATAGCGGCGATTTTTTCCGGCGTCAGCGACTGCATAATCGATGTATCGTTTTGTCCCAGCGCCTGCGGGCCGCGTAGATCTGTCGCCATACCGCATGGACCGACACCGTTAACACGAACCTTTGGTGCCAGCTCGTATGCCAGCTGGCGAATCAGCCCGGTAGCCGCATGTTTGCTGGCGGTATACAGCGGGCCGCCGCCGCCGGGATACCACGACGCATTGGACAGGGTAAAGATGATGCTGCCTTCGCTGGCGATAAGTGCGGGAGCGCAGGCTTTCGCGCCCAGCAGATAGCCTAGGACGTTAACGTTAAACAGCTCGTGGAAGCCGCTCTCCAGCGCCTTCGCAGGCGTATTGACCAACGAGGCGTTGTGATCCCATATCCCCGCATTTCCGATAAAACAGTCCAGCGTACCGTAATGCGTCAGGATTTGATCTACCGCGCGCTGATAGTCGGCGTAGCAGGTGACGTTGCCTTCGATTGCCAGCACATGTTCGCCAAAGCGCTGACGCAGGCTGGCAACTTTAGCTGGCGACAGCTCCAGCGTGGCGACCCGCGCACCTTCTTCGATGAAACGCTCGACCAGTGCCAGACCAAGACCGGAGCCGCCGCCGGTGATAAAGACCACGTTATCGCGTAAATCGCTCATCTTGCGTCCTCTGGAATATCAACAAACACATCGCTACCGTCTACATATACCGCGTAGGTGGTGAGCGCGTCGGTCGCGGGTAAGCACAACGCCTTGCCGGTTTTCAGGCAAAAACTGGCGGCATGCAGCGGGCATTCCACCGTAGCGTCGTCTTCCAGATAGCCTTCCGACATCGAGGCGTTACCGTGGCTACAGCGATCGTTAATGGCATAGAACTCGCCGCCAACGTTGAACAGCGCGATGACGGGCGAGGTATCAAGCCGGAGCGCTTCACCCTCCGGCAAATCCCCTACGGGGCAGGCATAAACACGACTCATCAGAACAGTACACTCAGGTTATGGGAGGTGATCACCGCTTGATCCAGCACGATCTCACGCTCCAGTAAGCGCCACTCATCGCCCGGCAAACGGCGCACTTTGTCTATGCGCATGCCGACGTAAAAGGTTTCATCGCGCTCTTTTTGCGCGCGATACAGCAGATAATTAAGGCGCACGGCAAAGACGTCAGGAACCCCAGTTTCACTGACCTGGCAGTTGCTGATCAGGTGCCGGGTACGCGACGGTGGCTCTTCCGCCCAGGCCATGCCGGTTTCCAGCCGCGCGATACGACGTTCGAGCTGGTCTTTGTTGTCGTTGAAAATCCAGGTGGTCGGCGGCTGCACGCCTTTGCGACGATCGCGCGTCTGGGCATTGACCGTCGTACGCATGGTGTAGCGAATGTCTTCATCCAGTTGTGCCAGCCAGTCACGAAACTTCCAGTCATCCAGCAGGCTGGCTTCATGGTAGAGAAACTGTGTAATGAGGTGGTGTAGTTCCTGAGAAACTAAGGTGCTCATTTCATCACCTCCTGCTGGTAAGCGGCGGTTTTTTCCTGCACTTCCTGCCAGCTTTCGCTGCTGAGTAAATCGGCCCAGCGCTGATACATGCCGCGCGCGGCGGTTTCCGAAAAGATGTAGTTGGTGATCCCCGGAATGCCGTCTTCACGACGTTTCTCCTGGCCCAGCCCCATTTCCAGACACAATTTGGTGTTGCGTGCGCGATGACCCTTCAGCAGTTTTTGAATTTCACACCAGTTTTCCGAGTCGTCCTGCTCCAGGAATCCGGCGGGGCCAAAAGCCCGCGTTGCGCTGTTTTCAAACGCGGCTTTCACTTCATCAGAGGCGGCTTTATCGGTAATACAGAATGCCCATACTTCAACTTGATCCGGCCCGCGCGGATGCCAGACCCTTAAGGTGGCAGTACCGTTGAGCCAGGAAAGCGTTGGGAAAATGTTGTTGTGACCGGCCAGACGCAGGGCGCGAACTTTACCCAGACGCTGCTCGGCTTCCGCGTAGGTGTCGCGGTAATAGCTGGAGACTTCGCCGTCGACCCAGACGTTGGCATCGGGATTTTCGGTAAAGAAAAATCCGCTACCGTGCCCATCCTGACCGAACTGTAGCGCGTCTTTGGCGGTTTCCCACACCGGGCGGGCGGTTTGTCCGTCGCCCAGGCGTTTGTCGCTGCCGTCGTCTTTTGCCCCCAGCACCTGCACGGCCGAGGCATGGCTGAACAGCGCGTGATACTGGTCGCTGGCAAACTGTTCGGCGGGGAATTTCCAGTTACAATCGATGGTCCACTTTTGTACGCCACCGACGATTTCGGTGCCGCCTTCACGACGATCCAGCACACCGTCGAGATACCAGGCGATGTCGCCGAGATAATCGCGTAGCGCAGGCGCGGAGGTATCCCAGTTGCCGAAAATCAGTCCCTTGTAGCTCTCTACGCCAGGAACTTCGTTCAGCCCCCAGTGCGATTTGCACAGCCCTTGCGGGTAGGCGCGCGGTTCCAGTGGCACGTCGATCAGCTCGCCGTTAATGCCGTACGACCAGCCGTGATACGGGCAGGTGAAGGCGCGGGTATTACCGCAGTCGGCGTAGCTGACGCGCATTGCGCGGTGGCGACACTGGTTGAGAAACGCTTTGATGCTGCCGTCTTTCTGGCGAACCACCACAACCGCATCCTCGCCCATGTAGGTGTTAAAAAAATCACCGGGTTTGGGGATTTGGCTTTCGTGGGCGAGAAATAACCAGCAGCGTCCGAAGATGCGTTCCAGCTCCAGTTGGTAAATTTCAGGGTCGGTATAAATTCGTGGGGTTACGCGACCGTTTTGCGTGTCGATCAGTTGGTAGATGTCTAAATTTGAGGGTGTGGTCATATTTTTTAATCCTGAAAGCTAAGATGTATTGACCTTCTTTTTTTGTACCCTAAGGATGTTGCTGGTTAGTTATCAATCTGTGAAATAGTAAATTTCTACCAGTTGAGACATTTTTTCGATAACAAGGAGAAGGGCATGGAACTGAGGCACTTACGCTATTTCGTAGCGGTGGCGCAGGCGCTGAATTTCACCCGAGCGGCAGAAAAGCTGCATACCTCTCAGCCGTCGTTAAGCAGCCAGATCCGCGATCTGGAAACGTGCGTGGGCGTTCCGTTGCTGGTGCGGGATAAACGAAAAGTTGCGCTGACGGCGGCGGGAGAGTGCTTTTTACAAGATGCGCAGGCGATCCTCGAACAGGCGGAAAACGCCAAAGTTCGTGCCCGTAAAACGGTGCAGGAAGATAATCATTTCGCCATCGGTTTTGTCCCTTCCGCAGAGGTAAATCTGCTGCCGAAGGTGCTGCCTTTGTTTCGTTTAAAACAGCCTGATACGCACATTGAGCTGGTGAGTCTGATCACCACCGAACAGGAAGAGAAGATCCTGAGTGGAGAGCTGGATGTGGGCTTAATGCGCCACCCGGTGTACAGCCCGGATCTCGATTATCTGGAGCTGATTCATGAGCCGTTAGTCGTGGTTTTACCGGTGAATCATCCGTTAGCTAATGAGCAAGCAATCTCCGCAGAACAACTACACGGCGTGAATTTTGTCAGCACCGATCCGGCCTACTCTGGCGCGTTAGCGATGATTGTCAAAAACTGGTTTCAGCAGCAAAAAAGCCAGCCCAACATTGTGCAGGTGGCAACCAACATTCTGGTGACCATGAACCTGGTCGGCATGGGGCTGGGGGTGACTTTGATACCCGGTTATATGAATAATTTTAATACCGGACAGGTGGTTTTCCGCCCTATTGTTGGCGATGTTCCGACCATTGCGCTGTTGATGGCGTGGAAAAAAGGCGAGCTAAAGCCCGCCCTGCAGCATTTTATCGAACTGGCTCAGCGCCAGCCGATGTTGTGAGCCATTATTTCACGAGAACGGTGATGGTCGCGGTACCGCTAAATTTCCCCGGCGCGGGCGTGCCGCCGAGCATATTAATCGGCCAGGCTTCCAGGTTGATTACTCCCTTGCCGGAAGGATCGATATTGATCAATCCATTTGTGAACGGGACATTGACATGGGTGCCGTCGATACGGGCCATTCTCACACCGATGTCCGGGACGTTATTGGCTTCCTGGCGGCGGGCGACTAACGTGTACTGCTCAATCACATCATCAGCATCAATCCTCATTTCCATGCTATTTTTGATGGTTGAGGTATCACCGCAGTCATAGTGAATGTCAAAATTGACCGGTGTATAGCCGTCCGGCATCTGGTCCTTGGTGGTGAAACGGTTGGCGTTGATAAAACCGAGATCGACCTGAATCACGTCGCCCTGGTTGATTTTACAATCCTGGGGCACGGTGATGCTCCCCTGGATGCGCAGTTCGGCGATATCTTCCATGCTGCTCACCGATGGTGGGGTGGCCGAACTGGTCCATCCGGCCTGTACTGAGGCGACCAGGGTGTCTGGAATTACCAGTTCCCCCAGGAAGGGTTTGGTGACGTACAGCGTAAAACGGGTGCTCGCGCCAATGTTTACTGGCGCGGCGCGGATCTCCGCTGGGTCAGCCGTGCACACGCTACCTTTGCTGCTGCTGGGGCTGTAAGAGCCACTTTCCTGGATAGGTTTAGTGTTCTGCGGCGTGACCGCCGTCTTCCCGGGAATGTCATCAACTTCAGTTTTAATATCCAGATTATCATTCAACTGGTAAAAGCCGCTGAGTTTACCGTTTTTAGATAGCGCGCTGGTGACCGTATAGTACAACGCCACTTTGCTACCCGCGCTACAGCTGCAATCGATTTGATAAGCATTGCCTGAGAGCGGCGTTGGCAGTTCCAGCGAGGTTCCCGTGACGTTCTGTGCTTGCGTCCAGTCGCTGGCTATATTGACGTTAAAGCTTCCCGTCGCGGAGCAGGCCCCGGTCACCGCGTAGACCGGGGTGATAGATAGCGCCAGTAGCGCGGCGGTAATCCCATTTTTCATCCACGGACTCTTTATTGACATAGCGCGTTCCCATTTTGTATTGCGGTGTTGCGAGCAGCATCTTCCGGCAGGCTGAAGGTAAACTGGCATTGTTGATCTGGCTGATTACCCCAGCGCACGGACCAGATCTGCGGCTGGCTGTTTACACCAGTGATATACAGCACGCCACCTTCATCGACGATGCTCTGCTGCGTCTTACTGCTGGCGATGGCGCCGAAGGGCAGTGCTTTTCCGCGCGCATCGGTGAGTTTCAGCAGTACGCGGTAGCCGGTCTGGGCAATAAAGTGTGCCGTTACGGCGGCACCGCGATTAGGCACTACGGTGCGCACCGTTTCGGTGACGTCGACGTTATCCGGCATCATTGTGGTATCGAGAGAGATGGCGTTTTCCTGATACGCGGTCAGATAGGGGATCACGGCATAGCCAAAATAGTCGGTGGCGATGCCGGGGTAATTTTTCACCCGGATCCCTGCCGCGCCGTTGGCGTCAATCAGCGCAAAGGCATTGCCCAGTGACTGCGACAGGGTCACGCCGTGACGATGGGCGACAATACCGCCAGAGAGGCCGTAGCTCAGTTGGCGGTTATCGCTGCTGTAGTCGTAACCGGCATTCACGGTGCCGTAGGCAGAACGGTAGCTGCCGTACAGACTGCTGCTGCCCGGATCGCCGCCTTCGCTTTGCCGTTGTTTCAGGTTATAGGTCAGCCGACGGTCTTCCAGCAGCGAGCCATTGATGCCCACTTCGTGCTGAGTAGCGCGATCGCGCTGGTCGGTGGTGCGCCAGGTTGCCTGCGCATGCGACAGCCAGCGATCCAACGGCACGCTCAGGCTGAGCGACAGCGTACGGTCGTTGTCGCTGTCATGTGAGTCGGTAAACTGGCCGCTGAGGTTATAGCTCACGCCCCACAGATTGCCGTTCAGGCCAATGGACAGATTTTTATCCTGCTGCTCGCGATCCCAGTACTCCTGCTGCGAGCCAGAGGCGTAGAAACTGATACCAGAAAACAACGTCTGGCTGACAGTGAACTGAGCTTCATTGCGCAGGTGATCGCCGCCGTTGATACCCTTCTGGTTGGCGTCGGAGAAGTTGAAATAACCGCTGCTGGTGTAGCGGTAGTAGCTTAGCGACACGCTGGTGCCGCTTTCCGGTAGGTCTTTGATGTACTGGGTGCGCCAGCTGTAGCCATGATAGCTTTCATCGTTATCAAGCTGAGTGTCCGCGCGGCTGACGTCCATCGATACTGCCCCCAGAACGCCAAGCGTAGAGCCGAGGCCCAGCGCCAGCGCTCGGTAGTCCTGCGAGGCGTTCAGGCCGCCGTAAAGCGTGAACGCGTTGTTCAGACCATAGCTGGCGGTGCTTTCAAGGAACTCCGGCTCGTGGCTGTCCTGCGAGCTGGCAGCGCGAAAGTGCCCCGCGGTGACGCTGTATTTTAGATAACCCGGTCTTTGCATCTGCGGCAGCGCGGAGAACGGCTGGACGAAATGACGTATGCTGCCGTCGGCTTCTTCGATAGTGACGTCTAAGTCGCCGCTAAACGCCGAAGGGTAGAGATCGTTGATTTCAAAAGCCCCAGCCGGAACGTTGCTTTGATACAGGGTGTAGCCGTTTTGCCGTACCGTCACGATAGCGCTGGAGTTGGCGATGCCGCGAATGGTCGGCGCAAAGCCGCGCTGGCTGTTGGGCAGCATGGTTTCATCAGAGTACAGCCGCACGCCGGTAAACTGATAGCTGGAGAACACCGTGCCTTCGGTGGCGCTCTCGCCTATCACCAACTGCGATTTCAGGCTTTTGATATCCCGTTGTAGCCAGCTATTAATGCTATCCCAACGCGTGTCATTATCGCTGTGCGTCCAGGTCGAGTAATTGCGCAGTCGCCAGGGGCCGATGTTGGCACCATTTTGCATATTCAGATACTGACGCCGATCGCTGTCGTTGTCGTACTGGTTTTGCGAACCGCTAAAGTTGTAGTTGGTGAACAAAACCGGCATCCCGTCGTCCCAGCGTGCAGGATCTACATAGCCGCGGGCGTCACGGTAAAGGGCAATCTGCGGCACGCTGAGATTCAGTCGGCTGTGGTTGATATCAAACTGTGAGATGCTGCCGGGAATCGCCTGCGTCAGGTCGGCTACCGTCGTGGCGTTGTCCTGCTCCGCCAACTGTGGATAGTTGTCGATTTTAAAGCCCAGCTCACGCAGTTGCCCGAGGGTGAACTGAGGAATCAACTGGTGGTCTTTACCTGCAACGAACGGCAGCTTACGCTGGCCGGTTTTCTTGTTGTTAATATAAATATCAACAATATACTCGCCGGGAAGCTGGGCGTTATTCTGCGAAAATACCGCCAGATCCACCGCCTGTTGGCCGCTTTTCTCTGTTTCCAGAAGGGCTGGGTCAAAGTAGAAGTCACCGGCCCAGGCATGGCCGGAGGCCAGGCATCCGCTGGCGATTGCGCAGTGCAACCAGAAGGCAAGTGGCTTCACGGTTGATAAATTCGGCGTTCTTTGCGTCATATCGCTTGTCATTCCCTGAGAGCTATCATCGTGAGGCGTGGCTTATTGCAGTGTCTGGGTTTCTGTTTTGGTGGTACCGCCATAGTCGTTGATCGCGGCCCACCGCACCGTTTTCCCTGCGGCTGCGGGGATCGCCAGCCGTTTATGCTCGCCGGGAGCGATGTAATCGATTTTATTCGTGAGATCGGTTTTCCCTAACGCAAGACCGGCGAATACGACGTGATAAGCCGATGGGTTATATATATCTAACTCATTATTGCTATATTTATATTCAAGAGATTTATAAGCATCGTACGGCTTGCCGACTAAATTTGTCGGGCGATAAAATAGTTTTATTCGTGTTTTAAATACCAGCGTTAGCGTATTATTATTCGCATCGGTGGTTTGGCTTTTGGCAGGAATAGCGCGCACATTAATAAAGAACAACGATTCTTTATCGTTAGCAATGTTTTCAGATGATTTTATAATTCGTAATGATGAATCGTTATCAGCATCGAGGCGAAAAAGCGGCGGTGTAATAATAAAGGGGCCTCGTGCGGTTCCCTGTGCATTGTCGACCCACGACTGCAATAAATAAGGCAGACCTTCACTGTGGTTAGCCACCGGCAGCGCGGCCTCTTTTTTCCCGGCATCGTAGATGACACGGGTTCTCTGTAGCACAATACCGCCAGCGAGGCTTTGGCTGACCCAACTGCCCAGCACCAATGCCAAAGCGAGCGCGGTGTTTTTTTTCATCGCTGTTATCCTTAACCTGATGTCAAAAAACGTCTCTTTCCATCCCAGCGGGAAGAAGGGATGGAAAGAGACGGTATACGGGATTAGCGGTAGTCGATGGTGACGTCAACGCTGGCGTTGGCTTCGCCTGGGGAGATCTCTTTAGGATCAACAGTGGAGACGTAATAGGCTTGTAGCCCTACGATAGTGGTGCCATCGGCTTCCGGGGCAAAGCTGATTTTTGAATCAGCCGCGGGCAGCTTATTCAGCACCATCGTTGCGTTGTCGCTGGCTCTTGCGATACGGATGCCCACGCCGGTTGCGGCGGTATCCATGCTGCTAACGGCGACCAGATCGTCGTGATCGGCTACGGTGCCGCCAGCGCGCGTTTCCAGCCACAGCTGGAACGAGTTGTCCGTTGTGCCATCAACGTGCTCCCACGGGGTGGCTGGGCAGTTTTCCAACGGAATATTAACCGGAATCGCCGGGCTGGTATCACCGACAGTTTTAAACTGCGCGGCGGCGTAATGACCCAGTTCCACGTTGATGACGTCACCATCGGCGAATTCACAGGTGCTGGTTAGAATTTCACCCGTAAATTCAATTTTACCGTCCGTCGCCCATGCGTTTCCCGCAGAAAGCGCCAGCAAGCTAACCGCTATAGATTTTGCAATTTTGTTCATTAAAGTCCCTCTTATTTGATAAACCTGTTAGCAATTAAATTAATGAAAAGACAAAGATCAAAATTAATTGCTGGGCAATAGTATTCGATATGCGCTGGTAGTCATATTAATAAGCGAGATTTTCAGATTATATTTATTAAAAATGAACGAGCTAACTGCTATTACATTTAAATAATTTTAAATTGGTGCGGAGTCAAAATATTGCAATCACGAATATTGGCTGCTAAATGATATACTTGTGATGATATTAAGGCTTTTGGTATTCAGCTGAGTATTTTTCGCAAAATCCATTCAATTCCTTGCATTACTGTTTATTCATCCCATCATGTTTCCTGCTGTAAAATCATACAGATGTAAACGATTGCGGATGCGGATGACCAATCGTGTTGGTTAAAGGTGATGTTTGTCACAATTATTTCGTAAATGTGAACGGTAGTACTCTTCAGAATGTGGTTTGAGTCATTAGACTAGGGCTTCCAAAACGGGAGGACCCATGGCTTTGCATTCCACGCGCTGGCTGGCGCTCGGTTATTTCACCTACTTCTTTAGCTACGGTATCTTTCTGCCTTTCTGGAGCGTCTGGCTCGAAGGGCTAGGGCTGACGCCGGAAACCATCGGTTTACTGCTGGGTGCGGGGCTGATTGCCCGTTTTCTCGGTAGTTTGCTGATTGCGCCGCGTGTGAGCGATCCCTCTCGGCTGATCTCAGCGTTACGTATTCTGGCCCTGTTGACGCTGGTGTTTGCGCTGGCCTTCTGGGCGGGAACCAACGTGGCGTGGCTGATGGTGGTGATGGTCGGCTTCAACCTGTTTTTCTCACCGCTGGTACCGCTGACCGATGCGCTGGCCAACACCTGGCAGAAACAGATAACCATGGATTACGGTCGGGTGCGACTGTGGGGATCCGTGGCTTTTGTGATCGGCTCCGCGCTAACCGGCAAACTGGTGAGCCTGTTTGACTATCGGGTGATCCTGATCCTGCTATCGCTTGGCGTCGCCTCGATGCTGCTGGGCATGATGATTCGCCCGAGCGTGCAGCCAGCGGGTGAAAACCGTCAGCAGGAGAGTGCGGGATGGCCCGCCTGGCGCGCGCTGATAACCCAGAGCTGGCGTTTTCTTGCTTGCGTGAGTCTGCTACAGGGGGCGCATGCTGCGTATTATGGTTTCAGCGCCATCTATTGGCAGTCTGCCGGATATTCCGCTTCGGCGGTGGGCTATTTATGGTCACTAGGTGTGGTGGCGGAGGTGATTATTTTCGCACTTAGCCACAAGCTGTTCCGTCGCTTCAGCGCCCGCGATCTGCTGCTGCTTTCCGCCATTTGCGGGGTGGTGCGTTGGGGATTGATGGGCTGGAGCACCGAGCTGCCGTGGCTGATCGTGGTGCAAATCCTCCATTGCGGAACCTTTACCGTCTGCCACCTGGCGGCAATGCGTTATATCGCGGCACGCCAGGGGAGCGAAGTTATTCGTTTGCAGGCGGTGTATTCCGCGATAGCGATGGGCGGCAGTATCGCCATCATGACCGTATTCGCGGGCTATCTGTACCAGAATCTGGGCAGCGGCGTGTTCTGGGTGATGGCGCTGGTGGCGCTCCCGGCAATCGTTCTGCGCCCGAAGGTGGTTGCGCAGCCTGCAACGTTATGATTCGAGGATTTTGCGGATCTGCTGCTGCTGATGCGGCGTAAGCGCCAGATCCGCATGAATCAACGGGGGTGAAAATAGCGGTAACGGCGTGGTGTACGGCGTAATAATCAGCGTTACGCCGCGCGGGGCACCCTCTTTTTGAAAGTCCTGCATCGGCATATGTTTTACGTTGAGCGGCAGCAGCGTCAGTTCGCGCAGTTGTTGCTCTATATGCACTTCAAGTTGTTCGTTACTACCGGTCAGCAGGATAATCTGCTTTTCGTGTAAATCCTTCTCCTGCATCAGCCAGGCGCCGAAAATAACGGCCACCAGCCCGATCTCTTCTTCGGAAAATTGCACATCGTATTCGGCCTCGAAGCCGTGAATCGCCTCGCGGGTAGTACGAACCAGCCGGGGATAAAGGCGGCTGAACTCCTCCGGCAGCGTGTTATCGATGCCGATGGCAAACACGCTGCGGTTCAGTGCCTGAGCCAGGTGGATATACAACTGGTCATTCAGCCCTTGCTCATCGCTGAAGCGCACATTGCCATACTCACGAAAACGTAGCACCAGCCGCGCAATAGCAAGACGCAAGCGGCGATCCTGCTGGTGATTATCGCGAATCGGGTCGGGGATACGAAGCATTGAGAACAGCAACGCCATAAACAGCGATTCGCCCAGCGGTGCACTCTGCATGACGTGGCGCTGCCAATGACGGCCAATTTCCTCTGCGAGCGGATATTCCGCGCAGGATTGCGCCCAGCGTTGCTGGAGTGGGTTAAACTCCGGGGTGATCCCCGCGTGATGCTGTAGCAGGCAATACTGTAAATACAGGCGCAGGAACTGGATGTCACGACACTCAAACGGCTTCTGCAAGCGCCGGGAGCACAGATTAATGAGCGCATGCAGATTGGTGTCGTCATACAGCGTACGTGCGATCCCCCGTTGTTTAAGTTCTGCTTTTAACGCCGGGGTAAACTGCTGGGCGATAAAGGCAGGGCAAATCCGCAGGCCACGGCGCAGCCACTGCAACAGACACAGACGCTGATTTAGCGGGGTTCCTTCGATCGTATAGCCACCATTCTGCGCGGTGGCTATCGCGAGCCGGTGATAGCGCTGGATTTCGAGTCCTGCGCCAATAATATCTTCCTGAACCGTGGCATCATCGACACCGTTGAGGCTGCTGAAGGTTTGTGTAGTAGCGATTTGCCCCGGCAGAAAAAGCGTCAGCAGCACCTGGCAACGGCGCTGGGGAGCGGAAAGTACAGATGGTGGGGCAAGCGTTGACATCATCTGTAGATTCTCCCGTGAGTATGTTTGATAAGAATAGCTAAAGTTTGCTCATAGATTTTGAGAATGGAATGCTTTCCACCAGGAATGCTGGGGAGCGTCACAGAATTTTTAACGTGCGGAACAGATAGCGGTAGTGGAACGCAGCGCGTTAATCCGCTTTTTCACTGTTTTATCTTTTGGTTAGATATAAATAAACCGGCAGGTTGCGCAATGACGTACTGTTAATGCTCCTGTATCAACATATGTTGGCGGAGCATAATGAATATGTTTTCTCCGAGAAAAGGTTCCGTTCACCTTATGTTCATCGCTTCTCTGTACACTGAACGCCAGTGAACGTGTTAAGGGTGCTATCGCCGCACCCTTAACAATCCCGGCTCCCGGCGGGAAAATTGCCGCTCCGCGGTTCCCTCCGCTTATTCCTCCAGGCTACCGGGCCGGGCGCGATGTAACGTCCCTGTAAAGCGCGCCCTGAGCCAGCATCCATGCTGGCTCTCCCGGCCTTACGGAAACACGTCGGCAATTTTCAGCCGGACCAGCCACGCCTCACCACCTGTGTTTTTTTTTGAACATGTTTGAACAGCAAAACGAATTTAACTGAAAACCAGAGAGTTGAAGCGATGCCTCCGGTCCGGCTGAAAATCGATGAGGCGTTGACGGCTGACCGGGTCTGCCCGCAGGGATGCGGGCAGAGGGGGCGGCCTGCATGGATGCAGGCTCGGCCCTGACCCGATAGGCAGACGGAATAAGACGAATGAATCGCGCAGCGACGATTTTCCGTGCCGGGAGCCTGGGTTGCAAGGGAGGCGGCGGTGAGCCTCTCTTGCCCGTTCACGGGTATCTGAATTTCAGAGAAATGACAGCGCTGAGGTGAACGGAACCCCATAGCGGAATTACATGTTCTCCATCACGGCTGCCCACGGCTCAGCGTTAATCCCACATCACCGCCGGGATGCACAGACAACAGCGTCTCCTTTGAGTAACCGCTTTCGCTCATCAGGCAGGCGCAGGCGGCGTCAAAGATAGCCAGCACCAGTAAAATTGAGGTGGTGGCCAACATGTTCAGCGGGTCGGCCTCACGCTGGACGCCGGTGGAAATCACCAGTCTCGACGCTTTAGCAATGGCTGAATCGGCGTTTTCAGTCACGCTCAGAATCGGCACATTTCGCGCATTCAGCCCGGGCAGCAGCCGGGTGAGTTCGTCCGAATTCCCCCCACGCGACAGCATAATCACCAGGTCGTTGGCGCGTAAAAAACCGAGATCGCCATGCGCCGCGTCCGTCGCGTTGAGGTAAATCGCCGGACGTTCCACGCACGCAAGCATATGCGCCACTTTACGCGCTGCGATGCCGGAGGTACCTACGCCGGTGACGACGATTTTCCCCTGACAGCCGCGCAGCTCCGCCATCAGCGACTGCCAGAGCGGTTCAGTCAGATGCTGCCCCAGACCCGCCAGGGCATCGCTATAGAGCTGAAATACGCCGGTGGCCTGAGACCAGGAGTCGCTCATGCGTCCTCCTGCATCAACTGGCGGTATTTCATATGATCCTGATACATCTCGTGGAATACCCGATATTTGCGATCGTAGTACTGCTTAATGCGATTTGTTTGCGGGGTAACCGTTTTACCAATCCGACTCATCGCCGACATCGCTTCCGGGAAGGTTTCGAATACGCCCGCGGCGATAGTTCCCATCATGGCGCCACCCAGCAGCATGGCTTCGCTCTCTTCAGGCAGCAGCATCGCGCAGCCGGTGGCGTTGGCATGTTCCTGAACGAAGATTGGGTTTTTCGTCCCGCCGCCGCTGGCCATTATCGTATCGATGGTGTAGCCGCTTTGATTCATCGTTTCAATGATATGGCGGGTTCCCAGCGCAATGGCCTGGATGGTCGCAAGGTACTGTAGCGCCATATCTTCCGGCGTACGTGACAGTTTCAGTCCGGTGATGGCGCCCGTGAGCGTTGGGTTAGCGCGCGGCGAGCGGTTGCCGTGGAAATAGGGTAGGATGTGTATATCGCGGGTTAAAAATGCGATATCTTCCGGTTCACCGGCCATTTTACGCAACAGCGCATTCAGCACTTCGTAAATGGTCTGCCCCTGAGATTTAGCCTGCGCCAGCAGGGTTTCGTAGCAAGGATGCGACTGAATAACGTGGTCGATTAACGCCCCGGTTGCTGACTGTCCACCTTCGTTGAGCCAGTATTCTGGCAGCACGGCTGAGTAGTAAGGACCCCAGACGCCGCCGATAAAACGCGGCTCTTTGGAAATCGCCATGTGTCCAGTGGAAGTGCCGCCAATCAGCGCGATACGACGGTCAAAATCCGCCACCTCGCCGGAAACACCGCTTGCCCCGAGCGTGCCGAGGGTACCTGCGTGGGCATCGATGATCGAGACGCTGACTGCGGTCCCCGGAATCAGCCCCATTTCGCTGGCGGCGCGCGCGGATAGCCCGTGACCGAGCGGTTCGCCCATGGTTTTCACGTAGCGACCAATTTTGGCAGCATCATGCTCCAGCAAATCTTCCAGCCCAATCTGGCGGAAATAGCTGGCATCCCATTTGTCTTCATGGCCCATATAGGTCCATTTACACACCGTCGAACACAATGAGCGCGTGTCATCGCCCGTTGCGCGCCAGGTCAAGAAATCGGGCAGGTCAAAGTAGTATCCCGCATTGGCCCAGGTGTTGGGCATATGTTGCTTCAGCCATAGCAGTTTTGGCGTCTGCATTTCCGGGGAGATAATGCCGCCAACGTAGTCCAGCACCCGATGATGCAGGGCGTTGATGCGCTCGGCCTGAGTAATGGCGCGGTGATCCATCCACACAATGATGTTCTGTTCGCTGCGCCCGGACGGGCTGATGGTCAGCGGTTTACCTTCTTTGTCCAGCACCACCAGTGAACAGGTCGCGTCAAAGCCCAGACCTTTCACCTGGATAGGGTTGATATCCGACTGGTTAATCGCATCGCGAACCGCGTTACACACCGCCTGCCAGATGTTATCGGAAGACTGCTCAACAAAATCGGCCTGCGGGCGGTAAATCTCGATGGCCCGACTGGCCTGACCGACCATTCTGCCGTTGAGATCAAACACGCCAGCACGGGCGCTTCCGGTTCCGACATCCACACCAATAAAGTAACTTGCCATAATTTTTTCTCCTGAAATCAGGCTTTACGATTCTGTAATGCGATAAAGAGGATCAGCACCGCGCCCCACAGCGCCATCGTCAGATAGCTGCTGACCCCCAGCAAGTTAAGGCCGCTTTCCAGCATTTGCAGCACAATCAGTGCCAGCACCAGGCCGATAATGCGCCCGAAGCCGCCATCCGGGTTGATACCGCCGAGGACGGAGGCAAGGATGGTGACCAGCAGGTAGGATTCACCGTATCCGGCTTTAGCTGAGTTGAATTTCGCCATCATCAAAATGGCGGCGACCCAGCCGAGCAGGGCAGAAATCACGTACACCGAAATTTGTACCCGTACGGTATTTACGCCGCTGTAGCGGGTAGCCTGTTCATTGGAACCAACGAGATACAGGCTACGCCCAAGCGTGGTGTGTTCCAGCAGTACCCACAGCAGGATTGCCACCAGGAAAAAGAGCAGTAGCGCCACCGGAATACCGGCAATCGTGGCGTTACCAAGGTACTGAATGGCGGTCGGGAAACCGGAAATCACCGTCCCGTTGGAAAGCAGAATATTCAGCCCGGAGATAAGCGTCATCGTGCCGAGCGTGGCGAGAATAGGCGAGACCCCGACCCAGGCAATCAGCGCACCGTTGAGCGTGCCGATAGCCACCGCCACGGCAGCGCCTGCCAGCAGCGCCAGCACCAGAAACAGCGGGTTATCCGGATGGGTGACGATAATCGCCGCCATCACCAGCGAGCATGCGTTCGCCCCGGCAATAATCGACAAGTTAATGCCGCCGGTCAGCATGGTCATGCCCATCCCGAGGGCCAGCATGCCGAGGATTGGTAGCTGTGAGCCAATCGACTGGAAGTTAGCGACGCTGAAGAAACGGCTGCCGAGCAGGGCTGAGAAGACCAGGGCGACGACCACAATAATCACGCATTGCAGACGAATGATGGCATCACCGGGTAAAAATCTGGCGATTGTTTTCATCTCAAAGCTCCCTTGCCAGTTTGCGTTTTTCGTTCCAGGCCGTGGCGCTAATGCTGACCAGGATAATGGCGCCGCTGAACACGGTGTGCCAGTAAGAGGAGACGCTGAGCAGCGTCAGGCCATTTTGTAAGAAGGCCAGCAGAACCACGCCGAGCAGGGTTCCGGTCAACGTACCGCGCCCGCCGCTCATGCTGGTTCCGCCGAGTACTACCGCCGCCAGCACCGTCAGCTCAAAGCCGAGCAGCGAATTGGGCGCAACTGACTGGGTGATTTGCGCCTGAACCACGGCGGCAACGCCTGCCAGAATGCCCATGTAGCCATAGACGTAAAAATGCAGCTTCAGCAGATTCAGCCCCAGGCGCGAGGCCGCGTCGCGGTTGCCGCCCATGGCGTAAACCTGACGGCCAAGACGGGTATAGTTCATCAGCACGGCGGTAAAAATGATCACCGCCGCCAGGCACAGCAGGGGGAGGGTCAAACCGTAGTCGTAGCCATCCGCCGCGGTGAACGAGAACCAGTTAATGCCGTTCATAAACCAGTCCGGGAAGCCGTACAGCCAGGTGCCTTTGGTGGCGTAAACCAGCAGACCGTAGTAGACGTTCAGCGTGGCGATGGTAATGATGATTGCCGGAACGCGTAGCCAATAGACCAGAAAACCGTTGATCAGCCCAAGCAGCAGGCCCACCGCAATGGCGATGATTAACGCCAGCGCGAAGTTGCCGCCGTGACCGATAACCCAACTGGCCATTGCATACTGGGCTATCGCGGTCATCGCCGGAAATGAGATGTCGATCCCGCCGGAAATCAGCACCACAAACAGCCCACAGGCCAGGATGCCGAGAATCGCGTAGCTGGTGGCCACATCCGTCAGGTTCCCCAAAGACAAGAACTCGTCGGTGCTGATGCTCAGCCCAACGGCAAGGGCTACAACCAGCAGGCCCAGCCAGAACTCATGTTGCCCGATTAAACGGGAGAGATGCATCTTATTCATTGATTACCTCGACCACTTCAGCAATCTCCTCTTCACGGCATTGATGAGGATTAAATTCCGCCACCAGCTTGCCGCGACGCATTACCAGCACACGGTGGCTGTTGTAATACGCTTCCGGGATTTCATCGCAAATCATCAGCACCGCCATACCTTGTTCAGCCAAATCGCGGGCTATCTGGTAAATACCCTCTTTGTTGGCGATATCCACGCCGACGGTAGGCGAGTCGAGGATCAGGATGCGGGGATTGGTCGCCACCCATTTGGCAATGGCGATACGCTGGGCATTACCGCCGGAAAGGGTTTTGACCGGCAGGTGCGGATCGGACACTTTGATATTCAGTTCGCGGATTAAATCGGCGACCAACTTTTGCGCTTTACGATGATCGAGCAGACCGCTACCGGTGTGCAGTTGATCAAACACCGTGACGATGGTGTTGTCGTAGATCGACTGCTCCATGATCAGCCCCTGCGTCAGGCGATCTTCTGAGACATAGCCGATCCCGTGTTGGATGGCATCATGGTTATTGCGCAGAGTAACCGGCTGACCGTTAATGCGAATCTCGCCGCTTTCCGGGTGCGTCATACCAAACAGGCTCAGACAAAGCTCAGTGCGCCCGGCACCCAGCAGACCAACAATGGAGACGATCTCGCCGCCGTGCAGCGACAGATTAATGTTTTGGTATTTGCCTCTGCGGCTCAGATTGCGCAGCTCAAGCAGCGGCTCTTGCTCAATCGCGGGCCTTTCCGGCAACGGGCTGTAGTGGAAGCGTTGTCCGGTCATCAGGAAGGCCAGCTCGTGGCTGTCGAGTTCGCTGGCAGGGTATGTACCCACCAGTTTGCCGTCGCGCATTACGCTAATGCGGTCAGCCACTTCCATCACCTCATCCAGACGATGGCTGACAAACACGACGCAAATTCCGGCCGCTTTCAGTTCATTAACTACCCGCAGCAGGCCATTAACCTCCTGGCGGGTTAGCGAGGCGGTGGGCTCGTCCATAATCACCAGACGCGCATCGGCGGCAATCGCCCGGCAAATGGCGACCAGCTGTCGATCAGCAATTGAGAGTTTTTCAACTTTTTTATCGGGATCGATATTCACCCCAATACGTTTCATGGCTGCCAGCGCCTGCTGCTTCATGGCGCCGCGACGCACCCAGATATCGCCACCCGGCAGATAGCGGTTGACCGCGATATTTTCTGCGACGCTAAAGTTGGGGAACAACGACAGGTCCTGATAAATAACCTGAATGCCATAATGGGAAGAGAGCTGCGGCGTCAGATGATGGAACAATTTTCCGTCGAGTAAAATCTGCGCGCCTTTTTCCGGATGATAAACCCCGGAGATCACTTTAATAATGGTACTTTTACCACAGCCGTTTTGACCCGCCAGACAGTGAACTTCGCCTTTTCTCAGCGTCAGATTCACGTTATCCAGCGCCAGCACGCCCGGGAATTGTTTGCTGATATTCTCAAGAGTGATAAATGCGGTGGTGTCTGCCATGGACAATACCCCTGCGCGCGTCCGGGGGGACGCTGAGTGTTAGTTTGGTTGATAGCGCCGACCAGACGGTCGGCGTTAAGGTTCCCTGGTGTTGGCTAAAGCCTTAGAAACCAAGTGATTGTGCGTTGTCTTTGGTGACTTCGAGGATCTTGTTAAAGCGGATCACTTTCTTCTCCGTGTCGATATCGGCTTTCCCTAAACCATCGATACTCAGATCGGCGTTCACTTCTTTGCCCTGCAACAGCTGATCGGCAACGGTGACCAGCGCGTAGCCCGCGTCTTTTGGATCCCACAGCAGCGCTTTTTTGATATCACCGCGCATCAGGTAAGGTGCTGCCTGCGCTGGCATGGCGATCCCGACGACGGCGATCTTATCTTTGGCGCGTTTTTTCTGCACAGCCTGACCCGCACCGATTGGACCCAGTGAGCCGAAGCCGATAATGCCCTTCATCTGCGGGTAGGTTTTCATCAGATCCAGCGTTGTGGCGTAGGATTTATCGATGCTTTCCGCGACCGGCAGACGTGAAGTGACTTCGAACATTTCCGGATATTTTTCTTTCTGGTACTTAATTGCATAATCCGCCCACGCGTTATGCAGTGGGACCGTCAGCGAACCAACATAGATGGCATATCCGCCTTTGCCGCCCATATTTTTCGCTAACTCATCGACGTTAGCCTGTGCGTATTTTTCACTATCGATGGTTTCGATATCCCACTGGCCAATTTGCTCATCCGGGGATTCGTGCGTCAACACCACGATGCCTTTATCGCGCGCTTTTTTCAGTACCGGCTCAAGGACCTTGGCATCATTCGGCACCACGATGATCGCATTAACGTTTTTGGCGATCAGATCCTCAATCACTTTCACCTGCTGCGCCGGGTCCGGCGTTGAAGGTCCGGTCTGGTAAGCATTCACATCCAGTTTTTTTGCTGCTTCATTTACGCCGGTTTCCATCCGGTTAAACCATGGGATCCCGGTGACTTTGGCAACCACAGCAATTTCATATTTTTCCGCCGCAAAGGACGTGCCGGACAACATGCATGCAGAAACCAGGGTTGCACTGAGTAATGCGAGTTTGAATTTCATAGTTGTACCTTTCGTAGGGGGCAGGACATGTCACGGCGTGAAGTTAACAATGAATGGAAGAGGGAATGAATCATAAGTTTTGCGAATGTGATCTATGCCCATTTTTGTGAATTTATGGAAATAAAATGGTTAATAATTAGTTAAATTTGCATGGTTTTACATTCAGTCGTTCAAATTAAGTGTTAATTAAATATTAAAATGAAACCATTAATTAACATATCGTTATCATTTGGCTTAAGTTTTGACGCCGAAAAGGTGTTTGGGGGGAATTTCCCGAAGAAGAAATTATCGAAACTGAGAACTGAATCGATACCGGAAAAGGGTGCTCGATATTTTTTCGTTCAATGGTATCCTCAGCACACTTTCGCCAAACCAGGCATCATTATTTGTGGCGGTGTAGATTTTCATCGTGGAGAACTCATGCAAGGCGTTAAACGTATCATTATCACGTTGTTTCTCGCTGTCCTGTCCTTTGGCGCAGGCGCGCATCCCCACAGCTTTATCCATCTGAAAACTGAGATAGTGAGCGAGAATGACCAGTTCGTCGCGCTGAAAATGCGCTGGACGATGGATGAAATTACCTCGGCGGATCTGCTTTACGATGCGGGGAATGCCAAACCTGGTGATGAGATCTGGAAGAAACTGGCGGCGGAAGTGATGGCCAACGTTCTCGGGCAGCACTATTTCACCGAAGTGTGGCACGACGGGAAAAAGGTAAAGTTTAAAAACAGGCCGACGGAATATGGCATGGCGCGGGAGGAACACCAGGCAGTGCTGACGTTCGTTTTGCCGCTGGCCGAAGCTCAGCCGCTGAGTGGTCAAAAATATACCATTTCAACCTTCGACCCGACCTACTACGTTGATATGAGCTATGACAAAGACAGCGACGCCAGGCTGGGGCAGGCCATAAGCCAGAAATGCCGGATTTCAGTACATACGCCGACGCCCAATGAACAAACGCTGAGCTTTGCGCAGTCGCTGGATAAAGAAGACGCACCGCCGGAGGATATGGAGTTGGGTAAACAGTTTGCACAGACGGTAACGCTGCAATGTCAGTAGTTTATCAACAACGTGCAGCCAGACGTCGCTGGCTGACGCTATGGCCGCTGGCTGTCTTTTTGCTGTTGGCGGCAGGCGGCATACTGTGGCTATGGCAGGCCTGGCCGCAGGTGATGATGAAAAGTGTCGTCTGGCAGCGCGACGTTAACCAACAGATGAGCGGGTTGCTGAAAGCAGTTGCTGCCAGGCCGGCCCAGGCCGGGGGATCGCTGCTGCTGTTTAGTTTTCTCTACGGCGTTCTGCATGCGCTGGGGCCGGGACATGGAAAAGTCGTCATTACCACCTGGCTGGCAACGCACCCCTCGAAGCTGAAGTCGAGTATTGGCCTGACGCTAGCCTCATCTTTATTACAGGGGCTGGTCGCCATCGGACTGGTGGTTGTGGTGCTTACCATCTTGCAGTTGCCTGCACGACAGCTACATATGAGTAGTTTCTGGCTGGAGAAAGGGAGTTATGCTCTGGTTGGCGTGTTGGGTGTTTTATTGTGCGTCCGTGCGCTGAAGAAATTGCGCCAGCTGCTGCGCCGTCCAAAATTCACTGCCTTCACGCCGCATCATGTGCATCACGAGGGTTGCGGCTGCGGGCATCAGCATTTGCCCGATCCTGAACAGCTGCAAAATGGTGATGACTGGCGTGCCCGGTTGATGATCGTGCTGTCTATGGGGATGCGCCCGTGCTCGGGGGCCATCATGGTTTTACTGTTCAGCAAAGTGGTTGGCGTGTTTAGCTGGGGTATGGCGTCGGCGCTGGCGATGGCGGCAGGAACATCTTTGACGATTACGTCACTGGCTCTGCTGGTACACAGTTTCCGCTCGCTGGCGGTGAAACTTAGCGGGCATAAAGCGCCGGTATTGTGGCGACAGATTGGCTGGACGACGCTGGCGTTAGCCGGTGGTGCGGTGCTGATTGCTGCTGCGGTAGTGATGTGGATGAGTGCGGTGCCGGTAGGGCGAGGGATAAGACCGTTTTAGCACTGTTGTAGGATGAATGCCTGATGGCGCTTCGCTTATCAGGCCTACGGGGAACTTCCCTGGTAGGCCGGATAAGGCGCTAGCCGCCATCCGGCATCAACGATTAGCGCTTCAGCGCATCGCTCAGTTCGTCACGCATGTTAGCCAGCATGGCTTTCACTACGCGCGGGTTACCTGCAACGATGTTGCCGGTCGCCATGTAGTTATGACCACCGGTAAAGTCGCAAACCAGTGCGCCAGCTTCACGGGCAATCAGCTCACCTGCGGCGAAATCCCACGGGCGCAGGCCAATTTCGAAATAACCGTCAACGCGGGCTGCGGCAACGTAGGCCAGATCCAGCGCAGCAGAACCGGTGCGGCGGAAGTCCGCGCATTCGGTAAACATGTTGCCCAGAATTTTCATGTAAGAAGCGGCGTGCTGTTTGGCTTTGAACGGGAAACCGGTGGCGATGATGGTGCCATCCAGATCGCGGGCGGTGCTGCCACGCAGGCGGTAGCCGTTCAGCTGTGCGCCCTGGCCACGGGTTGCGGTGAACAGTTCGTTACGCATTGGATCGTAAACAACGGCGACTTCAGTACGGCCTTTGATGCGTACTGCGATGGATACCGCGAAGTGCGGCAGACGTTTTACGAAGTTGGTGGTGCCATCCAGTGGATCGATAACCCATTGAACATCCAAATCTTCACCAACATGTTCACCGCTTTCTTCGGTGATGATGGTGTGCTGTGGGTAAGATTTGCGAATCGTTTCGATAATAATCGCTTCGGCGGCTTTATCGACGTTAGTCACGAAATCATTGCTGCCTTTCTGGCTGGTTTCTACAGAGTCTGGGGTTTCGTAGTGTTTGGCAATTACATTACCCGCCTTGCGCGCTGCGCGCACGGCGATGGTCAGCATCGGATGCATCGGTCTCTCTCACTGGATGTTAAAGAACGGGAAAACGGCGCAGAGTATAGCAGCGAGTTCGGAATATGTCTTCGTTTTATGATAATATGCCCGAATAATCTTTAGCCGAAGAAATACAATGCTGCAAAATATTCGAATCGTGCTGGTGGAAACCTCTCACACTGGCAACATGGGCTCTGTAGCCCGCGCAATGAAAACCATGGGTTTAACCAATCTGTGGCTGGTAAATCCACTGGTTAAACCGGACTCCCAGGCCATCGCCCTGGCAGCGGGTGCCAGTGATGTGATCGGCAGCGCGCAGATCGTCGATACGCTCGATGAAGCGCTGGCGGGCTGTAGCCTGGTGGTAGGCACCAGTGCGCGTTCCCGCACGCTGCCGTGGCCGATGCTGGATCCGCGTGAATGCGGTTTAAAAAGTGTCTCTGAAGCGACGAACTCGCCGGTGGCGCTGGTCTTTGGTCGTGAACGTGTTGGTCTGACCAACGAAGAGCTACAGAAGTGCCATTATCACGTCGCCATTGCTGCGAACCCGGAATACAGTTCGCTCAACCTGGCGATGGCAGTGCAGGTCATCTCTTATGAAGTGCGCATGGCCTGGCTGGCGATGCAGGAAAGCGACAAGACCGTAGATTACGAAGAAGCAGAGTATCCGCTGGTCGATGATTTAGAGCGTTTTTACGGTCATCTGGAGCAAACGCTGCTATCGACCGGGTTTATCCGCGAAGGGCACCCGGGGCAGGTGATGAATAAGCTGCGCCGTCTGTTTACCCGTGCGCGTCCAGAGAGCCAGGAGTTGAACATCCTGCGCGGGATTTTAGCTTCAATCGAGCAGCAGAATAAAAGCAAGTAACTGTACGAATGCCGGATGCGCTTCGTTTATCCGGCCTACAGGCCGCACGATTTGCAGGCCGGATAAACGAAGCGCATCCGGCAAGTGAAAATGGCACTGAAGGTTAAATACCTGACTAAATTAGTCAAGTAAATAGTTGACTGATTTAGTCGGGAATGTCAGACTTGCCCCTGCTATGCAATACCCCCATTTTACAATAAAAAACCCCGGGCAGGGGCGAGTTTGAGGCTAAGTAAGACATGAGACTGACATCAAAAGGGCGTTATGCCGTGACCGCAATGTTGGACGTTGCGCTCAACTCCGAAACGGGCCCGGTACCGTTGGCTGATATTTCTGAACGTCAGGGAATTTCCCTGTCATATCTGGAGCAGCTGTTTTCCCGTTTGCGTAAAAACGGTCTGGTTTCCAGCGTACGTGGACCAGGCGGCGGGTATCTGCTGGGTAAAGATGCCGGCAGCATCGCAGTAGGTGAAGTGATTAGCGCTGTTGACGAGTCTGTAGATGCGACCCGTTGCCAGGGCAAAGGCGGTTGTCAGGGCGGCGATAAATGCCTGACCCACGCGCTGTGGCGCGATCTGAGCGATCGTCTGACCGGTTTCCTCAACAACATTACGTTGGGCGAACTGGTAAATAATCAGGAAGTCCTGGATGTGTCTGGTCGCCAGCATACCCATGACGCTCCACGCACTAATCGTGCTCAAGACGCGATCGACGTTAAGTTACGCGCATAATAAAAGTATTTTAGAATCAGGCCGGGGTGCTACACACCCCGTTAACTCGGTCGTACATCCAGCCGGTTGCCTGATTCCTTGCATTGAAGCGATGTACGGAGTTTATAGAGCAATGAAATTACCGATCTATCTCGACTACTCCGCAACCACGCCGGTGGACCCGCGTGTTGCCGAGAAAATGATGCAGTGTCTGACCCTGGACGGAAACTTTGGTAACCCAGCGTCTCGTTCACACCGTTTCGGCTGGCAGGCTGAAGAGGCGGTAGATATCGCCCGTAACCAGATTGCCGACCTCGTGGGCGCTGACCCGCGTGAAATCGTATTTACTTCCGGTGCGACTGAATCCGATAACCTGGCGATTAAAGGTGCAGCCAACTTTTATCAGAAAAAAGGCAAGCACATCATCACCAGCAAAACCGAACACAAAGCCGTGCTGGATACCTGTCGTCAGCTGGAGCGTGAAGGGTTTGAAGTTACCTACCTCGCCCCGCAGCGTAACGGCATTATCGACCTGAAAGAACTTGAAGCGGCAATGCGTGACGACACCATCCTCGTGTCCATCATGCACGTGAACAACGAAATCGGCGTGGTGCAGGATATCGCGACTATCGGCGAAATGTGCCGTGCTCGCGGCATCATCTATCACGTTGATGCGACCCAGAGCGTGGGCAAACTGCCTATCGATCTGAGCCAACTGAAAGTTGACCTGATGTCCTTCTCCGGCCACAAAATCTATGGTCCGAAAGGTATCGGCGCGCTGTACGTTCGTCGTAAACCGCGTATTCGTATTGAAGCGCAGATGCACGGCGGCGGTCACGAGCGCGGTATGCGTTCCGGTACGCTGCCTGTGCACCAGATCGTCGGCATGGGTGAAGCATACCGTATCGCTAAAGAAGAGATGGAAACCGAGATGGCGCGCCTGCGCAGTCTGCGTAACCGTCTGTGGAACGGCGTGAAAGATATGGAAGAGGTGTACCTCAACGGTGACCTCGAGCAGGGCGCACCGAACATTCTCAACGTCAGCTTCAACTTTGTTGAAGGCGAGTCGCTGATTATGGCGCTGAAAGACCTGGCTGTATCCTCCGGTTCTGCATGTACTTCTGCAAGCCTGGAGCCATCCTACGTGCTGCGCGCGCTGGGGATGACCGACGAGCTGGCACACAGCTCAATTCGTTTCTCTTTAGGTCGTTTCACTACCGAAGAAGAGATTGACTATGCCATCAATCTGGTTCGCAACTCCATTGGCCGTCTGCGCGACCTTTCTCCACTGTGGGAAATGTTCAAACAGGGTGTGGATCTGAACAGCATTGAATGGTCACATCACTAATTCGGCACCGATAAGGAGAATTCAACATGGCTTACAGCGAAAAAGTTATCGATCATTACGAGAATCCACGTAACGTGGGCTCTTTTGACAACAGCGACGAGAACGTGGGTAGCGGCATGGTCGGTGCACCAGCCTGTGGCGACGTGATGAAGTTGCAGATCAAAGTCAACAATGAGGGTATCATTGAAGACGCGCGTTTCAAGACTTACGGCTGCGGTTCCGCTATTGCTTCCAGCTCTCTGGTTACCGAATGGGTAAAAGGGAAATCTCTGGACGAAGCACAGGCGATTAAAAACACCGATATCGCCGACGAGCTTGAACTGCCACCGGTGAAAATTCACTGCTCTATTCTGGCTGAAGACGCGATTAAAGCCGCGATTGCGGATTACAAAAGCAAACGTGAAGCAAAATAATTAAGAGTTGAGGTTTTATTATGTCGATTACCTTAAGCGACAGTGCAGCAGCGCGTGTAAATACCTTCCTGGCAAACCGCGGTAAAGGGTTTGGTCTGCGTCTGGGCGTGAGAACCTCCGGCTGCTCAGGTATGGCCTATGTACTGGAATTTGTTGACGAGCCGGCGGCTGAAGATACCGTGTTTGAAGACAAAGGCGTAAAAGTCGTGATCGACGGTAAGAGCCTGCAATTCCTCGACGGTACGCAGTTAGACTTCGTCAAAGAAGGTCTGAACGAAGGGTTTAAGTTCACTAACCCGAACGTGAAAGACGAATGTGGATGCGGCGAAAGCTTCCACGTGTAACGCGCTTACTGATAACCCCACCGTGGTCGCCTGCGCGTGGGGTTTGTTTTACCTGACTCTCTGGTTTTGCCTCATCGAACAACAGAGAATCGATGCCCTGAGAATGTTATGGACTACTTCACCCTCTTTGGCTTACCGGCCCGTTATCAGCTCGATACTCAGGCGCTGAGCCTACGTTTTCAGGATCTACAACGTCAGTATCATCCTGATAAATTCGCCAGCGGTTCCCAGGCGGAACAACTTGCTGCGGTTTCGCAGTCCGCCACTATCAACCAGGCCTGGCAAACGCTGCGTCATCCTTTGATGCGCGCCGAATACTTATTGTCTTTACACGGTTTTGATATCCGCAGCGAGCAGCACACGGTGCGCGATACCGCGTTCCTGATGGAGCAACTTGAGCTGCGTGAAGAGCTGGACGAGATTGAACAGGCAAAAGACAGTCAACGTTTAGATGCGTTTATGAAACGCGTCAGCGAAATGTATAACGTTCGCCATCAACTGATGGTGGAACAGCTGGATAGCGAGACGTGGGACGCAGCGGCAGATACCGTGCGTAAGCTGCGTTTTCTCGATAAACTGCGAAGCAGTGCAGAACAACTCGAAGAAAAACTGCTCGATTTTTAATTTCCGGAAGCGAAAATGGCCTTATTACAAATTAGTGAGCCTGGTCTGAGCGCCGCGCCGCACCAGCGTCGTCTGGCGGTAGGTATCGATTTAGGCACCACCAACTCCCTGGTTGCTACCGTACGCAGCGGCCAGGCCGAAACGCTGGCAGACCATGAAGGTCGCCACCTGTTGCCGTCAGTGGTTCACTATCAGCAGCAGGGCTACTCTGTCGGTTACGATGCCCGCGCCAATGCAGCGTTGGATACGGCAAACACCGTTAGCTCGGTAAAACGCATGATGGGCCGCTCTCTGGCGGATATCCAGGCGCGTTACCCGCATCTGCCATATACGTTCCAGGCGAGCGAAAACGGTCTGCCGATGATTGAAACCGCTGCCGGTTTGCTTAATCCGGTGCGCGTCTCCGCTGATATTCTGAAAGCGCTGGCCGCGCGGGCTACCGAATCGCTGTCCGGCGAACTGGACGGCGTGGTAATCACCGTTCCGGCTTACTTTGACGATGCACAGCGTCAGGGGACCAAAGACGCCGCGCGTCTGGCGGGCCTGCACGTATTGCGTCTGCTGAACGAACCGACCGCAGCGGCGATCGCGTATGGTCTGGACTCCGGTCAGGAAGGCGTGATCGCAGTCTACGATCTTGGCGGCGGTACGTTTGATATTTCTATTCTGCGCCTGAGCCGTGGCGTGTTTGAAGTGCTGGCGACCGGTGGTGATTCCGCGCTCGGCGGCGACGATTTTGACCATCTGCTGGCCGATTACATTCGCGAGCAGGCGGGCGTGGCCGATCGCAGCGATAACCGCGTACAGCGTGAACTGCTGGATGCCGCGATTGCAGCGAAAATCGCACTTAGCGACGCTGATTCTGTAACGGTTAACGTGGCAGGATGGCAGGGTGAAATCACCCGTGAAACCTTTAATGAACTCATTTCCGCACTGATCAAGCGTACGCTGCTGGCCTGCCGTCGCGCGCTGAAAGATGCGGGCGTGGAGCCGCAAGATGTGCTGGAAGTGGTGATGGTTGGCGGTTCAACGCGCGTGCCTCTGGTACGTGAACGCGTCGGTGAATTTTTTGGCCGCACGCCGCTGACCTCTATTGACCCGGACAAAGTGGTCGCTATCGGTGCGGCAATCCAGGCGGATATTCTCGTCGGAAATAAACCGGACAGCGAAATGCTGCTGCTGGACGTTATCCCGCTGTCTCTGGGACTGGAAACCATGGGCGGTCTGGTGGAGAAAGTGATCCCGCGTAACACCACTATCCCAGTGGCGCGCGCGCAGGACTTTACCACCTTTAAAGATGGCCAAACCGCGATGTCCATTCACGTGATGCAGGGCGAGCGTGAGCTGGTGCAGGACTGTCGTTCACTGGCGCGTTTTGCGCTGCGCGGCATCCCGGCATTGCCGGCAGGCGGCGCACATATCCGCGTGACCTTCCAGGTGGATGCCGATGGGCTGCTGAGCGTCACCGCCATGGAGAAATCCACAGGCGTTGAGTCCTCAATCCAGGTTAAACCGTCCTACGGTCTGACCGACAGTGAAATCGCCTCCATGATTCAGGATTCGATGAGTTTTGCCGAGCAGGACGTTAAAGCCCGTATGCTGGCAGAACAGAAAGTCGAAGCGGCACGCGTACTGGAGAGTTTAACCGGTGCGCTGAACGCTGATGCCGCGCTGTTAAGCGCCGCAGAACGTCAGGCTATCGACACCGCCGCCGCGCACTTGAGCGAGGTTGCACAGGGTGACGATGTTGACGCGATAGAACAAGCCATTAAAAACGTAGACAAACAAACCCAGGAATTCGCCGCTCGCCGCATGGACAAATCTGTCCGTAGTGCGCTGAAAGGCCATTCCGTGGACGAGGTTTAATATGCCAAAGATTGTTATTTTGCCTCATCAGGATCTCTGTCCCGATGGCGCAGTTCTGGAAGCTGAGACCGGCGAAACCATTCTCGACGTTGCCCTGCGTAACGGGATCGAGATTGAACACGCCTGTGAAAAATCCTGTGCCTGCACTACCTGCCACTGCATCGTGCGTGAAGGTTTTGATTCTTTGCCGGAAAGCACAGAAGAAGAAGACGACATGCTGGATAAAGCCTGGGGACTGGAGCCGGAGAGCCGTTTAAGCTGTCAGGCGCGGGTAACCGAGGACGATTTAGTGGTCGAAATCCCACGTTACACAATCAATCATGCGCGTGAGCATTAACAGAGGGTAGTATGGGACTGAAGTGGACCGATAGCCGCGAAATCGGCGAGGCGCTGTATGACGCTTTCCCCGATCTCGATCCCAAGACCGTTCGTTTCACCGATCTGCACCAGTGGATCTGTGACCTGGAAGAGTTCGATGATGATCCTCATGCATCGAACGAAAAAATCCTTGAGGCCATTTTGCTGGTCTGGCTGGACGAAGCCGAATAAGTCAACGGGCTGCCCACGGGTGGCCCGTTTTCCTGTATGCGCGAAAATAAGGATAAATAAAATGACAGAAGCCATGAAAATTACGCTTTCCACGCAACCCGCCGATGCCCGCTGGGGTGAAAAGGCGACATACAGCATTAATAATGACGGCATTACCCTGCACCTGAACGGAAAAGATGACCTCGGCCTTATCCAGCGTGCCGCGCGTAAAATCGACGGCCTGGGTATTAAACACGTTCAACTGGACGGTGAAGGCTGGGATACCGAACGTAGCTGGGCGTTCTGGCAGGGCTACAAGGGACCAAAAGGCACCCGCAAAGTTGAGTGGGCCGCTCTGGACGAAGCGCAGCGCAAAGAGCTGGATAGCCGTCTGAAGATTATTGACTGGGTGCGCGATACCATTAATGCCCCGGCAGAAGAGCTGGGCCCGGAACAGCTGGCGCAGCGCGCTGTTGATCTGCTGTGCTCCGTCGCGTGCGATAACGTCTCTTACCGCATCACCAAAGGTGAAGATCTGCGCGAGCAGAACTACATGGGCCTGCATACCGTGGGTCGCGGATCTGAACGTCCTCCAGTGCTGCTGGCGCTGGACTACAACCCAACAGGCGACAAAGAAGCCCCGGTTTATGCCTGCCTGGTTGGTAAGGGAATTACTTTTGATTCCGGTGGTTACAGCATCAAGCAAAGCGCATTTATGGACTCAATGAAGTCCGACATGGGCGGTGCGGCAACGGTCACCGGCGCGTTGGCATTTGCCATCACCCGTGGTCTGAACAAGCGCGTGAAGCTGTATCTGTGCTGCGCGGATAACCTGATTAGCGGCAACGCCTTTAAGCTCGGCGACATTATTCACTATCGCAACGGTAAAAAAGTTGAAGTGATGAATACCGATGCCGAAGGACGTCTGGTGCTGGCCGATGGCCTGATCGATGCCAGCGCGCAGAAACCGGAACTGATCATTGATGCTGCCACGCTGACCGGCGCGGCGAAAACCGCGCTGGGCAACGATTACCACGCGCTGTTTAGCTTTGATGATCAGCTGGCTGCTCGCCTGCTGGCAAGTGCGGCGCAAGAAAACGAACCGTTCTGGCGTCTGCCGTTGGCAGAGTTTCACCGTAGCCAGTTGCCGTCGAACTTTGCCGAACTGAATAACACCGGTAGCGCGGCTTACCCGGCTGGCGCAAGCACCGCGGCGGGCTTCCTGTCCCATTTCGTGGAAAACTACCAGCAGGGCTGGCTGCATATCGACTGCTCCGCAACCTATCGCAAAGCGCCGGTTGAGCAGTGGTCTGCGGGCGCAACCGGTCTGGGTGTGCGCACGATTGCGAATCTGCTGACCGCATAATTTATTACTGTATTGCCGGATGGCGCTACGCTTATCCGGCCTACATGTATTCATCCAATTTGTGATACTTATGTCCGAAACAAAAAACGAATTAGAAACATTGCTGGAACAAGCGGCAACAGAGCCTGCGCATCGTCCGGCATTTTTTCGTACTTTACTGGAATCCACAGTCTGGGTGCCGGGTACTGCCGCAGAAGGCGAGGCGGTGGTTGAAGACTGCGCTCTCGACCTGCAGCACTGGGAAAAAGAAGACGGCACGACCGTGATCCCGTTCTTCACTTCTCTGGAAGCCCTGCAGCAGGCGGTGGAAGATGAGCAAGCATTTGTCGTTATGCCGGTGCGTACGTTGTTTGAAATGACGCTCGGCGAAACGCTCTTTCTCAACGCGAAACTGCCGACCGGCAAAGAATTTATGCCGCGTGAAATCAGCCTGCTGATGGGGGAAGAGGGGAATCCGCTCAGCACCCAGGAAGTACTGGAAGGCGGTGAATCGCTGATCCTCTCTGAAGTCGCTGAACCTCCGGCGCAGATGATTGACTCGCTGACTACGCTGTTTAAAACCATTAAGCCGGTAAAACGCGCGTTTCTCTGCTCAATCAAAGAAAGCGCGGAAGCCCAGCCGAATCTGCTGATTGGTATTGAAGCGGAAGGGGATATTGAAGAGATCATCCACGCTGCTGGCAGCGTCGCGACCGATACGCTGCCGGGCGATGAACCTATTGATATCTGCCAGGTGAAGAAGGGTGAGAAGGGCGTGAGCCACTTTATCACTGAGCATATCGCACCGTTCTACGAACGCCGCTGGGGCGGTTTCCTGCGCGACTTTAAACAGAACCGGATTATCTAAATTGTAGGCCGGATAAGCGTAGCGCTATCCGGCTTTTCCAGCTTTATAATTGCGGTTCTACCGGTAAATCGTTGCGCGCTCCCCATTCGCTCCATGCGCCGTCATACAATGCGACGTCAGAAACGCCCAGCGTGGCAAGTGCCAGCACGACGACGGCAGCCGTTACGCCGGAGCCGCAGCTGGCGATAATAGGGCGGTCAAAGCTCACGCCGTGGCTGAAGAAAATAGCATCCAGCTCATCGGTGGTTTTCAGTTCGCCGTCACGAACCAATTCTGTCCACGGTACGTTAAGCGCACCCGGCACATGACCACGTTTCAGACCAGGACGCGGCTCGTCAACTTCGCCATTAAAACGCGCAGCCGGACGGGCATCGACGATCTGCGCCGTTTTTTCATGACTGGCCAGCAGTACATCGGTAACGCGCACAACTGCGTCAGGCGTAAAGGCCACGTTAAATTCACCTTCAGGTAAATCCTCATCGCCTTCCTTGAGCATTAACTCATCGCGCTTCCAGCCTGCCAGACCGCCTGCCAGAATGGAGACATTTTCGACGCCAAATGTCCGCAGCATCCACCATGCGCGTGGCGCGGAAAACAGATTACCGTCATCGTAGATAACCAGATGCTTATCCTGATTAACGCCCAGCTCGCGCATCGCAACGGCAAAGGCTTCGGGGCGTGGCATCATATGCGGTAGCGGTGAGGTATGATCGGAAAGCGCTTCAATATCAAAAAATACTGCGCCAGGAATATGGCCCGCACGATACTCCTCGCCAACATCGCGATCTTCCTGTCCTGGAGGTGCCATCCGGGCATCAAGAATTTGTATTTCCGGGTCGTCAATGTGTTCGGCAAGCCAGTCGGCAGCGACAAAGAAGGCGGTGGTCATAGGCATCTCCATTTTTACCAGGTTTTGGCAAATTGTCGGATGTTTACCGTAAAGCGACAAGTAAAACAGGCTGATTTGTCAGGTGAATCCACATTAATCACTTAAATTAAGACAACGTTGTTCAGTTACTGACTTCCACAGCCGGAAATCTGACGCATAATAGTTGTTCTACGTAGCTAACGGGCCACTACGGCCAGGGATGAAAAATGAAACATTTACGCGTAGCGGCCTGCATGCTGATGCTGGCACTGGTCGGGTGCGATAATAATAACGAAAAATCACCGACGGCTGCGAAACCTGATGCGCCTGCGGCACAGACTGCGCCAGCAAAAGATAAAGCTCAATTACAAAAGCTGATGCAGCAAAGCCAGGGCAAGTCGCTGACGCTGCTGGATGCCTCAGAGGTCCAGCTCGACGGTGCGGCAACGCTCGTTTTGACCTTCTCCATTCCCCTCGATCCAGAACAAGATTTTTCCCGCGTCGTGCACGTTGTTGATAAAAAAAGCGGCAAAGTGGATGGTGCCTGGGAGCTGGCGCCAAATCTGAAAGAGCTGCGCTTACGCCATCTGGAACCTAACCGGGAACTGGTGGTGACCATTGAGCGTGATTTGCTGGCGCTGAATAAAGCGACGTTCGCTATTGATTATGAAAAAAACATTACCACCCGCGATGTACAGCCAAGCGTTGGGTTTGCCAGTCGCGGCTCGCTGTTGCCGGGAAAAGTAATTGAAGGCCTGCCGGTAATGGCCCTCAACGTTAACAGCGTGGATGTGAACTTCTTTCGTGTGAAGCCTGAATCGCTCGGCGCATTTGTCAGCCAGTGGGAATACCGCAATTCGTTGACGAACTGGGAATCTGACAATTTACTGAAAATGGCGGAACTGGTGTATACCGGACGCTTTGACCTCAATCCTGCGCGTAACACCCGTGAGAAGCTGCTGCTGCCGCTGAGCGATATCAAGCCGTTGCAGCAAGCAGGAGTTTACATCGCGGTGATGAATCAGGCTGGACAATACAACTACAGTAATGCCGCTACGCTGTTCACGCTCAGCGATATTGGTGTGTCTGCGCACCGTTACCATAATCAACTGGATGTCTTTACGCAGAGTCTGGAAAACGGCGCTGCGCAGCAGGGTATTGAGGTCACGTTACTCAACGAAAAAGGGCAGACGCTGGCGCAGGCTACCAGCGACGTGCAGGGTCATGTCAAACTGGAGACTGATAAAGACGCGGCTTTATTGCTGGCCCGCAAAGACGGGCAAACCACGCTGCTGGATCTGAAACTCCCGGCGTTGGATCTGGCTGAATTTGATATTGCCGGTGCACCGGGATACAGCAAACAGTTCTTTATGTTTGGTCCCCGTGACCTCTATCGTCCTGGCGAAACGGTGATCCTCAACGGATTACTGCGTGACAGCGACGGCAAAACGTTGCCCGACCAGCCGGTGAAGCTGGAAGTCGTGAAGCCCGACGGGCAAGTGTTACGTTCGGTGGTTAGCCAGCCGGAGAACGGTCTGTACCGTTTTAGCTGGCCGCTGGACACCAACGCGCCAACCGGTATGTGGCATATTCGTGCTAATACGGGCGACAACCAGTCACGTATGTGGGATTTCCACGTCGAAGATTTTATGCCTGAGCGGATGGCGCTCAATCTCTCCGCTAATAAGATTCCGGTGGCTCCGGCTGATGAAGTGAAGTTCTCGGTAGTGGGCTACTACCTGTACGGCGCGCCCGCTAACGGCAATGCTCTGCAAGGGCAGCTTTTCCTGCGCCCGCTGCGCGAAGCGGTGCAGGCATTGCCGGGGTTCCAGTTTGGTAATATTGCCGAAGAAAACCTGTCCCGCAGCCTCGATGAAGTTCAGCTTACGCTGGATGAACACGGTCGCGGCGAAGTGACCACTAACAGCCAATGGCAGGAGACGCATTCCCCGTTACAGGTGATCCTGCAAGCCAGCCTGCTGGAGTCAGGTGGCCGCCCGGTGACGCGTCGGGCTGAACAAGCCATCTGGCCTGCGGACATGCTGCCGGGTATTCGTCCGCAGTTTGCGGCAAAAGCCGTCTATGACTACCGCACTGATACCACTGTGAATCAGCCTATCGTTGATGAAAACAGCAACGCCGCTTTCGACATTGTTTATGCCGATGCGCAGGGCGAGAAAAAAGCGGTGTCCGGTTTGCAGGTGCGTTTGATCCGCGAGCGCCGGGATTATTACTGGAACTGGTCTGAAGGCGAGGGCTGGCAATCACAGTTCGATCAAAAGGATCTGGTTGAAGGTGAGCAGACTCTGGATCTTAAGGCCGATGAAACCGGTAAAGTCAGCTTCCCGGTTGAGTGGGGTGCCTATCGTCTGGAAGTGAAAGCCCCGAATGATGCGGTGAGCAGCGTACGCTTCTGGGCAGGTTATAGCTGGCAGGATAACAGCGACGGCAGTGGGGCTGTGCGTCCCGATCGCGTGACTCTGAAACTGGACAAACCCAGCTATCGTCCTGGCGATACCATGAAGCTGCACGTTGCCGCTCCTGCTGCTGGCAAAGGTTATGCGATGGTGGAATCCAGCGAAGGCCCGCTGTGGTGGAAAGAAATAGACGTACCGGCGGATGGTCTCGATATCTCCATCCCGATTGATAAAACCTGGAATCGCCACGATTTGTATCTCAGTGCACTGGTGGTTCGTCCTGGCGACAAGTCCCGTTCGGCCACGCCAAAACGGGCGGTTGGTTTACTGCATTTGCCGTTAGGTGATGAAAACCGTCGTCTGGCGCTGGCGCTGGAAAACCCGGCGAAAATACGTCCAAACCAGTCGTTGACCGTCAAGATTAAAGCCAGCGTCAAAAATGGCGACGTACCAAAACAGGTTAACGTGCTGGTCTCTGCCGTTGATAGCGGGGTGTTGAACATTACCGATTACGCCACGCCAGATCCGTGGCAGGCATTTTTCGGACAAAAACGCTATGGCGCGGATATTTATGATATTTACGGCCAGGTGATCGAAGGGCAAGGGCGGCTGGCGGCACTGCGTTTTGGTGGTGATGGCGATGAATTAAAACGCGGCGGTAAGCCACCGGTCAATCACGTCAATATCGTGGCGCAACAGGCGCTGCCGGTCACGCTCAACGAGCAGGGCGAAGGTACGGTGACGCTACCGATTGGTGATTTCAACGGCGAGCTACGGGTAATGGCACAGGCCTGGACGGCGGATGACTTTGGCAGCAGTGAAAGCAAGGTGATTGTTGCCGCGCCGGTAATTGCTGAACTGAATATGCCGCGTTTTCTGGCGGGAGGCGATACCTCGCGACTGACGCTGGACGTGACTAACCTGACTGACAAACCGCAAACACTGAATATTAAGCTCGCGGCCAGCGGTTTACTGGAGCTGATGGGACAAGATCCTGCTCCATTGAATCTGGCACCAGGCGTACGGACTACGTTGTTTATTCCGGTGCGTGCGCGGGAGGGGTTTGGCGATGGCGAAATTCAGGCAGAAATTAGCGGTCTGACTTTACCGGGTGAAACGCTGCCAGTTCAGCATAAACAGTGGAAGATTGGCGTGCGTCCGGCGTTCCCGGCGCAAACCGTTAATAACGGTGTCGCACTTCAACCGGGCGCAACCTGGCAGCTTCCGGGCGAAGAACTGACCAATTTCTCCCCTGCAACGATGCAGGGACAACTGCTGTTCAGCGGTAAGCCGCCGCTGAATCTGGCGCGTTATATCCGCGAACTGAAGGCTTACCCTTACGGCTGCCTGGAGCAAACGGCGAGCGGGTTGTTCCCATCCTTATACACCAATGCTGCGCAATTGAAGGCGTTAGGTATTGTGGGTGACAGCGATGAAAAACGCCGTGCTGCAGTCGATATTGGGATTTCTCGTTTAGTGCAGATGCAGCGTGATAACGGCGGTTTCGCGCTGTGGGATAAAAACGGGTCGGAAGAGTACTGGCTGACTGCGTATGTCATGGATTTCCTTGTTAGGGCAAATGAACAGGGCTACAGCGTCCCGGTAGAGGTCATTAACCGTGGCAACGAGCGGCTGCTGCGCTATTTGCAGGATCCTGGAATGTTGTCGATTCGCTATACCGACGACTCTTCAGCAAGCCGGTTTGCCGTACAAGCCTACGCCGCGTTGGTTCTGGCGCGTCAGCAAAAAGCCCCGCTCGGCGCATTGCGTGAAATCTGGGAGCGACGCGCTCAGGCGGCTTCTGGTTTACCGCTGTTGCAACTGGGGATCGCGCTGAAAAATATGGGCGATGCTAACCGCAGTGAACAGGCGTTGACGCTGGCGCTGAATACGCCGCGCCGCGATACGCAACAGTGGATGGCGGATTACGGCAGTGCGTTACGGGATAACGCGTTGATGATGGCCTTGCTCGAAGAGAACAAGCTCAAACCTGACGTGCAGAATACGCTGCTGAACACGTTGTCAGAACAGGCCTTTGGGCAGCGCTGGCTCTCGACTCAGGAAAATAATGCGTTGTTCCTTGCCGCCCGTACGTTACAGGACTTGCCAGGCACATGGCAGGCGCAAACGTCACTCTCGGAGCAACCGTTAGCCGGGGAGAAATCACAGACGCGTAATCTGGATGCCGATGCGCTGTCTACGCTGAGCGTCACCAATACCGGTAATCAACCGCTGTGGCTGCGTCTGGATGTGAGCGGTTATCCGCAAACCTCACCGACACCTGCCAGCAACGTTCTGCATATTGAGCGTCAAATCCTGGGGCTCGACGGAAACAGTAAATCACTGGATTCTCTGCGCAGCGGCGAGCTGGTGCTGGTCTGGCTGGAGGTGAAAGCCAGCCAGAACGTGCCGGATGCGCTGGTGGTTGACTTACTGCCAGCAGGACTGGAATTGGAAAACCAGAATCTGGCCAACGGCAGCGCCAGCCTGCAGGATAGCGGTAGCGAAGTGGCGAATCTGCTTAATCAGATGCAGCAGGCAGATATCCAGCACGTTGAGTTCCGTGACGATCGCTTTGTCGCTGCGGTGGCGGTCAATGAAGGACAACCGGTTACGCTGGTGTATCTGGCGCGAGCGGTAACGCCGGGGACCTACCAGGTTCCCGTCCCGCAGGTGGAATCAATGTATGTTCCGCAGTGGCGCGCGACCGGTGCGACAGAGGGACTTTTGATTGTCAGACCGTAAATGATGCGCGGGTTGGGTAAACGCGGCTGCTGGCTCTGGCTGGCAGCCGTTGCGCTATTGATTGTGGCGGCAGTTTGGGCGGCAGATAAAATCTGGCCGCTGCCCTTGCACGAAGTCGATCCGGCACGGGTCGTGGTGGCACATGATGGTACGCCACTCTGGCGCTTTGCCGATGCCGAAGGTATCTGGCGGTATCCGGTAACGATTGATGAGGTGTCGCCCCGCTACCTTGAGGCGTTAATTAACTATGAAGACCGCTGGTTCTGGAAGCATCCCGGCGTCAATCCGTTTTCAGTACTGCGCGCAGCATGGCAGGACCTCTCCTCTGGGCGTGTGGTTTCGGGCGGCAGTACGCTCACCATGCAGGTCGCACGATTACTCGATCCCCATCCGCGAACCTTCGGCGGCAAGTTTCGCCAGCTCTGGCGCGCATTGCAGCTGGAATGGCATCTCTCCAAACGCGACATCCTGACACTGTATCTCAACCGTGCGCCGTTTGGCGGTACGCTGCAGGGCGTCGGGGCGGCAAGCTGGGCCTATCTTGGTAAATCACCCGCGCATTTGAGTTACTCCGATGCCGCGCTACTGGCTGTTTTGCCACAGGCACCGAGTCGCCTGCGTCCGGATCGCTGGCCGGACCGTGCTGAAGCGGCGCGTAATAAAGTACTCGAACGTATGGCGAGCCAGGGTATTTGGCCTGCCAAACAGGTACAGGAGTCGCGTGAAGAGCCAGTCTGGCTGTCACCCCGGCAAATGCCGCAGTTAGCGCCGTTATTCTCGCGCATGATGCTGGGAAAAAGCCGGAGCGATAAAATCGTGACTACCCTTGAAGCCGGATTGCAGCGTCAACTGGAAGAGCTGGCGCAGAACTGGAAGGGGCGCTTACCTGCACGCAGTTCGCTGGCAATGATTGTGGTCGATCACACCGATATGAGTGTGCGTGGTTGGGTGGGGTCGGTAGATATGAATGACGACACCCGCTTTGGTCATGTGGATATGGTGAATGCGATCCGTTCGCCAGGCTCGGTGCTGAAGCCGTTTGTTTACGGTCTGGCGCTGGATGACGGACTCATTCATCCCGCTTCGTTGTTGCAGGATGTCCCGCGGCGAACCGGAGATTATCGACCGGGGAATTTTGACAGCGGTTTTCATGGCCCGGTGAGTATGAGCGAAGCGCTGGTAAGGTCGTTGAATTTACCTGCCGTGCAGGTGCTCGAAGCCTATGGTCCGAAGCGCTTTGCCGCATCGTTACGTAACGTCGGCTTACCGCTGTATCTGCCCGCAGGGGCTGCGCCGAATCTGTCGCTGATTTTAGGTGGCGCGGGGGCAAGGCTGGAAGATATGGCCGCAGCGTACAGCGCCTTTGCCCGTAAGGGAAAAGCGGGAAAACTGCGTCTGCAGCCGGGTGACCCACTGCTTGAACGTCCGTTGATGTCGGCGGGCGCGGCGTGGATTATTCGCCGTATCATGGCCGACGAAGCGCAACCGCTGCCGGATAACTCGCTGAGCAGAGTGGTTCCGCTGGCGTGGAAAACGGGCACCAGCTATGGCTATCGCGATGCCTGGGCGATTGGCGTTAACGCCCGTTATGTGATCGGTATCTGGACTGGCAGACCAGACGGAACGCCGGTGGTGGGCCAGTTTGGATTTGCCAGCGCCGTGCCGCTGCTCACTCAGGTCAACAATCTTTTGCTCTCTCGCGGGACAAATCAGCCGGAAGATCCACGTCCTGATTCCGTGAGTCGCGGCGTGGTGTGCTGGCCGGGCGGGCAATCCCTTGCCCCAGGAGACAGCAACTGCCGTCGCCGTCTGGCAACCTGGTTACTGGATGGCAGTCAGCCGCCAACGTTATTATTGCCCGAGCAGGAAGGGGTTAATGGCATTCGTTTTCCTGTCTGGCTGGATGATGAAGGCAAACGTGTGGCGGCGGATTGCCCGCAGGCGCACGAGCAAACATTAATCGTCTGGCCGTTGCCGCTGGAGCCATGGCTACCGGAATCAGAACGCCGTGGGGCGAGGTTACCGCCAGTTTCTGCCACGTGTCAGCCGCTGGGGCAAGACGCTTCGCAGCCATTGCAGTTGACAGGCATTCGTGATGGCGCGATTGTGAAGCGTTTACCCGGTTCTGCTCAAGCCTCATTGCCGGTGCAAACCAGTGGTGGGAGCGGTGAACGCTGGTGGTTTCTTAACGGTGAAAGGCTGGAAGAACGAGGACGTCGTCTTACGCTACGGCTGGCGACTAAAGGGGATTATCAACTGCTAGTGATGGATGACGCTGGTCAGGTAGCGACGGTGAGATTTTCGATGCAGTAGACCAGTTGGTGACTGTTTGTTGCTAAAATTCATCTTATTTTAAAGAAATGTTACCTTCATCAATAGTCAATTGCCGGGATGCTCTTTATAATCCGCGCCAGGTCGTACATCTATATAGACAACAACAGAACACATTACAGAGGTTATCATGGCTATTGAACGTACTTTTTCCATCATCAAACCAAACGCGGTGGCAAAAAACGTTATTGGGAGCATCTTTGCGCGCTTTGAAGCAGCAGGGTTCAAAATTGTCGGCACTAAAATGCTGCACCTGACCGTTGAGCAGGCACGTGGCTTCTATGCTGAGCACGATGGCAAACCGTTCTTTGACGGTCTGGTTGAATTCATGACCTCCGGTCCGATCGTTGTTTCTGTTCTGGAAAGCGAAAATGCCGTACAGCGTCATCGCGATCTGCTGGGCGCAACCAACCCGGCGAATGCGCTGGCCGGTACTCTGCGTGCAGACTATGCTGACAGCTTCACCGAGAACGGTACTCACGGTTCCGACTCCGTTGAGTCAGCGGCGCGCGAAATCGCCTATTTCTTTGGTGAAGGTGAGGTTTGCCCGCGCACTCGCTAATAAGCTCGTGGGGTAGGCCGGATAAGCATTTGCGCATCCGGCTCTGCTTTGCCTGATGGCGATGCTGATGCGTCTTATCAGGCCTACGATCTTCCTTTACATATTATTTTCGCTAATGCTTCGTGCAAACGTGGCATCCCTGCGCCAGACTTTGTACAATGCAACGCCCCGGAAGAGCAGATCGCTTGCCGGGGCGTTTCTTTTTAACCCTCCACGGGCCACAACGTGTAACAACGAGGCCGGAAAAAATTATGTCTGAATTAGTTAACACCTCTGAAGTCGTCATTCCTGCGGTTCCAAATAAAAATGGAAAAATTAACCTGCTGGATCTGAACCGTCAGCAAATGCGCGAATTCTTCAAAGAGATGGGCGAAAAACCGTTTCGTGCCGATCAGGTCATGAAGTGGATGTACCACTATTGCAGCGACAACTTTGATGACATGACTGACATCAACAAGGTGCTGCGTAACAAGCTGAAAGAAGTGGCTGAAATTCGCGCCCCGGAAGTGGTGGAAGAGCAGCGTTCTTCTGACGGTACGATCAAATGGGCTATCGCGGTTGGCGATCAGCGCGTTGAAACGGTGTATATCCCGGAAGACGATCGTGCGACCCTGTGTGTTTCTTCACAGGTCGGGTGCGCATTAGAGTGTAAATTCTGCTCTACGGCGCAACAGGGCTTTAACCGTAACCTACGGGTATCGGAGATCATTGGTCAGGTCTGGCGCGCGGCGAAGATCGTCGGTGCGGTGAAGGCTACGGGCGTGCGTCCTATTACCAACGTGGTGATGATGGGGATGGGCGAGCCGCTGCTCAACCTGACCAACGTGGTTCCGGCGATGGAAATCATGCTCGATGACTTCGGTTTTGGGCTGTCCAAGCGTCGCGTCACGCTCTCCACCTCAGGCGTTGTCCCTGCGCTGGATAAGCTGGGTGATATGATTGACGTCGCGCTGGCGATTTCTCTGCATGCGCCGAACGATGAAATTCGTGACGAAATTGTGCCTATCAACAAGAAGTACAATATCGAAACATTCCTTGGCGCGGTTCGTCGCTATCTGGAGAAATCCAACGCTAACCAGGGTCGTGTAACCATTGAGTATGTGATGTTAGATCACATCAATGATGGCACTGAACACGCGCATCAGCTGGCAGAACTGCTGAAAGATACGCCGTGTAAGATCAACCTGATCCCGTGGAACCCGTTCCCGGGCGCGCCGTATGGCCGTAGTTCTAACAGCCGTATCGATCGTTTCTCCAAAGTGTTGATGAGCTATGGTTTCACCACCATTGTGCGTAAAACACGTGGCGATGACATCGATGCAGCCTGTGGTCAGCTGGCGGGCGACGTTATCGACCGTACCAAGCGTACTCTGCGTAAGCGTATGCAGGGCGACGCTATCGAGATTAAGACCGTTTGATGTTGGCGCACTACGGTATAATTCCTGTACCGTAGTGCAACGTAAGCCATATGAGGTTTTTTGTTGTCGTCGTCAGGTCAATAATAACGGTGCGTTTTTGTCGACTTTAAGGCAGTATGTAACGGCGTAACAAGTGTTTAGCCCTCAGGTTTACGCCGTTTTGTCATTGAAAGTCTGACCGTTTTATACTGTCTGACGAAGGTTAACTGACCAGATGTTTCGCGGTGTGGGTGAGCATTGTGGCTCGCCGGCATCAGAACCCAAATTTACGCAGCTGTAGCGAATGAATACTGAAGCCACGCACGACAAAAATGAAACACTATCCACCGGCGTTCGTCTGCGCAATGCCCGTGAACAACTCGGATTCAGCCAGCAGGCAGTCGCGGAGCGACTTTGCCTGAAGGTCTCCACGGTACGCGATATTGAAGAGGATAAGGCGCCAGCCGATCTTGCTTCAACATTCCTGCGCGGGTATATCCGTTCTTATGCGCGTCTGGTGCATATTCCTGAAGAAGAACTGTTGCCAGGGCTGGAAAAACAGGCTCCGATTCGACCAGCTAAAGTCGCACCGATGCAGAGCTTCTCGCTCGGTAAACGTCGTAAGAAACGTGACGGCTGGTTAATGACCTTTACCTGGCTGGTACTGTTTGTCGTTGTCGGACTGACTGGTGCCTGGTGGTGGCAGAACCATAAAGCGCAGCAGGAAGAGATCACCACTATGGCCGATCAATCCTCTGCTGAGCTGAATGCCGGTAAAGAGGGTGCGCAGAACGTACCGTTAGATACCAGCGCAGCAGCAGGGCAGGATACCCCTCCGGCTCCTGACGATGGTGCGGTAGCGGACGCAGCGTCAACGCCAGACGTTGCTGCGACCCCGGCACCCGCCGCTGATGCGCAACAGAACGCCGTTGTTGCCCCATCTCAGGCTAACGTCGATACCGCAACCGCAGCGCCAACAGCGCCAGCTACAGCGGCTCCTCTGCCGACCGATCAGGCAGGTGTGACTACACCTGCAGCCGATCCTAACGCGCTGGTGATGAACTTTACCGCCGATTGCTGGCTGGAAGTAACCGATGCGACCGGTAAAAAACTGTTCAGCGGGATGCAGCGTAAAGACGGCAATCTAAACCTGACCGGTCAAGCGCCGTACAAACTGAAAATTGGCGCCCCGGCGGCAGTGCAGATTCAGTTCCAGGGTAAACCTGTCGATCTGAGTCGTTTTATCAGAACTAACCAGGTTGCGCGTCTGACCGTTAATGCCGAACAATCACCGGCTCAGTAACAGACGGCAATGCGGGAGATTTTTTAATGCATAACCAGGCTCCAATTCAACGTAGAAAATCGACACGCATTTACGTTGGGAACGTGCCGATCGGCGATGGTGCGCCCATCGCCGTACAGTCTATGACTAATACGCGTACCACGGATGTGGAAGCGACGGTTAATCAGATTAAAGCGCTGGAACGCGTAGGCGCAGACATTGTTCGTGTCTCTGTACCGACAATGGATGCCGCAGAAGCGTTCAAGCTTATCAAACAGCAGGTTAACGTCCCGCTGGTTGCCGATATTCACTTCGACTATCGTATCGCGCTGAAGGTAGCGGAATACGGTGTTGATTGCCTGCGTATTAACCCAGGTAATATCGGCAGTGAAGAGCGTATTCGCATGGTGGTGGATTGCGCTCGTGATAAAAATATTCCTATCCGTATCGGCGTCAACGCCGGATCGCTGGAAAAAGATCTGCAGGAAAAATACGGTGAACCGACGCCGCAGGCGCTGCTGGAATCCGCTATGCGCCATGTGGATCACCTCGATCGTCTGAACTTCGATCAATTCAAAGTCAGTGTTAAAGCGTCTGACGTTTTCCTCGCCGTAGAATCCTATCGCCTGCTGGCGAAACAGATCGATCAACCGCTGCATCTGGGGATCACCGAAGCCGGTGGCCTGCGTAGTGGTTCGGTGAAGTCCGCGATCGGCCTTGGCCTGCTGTTATCTGAAGGGATCGGCGATACGCTGCGTGTTTCTCTGGCAGCCGATCCGGTGGAAGAGATCAAAGTGGGTTTCGATATCCTGAAATCGCTGCGCATTCGCGCGCGCGGGATCAACTTCATCGCTTGCCCAACCTGTTCGCGTCAGGAGTTTGACGTTATTGGTACGGTTAACGCGCTGGAGCAACGCCTGGAAGATATCATTACGCCAATGGACGTTTCGATCATCGGTTGCGTGGTAAACGGTCCTGGTGAAGCGCTGGTTTCTACGCTGGGCGTGACGGGCGGTAACAAGAAAAGCGGCCTGTATGAAGACGGCGTGCGTAAGGACAGACTCGATAACGACGACATGATTACGCAGCTTGAAGCCCGCATCCGCGCTAAAGCGAGTATTCTGGACGAAGCGCGTCGTATCGACGTGCAGCAGCTTGAAAAATAACAACGTGATGGGAAGCGGCGTGCTTCCCGTGTATGATTGAACCCGCATGGCGCCCGCATTGTTCGGGTTAGCGCTGAGGGTTCATTTTTATATTCATAAAGAGAATAAACGTGGCAAAAAACATTCAAGCCATTCGCGGCATGAACGATTATCTGCCTGGCGAAACCGCCATCTGGCAGCGCATTGAAGGCACTCTCAAAAACGTGCTCGGTAGCTACGGTTACAGTGAAATCCGCTTGCCGATTGTAGAGCAGACCCCGTTATTCAAACGCGCGATCGGTGAAGTTACCGACGTGGTTGAAAAAGAGATGTATACCTTTGAGGACCGTAATGGCGACAGCCTGACGTTGCGTCCTGAAGGGACTGCGGGCTGCGTACGCGCCGGCATCGAACATGGTCTCCTGTACAATCAGGAACAGCGTCTGTGGTATATCGGGCCGATGTTCCGCCACGAACGTCCGCAGAAAGGACGCTATCGTCAATTCCATCAGTTGGGTGTCGAAGTATTTGGCCTGCAAGGCCCGGACATCGATGCGGAGCTGATTATGCTGACCGCTCGCTGGTGGCGCGCGCTGGGTATTTCTCAGCATGTTAGCCTTGAGCTGAACTCAATCGGTTCGCTTGAAGCCCGCGCTAACTACCGTGATGCGTTGGTCGCCTACCTGGAACTGCATAAAGAGAAACTGGACGAAGACTGCAAGCGTCGTATGTACACCAATCCGCTGCGCGTTCTCGACTCCAAAAACCCGGAAGTACAGGCGCTGCTCAACGACGCGCCTGCACTGGGCGACTATCTTGATGACGACTCTCGCGAGCACTTCGCGGGCTTGTGCAAACTGCTGGAATCCGCAGGCATTGCCTACACCGTCAATCAGCGTCTGGTTCGTGGTCTTGATTACTACAACCGCACCGTATTTGAGTGGGTCACCAGCAGCCTTGGCTCTCAGGGCACCGTGTGTGCCGGTGGTCGTTACGACGGTCTGGTAGAGCAACTTGGCGGTCGTGCAACGCCAGCCGTGGGCTTTGCTATGGGGCTGGAACGACTTGTTTTGTTAGTTCAGGCAGTTAATCCGGAATTTAACGCAGATCCTGTTGTCGATATATACCTGGTTGCTTCAGGGGCGGACACGCAGTCGGCGGCAATGACGCTTGCAGAACGTCTGCGCGATGAAGTTCCTGGTGTGAAACTGATGACAAACCACGGTGGCGGCAACTTTAAGAAACAGTTTGCCCGTGCCGATAAGTGGGGCGCCCGCGTTGCACTGGTACTGGGCGAGTCCGAAGTGGCTGACGGTACTGTTGTAGTGAAGGATTTGCGCTCTGGTGAGCAAACGGCAGTAGCGCAGGATAGCGTTGCCGCGCATTTGCGCACTTTACTGGGCTAAGGAGAAGGACAGCGTGGAAATTTACGAGAACGAACACGACCAGGTTGATGCGGTAAAACGCTTCTTTGCTGAAAACGGCAAGGCGCTGGCTGTTGGGATCATTTTAGGGGTTGGCGCGCTGGTTGGTTGGCGTTACTGGACCAGCCATCAGACGGAGTCCGCACGCTCTGCTTCTCTGGCATATCAAAATACGGTGACTGCGGTTAGCGCGGGTAAACCGGACAGCATTCCTGCCGCTGAGAAATTTGCTGCAGAGAATAAAAATACCTACGGCGCGCTAGCTTCACTGGAACTTGCGCAGCAGTTTGTTGACCAAAATGAACTTGAGAAAGCCGCAAGTCAGCTGCAACAGGGCTTGGCTGCGACCAGCGATGAAAATCTCAAAGCGGTGATTAACCTGCGTCTGGCTCGTGTTCAGGTTCAGCTTAAACAGGCTGATACCGCGCTGAAAACACTCGACACCATTAAAGGTGAAGGGTGGACGGCCATTGTTGCCGATCTGCGCGGTGAAGCGTTGCTGAGCAAAGGCGACAAACAAGGTGCGCGTAGCGCATGGGAAGCGGGTGTGAAAAGCGATGCCTCTCCTGCTCTGAGCGAAATGATGCAGATGAAAATCAATAATTTGTCCATCTGAGAGGGACCCGATGCAATTGCGTAAATTACTTCTGCCAGGGCTGCTTTCCGTTACCCTATTGAGCGGCTGTTCACTGTTTAGTGGCGAAGAAGATGTCGTTAAGATGTCCCCATTACCGGTGGTTGAAAACCAGTTTACTCCGTCTACGGAATGGAGCACCTCCGTAGGTAACGGTATTGGTGATTTCTATTCCAATCTTCACCCTGCGCTGGCGGATAACGTTGTCTATGCAGCCGATCGCGCTGGTGTAGTGAAAGCATTGAACGCAGGCGACGGTAAAGAAGTCTGGTCTGTGAATCTGGGAGAGAAAGACGGCTGGTTCTCCCGTGCATCTGCACAGCTTTCTGGCGGCGTAACCGTGTCCGGCGGACATGTTTACATTGGCAGCGAAAAAGCACAGGTTTATGCGTTGAATACCAGCGACGGTACCACCGCATGGCAGACGAAAGTCGCCGGTGAAGCGCTGTCTCGTCCTGTTGTGAGCGATGGCGTAGTTTTGATCCACACCAGCAACGGCCAGTTGCAGGCATTAAACGAAGCTGATGGCGCCATCAAATGGACCGTTAACCTCGACATGCCTTCCCTGTCTCTGCGTGGTGAATCCGCTCCGGCAACCGCCTTTGGCGCAGCTATTGTCGGCGGTGATAACGGTCGCGTGAGCGCCGTGCTGATGCAGCAAGGCCAGATGATTTGGCAGCAGCGTATCTCTCAGGCGACAGGCCCAACGGAAATCGATCGTCTGAGCGACGTTGATACCACGCCGGTTATCGTCAATGGCGTTGTTTACGCGCTGGCTTATAATGGTAACCTGACGGCGCTGGATCTGCGCAGCGGTCAGATTATGTGGAAACGCGAACTGGGCTCGGTGAATGATTTCATCGTCGACGGTAACCGTATCTACCTGGTTGACCAGAATGACCGCGTACTGGCGCTGACCACCGATGGCGGCGTGACGCTGTGGACGCAAAGCGATCTGCTGCACCGTCTGCTGACGTCCCCGGTATTGTATAATGGCAATCTGGTCGTCGGTGATAGCGAAGGCTACCTGCACTGGATTAACGTTGACGATGGTCGTTTTGTTGCCCAGCAGAAAGTCGACAGCTCAGGTTTCCTGACCGAGCCGGTCTCTGCTGATGGTAAACTGCTGATCCAGGCGAAAGACGGTACGCTGTACTCCATTACGCGTTAATCGTCCCGGCCGCTCGCTTTGAAAAACGGCTCCTGGTGCAGGGGCCGTTTTACTGTTTTTAACAACGGGGCAAAAAATGTGCCCGTTGTCTGATGATTTTTTAAATGAGGCTTTAAACATGGTACCTGTGGTCGCGCTTGTCGGGCGCCCTAACGTTGGCAAATCCACGTTATTTAACCGTCTAACTCGCACCCGAGATGCGCTGGTTGCGGATTTCCCGGGTCTGACTCGTGACCGTAAGTACGGTCGTGCGGAAATTGAAGGCCGTGAGTTTATCTGTATTGATACCGGCGGTATTGATGGCACCGAAGACGGTGTTGAAACCCGTATGGCGGAACAGTCGCTGTTGGCTATCGAAGAAGCAGACGTTGTGCTGTTCATGGTGGATGCGCGTGCTGGCCTGATGCCAGCGGATGAAGCTATTGCTAAACATCTGCGTTCGCGCCAGAAACCGACGTTCCTGGTCGCCAACAAAACTGACGGACTCGATCCTGACCAGGCGGTTGTTGATTTCTACTCATTGGGTCTGGGTGAAATTCATCCGATCGCGGCGTCCCATGGTCGTGGCGTTCTCAGCCTGCTGGAGCATGTTCTACTGCCGTGGATGGATGACGTTGCTCCTCAGGAAGAAGTGGATGAAGACGCAGAATACTGGGCGCAGCTTGAAGCCAAAGAAAACGGCGAAGAAGAGCCTGAGGACGATTTCAACCCGCAGGATTTGCCGATTAAACTGGCAATCGTCGGCCGTCCGAACGTAGGTAAGTCCACGCTTACTAACCGTATTCTCGGCGAAGACCGCGTGGTGGTTTACGACATGCCGGGAACCACGCGTGACAGTATTTATATTCCGATGCAGCGCGATGAACGCGAATATGTGCTCATCGATACCGCGGGCGTGCGTAAGCGCGGCAAAATTACCGAAGCGGTAGAAAAATTCTCAGTAATCAAAACGCTGCAGGCAATTGAAGATGCTAACGTGGTGATGCTGGTGATTGACGCGCGTGAAGGGATTTCCGATCAGGACCTGTCGCTGCTGGGCTTTATCCTCAATAGTGGGCGCTCACTTGTTATCGTAGTCAACAAGTGGGATGGCCTGACGCAGGAAGTAAAAGAGCAGGTCAAAGAGACGCTGGACTTCCGTCTGGGCTTTATTGATTTTGCGCGCGTACACTTTATCTCTGCGCTGCACGGTAGCGGCGTGGGTAATCTGTTTGAATCGGTCCGTGAAGCATACGATAGCTCCACACGTCGAGTGAGCACCGCGATGCTGACGCGCATCATGACCATGGCAGTAGAAGATCATCAGCCGCCGCTGGTGCGTGGTCGTCGTGTGAAGCTGAAATATGCCCATGCCGGTGGTTATAACCCGCCAATCGTGGTGATTCACGGCAACCAGGTCAAAGACCTGCCGGATTCCTACAAGCGCTATCTGATGAACTATTTCCGCAAGTCTTTGGACGTGATGGGGACGCCGATCCGTATTCAGTTCAAAGAAGGGGAAAACCCGTTTGCGAATAAACGTAATACACTGACGCCGACCCAGATGCGTAAACGTAAACGTTTGATTAAGCACATTAAAAAAAGCAAATAATCGTTGCTGATGTTGATAAAAACCCGCGCTTGTCGCGGGTTTTTTTTCGATATTCCATCGCCAGCCTCAGCCCGTGCGATGTCAATCACTATTCGTTTTTTGCCAAGTTTAAATCTAAGAAAGTAGACATTTGTCGAGTTTTCATCTTAAAGTCCGGGGGCTGGTACTAGACAAAACTAGCCTTAGGTTATCAAATGGTTAAATAACTTTTCGCCGCATGTAAAAAATCGGTCAGATACGTAACTGGCTGGCGTACATCGCGGTGTTTACACGCACGACGACATAACTTTCGGGAGAATTATGCAATCCTCTGTTAATCAAAAAGAAAGCCGAACTTTCTTCGGTCATCCTTACCCGCTCGGCTCGCTGTTCTTCACAGAGATGTGGGAGCGCTTCTCGTTTTACGGCATTCGCCCGTTACTGATCCTGTTTATGGCTGCTACCGTTTATGACGGCGGCATGGGGCTGGCGCGTGAAAATGCCTCGGCGATTGTGGGTATCTTTGCCGGTACGATGTATCTCGCCGCGCTGCCTGGTGGCTGGCTGGCGGATAACTGGCTCGGCCAACAGAAAGCGGTGTGGTACGGTTCCATTTTGATTGCGCTCGGTCACTTGTCGATCGCGCTCTCGGCCATTATGGGGAACAACCTGTTCTTTATCGGCCTGATGTTTATCGTGCTCGGTTCCGGTCTGTTTAAAACCTGTATCTCAGTGATGGTTGGCACGCTGTATAAAAAAGGCGATGCGCGTCGCGACGGCGGTTTCTCGCTGTTCTATATGGGCATCAATATGGGATCGTTTATCGCGCCGCTGATCTCCGGCTGGCTGATTAAATCCCACGGTTGGCACTGGGGCTTTGGCATCGGTGGTATCGGGATGCTGGTGGCGTTGATCATCTTCCGCGTGTTTGCCGTTCCATCGATGAAACGTTATGACAGCGAAGTGGGTCTGGACTCAACCTGGAACAGCCCGGTAGTGAAACGTAACGGTGTGGGCGCGTGGCTGCTGGCGCTGGCCGTCGGCGTAGCTGTTATCGTTACGCTGATTGCGCAGGGCGTGATTGTGATAAATCCGGTCGCGGTTGCCAGTATGCTGGTGTATGTGATTGCCGCCTCCGTCGCGCTTTATTTTATCTACCTGTTTGTCTTTGCTGGTCTGAACCGCAAAGAGCGCGCCAGACTGCTGGTCTGCTTTATCCTGCTGGTTTCCGCCGCGTTCTTCTGGTCTGCGTTTGAGCAGAAGCCAACCTCGTTCAACCTGTTCGCTAACGACTACACTAACCGTATGATCGGCGATTTTGAAATCCCGGCGGTCTGGTTCCAGTCGATAAACGCACTGTTTATCATTCTGCTGGCACCGGTATTCAGCTGGGCGTGGCCGAAACTGGCGAGCATGAACATTCGCCCGAGCAGCATCACCAAGTTCGTTATCGGTATTCTCTGTGCCGCTGCAGGCTTTGGTCTGATGATGCTGGCAGCGCAAAACGTTCTCAGTAACGGTGGCGCAGGCGTCTCCCCATTCTGGCTGGTGGGCAGTATCCTGATGCTGACGCTTGGTGAGTTGTGCCTGAGCCCGATCGGTCTGGCGACCATGACGCTGCTGGCTCCGGAAAGAATGCGCGGGCAGATGATGGGCCTGTGGTTCTGCGCCAGTGCGCTGGGTAACCTGGCCGCAGGTCTGATTGGTGGTCATGTGAAGGCCGACCAACTGGATATGCTGCCGGATCTCTTCGCTCGTTGCTCGATTGCATTGCTTATCTGCGCCGCGGTACTGATCGTCCTCATTGTGCCGATCCGTCGCATGCTGGAGAATACGCAAACTAAACCGGCTACTAGCGCCTGATAACACCTCGATTGTGCCGGGGCAGACGTGATGTCCCGGCCAATTCATTTACGAGGTGAGAACATGCTGTTAGGGTTTGTTGGGCTTGGCGCAGTCGTTGAAACGGCATACTTGCCCGCATTGCGTAAACTTTACGGTGATTCCCTGTGCTGTGTGGGATTTGACGTGCAACCCGCAAAACAGCCCGCTGGTGTGACACGCTGTGCATCGCTCGCTGAACTTCTTGCAACACCGCTTGATACCCTGTTTATCACCACCGCTTCTCTGCATCATCTCGATGTGCTTGAACAGGCGCTGGCCGCTCCCATCGCACGAATCGTGGTTGAAAAACCGATTGTTGCCACGCTTTCCCAAATTAAAAAACTGAAAACGCTGCTGGAGCAACCCGACGCTGCCGATCGTGTGCTGGCGCTCGACCACTGGATGGCGCGTAATGGCGCAATGCAGCTGGCATTGGGAAAACTCGGTGCGCAGTGGCAGGGCGATAACCCACAACAGGCACTTGTCTCTCACTTTTCAGACGTTGTTAAAATCGACGGTTTTTTGCAGGAGCCGAGCGGATATAACGCTACAGGAGAGCCGATCGCGCTCAACTTTGCCACTGGTGAGCCAGATACGCGTGAGCTTCGCCACCCGGACGGTGTGATTCTGGACATTGGCACACACGTACTGGCCATGCTGCGTGAAACAGTGCGTTACCTGGGCGGTAATGACAGCATGACCCTGCAGGTGAAGAGCGCTAAAGACCGTCTGGGACGTAACATCATCCAGGGGGACCTGACCACGGCTGAAGGAGAGGCGCATCTGCAAGGACTGATTAGCGGTGTACCGTTGGATATCTGGCTGAATAAATACGCGGGGCCTGCTGGCGGACAAAAAGGTCTGCGCCTTTATCTGCGTGATGGGCGTATCATCAGCTACGACCGACGGGGTGCCGACGATGTGCTCGAATTGATTGACGGTGATGTTGTGCAACGCTGGTGTCTGCCTGGTACTATTTATGCCCATTGTCTGGCGGAACATATTCTGGGGACGCAAAGTCTGTTTGAACGCAGCCCGCAGGAGGTGAGCCGCACGACGCAGCGCAGGCTGGATGAGGTAGAACGATTACTGATCCTACAGCAACAGTTGCGTGGTTCACACTAAGCGTATCATGGTAAAATTAGCGCAGAATTGAACGCCATTTAAAGGAGTCACCATGTCGATGACCTGCCCGGATTGTCATGCAGAACTGGAACCACAAAACGGTGTGGCACACTGTGAAAACTGTAAAAAAGATATTCCGTTAGAAGCGCGCTGCCCGGAGTGCAATCAGCCACTCCAGGTGTTAAAAGCCTGCGGTGCGGTGGATTACTTCTGTCAGAATGGCCATGGTCTGATCTCGAAGAAACGTGTGGAATTTGTGCCGGTTTAATCTGGCTTTTTCTTACGCGTTTTCTTTGCCGTCGTTACGCCTTTCACTTCGCTCTCTACCCAGCCGTCTGACAGGCGGGTAGTGAGCACATCACCGGTTTTTACCTGTTTGGTCTGCTTCAGCACTTTGCCGTCGGTCGCGGTAGTGACGCTATAGCCGCGAGCGAGCGTCGAGAGAGGACTCACCGCTTCAAGGTGCGTCACCACATTACCGAAGCGTTCTCGCTGTGCGCTTAAACGCGCGCGGATAATTTCTGCCAGACGGTACTCCAGTTGCTGAATACGGGTTTGCGCCCGATAAATTCGCGGCTGTGGGTTTTGCTGGCTCAGGCGTTGGCTTACGCGCTGTTGGCGCTGATTGGCCTGCTTAATCTTATTCTCAAGAGCGAAATTCATCCGCTGACGCAGCCGCTCCAGCACGGTCTGCTGACGGGCCAGACGCAGTTGCGGATGTTGCTGTTGCAAACGGTGATGAAGCTGGGTAAAGCGACGAGTACGGTTGGCGATGTAGTAGTCCATCGCCATCTCCAGACGCTGCTGGCCATGCTGAATTTGACGCAGCAGTTCCAGTTGATTGCGGCTAACAATTTCCGCCGCTGCTGATGGCGTAGGCGCCCGTAAATCTGCAATAAAATCGGCAATAGTGACATCTGTTTCGTGGCCGACGGCGCTTACTACCGGAATGCGGCTGGCAAAGATTGCCCGTGCTACGCGTTCGTCGTTAAAACTCCACAAATCTTCCAGAGAACCGCCGCCGCGCCCGACGATAAGCACATCGCACTCGCCCCGCGCGTTCGCCAGCTCAATGGCGCGAACGATCTGTCCTGGCGCATCGTCGCCCTGGACCGCGGTCGGGTAGATAATAACGGGCAGGGATGGGTCACGGCGCTTCAGCACGTGGAGAATGTCGTGCAGTGCAGCCCCGGTTTTCGAGGTAATGACCCCAACGCAGTGAGCCGGAGAGGGTAGTGATTTTTTGAACTGCTGATCGAATAGCCCTTCAGCCTGCAGTTTGGCTTTGAGTTGCTCATATTTTTGCTGCAACAAGCCTTCACCAGCTGGCTGCATGCTCTCAACAATTATCTGATAGTCGCCACGCGGTTCGTACAACGTAATGTTGGCGCGTACCAGGACCTGCTGACCGTGCTGCGGGCGGAACGTTACCCGTCGATTGCTGTTGCGAAACATCGCGCAGCGTACCTGGGCGGTGTCATCTTTGAGCGTGAAATACCAGTGACCGGAGGACGGCTGAGTGAAATTCGAGATTTCACCGCTGATCCAAACTTGTCCCATTTCCTGCTCAAGCAGCAAACGAACCGTCTGATTTAGGCGGCTTACGGTAAAAATTGAGGTGGTCTGAGAGGATAACATGTGAGCGGGATCAAATTCTAAATCAGCAAGTTATTCAGTCGAAAGTAACATGCTCACAGAGGAGCGCAAGGTTTTTTTGCAAAAAAGTGTGGATGCAATCGGTTACGCTCTGTATAATGCCGCGGCAATATTTAATAACCTCCCAGGTGAGATATTGCCCATGCTACGTATCGCAAAAGAAGCCCTGACGTTTGACGACGTCCTCCTCGTTCCCGCTCATTCTACCGTTCTGCCGAATACTGCTGACCTCAGCACCCAGTTGACGAAAACCATTCGCCTGAACATTCCTATGCTCTCCGCAGCAATGGACACCGTGACGGAAGCGCGCCTGGCAATTGCCCTGGCCCAGGAAGGCGGCATCGGTTTTATCCACAAAAACATGTCCATCGAGCGCCAGGCTGAAGAAGTTCGCCGCGTGAAGAAACACGAATCTGGCGTGGTAACTGACCCACAGACCGTACTGCCAACCACTACTCTGCGCGAAGTGAAAGAACTGACCGAGCGTAACGGCTTTGCTGGCTACCCGGTAGTGACTGAAGATAACGAACTGGTCGGCATCATCACCGGCCGTGACGTGCGTTTTGTGACTGACCTGAACCAGCCGGTTAGCGTATATATGACGCCAAAAGAGCGTCTGGTGACCGTTCGTGAAGGCGAAGCGCGCGATGTCGTTTTTGCCAAAATGCACGAAAAACGCGTTGAGAAAGCGCTGGTTGTTGATGACAGCTTCCACCTGCTCGGCATGATCACCGTAAAAGATTTCCAGAAAGCAGAACGTAAACCTAACGCCTGTAAAGACGAGCATGGTCGTCTGCGCGTTGGTGCAGCGGTAGGTGCTGGCGCAGGTAACGAAGAGCGTGTAGACGCGCTGGTTGCCGCTGGCGTAGACGTTCTGCTGATTGACTCCTCTCACGGCCACTCTGAAGGCGTTCTGCAGCGTATCCGTGAAACTCGCGCTAAATATCCTGACCTGCAGATCATCGGCGGTAACGTTGCTACGGGCGCAGGTGCTCGCGCGCTTGCTGAAGCTGGCTGCAGCGCAGTTAAAGTGGGTATCGGCCCTGGCTCCATCTGTACTACCCGTATCGTGACCGGCGTCGGTGTTCCGCAGATCACTGCCGTTTCTGATGCCGTTGAAGCGCTGGAAGGCACCGGTATTCCGGTTATCGCCGACGGCGGTATTCGTTTCTCCGGCGACATCGCTAAAGCGATTGCTGCTGGTGCTGCCGCAGTGATGGTTGGCTCCATGCTGGCGGGTACTGAAGAATCCCCGGGCGAAATCGAACTGTACCAGGGCCGTTCTTACAAATCTTACCGCGGTATGGGTTCTCTGGGCGCGATGTCCAAAGGGTCTTCTGACCGTTACTTCCAGAGCGATAACGCTGCTGACAAACTGGTCCCGGAAGGTATCGAAGGTCGCGTTGCCTATAAAGGTCGCCTGAAAGAGATCATTCACCAGCAGATGGGCGGCCTGCGCTCCTGTATGGGTCTGACCGGCTGTGGTACTATCGACGCGCTGCGAACGAAAGCAGAGTTTGTACGCATCAGCGGTGCGGGTATTCAGGAAAGTCACGTTCACGATGTGACCATCACCAAAGAGTCCCCTAACTACCGCATGGGCTCCTGATAAGTTTCCGCGCCCGGCTATATGCCGGGCGAATTTGTTTCACTTGCCTCGGAATTAGCGTCAATGACAGACAATATTCATAAACATCGCATTCTCATCCTCGATTTCGGCTCGCAGTACACTCAGCTGGTTGCACGTCGCGTACGTGAACTGGGCGTCTACTGTGAACTGTGGGCATGGGATGTTACGGAAGCACAAATTCGCGAATTCAACCCAAGCGGTATCATTCTTTCCGGTGGTCCGGAAAGTACCACCGAAGAAAACAGCCCGCGTGCGCCGGAATACGTTTTCAATGCGGGCGTGCCGGTGTTCGGCGTGTGCTACGGCATGCAGACCATGGCAATGCAGCTCGGTGGCCATGTTGAAGGTTCTAACGAACGTGAATTCGGCTATGCGCAGGTTGAAGTTCAGACCGACAGCGCGCTTATCCGCGGTATTGAAGACTCCCTGACCGCAGACGGCAAACCGCTGCTGGACGTGTGGATGAGCCACGGCGACAAAGTGACCGCCATTCCGGAAGGTTTCGTGACCGTTGCCAGCACCGACAGCTGCCCGTTCGCTATCATGGCGCACGAAGAAAAACGCTTCTACGGCGTGCAGTTCCACCCGGAAGTTACCCACACCCGTCAGGGCATGCGCATGCTGGAGCGTTTTGTGCGCGACATCTGCCAGTGTGAAGCGCTGTGGACGCCGGCAAAAATTATCGATGACGCCGTTGCCCGCATTCGTGAGCAGGTTGGCAATGATAAAGTTATCCTCGGTCTGTCCGGCGGCGTTGACTCCTCCGTGACCGCGATGCTGCTGCACCGTGCAATCGGCAAAAACCTGACCTGCGTGTTCGTCGACAACGGTCTGCTGCGTCTCAACGAAGCTCAGCAGGTGATGGATATGTTCGGCGACCACTTTGGCCTGAACATCGTTCACGTGGAAGGCGAAAAGCGTTTCCTGGACGCGCTGAAAGGCGAGAACGACCCAGAAGCTAAACGTAAAATCATTGGCCGCGTATTCGTGGAAGTATTCGATGAAGAAGCGCTGAAGCTGGAAGACGTTAAGTGGCTGGCGCAGGGCACCATCTACCCGGACGTGATCGAATCCGCGGCATCTGCCACCGGCAAAGCGCACGTTATCAAATCTCACCACAACGTGGGCGGTTTGCCGAAAGAGATGAAGATGGGTCTGGTTGAACCGCTGCGTGAGCTGTTCAAAGACGAAGTGCGTAAGATTGGTCTGGAGCTGGGCCTGCCGTACGACATGCTGTACCGTCACCCGTTCCCGGGACCGGGTCTGGGCGTGCGTGTGCTTGGCGAAGTGAAGAAAGAGTACTGCGACCTGCTGCGTCGCGCGGATGCTATCTTCATTGAAGAGCTGCACAAAGCTGACCTGTACAACAAGGTAAGCCAGGCGTTCACCGTGTTCCTGCCGGTACGTTCCGTTGGCGTGATGGGCGATGGTCGCAAGTACGACTGGGTTGTTTCCCTGCGTGCGGTTGAAACCATCGACTTTATGACCGCGCACTGGGCACACCTGCCGTATGACTTCTTAGGCCGCGTATCCAACCGCATTATCAACGAAGTGAACGGTATTTCCCGCGTGGTGTATGACATCAGCGGTAAGCCACCGGCTACCATTGAGTGGGAGTAGGACTGGCTATAAATAGTAATTAAGCTTTTTCAACTAACTTTAATGCCAGTCAGTTTTCTGACTGGCATTTTTTATTGGTTTTTCATTGAGTGTATGACTTCTATTTCTAAGGCCGTAACTCTATAACATCGGCTATGGCCTAAAGATAAAAGCCATTACCAACAAAATGGCGGTATTCCAAAACAGTCTAGCCGGAAGTGCTTACAAGGGTATGATGAGATCGATCAAATCGACAAATGAGATACTGGCCGTTGTGAGCGTCCGGCAACCGTAGCCGTAGGGGGCGAATTTAATGGCTTTGTTATGAGCCATTGGTAATCGCACCCATGACAATTTGAAAGAGTTCTTCTGCTCGATTAGTGGAGCCAATTGCACCTCTTTCTCTCGCCATTCTCTTGTGCTCTGGTAGATCTGAGGACGCATAGATCATAAAAGGAGTTTTGTCTCCCATTGCGCGTAATCTTTCTAGTAAGACATAACCTTCTTGCGCCCCTTCTTTGCGATCCATATCCGAAATAATAGCTGCAAACTTATTTGTTTTTAACAATTCCAAGGCTTCGTCAGTTGAAAGAGCTAAAGCGAACTCTATTCCCTGTGCCTCAAATGCCTGTCTTTCGTAAACATTATTTTCTGGTCGATCATCCACCCATAAAATACGATTTCGCCATTTTTCATGCTTACTCTGCCGTTTTGCATTGGATACAACGTTGACGATTTTTCGCAGTTGGCTTTCAGTGACCCCTGCACTATTTTCAGACTGTTTTGCTGTGGCGGCGGTCAATGATGCTGCTGTAGCTATTTGCGCTCTTAAAAAATTATTTTCATCTTTGAAATCTGACGGCCCGTAAAGCTTATTATGATGTTTCGCAACAAGCCAGAGAAAGCCAAGAAACACAATGACAGGAAAGAAAACCATGAAATAAATAAGGGGAGCTATATGCTCTGATAAGCCATTACCAAAGCCAACGACGAAAGAGGCAAATCCATAAACGAGAACAATAAAGAGTGCAATGATACCAAGAGGGCTTTTGGTAAATCCTATTGCAGTTTCAGCAAATTTCTCTGGTTCCATATCCATCCTCAGTATTGCTCATAACACAGTTAAGTTGTATTAGATCGGACCTGATCTGACAATTACCGGCTATTTATAAAGGTATCTGTCAGATTACATCTGGCTTGAGTTTTTCTCATCCCAGATGTGCTTTCCATCAAGTAACGTTTCCATCGGTGTTCGGCCACTGCACATTTTTCCCTGATGGGTTCGCTCATTATTATAGTGAACCAGCCATTCATCAAGAACCGATTGTAATGCTTCAAGATCATCATATAACTTTTTGCGGAACGTCACCTGATAAAACTCGTTCAGTATCGTTTTATGGAACTGCTCGCAGATACTATTGGTCTTAGATGACATTGCCTTCGTTTTCGTATGCTCAATATCATTTATCGCCAGATAAAGCTGGTAATCATGCTGCTCCACTTTACCGCAATATCTTGGTGTATTGAGAGGCGGGTTATAAAATAAATACTGATACCATGAGGGCGGATCAATCGTGGTCATGGTATCAGGTCATTCTCATGGGTTTATTGCGTCCCTGAAGATGACGTCGCTGACCATCTCTCCTCCAAGAAAATCGATCAACATATTTGAGTTTTCAAGGTCTTCTCTGGTCAATGCCCCGATTGCTTGTCCAACTACTACCTCCCAAGGTTTTTTACACTCAACAATAGCACAGACGAGTTGGCGGATTTTCTTGATCTTCTTGTGACGCAATCGGTCGCTCGATTCCATTAGTTCTGCAATCAACGCTATGTCGGAGTGTGTTTGATTATCCTCAACCCATTTTTTGGCTGCGTCTACAAATTCCGCCCATGCAACATTCATTACTGCAAGGCATGAATCAGTCAAAAGAACATTTTCGATAGCGTAGCATCGTAAGCGATAGCGTTTAAGAGGTAGGCGATGTTCAAGCGACTCGTTGATTACACCATCGCCATCACGAAGGGAAAAGGCGATTGGATTGTCATAGAGTGTACTAAGGAGGTCTACGCAGAAATCCTCAAGTTGACTCTGTTGATCTACGCTACCTGCTAGTACGGGAAAGATTTTTATTCGACCCTGTGATGTTCTGGCTGCTTGTTGCCAGACTCGTTCGTCGTCCTCTCCTTCCAAAATTAATGCAGCGTCTTCGCTAAGAGAAAGCGATAGGGGGTGCCCGAAGAATGGTGCAATCTTTCGAAGTTCATCGCTGGCCGGTATCAATGAGATTTCATTCACTGCAAAGCTCTTCGTGCCGATTGATACATATGGGGAGGCGGCAAGAGAACAGACGAGCGGGGAACTATGGGTGGATAAGCATATGGCAATACTGTTCGCGTGTGTTCTGAATTCGTCGAGCATACTGATTATCAGCTTGCCCAGTCTAGCTTGGAGGTCGGGGTGCAGATGTACATCAGGCTCATCGAGGAGGAGTACGTTGAATTTCTCCGGATCTATTGTGTCGAAGAAATAGATGATTTCCGCGGCTAATGCAACCGCTTCCGATTCACCGCTACTGATTTGGGCCGGATCAATAATCTGACCATCTACAAGTGATCGAAACTCATAATCAGCATTACCCATCTCGAGCGAAATGTTAGTGAGAAGCTGATTAATTTTACTTAATCGGTCTGTCTGAAAGTTTCGCGTTAGATCAGTTCGAATTTCCGGAGTATTGGCAAGTCGACGTAAGTAAAGCGTCTCGGCCTCGCGAAATAGCATAGCCGATGCAGCTTTGAAGTTGCTTGCCTGATTAACTGCCCGAGTGTGCCTCAGCCATTCGGGGTTGTCGCTCATATTTGTGAGGATGGTGCCATCACGCTTGAACGACCCTGCTCGCTCTGGACTTACATACCGGACATAAAATTGCTGCTTGTTCTGGCTGATTGTTTGTTCGATATCGCGAAGGAAACGACTTTTTCCCGCACCGTTTCGGCCCATAATTATGTTGATGTTGTTTAAGCCGTAAAGTCGGCCAATTTGGCTAGATAACTCGCTTACTTTCAAGATTGTAACTCCATTTTTCGTTGCCACATACGATATCAAATACACTAACTGAATAGGTGCGTTGATGCCTCATTTTGTTCACATCTATGTTGAAATTAGTGATGTTACCGAGCTAAGGACTCTAGTAGGAGTAGAGCGGCCATATTGTTCGTCTGAACAGCCTGTAGACAGCTCTATTATTGAGACATGGTATTTTTCGTGGTATCTGCTAAGTGGTCTGTTTCAAAGCATTGATTTGTTTAGATTTTATTTTCTCATTGATAGCTGGGTGGGAATAATCGCGCCATATTTTACCTTAATTTGAATTGGTAAATACTAAAAGCCCTCTATATGACAGAGGGCTTTTGTTTAGGCAAGAGCGGTTAAGGTAAAAATCAGTTAAACCAACTATCAGCTTTATCTTCGCGAGCTTTACCTTCACTCTTCATGAGATCGCGTCCGCCTTCAGAAATGTTTCTATTGGCATCGGCTTCAGACTGCGTCACGTCGGTTTGCGCGGCCTTACTTTTCAATTCCTGATCGATAAATTCGTTTTCCCTTTTGACCCGCGCTTCTTCCTTAGCCAGAGCCAGTTTCTGCTTTTGAATTTCCAGACTGCGAAGTTCATCTTCATAACCCTGATCTCTTTTCTTATCCTGCAAAGCTTCGGCGTCGCGCTTATCTTGTCGGGCTTGCTTTTCAGCGGCCGCGGCAGCGGCTTTTTTATTAGCGGCTGCCTGGGCACTAGCGCGCCGCTGTTTATCTTGCTGGATCTGCTTATTGCGCTCAGCTACCCAGTCGTCGTGCTGTTTTTTTTCCTCGTTAGCCCCTTGCTGTTCAGCCTGAGCGACTGCCGAAAGCTGATCCTGCAAAGACGATGAAAACGCCGCGCTGCTAAAGATACTGAGAAAGGTCGCCAGAACGATTTTTTTCATGTGTCCCCTCAATCGTTAACTTTTTTCAGGGCATTTCGCGTTTGGCTGAATTCGGGTCTCGTTGTAGTTGGTGGAGATGACTACTGCCAGACCAGTACTAAACTGGCAAGCCTTACCGACCTGCGTTGAAGTGTAAACCTTAGTACCTTCTTTATAGGTTAAAGATACGCCTTCAACTAACGTTTTATCATTGACCATTGAGCCGGCCACAGCACCCGCTGTACCCCCAGCAACGGCACCAGTCGTAGTGTTGGTATTACCGCGTGATCCCACATTATGGCCGATGACTCCGCCTGCAACTGCGCCAAGAATAGCGCCAGTAGCCTGCGCTGCACGTTTATTTGCCGTATTGTCTACTGCCACTTTCGCGGGCAAAACCGAGATGATGTTGACCGTTTTTGTCTCTTGCTTTGAATTAAGCTGGTCGGTTTGATAAACATCCGCCGCATGCTCGTCAGCGTTAGATTGGCAGCCAGCAATTGAGAAGCAGGCAATGAGTGCTAAAGGTAGGGCGCATTTTTTAAAGTTCATTACTATTCCTTGTTAATCACATCGAAAAAGCAATGCATTTAATCTTGCCCGTTAATAAAAGTAAACCTATCGTTTTTTTCATTTAAAGCCTATTTTTTTGTTATATAACAATGTGATATATGATTTTAGTCATGTCTGTCTTTGAGAGTGCAAATCCGCTCTGTGTATTTTATAGGTGCACTTTATGATTGAGGGTGAATGGGCTGAAATAGTGGGTGGTTTTTGATTCAATCCAATTGTTGTATCAATGCTTTCTCTACTGAAATAGAGAAAGCAATAGATTAATCGACCAGTTGCAGCTGGGGCTGCTGCTGAGGTGCGACATTCTGAATACGCACATCCATCTGTGGATAGGGTAGGTCGATATGGTTGGCGTCCAATGCCTCTTTAATGTTTTCCAGCAGATCGTAATAGGTATTCCAGTATTCGATATTGGGCACCCATACGCGCACGTAAAAATTCAACGCTGAAGCGCCCAATTCGCCCAGACGAACGGTTACCCCACGTTGCTTATCGATGCGGCTGTCCTGCTCGATAATGTGATTAATAACTTGTTTAACCTCTGCAATCCGACTCTGATAACCCACACCAATCACCAGATCGATACGACGAAAAGGGTGACGGGAATAGTTAATGATGTTGTCAGCGATGATCTTACCGTTTGGAATCACCACTTCTTTGCTGTCCGCGGTTAGCAGGGTGGTGGAGAAGATGTGCACCTTTTCTACTGTTCCGGTGACTGCACCAATCTGCACTACTTCTCCGGCGCGAAAAGGCCGCAGGGAAACCAACAGCACGCCAGCGGCAAAGTTGGAAAGCGAGCTTTGTAACGCGAGGCCAATGGCCAGTCCGGCGGCACCGATGACGGCAATAATGGAGGATGTTTCAATACCGATGCGACCTAATGCGGCGACGACGGAAAAGGCGAGGGTAATGTAACGTACCAGCGCGGTGAAGAACTGAATGATCGTTCTGTCGACTTTACGTTTAAGCAGTAACTTTTCCAGCCCACGAGAGAGCAGACGAGCGATAAATTTACCGATAAACAATAAGATCACGGCGGCAACGATATTCCAGCCGAATTGAATGACAGCATCGCTGTGCCCGGCGATCCACTCAAGGCCGCTTCTTATTTTCGGGAATAATAAAAAACCACTCATGGTATTACCCTGTAGTATTTAAAAATGATAACAATTCAAATAACTATTTAATTTTCATGCGAAATATAAATGCTTGCGTCAGTGATATTTGCTGGTGATATTAATTAGCGTTTATTTGAGCACTGTTTGTCTTTTTATGTCCGCTAAACCGGAACGTAAAAATCAGCGCGAATGGTGCGGTGAAGTGGGATGAAAAGATTGTGCATTTGTGCGAAAAATACGGTCGATTATCTGATAATTAAGCGGGAGAGGGGGGTATGTGTAAAGTTTCGCCACTCAAATCCCTTACCGGATGGTTAAATGTCAGGCGATTAGCCATCCGGTAAGGAATCTTAATGCTGGGGGTATCACAGGCGCGAGCGATCAATGTTCGTCGGTTTGTGCAGGAGCTGTCTGTTGCGGCTGAGTGGTCTGCTGAGGTTCTTTTTTGTCCTGGTGGTGATGCCACGCACCAATGGCGGAGTAGACGAAGCGTCCGAAGAAGAAGAGAAAGCTGATAAGCAGTACGATCCGGATCATGCGACTGTTAAATCGGTGTCGTTTGCGTAGGCTGGTAACCTGGCTCACAAAAGGTTCCTTGTAGTGTACCCAACTGAGGGCGATACTCACATTAAGGCACACTGAGAGGGAATGGTCAATTCTTCCTTATGTAAAATTGCTTCAGTTGTTTTATCTTCTTATGTTATGGAAATTAATATTATTATTTGCATGAATAATGTATTAACGATAAAAAATAATGAAAAGAGTAATAATTGATGAATGAGGGGCATGTTTTTTGATATGTATCAAGCATCACACTTTGCTGACATCTAAAATCGATGAATCATTGTGATGTATTTTACTTTATCGTTTTAAGGTCAGGTGGGATGCCTGTCTGAATACCCCCTACAGGATGTGCGGGATTCTACTGAGCATCTATGAAACTCAATAAAAATTATATTGGTATTAGAGATAGATGGTGGGCATTACCTCTCATCTTACCTTCTTTGTTGTTGCCTATATTGAGCACTGCCACCACCTATGCCCATATTAGTACGGGGACCGTAATTCTTTTCTACCTGCCGTTAGCGCTGATGATTAGCCTGATGCTTTTTTTTGGCTGGGCGGCATTGCCAGGTATTATCATTTCCATTATCTGGTACAAATATCCGCAGGTCGGGTTATTTGAAACACTTTCAATAATTTCGCACTTTATAGTTACAATCGTGCTTAGCTGGGGAGGATATAAAGTATTTTCTCCCCGACGAAACAACGTTTCCCACGGGGATTCTCACCTGATGTTTCAGCGTATGTTCTGGCAGGTCTTCTGCCCGGCAACGCTGTTTCTGATACTCTTCCAGTTTGCTGCATTTGTGGGTGTTTATGAAAGCAAATCCGGCATGGTGGGCGTTATGCCCTTCAATACAGGCACATTGATCAACTATCAGTCCATACTCGCGGGGAATCTTGTAGGTGTGCCGCTGTGTTATTTCATCATTCGAACAATTCGCAACCCCTTGCATCTGAGAGGCTATTTTTCTCAGTTAAAGCAGCAGTTTGATACCAAAGTGACTAAAACAGAGTTTGCGGTCTGGTTGATTATATTGACTGTGCTAATGGCAATGTTGTGTATGCCGCTCAATGAACAAAGCTCAATATTTAGCACGAATTATACCTTGTCACTGTTACTTCCCGTCATGCTGTGGGGGGCAATGCGTTACGGTTATAGATTTATTTCGGTGATATGGGCTGTCGTACTTATTACCGCAATTCATTATTATCAGCGCTATATGCCATGGTATTCGGGTTACGATACGCAGCTTGCCATTACCTCATCAAGTTATCTGGTTTTTTCCTTCATCGTGAATTTCATTGCTGTCCTGGCAACGCGTCAACGTTTTGTTACCCGGCGCAATCATCGCCTGGCCTTCTTTGACCCTATGGTGCATATTCCGAATTTGCGCGCTTTGAACCGGGATTTGAAAAACGCGCCATGGTCAGTGCTTTGCTTTTTGGGTGTTCCGGGCATGGAGCTGCTGGTGAAAAATTACGGCATTATGCTGCGTATCCAGTACAAGCAAAAACTGGCTCAGTGGATAACACCGTTGCTTGAACAGGATGAGCATGTCTATCAATTGTCAGGTAATGATTTAATCCTGCGTTTTAACACTGAGCTACACCAGGAACGCATTGAAGCACTGGACAGGCATATCAAGCAGTTTCGTTTTGTCTGGGACGGAATGCCTTTGCAACCGCAGGTTGGGATCAGCTTTTGCTATGTCCGTTCTCCTGTTAACCATATCTATTTGTTGCTGGGAGAGTTAAGTACCATTGCCGAATTATCGCTGGCAACCAATTCACCAGAGAATTTGCAGCGGCGTGGTGTGATGCACCTGCAACGCGACCTGAAAGATAAAGTTGCGATGATGAACCGTATTCAGCAGGCGCTGGAGAACAATCGTTTTTTCCTGAAGGCGCAGCCGATTTTTGGCGTGCGTGGCGACGTTTATCACGAAATCCTCCTGCGGCTTGAGGGGGATGACGGTGAAACTATCGCCCCTGATAGCTTCTTGCCGGTAGCCCATGAGTTTGGTTTGTCATCCCGTATCGATCTGTGGGTGATTGAAAATACGTTGAAATTTATGGCGCAGAATCGGGAAAAAATGCCCGCCCACCGGTTTGCTATCAACTTATCACCTACCTCAGTATGTCGCGCGCGACTTCCTAATGACATCAATCAGTTACTGAATAAGTACAAGGTTGAAGCATGGCAACTTATCTTTGAAGTGACGGAAAGCAATGCCTTGACCAATGCGGAACAGGCACAGGCAACGTTGCTGCAGCTGCAATCACTGGGCTGTCAGATTGCGATTGATGATTTTGGTACTGGGTATGCCAGCTATGCGCGGCTGAAAAATGTGAATGCCGATATCCTGAAAATTGACGGTAGCTTTATTCGCAATATTGTTTCGAACAGCCTCGACTACCAAATCGTGGCCTCTATTTGCCATCTGGCGCGGATGAAAAGAATGCTGGTGGTTGCGGAGTACGTCGAAAGCGAAGAAATACGCAGTGCGGTGATTTCGCTGGGGATTGATTACATGCAGGGGTATCTGATTGGTGAGCCACTGCCGTTGAATGAAACTCTGGAAAAGCAGGTGCCAGATGAACTGACACCTGCTGAGATCTTATGCGGCGATATCGGGTGAGCTCTCTTCTTCAATTTTGAGTCGCCAGCCTGTTACGGCTTCCCAGTATTGCTGCTCTTTCTCCAGATCGAGCAGCACCAGCGCATTTTGGCTAAACCAGTCATGCGGGAAGCGTAAGGTCCAGTGGCTGTCATCGGTAATCAGGGTCAAAGTCGGCGGTGTGGTGGTCGCCTGACGCTGATTATTCAACAGCACGCCCAGGCGCAGCAGCTGAATTAACGGCAGAAACTGTTTCTTCTTAAACAGCGTAAAGCGGGGCAAGTCGTCGAGTTTAATCGCTTTGCGATGATAACGAACTAATGTTGCCATCATCAGCTGTTGTTCCTGATTGAAACCAGGCAGATCGCTGTTTTGTAAGATATACGCAGAGTGGCGATGCAAACCGCTGTGGTTGATGTTCAGCCCAACCTCATGCAGCATTGCTGCCCAACGCAGTAACGCTTCCAGTTGGGGATTGGCCAGCTTTGGCTGCTGCGTATGCCACTGGTCGTACATTTGCATCGTTGTTTCTAGTACGCGCCGGGCCTGTTCGCTGTCAATATTGTACTGGTTCGCCAGGCTGCTGGCGGTACGGCTACGAACATCCTGGTGGCGAAAACGGCCTTCCATCTCGTACAGCACGCCCTCACGTAACGCACCATCAGAAAGGCGAAGTTCGCGAATAGCTAACGCGTCAAAAACGCCGCACAGAATCGCGAGTCCGGGTACAAACACAGCTTTTCTTTCTTCTGACAACCCCGGCAAGCTGAGCGCATCAAATGACGCGTGCTTCAACACTTCAGATGTCAGCTTGTCCAGACGTTCGGGGGTGATAAAACCGTCTTTTTCACCCATCTCCAGCAGCACTTCATGGGCTGCTTTAATGGTGCCCGATGCGCCCAGCGCAACGTTCCAGCCCTGAATGCGAAACTGCCAGGTTAAGGTTTCGAGCTTTTGCGCAGCCGCCATGCGGGCACGCTGGAAGTTTTCGCGGTTAATTACACCGCGCGGGAAATACATCTGGGCAAAGCTGACGCAACCCATACGGCGGCTTTCGACCAGTTTAGGCTCGAAATCTTCTCCGATCACCAGTTCTGTTGAGCCGCCGCCGATATCGATAACCAGCTTGCGACCTTTTTCCGGCTGCGTATGTTCAACGCCCATAAAGATCAATCGGGCTTCTTCGTTGCCGGAAATAATCTCAATTGGGTAGGGGATGACTTTTTCCGCTCGCTTGAGAAAATCAGTCGCATTCAGTGCCTGACGCAAAGTATGGGTTCCCACGATACATACGCTTGATGGAGGAAACCCCTGCAAACGTTCGGCGAACAGTGATAAACAGCTTAGCCCGCGCTCCATGGCCTCTTCGCTCAGCTTGTTATCTTCGCCGAGGCCATCCGCCAGATGTACGCGTTGTTTCAGTCGCCCAATAATTTGCATTGCGCCATCAACCACGCGGGCAATGACCATATGGAAACTGTTTGAACCAAGGTCGACCGCAGCAAATTCCTGCGGTCGTGGAGTCTTGTCGTGTATTGGCATATCTTTAGTCAGGTTGCTCGAGTGATTTGATGTAATCGTAAATCGCCAATTGTGACTGAACCTTACGGCGGTTTCCGCGCGGTACGTAGCGATTACTCAGTTCTTTATCAATAAAGCGGGCTTTCACCGTGTCGCTGAACAGGATATCGATAATATCCAGCACGCGTTGCTTAAGGCGCGGGTCAAGAAGCGGTGTGGCAACTTCGATACGATAGTCGATGTTTCTTGTCATCCAGTCAGCGGAGGAGAGATACACCTGCTTGTCACCTCCGTTCTCGAAGATATAGACCCGGTCATGTTCAAGATAGCGATCAACGATGCTGATAACGCGAATATTGTCGCTGATACCTTCCAGATTCGGAATCAAAGAACACATACCACGAATCAACAAATTGACCGGCACACCAGAGCTTGAGGCCGCATAGAGGCGGTCAACCAGACCTTTATCGACCAGGTTATTCAGTTTTAGCGTAATGCCGGAAGGCAGTCCTTGCTGCGCGTTGGCGATTTCTTTGTCGATCATCGCGTACAGCAGACGGCGTGAGTTCTGCGGGGAAACCAGCAGATAATCGAACGTCACCGGGCGATACGGGTTCTCGATGAAGTTAAACACCCGACGCACTTCGTTGGTAATGCGCGAATCGGCAGTTAGCAACGAGTAGTCGGTATACAGGCGTGCCGTTTTTTCGTTGAAGTTCCCCGTCCCGATATGCGCATAGCGCACGACTTCATCACCTTCTTTACGCGAGATAAGGAACAGTTTGGCGTGAATTTTCAGGCCTGGCGCGGAGAAGATGACGTGAACGCCTGCTTCGGTAAGACGCTTGGCCCAATGGATGTTGGCTTCTTCATCGAAGCGGGCCTGCAATTCCACCACCACGGTGACTTTCTTACCGTTGTGCGCGGCATGGATCATTGAATCTATGATGCGTGAATCTTTTGCCACACGGTAGATGTTGATCTTTATAGCCAGCACGCTCGGGTCGAAAGAGGCCTGGCGCAGCAGTTCAAGAACGTGCTCAAAGGTGTGATAGGGGTAATACAGCAGCACGTCGCGTTCACGAACGGCGTCAAAGCCGTTACGAAACTTCTCGTTGTCGAACCAGATATGGCGCAGACGCGGCAGCGGTTTGTTCACCAGGTTAGCTTTGCCAACGTTAGGGAAGTTAATAAAGTCTTTGAAGTTATGGTAACGCCCGCCGGGAACAATCGAGTCGTAGCGAGAAATCGTCAGTTTTTCACGCAGTACTTCGACCAGTGCATTGGGCATGTCACGCTGATAGACAAAACGTACAGGTTCTGCGGTCAGACGCTGTTTCAGGCTGGATGACATCAGCTCCATCAGGCTCGATTCCATCTCGTGCACCAAATCGTATTCGGCGTCACGGGTCATTTTCATCGAATAGGCGTTCAGTGCGTCGTAGTCAAAGAACCCTTTGAAAATGTCGTCAAGGCAGTAACGTAAGATGTTGTCCAGCAGGATCATCGGTTTGCGACGGCGCGGGGTTTCCGGCGGCAGATTCACAAAACGGGGAACCTTGTCGGAAGGGATTTCCAGCAGCGCGTAGCGGATCGTATCACCACGGATAATTTCTACCGCCAGATAGGTGTAGTCATCTTTCAAAAACTGGACTAAATCCGTCTCGCGGTTAATCAGGATCGGCGTGATGTGCTGGCGAAGATATTGCTTGAAGTAATGACGCAACCAGCTTTGCTGATTGACCGACAACTGGCGTTCGTTGATTAAGAAAATCTGATTGCGCGCCATTTCCAACAGCAACTCGTTGTACAGGCCGTCAAATTCCTGATCGGCTTTTAATACGCGGGCCTGGATTTTGCCTAACAAATGGCGGGAGTGAGAGTTTGAACCCTGTTCTTCGCTAATAATGATTCGGCGCTTCAGTTCGGCAAAACGAACCTTATAAAACTCGTCGAGATTATTGGAATAGATGCCTAAGAAACGCATCCGTTCGATCAACGGGTTTGACTTATCAGCAGCTTCCTGGAGTACACGTTCGTTGAACGCTAACCAGCTGAGTTCTTTCTCGATGTATAGCTTTTCCTGACCCATTACCACTTTTACTCCGTTTCATTCACGGGACACTACCGATTTATTATGGCGAGCATTGCTCTCAGATGTCCAACTGTGCCAGAAAAATATGACAATAAACCGTCTGATAGCAAAGAGAAAGGGGGAGCGTAGATGAATACCGGTGGTATTAACCGGAAAAGGTAGTTATGCCTGTAAGCCGGATGGTGACATTCGGCTTACAGGTTGGTTTTTTTATTATTCGTCGGCGGCGTAGCCTTGTGGAGGCAAACGAACGCCATCCAGCCATGCAGCGTTATCACGCATCTTCAGGCGACCGTCGATAAACCAGCTTACCACCAACGGGTAAATGGTATGTTCCTGAGCCTGAACCCGTGCCGTGACATCATCTTCGCTGTCGCCTTCAAATACTGGAACTTTGGCCTGGAGAATGACCGGTCCGCCGTCCAACTCATCCGTCACGAAATGGACTGAGGTACCATGTTCTTCATCGCCGTTTTCCAGTACCTGGCGATGCGTATGCAGGCCGGGATACTTCGGCAATAAAGACGGGTGGATATTCAGTAATCGTTCAGCATAGTGAGCGACAAACGCCGGGCTGAGGATACGCATATAACCGGCCAGCACCACAACATCGGGTGCATAGGCGTCAATCTCTTGTATCAGTTGGCGGTCGAATGCTTCGCGACTGGCAAACTGGGCGGCTTCCAGCGAGTGTGCCGGAATATTCGCTTCGCGTGCGCGCTCAAGGCCGAACGCATCGGCCTTGTTACTGAATACTGCACGTATGGTGCCATTGATTTTTTTCTGTTCGCAGGCGTCGATTATCGCCTGCAAATTGCTTCCGTTGCCGGAAATGAGCACCACAATGTTTTTCATTCAATGACCACACGCTGTTCGGAATCAGAAGCTTTGATGATACCGATTTTCCATGCGTTTTCACCTTTCTCATTGAGCAAAGCAAGGGCTTTGTCCACTTCCGGAGTTGGCAGGGCGATAACCATACCTACACCGCAGTTAAAGGTGCGATACATCTCATGCTGGCTGACGTTACCCGCCGTTTGCAGCCAGTTGAAGACGGCTGGCCACTGCCATGAAGATTCGTCGATCACTGCCTGCGTGTTGTCTGGCAGAACGCGTGGAATATTTTCCCAGAAGCCGCCGCCGGTCAGGTGGGCAATGGCGTGCACATCAACCTTCTCGATCAGTTCCAGAATGGATTTCACGTAAATGCGGGTAGGGGCCAGTAAGTGATCGGCCAGCGGCTTGCCTTCAAGCTCGGTGGTTTCTGGGTCACAACCGCTGACTTCTACAATTTTACGCACCAGAGAGTAGCCGTTGGAGTGCGGGCCGCTGGAGCCGAGTGCAATCAGTACGTCACCGTCAGCTACTTTTGAACCGTCGATAATCTCTGATTTTTCGACGACGCCAACGCAGAAACCTGCCACGTCGTAATCTTCGCCGTGGTACATCCCCGGCATTTCAGCTGTTTCCCCACCGACCAGCGCACAGCCAGACTGCAGGCAGCCTTCGGCAATCCCGTTAATGACGCTGGCTGCGGTGTCCACATCCAGTTTGCCGGTTGCATAGTAGTCGAGGAAGAACAGCGGCTCAGCGCCCTGAACCACGAGGTCGTTGACGCACATTGCGACGAGGTCAATGCCGATAGTGTCGTGGCGTTTCAGATCCATCGCCAGACGCAGTTTTGTACCAACGCCATCAGTGCCGGAAACCAGTACCGGTTCACGATATTTTTGCGGCAATGCGCACAGCGCACCGAAGCCACCCAGACCACCCATAACTTCCGGACGACGAGTTTTCTTTACTACGCCTTTGATTCGATCAACCAGAGCATTACCTGCATCAATATCAACACCGGCATCTTTGTAGCTAAGAGAGGTTTTATCGGTCACTGCCTGCTTCCCCACATGTTTACTTGCAGTAAAAGTTAAATTCGGCGCAATTCTAACAGGGAAAGCAAACGTTTGCGAGCCTGCTCTGCATCAAGTTTTATCTGCTGGTTTTTTCAGCATTTTACAATCATTTATCTATTTGTTTGAGCTGCGCCACGAAAATGAAACCGGGTACAGTCTTGTGCTTGAATCCTGTTAGCCGAATGCACAGTATCGTACTGAAACCGGTTTCTGTTTTCTGTTGCGGACCTCATCAACAGCGTTTTGCGCAGAGTCATCACGATAGGGGAAGGGTATGTCAGGATTTAAAGCAGATTTCATGTGGGGTGGTGCTGTCGCTGCTCATCAACTGGAAGGTGGCTGGCAGGAGGGCGGAAAAGGCGTCAGCGTTGCCGATGTCATGACCGCGGGAGCGCATGGTGTGGCGCGTGAAATTACCGACGGTGTGATTGCCGGTAAAAATTACCCTAACCACGAGGCCATCGATTTTTATCATCGCTATAAAGACGACATAAAGCTGTTTGCCGAAATGGGGTTTAAATGTTTTCGCACCTCTATTGCCTGGACACGTATTTTCCCCTTCGGCGATGAAGAACAACCCAATGAGGCTGGCCTACAGTTCTATGATGACCTGTTTGACGAATGCCTGAAATATGGCATTGAGCCGGTGATTACGCTGTCGCATTTTGAGATGCCTTACCATCTGGTGACGGAGTACGGCGGCTGGCGCAACCGCAAGCTTATCGATTTCTTTGTCCGTTTTGCCAGGGTGGTATTCACTCGTTACCAGCACAAAGTGAAGTACTGGATGACGTTTAATGAGATTAACAACCAGGCAAATTATCACGAAGATTTCGCGCCCTTTACTAACTCAGGTCTGAAATACCAGCCTGGCGAAGACCGCGAGCCGGTCATGTACCAGGCGGCGCACTATGAGCTGGTGGCAAGCGCGCTGGCGGTAAAGGTCGCGCGTGAGATTAACCCGGAATTACAAATAGGGTGCATGATTGCCATGTGTCCAATCTATCCGCTGACCTGCGCGCCAGACGATATGATGATGGCGATGAATGCCATGCACCGGCGTTACTGGTTTACTGACGTCCATGTGCGCGGCAAATACCCGCGGCATCTTCTCAACTACTTTGCCCGTCGTGGCTTTGAACTGGATATCACCGAGGAAGACCGTCAGGCGCTGGCCAAGGGCTGCGTTGATTACATCGGCTTTAGCTATTATATGTCTTTCGCGACCCAGGCAACGGCGGACAACCCACAGCTGGATTACGACGAGTCGAAAAGCCTGGTTTCCAACCCGTACGTGCAGAAATCGGACTGGGGCTGGCAGATTGATCCGGTTGGCCTACGTTATTCACTGAACTGGTTCTGGGATCATTATCAACTGCCACTATTTATTGTGGAGAATGGATTTGGCGCCATTGATGTGCGCGAGGACGATGGTACAGTTAACGACCAGTACCGTATCGACTACCTTGCCGCCCACATACGTGAGATGAAAAAAGCGGTGGTGGAAGATGGCGTGGATCTGATGGGATATACCCCGTGGGGCTGTATTGATTTAGTCTCTGCCGGGACAGGGGAGATGAAAAAACGCTACGGGTTTATCTATGTCGATAAAAATAATGACGGTAGCGGGACATTAACGCGCTCACCTAAAAAATCTTTTTCGTGGTATCAAAAAGTCATCCAGACCAATGCTGAATATCTTTAAAATTCATAGCATTGACAGCAAGCCCCGCCATCAGTGCGGGGCTTGTTTTATACTCATCATTCAGACGCAAATGACTTTGGTTGATCCATATCAAGCGTATGCAGTGTTGCGCCAGAGAGGAAAAGCGGTATAATCCGGCGATTTTTTTTGTGGTTGCCATTCGTCTGAGGAAAGGAGAAGAGTATGAAGATCGTGGAAGTCAAACACCCACTCGTCAAACACAAGCTGGGACTGATGCGTGAAAACGACATCAGCACTAAACGCTTTCGTGAACTCGCCTCGGAAGTTGGCAGTCTGCTGACTTATGAAGCAACCGCTGGTCTGGAAACCGAAAAGGTGACCATTGAAGGCTGGAACGGTCCAGTTGAAGTTGACCAAATCAAAGGCAAAAAAATCACCGTTGTGCCTATCCTGCGTGCGGGTCTGGGCATGATGGAAGGCGTTCTGGAAAACGTTCCGAGCGCGCGTATCAGCGTTGTTGGTATGTACCGTAACGAAGAGACGCTGGAGCCGGTTCCGTATTTCCAGAAGCTGGTTTCTAACATCGATGAGCGTATGGCGCTGATCGTTGACCCAATGCTGGCAACCGGCGGCTCTGTTATCGCCACTATCGATCTGCTGAAAAATGCAGGCTGCACCAGCATTAAAGTGCTGGTCCTGGTTGCGGCACCGGAAGGTATCGCGGCACTGGAAAAAGCGCACCCGGATGTGGAACTGTACACCGCCTCCATCGATCAGGGACTGAACGAGCACGGATACATTATTCCGGGGCTCGGCGATGCCGGCGATAAGATTTTTGGTACTAAGTAAACGAATAAGTGAAAAGAAGCCGACTTTAAGAGTCGGCTTTTTTTTGAATAAAACAACCCAATGGCTAATAACAAACAACACTCAGAGGAAAACACTATGACGCGCCGTGCTATCGGGGTGAGTGAAAGACCGCCGCTTTTACAGACAATCCCGCTTAGTTTGCAGCACCTGTTCGCCATGTTTGGCGCAACGGTACTGGTGCCAGTCCTGTTCCACATCAACCCGGCTACCGTTCTGCTGTTTAACGGCATTGGTACGTTGCTGTATCTCTTTATTTGTAAGGGTAAAATTCCCGCATATCTGGGTTCCAGCTTTGCCTTTATTTCCCCGGTACTGCTGCTGCTGCCGTTAGGGTATGAAGTGGCGCTGGGCGGTTTCATTATGTGTGGCGTCCTGTTCTGCCTGGTTTCTTTCATTGTTAAGAAGGCAGGAACCGGCTGGCTGGATGTCATGTTCCCGCCTGCGGCGATGGGCGCAATCGTTGCCGTCATCGGTCTGGAGCTGGCTGGCGTTGCTGCGGGTATGGCGGGGTTACTGCCTGCTGAGGGGCAATTACCGGATTCAAAAACCATCATCATTTCTATGGTAACGCTGGCGGTAACCGTATTTGGCTCTGTATTGTTCCGCGGTTTTATGGCGATTATCCCGATTCTGATCGGGGTGCTGGCCGGTTATGCGCTTTCCTTCGTGATGGGCGTTGTGGACACTACGCCGATTGCGCAGGCCCACTGGTTCGCGCTGCCGACGTTCTACACGCCGCGTTTTGAATGGGTTGCCATTCTGACCATCCTGCCAGCGGCGCTGGTGGTCATCGCCGAACACGTCGGGCATCTGGTGGTGACGGCGAATATCGTGAAAAAAGATTTGATTCGCGATCCTGGCCTGCATCGTTCTATGTTTGCCAACGGTCTGTCTACGGTAATCTCTGGTTTCTTCGGCTCTACGCCGAACACCACGTACGGCGAAAATATCGGCGTAATGGCGATTACCCGCGTTTACAGTACCTGGGTTATCGGCGGTGCGGCAATTTTCGCCATTCTGCTCTCCTGCGTGGGTAAACTGGCGGCGGCGATCCAAATTATCCCACTGCCGGTGATGGGCGGCGTATCACTGCTGCTGTACGGTGTGATTGGTGCTTCTGGTATTCGCGTACTGATCGAGTCGAAGGTTGACTATAACAAGGCGCAGAACCTGATCCTGACCTCGGTTATTTTGATCATCGGCGTAAGTGGCGCGAAAGTTCACATCGGTGCCGCAGAGCTGAAAGGCATGGCGCTGGCGACCATCGTTGGTGTCTGTCTGAGCCTGATTTTCAAAGTTATCAGCCTGCTGCGTCCGGAAGAAGTCGTGCTTGACGCGAAAGATGCAGACAGTCCGCAACAGTAAATCTCTGACCGGGCGGCAGCGCTGCCCGGTTCTATCGCGACGTATTTCTGTGTTAAACTCAACGCGATTTTATGAAATCCTGGGTTGAGGTATCTCTGAACACACCGGCACAGCTCTCTTTGCCACTTTATCTTCCTGACGACGAAACTTTCGCAAGTTTCTGGCCGGGGGATAACTCCTCTTTACTGGCTGCACTGCAAAACGTGCTGCGTCAGGAACATAGCGGGTATATTTATCTCTGGTCGCGTGAAGGCGCTGGCCGTAGTCATTTGCTGCATGCAGCCTGTGCGGAACTGTCCGCGCGCGGCGATGCGGTAGGCTACGTGCCGCTCGATAAACGCACCTGGTTCGTCCCCGAGGTGCTCGACGGGATGGAGCATTTATCGCTGGTTTGCATTGATAACATCGAATGTGTGGCCGGTGATTCGCTGTGGGAAATGTCGATCTTTGATCTCTACAATCGTATCCTGGAGTCGGGGAAAACGCGCTTGCTGATCACCGGCGATCGTCCGCCAAGACAGCTGAATCTGGGGTTGCCGGATCTCGCCTCACGCCTGGACTGGGGGCAAATCTACAAGCTACAACCGCTTTCCGATGAAGATAAGCTGCAGGCGTTGCAATTACGCGCCAGACTTCGTGGATTTGAACTGCCGGAAGATGTGGGACGTTTTCTGCTGAAACGTCTGGATCGTGAAATGCGAACGCTGTTTATGACGTTGGATCAGTTAGATCATGCGTCGATCACCGCCCAGCGTAAGCTGACCATTCCGTTCGTAAAAGAAATTCTGAAGCTGTAAGCGCCGCAGCCGAGAAGACTGCGGCAGGTTGCAGGTTAACCGACGATTTCCAGTACCTGCTCAGGCGGGCGTCCAATTCGAGCCTGACCTTTGGCAACCACAATCGGGCGCTCCATCAGTTTCGGGTTTTCCACCATTGCCTGAATCAGCGCGTCTTCACTCAGATTTTTGTCCGCCAGGTTAAGCGATTTATAGAGATCCTCTTTCTGGCGCATCAGTTCACGCGCGCTGGACATGCCGAGCATCTGCAGCAGTTCACGCAGGGTTGCTGCGTCAGCCGGCGTTTCCAGATACAACACCACTTCCGGGTCCACGCCGTTGGACTTCAGTAATTCCAGCGTTTCACGGCTCTTGGAGCAGCGTGGGTTATGGTAGATTTTAATCGCGTCTGACATGACTTCTCCTTGCATAACAATACTGCCGGATGCTGGCCAAAAGACCCTATCCGGCCTACATATTGCGTCTGACGTAGGCCGATAAGACGCTACAGCGTCGCCATCCGGCAAGGGTTCGATAATTACATTTTCGTGTACGGTTTAAAGCGTTCTTGCAGCTGGCGTAGCTGGTCAATACGGGCATCGTATCTGGCCTGCTGCTGGCTACCCAGTTTCACCTGAGAGCTTGCGCTGCTGAGCATCGAAATAGCCTGATCCAGACGTCCCGCGAGGGCATACCCCTCCGCGCGCGCCGCCAGCTCCTGATCGCGGTTGCTCAGGTTGGCTTCCGTTTGCGCTAACAGATCCCAGCCGTTAGGGTCATCTTTATGGTTAAACGTATAGCGATTCAGGATGGTCGCCGCCTCTTTGGCTTGTCCACCCTGTAAATAGGCATTCGCCAGGTTGAGCTGCAGAACCGGGTTAGTGCGCAGGTCGCGGGCGTTTTTCAGGCGGTTAATGGCATCACTGGTTTTCTTCTGGCCGAGATCGATATCCGTTGCCAGGTCGAGATACCAGGCATTGTTAGGATCTGCCGCCAGCAGCGGTTGCAGCGCTTTACGCGCCTCGTCGTATTTACTGGCTTCCATCGCCTGCAATGCCCGGCCATACTGCGCCGCACGTTGCTCACGTACGTTGCCTTTCGACCAGCTACTCAGCAGGTCATCGGTCAACTGGTTACGACCAGAGTTGTACATGCCTAAGGTTCGTGCCTTAGCCAGATAAAAATCTTCTGACGACTGGACGACCACCGGGCGCATCTGGTTGGCGCGGTTACGGGCATCAGACAGACGGCTTTCCGGCAGGGGGTGAGTCAGCAAAATTTCCGGCGGACGCGAAGAGTAACGAGCCTGGTCGAGCAGTTTTTCCAGGAACGTTGGCATGGCCTGGGGATCGAATCCCGAGCGTTGCAGCACCTGAATACCGATGCGGTCTGCTTCCTGTTCGTTTTGCTGCGTAAAGCTGATCATTCCCTGACGTGTACCCGCCAGCGTACCGGTCAGCGCCGCCATACCCGCCTGCGGGCTGGCCATTGCTAATAAAATTGAACCTAATGCGCCAACCCACGTTAGCGGTGCGCTGCGTTTCTGATCTTCCATGGCACGCGCCAGGTGACGCTGTGTAACGTGGGAAATTTCGTGCGCCATAACCGATGCCAGCTGGCTTTCGTTGTCGGAATAGCGGAATAGTGCGGAGTGCAGGACAACGTTGCCGCCAAAGAAAGCAAAGGCGTTGATTTCATCGTTGTTAATCAAAAAGAAGGTGAAGGGCGTTTTTACCGAGTCGGCGTGCGAGACCAGACGCATCCCCAGCGCATTAATGTATTGGGTGAGCAATGGATCGTTAATTAATGGCGCACTGCCGCGCAGTTGGCGTACGTAATAATCGCCCATCTGCATTTCCTGTCCTATGGAAAGCGTACTGCCTGCCGACGTTCCCATATCAGGCAGGGTGTCCGCAGTATCAGCAAATGCGGGCGCAACCTGACCGATAGTCAGTGCGGCAATGAGGGTAGCAACCAGGTTTTTTTTCAACTGCCTGAACATAACCTCTGTCCTGTATTCTTTTTTGAGATAGCCATTTGACCGATGCTGTGAAGTATCGTTCACACTCCGCAAGCTTACGGAGTGTAACTGCGAAACCTGACGATGAACACCCAGGAAAAATGTCTTTTCACTTTGCGTAATCAGCCATAAAAAGCGAAGTCTTTTTTGTGACATTTCGATACAATTCGGGATCGCAATCCCGCTATTGGGTTCATGGAAGGGTTTTATGCTCGAAATGTTGATGCAATGGTATCGTCGCCGCTTTAGCGACCCCGAAGCCATCGCCCTGCTGATTATTCTTGTTGCCGGTTTTGGCATCCTGTTTTTCTTTAGCGGTCTTTTGGCGCCGCTGCTGGTCGCCATTGTGCTGGCGTACCTGCTTGAATGGCCGACAGTGCGGCTGGAACATATTGGGTGTTCACGGCGTTGGGCGACATCGATTGTGCTGGTGGTGTTTGTCGGTATTTTACTGCTGATGGCCTTTGTGGTGATGCCCGTTGCGTGGCAGCAGGGAATTTACCTGATCCGCGACATGCCAGGCATGCTCAATAAATTGTCTGATTTTGCCGCCACCTTGCCACGACGTTACCCGGCGCTGATGGATGCGGGCATCATTGATGCGATGGCGGAAAATATGCGCTCGCGAATGCTCACCATGGGCGATTCGGTGGTGAAATATTCGCTGGCCTCACTGGTCGGTTTGCTGACGCTGGCGGTTTACCTGGTTCTCGTCCCATTGATGGTGTTCTTTCTGATCAAAGATAAAGGACAGATGCTGAACGCCGTGCGCCGGGTGCTGCCGCGTAACCGCGGGCTGGCAGGGCAGGTATGGAAAGAGATGAATCAGCAAATCACCAACTATATCCGCGGGAAGGTGCTGGAAATGGTGGTGGTCGGCGTAGCGACCTGGCTCGGCTTCCTGCTGTTTGGTCTCAACTATTCGCTGCTGCTGGCGGTGTTGGTCGGGTTCTCGGTGCTGATCCCGTATATCGGCGCTTTTGTGGTGACGATTCCGGTGGTTGGCGTGGCGCTGTTCCAGTTCGGGCTTGGCACCGAGTTCTGGAGCTGTTTTGCCGTGTACCTGATAATCCAGGCACTGGACGGCAATTTGCTGGTTCCCGTGCTGTTCTCCGAGGCGGTCAATCTGCATCCACTGGTGATTATTCTCTCCGTGGTGATTTTCGGCGGTTTGTGGGGATTCTGGGGCGTATTCTTTGCGATTCCTCTGGCGACGTTAATCAAAGCGGTAATGCATGCCTGGCCGGATGGTCAGGTCGTTGACGAACCCTAATCTACAGGTTCCGGCGATGCAATGTCGCCGGAACTGAACTTGTCTGACCTCTATCCACACTTTCTGAATAATCTCTTCTGCTGTCGTTTTTCTCCGCATTTGTCTTTAACTTGACCTGCGTGATGTCTTTCTGTCACGCAAGGAATAAGGCCAACAGGAGAACAAAATGGGTCACAGCACACACACGCAGCAAAAGGCGGGATGGGGTGGTTATCTCGCTTTTTTTATTACGATTATTCTTTTTTCCGGCATGTTTGCGAAAAGTACCGAATGGTGGCGGGTCTTTGACTTCACCGTCCTCAACGGTGCGTTTGGGCAGATTAATGCTGCGGGCGACACGGCGGTCTCTTTTCGTGGCACAGGGGGGATGGGGGCAAAAGACGGCTTCTTATTCGCGCTTGAGCTGGCGCCTTCCGTCATTCTTTCGCTCGGGATTATTTCTGTCACCGAAGGGCTGGGTGGGTTGCGCGCGGCACAACAGCTGATGACGCCGGTCCTGCGTCCGTTACTGGGCATTCCGGGTATTTGTTCGCTGGCGTTGATTGCGAATTTGCAAAATACCGATGCCGCGGCCGGGATGACCAAAGAAATGGCGGAAGAGGGCATTATCACAGAGCAGGAACGCGCTATTTTTGCCTGCTGGCAAACCAGCGGCAGCGCATGCATTACCAACTATTTTTCTTCTGGCGCAGCGCTGTTTACGATGGTGACCGTTCCGGTGATTACGCCGCTGGCGGTGATCCTTGTCTTCAAATTTGTGGGCGCGAACCTGTTGCGTGTGTGGATCGCGCAGCTGGAAAATCGCCGTATGCAGCAGGAGGCGTGAGATGACAACGCAGGTACGTAAAAACGTCATGGATATGTTTATCGATGGCGCACGGCGCGGGTTTACCATTGCAACAACCAGTCTGTTGCCTAACGTGGTGATGGCGTTTGTGATTATTCAGGCGCTGAAGGTGACAGGGCTGCTCGAGGTTGTCGGGCGGGTATGCGAGCCGGTAATGGCGCTGTGGGGGCTGCCAGGGGAATCTGCCACTGTGCTGCTGGCAGCGGTGATGAGTATGGGAGGCGGCGTCGGCGTGTGCGCCAGCCTGGTTGTCGCCGGAACGCTTTCGGGACATGATGCCACGGTGTTGTTACCGGCTATCTACCTGATGGGAAATCCGGTGCAAAATGTGGGCCGTTGTCTGGGGACCGCGGGGGTTCATCCTCGTTATTATCCGCTAATTATTGCGGTATGCGTCATTAATGCGCTGCTCTCTATTTGGGTTATGCAGGTTATTGCCTGACAAGGAAGGTTATGAACTGTTCAATTCTTGATTTGACGTTGTTCCAGCAGGGACACGTGTATGCGCCGGAAGATTTAGGGCGACAGGATATACTGGTCTCCGGCAGCAAAATTGTTGCCATCGCGCCGTTGATTTCCCCTGAAGATTTTCCCGGCTGCACATGCATCAATCTTGACGGCGCGATTGTGTGTCCGGGGTTTATCGATCAACACGTCCATCTTGTTGGCGGTGGTGGGGAAGCTGGGCCGCATACCCGCACGCCGGAAGTGCGCTTGTCACGGCTGGTTGAAGCTGGCGTCACGTCGGTGGTGGGTTTGCTGGGGACCGATGGCATTACCCGTCACCCGGAATCGCTGCTGGCAAAAACCCGCGCGCTGGAGTTTGAAGGCATCAGCGCATGGATGCTGACCGGGGCGTATTCTCTGCCTTCCCCGACGATCACCGGCAGTATCGATCGCGATGTGGCGCTGATTGATAAAGTTATTGGCGTGAAATGTGCGGTTTCGGACCATCGTTCTTCAGCCCCGGATACTTCGGCGCTGGCAAATATGGCGGCGCAGTCGCGTGTCGGCGGATTGTTAGGGCGCAAACCGGGGATCAGCGTTTTCCATATGGGCGACAGCCCGCGCATGCTGGAACCGTTGTACCAGATCCTTGACTGTTGCGATGTGCCGATTACTAAACTGTTGCCGACACACGTTAACCGTGCGGAACCGCTGTTCCAGGCGGCGCTGGAGTATGCCCGTAAAGGCGGTTATATCGACATTACCAGCAGCATTGATGAGCCCGTCGACCCGGCCACGGCTATCGCCACGGCGCTGCGCCAGAACGTGCCGCTGTCGCGCATTACCCTTAGCTCGGATGGCAACGGCAGCCAGCCGGAATTTGATGAGCTTGGCAATCTCACCGGCATCGGTGTCGCGGGGTTTGAATCACTGGCTGAGACGGTGCGCCAGTTGGTGAAGATTCATGCCATACCGCTGGAACAGGCGCTGTGCCCACTGACGCGTACGGTCGCAGAATTTTTGGCACTGGAGCATAAAGGGCGTCTGGCGGTGGGATGCGATGCGGACATTCTGGTGCTCAACGACGCGCTGGAAGTTCATCACCTGTGGGCGAAGGGAAAAGCCGTAGTCAGGGAGCAGAAAGCGTGCGTGAAAGGGACGTTTGAGTAACCGGGCGGTCATCTGCCGGATGGCGACGCTAACGCGTCTTATCCGGCCTACGTGCGTGCATTTGTAGGCCGGATAAGGCGTTCATGCCGCCATCCGGCATTTCACGGTCAGGCGTTCTCTTTCAGCCAATTCATTACCACGTCGTGGTGGTTGCTGGTTTTGAAGTCATCAAACACATGCTCAATTTTCCCTTCGGCATCAATCAGGAAGCTGATGCGGTGGATGCCATCGTAGGTTTTGCCCATAAATGACTTCTCACCCCAGACGCCGAACTGCTCGCAAACCTGATGATCTTCATCGGACAGGAGCGTGAAATTCAGGACTTCTTTCTCCGCGAATCGGGAAAGCTTCTCTGGTTTGTCAGTGCTGATCCCCAGCACTTCAACACCCGCTTTTTTTAACTCATCCATGTTATCGCGCAGGCCGCAGGCCTGTACGGTACAGCCGGGTGTCATGGCTTTCGGGTAAAAATAAACCAGAACACGCTGTCCCTGGAAGTCGGTTAAATTTACTTGTTCTCCGTCTTGATCCGGCAAGCTAAATTTCGGTGCGATATCACCGGCTTTCAGTGGGTTCATTACTTAACTCCATCCTGTTCATCATGCTGTGAGTAATTGACGACGTTAATACTGCCTTGCGCATTGAGTTCTGTACAGAGTGCTTTAAACGCATCTTCAATATTTGCCGAATCATGTGACGCAGGACTATGTGCGGTAATTTGAATAAACAACTGCGCCGCCTTTCCATTCTCAGCCGGTTGCGTGCGTGAAACCAGTTCCGCAATATTCATTTGGTGGCTGTCAAACAGAGCGGTGAAGCGTTCAATCAAATGGGGAGAATCAGGGACATCGACCTGCACCCATACCGTAGCAGGCATCGCCGGACGGGGGCGCGCGGTCGTGCGCTTCATCACAATGAGTAAATCCAGCTCTGCGCCTTTTAATGGCAGGGTTGATTCAATCAGGGTGATGGCATTCCAGGTTCCCGACAGCAACATGATAAACGTGAACTCATCACCCAGCATGGCCAGTCGGCTGTCTTCGATATTACAGCCGCAACTGCTGACATGACGCGTGATGGTGTTCACAATTCCTGGGCGATCGGCACCCAGCGCAGTAATGACCAGATAGTGTTGCGATGACGATGTCAAACCTGTTCTTCCTTTGAGCGGTGAGGTAATCATAAGGAAAGCATAAAAAAAACATGCATACAACAATCAGAACGGCTCTGGTCGCTTGCTTTTATTGTCGTACCAAACGTACCATTGAGACACTTGTTTGCACAGAGGATGGCCCATGTTCACGGGAAGTATTGTCGCGCTTGTTACGCCGATGGATGAGAAAGGTAAAGTCTGCCGGTCGAGCCTGAAAAAACTGATTGATTATCATGTCGCCAGCGGCACCTCGGCGATCGTTTCTGTTGGCACCACCGGTGAGTCCGCCACCCTGAGTCATGATGAACATGGCGATGTGGTGATGATGACGCTGGAACTGGCTGACGGGCGTATTCCGGTGATTGCCGGAACCGGCGCCAATGCGACCGCGGAAGCCATTAGTCTGACGCAGCGTTTCAACGACAGCGGTGTTGTCGGCTGCCTGACGGTGACGCCTTACTACAACCGCCCAACCCAGGAAGGTTTGTTCCAGCATTTCAAAGCCATCGCTGAGCATACTGACCTGCCGCAAATTCTGTATAATGTGCCGTCCCGTACTGGCTGCGATATGCTGCCGGAAACCGTTGGTCGTCTGGCGAAAGTTAAAAATATTATCGCTATTAAAGAGGCCACGGGGAACTTAAGTCGCGTTCACCAGATCAAAGAGCTGGTTTCGGACGACTTTATTCTGCTCAGCGGTGATGACGCGACCGGACTGGATTTTATGCAGCTCGGTGGTCATGGCGTGATTTCCGTAACGTCTAACGTTGCGGCACGTGATATGGCTGAAATGTGCAAACTGGCGGCAGCCGGGCAATTTGCCGAGGCGCGGGTGATTAACCAGCGTCTGATGCCGTTACACAACAAACTATTTGTCGAACCCAATCCTATCCCCGTGAAATGGGCGTGTAAGGAGTTGGGACTTGTGGCGACCGATACGCTACGTCTGCCGATGACGCCAATCACGGACAATGCTCGTGAAATCGTCAAAGCGGCGCTTAAGCATGCCGGTTTGCTGTAAAGTTTAGGGAGATTTGATGGCTTACTCAGTACAAAAGTCGCGCCTGGCCAAGGTTGCGGGTGTTTCGCTTGTTATGTTGCTCGCGGCCTGTAGCTCTGACTCGCGCTATAAGCGCCAGGTGAGCGGTGATGAATCCTATCTGGAGGCCGCACCGCTTGCTGAGCTTCATGCTCCAGCTGGGATGATTTTGCCGGTTATGTCGGGCGACTATAATATCCCGGTAACCAACGGCAGTGGTGCCGTGGGTAAAGCGCTGGATATTCGTCCACCGGCTCAGCCGTTAGCATTAGTCACCGGTGCTCGCACACAGATCGCGGGTGATACGTCGACATTACTGGTGGAAAACGGTCGTGGCAACACACTGTGGCCGCAGGTCGTTAGCGTCATTCAGTCTAAAAACTACACGATCACCAAACGTGATGATGCCAGCCAGACGTTGACCACCGACTGGGTTGACTGGAACCGTCTGGATGAAGACGAGCAGTACCGTGGACGTTATCAAATCTCGGTTAAACCGCAGGGCTATCAGCAAGCGGTAACGGTGAAACTGGTTAACCTCGAGCAGGCGGGTAAACCCGTAGCCGATGCGGCATCAATGCAGCGCTACAGCGCTGAGATGATGAACGTTATCTCTGCTGGTCTGGATAAAAACGCCACCGACGCCGCGAATGCCGCGCAGAACCGCTCTGCAGCCACCATGGATGTTCAGAGCGCCGCCGATGACACCGGTTTACCAATGCTGGTTGTACGTGGGCCTTTCAACGTGGTGTGGCAGCGTCTGCCGGCAGCGCTTGAGAAAGTGGGGATGAAGGTAACCGACAGCACCCGTTCTCAGGGCAGCATCGCGGTGACCTACAAACCACTGTCCGATAGCAACTGGCAGGAGTTGGGCGCAAGCGATCCGGGTCTGGTATCCGGCGACTATAAACTGCAGGTCGGTGATTTAGACAACCGCAGCAGCTTGCAGTTTATCGATCCGAAGGGGCATACCCTGACGCAAAGCCAGAACGACGCGCTGGTCGCCGTCTTCCAGGCAGCGTTCAGTAAGTAAAAATAAAGGGCTGGATAACTCCAGCCCTTTTTTTCTGATATGATACGCAAACGTGTGCGTCGGCAGAAAAACGCAATATTTATCGTTAATTCACACCCAGGAGTAATAAAGATGCAAAAGCAAGCTGAGTTGTATCGTGGTAAAGCGAAGACCGTATACAGCACGGAAAACCCGGACCTGTTGGTGCTCGAATTCCGCAATGATACGTCAGCAGGGGATGGCGCGCGCATTGAACAGTTTGACCGTAAAGGCATGGTGAACAACAAATTCAACCATTTCATTATGACTAAACTGCAAGAAGCGGGTATTCCTACCCAGATGGAGCGACTGCTTTCTGATACCGAATGTCTGGTGAAAAAACTGGAGATGGTACCGGTTGAATGTGTGGTACGTAACCGCGCGGCAGGCTCTCTGGTTAAGCGTTTAGGCGTTGAGGAAGGTATTGAACTGAATCCGCCGCTGTTTGATCTGTTCCTGAAAAACGATGCTATGCACGATCCAATGATTAACGATTCCTATTGCGAAACTTTTGGTTGGGTGAGCAAAGAGAATCTGGCGCGTATGAAAGAGCTGACCTACAAAGCTAACGACGTGCTGAAAAAGATGTTTGATGATGCTGGTCTGATTCTGGTCGACTTCAAACTTGAGTTTGGTTTGTATAAAGGTGAAGTGGTCCTGGGTGATGAATTCTCACCGGACGGTAGCCGCCTGTGGGACAAAGAAACGCTGGATAAAATGGACAAAGATCGCTTCCGCCAGAGTCTGGGCGGCCTGATCGAAGCCTATGAAGCCGTCGCGCATCGCCTGGGTGTGAAGTTAGACTAATCTTCCCCTGAGCCGGCGATCGCTCTCCGGCTCATTAACCCCACCTGATTTGATTACTATTTCTTATGGTAATCCTGTTCCGAACCGCCTACGATCATCATCATAATGAATAAAAAGTTGAGGTGATTATGCGCTGGCAAGGGCGTCGTGAAAGTGACAATGTGGAAGACAGACGAAACAGCTCTGGCGGCGGCCCCTCTATGGGTGGGCCTGGTTTTCGTCTGCCCAGTGGTAAAGGCGGCATCATCCTGCTGATTGTGGTGCTGGTGGCGGGTTATTATGGCGTGGATCTCACCGGGCTAATGACTGGCCAGCCGGTCTCCCAACAGCAATCATCACGCTCCATCAGCCCAAATGATGATGAAGCGGCAAAATTTACCTCGGTGATTCTGGCTACAACAGAAGATACCTGGGGACAGCAGTTTGAAAAAATGGGCCGCACCTACCAACAGCCGAAGCTGGTGATGTACCGGGGCGCGACGCGTACCGGCTGCGGTGCGGGTCAGTCCGTGATGGGGCCGTTTTATTGCCCGGCAGATGGTACGGTTTACATCGACCTTTCATTCTATGACGACATGAAAAACAAGCTGGGCGCTGATGGTGATTTTGCTCAGGGCTATGTTATCGCCCATGAAGTGGGTCATCACGTGCAGAAACTGCTGGGCATTGAACCTAAAGTTCGTCAGATGCAGCAGAATGCCTCACAGGCAGAAGTGAACCGTCTTTCCGTTCGAATGGAACTGCAGGCAGACTGCTTTGCCGGTGTCTGGGGCCACAGCATGCAGCAGCAGGGCGTACTGGAGTCTGGTGACCTGGAAGAGGCACTGAACGCCGCACAGGCCATTGGTGACGATCGTCTGCAACAGCAGGGACAAGGACGCGTCGTGCCGGACAGCTTTACTCACGGAACCTCTGAACAGCGTTTTACCTGGTTCAAACGCGGTTTTGATAGCGGCGATCCGGGGCAATGTAATACTTTTGGTAAAGGTATCTAAGATACTGAGGCAGGGATGTCCGATAACACGGCGCTGAGCGCGTTAACCGAACAAATGACCCACGAAGGGATCCGTCGTCTGCTGATTATCAGCGGCGAGGATAACTGGTGTCAGGAACAGGCATTAGCGCTACGTAGCACGTTACCCGGCGACTGGCTGTGGGTAGGGGAGCAAGCCCCTACCGAGCCGTGCTGTACGCCGCAGGCGCTAAAAACATTATTAGGGCGCGAGTTTCGTCATGCGGTTTTTGACGCAGGGCAGGGTTTTGACGCTGCGGCGTTTGCCGCCTTAAGCGGCACACTGCTTGCTGGCAGTTGGCTGGTTTTGCTGACCCCACCCTGGCATTCCTGGCACACGCATCCGGACGCAGATTCACTACGCTGGAGCGATTGTGCTGAACCTATCCCTACACCGCACTTTATTGAACACGTCAAACGGGTGATTTCCCGCGATAGACAGGCTCTGCACTGGCAGCAGCATCAGCCGGTTTCCTGTCCGCACTTTCCTGCTCGCGCAGCCTGGCACGCGGCAACCGGCGAACCCCAGCCAGAACAGGCGATGGTATTAAATCAATTACTGGCTATGCCTCCCGGTGTGGTTGCGGTGACGGCCGCACGGGGTCGAGGCAAGTCCGCTCTGGCAGGGCAACTCATAGCGCGGATTAATGGCACTGCGATTGTGACAGCGCCTGCCAAAGCGGCAACCGATGTGCTGGCGCAATTTGCCGGAGAGCGTTACCGTTTTATGGCCCCGGATGCGCTGTTAAGCAGTTCTGCAATCGCAGACTGGCTGATTGTGGATGAAGCCGCCGCGATCCCCGCGCCGCTGCTGCACCAACTGGTGGCGCGTTTTCCTCGTACGCTGTTAACCACTACAGTACAAGGCTACGAGGGAACGGGGCGAGGCTTCTTGCTGAAATTCTGTGCCCGCTTCCCCAATCTTCAACGCTATGAGTTGCAGCAACCGGTACGCTGGGCGCAGGGATGTCCGCTGGAGCAAATCGTCAGCGATGCGCTGGTGTTTGATGATGAAACGTTCACGCATGCCCCATTGGGGGAGCTTCACTTCTCGGCATTTGAGCAACAGTCCTGGCATGCTAATCCGGCGCTGCCGTTAGCGGTATACCAGCTGCTTTCTGGAGCGCATTATCGCACCTCGCCATTGGACCTGCGGCGAATGATGGACGCGCCTGGACAGCATTTTCTTCAGGCATCAACCGCTGACTCCGTGGCGGGGGCTGTCTGGTTGGTCGATGAAGGGGGACTATCCGCGGAATTAAGCCAGGCCGTCTGGGCCGGATATCGTCGACCGAGAGGGAATCTGGTTGCGCAGTCGCTGGCGGCGCACGGTGGTGACCCGTTGGCGGCGACGCTCATCGGGAGACGGGTCAGTCGAATTGCGGTTCATCCTGCGCGCCAAAGAGAAGGTATTGGGCAACAGCTGATTATGCTGGGCTACCGCTATTCCACATCGTGTGACTATCTGTCGGTCAGTTTTGGGTATACGGCTGAACTATGGCGTTTCTGGCAACGCTGCGGTTTTGTGCTGGTGCGAATGGGAAATCATCGGGAAGCCAGCAGCGGCTGTTATACCGCCATGGCGTTACTTCCCATTAGCGAAGCGGGGAAACGCCTTGCCGAGCGGGAGCACCAGCATTTGCGTCGTGATGCGGAAATCCTTGCGCGATGGAACGGTGAGAGCATTCCGCTGGTCCCGCTGAAAGAGACTACGCTTAATGAGGATGACTGGGCTGAGCTGGCTGGGTTTGCCTTCGCGCATCGGCCATTATTGACGTCGCTTGGCTGTCTGACTCGTCTGCTTGAGCACAGTGAGTTACCTCTTCCGGCCTTGCGCGGACGCATCCAGGCTAAACGTAGCGACGCCGAATTGTGCCAACAGCTCAAGATTTCTGGTCGTAAAGCGTTGCTGATCATTCAGCGCGCCGAAGCGGCGCAGGCATTAAATCAGTTAGATGCAGAGCGTGAACAACGGCTACATAATCGCATTATGCAATGGCAATTTTTTCACTAACTTCTTCAATTTCCTGGCATGGTCATTGCGGTTAAGCGGCGTAGAATGATTCTCATCAGTTAAGGAGATCGCCATGAAACATGACCATTTTGTTGTTCAAAGTCCCGATAAACCCGCTCAACAGCTACTGCTGCTGTTTCATGGCGTCGGCGATAACCCGGTTGCTATGGGCGAAATTGGCACCTGGTTTGCGCCGCTGTTTCCGGATGCGCTAATCGTTAGCATTGGTGGAGCAGAGCCTTACGGAACGACGTCCGGACGTCAGTGGTTTTCGGTGCAGGGCGTAACAGAAGAGAATCGTCAGGAACGTGTTGACGCCATTATGCCGGTATTTATCGAAACCGTGCGCTACTGGCAGAAGCAAAGCGGCGTTTCGCCGCAGGCAACCGCGCTGATTGGTTTTTCTCAGGGTTCAATTATGTCACTTGAGAGCATCAAAGCTGAGCCGGGGCTGGCATCGCGGGTCATCGCCTTCAATGGCCGCTATGCCACCTTGCCAGAGGCTGCAACCACCGCGACGACGGTGCATTTGATTCACGGTGGTGAAGACCGGGTAATTGAGTTATCTCATGCCGTTGCCGCGCAGGAAGCGTTAATTCGCGCCGGTGGGGATGTGACGCTGGATATCGTCGAAAATCTGGGGCACGCCATTGATGAACGCAGCATGCAGTTTGCGCTCGATCATCTGCGTTTTACCGTACCGAAGCACTACTTTGATGAAGCGCTGAGCGGCGGTAAGCCTCACGATGATGATGTGATTGCCATGATCTGATCGATCACCGTAGGCCGGATAAAACGCGAAGCGTTGCCATCCGGCACGTAATGCCCGGTGGCGCTAACGCTTACCGGGCCTACGGGACTTATCGGCCTACTAATTATTTCTTTGGTTGGTCCTTATTCGGCCAATCGTCGTCGTCGTCCCATTTATCGTTAAAGTCACGATGCGGGGGAAGCTCCGGCTTGTTGGCAAGAAATTTCTTGTGATCGACGCGCTTGAGATCTTTAATCACGTTCAGCAGCACGCCTACCAGAAACACCAACACCAGAATCCACCAATATTTTGCCAGCCAGTCCATGCTCATTTCCTCTTACAGGAACACTCATCAGGCGACGAGTTGCTCCATGATACGTTGATACATACGGGCAAGCAGCTGCAGGTCGGCGGCATTAACACATTCATTAATTTTATGAATAGTGGCGTTGACCGGCCCAAGTTCTACTACCTGCGCCCCCATGCGGGCAATAAAACGCCCGTCGGACGTCCCGCCTGTAGTCAGTAACTGCGGTTTAATCTCATTATAGTGCTCAATGGCGTTCACCACTGCATCCACCAGTTTACCGCGTTCGGTCAGGAACGGCTGACCGGAAAGCCACCAGTCGACGGTATAACGCAGCTGATGTTTCTCCAGCAGCGCGTGAACCCGTGCTTTAATCATCTCATCGGTCAGCTCAGTGCTGAAACGGAAGTTGAACTGGATAAACAGTTCTCCAGGGATAACGTTGTTGCTGCCGGTTCCAGCCTGGATATTGGCAATCTGCATGCTGGTCGCCGGGAAGAATTCGTTACCCTGATCCCACTCGATCGCCACCAGTTCGTTGAGCATGGGGGCCGCGCGGTGTACCGGGTTATCGGCCAGATGCGGATAGGCTACGTGGCCCTGCACGCCGTGAATGGTCAGGTTGCAGGTCAGTGAACCACGACGTCCATTTTTCACCACGTCGCCAACGATTTCCGTGCTGGATGGCTCACCCACCAGGCAATAATCCAGTCGTTCATTACGCGCCATCAGCGCTTCAACCACCTTCACGGTGCCGTTTTTGGCGCTGGCTTCTTCGTCAGACGTTATCAAAAAGGCCAGACGACCCTGATGGTTTGGATGCTGGGCGACAAAACGTTCTGCGGCCACGACCATCGCCGCCAGTGAACCCTTCATATCGGCAGCGCCACGCCCGAACAACATGCCATCGCGAATGGTCGGTTCGAACGGTGGATTGATCCAGCGATCGACATCGCCGGCAGGCACTACGTCGGTGTGACCGGCAAATGCCAGGGTCTCACCTTTACCGCGCCATGCCCAAAAATTCTGTGTGTCACCAAAGTCCATTCGCTCAACGGTAAAACCTACCGCGCGCAGGCGTTCAATCATTAACGCCTGGCACCCGGCATCATCCGGGCTCAGGGAAGGACGGCGAATAAGCTGCTGTGTCAGCTCAATGACCGGGCACGACATAGACTACACCTCATTAAAAAACAGAGTATAACTGGATTCACTGAAACCAAGCAGCATAGGCTTACCCGGCGCGCAGAGCAATGGGCGTTTGATAATTGCTGGCATTTCAATCATCAACGCGGCGGCGGAAGCCGCATCGGTGATTTGACTGCGCGTGGATTCATCGAGTTTACGCCAGGTGGTTCCACGCGTATTGAGCAGCGCCTCCCAACCTAATTCGCTGATAAAGGACTGTAATAGCGTGTTGTCCAGACCGTCGACGCGATAATCATGAAAACGGTAGTCAATACCTTGAGCCTCCAACCAGCGCCTGGCTTTTTTAATCGTGTCGCAATTCTTAATGCCGTAAAGGGTGATCATTTGAATCCTTATTGACGTAATTTGAATATTTATTCTTATATTCTGTGGCAATGAATAATACATATTGTCATTCAATCGTTATAGAAAAATATAACATTGTTGAACAACAGTGAATAATGATTCCTGAAAGCTCCAAAAAATACCGTATAACTAAAAATCAGAATCTGCCTGTTTGCATCAGCCTGTTTTTCCATCAGAATTGCAAAAGTAGTAGATGATGTATGAATATTTCAAAATATTGCAGTAAGTCACATAAAATTTATGGGTATAGCGCATAGTGATCACATAAACCCCAAACACTGGAGGAATCAATCGCAACCATCGGTTAAATTGCCTTCTTTTAATGATGATGATTTCGTAGAATGCCCATAATAATAAGAGAGGTTGTTATGATTGAACGTGAACTGGGGAACTGGAAAGACTTTATCGAAGTGATGCTTCGTAAATAATTTTCTGGAAGAAATTCATATCCTGTAAAGGATAAAAAAAGGCGACTCAACGTAAGTCGCCTTTTTTGTGTCCGATTATTCTGGGCGTGGCTTCAATGGGAAGCGTCTGCGCACCAGCACAAAGAACAGGGGAACGAAGTAAATTGCCAGGATAGTGGCTGAAATCATTCCGCCCATTACGCCTGTCCCCACCGCATGTTGACCGCCAGAACCAGCGCCACTGCTGATGGTCATCGGCAGCACCCCGAAGATAAACGCCAGTGACGTCATCAGAATTGGGCGTAAACGTTGGCGACAAGCATGGAGCGTGGCGTCGAGCAGATCGTGTCCTTTCTCGTTCATCTCATTGGCGAATTCAACAATCAATATTGCGTTCTTCGCCGATAGCCCGATCACGGTAAGTAACCCGACCTGGAAATACACATCGTTTTCCAGGCCGCGCATCCAGGTCGCCAGTAGCGCGCCAATAACCCCCAATGGCACGACCAGCATGACGGAGAAGGGTACCGACCAGCTTTCGTACAGTGCCGCCAGACACAGGAACACGACCAGCAAAGAAATGGCGTACAGGGCAGGGGCCTGAGAGCCCGACAGCCGTTCCTGATAAGACATCGCAGTCCATTCGAGGCCAAACCCTGTCGGCAACTGGCGCACCAGCGATTCCATCACGTCCATTGCCGTACCGGTACTGACGCCGGGCGCAGCTTCGCCGACAATCTCGACTGCGGAGTAGCCGTTATAGCGTTCCAGACGTGGAGAACCCGTTTCCCAGCGTGAAGTCGCAAAGGCCGAGAAAGGCACCATGCCACCGTTGTTATTGCGGACGTACCACAAGTTAATGTCGTCCGGGAGCATGCGATATTTTGCTGCCGCCTGCACGTAAACCTTCTTCACGCGGCCCCGGTCCATAAAGTCATTGACGTAGCTGGAACCCCAGGCCGTTTGCAATGTGTCGTTGATGTCGTCGATGGAAACGCCCAGAGCCTGGGCTTTGCGCTGATCGATATCAATTTGCAACTGTGGGCTGTCGTCCAGACCGTTATGACGAACGCGGGTCAGGGATGTGTCTTTCCCGGCCAGCTCAATGAGTTTGTCGCGCGCGGCCATTAACGCATCATGGCCCGCACCGGCGTGATCCTGCAGCTCCATATCGAAACCGGCAGAGCTTCCGAGGCCGCTGATAGCCGGAGGGCTGCTGGCGAAGACGCGGGCTTCTTTAATCTTATTAAAGGCTTTGGTCGCACGTTCGATGATGGCGAAAGAGGTTCCGGTAGTGGTGTCGCGCTCATCCCAGTCTTTTAAGCGGACAAACATACGTGCCACGTTTTGACCGTTCCCGCCAGGGCCAGAACCGACCGTGGAAAAGACGGACATGATGTTGTCTTTCTCATGGGTGAAGTAATACTTCTCCACTTCCTCAACCACTTTCAACGTTTGTTGCTGCGTGGAACCGCTGGGCAGCTGTACCGAGGTGGTAAACATGCCGCGGTCTTCCAGCGGTAGGAAGGAGGTTGGGAGGCGCAGGAACAGGAAAACCATGCCACCGAGCAGCAGGCCGTAGATCAGTATCCAGCGCAGGCTGCGGTGCAGAATTCTGGCAACGCCTTTTTCGTAGCGCTCGGCGTTGCGATTAAACATCCGGTTAAACCAGCCGAAGAAACCGGTTTGTCCGTGATGCTCGCCCTTATGCAGCGGTTTGAGCAGGGTGGCGCACAGTGCGGGGGTCAGGATCATCGCCACCAGAACAGACAGCACCATGGCGGAGACGATAGTAATCGAGAACTGGCGGTAAATAGCCCCGGTAGTGCCGCCGAAGAAGGCCATCGGGATAAACACCGCTGACAGCACCATGGCGATACCGACCAGCGCACCCTGGATTTGCCCCATCGATTTCCGTGTCGCTTCCCGCGGTGAGAGTCCTTCCTCACTCATAATACGCTCGACGTTTTCCACCACCACAATGGCGTCATCGACCAGCAGACCGATCGCCAGCACCATCGCAAACATCGTCAAGGTGTTTACGCTATAGCCAAAGGCGTAAAGCACGGAGAAGGTACCCATCAGGACGACGGGAACGGCGATGGTGGGAATCAGCGTGGCGCGGAAGTTTTGCAGGAACAGGTACATCACGAGGAATACCAGTGCAATAGCTTCCAGCAGGGTTTTTACCACGTCGATGATTGAGGCTTTGACAAAGGAGGTGGTTTCATAAGCCACCTTATATTCCAGCCCGTGCGGAAAATATTGTGACAGCTCGTTCAGACGGTTAATGACCAGCGTTGCTGTCGCCATTTCATTGGCGCCTGAAGCCAGCTTCACGCCCAGGCCGGAGGCAGGATTTCCATTAAAGCGGCTGAGGTAATCATACTTTTCAGCACCCATTTCGACCGTTGCCACATCGCCCAGTTTAACTTCTGAACCATCCTGGTTGACGCGTAGCGTAATGGCGCGGAATTCATCCGGAGTCTGCAGTAGCGACTGGGCGTTGATCGTCGCGTTCAGCGCCTGCTTGTCCACCGAAGGTGTACCGCCAAGTTGTCCGACGGCAATCTGCGCATTCTGTGACTCGATAGCGTCGGTCACATCTTTAGCGGTCATCTGGAAACTGTTCAGTTTGGCCGGGTCAAGCCAGATACGCATGGAGTACTGTGAGCCGTAAGCGTCAATATCTCCCACGCCGTTAATACGGCTGAGCGGATCCTGAATGTTACTGGCGACATAGTCGGCGATGTCCTGCTTATCCATTGAGCCATCGGTGGAGACAAAGGCGATAGTCAGAATATTGGTGTCCCCGGTCTTACGCACCGTGACCCCCTGATCCTGTACCGCCTGCGGCAGTTTACGCATTGCCGATTGCAGCTGGTTTTGCACCTGCTGGACGGCCTCGTCAGGATCGGTTCCGGCAACGAAGCTCAACGTAACCGTAGCCTGACCTGTCCCGCTGCTCTGCGATGACATGTACATCAGGTTATCGAGACCGGTCATGTTCTGCTCGATAACCTGGGTGACGGTGTTTTCCAGAGTCTGAGCCGAAGCGCCAGGATAGTTGGCGGTGACCCGCACGTTTGGCGGTGCCAGATCGGGATATTGCTCAACGGGCAGTGAAAAAATAGCCAGGGCTCCTGTCAGGCACAACAGGATAGCTAACACCCAGGCAAAAATGGGGCGATCGATGAAAAAATTCGCCATTAAAAGAGGACCTCGTGTTTCTGCGTATCGTTATGGGTATGGCTTGCTTCACTTTAGCGGCAAGGTACGGGTCAAACGTGGAGAAAAAAAGAAGATAATGTAAATTATCATGCCCGTTTACAGCATACCTTTCGTGCCAACGCCGTCAGGCCTGGATCCAGACCCGACGGCGCTTTGCGGTTCTTTACGTTAGCTCACTGTCTGATTCAGCCGAACGGAAACTGATGCTCACTAACGTTCCCCCTCCGGAAGGTTGAGAGAAGGTCAACGTGCCGCTTAGTCTTTCCGCCCGCTCACGCATAATATTGAGTCCATAGTGCCCTGTAGGCTCATGCGGCTCGCCAATGCCGATGCCGTTATCGCGGATATAAACCGTGTGGTTGCCGTCCGGAGCCGTTACGCAGCTGACGGCAATTTCGCTCGCGCTGGCATGCTTAATGGCGTTCAGCACCGCTTCGCGGATGATCTGCAACAGGTGCACCTGCATTTGCGCATCCAACGCCAGCGTGGGTAACCGACAGTCGAGTGTGAGTTTAGCTGAGGTTTGATTTTGCAGCGTTTCCAGCATTTCATGCAGGGCGGAGGGTAAGTCTGCCTGCTGTAAGGTCAGACGGAAGGTGGTGAGCAGTTCGCGTAGCTGACGGTAGGCATCGTTCAGCGCCTGGGAGAAATCCGCCATAATGCTTTGCGCCGGGGCGTTATCCTCCGGGATTGAACGTTTAAGCAACGTGAGCTGAATGCGTAAATAAGAGAGCACCTGCGCCAGCGAGTCGTGCAGCTCGCGTGCAATCGTCGCTCGCTCCTCCATTAACAACAGCTGCTGAAAATGTTTTTGCGCCTGGTTGAAGTACAACCCGCGTCCCAGCATCGAGGAGACGCTGTTGAGCAGCGGAGTAGAAGCATTGACGTTTGGACTTTGCCAGTGCAGTTCGCCGTAGACGGTTTCCTGCATGGTGACAGGCAGGATCTGCATCGGTAGCTCGAGGCTTTTAGTCCCTTCGCTAATCCGCCAGTTATCACCGACGGTGAGTTCAAGGAAATACGCGGCGTCATGTTCGCGGACGATCTGTAAAATATGGCGGAAGCAGTGCACGTCAATCTGGCTGGTATTTAACGCCTGGGAGCACTGATACAACACCTCCAGACGGCGATTGGCTTCGTGCAGATCGTGAGTTTTCTCGGCCACAGACGCTTCCAGCGAACGATACAGCTTGTGTAATTCACTCGACATCTGGCTAAACGTTTTGCCCAGCAACCCCAGTTCATTAGGCAAACCGGTATCCAGCTGTGGGATATCAAATTGACCGTGTTCAATTTGCTGACTGGCCATCACCAGTTTATTCAGCGGACGCACCACCTGCTGGCGAATGCGCCGCAGGGTAAAGAAGACGAGGGTGAATATGCCGATCCCGCCCGCCAGCGAGATGCCAAATACCAGCATTACTTTACGCTCGGCATAATGCTGCAACGCCAGCACGAAGAGATCGATCTGATCGACGTAGTTGTTGATGTTGGCCTGGTACCATTTTAAATCGCCGTCGATCAGGCGGGCGTTCATTTCCAGCCAGTTAGCATGCAGACGTCCATAGCGGCTTTTTACCGCTTGTGGCACATACCACGCGTTCAGATTCTGTAATGCTGGCGAGTTTAGCGCCTGCTGGAAAAGCTGGCGGTGGGCGTTAAGCTGCGGGCTCTGGCTTTGTAGATCGTAACCCAGACGGTAGCTTTGCATGCGCAATGAGCCAGCAACGTTGATGGCTTCGGCATCTCGCAAGCTGCTGGTCAGCGTGAGCAGCGCAATACCCGTTGAGAGAATCGACAGCATCACTATGTAGAAAAAAGCTTTAGCCAGACTGGCCGAGACCGGACGCTTTACCGTCACTTGTGCATCCTCACACAATACACGTCGCGCCTGAAAACAGCGTGAACGATGCGGTGTATTTGATAAATGTTAATAAAACGCCATGAAACTGGATGGTAACTGAAACACAATTTCATATGCGATGAAATAAATTGATCTGCCACAGGTTCTGGATAAATAGTTGTGCTTCCTGGGCAAATGAACATTGCCGCTTCCTTCCGTGTCGGTTAATAACACTCTTATAAAGAATAAGGTTTTTGCAACCAAAAAAGAAGGAAGCCATGAATCGTTTTATTATGGTCAATAGCCAGCAGTGCCTGGGATGCCATGCCTGTGAGGTCGCCTGCGTCATGGCTCACAATGGCGAACAGCATGTCCTGAGCCAACGGCATTTTCAGCCCCGAATTACCGTCATTAAGCATCAGCAGCAGCGCAGCGCGGTGACCTGCCACCACTGCGAAGATGCACCCTGCGCCAGAAGTTGCCCAAACGGGGCAATTAGCCATGATAACGACAGCGTTCAGGTGAACCCGCAAAAGTGTATTGGCTGTAAATCGTGCGTTGTAGCCTGTCCTTTCGGCACGATGCAGATCGTACTCACTCCCGTCGCCAAAGGGAAGGTGAAAGCTACCGCGCACAAATGCGATCTGTGCCAGGGGCGTGAACAGGGGCCCGCCTGCGTAGAGAACTGTCCGGCGCAGGCGTTACAGCTGGTGACGGAAAATTCGCTTACCGGTCTGTCAAAAGCGCGCAGGCTGCGTACCGCAAGTTTGGAAAGCCAGCCATGGCATGCCAGCACTACCGATTTTGTTCCACATGTCATCACTAAACGTGAGCAAATGCAGGCGACGCCTGCGCGCGGGGAGCCGGATAAACTGGCGATTGAGGCCCGGAAAACCAGCTTTGAAGAGATCTATCTGCCGTTTCGTACGGCGCAGGCGGAGCGCGAAGCCTCTCGCTGCCTGAAATGCGGCGACCACAGTATTTGCGAATGGACCTGTCCACTGCATAACCACATTCCGCAGTGGATTGAACTGGTCAAAGCCGGGAATATCGACGCGGCGGTTGAGCTTTCTCACCAGACCAACTGCCTACCGGAGGTGACCGGACGCGTATGCCCGCAGGATCGACTCTGCGAAGGGGCATGTACGGTGCGTAGCGAGCATGGCGCAGTTACCATCGGTAATATTGAGCGTTACATCTCCGATCGGGCGCTGAGTAAAGGATGGCGACCGGACTTAAGCCATGTGCAGAAAGTGGACAAGCGTGTTGCCATCATCGGTGCGGGTCCGGCGGGTCTGGCCTGTGCGGATGTGCTTGCGCGCAGCGGCGTCAGCGCCACCGTTTACGATCGCCATCCTGAAATTGGCGGTTTGCTGACGTTCGGTATTCCGGCCTTCAAGCTGGACAAATCGCTGCTGGCGCGTCGCCGTGAAATCTTCAGCGCCATGGGCATTCATTTTGAACTTAACTGTGAAGTGGGTAAGGATGTCGCGCTTGAAAAGCTGCTGGAGGATTACGATGCCGTGTTCGTGGGCGTAGGAACCTATCGTTCCATGAAGGCGGACCTGCCAAATGAAGACGCGCCAGGCGTGTATGATGCGCTGCCGTTCCTGATTGCCAACACCAAGCAGGTGATGGGGCTGGAGGAACTGCCTGAAGAACCGTTTATCGACACCGCCGGACTAAACGTGGTTGTGCTGGGCGGAGGCGATACGGCAATGGACTGTGTGCGAACCGCCCTGCGTCATGGCGCAAGCCAGGTGACCTGCGCCTATCGTCGTGATGAAGCCAACATGCCCGGCTCGAAAAAAGAGGTGAAGAACGCCCGGGAAGAGGGGGCAAATTTCGAGTTTAATGTTCAGCCGGTTGAGCTGGTGTTGCATGCCGATGGGCGAGTCAGCGGTGTGCGTTTCTTACGTACTCAACTTGGCGAACCTGATGCGCAGGGCCGTCGCCGCCCGGTTCCCATTGCCGGGAGTGAGTTTGTGATGCCCGCAGATGCGGTGATTATGGCGTTTGGTTTTCACCCACACGGCATGCCGTGGCTGGAGTCGCATGGCGTTAAAGTCGATAACTGGGGGCGCATTGCCGCCGATGTTGAAAGTGCATACCGTTATCAAACCAGTAACCCGAAAATCTTTGCCGGTGGTGACGCGGTACGCGGTGCAGACCTGGTGGTTACGGCTATGGCGGAAGGGCGGCACGCCGCCCAGGGGATCGTCGACTGGCTGGGCGTAAAATCAGTCAAATCTCATTAATCGGCGAGTAGGCCGGATAAAACGCGTTAGCGTTGCCATCCGGCAATGTGCCGCATGAATGCCTGATGGCGCTTTGCTTATCAGGCCTACATTGTTCCAAGACAAACCCGGTTTCACGGCGTAGTATTATTTCTCACTTCTTGCTGTGGAGCCGGTATGTCGCAAAAAATTACCCTCATCAAAGATAAAGTCCTTTCCGATAACTACTTCGTCCTGCGCAATATCACTTATGACCTGACCCGTAAGAATGGAGAGGTGATCCGTCACAAACGTGAGGTTTACGATCGTGGCAACGGCGCCACAATCCTGCTGTATAACCCGGAGAAGAAAACGGTGGTGCTCATCCGCCAGTTTCGCGTTGCGACATGGGTCAACGGTAACGAAGACGGTCAACTGATTGAAACCTGCGCCGGGCTGCTGGATAACGACGAACCGGAAGCATGTATTCGAAAAGAGGCGATTGAAGAGACCGGCTTTGAAGTGGGTGAAGTACGTAAACTGTTTGAGCTATACATGTCGCCGGGCGGTGTGACGGAAATAATCCACTTCTTCATCGCGCAATACCGTGACAGTCAGCGGACAAACGCGGGTGGCGGCGTGGAAGATGAAGATATTGAAGTTCTGGAACTGCCGTTCACACAGGCGCTGGAAATGATCAAAACGGGTGAGATCCGTGACGGTAAAACGGTGCTATTGCTGAACTATTTGCAGTCATCGCATCTCATGGACTAATGCGCGGGATTTATATTTCTTTACAAATTTACGGCCAATCCGACGATTCTTATTGAGCCACATCAGTCGCGCAAGGAAGATACCGCTTAGGCTGTGTGTTTTGACTTCGGGGTTGTACCGTCCATGCGCTATCGCGTTATTCTCCTTTTCCTGCTCGGGTTGCTACCCGCCCGATTGCTGTGGGCTGCGCCCGCGCAACAGGCATTTTCTGACTGGCAGGTAACGTGTAATAACCAAAATTTTTGCGTGGCGCGTAATACCGGAGAGCACCACGGCCTGGTCATGACCTTGAGCCGCAGCGCCGGGGCACATACCGACGCCGTGTTGCGTATTGAGCTGGGCGGGCTGGAATCGTCCAGCGTCAAAGAGAGCGATATTGCGCCGCGTCTGCTGTTGGATGGTGCGCCACTCTCGCTGAGCGGCGAGCACTGGCGCATAACTCCCTGGCAACTGACGACCGATGATCCCGCCACCATCAGCGCATTTTTACAAACCGTACAGGACGCGAAGGCGATTACCCTGCAAAAAGGTGCGCAAAACCTTTCGCTGGTCGGGCTAAAAGCCGCATTGTTGTTTATCGACGCCCAGCAAAAACGGGTGGGGAGCGAAACCGCATGGATTGAAAAAGGTGACGAGCCTCCGCTCAGCGTACCTCCGGCCCCCGCGCTGAAAGGTGTAGCGGTCATTAATCCAACGCCAACGCCTCTCACGCAGCAGGAGCGCAGTGAACTGCTGGACTATGGTAACTGGCGGATCAACGGTATTCGTTGCTCTATCGATCCGCTGCGTCGCGAGATGCGCGTCACGGCCCTAACAGACGATAAAGCGCTGCTGATGATTGGCTGTGAGGCCGGGGCGTATAACACCATCGATCTGGCGTGGGTGGTTTCACGTACGACTCCGTTGACTTCACGCGCGGTACGGTTAAGCCTGCCGTTTAAAACGGATGCAGAAAGTCGCGATATGGAGCTGACCAACGCTACGTTTGACGAGAAGTCGCGGGAGCTGGTCACCCTCGCTAAAGGACGAGGGTTGGCAGATTGCGGTATCCAGACCCGCTGGCGCTACGACGGTCAACGTTTTCGCCTGGTGCGCTATGCCCAGGAGCCAAGCTGCGATAACTGGCATGGGCCAGATGCCTGGCCCACGCTGTGGATCACGCGTTAAGCACCTTGTGCGCTTTGTCGACGATGTTATCTACCGTAAAGCCGAAGAACGGGAACAGTTTGTCCGCTGGAGCCGACTCTCCATAACCCGTCATCCCAACAATTGCCCCTTTCAGCCCGACATATTTGTACCAGTAGTCAGCAATTCCTGCTTCTACCGCCACGCGAGCGCTGACGTTTGCTGGCAGGACCGATTCCCGGTACGCCTCATCCTGGGCGTCGAAGATATCGGTTGAGGGCAGAGAAACCACTCGCACGTTACGACCTTCTCCGGTCAGTTTTTCCGCTGCCAGCAGCGTGATTTCCATTTCTGAACCGGTAGCAATCAAAATAACATCCGGCTTACCGCCGCTATCCTTCAGTACATAACCGCCGCGGGCAATTTGCTGCACCTGCTCAGGCGTGCGCTCAACCTGTGCCAGATTCTGCCGCGAGAGGATCAGCGCCGTTGGCCCGTCATGACGTTCGACTGCCAGCTTCCAGCCTACTGCCGCCTCCACCTGATCGCACGGTCGCCAGGTACTGAAATTAGGCGTCAGGCGCAGGCTGGCGAGCTGTTCAACGGCCTGGTGCGTAGGACCATCTTCCCCCAGACCAATTGAGTCGTGGGTATAAACCATGATTTGTCGGGCCTTCATCAGCGCCGCCATACGCGCGGCATTTCGGGCATATTCGACAAACATCAGGAACGTGGCGGTGTACGGTACGAAGCCCCCGTGATGGGCAATACCGTTGGCAATCGCCGTCATACCAAATTCACGCACGCCGTAGTGGATGTAGTTTCCTGCATGATCCTCTTTAAGAGAGGAGGAGCCTTTCCAGATGGTCAGGTTGCTGGGGGCCAAATCCGCCGATCCGCCAAGCAGCTCTGGCAGTATAGGCCCGTAGGCGTTAAGGGTATTTTGCGAGGCCTTACGGGTGGCGATTTTGGCCGGATTGGCCTGCAGCTCGGTAATATATTTCTGGGTTGTTGCCTCCCACTCTTTCGGCAGCCCACCGCTCATCCGGCGAGAAAACTCTGCCGCCAGTTCCGGGTAGGCTTGTTGGTAAGCTGCGAATTTCTCCTTCCAGCCCTGTTGCGCTTTTTCGCCTTTCTCGCGTGCGTCCCACGCCCGGTAAATCTCTTTGGGGATCTCAAAAGCAGGATGATGCCACCCCAGCTTCTGCCGGGTCAGTGCCACCTCTTCTTCGCCCAGCGCAGCGCCGTGCGCTTCTTCTTTTCCGGCTTTATTTGGTGAGCCAAAACCAATCACCGTGCGGCAGATAATCAGCGATGGTTTATCGGTAACAGCCTGCGCTTCCTGAATGGCTTTTTTCACCGCCTCTGGGTCATGACCGTCAATGTCGTGTACCACATGCCAGTGATAAGCCTCAAAGCGTTTTGCAGTATCGTCGGTAAACCAGCCGTCGGTTTCACCATCAATCGAGATGCCGTTGTGATCGTAGAAGCCAATGAGTTTGCCAAGCCCCAGCGTGCCCGCCAGCGAACAAGCCTCGTGTGAAATACCCTCCATCAGACAGCCGTCGCCCATAAAGACCCAGGTAAAGTGGTTAACAATCTCATGGTCCGGCTGGTTAAACTGCGCTGCCAGCGTACGCTCGGCAATAGCCATGCCGACGGCGTTGGCTAAACCCTGACCCAGCGGTCCTGTCGTGGTTTCCACGCCCGGCGTGTAGCCAATTTCCGGGTGCCCTGGCGTCTTCGAATGGAGCTGACGGAAGTTCTTTAATTCTTCGATCGGCAGGTCGTAACCGGAAAGATGCAACAGGCTGTAAAGCAGCATTGAGGCGTGGCCGTTGGACAGAATAAACCGGTCACGATCGTACCAGGTGGGGTCGGTCGGGTTATGGCGTAGAAAATCGTTCCACAGAACTTCGGCGATATCGGCCATCCCCATTGGTGCTCCAGGGTGGCCGGAGTTAGCTTTTTGGACGGCATCCATACTTAGCGCACGAATGGCATTGGCAAGCTCTTTACGGGTCATAGGAAATACTCCTTGAAAAGTAAAGTGTTAGATGCGTGTTGTGATTCACACTTTTGGGAAAATTGCGGGCGTTGTCAGCAAAAAGCATAGCAGACAGGCATGGTATTGCTGGATTAAGCAGGTAACATGGTTGTTATAAATTGATAACAAACTCTTTCTTTGAATGGTGAGAGTTTGGGGACCTTCAAAGTTTGTACCGTTGACTGAGGTGATAATGTGCGGCTCAGTAGAATGGTTACCCGCGCCACTTTTTTGATAGATACGTGAAAGGAACAACAAGATGGATGACCAGTTAAAACAAAGCGCCCTCGATTTCCACGAATTTCCGGTACCCGGTAAAATCCAGGTTTCTCCGACCAAGCCTCTGGCAACGCAGCGCGACCTGGCGCTGGCCTACTCGCCGGGCGTGGCTGCACCGTGTCTTGAAATTGAAAAGGACCCGCTGGCAGCCTACAAATACACCGCGCGCGGCAACCTGGTTGCGGTTATTTCCAACGGCACAGCGGTGCTGGGTCTCGGCAACATTGGCGCGTTGGCCGGCAAACCGGTGATGGAAGGTAAAGGCGTTCTGTTTAAGAAATTCGCCGGGATCGACGTGTTCGACATTGAAGTCGATGAACTCGATCCGGATAAGTTTATCAATGTGGTTGCGGCCCTGGAGCCCACGTTTGGCGGTATCAACCTCGAAGATATTAAAGCGCCGGAGTGCTTCTACATTGAGCAAAAACTGCGCGAGCGCATGAATATTCCGGTCTTCCACGATGATCAGCACGGTACGGCAATCATCAGTACTGCCGCTATTCTGAACGGTCTGCGGGTGGTTGAGAAAAATATCTCTGACGTGCGCATGGTGGTGTCTGGTGCAGGTGCGGCGGCGATTGCCTGTATGAACCTGCTGGTAGCGCTGGGTATGCAGAAACACAATATTGTGGTCTGTGACTCCAAAGGTGTGATTTACAAAGACCGCGAACCGAACATGGCGGAAACCAAAGCGGCTTACGCGGTGGTGGATGACGGTAAGCGTACGCTGGATGATGTCATTGACGGCGCAGATATTTTCCTCGGCTGCTCGGGCCCGAAAGTGCTGACGCAGGAAATGGTTAAGAAGATGGCGCGTGCGCCAATGATTCTGGCACTCGCCAACCCGGAGCCGGAAATCCTGCCGCCGCTGGCAAAAGAGGTGCGTTCCGACGCCATCATCTGTACCGGTCGTTCAGACTACCCGAACCAGGTTAACAACGTCCTGTGCTTCCCGTTCATCTTCCGCGGTGCGCTGGACGTTGGTGCGACGGCCATCAACGAAGAGATGAAACTGGCGGCGGTGCACGCCATTGCTGAGCTGGCGCATGCCGAGCAGAGTGAAGTGGTGGCCTCTGCTTATGGCGATCAGGACCTGAGCTTCGGCCCGGAATACATCATTCCGAAACCGTTCGACCCGCGTCTGATCGTCAAAATCGCCCCTGCTGTGGCGAAAGCGGCGATGGACTCCGGCGTGGCAACGCGTCCGATTGCCGACTTTGACGCTTACATCGATAAGCTGACTGAATTCGTCTACAAAACCAACCTGTTCATGAAGCCGATTTTCTCCCTGGCACGCAAAGCGCCGAAGCGCGTGGTGCTGACCGAAGGGGAAGAAGCGCGCGTACTGCACGCTACCCAGGAGCTGATCACGTTAGGGCTGGCAAAACCGATCCTGATCGGTCGTCCGAGCGTGATCGAGATGCGCATCCAGAAACTGGGTCTGCAGATCAAAGCGGGCGTCGATTTTGAAATCGTCAACAATGAGTCCGATCCGCGCTTTAAAGAGTACTGGAGCGAGTACTACCAGATTATGAAGCGTCGTGGGATTACCCAGGAGCAGGCGCAGCGTGCGGTGATCGCCAACACTACGGTGATCGGCGCAATCATGGTACAGCGCGGCGAAGCGGATGCGATGATCTGCGGTACGATTGGCGACTACCATGAGCACTTCAGCGTGGTGAAAGAGGTATTTGGTCATCGCGACGGCGTGCATACTGCCGGGGCGATGAACGCCTTGCTGCTGCCAAGCGGTAACACCTTTATCGCCGATACCTACGTCAACGACGATCCTACGCCTGAGCAACTGGCGGAAATCGCCGTGATGGCGGCAGAGACCGTGCGTCGCTTTGGTATCGAACCGAAGGTGGCGTTGCTGTCGCACTCCAACTTTGGTTCCTCTAACTGTCCGTCGGCCAGCAAAATGCGCGACGCGCTGGAGCTGATTAAGGCGCGCGCGCCAGAGTTGATGATTGACGGCGAAATGCACGGCGACGCCGCGCTGGTGGAAAGCATCCGTAATGACCGCATGCCGGACAGTCCGTTGAAAGGCTCAGCGAATATTCTGGTGATGCCAAATATGGAAGCGGCCCGTATTAGTTACAACTTACTACGCGTTTCCAGTTCTGAAGGCGTAACGGTTGGCCCGGTGCTGATGGGGGTTGCGAAACCGGTTCACGTATTAACGCCGATCGCCTCTGTTCGTCGTATCGTTAATATGGTGGCGCTGGCGGTTGTAGAAGCCCAAACGCAGCCGCTGTAATTTCACTTTAATTTATTTCCGGCGCGGGTTTCTCCCGCGCCTTTTTATTTTCCCTTTCTTAGTGATCTACTTCACCTTTTAAACTTGGTTGCCGAATTTTGTTATTTACTCTGACAAAAAATTGCCACGATGAGGGCAGTTTTAGCGGAGGCGGTGAGCAATGGAAAAAAAACGCATTATTCAGGAATTTGTGCCGGGGAAACAGGTCACGCTGGCGCATCTCATTGCGCACCCCGGCGAGGAATTAGCGAAAAAGATCGGCGTACCCGAAGCGGGCGCTATCGGCATCATGACGCTGACGCCAGGCGAAACCGCGATGATTGCCGGTGACTTAGCCATGAAGGCGGCGGATGTACATATCGGTTTTCTCGATAGATTCAGCGGCGCTCTGGTGATCTACGGTTCGGTAGGCGCAGTAGAAGAAGCGTTATTACAGACGGTAAGTGGTCTGGGTCGATTATTAAATTTCACTTTGTGCAACCTGACAAAAAGTTAATCAGAGGCGGCGATGAAACGTATTGCATTTGTCGGTACGGTGGGGGCGGGGAAAACAACGCTCTTTAATGCGCTACAGGGGAATTATTCCCTCGCCAGAAAAACACAGGCCGTGGAGTTTAATGAAAATGGCGATATCGATACGCCAGGGGAATATTTTAGCCATCCGCGCTGGTATCACGCCTTAATTACCACGCTGCAGGATGTCGATACGTTGATTTATATACACGCGGCAAATGATAAAGAAAGTCGCTTACCTGCCGGGCTGTTGGATATCGGCGCCAGTAAACGACAAATCGCCGTTATCAGTAAAACGGACATGCCGGATGCCGACGTCGCCGCAACGCGACAACTACTTCGCGGGATGGGGTTTCAGGAGCCGATTTTTGAGCTCAATAGCCATGACCCGCGCAGCGTGCAGCACCTGGTGGATTATCTGACTGAGCTCAGCCAAAAGGAGGAAAGGGCAGGTGAAAAAACTCATCACAGCTAACGATATTCGTGCGGCCCACGCACGCGGCGAACAGGAAATGTCTGTTGTTCTGCGCGCCAGCATCATCACCCCGGAGGCGCGCGAAGTTGCGGAGCTGCTGGGCGTTACCATCAGTGAATGCGATGAATCCGCGCCAACTGCTGCTGTACCGGCGGCGGTTGATGATGGCAAAACGGAAAGCCAGCGCATTCGCGAAACCATCATTGCGCAGTTACCGGAAGGGCAGTTTACCGAAAGCCTGGTCGCCCAGCTGATGGACAAAGTTATGAAGGAGAAGCAGTCGCTGGAGCAGGGCGGAATGCAGCCGAGTTTTAGCTCGGTAACCGGCAAAGGCGGCGTCAAAGTCATCGACGGCAGCAGCGTGAAGTTTGGTCGTTTTGACGGCGCGCAGCCGCACTGCGTGGGCTTAACCGATCTGGTGACCGACCAGGACGGTAGCAGCATGGCCGCCGGGTTCATGCAGTGGGATAACGCTTTTTTCCCATGGACGCTGAACTACGACGAAATCGACATGATTCTGGAAGGTGAGCTGCACGTTCGCCACGAAGGCGAAACCATGATTGCAAAAGCCGGGGACGTCATGTTTATCCCGAAAGGTTCCAGCATCGAATTTGGTACGCCATCGACGGTGAAGTTTCTGTATGTGGCCTGGCCTGCGAACTGGCAGTCCTGCTAAGGCGGATGTATGAAGGATTTCATTACCGAAGCATGGCTCAGAGCGAATCATACGCTCAGCGAAGGGGCTGAAATTCATCTCCCCGCTGACGCTCGCCTGACGCCGTCTGCCCGGGAATTACTGGAAAGCCGACATCTGCGTATTAAGTTTATCGACGAGCAGGGCAGCCTGTTTATTGATGACGAAGAACAGCAGCCGCAGCCGGTGCATGGATTAACCAGCAGCGATACGCATCCACAGGCCAACTGCGAACTGTGCCATCAACCGGTGGCGAAGAAACCGGACACCCTGACGCATCTGACGGCGGACAAGATGGTCGCCAAAAGTGACCCTCGGCTGGGATTTCGCGCCGCGCTGGACAGCACCATCGCCCTGGCTGTGTGGTTGCAGATTGAGATGGCAGAACCGTGGCAGCCGTGGCTGGCGGATATCCGCTCGCGCCTGGGCAATATTATGCGCGCTGACGCCATGGATGAGCCGCTGGCAGCACAAGCTGTCGTGGGTTTAAGTGACGAAGATTTACACCGTCTTTCGCATCAACCGCTGCGCTATCTGGACCACGACCATCTGGTGCCTGAAGCCAGCCACGGACGTGATTGCGCGCTGCTTAATCTGCTGCGTACCAAAGTCCGTGAAACGGAGACGGTGGCGGCCCAGGTGTTCATCACTCGCAGTTTTGAGGTTATGCGACCGGACATTATGCAGGCGCTCAACCGCCTTTCCAGTACGGTCTACGTGATGATGATTCTGAGCGTTGCGAAGCATCCGCTGACGGTTAACCAAATTCAACAGCGACTGGGGGAGAAGCAATGATCATTGAACGTGCTCGTCAACTCGCCCAACGCTCACCGGCACGTGTGGTGTTCCCGGATGCGCTGGATGTCCGGGTGCTGAAGGCGGCGAATTACCTGCATCAGCACGGTCTGGCACATCCCATTCTCGTCGCCAGTCCGTTTGCGCTGCGCCAGTTTGCCCTCAGCCACCGGGTGGCAATGGATGGCATTCAGGTTATCGATCCGCAAAGCAATCAGCCAATGCGCGAAGAGTTTGCGCTGCGCTGGCTGGCTCGCGCGGGAGATAAAACGCCTGCGGATGCGCTGGAAAAACTCAACGATCCGCTGATGTTCGCCGCTGCAATGGTCAGCGCGGGTAAAGCTGACGTCTGTATTGCGGGCAATCTCTCATCAACAGCGAACGTGCTGCGTGCCGGATTACGCATTATCGGGCTACAGCCTGGCTGTAAAACGCTGTCGTCAATTTTCCTGATGCTGCCGCAGTACCTTGGTCCGTCATTAGGTTTTGCCGATTGCAGCGTCGTGCCGCAGCCCACCGCTGCACAGTTGGCGGATATTGCGATTGCCAGCGCGCAGACATGGCAGGCGATCACTGGTGAAGAGCCGCGCGTGGCTATGCTGTCGTTTTCAAGTAATGGCAGTGCTCGCCATCCTAACGTCGCTAACGTGCAGCAGGCAACCGAGATCGTTCGTGAGCGTGCCCCGCAGCTTACCGTGGACGGAGAACTGCAATTTGATGCCGCCTTTGTTCCGGATGTCGCAGCGCAAAAAGCGCCCGCCAGTCCGTTAAAGGGCAATGCCAATGTGATGGTCTTCCCATCGCTCGAGGCAGGCAATATTGGCTACAAAATCGCTCAGCGTCTGGGAGGGTATCGTGCAGTAGGTCCGTTGATTCAAGGGCTTGCCGCACCGCTTCATGATCTCTCTCGTGGCTGTAGCGTACAGGAAATTATCGAACTGGCGTTGGTGGCAGCAGTGCCGCGCCAGACTGACGTGAGTCGTGAAAACGCCTCACAAACACTGGTTGTTTAGGTCCCGTTCTGGACCCCTTAATGAGAGGAAAACACAATGGAAGCATTAGGAATGATTGAAACCCGGGGCCTGGTTGCACTGATTGAGGCTTCTGACGCAATGGTTAAAGCGGCACGCGTGAAACTGGTTGGCGTGAAGCAGATCGGTGGCGGTCTGGTCACTGCCATGGTCCGTGGCGACGTAGCGGCATGTAAAGCTGCAACGGACGCAGGTGCTGCGGCAGCACAGCGTATTGGCGAGCTGGTTTCAGTACACGTGATCCCACGTCCGCACGGCGATCTGGAAGAAGTGTTCCCGATCAGCTTTAAAGGCGACAGCAACGACATGTAAGTCGTCCATGTGACGCCACAGACTTCATTGCTGGCGTCACCCTCTCTCCTTTTCACATTACCTTCTGCGGAGGGTAGGGGGAGGTTTTACCTGAAATATGCCACGGAGGCGCGTATGAAACTGGCAATCGTTACAGGACAAATTGTTTGTACCGTACGCCATCAGGGGCTCGCGCACGACAAGTTGCTGATGGTGGAAATGATTGACGCCCAGGGAAATCCCGACGGGCAATGTGCTGTTGCTATCGACAGCATCGGGGCGGGAACCGGAGAGTGGGTGCTGCTGGTCAGCGGAAGCTCCGCCCGTCAGGCGCACCGGAATGAATCATCGCCTGTCGATCTGTGCGTGATTGGCATTGTCGATGAAGTGGTGGCAGGTGGTCAGGTGATCTTCCATAAATAAGGCAGAAAATCATGAATCAACAGGATATTGAACAGGTCGTGAAAGCGGTACTGCTGAAAATGAAAGACAGCAGCCAACCCGTCAGTGCCGTTCAAGAAATGGGCGTTTTTGCCTCCCTGGATGACGCAGTGGCGGCAGCAAAACTGGCCCAGCAGGGGTTGAAAAGCGTTGCCATGCGCCAACTGGCTATCACGGCCCTACGTGAGGCGGGCGAAAAGCACGCCAGAGAATTAGCGGAACTTGCCGTCACTGAAACCGGCATGGGACGCGTCGAAGATAAATTTGCCAAAAACGTGGCGCAGGCGCGCGGCACGCCGGGTGTGGAATGCCTGTCTCCACAGGTTCTGACCGGCGATAACGGTCTGACGCTGATTGAAAACGCACCGTGGGGCGTGGTGGCCTCGGTAACCCCATCCACCAACCCGGCCGCGACCGTCATTAACAACGCCATTAGCCTGATTGCCGCTGGTAACAGCGTGGTCTTCGCACCGCATCCGGCGGCGAAAAAAGTCTCTCAGCGCGCTATCACTCTGCTTAACCAGGCGGTAGTTGCCGCAGGCGGTCCGGCAAACCTGTTGGTGACGGTTGCCAACCCGGATATCGAGACTGCCCAGCGTCTGTTCAAGTACCCAGGTATCGGCCTGCTGGTGGTGACCGGTGGTGAAGCCGTAGTGGACGCCGCGCGTAAGCACACCAACAAACGTCTGATTGCCGCTGGTGCGGGTAATCCGCCAGTGGTGGTTGATGAAACGGCTGACCTGGCACGCGCGGCGCAGTCGATAGTCAAAGGTGCATCGTTTGACAACAACATCATCTGCGCCGACGAAAAAGTGTTGATCGTGGTCGATAGCGTCGCTGATGAACTGATGCGTCTGATGGAAAGCCAGCATGCGGTGAAACTGACCGCGGCTCAGGCCGAACAGCTGCAGCCGGTGCTGCTGAAAAATATCGATGAGCGCGGTAAAGGCACGGTCAGTCGCGACTGGGTCGGGCGCGATGCCGGAAAAATCGCTGCGGCGATTGGTCTGAACGTACCGGAGCAAACCCGTCTGTTATTCGTAGAGACCTCCGCGACGCATCCGTTTGCCGTTACCGAACTGATGATGCCGGTGCTGCCGGTCGTGCGGGTTGCCAACGTCGATGAAGCCATTGAACTGGCGGTCAAGCTGGAAGGCGGCTGCCACCATACGGCGGCGATGCACTCACGCAATATCGAAAATATGAACCGTATGGCAAACGCCATTGATACCAGCATCTTCGTTAAGAACGGACCGTGCATTGCCGGTCTTGGACTGGGCGGTGAAGGCTGGACCACGATGACCATTACCACACCAACCGGGGAAGGGGTGACCAGTGCGCGTACGTTTGTGCGCCTGCGTCGCTGTGTGTTGGTAGACGCCTTCAGAATTGTATAAGGAGTAAATGAGATGGCGCACGACGAACAACGTTGGTTGACACCCAGACTGCTAAAAGCGGCAACGCTATGTAACCAGACGCCCGCAAAGAGCGATTCACCGCTGTGGTTGGGCATTGATTTGGGAACGTGTGATGTGGTGTCGATGGTTGTGGACAGTGACGGACAGCCGGTCGCGGTTTGCCTGGACTGGGCCGATGTCGTGCGCGATGGCATCGTTTGGGATTTCTTTGGTGCGGTGACCATCGTTCGTCGCCATCTCGATACGCTCGAACAACAACTGGGTTGCCGTTTTACCCATGCGGCAACCTCGTTTCCACCGGGAACTGACCCACGCATCTCTATTAACGTGCTGGAGTCTGCCGGTCTTGAAGTGAGCCATTTCCTCGACGAACCAACCGCGGTGGCGGATCTGTTGCAGCTTGATAACGCCGGCGTGGTGGATATTGGTGGTGGCACTACCGGGATTGCGATTGTTAAACAGGGCAAAGTGACTTACTCCGCTGATGAAGCGACTGGCGGGCACCATATCTCTCTGACGCTGGCCGGGAACCGTCGTATCCAGTTGGAAGAAGCCGAGCAGTACAAGCGCAGCAATGGCAAAGAAATCTGGCCGGTGGTGAAGCCTGTCTACGAAAAGATGGCGGAAATCGTGGCGCACCATATTGCCGGACAGGATGTCGCTGATTTGTGGCTGGCGGGTGGCTCCTGTATGCAGCCAGGCGTTGATGAACTGTTCCGTAAGCGTTTCCCGGAACTGCAGGTGCATTTACCCCAACACAGCCTGTTTATGACTCCGCTGGCGATTGCAAACAGCGGAAAAGAAAAAGCGGAAGGAATCTATGCAAGCTGAATTGCAGACCGCGCTCTTTCAGGCATTCGATACCCTGAATCTGCAACGCGTAAAAACGTTTAGCGTTCCCCCGGTTACGTTATGTGGACTGGGAGCGCTTAGTACCTGTGGACAGGAAGCACAAACGCGCGGACTGACGCATATGTTCGTCATGGTTGACAGCTTTCTGCATCAGGCGGGGATGACCGCCGCACTGGAGCGCAGCCTGGCGATGAAAGGTGTGGCAATGACGCTGTGGCCATGTCCGGTAGGTGAACCGTGCATTACGGACGTCTGCGCGGCAGTCGCGCAACTGCGTGAATCAAAGTGCGACGGCGTCGTGGCTTTCGGTGGCGGTTCCGTGCTGGATGCCGCCAAGGCAGTGGCGTTGCTGGTGACCAACCCTACCCAGACGCTGGCTGACATGGACGAGCGTAGCGTGTTACGCCCGCGTCTGCCGCTGATTGCCGTACCGACTACCGCCGGAACGGGCTCAGAAACCACGAACGTCACGGTGATTATCGACGCCGCGACCGGACTCAAAAAAGTACTGGCCCACGCAACCCTGATGCCGGATGTGGCGATCCTTGACGCCGCATTGACGGAAGGTGTGCCTGCGCACGTAACGGCGATGACCGGGATTGATGCACTGACGCACGCCGTTGAAGCGTATAGCGCACTGAACGCGACGCCGTTTACCGACAGCCTGGCGATTGGTGCGATAGCGATGATCGGTAAATCGCTGCCGAAGGCCGTCGGCTACGGTCAGGATCTGGCGGCGCGCGAAAGCATGCTGCTGGCTTCCTGTATGGCCGGGATGGCGTTTTCCAGCGCTGGGCTTGGCCTGTGCCATGCGATGGCGCACCAGCCGGGGGCGACATTGCACATTCCACACGGACAGGCTAACGCCATGCTGCTTCCCACGGTAATGGGGTTCAACCGCATGGTGTGTCGTGAGCGCTTTAGCCATATCGGACGCGCGTTAACCAACAAGAAATCGGACGATCGTGATGCTATCAACGCGGTCAGCGAGTTGATTAGCGAAGTGGGCCAGACCAAACGACTCTCTGACGTTGGGGCAAAGCCCGAGCAGTACAGCGCATGGGCTCACGCCGCGCTGGAGGATATTTGTATTCGCAGTAACCCACGCACCGCCACGCAGGCACAGATCATCGACCTGTACGCGGCTGCCGGGTAATGCCTGTAGGCCGGATAAGGTGCTCGCACCAGCATCCGGCAATAACACGGCGTTAATGCCGGAGGCGACGTAAACGTCTTATCCGGCCTACAAATCACAAATGACAGGGAGTAGGGGCTATGGGAATTAACGAAATCATCATGTACATCATGATGTTCTTTATGCTGATTGCCGCCGTGGACAGGATCCTGTCGCAGTTCGGCGGTTCGGCACGCTTCCTCGGTAAGTTCGGTAAGAGTATTGAGGGATCGGGCGGCCAGTTTGAAGAAGGTTTTATGGCGATGGGCGCGCTGGGTCTGGCGATGGTCGGTATGACCGCGCTGGCACCGGTTCTGGCGCATGTGCTCGGGCCAGTAATTATTCCGCTGTATGAAATGCTGGGCGCGAACCCGTCGATGTTTGCCGGAACGCTGCTGGCGTGCGATATGGGCGGCTTCTTCCTGGCGAAAGAACTGGCGGGCGGCGACGTTGCGGCGTGGCTGTACTCTGGCCTGCTCCTCGGGGCGATGATGGGGCCGACGCTGGTCTTCTCCATTCCGGTTGCGCTGGGGATTATTGAACCGTCTGACCGTCGTTATCTGGCGCTGGGCGTGCTGGCGGGTATTGTCACCATTCCGATTGGTTGTATTGCGGGCGGTTTGATTGCGATGTACTCCGGCGTCGAAATCAACGGACAGCCGGTGGAATTCACCTTCGCGCTGATCCTGATGAATATGATTCCCGTGCTGATCGTGGCTGTGCTGGTGGCGCTGGGACTGAAATTCATCCCGGAAAAAATGATCAACGGCTTCCAGATCTTCGCGAAATTCCTGGTGGCGCTGATCACCATCGGCCTCGCAGCAGCAGTGGTCAAATTCCTGCTCGGCTGGGAGCTGATCCCAGGTCTTGATCCTATCTTCATGGCTCCGGGTGACAAGCCGGGTGAAGTGATGCGCGCCATCGAAGTTATCGGTTCTATTTCCTGCGTACTGCTCGGTGCGTACCCAATGGTACTGCTGCTGACCCGCTGGTTTGAAAAACCGCTGATGAGCGTCGGTAACCTGTTAAAAATCAATAATATTGCGGCTGCCGGTATGGTTGCGACGCTGGCGAACAACATCCCAATGTTCGGCATGATGAAGAATATGGATACCCGCGGCAAAGTGATCAACTGCGCCTTTGCGGTCTCCGCGGCCTTTGCACTGGGTGACCACTTAGGCTTCGCCGCTGCCAACATGAACGCGATGATCTTCCCGATGATTGTCGGCAAGTTGATTGGCGGCGTGACGGCGATTGGTGTGGCTATGCTGTTGGTACCGAAAGATGAAGATGTGCCAGCAGAAGTAGAAACCAACCCGGAGGCGCAATCGTGAATACTCGCCAGCTACTGAGCGTCGGTATCGATATCGGCACCACTACCACTCAGGTGATTTTCTCGCGCCTTGAGTTAGTCAACCGTGCGGCAGTGTCGCAGGTGCCGCGCTACGAATTCATCAAACGCGAAATTAGCTGGCAAAGCCCGGTGTTCTTTACCCCCGTTGATAAGCAGGGCGGGTTGAAAGAGGCCGAACTTAAGGCGCTGATCCTCGCCCAGTATCAGGCGGCGGGTATTGCGCCTGAGACTGTTGATTCCGGCGCGATCATCATCACCGGAGAAAGTGCCAAAACCCGTAATGCGCGTCCGGCGGTGATGGCGCTCTCTCAGTCGCTGGGGGATTTTGTGGTGGCCAGCGCCGGTCCGCATCTGGAATCGGTGATTGCCGGTCACGGTGCGGGGGCACAAACCCTGTCCGAGCAGAAGTTGTGCCGCGTACTGAATATCGACATTGGTGGCGGTACGTCGAACTACGTTCTGTTTGATGCCGGAAAGGTCAGCGGTTCGGCTTGCCTGAACGTCGGCGGACGACTGCTGGAAACGGACGGCCAGGGGCGAGTAGTACATGCGCATCAGCCGGGGCAGATGATTGTTGATGACGTATTTGGTCCGGGCACCGACGCCCGAACCCTCAATGCGGCGCAGCTTGTTCAGGTAGCCCGACGGATGGCGGCGCTGATTGTGGAGGTGATTGACGGCACGTTATCACCGCTGGCGCAGGCGCTGATGCAAACCGGCCTGTTACCGGCGGGTGTGAAACCGGAAGTGATTACGTTGTCCGGCGGGGTGGGCGAGTGCTACCGCAACCAACCAGCCGATCCGTTCTGTTTTTCCGACATTGGCCCTCTGTTAGCAACGGCACTGCATGAACATCCGCGCCTGCGTGAGATGAACGTGCAGTTCCCGGCGCAAACCGTGCGCGCCACGGTGATTGGCGCCGGTGCACATACGCTGTCGCTTTCGGGCAGCACCATCTGGCTGGAAGGCGTGGCGCTTCCGCTGCGCAATCTGCCGGTGGCGATTCCGGTTAATGAGGCTGATTTGGTGGCCGCCTGGCAACAGGCGCTAATGCAGCTCGATCTGGACCCGCAAACGGACGCCTACGTGCTGGCGCTGCCCGGTTCGCTGCCGGTGCGCTATGCCGCGCTGTTAACGGTGATTGATGCGCTGCTGGCCTTTGTCGCGCGCTATCCGAATCCGCATCCCCTGCTGGTGGTAGCCGAGCAGGATTTTGGTAAGGCCCTGGGCATGCTGTTACGCCCACAGTTACAGCAACACCCGCTGGCAGTCATCGATGAGGTGGTTGTCCGGGCGGGGGACTATATCGACATTGGTACGCCTCTTTTTGGCGGATCGGTTGTGCCGGTGACGGTGAAATCACTCGCATTTCCTTCCTGAGGGAACGACTTATGAAACTAAAGACCACATTGTTCGGCAATGTTTATCAGTTTAAGGATGTTAAAGAGGTGCTGGCAAAAGCCAACGAACTGCGTTCGGGGGATGTGCTGGCAGGAGTGGCCGCAACCAGTTCGCAGGAGCGCGTGGCGGCCAAGCAGGTACTGTCGGAAATGACGGTGGCGGATATCCGCAATAACCCGGTGATTTCCTATGAAGAGGACTGTGTTACTCGTCTGATTCAGGATGACGTCAACGAGACGGCCTATAACCGTATCAAAAACTGGAGTATCAGCGAGCTGCGCGAGTACGTGCTGAGCGATGAAACCTCCGTTGATGACATTGCGTTTACGCGCAAAGGGTTAACGTCGGAAGTGGTCGCTGCGGTAGCAAAAATCTGCTCTAACGCGGACCTGATCTACGGCGGTAAGAAAATGCCGGTGATCAAAAAGGCCAATACCACCATCGGTCTGCCGGGCACCTTCAGCTGCCGTTTGCAGCCGAACGACACCCGTGATGACGTGCAGAGTATTGCCGCACAAATCTACGAAGGGCTGTCCTTCGGGGCGGGCGATGCGGTGATCGGCGTAAACCCGGTAACGGATGACGTGGAAAACTTAAGCCGCGTACTGGATACCGTGTACGGCGTTATCGACAAATTCAACATCCCGACCCAGGGCTGCGTACTGGCACACGTGACTACCCAGATAGAAGCGATTCGTCGCGGCGCGCCGGGCGGGCTGATTTTCCAGAGTATCTGCGGTAGCGAAAAAGGCTTAAAAGAGTTTGGCGTTGAGCTGGCCATGCTGGATGAAGCGCGCGCAGTGGGCGCTGAGTTCAACCGTATCGCCGGGGAAAACTGCCTGTACTTCGAAACCGGGCAAGGGTCTGCACTTTCCGCGGGCGCGAACTTCGGCGCCGATCAGGTGACGATGGAAGCGCGCAACTACGGGCTGGCACGCCACTATGATCCGTTCCTGGTGAACACCGTGGTGGGCTTTATCGGGCCGGAGTATCTCTACAACGACCGTCAGATTATTCGCGCGGGTCTGGAAGATCACTTTATGGGCAAGCTGAGCGGCATCTCAATGGGCTGCGACTGCTGCTACACCAACCATGCTGATGCTGACCAGAACCTTAACGAAAACCTGATGATTCTGCTCGCCACCGCTGGCTGCAACTACATCATGGGCATGCCGCTCGGTGACGACATCATGCTCAACTATCAGACCACCGCCTTCCATGACACCGCGACCGTGCGTCAGCTGCTGAACCTGCGTCCGTCGCCGGAGTTTGAACGCTGGCTGGAAACCATGGGCATTATGGCAAACGGTCGCCTGACCAAACGGGCGGGCGATCCGTCACTGTTCTTCTGATGACGCGGGGATGACACACGATGGATCAAAAACAGATTGAAGAAATTGTACGCAGCGTAATGGCGTCAATGGGTGAGTCTCAACCGCAGGCTCAAGAACCGTCAGCACCAGCAAAATGCAGCACCACGCAGTGCGCCGCGCCGACCGGTGAAAGCTGCGCGATGGACTTAGGCTCAGCCGAAGCCAAAGCGTGGATTGGCGTTGAGAATCCGCACCGTGCAGAGGTGTTGACTGAACTTCGCCGTAGCACCGCTGCGCGTGTATGTACCGGTCGTGCCGGTCCTCGTCCGCGTACCCAGGCGCTGCTGCGTTTCCTGGCTGACCACTCGCGTTCGAAAGATACGGTATTGAAAGAAGTGCCGGAAGAGTGGGTAAAAGCCCAGGGGCTGCTGGAAGTGCGCTCGGAAATCAGCGACAAAAACCTGTATCTGACGCGTCCGGATATGGGGCGTCGTCTGAGTGCGGAAGCCATTGAAGCACTGAAATCACAGTGTGTAATGAATCCGGATGTGCAGGTGATTATTTCTGATGGCCTGTCTACCGACGCGATTACCGCTAACTATGAAGAGATCCTGCCGCCGCTGTTGTCGGGCTTAAAACAGGCCGGATTGAAGGTCGGGACGCCGTTCTTTGTTCGCTATGGGCGCGTGAAAATCGAAGATCAGATCGGCGAACTGCTGGGTGCAAAAGCGGTGATCCTGCTGGTTGGTGAACGTCCGGGCCTCGGCCAGTCGGAAAGTCTTTCATGCTATGCCGTCTATTCGCCGCGTGTGGCGACCACCGTTGAGGCTGATCGTACCTGTATCTCGAACATTCACCAGGGCGGTACGCCACCGGTTGAAGCGGCGGCGGTGATTGTGGATTTGGCCAAGCGCATGCTGGAGCAAAAAGCATCCGGCATCAATATGACCCGTTAAGGAGGCATCATGCCAGCATTAGATTTAATTAGACCTTCAGTCACCGCAATGCGTGTGATTGCCTCGGTAAATGACGGTTTTGCCCGCGAACTTAAATTACCGCCACATATACGTAGCCTCGGACTCATCACAGCAGATTCTGATGACGTGGCGTATATTGCCGCAGACGAAGCGACAAAACAGGCAATGGTCGAAGTGGTTTATGGCCGCTCGCTGTATGCCGGTGCGGCGCACAGTCCCTCTCCAACATCGGGCGAAGTGCTGATTATGCTCGGTGGACCAAACCCGGCCGAAGTTCGCGCGGGTCTGGACGCGATGGTGGCCAATATTGAAAGCGGGGCGGCATTCCAGTGGGCGAATGACGCAGAAGATACCGCCTTCCTGGCGCATGTGGTTTCGCGTACCGGTTCGTATCTCTCCGCAACTGCGGGATGCCGACTGGGCGATCCGATGGCGTATCTGGTAGCACCGCCGCTGGAAGCGACATTTGGTATTGATGCCGCGCTGAAATCTGCCGATGTACAACTGGTGACCTATGTACCACCGCCGTCAGAAACTAACTATTCAGCCGCATTTTTGACCGGTAGCCAGGCCGCTTGTAAAGCCGCATGTAACGCCTTTGCCGATGCCGTTCTGGATATTGCCCGTAATCCAATCCAGCGCGCGTAAGAGAGGTAGTGATGATCAATGCACTGGGATTACTGGAAGTGGATGGCATGGTGGCTGCCGTGGACGCGGCCGATGCCATGCTGAAAGCCGCGAACGTGCGTCTGCTTAGCCACGAAGTGCTCGATCCTGGTCGACTGACGCTGGTGGTGGAAGGCGATCTGGCGGCATGCCGCGCAGCGCTGGATGCTGGCAGTGCAGCCGCAGCGCGTACGGGCCGTGTTATCAGCCGTAAGGAAATAGGCCGGCCGGACGATGACACCCAGTGGCTGATCGGCGGTTTTAAACGCCAGCCGAAGAAACCTGAACAGAAGCCAGAAGCGAAAACAGAAGCGAAACCAGAGAAGACACAGGACGCCCCAGTGACGTCTGAATCCTCTGCACAACTTCTGACGCTGTTAGCATCGGTCCGTCAAGGAATGACGGCAGGGGAAGTGGCGGCCCACTTTGGCTGGTCACTTGATGAAGCCAGAAATGCGCTGGAACAGCTCTTTTCTGATGGAGCGTTGCGTAAACGCAGTAGTCGCTACCGCTTAAAAAATTAACCTGTCGGAGGGCCGGGGGCTTCGTTGAAGCTTCCGGCTTAAAAGATCATGAAAAAGAACCGTACTGCAAACTTGCACCATCTTTATCATGAAGTATTACCCGAAGACGTTAAACTGACGCCGAAAGTGGAAGTGGACAACGTTCACCAACGGCGAACAACGGATGTGTATGAGCACGCGCTGACGATTACCGCCTGGCAGCAGATCTACGACCAGCTGCATCCGGGAAAATTTCATGGCGAGTTCACGGAAATCCTGCTCGATGATATTCAGGTGTTCCGTGAATACACCGGACTGGCGCTGCGTCAGTCGTGCCTTGTCTGGCCAAACTCATTTTGGTTTGGCATTCCGGCCACGCGCGGCGAGCAGGGATTTATTGGTACCCAGTGTTTGGGTAGCGCTGAAATTGCCACCCGCCCAGGCGGGACGGAGTTTGAACTGAGTACGCCGGATGATTACACCATTTTGGGTGTCGTCATTTCGGAAGAGGCAATAGCTCGTCAGGCCAACTTCCTGCATAACCCGGAAAGGGTGTTGCATATGCTGCGCAATCAGTCGGCGCTGGAAGTTAAAGAACAACACAAAGCCGCGCTATGGGGCTTTGTGCAGCAGGCGCTGGCGACGTTTAGTGAGAATCCTGAAAACCTTCACCAACCCGCGGTGCGTAAAGTGTTGGGGGATAACCTGCTGCTGGCGATGGGCACCATGCTGGAAGAAGCGCAGCCGATTATGACTGCGGAGAGCATCAGCCATCAGAGCTATCGTCGCTTGCTGTCACGTGCGCGCGAATATGTGCTGGAAAATATGTCAGAGCCGCTGACCGTGCTCGACTTATGCAATCAGCTGCACGTTAGCCGCCGGACGTTGCAAAACGCCTTTCACGCGATCCTCGGTATTGGCCCGAATGCCTGGTTGAAACGTATTCGGCTGAACGCCGTGCGCCGTGAGTTGATAAGCCCATGGTCGCAGAGTGCGACGGTGAAAGACGCCGCCATGCAGTGGGGATTCTGGCATTTAGGGCAGTTTGCCACCGACTACCAGCAGCTGTTTGCGGAGAAACCATCGTTGACGCTGCATCAGCGTATGCGCCAGTGGGCATGATGAGATTATTGTGCCGGATGCGACGCTAACGCGTCTTATCCGGCCTACGGGTTTGCCTTTGTTGTAGGCCGGATAAGCGTAGCGCCATCAGGCAATTACACCCAGTCGCGGACCTGAATAAACTCGCTAAGGGCAGCTTCCGGGCTGTTCGCTTCCGGCTGCCAGTCATACTCCCAGCGTACCAGCGGCGGCATCGACATCAGAATCGACTCCGTGCGTCCGCCGGTTTGCAAACCGAACAACGTGCCGCGATCCCACACCAGATTAAATTCCACATAGCGCCCACGACGATAAAGCTGAAAATTACGCTCGCGCTCGCCCCAGCTCATCATTTTGCGGCGTTCGACAATGGGCAGATACGCCTCGGTGTAACCTTGACCTACTGCCTGCATAAAAGCGAAGCAGTGGTCGAAATCAGGGGTATTCAAATCATCGAAAAACAGCCCGCCAATGCCGCGCTGCTCGTTGCGGTGCTTGAGGAAGAAGTAGTCATCGCACCACTTTTTGTAACGTGGATAAACGTCATCGCCAAACGGCTGGCACAGATCCCGCGCCGTGCGATGCCAGTGAACCGCATCCTCATCAAAGCCGTAGTAGGGCGTTAAGTCAAAGCCGCCGCCAAACCACCACACGGGATCGGCCCCCGGTTTTTCCGCGATAAAAAACCGTACGTTGGCATGGCTGGTTGGAATGTAGGGATTCTGCGGGTGCACCACCAACGAGACGCCCATCGCTTCAAAGCTGCGCCCGGCAAGCTCCGGGCGATGTGCGGTAGCCGAGGCCGGCATTGCATCGCCGTGGACGTGGGAGAAGTTGACGCCTGCTTGCTCGAATATACCGCCGTTACGCAACACCCGACTGCGCCCGCCGCCGCCCGCTTCGCGTTGCCAGTTATCCTCAACAAATTCGCTGCCGTCTACGGTGGATAACTGCTGACAAATTTCATCCTGCAGGCTGAGCAGGAACTGTTTTACGCGCTGTGCATCGGGCTTCATGGTTAACGTTTCTTCGAGTGTGCTTTCTGGTTATCAAACCAGTGGAAATAGCTGATGATGCCATTGGCGATAGCGGTGGCGATTTTCTGACGAAACGCCGCCGTACCCAGCAATCGTTCTTCTTCCGGGTTGGTGATGAACGAGGTTTCGACCAGGACCGACGGAATCGAAGGTGATTTTAGCACCACGAAGGCGGCCTGTTCCGTGCTGCGACTGTGCAGACGGTGTACCGGCTTGATCTTCTTAAGAATATGCGAGCCTAACGTCAGGCTGTTTTTTATGGTGTCAGTTTGCACCAGATCGAACAGCACCTGCTGCAACAAATGATCTTTATCAGTGGCCTTCTTTCCGGCGACTTCATCGGCCCGGTTTTCACGATCGGACAGATATTTCGCCATGGCGCTACTGGCACCGCGATTGGATAAGGCAAAGACCGAAGCACCCGCAGCGCTCGGATTGGTAAAACCGTCGGCGTGGATCGACATGAACAGATCGGCACCATGTTTGTGGGCGATCTCGACGCGATCGTAGAGCGGAATAAACGTATCGCCGGAGCGGGTCAGGCGTGCATCAATCCCTTGGTTACGTAGGATCGAGCGCACGTTTTTGGCAATAGCCAACACAACGTGCTTTTCTTTCGAGCCGTTGCGACCAATTGCGCCGGTATCAATCCCTCCGTGCCCCGGATCAAGGACAACAACGCGCTTAGCACCGGATTTTTTCGCTTTCGGTTTGCTGTGTCCATTGCTGGTCTTTAGCGCTTCTTCTTTAGCGATGGCTTGTGACATGCCTGACAGCGTCAGGGCGGCCAGCCCGGCTTTCAGCACCTGGCGGCGCGATGTGAGTGTTTTTAGTGGTTTAAAAGTGCTCATACGGCCTGAGTTGTAAAAAAAAGGTTCTAAACGTTATATCGTATCGCGTAGTCCGTTGCGACGGATCGAGATAAGAATTGTTTTACTTTTCATTTCAATACGTGACAATTCCGTATTATGCCATTTTTTCCGCCGCTTCGCGTCAGATATTGGCTAAATCAGCCGTTCGCGCCATAATCGCTTTTTAACGTCCTGAAAAGGTACCCAATACCATGGAAATACGCGTTTTTCGCCAGGAAGATTTCGAAGAGGTGATCACCCTCTGGGAGCGTTGTGATTTGCTGCGTCCATGGAACGACCCTGAAATGGACATCGAACGTAAAGTCAATCATGACGTCAGCTTGTTCCTCGTTGCTGAAGTGAACGGCGAGGTGGTCGGCACGGTGATGGGCGGATACGACGGGCATCGCGGTTCCGCCTATTACCTGGGCGTGCATCCTGAGTTTCGCGGTCGCGGCATCGCCAATGCGCTGCTCAACCGGCTGGAGAAAAAGCTCATTGCCCGCGGTTGTCCGAAGATTCAAATCATGGTGCGTGACGATAACGACGTCGTACAGGGCATGTATGAACGTTTGGGCTATGAACATGCGGATGTACTCAATCTGGGCAAGCGTTTGATCGAAGATGAAGAGTACTGAGTTTCATCCGGCCGACTATGATGGTCATGGGCGTCTGCGCCTGCCTTTTCTCTTCTGGTGCGTACTGCTGTTGCAGGCACGCACCTGGGTTTTGTTTGTGATTGCCGGTTCTTCCCGTGAGCAGGGCAACACCTTACTGAATCTGTTTTATCCCGATCATGACGCATTCTGGCTGGGGTTGCTTCCCGGCGTTCCCGCCGTGTTGGCGTTTTTACTCAGCGGGCGACGCTTTGCGTTTCCGGTGATCTGGCGCTGGCTGCGAGGATTATTGATTCTCGCTCAACTGGTGCTGCTGTGCTGGCAGCCGGTGATGTGGCTGGCAGGCGATCCGCTCAACGGCGTCGGGCTGGCGCTGCTGGTGGCGGATATCGTCGCGCTGATCTGGCTGTTAACCAATCAACGTCTGCGCGCCTGTTTTTCCCTTGAGAAAGAATAACGGCACTTTTTGGGGAAACTGGACTCCAAGCACCGTTGATAAATAAGGAAGGAAGTGAAATGAAATCACTGCGTTTGACTTTATGCGCGATGCCGCTGCTACTGGCCGGGTGTTCAACGTTGTCCTCGGTGAACTGGTCTGCCGCCAATCCGTGGAACTGGTTTGGTTCTTCAACGCAGGTCACAGAGCAGGGCGTCGGAGCGTTAACGGGCGCTACGCCGCTGGATGAAAAAGCCATTGCTGATGCGCTGGACGGTGATTACCGCCTGCGTAGCGGAATGAAGACCGATAACGGTAATGTGGTGCGCTTCTATGAAGCGATGAAAGACGACAAGCTGGCGATAGTCATCAACGGCAGCCAGGGAACCATCAGTCGTATTGATGTATTAGATCACGATATTTCGTCAGCCGCGGGTGTCGAAATCGGTACACCGTTTAGCGACCTTTACACTAAAGCTTATGGTAATTGCCAAAAAGCAACCGGCGATGACAGCGCGGGCGTTGAGTGTAAAGCTGAGGGAAGTCAACATATTAGCTATATTTTTTCCGGTGAATGGAGCGGACCTGAGGATATAATGCCGTCTGACGACACGCTGAAAGCGTGGAAAGTAAGCAAAATTATCTGGCGGCGTTAATTTGCGTCTGAACAAATCGGCTTGTTAAAAAAACAGGTAGAATAGCGCCCATCAATGCCACGATGTCGTGGCATCTTTTTTTCAGGAGGAACAATGTCTCAGGTTCAGAGTGGCATTTTGCCAGAACATTGCCGTGCGGCGATTTGGATTGAAGCCAATGTTAAAGGCGACGTTGATGCCCTGCGTGCGGCCAGCAAAACCTTCGCCGATAAGCTGGCGACCTTTGAAGCTAAGTTCCCGGATGCGCATCTGGGCGCGGTTGTCGCTTTTGGCAACAACACCTGGCGTGCATTGAGTGGCGGCGTCGGTGCTGAAGAGTTAAAAGACTTTATCCCTTACGGTAAAGGTCTGGCACCAGCAACCCAATATGACGTGTTGATCCATATTCTCTCTTTGCGTCATGACGTGAATTTCTCCGTTGCGCAGGCGGCAATGGAAGCATTTGGCGACTGTATTGAAGTTAAAGAAGAAATCCACGGTTTCCGTTGGGTCGAAGAGCGCGATCTCAGCGGCTTTGTTGACGGTACGGAAAACCCGGCAGGCGAAGAAACGCGCCGTGAAGTTGCCGTTATCAAAGATGGTGTGGATGCCGGTGGCAGCTATGTGTTTGTGCAGCGTTGGGAACATAACCTGAAGCAGCTTAATCGCATGAGCATCCATGACCAGGAAATGATGATTGGTCGCACCAAGGAAGCCAACGAAGAGATCGACGGTGATGACCGTCCGGTCACCTCTCACCTGAGCCGTGTTGACCTCAAAGAAGACGGTAAAGGGCTGAAAATTGTGCGCCAGAGCCTGCCATACGGTACTGCCAGCGGCACGCATGGTCTCTATTTCTGCGCCTACTGCGCTCGTCTGTACAACATTGAACAACAATTGCTGAGCATGTTTGGTGACACTGACGGTAAGCGTGATGCGATGCTGCGCTTCACCAAACCGGTAACCGGCGGCTATTACTTTGCACCGTCGCTGGACCGTTTAATGGCGCTGTAATGGTGAGCTGATCCTGTTATCGGCCACGAAATAGACATCCCCGCATCGTCGGGGATTTTTTTTACCTGAGATTAACCTGATTTAGTGAGCTATTCCTCAGCACTAATTTGTTATTGCTGTATCTTCTGCGTGAATGAAGCGAAGGCTTCATATTCAAAAGGAGAATATTGAAATGGGAAAACTCACGGGCAAAACAGCATTGATTACGGGCGCATCTCAGGGTATTGGCGAGGGTATCGCCAGAACGTTTGCCCGCCATGGTGCGAACTTAATCCTGCTGGATATCTCCGATGAGATTGAAAAACTGGCGGATGAGTTGGCTGGGCGTGGGCACCGTTGCACAGCCGTTCACGCTGACGTCAGAGATTTTGCGTCGGTCAAGGAAGCGGTGACGCGCGCGAAGCAGATTGAAGGCAAAATCGATATTCTGGTGAACAATGCCGGCGTATGCCGCCTCGGCAACTTCCTTGATATGAGCGATGAAGATCGCGATTTCCACATTGATATCAACATTAAAGGCGTCTGGAACGTGACGAAAGCCGTTCTGCCGGAGATGATTGCGCGCAAAGATGGGCGCATCGTGATGATGTCATCGGTGACCGGCGATATGGTTGCTGACCCGGGCGAAACGGCCTACGCGCTGTCGAAAGCCGCGATCATCGGTTTGACCAAATCCCTGGCGGTAGAATATGCGCAGTCCGGCATTCGCGTGAACGCCATTTGCCCTGGCTACGTTCGTACGCCGATGGCGGAAAGCATTGCGCGACAGTCTAACCCGGAAGATCCTGAATCCGTTTTAGTCGAAATGGCAAAAGCGATCCCGATGCGTCGTCTGGCCTGCCCGCTTGAGGTCGGTGAACTGGCGGCGTTCCTGGCATCGGATGAGTCCAGTTATTTAACTGGCACGCAAAACGTGATTGATGGCGGCAGCACTTTGCCTGAAAGCGTAAGCGTCGGCGTCTGATTGATGCCGGTCTCCTCCCCATGTGCTGGGGAGGAGGTACCCCTTATTCTCTTTTCAACTTTCAAATCATCAAACGGTATATAAAACCGTTACTCCTTTAGCACTGGTTATAAATATGATGACCATAAGAAAGTCATTTAATTTATAAGGGTGCGCAATGGCCGTTAACTTACTGAAAAAAAGAACACTGACGCTGGCAGCCATGCTGTTGCTGGTGGGGCAGGCGCAGGCAACGGAACTGCTGAACAGTTCATACGATGTTTCCCGCGAGCTGTTTGCCGCCCTTAATCCGCCGTTTGAACAGCAATGGGCGAAGGATAACGGCGGCGACAAACTGACGATTAAACAATCTCATGCCGGGTCATCAAAACAGGCGTTGGCGATTTTGCAGGGGCTGAAAGCTGACGTCGTGACCTATAACCAGGTGACCGACGTGCAGATCCTGCATGACAAAGGCAAGCTGATCCCTGCCGACTGGCAAAGCCGCCTGCCGAATAACAGTTCGCCATTCTATTCCACCATGGCGTTTTTGGTGCGTAAGGGCAACCCGAAGAATATCCACGAATGGAACGATCTGGTTCGCCCGGACGTGAAGCTGATTTTCCCGAACCCGAAAACCTCCGGTAACGCACGCTATACCTATCTGGCTGCGTGGGGCGCGGCAGATAAAGCGGACGGTGGGGATAAAGCTAAAACCGAACAGTTCATGACCCAGTTTCTGAAAAACGTGGAAGTATTTGATACCGGCGGTCGTGGTGCAACTACCACCTTCGTGGAGCGCGGTCTGGGCGACGTACTGATTACCTTTGAATCGGAAGTGAACAATATCCGTAAACAGTACGAAGACCAGGGCTTCGAAGTGGTGGTGCCGAAGGTCAACATTCTGGCGGAGTTCCCGGTGGCCTGGGTAGATAAAAATGTGCAGGCCAACGGTACTGAAAAAGCGGCGAAAGCTTACCTGAATTGGCTGTACAGCCCGCAGGCGCAAACCATCATTACCGATTTCTACTACCGCGTGAATAACCCGCAGGTAATGGACAAGCTGAAAGATAAATTCCCGCAGACCGAATTGTTCCGTGTGGAAGATAAGTTTGGCTCGTGGCCTGAAGTGATGAAAACGCACTTTGTCAGCGGCGGTGAGCTGGACAAACTGCTGGCGGCGGGGCGTAAGTAAATGTTTGCTGTTTCTTCCCGACGCGTGCTGCCCGGCTTCACTTTGAGCCTGGGCACCAGCTTACTGTTTGTCTGCCTGATATTGCTGCTGCCGCTGAGCGCGCTGGTGATGCAACTGGCGCAAATGAGCTGGGCGCAATACTGGGATGTGATTACCAATCCGCAGGTGGTGGCGGCTTATAAAGTGACGCTGCTGTCAGCGTTTGTGGCGTCGATTTTTAACGGCGTGTTCGGTTTGCTGATGGCGTGGATCTTAACCCGCTATCGCTTTCCGGGTCGTACGCTGCTGGATGCGCTGATGGACCTGCCGTTCGCACTGCCTACGGCGGTGGCAGGTCTGACGCTGGCGTCACTGTTTTCGGTTAATGGCTTCTACGGCGAGTGGCTGGCGAAGCTGGATATCAAGGTGACCTACACCTGGCTCGGTATCGCGGTAGCGATGGCCTTTACCAGCATTCCGTTTGTGGTGCGTACCGTGCAACCGGTACTGGAAGAGTTAGGCCCGGAATATGAAGAAGCAGCTGAAACGCTCGGTGCTACGCGCTGGCAAAGTTTCCGTAAAGTAGTGCTGCCGGAGCTGTCTCCTGCGCTGGTGGCGGGCGTTGCGCTGTCGTTTACCCGCAGCCTCGGTGAGTTTGGCGCGGTTATTTTTATCGCCGGAAACATCGCATGGAAGACGGAAGTGACCTCGCTGATGATTTTTGTTCGCTTGCAGGAGTTTGACTACCCGGCCGCCAGCGCGATTGCTTCTGTGATCCTCGGGGCTTCGTTGTTGCTGCTGTTTTCAATTAACACTCTGCAAAGTCGCTTTGGTCGACGTGTGGTAGGTCACTGATGGCAGACATTACCCAATTGAAACGCTATGGCGCACCCCGCATCAACTGGGGGAAATGGTTTCTGATCGGCACGGGCATGCTGGTCTCCGCGTTTATTTTGCTGGTGCCGATGATTTACATCTTCGTGCAGGCGTTCAGCAAGGGATTAATGCCGGTATTACAGAACCTGGCGGATCCGGACATGCTGCATGCCATCTGGCTGACAGTGCTGATTGCGCTGATTGCGGTCCCGGTGAACCTGGTGTTTGGTGTGTTGCTGGCCTGGCTGGTGACCCGTTTTAACTTCCCAGGACGCCAACTACTACTAACGTTACTGGATATTCCATTTGCTGTCTCGCCGGTGGTCGCCGGTCTGGTCTATCTGCTGTTTTACGGCTCTAACGGCCCGCTTGGTGGGTGGCTGGATGAGCATAACCTGCAAATTATGTTTGCCTGGCCGGGGATGGTGCTGGTGACAGTGTTCGTGACCTGTCCGTTTGTGGTGCGTGAGCTGGTGCCGGTGATGTTAAGCCAGGGCAGCAATGAAGATGAAGCCGCGGTTCTGTTGGGCGCGTCCGGCTGGCAGATGTTCCGCCGCGTTACGCTGCCGAATATCCGTTGGGCATTGCTGTACGGTGTGGTGTTGACCAACGCCCGTGCGATTGGTGAGTTTGGCGCGGTGTCAGTGGTTTCCGGCTCGATTCGCGGCGAAACCTTATCGCTGCCGCTACAGATTGAATTACTGGAGCAGGACTACAACACGGTCGGCTCCTTTACCGCCGCGGCGCTATTAACGCTGATGGCGATTATTACCCTGTTTTTGAAGAGCATGTTGCAATGGCGTCTGGAGAACCAGGAAAAACGCGCGCAGCAGGAGGAAAATCATGAGCATTGAGATTGCCAATATTAAGAAGTCTTTTGGTCGCACCCAGGTGCTGAACGATATCTCGCTGGATATTCCTTCAGGTCAGATGGTCGCGCTGTTGGGGCCATCCGGCTCGGGTAAAACCACGCTGCTGCGCATTATTGCCGGGCTGGAGCATCAGTCCAGCGGGCATATCCGTTTTCACGGTACCGACGTCAGCCGATTGCACGCCCGCGACCGTAAGGTGGGGTTCGTGTTCCAGCACTATGCGCTGTTTCGTCATATGACCGTTTTCGACAATATCGCGTTTGGTCTGACGGTCCTGCCACGGCGTGAGCGCCCGAATGCGGCGGCCATCAAAGCAAAAGTGACCAAACTGCTGGAAATGGTTCAACTGGCTCATCTGGCGGACCGTTTCCCGGCACAGCTCTCCGGCGGGCAAAAACAGCGCGTGGCGTTGGCGCGTGCGCTGGCGGTAGAGCCGCAGATCCTGCTGCTCGACGAACCGTTTGGCGCGCTTGATGCGCAGGTGCGCAAAGAGCTGCGTCGATGGCTGCGCCAGCTGCATGAAGAGCTGAAATTTACCAGCGTGTTTGTTACCCACGATCAGGAAGAAGCAACGGAAGTCGCAGACCGCGTGGTGGTGATGAGTCAGGGTCATATCGAACAGGCTGATGCGCCGGATCAGGTATGGCGCGAACCGGCTACTCGTTTCGTCCTGGAATTTATGGGTGAGGTTAACCGCCTGCAGGGGACGATTCGTGGCGGCCAATTCCATGTGGGCGCACACCGCTGGCCGCTGGGTTATACGCCTGGCTATCAGGGACCGGTGGATCTGTTCCTGCGCCCGTGGGAAGTGGACGTGAGCCGTCGTACCAGCCTGGATTCGCCGCTGCCGGTGCAGGTGCTGGAAGCTAGTCCGAAGGGGCACTACACCCAATTAGTTGTACAACCCCTCGGGTGGTACAACGAACCGCTGACGGTCATCATGCAAGGCGATGATTCCCCGAGCCGCGGTGAACGGCTGTTTGTCGGGCTGCAAAATGCACGTTTGTATAACGGCGATCAGCGTATTGAAACGCGTGAAGAGGAACTTGCCCTGGCGCAATCAGCCTGATAGGTTAATTTGCATAGTTATCGCCCGGTGGCGCTACGCTTACCGGGCTTTTTTACGAGCTGAAAACGTGAACACATTAGAAAAAACAATTGGCAATACGCCTCTGGTGAAATTACAACGTCTGGCGCCGGATAACGGTAGTGAAATTTGGGTCAAGCTGGAAGGCAATAATCCCGCAGGTTCGGTGAAAGACCGCGCCGCGTTGTCGATGATCGTCGAAGCGGAAAAGCGCGGAGAAATTAAGCCAGGCGACGTGCTGATTGAGGCTACCAGCGGTAATACCGGAATTGCGCTGGCAATGATCGCCGCGCTGAAGGGCTACCGTATGAAGCTGTTGATGCCAGACAACATGAGTCAGGAGCGCCGTGCGGCGATGCGCGCCTATGGTGCCGAGCTGATTCTGGTCACCAAAGAGCAGGGGATGGAAGGCGCGCGCGATTTAGCTCTTGAAATGGCGCAGCGTGGAGAAGGTAAGTTGCTGGATCAGTTTAATAATCCGGATAACCCGTACGCGCATTACACCACCACCGGACCGGAAATCTGGCAGCAGACGTCAGGTCGTATTACCCACTTTGTCTCCAGTATGGGAACGACAGGCACCATTACCGGTGTGTCGCGTTTTCTGCGTGAGCAAGAAAAAGCGGTCACTATCGTTGGCCTGCAGCCGGAAGAGGGCAGTAGTATTCCGGGAATTCGCCGCTGGCCTGCGGAATATATGCCGGGCATTTTTAACGCCTCGCTGGTGGATGAAGTGCTGGATATTCATCAGAACGATGCGGAAAACACCATGCGTGAACTGGCCGTGCGTGAAGGAATTTTCTGCGGTGTCAGCTCTGGCGGCGCGGTCGCGGGCGCGTTACGCGTTGCACGTGCTACGCCCGGCGCGGTAGTTGTGGCGATCATCTGCGATCGCGGCGATCGCTACCTTTCGACCGGCGTCTTTGGTGAAGAGCACTTTAATCAGGGGCTGGGAATTTAACTTTTTGGCCTGATAGGCGCAGCGCCATCAGGTAACTGCCTGGCACGATGGCCGGATAATGTTTTATCCGGCCAGGGATGATTAATCGTTACGTTTTTCCACCAGCTTATCCAGGAATTGCCACAGCTTCTCATTCATCTGCTGGTAGTCCCAGGCGCGCATCTCTTCAACCGGGCGGATGAAGCGTTTCCCTTCAGCTTCAGCCAACTCTTGCTCTGAGTGCTGAATTAATCCTTCAATCGCGTCAGCAGTGAACTCCATATGGCACTGAAAACCATAAACAAAATTACCGTATTGCACGATTTGTCGTGGGCAGCCCTCGCTGGCAGCAAGAATGGTCGCCTGGTCGGTTAATCCTGGCATGTCGTTGTGCCAGTGACCGACGGTAAGCGGTGAGCCGAAATGGCTGAACAGCGGGTGCTGTTGACCGGCTTCGGTCAGAACGATGGGGTAGTGACCAATCTCTTTTTCCGGACTCTGGCACACCTTCGCACCCAGCGCTTCGCCGATTAACTGTGAACCCAGGCAGATCCCTACCACAATTTTACGTGCCGCAATCGCCTGGTTGATCAGATGCTGCTCGGCCTGAGAATCAAAGTACGGGCACTCTGCCAGTGTGGTTCGTGGTGACTGCGGACCGCCAAACACCACCAATATATCGAAATCATCGGCGTTCGCAGGGACCGCTTCTCCGGCATAAACGCGCGACCAACTGACGCTATAGCCGCGTGATTCGGCCCACGGCAGATACGCGCCAGCAGATTCGAAAGACTCATGAATAACAAAATGAACTCGCACTTTTTCTCTCCTGTTAGCGTTTTAGCGCCTGATGAATATCAGCCGCCAGCTTATCAATGTCGCTGTCAGTTAAGGTTGACAGCGTAATACGCAGGCCGTGGGCAGGCGTGTTGACGCCAAACACTTCGCCTTCCCGCACCAGCCAGCCGGACTTTGCCAGCGCAAAAGCGATCGCCTGGCTGTTATCTTCCAGCGGTAGCCACATATTCAGACCGTCACCAACGGGCAACTCAATGCCATGTCGCCGCAGTGCTGCCGCCAACGTTTGCTGCTGGGCGGCGTAAAACTGCTGAGTTTGCGCCAGCGTGTGTTGATAAGTCTCGTCACTCAGGCAGGCGCAGGCCAAATCCTGCAGCAGGTGGCTGACCCACTGACTACCGGAGTTGAGCCGTAAACGCAGTTTCCCGGATGTGACGGGATCGCTGGCCACAATGGCCAGGCGTAAATCCGGGCCTAAGGTTTTCGACATCGAACGGACAATCGCCCAATGCGTGGTTTCCTTCGCAATCACCGGATACCAGTGGCAAGCAGATAGCAGCGCAAAGTGGTCGTCGACGATCACCAGCGTCTGCGGATAGCGGGCCAGGATTTCCTGCAATTGCGCCGCCCGTGAGACGCTCAGGCTGCATCCTGTGGGGTTATGCGCGCGCGGTGTCAGAATTACCGCCCGCGCACCTTTCTGTAGCGCGAGTTCCAGTTGGTCCGGCAGCATGCCTTCGTGGTCAACATTGGCCGGACTGGCGGAGAAACCAGCATAACGCAGCATGTTGATGCTGCTCAAAAAGCATGGATCTTCTACGACAACGCTATCACCAGGCAGTAAATGGGCGCACAGTAGCCGTTCGATAGCATCAATAGCGCCGCTGGTGATATCAATTTCCCCTTTGCCGGGCATTGCATTTTGCATCCATTGTGATGCCCATACCTTAAGCCCTGGTGACACAGCGGCATCGCCGTACAAACGCGGATTCTTATTTATCTTTGCGAAATAACTACTCAGGTCAGGAAGACGCGAGGGCGCTGGATTACCGCCGGAAAGATCGATAAGCGGGGTATCCGGATTACCACCTTCCAGCGCAACGGGGGCAGTAATCCCCTTAATCACCGTGCCGTTGCGTCCCAGGCTCTGCGCCAACCCGGAGGTGACCAGGCGTTTGTAAGCCGCCGCGACAGTATTGCGGTTCACGTTTAATGCCGTTGCCAGTTCCCGCACTGGCGGCAACGTTTCGCCTGCTGCCAGCGTGCCTGTAGTGACATGTTGACGGATACTGTCAAAAATTTCGTTAGCGGTTTTTCCGTCGATCATTATTGACCTATGACAAAATGAATTTTAGCATATGACGATAATAGTGAGGCGTAGGCCCGCTGTCCAGCGAGAGGAGAAATTTATGGAGCAGGAGAGTGATATCCAGTCAGTGCTCTTTGACGACACGAATCGGGCGTTACAGACCGATATCGTCGCCGTCCAGTCACAGGTGGTGTATGGCAGCGTAGGTAACAGCATCGCCGTCCCGGCCATTAAAGCGCAGGGGTTACGCGTGACGGCAGTACCCACGGTGCTGTTCAGTAATACCCCGCATTATGAAACCTTTTACGGCGGCGTTATTCCGTCTGACTGGTTTAGCGGCTATCTCCGCGCCTTAAGCGAGCGTGATGCCTTGCGTGAGCTAAAGGCGGTGACAACAGGATACATGGGCAGCGCGGAGCAAATCGCCTTGCTGGCACAGTGGCTGGAAACCGTTCGGGCCACGCATCCGGACCTATGCATTTTGGTCGACCCCGTGATAGGCGATACGGATAGCGGCATGTATGTGAAAGCCGAAATCCCGGAAGCTTATCGTCAGCACCTGCTGCCGTTGGCACAGGGGCTGACGCCGAACGTGTTCGAGCTGCAAATGCTAAGCGGAAAGCCGTGTCGAACGCTTGATGAAGCCATTACGGCGGCACAATCACTACTCACTGACACCCTGAAATGGGTGGTGATTACCAGCGCGCCGGGGGACACCGAAGAGATTATTAACGTTGCGGTGGTGACGGCTGAAACGGTTGAGGTGTTAGCCCATCCGCGGGTGAAAACGGATCTGAAGGGGACTGGCGATCTGTTTTGTGCAGAGATGGTGAGCGGCCTTGTACTGGGGAAAGCGCTGACGACCGCGACTCACGACGCCGCGCAGCGGGTGCTGGACGTGATGACGTGGACGCACCTGTGCGGTTGTGATGAATTAATTCTGCCACCGGCAGGGGAGGCGCGATGAAGAGTTACCGGCTGGTAGTTCGCCAGAATGGGCGTATGGTTGGACATTTTGACACCAACGGGGCAGCAGCGCTGGAAGATATCTGTGTAGCGCGGGCCATGTTTGGTATTGCGGGTGGCTACGACTGTGAATTGTTAGTGGCAGACTCGGAGCGACGGATGCTGGAAAGCGGGCCGGAAGGGATGAAGATTCTGATGCGCGAGGCGTGTTACCGACCGGTCACCTCACAGATTTAATGCCGGATGGCGACGAGAACGTCTTATCCGGCCTACGTTACGGAGTTTGCTGTAGGCCGGATAAGCGTAGCGCCATCCGGCAGGGTTTTGATATCCATCAGATAAAAAAAATGGCGCCTGATGGCGCCATCTTTCTCTGCAAAAAGAATTACTTCTTGATGCGGATAACCGGAGTCTCACCCACTGTCACGCTACCGGACAGTTTGATCAGCTCTTTGATTTCGTCCATGTTGGAGATAACAACCGGAGTCAGGGTAGACTTGGCTTTTTCTTCCAGCAGCGGCAGATCGAATTCAATAACCGGGTCGCCCACTTTCACGCGCTGACCTTCTTCAGCGATGCGTTTGAAGCCTTCGCCTTTCAGTTCAACGGTATCAATACCGAAGTGAACAAACAGCTCAATGCCGCTGTCGGATTCGATAGAGAAAGCGTGGTTGGTTTCAAAGATTTTGCCGATGGTGCCATCAACAGGAGCAACCATTTTGTTACCGGTTGGTTTGATAGCAATGCCATCACCAACGATTTTTTCAGCAAAAACTACATCCGGCACGTCTTCGATGTTGACGATCTCGCCAGAGAGCGGAGCAACGATCTCAATAGTTCCGGTGTCTTTCTTATCATCAGAAACCAGAGATTTCAGTTTATCGAACAAACCCATGATCTTCTCCTAAGCAGTAAATTGGGCCGCATCTCGTGGATTAGCAGATTGTTTTTTCTTCAATGAACTTGTTAACCAGCGTCATTAACTCGTCCGTTGTCGGTTGAGCAAGAGCCTGCTCTGCTAACACCTTCGCATCTTCGAAGTTCGTGTTACGGATAATCTTCTTAATGCGCGGGATAGAAATGGCGCTCATAGAGAATTCGTCCAGACCCATCCCCAGCAACAGAAGTGTAGCACGTTCGTCGCCTGCAAGCTCACCACACATGCCAGTCCATTTGCCTTCAGCATGAGAAGCATCAATAACTTGCTTGATCAGCGTCAGCACAGATGGCGACATCGGTTGGTAAAGGTGTGAAATCATATCATTACCACGGTCAACTGCCAGGGTGTACTGCGTTAAATCATTGGTGCCGATACTAAAGAAATCAACTTCTTTGGCTAAATGACGCGCAATTGTTGCCGCAGCTGGTGTTTCCACCATCACGCCAATCTCAATGCTTTCGTCAAATGCTTTACCTTCGTCGCGCAGTTCCTGTTTGTAGATTTCGATCTCTTTGCGCAGTGCACGCACTTCTTCAACAGAGATGATCATTGGGAACATGATGCGCAGTTTGCCGAAAGCAGAGGCGCGCAGAATAGCGCGAACCTGGTCACGCAGGATCTCTTTACGATCCATGGCGATACGCACAGCTCGCCAGCCCAGGAACGGGTTCTCTTCTTTCGGGAAGTTCATGTACGGCAGTTCTTTATCACCGCCGATGTCCATGGTACGGACGATGACCGCCTGAGAGCCACAGGCTTCAGCAACGGCTTTATACGCAGCAAACTGTTCTTCTTCAGTTGGCAGCGATTCACGGTCCATGAACAGGAATTCGGTGCGGTACAGACCCACACCTTCAGCGCCGTTACGCTCGGCGCCTTCAACGTCACGAACGGTACCGATGTTGGCGCAAACTTCAACCTGATGTCCGTCCAGCGTGATAGCCGGCAGATCTTTCAGCTTAGCGAGTTCCGCTTTCTCGGTTGCAACCTGCTCCTGAACGGCACGCAGTTGCTCAATAACGTCGTTGGTCGGATTGACGTAAACCTGATTGTTTACGGCATCCAGAATCAGATAGTCGTCGTTTTTCACCTGAGAGGTGACGCTACCCGTACCTACGATGGCAGGCAGTTCCAGAGAACGCGCCATGATAGAGGTATGAGAGGTACGTCCGCCCGCGTCAGTGATGAAACCCAGCACCTTGTTCAGGTTCAGCTGTGCGGTTTCTGACGGGGTCAGGTCTGCGGCAACCAGGATAACTTCGTCCTGGATAGCGCTCAGATCAATAATTGCCAGACCCAGAATGTTACGCAGCAGGCGTTTACCGATGTCACGTACGTCAGCCGCACGTTCTTTCAGGTATTCATCATCCAGCTCTTCCAGGGCTGTGGCCTGACCTTCGATAACTTCATGCGCAGCTGCATCAGCCGTCATGTGCTTATCTTTAATCAGGGCTATGATTTCCTGCTCCAGCTCCTCATCTTCGAGCAGCATGATATGCCCTTCAAAGATGGCTTCTTTTTCTTCACCGAACGTTTCACCAGCTTTGGTTTTGATCGCTTCCAGTTGCGCAGATGCCTTGGCACGACCGCTCAGAAAACGTTCAACTTCCTGATCAACCTTGTCGGCAGAAATTTTTTTCCGGTCAATGACGATCTCGTCTTCTTTCAGCAGCAATGCTTTACCGAAAGCGATACCCGGGGATGCTAAAATGCCTGAAATCATAACCCTACCTTACTTGTGACTGATATTTAAAAGAACTCGTTGAACTTACTCGAGTTCAGCCATCAGTTTAACCAGATGCTCAACTGCTTTCTGCTCGTCTTCACCTTCTGCGGACAGGGTGACAACGGTACCCTGAGTCAGGCCCAGAGTCTGCAGTTTAAACAGGCTTTTGGCGCTAGCGCTTTTGCCGTTGGAAGTCACAGTAATTTCAGAAGTAAAGCCTTTTGCTTCTTTAACAAACTGAGCAGCAGGGCGAGTATGCAGACCGTTCGGAGCGGTAATGGTAACTTCTTGCTGGAACATTATATTTCCCCAACTTATAGGTTTAGTGTTGTGGAACTAAAGTCTAGCCTGGCGGCTCAACTTTAGCCTGTATTGTTAGCATCGGCGTAAACTGGACGCGACACAAAAGGAGTTCGGTGCAATCCGTTGCTGGCAACTTCTTGCCGCTGACGTTTCGTTCGTCATTAAACATTATGCCGCGAAAGGAAGAGTTGAACCAAATCATAAAATCGATTCAGCTAGCGCTTTTCCTGTAACGATTAATTTCGCGCATCAAAATAATTAGTTTGGTTAAATACCAGTTCCGGCGGGCTGAATCAATGCCAGGCGAGTTGAAACTTTGAAGCAGGCCACAAAAAAGCACCCAAAAGGGTGCTTTTTTACGCGTTTTTAACATGCTGGCACTACTGTTGCAGTTCTTTCTCTGTAAAGAGATCGGCAAACAGTGCAGTGCTCAGATAACGCTCACCCGATGACGGTAGAATAACCACTATATTCTTATTGGTAAAGGTTTCATCTTCCTGGAGCTTAAGCGCGGCAGCAACCGCAGCACCGGAAGAGATCCCAGCCAGAATACCTTCTTCTTCCATCAGACGACGCGCAGTAGAAATAGCTTCATCATTAGTGATGGCAACGACTTTATCGATAAGCTTCAGATCAAGGTTACCCGGAATGAAGCCTGCGCCAATACCCTGAATTTTATGCGGGCCTGGTTTGAGTTCTTCACCAGCCAGCGCCTGGGCGATAACCGGGGAGTCGGTAGGTTCAACCGCGACGGTGATCAGATCGGTTTTGCCTTTAGTGCCTTTAATGTAACGGGTCACACCAGTCAACGTACCGCCGGTACCGACGCCGGAAATAAAGACATCAACCTGGCCATCGGTATCTTCCCAGATTTCCGGGCCGGTGGTTTTTTCGTGGATTTCCGGGTTTGCCGGGTTGCTGAACTGCTGCAGCAGCAGGAATTTTTCCGGATCGCTGGCCACAATTTCTTCCGCTTTCTGAATCGCGCCCTTCATACCTTTTGCGCCTTCGGTCAGCACCAGGTTCGCGCCCAGCGCTTTTAAGAGCTTGCGGCGCTCAATGCTCATGGTTTCAGGCATGGTCAGAGTCAGTTTGTAGCCGCGAGCTGCGGCAACGTAGGCCAGCGCAATCCCTGTGTTGCCGCTGGTTGGTTCGACCAGCTCTACACCCGGTTTCAGTACACCACGTTTTTCGGCATCCCAAATCATGTTGGCACCGATACGGCATTTGACGCTAAAGCTTGGGTTGCGTGATTCCACCTTCGCCAGAATGCGTCCGTTACCGATACGGTTCAGTCGAACCAGCGGCGTATGACCGATAGTCAGCGAGTTGTCTTCAAAAATCTTACTCATGGCCTGTCCTTAACTGTATGAAATTGGGATACCGCTTCAGCATACCTGTTGAGAAAGTATGGGGAAGTAAGGAATTCGTATATCTATATGCCACCAGGAAATAATGCGTTGCAGTATGGAATAAGAGCGGGCATAAGCCAGCCCGCTTTTACACATTTTTGCATTACTTCCATAACGCGTGCTTAGCACGATAGCAGTCTACCCACATCGCCGTGGCACCACAAACCGCGACCGGCATGATGAACAGATTGAGCACCGGAATCATGGTGAACAGGCTGGTCAATGCGCCAAATTGCATATTGGTGACCTTGCGTGTGCGCAGCGCGACGCGCATCTCCTTAAAAGGCACCTTATGGTTATCAAACGGATAATCGCAGTACTGAATGGCCAGCATCCACGCGCTGAACAGGAACCACAGCACCGGGGCGACGGTCTGCCCAATACCCGGAATGAAATAGAGGATCAGCAACACGACGGCGCGCGGGAGATACCACGCCAGCTTTTGCCATTCACGTTTCATAATACGGGGAACATCTTTCATTATGCCGAGAACGCCGGTGTCAGGCGGTGTTGCGCCCGTTAAGCGCGCTTCCAGTTGTTCAGCCAGCAGACCGTTAAACGGCGCTGCAATCCAGTTGGCTATGGTGGAAAACAGGTAGCCGAACACCAGTAGTACGGAGATAGTGACAATCGGCCACAGCAAGTAGCTGAGCCACTGAAGCCAGTCAGGGACGTGACTCATCAGCGCAGGGATCCAGCTATCGAGTTGTGTGAATAGCCACCAGAATGCGCCGCCCATCAGCAGGATATTCACCAGCAAAGGCAGGATGACAAAGCGACGAATGCCCGGTTGGGTGATGAGCTTCCATCCCTGTGAAAAGTAATAAAGGCCGCTGCGAGGTACGACTGCAGATGATGAAACCATGGTCAGGACATACTCCTTGTTATATAAGCTCTGGTAAACTTTGCGTATCTTACCGGGTTGTTGAGCGTTAAGCTGTTCAGAAATGTTCGAAAAAACAGCAAAAAGCACAATTTTGTTCATCTTTATGCCGTGAAAGCCAAGAGTGCACTTGCACTTGGCGTAATCGACAAATACTCTTAGTGAGTAAATGTTTGCCGTGGTGGCAAGGTGTTAGAACAACAGAGAATATAATGATGCAGGATTTGCGTCTGATATTAATCATTGTTGGCGCGATCGCCATAATCGCTTTACTGGTACATGGTTTTTGGACTAGCCGTAAAGAGCGGTCTTCTATATTCCGCGATCGCCCACTGAAACGCATGAAGTCTAAACGTGAAGACGAGGATTCGTTCGACGACAACGTCGAGGAAGACGAAGGCGTGGGCGAAGTTCGCGTTCATCGTGTGAATCATGCTCCCGGTAACGCGCAGGAACATGGTGTTCCTCCTCAGTCGCCGCAACACCAGTACCAGCCGCCTTATGCGTCTGCTCAGCCGCGTCAATCCGCGCCGCAGCCTGCACAAGCGCCGGTACCGCCGCCGCATGCTCAGCAGCAGCCGCAGCCCGTGCAACCGCAGCAGCCGGTGCAACATCAGCCTGTTCAGCAACAACCTGTGCAGCAGCCGATGCAGCATCAGCCCGTTGCTCTGCAGGTTCAGCAGCCCGTGCAGCAAGCACCGCAACCTGCACCGCAGGCTTTCCAGCCCGCAGAGCCTGCCGTTGAACATCAACCGCAGCCTGAGCCAGTAGTTGAAGAAGCGCCTGTTGCTGAAAAACCGCAGCGTAAAGAAGCGGTCATTATTATGAACGTTGCGGCGCATCACGGTAGTGAGCTCAACGGTGAAGTGCTGCTCAACAGCATTCAGCAAGCCGGTTTTAAATTTGGCGATATGAATATTTTCCATCGTCATTTGAGCCCGGATGGCAGCGGTCCTTCGCTGTTCAGCCTTGCCAATATGGTTAACCCAGGAACGTTTGACCCCGAAATGACGGGTGATTTCAGCACCCCTGGCGTGACTATTTTTATGCAGGTTCCGTCCTACGGTGACGAGCTGCAAAACTTTAAGCTGATGCTGCAGTCCGCACAGCACATTGCCGATGAAGTGGGTGGTGTGGTGCTCGACGATCAACGTCGCATGATGACGCCGCAGAAACTGCGCGAGTATCAGGACCGCATCCGCGAAGTTAAAGAATCTCACGCCTGATTTTCCTCTGGCGTGACATATCCTTGCTAAACCCCCGCCTGTCGGGGGTTTTTTATCATTGATGGTGCGATATGGAATCAATCGAACAACAACTGACAGAACTGCGAACCACGCTTCGCCATCATGAGTATCTCTACCATGTGATGGATGCGCCGGAAATTCCCGATGCGGAATACGATCGCCTGATGCGTGAACTGCGCGAGCTGGAAGCGCAGCATCCGGAACTTATCACCCCCGACTCGCCAACCCAACGTGTTGGCGCCGCCCCGTTAGCAGCGTTCAGCCAGATTCGCCATGAAGTGCCAATGCTGTCGCTGGATAACGTGTTTGATGAAGAGAGTTTTCTCGCCTTCAACAAGCGCGTGCAGGACAGACTGAAGAGTACGGATAAACTAACCTGGTGCTGCGAACTGAAGCTGGACGGGCTGGCGGTCAGTATCCTGTATGAAAACGGTGTGCTGGTCAGTGCCGCAACGCGTGGTGATGGTACTACGGGTGAGGATATTACCTCGAACGTGCGCACCATCCGTGCGATCCCGTTAAAACTGCGTGGCGATAACATTCCGACGCGTCTGGAAGTGCGCGGTGAAGTGTTCCTGCCGCAGGCCGGATTTGAAAAAATTAACGAAGAGGCCCGCCGCACTGGCAACAAAGTGTTTGCTAACCCGCGTAACGCAGCGGCCGGGTCATTGCGCCAGCTCGATCCGCGTATTACAGCGAAGCGACCGCTTACTTTCTTCTGCTATGGCGTTGGTGTGCTGGAAGGTGGTGTGTTGCCTGATACCCACCTGGGCCGTCTACTGCAATTTAAAGAGTGGGGATTGCCGGTGAGCGACAGAGTTACACTTTGCGACTCTCCGGAGGAAGTACTTGCTTACTATCACAAGGTTGAAGAAGACCGACCGACGCTGGGATTCGATATCGACGGTGTGGTGATCAAAGTCAACTCCATGGTATTGCAAGAGCAACTGGGTTTTGTTGCCCGCGCGCCGCGCTGGGCGGTGGCCTTTAAGTTCCCGGCGCAAGAGCAGATGACCTTCGTACGTGATGTTGAGTTTCAGGTTGGACGCACCGGGGCGATTACGCCTGTCGCTCGCCTTGAGCCAGTTCAGGTTGCCGGGGTGTTGGTCAGTAACGCCACCTTGCACAATGCGGATGAAATTGAGCGTCTTGGTTTGCGTATTGGCGATAAAGTCGTCATTCGCCGTGCGGGCGATGTCATCCCGCAGGTAGTAAACGTCGTGCTTTCCGAGCGCCCGGACGATACGCGTGAAATTGAGTTTCCCACCCACTGTCCGGTATGCAACTCAGACGTTGAGCGTGTGGAAGGCGAAGCGGTTACTCGCTGTACCGGTGGTTTAATCTGCGGAGCGCAGCGTAAGGAATCGCTGAAACACTTCGTTTCCCGCCGCGCGCTGGACGTTGACGGCATGGGCGACAAAATTATCGATCAACTGGTCGAGAAGGAGTATGTCCACACGCCAGCGGATCTCTTCACACTGACCGCAGGTAAGCTGACCGGTCTTGATCGTATGGGGCCGAAATCGGCTCAAAACGTGGTGAATGCGCTGGAAAAAGCGAAAGAAACGACGTTTGCCCGTTTCCTCTACGCGCTGGGCATTCGTGAAGTCGGCGAGGCCACAGCCGCTGGTCTGGCGGCGTATTTCGGCACGCTTGAAGCGCTGGAAGCGGCCTCTATTGACGAGCTGCAAAAAGTGCCGGATGTCGGCATTGTGGTGGCGACGCACGTGTTTAATTTCTTTGCCGAAGAGAGCAACCGCGAGGTGATAGGCCAGTTACTGGCGCAGGGCATTCACTGGCCTGCGCCGGTGGTCATCAACGCTGACGAAATCGACAGCCCCTTCGCGGGCAAAACGGTGGTGCTGACCGGAAGCTTGAGCCTGATGTCGCGTGATGACGCCAAAGCACGGTTGACCGAACTGGGCGCGAAAGTAGCCGGTAGCGTGTCGAAGAAAACCGATCTGGTTATTGCCGGCGAAGCGGCGGGTTCGAAACTGGCAAAAGCGCAGGAACTGGGTATTACCGTGATTGATGAAGCTGAAATGATCCGCTTACTGGGTGCCTGAGATGGAAAAAGAGCAGCTGGTTGAAATCGCCAATACCGTGATGCCCTTTGGCAAATATAAAGGGCGTCGGCTGATTGATGTACCGGAAGAGTATCTGCTGTGGTTTGCCCGTAAAGATGAATTCCCGCCGGGCAAGCTCGGCGAGCTGATGCAAATCACGCTGCTGATTAAAACTGAAGGGCTGACGCAACTGGTGCAGCCCCTGAAACGCCCGCTCTAAGCCTTTGCGGCGTGGCTTTTCTGCTGCGCCTGCAATGCGTCCGTTTGTTGCTTGTAGCGACGTGCCAGCACGGCACACACCATCAGCTGAATTTGATGGAAGATCATCAACGGCAGCACCATCATTCCTATCACTGACGTCGGGAACAGAATATTTGCCATTGGGATCCCATTCGCCAGGCTCTTTTTCGATCCACAAAAGACAATGGTGATCTCATCGGCTTTGTTGAAGCCGCATTTCCGCGCAACAAAGACGTTGATGCCAATCACGATTGCCAGCAATACGATGCTGACCACCACGATAAACAGCAGTGAGCCAATCCCCACTTTGTGCCAGATCCCGTTAACCACGGCTTCACTGAAGGCGGAGTACACCACCAGCAAGATGGAGGATTGGTCCGTTTTGGCGATCCATTTTTTATGTCGGGATACCCAGTTACCAATCCACGGACGTGAAAGATGTCCCAGTACGAACGGCAGCAACAGTTGCAGCATGATTTTCCCCACCTGCTCCAGACTGCCTTCTGCGCCGTGCATATTCATTACCAGGCCAACCAGCAATGGCGAGAGAAAAATACCCAGCAGGCTGGAGGCCGAAGCGGAACACACGGCGGCAGCAACGTTACCCCCCGCCAGCGACGTAAAAGCGATTGCCGACTGCACCGTGGCTGGCAAAATACACAGGTACAGGAAACCGGTGTACAGCATCGGGTCAACATTTACCGGTGCCCACCAGGCGAACAGAACGCCCAGTACCGGGAAAATAACAAACGTGCTGCACATCACCCACAGATGTAAACGCCAGTGACTACCGCCGGCAATAATGGCTTCACGCGAAAGCTTCGCCCCGTGCATAAAAAACAGTAGGGCAATGGCAGCGGTGGTTAAGCCTTCAAAGAAGGGTACAAAGCCACCCTCGGCCGGGAAAAAGGACGCCAGTAAAACGACCGTAATCAACGTTATCGTGAACGGATCAAGGATACGAAAAAGTTTCATAAAAGCTCCTGAAATTCGGTAGGAACATTTTGCGTTTTTCTGTTTGAGAAATAAAATTGATTTATTGCATCCATATATGAATCGAATAGATGAATTACTCTCTGCGTCAGCTCCGTATTTTTGTTACCGTCGCTCAGGCCAAAAGCTTTAGCCGGGCGGGGGATATCATTGGCTTAAGCCAGTCTGCGGTCAGCCACAGCGTTAAAGAGCTGGAAGGGCAGACGGGTGTGCGGTTGTTAGATAGAACAACGCGGGAAGTGGTGCTGACAGAAGCAGGGCACCAGTTGGCGGCGCGGCTGGAACGTATTCTGGATGAACTGCACAGCACGCTGCGCGAAGCAGGCCAGGTGGGAACGCAGTTAACCGGAACGGTGCGCGTTGCCGCCAGCCAGACAATATCTGCTCACCTTATTCCACAGTGTATTGCCCAGAGTAATCAGCTTTATCCAGCAATCGATTTTGTGCTGCACGATCGTCCGCAACAGTGGGTGCTGGAGAGTATTCGTCAGGGCGAGGTGGATTTTGGCATTGTGATAGATCCAGGTGCTGTGACCGATCTACAGTGTGAAGCGGTGTTATCCGAACCGTTCCTGCTGTTGTGTCGAGAGGATCATCCGCTAGCCCAACGCGAATGGGTAAATTGGCAGGATTTATATCATGAGCGCCTGGTATTACAGGATTACGCTTCCGGCAGTCGACCGTTGATCGATGCGGCACTGGCTCACTTTTCCATTGAGGCCAATATCGTTCAGGAGATAGGTCACCCTGCCACGCTTTTCCCGATGGTTGAGGCGGGGATTGGTATCAGCGTGCTGCCTGCGCTGGCGCTTCCTCTGCCACAGGGCAGCCATTTGCAGGTTAAACGCCTGACGCCGGTTGTGGAACGACAATTGATGCTGGCACGACGTAAAAATCGTTCTTTATCGACTGCGGCTCAGGCGCTGTGGGACGTAGTACGGATGCAGGCCAGTGAATTAACCGCCGGTCGGGCACGGGATCCTTTGTACCAGCTTTAACGATATGGCTGGTGTTTGTCATGTCGTTAAGTTTGGCTTTCAGTATCGATGAACTGATCGTTAACTTTTATATTTTTACCCGGCACCGGACTACCTCTTTATATTTATAACTTCTCCTGCGATATTCTTAGGCAATTGCTCAGCTTGCGGATTTGTAAGGCTATTTTAAATTATTACTTTTTTTCTTGACCTTCCACTTGCTGGAAGGTTGATACTCTTTATACGCAAGTACGGATAGCAGTATCTAATACAATGATGTATGGCGATTGATTAATGAAATGACTAAGCAATTTATACAGTAACTCGTTATAGGTAGAATTAACACGATCCCGATGGAGTAATATTAGTGAAATGTTAAATAATCCTACAATAGCTGGTTGCTGAAACTAATCCGGTAAATATATTTAACTAATGGGGTATTGGCGGCGATGATAAGCAAAAATAAAATTTTAATTGCAATGCAAATTAGTATGCTGGCATGGTCTGGTTATACGTTTGCAGCAGACAGAGTGTATGTAGCAAATGAAGGTGCAGATTCAGTTAATGTACTTGATGCTGCGTCTTTAAAGACTGTAGATAAAGTACATGTTGGTAAAATGCCGCATAACGTTCAGGTGTCACCAGACAATAAAACAGTTTGGGTAACCAACCTTGGTGCTAACGGGACACATTCATCAGGCTCTGAACATATGGATATGAGTAAAGATGCCCATTCTGAGAAAATGGATATGGGCAAAGATTCTCATGCAGGCAAAAAGGAACATGGCGAAGTTTGGGTTATTAATGCGGAAAATGATACGGTTATTGCAAAACTTCCGGTTGGCGCACATCCTGCGCATGTTGTCGTCACCCCTGATGGGAAAATGGCGTATATCTCAAATAGTGCAGATAACACCATCAGCGTGATTGATGCAGAACATTTGAAAAATTTAACGACAATTAATGTAGGTAAATTCCCTCATGGCCTCAGAGTGAGTCCTGACGGTAAAGAAGTTTATATCGCGAATATGAAAGGGGGCTCGGTATCCGTTGTCGATACAGCCAGTAATAAAGAAGTCGCGCAGATCCCATTAGGTAAAATGCCAGCCCAGGTAGGTTTCTCACCGGACGGAAAACGGGTGTTTGTTTCCCTGTCTGGTGAAGACGCTGTAGCGGTGATTGATACAGCAACGCGTAAAGTTGTGAAGAAAATTAATGTCGGTACCGTACCAATCCAGCTGTTTGGCACTCCGGATGGTAAAAGCATGCTGGTAACCAATCAGGGCTCGAAGAGCAAGCCGGGTAACACAATAAACATGATTGATATCGCAAGCCTTACGGTAGCGAAAACCATCACCACTGGCAATGGGGCCCATGGCGTAGTTGTTGATAAAAATGGCAAATATGCTTACGTAACTAACTCATTTGCAAACTCTGTTTCGATGATTGACATTAATGAGCGTAAGGTAGTGAACACGCTCCCGGTAGACAACAACCCAAATGGTATCAGCTGGGGCTCTGTCGAAGTGACGCCTAAATAACTGTGCTAGTTATTATCAATACCCGTCATTCGCTGGCGGGTATTTTCATGAATATTCTATAAATAAAGGAACGATAGATGAGAAAGCCGGAGCGGACAAAAACGCTGCCTAGTAAGTTCAATTTTGATGATACTGTAAATAGACTCGTCAGCGTATTGAATGCTAAAAATATTCGTATTTTTGTGCAGGTTGATCAACAGCAAGCGGCAACGGAAGTAGGTCTTGCTCTGCGACCGACGATGTTATTTCTGTTTGGTAACCCAAAGGGTGGTACTCCTGCCATGCAAGCAAATCCTCATGCGGCAATAGAGTTACCCCTACGGGTGGTTATTTGGCAGGATGATAATGGTGATACCCATATAGATTATCAGGATGCAAGTACTGTTCTGGAGTTTGATTATGGTGTTGCACATAATATTGTTGCTCCAGTTAGCATCCTGGCAACCCTTCTTAACGAAGTGGCCGGTAATTAATTGCAAATAACACTAAATGCCTCGTGGATATTTAGTGTTATTTTTCTGCGTTTATTATGCAAGTATTTAACCCGCTATAATAAACCTATTGAACAATACATATGATGTTCATTACTCTTCAATGTTTGTCAATTCGTCTATTTTATAAATAGAAGAGTTTTTGTTTGCAATATTATGTGAAGAGTATATCTTGACGCTCAAATATTAATATGAAAGTTATGAGGATAGTTATGAAAAAGACATTAGTCACATCATTGGCCGCTTCTTTGTGTTTTCTCAGTCTGTCTGCCTTTGCTGCTACAGAAATCTCGCAACAAGAAGCCAATAGTTTAAAGCATGTCAAGTCAATCACCGTAACGGAAAATACGGTGAATCAATGTATGCACAAAATTTCGAAAATGGCAGATAAAGAAGGTGCTGATTTCTTTGTTATTAAGAACTTCTCTTCTATAGGCAATGGTTCTCAGGCTGTAGTGACCAGCGAACTCTATAAGAAGTAAACAGCTGTTTCCCCCGTTTTAATTATTGATTAGCGAAAGTGCGTTGTTGTACCTGCTTTCGCTTATTAATAATCAACAAATGTTTGTCAGTCATTTGCAAGGCGGGCTTTGTCAGCCCACTCGTCTGACGAATTCCTGATGTGTTGGTACTCCTTGCCATTTCTGGCAGAAAAAAAATGTGAGTTCAGGCCGATTTAGCACATGCCATCTATACCGATTTACTATCGGTTATCGGGATAAACGGTATTGGTAATCGATTGCGTAGTCTCGCTATAACAATGCGGTACGCTACGTTATTTCGATTACTCAGTATTAAGGACATCTCATGAGCCACTCTCTTTTCTCGCAAAATCCCTGGTATAGCGCTGATATCATTCGTGGTTACAAACCGGATTTTACGCCGCGCGTAGCCTTTATCCTCGGCTCAGGCCTGGGGGCGTTGGCGGATCAAATTGAGGATGCGGTTGCCATCTCTTACGAGAAACTACTAGGGTTCCCGGTGAGTACCGTACACGGTCATGCTGGTGAACTGGTGTTGGGAAATCTGGCGGGAATTCCGGTGGCCTGTATGAAAGGACGTGGACATTTCTATGAAGGTCGCGGTATGACGGTGATGACGGATGCCATTCGTACGCTGAAGCTGCTGGGCTGTGAGCTGCTGTTTTGCACCAATGCTGCAGGCTCTTTGCGTCCCGAAGTCGGACCGGGTAGCCTCGTTGCGCTTAGCGATCACATCAATACGATGCCGGGTACGCCGATGGTAGGGCCAAACGATGAGCGTTTTGGCGAGCGATTCTTTTCACTGGCGAATGCCTATGATGCTGACTACCGCGCGATCCTGCAAACTGTTGCCGCTGAGGAAGGATTCCCGCTGAGTGAAGGGGTTTTTGTCTCTTATCCGGGGCCGAACTTTGAAACCGCGGCAGAAATCCGCATGATGCAAATTATCGGTGGTGACGTGGTGGGGATGTCGGTGGTGCCTGAAGTTATCTCTGCGCGCCACTGCGGTTTGAAAGTGGTTGCGGTGGCGGCCATCACCAACCTGGCGGAAGGTCTGGGTGATGTTAAATTATCTCACGCGCAGACGCTGGCTGCGGCGGAACTCTCCCGGCAGAATTTCATCAATTTGATCTGCGGATTCTTGCGCAAACTGGCCTGAATAACTAAAAAATGACCCCGCTTGCGGGGTCTTACTTTATGGCAAGGTAACGGAAAAATGGGTATCGCATCTCGCTTAAAGCTCATGTCGTTTTTGCAATATTTCATCTGGGGAAGCTGGTTGGTAACCCTGGGTTCCTACATGATTAATACCCTGGATTTTACCGGCGCGAACGTCGGTATGATTTACAGTTCGAAAGGGCTGGCGGCGATTATCATGCCGGGCATTATGGGCATCATTGCCGATAAATGGCTACGCGCCGAGCGCGCCTATATGCTTTGTCATCTGGTGTGTGCGGGCGTGTTGCTATATGCCACAACCGTTACCGATCCGCAGACCATGTTTTGGGTGATGCTGGTTAACGCAATGGCGTATATGCCGACGATTGCGTTATCGAATAGCGTCTCATACTCGTGCCTGGCGCAATCAGGTCAGGATCCGGTCACCGCGTTCCCGCCAATTCGTGTATTTGGCACCATTGGGTTTATTGTGGCGATGTGGACTGTCAGCTTGATGGGACTGGAACTGAGCAGCGCGCAGTTGTATATCGCTTCAGGCGCATCGCTGCTGCTGGCTCTGTATGCGCTTACGTTGCCGAAAATTCCGGTTGCTGAGAAGAAAGCAAACACCACGCTTGCCAGCAAGCTCGGTCTGGACGCCTTTGTCCTGTTTAAAAAAACGCAGATGGCAATCTTCTTTTTGTTTGCGATGATGCTGGGGGCGGTGTTGCAAATCACCAACGTCTTTGGCAATCCGTTCCTGCATGATTTTGCCCGTAACCCGGAATTTGCCGACAGCTTTGTGGTGAAGTACCCCTCCATATTGCTTTCCGTTTCACAGATGGCGGAGGTGGGCTTTATTCTCACTATTCCGTACTTCCTTAAACGCTTTGGCATTAAAACGGTGATGCTGATGAGCATGCTGGCATGGACGCTGCGCTTTGGCTTCTTTGCCTTTGGCGATCCGTCGCCGTTTGGTTTTGTGCTGCTGCTGATGTCGATGATCGTCTACGGCTGTGCGTTTGATTTCTTCAATATCTCGGGATCGGTATTTGTCGAGCAGGAGGTTAGCTCTAACATTCGCGCCAGCGCGCAGGGGCTGTTTATGACGATGGTAAACGGCGTTGGCGCGTGGGTGGGATCAATTCTGAGTGGTATGGCGGTGGACTATTTTTCTGTCGATGGCGTCAAGGATTGGCAAACTATCTGGCTGGTGTTTGCCGCGTATGCGCTGGCTCTGGCGGTTATCTTTGCATTGTTCTTTAAATACAGGCATGAGCCTGAACGACTGGCACAGAAAGCACCGGCACATTAATACTCCATTGGCGGCGGGTTCTGATACCCGCCGTTTCATTTTCTGCGAGGCAATGTGGTAACTTTGCGCATTATCCTTATTTCAGGAACGCATTATCCATGGAACGCACGCACCGCATCGATCTGAAGTTACTGCGTTATTTTCTTGCTGTCGCAGAAGAACTGCATTTTGGACGTGCTGCTGCTCGCCTGAATATGTCGCAACCGCCGCTCAGTACCCATATTAAAGAGCTGGAGCAACAGCTCGGCACTTTGCTATTTATCCGTCATTCCCGCAGCGTAGCGTTAACTCACGCGGGAAAGATATTGATGGAAGAGTCGCGCCGACTGTTATCCAGTGCTAATCAGGCGCTGGCGAGAGTGGAGCAAATTGGTCGTGGTGAGGCAGGGCGAATTGAGCTTGGCGTTATCGGTACAGCGATGTGGGGAAAAATGCGTCCGGTGATGCGGCGTTTTATGAAGGATAATCCCAATGTTGAGGTGCTGTTTCGCGAGAACATGCCCGCGATGCAGATGACGATGCTGGAACGGCGTGAACTGGATGCGGGAATTTGGCGGATGGCTACGGAGCTTTCTCCCGGGTTTACCAGTTTGCGTTTACATGAGTCCTCTTTTCTGGTTGCCATGCCGGAAGAACATCCTCTTACTGCCTGTGAGTCCATACCGCTGGAGGCGTTGAGAAATGAATATTTTGTCACAATGCCTTCCATTCATACTGACTGGGCATTTTTGCAGCGAGTTTGCCTGAGTGCTGGATTTTCCCCGATGATTATTCGTGAGGTGAGGGAGCCGCAAACGGTGCTGGCGATGATCAGCATGGGGATTGGTATTACGTTAATTGCTGACAGCTATGCGCAGATGAGTTGGCCTGGCGTGGTATTTCGACCGTTAGAGGAACGTATTCCGGCGGATTTGTATATTGTGTATGACCAACTGCAGGCGACACCCGCGCTGGAGAAACTGGTAGCGGCATTGACGATGTGATGTCTGTGCCGGATGGCGACTGACGTCTTATCCGGCCTACGTGTGCGGTATTGTCTGTAGGCCTGATAAGCGTAGCGCATCAGGCGATGCAGGTTCGAATCTTATAAATCGCAGATAGCAAAAAGGCGCCTTTAGGGCGCCTTTTTACATTGGTGGGTCGTGCAGGATTCGAACCTGCGACCAATTGATTAAAAGTCAACTGCTCTACCAACTGAGCTAACGACCCGAAGTGGTGGGTGATGACGGGATCGAACCGCCGACCCCCTCCTTGTAAGGGAGGTGCTCTCCCAGCTGAGCTAATCACCCACTTCGGTACTTCAATTTTATTGTAAGAAATCCAGCTGGCGAGAAAGTGGTGGGTGATGACGGGATCGAACCGCCGACCCCCTCCTTGTAAGGGAGGTGCTCTCCCAGCTGAGCTAATCACCCACTTCGGTACTTCAATTTTATTGTAAGAAATCCAGCTGGCGAGAAAGTGGTGGGTGATGACGGGATCGAACCGCCGACCCCCTCCTTGTAAGGGAGGTGCTCTCCCAGCTGAGCTAATCACCCACTTCGGTACTTCAATTTTATTGTAAGAAATCCAGCTGGCGAGAAAGTGGTGGGTGATGACGGGATCGAACCGCCGACCCCCTCCTTGTAAGGGAGGTGCTCTCCCAGCTGAGCTAATCACCCACTTCTCAATTTCTTACTCTACACGGCGGAGACTACATAAAGTAGTTGGTGGGTGATGACGGGTTCGAACCGCCGACCCCCTCCTTGTAAGGGAGGTGCTCTCCCAGCTGAGCTAATCACCCCCGCTGTGTGGAGTCGCATTATAGGGAGAGTTGAAAATGAGTCAACGCATTTTCTAAAGAATTTGTTCGTTCGTCGTAAATTTAAACAAAACGATCGCAAATCAATCCATGCAGCATGATTTGTATACGAAAATGGCAAAGCGTGATGTTCCAACCTGAACAACATTGAGGAATCAGACCACAGTGATAGAATACGAGCCTGATAATCTTTCCAGGATTTGCCGGTTGTCGGCATCTTTATAAACGTAAGGCCATTTCATGAAAATCAAAACTCGCTTCGCGCCAAGCCCGACAGGTTACCTGCACGTCGGTGGTGCGCGTACTGCTCTATATTCCTGGCTTTTTGCACGTAACCATGACGGTGAGTTTGTGCTGCGTATTGAAGACACCGATCTCGAACGCTCCACTCCGGAAGCTATTGAAGCCATTATGGATGGCATGAACTGGCTGAATCTGGAATGGGATGAAGGCCCGTACTTCCAGACCAAACGTTTTGATCGCTACAACGCCGTGATTGATGAGATGCTGGAAGCCGGTACCGCGTATAAATGCTACTGCTCCAAAGAGCGTCTGGACGCACTGCGCGAAGAGCAGATGGCAAACGGTGAGAAGCCACGTTACGACGGTCGCTGCCGCCACGGGCATGAACATCATGCTGCTGATGAACCATGCGTGGTGCGTTTTGCCAACCCGCAGGATGGATCCGTTATTTTTGACGACCAGATCCGTGGGCCGATCGAATTCAGCAACCAGGAGCTGGACGATCTGATCATCCGCCGTACTGACGGTTCCCCGACCTACAACTTCTGTGTTGTTGTCGACGATTGGGATATGGAAATCACCCACGTTATTCGTGGTGAAGACCATATCAACAACACTCCGCGTCAGATTAACATCCTGAAAGCGCTGAATGCGCCGGTGCCGGTTTATGCACACGTGTCGATGATCAACGGCGACGACGGTAAAAAACTCTCTAAACGTCACGGTGCGGTCAGCGTTATGCAGTATCGCGACGACGGTTACCTGCCGGAAGCGCTGCTGAACTATCTGGTGCGTCTGGGCTGGTCCAGCGGCGATCAGGAAATCTTCACCCGTGAAGAGATGATCAAACTGTTCTCCCTTGGTGCGGTGAGCAAGTCTGCCAGTGCGTTCAATACCGAAAAACTGCAGTGGCTGAACCATCACTACATTAATTCGCTGGCACCTGAATATGTGGCAACGCATCTGCAATGGCATATTGAGCAGGAAAATATCGATACTCGCGTCGGCCCGCAGCTGTCTGAGCTGGTTAAACTGCTGGGTGAGCGCTGCAAAACGCTGAAAGAGATGGCGCAGAGCTGCCGCTACTTCTACGAAGACTTTGCTGAGTTCGACGCGGATGCAGCTAAGAAACACCTGCGTCCGGTAGCGCGTCAGCCGCTGGAAGTGGTTCGCGATAAGCTGGCTGCTATCAGCGAGTGGACGGCAGAAAACGTGCACCACGCGATTCAGGCAACCGCTGATGAGCTGGAAGTGGGTATGGGTAAAGTTGGGATGCCGCTGCGCGTAGCCGTAACCGGCGCGGGTCAGTCTCCGGCGTTAGACGTAACGGTGCATGCGATTGGTAAATCACGCAGCATTGAGCGTATTAATAAAGCGCTGGCGTTTATTGCTGAGCGTGAAAGCCAGCAGTAAGACCGGTTGAGCGATGAAACAACGGCAGGAGCGCATCCTGCCGTTTTTTTTGCCTGTTATTCAGACTCATCAATACCCAGACGGGTAAGGAAAGTGCGAATACCTTCGCGCGAAATATACATTGCCAGCTTTTCTTGTTCCGTTGGGGACATGTTGTCCAGTGCGCTAATTATCTGGCGACAGGCGTGGCTACGCACCACGTGGGTATATTCTGCCAGCGGTTCCTCAGCCTGATAAATTTCAGGGACTTTGCGAAAAGCCGGAATATTGAGCAGAAACGTACGGACGCTGGAGTCGATATGGATCAGCCTTGCACGACCCCCTTTAACGCCGGGAAACTTTTCGGTGGTCCAGTTTTGTTCTCTGATCCAACGATTGACGGTTTGTTTGGCAACCCCGAGACATTCCGCTAGTTCTTCGGTCGTCATTTTGCTGCGTAATTTTTTCATATTATTTGTTGTCGCGGATCCCTAAGCGTTGTAACAAACCCGTAATGCCTTCACGCAGGATCAGTGACGTAAACATTTTTTGTTCTGACGGAGTCATCTCTTTGGCGAGCCTAATCAGTAGAGCTTCGATAGAGGTATCGCCGGATAACGATAAATTATCTGATAAACCTTCGGCTGAACGCTCAGCACTGCGAATGTATTCACGAACTTGTTCGGTGACGTGAACCAGACGCGCTTTACCGCCCTGTACGCCTGGTTTTGGTGATGTAGCCCAACCCTCCTTGCGCACCCATTTATTGATGGTCTGTCGGCTGTATCCGGTCAGATTAGCAAGTTCTTCTGGCGTCATCCGTTCCTTGAACATAACGATTCCCTGAATAGTCGTGGGGTTAATTAGTGGCTCATTTTATAGCACCATTTTAGTAGAAACCGTGACGCGTTTAACTACTGAATGCGAGTTGTTACGCAATGTTCTTCATTTGACTGCTTTTTCAGCGATTGAATTCTATGAGTTAATTTTGCCGTTGACACACGCGAAGGGAATTCATATGATGCCGCCCGTCAACTCGACAAGCTTTACGTAATGGGGCTATAGCTCAGCTGGGAGAGCGCTTGCATGGCATGCAAGAGGTCAGCGGTTCGATCCCGCTTAGCTCCACCAAATTTAATCCCAATAAATTTGGTACGTACGTAATAGCATCGTGGGGCTATAGCTCAGCTGGGAGAGCGCTTGCATGGCATGCAAGAGGTCAGCGGTTCGATCCCGCTTAGCTCCACCAAAATTTAAACCCTCGCTGAAAAGCGGGGGTTTTTTGTTTCTGTTTCCACCCTGTATCTCTTCGGTTCGCTGAATAGCAGGCATAAAAAAACCGGGGAGAAGAATCTCCCCGGTCTTATCAATACGATGTTGTCTTACGCTTACAGCACCAGTGCTGCGATAGATGCAGACAGTACGCTCACCAGCGTAGAGCCGTACACCAGCTTCAGACCGAAGCGGGAAACCACGTTACCTTGCTCTTCGTTCAGACCTTTAATCGCACCGGCGATAATACCGATGGAAGAGAAGTTAGCGAAGGAGACCAGGAACACGGACAGGATACCTTCTGCACGCGGAGAGAGCGTGGCGGCAATTTTCTGCAGATCCATCATCGCAACGAATTCGTTGGAAACCAGTTTGGTTGCCATGATACTGCCCACCTGCAGCGCTTCGCTGGACGGCACACCCATTACCCATGCAACCGGGTAGAAGATGTAGCCCAGGATGCCCTGGAAGGAGATGCTGTAACCAAACCAGCCGGTCACGGTGGCGAACAGGGCGTTCAGGGCTGCGATCAGCGCGATGAAACCAATCAGCATCGCCGCAACGATAATTGCCACTTTGAAACCTGCCAGGATGTATTCACCCAGCATTTCGAAGAAGCTCTGGCCTTCGTGCAGGTTAGACATCTGAATGTTTTCTTCGCTGGCATCAACGGTGTACGGGTTGATCAGCGACAGCACGATAAAGGTGCTGAACATGTTCAGAACCAGCGCCGCAACCACGTACTTCGGTTCCAGCATGGTCATGTACGCGCCGACGATAGACATGGAAACGGTCGACATCGCCGTTGCAGCCATGGTGTACATACGGTTGCGAGACATTTTGCCGAGAATATCTTTATAGGCGATAAAGTTCTCGGACTGACCCAGGATCAGGGAGCTGACGGCGTTGAAGGATTCCAGCTTGCCCATACCGTTCACTTTGGATAACAGGAAACCAATCGCGCGGATGATAACCGGCAGAACGCGGATATGCTGCAAAATACCGATCAGGGCGGAAATGAAGACGATTGGGCACAGCACTTTCAGGAAGAAGAATGCCAGGCCTTTGTCGTTCATGCTGCCGAAGACAAAGTTTGTCCCTTCATTAGCGAATCCGAGGAGTTTTTCAAACATCTCGGAGAAGCCTCTCACGAAGCCCAGACCGACATCAGAGTTCAGGAAGAACCATGCCAGTAACACTTCAATAACAAGCAATTGAATAACATAACGAATGCGGATTTTTTTACGGTCACTGCTTACCAGCAGTGCGAGTACCGCAACCACGGCAAGGGCCAGGACGAAATGAAGAACGCGGTCCATATTTGCTCCAAATATGAGGCAGGTTTAGTTTTCGTGCACATTCTATGTAACAACCATAAAGAAAACGAGATCAAACACACACTATAATAAGGACCTGTGACGAGATTCAAAATTAGTGATCGGTGATACACTTCTGTTATGTTTAGTATGGAAGTGAAAAGTTATGTCATTGTGCTAATCTCATAACAATAATTAAACATCTCACCGGTATTTCCAGAATCCTTATCGATCCATAGACAAACTCTATCAGAGAAATCAACTTCACCCATTAAAATGAATTTGATAATCATTCTCAATAGGCGTAGCTTGAAACATAGCAAAGGCTATGTTTCTGAGGCACTAAAATGACTAACGATCGCGTTGAGAGTAGCAGTGGACGGGCAGCGCGCAAGTTGAAGCTCGCATTAATGGGACCTGCGTTCATCGCGGCGATCGGCTACATCGATCCGGGCAACTTCGCCACCAACATCCAGGCAGGGGCCAGCTTTGGCTATAAACTGTTGTGGGTGGTGGTCTGGGCAAATCTGATGGCGATGCTGATTCAGGTGCTGTCGGCAAAGCTGGGTATTGCCACGGGTAAAAACCTGGCGGAGCAAATTCGCGATCACTATCCTCGTCCGGTGGTGTGGTTCTACTGGGTGCAGGCCGAAATTATCGCCATGGCGACAGACCTTGCTGAATTCATTGGTGCCGCGATTGGTTTCAAATTGATCCTCGGCGTGTCGTTATTGCAGGGGGCCGTGCTCACCGGTATCGCGACTTTTTTGATTCTGATGTTGCAGCGCCGTGGGCAAAAACCGCTGGAAAAAGTGATTGGCGGCTTGCTGCTGTTTGTGGCTGCGGCTTACATTGTGGAACTGATCTTTTCCCAGCCGAACTTCGCGCAACTTAGCAAGGGAATGGTTATCCCGAGCCTGCCTAATTCCGAAGCGGTGTTCCTGGCGGCTGGCGTGCTCGGCGCGACTATCATGCCACACGTCATTTATCTGCACTCTTCCTTAACTCAGCATCTGCACGGCGGAACACGTCAACAGCGCTATGCGGCCACGAAATGGGATGTGGCAATCGCCATGACGATTGCTGGATTTGTCAATCTGGCGATGATGGCGACGGCTGCCGCTGCATTTCACTTTAGCGGGCATACCGGTATTGCCGATCTCGATCAAGCGTATCTGACACTTGAACCGCTGTTGAGTCACGCTGCGGCGACGGTATTCGGTTTAAGCCTGGTGGCTGCGGGACTTTCTTCTACCGTGGTCGGTACGTTGGCCGGGCAGGTGGTGATGCAAGGGTTTATCCGCTTTCACATTCCGCTTTGGGTACGCCGTACCGTCACTATGATGCCATCATTTATTGTGATTTTGATGGGACTGGATCCGACGCGTATTCTGGTGATGAGCCAGGTATTGCTCAGTTTTGGTATTGCACTGGCGCTGGTGCCGCTACTGATCTTTACCAGTGACGGTAAGCTGATGGGCGATTTGGTGAATACCCGTTGGGTAAAACAGTTAGGCTGGGTGATTGTTGTGCTGGTGGTGGCGCTCAATATCTGGCTGTTGGTAGGAACCGCACTCGGTTTGTAAAAACAAAAGGGCCCGTAGACCCTTTTGTTACATTAATGGTGGTGTCCGTGACCTCGTCCGCGACCACGATGGTCGTCACGATCGTTCCAGCCTTCACGATAACCGCGCTCATAAGCTTTGCGTTTGTCCCAGCCACGATGGTAGCCATTGTCATGACGCCACCAGCGATTTTTGCGCCACTCATAGTTATTGTGCCAGTAATCCCGGTCGCGCCAGCGGCCGCCATCCCAGTAGTTACCGTAGTTATCGCGATCGCCAATTTGTAATTTTATTGATGGCAGCAGGGTGATTTCGCCAGCGTTCGCGGCCAGCGGTGTAAAAGCCAATAAGACTGCCGCCAGAATCAGTGACCTGAACATGTTTTCTCTCCTTCACGATCGAGCCGTAGCCGGCCTGTTAACGTAATATTACGGGGCAGTAAAGCCCCGTTTCATCGCCTTAACTCTTAAATCGCAAGTGAGAGCACTTTTTGTTAATAAATGTGTCTTTATTTCAATCAACTCAGGATAGCATCAATCTCCGCGCACTCTTCAGACGTAAAGTGACGGTTTGCCAGCATGCCGACAGCATCTTCAATTTGTGCTGGTTTACTGGCGCCAATCAGCACTGACGTGACTTTGTCATCCCGTAACACCCATGCCAGCGCCATCTGGGAAAGCTTTTGCCCGCGTCGTTCTGCCAGCACATTCAGCGCCCGCACTTTTTCCAGCTTTTGTGGAGTGATCTGGTCCGGATTTAGAAAGCGACTGGTGCTTGCCGCACGAGAATCCGCAGGAATGCCGTTCAGATAGCGGTCGGTTAACTGTCCTCCAGCCAGCGGTGAGAAGGCGATACTGCCGACACCTTTTTCCTGCAATAGTGACAGCAAGCCACCTTCGACCCAACGTTCAAACATGGAATATTTGGGCTGGTGAATAAGGCATGGCGTACCTAAATCGTCGAGTATTTCAATCGCCTGCCTGGCAAGATCTGCCGGATAGTTAGACAACCCGACGTACAGCGCTTTGCCCTGACGGACGATGTGATCCAGCGCGCGCATGGTTTCTCTGAGCGGTGTTTCAGGGTCGGGGCGATGGTGGTAGAAGATATCGACATACTCCAGCCCCAGACGCTTCAGGCTTTGATCGAGACTGGCAATCAGATATTTGCGTGAACCCCAGTCACCGTAGGGGCCTTCCCACATGGTGTAGCCCGCTTTTGTGGAGATAATAAGCTCATCTCGCCACGGTAAAAAATCTTCCTGCAGGATCCGACCAAAATTCCGTTCTGCCGAACCCGGTGGTGGACCATAGTTATTTGCCAGATCAAAATGGTTGATTCCCAGATCGAATGCGCGCTGTAACAATGCGCGACTGTTCTCGACCTGTGTGGTATCGCCAAAATTGTGCCACAAACCCAGAGAGACAATCGGGAGCTTAAGGCCGCTCTGACCGCAGCGGCGGTACTCCATTGTCTGATAACGATTTTCATCTGCGTGATAAACCATGTCACCCCCCCTTCCACAATGCGTGTGCCTTTCAGTGTATACGGTTACACCGTCGATTCTTCAATGAATTTTTACCGCCAAAACTGTAAATCCTGCTTTCCACCCCTTCACAGCGACTTTCCTGGACAGTCATCACAGTTCTTCGATACTCAACATGAGGTTACCGTCAGAAGGATAGCTGTCATGCAAACCCCGTATTCCGTTGCTGATTATCTGCTGGACAGGCTGGCAGGCTGTGGCGTCGGCCATCTCTTTGGTGTGCCGGGCGATTATAATTTGCAGTTTCTTGACCACGTGATTGAACATCCCAACGTATGTTGGGTCGGGTGTGCGAATGAATTGAATGCGGCTTATGCGGCAGATGGCTATGCCCGGGTATCCGGGGTTGGGGCGCTGCTCACCACGTTTGGTGTGGGGGAGTTAAGCGCAATTAACGGTATCGCGGGTAGCTTCGCGGAATATGTTCCTGTTTTGCATATTGTCGGCGCACCCTGTCGCGGCGCGCAGCGTCGCGGAGAGTTGATGCATCACACTTTGGGTGACGGTGACTTTCAGCATTTTTACCGCATGCAGCAGGCGGTAACGACGGCCAGCGCGATACTGGATGAACAAAATGCCTGCTATGAGATTGACCGTGTGTTGCGAATGATGCTCAGCGAGCGCAGGCCGGGCTATCTGATGCTACCTGCTGATGTGGCTAAACAGCCTGCTACGCCACCGAATGATATTATGAGTGTTCCTCTGAGCGAGCCGGAAAGCAGCGTGATAGAGGCATTTCGCTACCATGCCCGTGAACGATTGCTGGACAGCCCACGCGTAGCGTTGCTGGCCGACTTCCTCGCGCTGCGTTTTAGTCTGCAGCCGGTTTTACAGCGCTGGATGGCGGAAACGCCGATGGCTCATGCCACGTTGTTGATGGGCAAAGGACTGTTTGATGAGCGTCACCCGGCGTTTGTTGGCACGTACAGCGCTGGAGCCAGCAGCGATTATGTACGTCAGGCGATAGAAGATGCCGATACGATAATGTGTGTCGGCACACAATTTGTCGACACCCTGACAGCTGGGTTTACACAACAGCTACCGCTGGATCGCACCATTGACGTTCAGCCCCATGCGTCACGAATTGGATCCCACTGGTTTAACATCCCGATGGAGCAGGCGGTCACCACATTACGTGAGCTGTGCCTGGAAATGTCGTTTTCTCTACCGCCAGAACGTCCGCCAATTAGGCATGTTCAGGTTGAGAAGGGCCCACTGACGCAGGAAAACTTCTGGCACACGGTGCAGCAGTTTCTGAAGCCTGATGACATTATCCTCGTCGATCAGGGAACCGCCGCCTTTGGCGCGGCTGCGCTCTCACTACCTTGCGGGGCGGAAGTACTGGTTCAACCGTTGTGGGGATCTATCGGCTACGCGCTCCCGGCGGCATTCGGTGCGCAAACGGCCTGTCCGGACCGTCGGGTGATCCTGATTATTGGCGATGGTGCGGCGCAGCTCACCATTCAGGAGCTGGGTTCCATGCTCAGAGACGGGCAATCGCCGGTTATTTTACTGCTCAACAATGACGGTTATACCGTGGAGCGGGCCATACACGGGGCAAATCAGCGCTATAACGACATCGCCGCCTGGAGCTGGACGTCGGTGCCGCAGGCGTTTAGTCGTGAATGTCAGGCCGAATGTTGGCGGGTGAAGCAGGCGGTACAGCTGGAAGAGGTGCTGGCCCGGTTGTCCCATCCGCAACGACTGTCGTTAATTGAGGTGGTGCTACCGAAAGCCGATCTTCCTGAATTATTGCGCACGGTGACCCGTGCGCTGGAATCTCGCAACGGCGGATAGCTATTTATCAGGGCGCTCAGCGACCATCATCGGTTTGCCCGCCAGCAGCAGCCAGGCGGGCAGCATGACGATGCACAGCAGCGGCAGCAGGGTGGAATCTGGCACCACCACTGCTGCCATAAACAGGCTCAGCCAGGCGTCACGGGTGACGACCAGCACCAGCCCGAGAATAGAGCAAGAAACCGTGATGGCAGCCGGCACCGCTTCAACATGGGCGTGCAGCATCAGGCCAAGCGCGACGCCAATGAATACCGCCGGGAAGATTCGTCCGCCGCGAAAACCACTCGCCGCTGCTACCACTAATGCCGTTAGTTTGATCACGGCGAGCATGAAATAATCTGATGTCCCCAGCGTTTGGCTAAACGCCATCTGCTGCATTTCGTCCAGTCCCTTAAACAAGGTAAGCGGCCCGCCGATAACACCCAAAATACCAAGGATAAAACCGCCAGCCCCGAGGATCAGCACCGGGTGTCTTAATCGATGCATTAAATGGTGCAAACGCGGCAGACACCAGACGGCAACCATCCCAGCGGCAATGGCGATGGCAGCAACAACCGCGCCGCTGAGGATATCGATCAAGTGCATCTGCGTGTAGTGCGCGATGGGCAGTGAAAAATGGGGGTGAAAAAACAGGCTGGTGGTTAGCGAACCCGCGGCGGCGGCCATTAACGGTGCAAACAGGCGATCCCACAAGGGCACATCGTTTGAGCTATTTAGCGTTTGCGAAAATATCAGCGCGGCGGCAACGGGGGTACCAAATAGCGCGCCGATAGTGCCGGCAGAGGCGAGAATGGTCCAGTCCAGCTTCGCAATGCGCGGAAACATGCGGCTACCAAGTGCCACTGCCAGTGCGATATTCACGGTCATGATGGGATGTTCCGGACCCAGACTGACGCCACCCGCGAGGCCGAGGATTAGCGCTGCCAGCAGGCCCGGTATTGCTGACGTTGGCACCGGCATACCAATTAACGGTTCACAGGCCGGATCCGGGCCTGCGTGGCCATGGCTGTAACGGATAACTAACCCGACCATGATCCCCGTGAGTGTCAGCATACCGATAATCCAGACCGGAGAGTCCTGGGCTATACCGATGCTAACAGGCAGGCGTTCCCACAAAAACTGCTGTAAAACGGAAGCCACTTTCATCACAACGATCAACACCAGGCTGGACGCTATGCCAATGATTAGCGCTGGGGTTGATAGCAAGAGCATCGTTCTGGCTCGCGGATGGAGCATTTTCTATTCCTTAAAACAGAGTCATAGACATAGTTTGCACAGCCTGCCTGACGACATCGCTGCAAATGGTGCTGAAACGATAAAGTAATTGTGTGATCTGGATCGATTTTCCACGGGCATCAGCCTTCAGACCGTTGTTGTTATGTCCCCATGAATTTACAGTGTGGCAAAGATTTATTCTGACTTTAGCGGAGCAGTGGAAGAATGACAAAATATGCTTTAGTAGGGGATGTTGGCGGCACCAACGCGCGTCTTGCTCTGTGCGATATTGCCAGCGGCGAGATTTCGCAGGCAAAAACCTATTCCGGGTTGGATTATCAAAGTCTGGAGGCGGTGGTGCGCGTGTACCTGGATGAGCATAGCGTTAGCGTTGAAGATGGTTGTATTGCCATTGCCTGTCCGATCACCGGCGACTGGGTGGCAATGACCAACCATACCTGGGCGTTCTCTATTGCTGAGATGAAAAAAAACCTGGGCTTCAGCCATCTGGAAATCATCAATGATTTCACCGCTGTGTCGATGGCGATCCCGATGCTGAAAAAAGAGCATTTAATCCAGTTTGGTGGCGCGGAACCTGTTGAAGGTAAACCTATTGCGGTTTATGGCGCAGGAACCGGGCTTGGCGTGGCGCATCTGGTCCACGTGGATAAACGCTGGGTAAGTCTCCCTGGTGAAGGCGGCCACGTGGATTTTGCGCCTAACAGCGAGGAAGAGGGAATTATCCTTGAGGTTCTGCGCGCGGAAATAGGTCACGTGTCCGCAGAACGCGTGCTGTCTGGTCCGGGACTGGTGAATCTGTATCGCGCGATCGTCAAATCTGACGGACGCCTGCCGGAAAATCTGCAGCCGAAGGATATCACCGCACGGGCGCTGGAAGATTCCTGCATTGACTGTCGTCGTGCGCTGTCGCTGTTCTGCGTCATCATGGGACGTTTTGGTGGCGATCTGGCGTTAACGCTGGGCACATTTGGCGGTGTGTACATCGCCGGCGGTATTGTGCCGCGCTTCCTCGACTTCTTTAAAGCGTCGGGCTTCCGCGGTGGTTTTGAAGATAAAGGCCGTTTTAAAGCCTACGTGCAGGATATTCCGGTGTATCTGATCGTGCACGATAATCCTGGACTACTTGGCGCTGGTGCGCATTTACGTCAGACGCTGGGCCATATTTTGTAAGGTCAGGGCCGGATGGCGCTCAGCGCTTCTCCGGCCTTGTCGTTCTGGCTGTTCATATTTTCTAAAATTATCTTGATCATCTGTTGTTCAAATAAATCGGCATGCAGGTATCTTGTGTTTTTATATTTTTTATCGGTATTCAGATAGGGTTGATGCAAACAACATTCTGGCGGCGTGCATGAGATCAGGGTGTTAATAAGGTCAATTGGTTTAGGGTATTCAACAAATTGCGGGCCATGGCGATAGTTATGTTTATTTTGCCATTCCGCCAGATCGTCCATAAAACACTCTGCGGTTGGTTTCGGCATCGCGCTGGCTTTATCTTTGCCCAACACAATATAAGCCAGGTTGTATAATCCGTGCGCGTATGGCCAGAACATTTTATGGAGCTTAGTGAGCCCTGGTTCTCTCAATGCAGACACGCTTTTACAATATAAATCGAGTTGCGTGCCTGCTTCTGTCACATCCTCATCCAGGAGCGCCATCAGATAGCGGAGGATGAACATATCGCTTACCGTTTGCTTCGTGGTAAGTACCTTTTGCGCTCTTTTTCTGGCATCCACTGCAAAATCTGCACGTTTGTACCACAACGCCATCATTAAATTCGTCATGGCCAGGTTAACAGGGTGACCGTTATCACTCATACCCAATTTTTCAGGCAATAAGAGTGGTACTCGGTCAAATAAACCCGCGGCAAGAATCTCTAGTGTCGTCCATACATTAATACTGTGATCGCAGCCTGAGTCCACACCCTGCGTCACATGTTTAATCATCGCAGACTGTCGCAGGGATAAGTGTAGAGATTCCATATCATTTGACTGTATCGCGGTTTTATATCCTAATAACTCCGGGCTGCGCTTCATGCGCAGCATAAAAAACCATGAACTCAGCTGTTGTTGCAGTGAATAATCCAGATGGCATTGTTCATGAATATCCAGGCACTCAGCTAAATAATCGTCCGTACTTATCCATATCAGGGCATTTTTTTCCGCTTCTTTTGCGTATTCGCGTAGATATGTACGTTGATATTTTTCGCTCAGCTTCGCCATGACATCACCTGTAAAAAATAGAGTGACGACCAATATACTACAAACTTAGTTCCGCTATCCCGTTCGTCGCGGAAACGACTGAAAGCGTGCGCTGTACTCTCCATTCGTCACGCTTTTTCAGCACTATAAATGCATTAATTGTCTGAATTCTTTCACTTTGCTCCGACTAACCGGGATTTCAAATTCTAGATCCTTTAAACGCAGAATATAAGTGTTGTTAAACCAGGGTTCGATCTCGCGGATTTTATTCAGATTTACGCAGAACGAGCGGTGGCAGCGGAAGAAATGCGAAGCCGGCAGTTTGCTGCAAAATTCGCTGATGTTCATCGGCATGACGTATGATTCTCGTCGCGTATAGACGAACGTCATCTTTTCATGCGCTTCAGCGTAGTAGATGTCGTTGATTGGGGTCACGATGATCCGCTCATCTTTGATCAGGTTGATCGTATCGTTTTCGCGGGCCACCGGACTTACAGGGGACGTTCCCGTTTGCTGTTGCTGCCAGGCGGCTTCCAGCTTTTGCAGCATGCTGACAATGCGTGATTCCTGGTACGGCTTCAGAATGTAGTCAAAAGCTTCCAGTTCGAAGGCTTCAACAGCATGCTCTTTCCACGCGGTAATAAACACAATAAAGGGTTTATGTGCGAACTGGCTGATATTTTGTGCCAGCAATACGCCGTCCAGCGAGGGAATATTAATATCCAGAAAAATGGCGTCAACGCGGTTGTGCTGGAGATATTTCAGCACGTCCAGACCATCGTCAAACGTGCCGACAATCTCCATCTGGCTGTGCTCTTTTATCAGCCAGCTCAGTTCCTGTTGGGCCAGGAATTCATCTTCAACAATGATGACTTTCACGACTTCACTCCTGGTTAAAGCAATAATGTAGTTGGCGCGGCTGCGGGCGAGTGCACATTAGGTACATAAAAGGCAATCTCTGTGCCTGGCTCCAGACGGCGGATATGTAATCCCTCACCGTAGAGCAGCTTAACGCGATGGTGCACATTCAACAGACCAATTTTATTGCCCGGCATTTCATTGGACTCGACCCGTTCAATCACTTTTGGGTCGATACCATGACCCGTGTCTCGTACGGCAATCCGTACCCGGTTGCCGCACTCCGCAACGCTGATAGTGACCACACCTTTCCCTTTGCAGGGCTGGATCCCATGGACGATAGCGTTCTCGACCAACGGCTGAATCAGCAGGCTGGGAATAAAACAGCTTACCTCTTCATCGATATCATAAATAACGGTCAGCTTGTCGCCAAAGCGGGCCTGTTCGATGGTGATGTAATCCTTGATTTGATACAGCTCTTTCTTGATGTCGATCTGCTCATCGTCTTTTAATTCAATATTATAGCGAAGATAGCGCGACAAATTAAAAATGAGCTGACGTGCGGTGTCCGGGTTAAGGCGTACCGACGATGAAATCGCGTTCAGGGCATTAAACAGAAAATGGGGATTTATTTTGCTTTGCAGCGCGCGTAGCTCTGCCTTATTTGCCATTTCTCGTAGTTGCTCTGCGCGGGAGACTTCAAGCTGGGTGGAGATGATTTGCGACAGACCGATCGCCATTTCCTGTAACGAGGAAGTGATTTGATGAGCGTGACAGTAGTAGATCTTCAGCGTGCCGGTCACGACGCCTTTCTCCCAAAGCGGGATCACCAGCATAGAGTGGATTTCCGGGGTGCGATGCGCTTCATCATTGTTTTTTATGATGATTTTACCGTGATTTATGGCTTCTTGCGTGGTGGGGCTGACGAAGTCATCGTTATCGCGGTAGTTGATCTCTCCGACGCCAACATAGGCCAGAACGTGCTGAGTATTGGTGATGGCAACCGCGTCAGCGTGGATATCGTGGCGAATAATTTCGCACACCTGACGTAACGACTCGCTGTTGACCTGGCGAAAGAGCGGCAGCGTTTTGTTGGCGATATCCAGCGCCAGCTTGGCCTGTTTTGCAGCGCTGGCTTCTTTCTCACCTTCAACGCTTTGTACCAGCATCACGATAAAACCAATACAGACGCTGCCTAGGATCATTGGAATACCGATTTTTGAGACAATATCCAGCCCCAGTTCGGTGGTGGGTGCCCAGGCGACGACCAGTATCATGGTCAGTGATTCGCACAGCATTCCGCCTAAAATACCCGCGCGCCAGTGCTGCGCTTTGGGGATCTTACGGTTGATCCACCCGGCAATACAGCCAGCCAGAATGCTGGTAATAAAGCAGGGTAGGGCAGTTACGCCGCCAATATCGATCAGGTAACGGTGGGTGCCTGCGATCAGCCCCGTAATAATGCCAACCCATGGACCGAACAGGATCCCTCCTGACATGACCGCGATAATACGCACATTGACCAGAGAACCTTCTACCGGTACGCCTGACCAGGTACTGAACAGGGCAAACATGGAGAAAATCGCGGTAACGGCGAGCAGCTCTTTTGGGGAGTGGGCTGACTTGTGCAACAGTTCGCGAAACAGGCGGATACGAATCAGGAAAAACAGACAGAACAGCATCAGTGCTGCCCGGTCAAATACCGCCAGCAGCATATTGAATATTTCGTGCACGGGTGACTCTTGCGCAAGGGTTAAACCACTATGATAGGTAACCTGAGGCAGGATGACCAGCACCCCCGCAGTTCAGAGCTAATGGGGAAAAACCATAATATTAAAAGGGGATTGTTGCATGATTGTTGTATTTACAATACCTGTCCTGTGAGCACTGCGTTCAAGGTAATGTATTTAACAACAAAATGTTAAAGGATGGTAATTTTTGGCGGGTTGTGAAAATGGTTATTTCCTCATTTTACTCGGCTGTTCCTCTTTTTCGTCAGGAAAAAATATTTTGTTTTGCCTCTCGACAGAAGGAAATTATTCAGGCTATTTTCTAAACGTGCCACCATCGTGGCAGCGTCGCTCGGACGGTCCGGGCGCTAACGTTAATCTGAGGATATTATGGCTGACTCCCGCCCTGAACGTCGCTTTACGCGTATTGATCGCCTTCCCCCGTACGTTTTTAACATCACCGCTGAACTGAAGATGGCTGCGCGTCGGCGCGGCGAAGATATTATCGATTTCAGTATGGGGAACCCGGATGGGGCCACGCCTCCTCACATTGTCGAAAAACTGTGTACCGTGGCTCAGCGCCCGGATACTCACGGTTACTCCACCTCACGCGGCATTCCGCGTTTGCGTCGGGCGATTTCCCGCTGGTACCAGGAACGCTATGATGTTGAGATCGATCCTGAATCTGAAGCCATTGTGACCATCGGTTCCAAAGAGGGGCTGGCGCACCTGATGCTGGCAACGCTCGATCACGGTGATACGGTCCTCGTGCCCAACCCAAGTTATCCCATCCATATCTATGGCGCGGTGATTGCCGGCGCGCAGGTGCGTTCAGTGCCGCTGGTTGAGGGTGTCGACTTCTTTAATGAGCTGGAACGCGCAATACGCGAAAGTTACCCGAAGCCGAAGATGATGATCTTAGGTTTCCCATCCAACCCGACCGCGCAGTGCGTCGAGCTGGAATTCTTTGAGAAAGTGGTGGCCCTGGCTAAACGCTATGACGTGTTGGTGGTTCACGACCTGGCCTACGCTGATATTGTTTATGACGGCTGGAAGGCACCATCGATTATGCAGGTACCCGGCGCTCGCGACGTCGCTGTTGAATTTTTTACCCTGTCGAAAAGCTACAACATGGCGGGATGGCGTATCGGGTTTATGGTGGGCAACAAAACGCTGGTGAACGCGCTGGCGCGAATCAAGAGCTATCACGATTACGGGACCTTTACGCCACTGCAGGTTGCGGCAATTGCCGCGCTGGAAGGCGATCAGCAATGTGTGCGGGATATCGCTGAGCAATATAAACGTCGTCGCGATGTGCTGGTCAAAGGACTGCATGAAGCAGGCTGGATGGTCGAGATGCCAAAGGCCTCAATGTACGTTTGGGCGAAAATTCCAGAGCAATACGCCGGGATGGGATCACTTGAGTTTGCCAAGAAGTTGCTGAACGAAGCGAAGGTATGCGTTTCGCCAGGGATTGGGTTTGGTGATTATGGTGATACGCATGTGCGATTTGCGTTGATTGAAAACCGTGACCGTACCCGCCAGGCTATTCGCGGCATCAAGGCGATGTTTCGCGCAGATGGCCTGTTACCGACCAGTGCAAAATCGACTTCTGAAAGTACCGACTGACAGAATGTTCCCCCAAAATGCAAAACAGGAGCCTGATGGCTCCTGTTTTTTTGCTGCGTCTTTTAATTTAGATCATCAGGGCGAAAGTACCGGCCCAAACGATGACCATAAAAGAAATGCCCATAAAGAAATATTTCACTTTTCATCTCTCCGCGTACCTGGGGTACGTCTAAATGAACATATGCTTACCTGACAGAGAGCTGATGCACTCGCGAACGAAAGGGAGAATACCCCTCATTTGCTTGGCTGCATCACCTCAGAATTCTGAGCTTTAATGCTCCAGACGGCGCTAATGTACGCCTAAAAATGAGGAGAGACAAGAGGCATTTTTTTATTTAATTTTAATAACTTACAACTGTCGTGATTCGGCGACAGTTTAATTTCTGCCGGTAATAAATTGCTATTGAGCGACGGAATGGTTACTCGGAGAATTCTCATATCGCCATGATGTTTATGCGGTTAATTTTTCGCGGAATGAGATAATGAAAAGGTTAAAAATGACCAGATTAATGATGTTAGCACTCGTTTTTACGCCACTGACGTCGATGGCGGCCTCACCGTTGGCGTTTAATTTCAGCTGCGCAAGTATTGGTGGTGTGAATGGTGATGGCAAAGGCAATGTTTGGATTGATGGCTCGAAGGCGACGGTGAAGGCCTTCAATGAAAATTACTGGGAAGCCAAAAGCGGGAACAATACGGTTTCTATTTCTCGTAAAGATGACGGAAATCCGGACGTTTCCTGGAGTGGGCCGAATCGAAAGCACGGGGTATGCCTGCCTGAAGATAATATTGACTTTTCTGGGGCCAAAAAATCGACCAGCACTGGACCCTCTTTTTCCTGCGCTGCGGTTGCAAAGGGCAGTATCGAAGAGATTATCTGCCAGAGTCCTTCGCTCTCAGAAATGGATTTAGCGTTAAACGGGGCCTACAAGCAGGCGCTGGTTAAATCGAGCAATAACCCGACGCTGAAAGCAGAGCAGCGCGGTTGGGTGAAAGGGCGTAACGAGTGCTGGAAGGAACAGGATAAATCAGCCTGCATCGCCCGCAACTACAACGAGCGAATGGCTGAGCTGCACAGCAAATGGGGCGTTAAGTAATTCAACCGTAGAAAAAAAGAAAGGCCTTACGGCCTTTCTTTTTAGATATACAACGAAGCTTCACCCATCGGGCGAGTTTTGAAGCGACGGTGGATCCAGAGATACTGCTCGGGTGCACGCATGATCTCTTTTTCGATAATTTTGTTCATATACGCCGCAGCCTGGCTTTCATCTGCCGGGTAACCTTCCATTTCTGGGGTGATGAACAGGCGGTAACCGGTGTTATCTGCTTTTCTCACCATGGTTACGGTCAGCATTGCTGCGCCCGATAATCGTGACAGCACGTAGGTACCGTTGGTGGTCGCCACGTCTTTGACTGCGAAGAAGGGGGCGAAAGAACTCCCTTTACGACCATAGTCCTGATCGGGGGCAAACCACACTGCCTCGCCTTTTTTCAGGGCGCCGACAATACCACGCAGATTATTTCTGCCGATCATCGCCTTGTTGGAGCGCATACGACCGCGGGTTTGGATCCACTCCATCAACTTATTATTGTGCGGACGATAGGTTGCCATCATTGGCTGGCAAAGCCCCATTACGCGACCACCCAACTCGAGCGACATAAAGTGTACGCCAACGACCATCACGCCACGGTTTTGCATCTGAGCGCGCTTCAGGTTGTCCAGCCCTTCTACATCAAACCATTTACGCACCCGACGGTCCGGCCAGAACCAGGCCATACCTGTTTCAAGCAGCCCCATGCCGAGCGAACGGAAATTCTCATCGACCAGTTTGTCTCTTTCTTCCTGTGACAGATTTGGGAAACAGAGTTCGAGATTTTTACGTGCAATAGATTCACGGCGTTTTAAAAATGGACGAGCCAGCGTTCCTGTACGGGTACCAAGAAAACACAATACGGGATAGGGAAGCTGTACCAGTAACCAGAGCACACCAACACCAAACCATGTGAGCCAGTAGCGCGGATGCAAAAACGCGCGTGAAAATTTACATTGGGGGAACATAAGCACCTGTTGTTGATACGAAATAGATGTATCGCGAAGATTCTTTGCCTGTCGCTTTACACTCTGCACTGATCGTTAGGCCGCCATGAACGACATTGGTTCCTGTTAAGAGTGTAAAACTGAGTCAGGACAAAACCACGAGGGGGCATGAATGATCGGACGCACAATGTACACCCGAAAATTAATGTCAGCCAGAAATAATTACTCAAGATTCGTAAATGTTTTTAGGGCGATTAAGGGCAAAATTTCGCCTATATATAATTCGTTGTTTTTATGATGATTAAATAAACGACGGAGAAACAGTGTAATAGTAAGCGGTCGAATGATTTTTGTGAATAAAATGTTGCTCAAATTGCATGCAGATAGGAATTGTCTTAGAATATAAAGTTAAGGGAGTGTAAGGACTTACGTTAAGTTTACGGCAGACAGGAGGTATCGCTATGCTCTATTTCTGGACCTTTCTCATACTGAGCATTCTGTGCGTCAGTTGCTATATCTGGCAGGTTATAGGCGCTGCGGCGTCAATTAGCGCTTTTCTCGGCATGGCCATCCTTACGGCATTAATTTACGTTTTTACTATGCGGCTGACCAATGGTAACGAAATGGTAACTGGATTATTCCTGTTTCTTGCTCCGACATGTGGTTTGATCATTCGCTTTATGGTCGCGGATGGTAAGCAATAATTTGCAATGTTACGTTTAGCAATAAATTATCACTTTGGGTTATTTATTATTTATTTGAGTTTATTGAAGTGCCAGCATCGCTGGCACTTTTTTGTGAGACCGAAATGAATTACCGTGCATCCGCCAACTGGAGTGATGCTTCCTCTTGCTGAGCTTTTTTTCGCTGTTGCTCAAGTTCCAGCGCACCGCGATGAGAGAGGTAGCAGAACAGGATGCAGCAAACAATACCCCCCATCAGCAGATAGAAGCCGCCGTGCCACCCCATTTTGTCGACCATTACGCCAAACAGACTGGTGCCCAGCGATGCGCCAAAAATGTAGCTCATAAATCCGCGCAGTCCTACTGCAGAACCTACTGCGAAGCTGGGGACGATTTCCATCGTCTGAACAGAAGCGAGGAACTGTGGAACATAGATCAGGCAACCCACAATGGCGGCAAAAATAGTGACCATCAGCAGGGATTCACTTTTCCAGTAGCCGATCAAACAGACGAAAATCAGCGCCATACAAATCATGGCCAGCGGCATGCGACGGCCTTTAAACAGTTTATCGGTAAGCCAGCCCGCCAGTAATGTGGAAGGGATTGCCGCCCATTCAAAAAACAGAAAAGCGATGCTCATTTGCTCTTTCGAGAAATGTTTTTCGGTTAACAGATAAATAGGCAACCAGCTAATCATGCCAAAACGCACCATATAGACGAACACATCTACCAGTGAAACATACCAGGCATTCTTATTACGCAGCACATAGGTGCAGAAGATCTGGAAGGCGCTCATATTTTCTGGCGCCTGGTCAGTGTGTCGGGAATTTAATACTACTTTTTCTTCCGGCATCATTTGTTCCAGAGCCGGTAAGCCTTCCTGGCGCGGTGAACCTTTCCCCAGCATCAGCACAATAAAAGCAAACAGTACGGCAACACCGGCCGGGACAATATAGCTGGCACTTTGCCAGTGCTCGCTCCCTAAAATGGCAAAGGCGGCACCAACAATCGGAGCGACAATACCACCGCCAACGTTGTGAGAAATATTCCAGAATGCGCCGACGCGTCCACGTTCTTTACGCGGAAACCAGTTGGCAATGGTAATAAATGAAGGACCAACGCCCATTCCCTGGAACAATCCGTTGAAAACGACCAGAGCGGCAAAAATCCAGAATCCGGTACTGAATCCTAAACCGACGTTTACGATGGCGCACAGAGCCAGGCCGCATGCCATAAAGACCTTAGGGCTGGCCTTGTCTGCCAGACTACTCATAATGCCTTTACTGATCCCATAGGCAATAAGCATACAACTGCTGAGTAGACCAATTTGCGTGGCACTGAGATCCAGATGTTCTTTCAGGTACGGTGTTGAGAGCGTGAAGTTATTGCGCACAATATAGTACGCGAGATAGCCAAGAAATACGCTGAGTAATGCCTGAATGCGGTATCGGCCATAAGTTTCCTGGACTTTCTCCGTCGGGACTTTATTTGCTGAAGGCCCTGCCTTAAATATGGATAACATATCATCACCTAAATTTATATTGATGTGAATATCAGGATTTTTCTCAGTGAAGAGTGAAATAGGCGGGCGAGAAACTCAAATAGATGAAATGTGTCACTATTGACACAATTTGTGGATTGCGTGGCTGATTTTGACTCTTTTTAAATAATGGATTTTCAATTCTATTCTTTTACGGACGCTTTTATCATCGGCGTGTGCGGATATTAACAAATTCAGACTGCGTTTTCGGGTATTCTTTACCGATGTCGTCACTTTCCGTTTGGTTATTCTACGAATAACCTTATTCTTCCCCCAGTCGGTGATAAACGGGTAAGTTTTGTCTCAATATTATTTTTTGCACATGTTGGTATTTATGAACGGGATCACAAACAGACTTTTGGGCCGGGGGCGTTGTTGGGCGATCTCGCTCTGTTTTATGTCGTTGTCGGTGAGTTGCCTGGCGCAGGGTAAAGAGCTGGTAATGGCGACAACCTTTTCACCGGGGGCAACGGCCTGGATTATTCAGCGTTGGCAGACTGAACCGGGGTCGGTGATGATTCGCACATTAAACCGGACCAGTAGCTCGCTTGAACAGCTGCTGGATACCGCGAATGCGGAAAATGTTGATCTGATTCTGACCTCATCCCCTATGCTGTTGCAGCATCTGCAGGAACATCAGAAGTTGGCGCCTTTCGAAAATGCGTTGCCGGAAAGCCAGCGGCTGGTGCCAGACTCTATCCGTTCGACCTCAGTGGCAGTGGCGATATCTGGTTTTGGTCTGTTGATTAATCGTTCTGCGCTGGTGGCACGACATCTGTCGCCTCCTGCCGACTGGGGGGATTTAACGCTGCCCAAATATCAGAACGCGCTGTTGATGAGTAGCCCATCGCGTTCGGATACCAACCATCTGATGGTTGAGTCATTGCTACAGCAAAAAGGGTGGGAAGCGGGGTGGGCGACGCTGCTGGCGAGTGCTGGAAATCTGGTGACGATTTCATCACGCAGTTTTGGCGTAGCCGACAAAATTAAGAGTGGCCTGGGCGTGGCGGGGCCGGTCATTGATAATTATGCCAACTTGTTGCTTAACGATCCTCACCTGGCTTTTACCTATTTTCCACGCTCGGCGGTATCGCCAACCTATGTGGCTGTTCTCAAGAACAGCCAGCACCCCAATGAAGCGCGTCGTTTTATCCGCTATTTGTTAAGCCCGGAGGGACAGCGGATCCTTGCTGATGCGAATACGGGGAAATATCCGGTAACGCACCTCGCATCTGATAATCCCCGCGCTGCTCAGCAGGCTATTTTACTGAACCAGCCTCCGCTTAATTATCGGCTGATCCTTAAGCGACAACAGTTAGTCCAGCGGATGTTTGATACCGCCATCAGTTTCCGTCTTGCGCAACTGAAGGATGCATGGCGGGCACTATACAGTGCGGAAGCACGCCTGAAACGCCCGCTACCCGAAATCAGAGCCTTACTGACCAGCGTTCCGATAGATGCCAAAAGTAGTGAAGATGAAGCCTGGCTTGCGCAGTTTGATAATAAAAGCGTTGCCGAACAGCAGATGATGGAGTGGCAGCTCTGGTTTCTTAAAAACCAGCGTCAGGCGATATCAAAACTGGAAGAATTAAAATGAAAGGTGGATCGATACTGCAACGCCTTCGCCAACTCAGCATCAGCAGCAGCCTGCGGGGAGCCTTTCTAACGGGCGCATTACTGACGTTGAGCGTAAGCTGCGTCAGTTTGTACTCCTGGCATGAGCAGAGCTCGCAGATACGCTATTCGCTTGATGATTACTTCCCGCGCGTGCATTCCGCTTTCTTGATTGAAGGAAATCTTAACCTGGTTGTGGACCAGCTAAATGAATTCCTGCTGGCTCCCAATACGACGGTTAGGCTGCAACTGCGCAATCAGATAATCTCGCATCTGGATAAAATCGAAGTGCTGAGCAGGGGGTTGCAACCAGCAGAACAGCAGCAACTGGCGGTGATTTTGCAGGACAGCCGGGCGCTGATGGCGGAACTGGACCGGGTGCTCTACAACATGTTCCTTGTACGCGAAAAAGTGAGCGAGCTTTCCGCGCGCATTGATTGGCTACATGATGATTTTACTACTGAGCTGAATTCACTGGTGCAGGATTTTACCTGGCAGCAGGGGACGTTGCTGGATCAAATCGAGGCCAAAAATGGTGATGCGGCGCTGTATCTCAAACGTGCCCGAGAGGTGCAAAACGAGCAGCAGCAGGTCTACACCCTGGCAAGAATTGAAAACCAGATCGTTGATGATTTACGCGACAGGCTCAATGAACTGAAATCGGGTAGCGACGATGGCATGCTGGTGGAGAATCACATCCGCTACCTGGAAAATCTGAAGAAAACGGCGGATGAAAATATCCGCACCCTCGATGACTGGCCCAGTACTATCACACTGCGACAAACTATCGATGAGCTGCTGGAAATCGGGATGATGAAAAATAAAATGCCCGATACGATGCGCGATTATGTCGCAGCGCAAAAAGCGCTGGTTGATGCCAGCCATGCCAGAGAGGCCACGCTTGGGCGCTTTCGAACACTGCTGGAAGCGCAACTGGGGAGTAGCCATCAGCAAATGCAGACGTTTAACCAGCGGCTGGAACAAATTGTTCGCGTCAGCGGTGGACTTATCCTGCTGGCGACGCTGCTGGCGCTACTTCTCGCCTGGGGGCTTAACCACTACTTCATTCGCTCGCGTCTGGTGAAGCGTTTTACTGCGCTCAACCAGGCCGTGGTGCAAATTGGTCTTGGCAGAACGGATGCCTCTATCCCGGTATATGGACGCGATGAGTTGGGGCGTATCGCAGGCTTACTGCGTCATACCCTGGGCCAGTTGAGCGCGCAAAAAAATCAGCTGGAGCAGGAAGTGACCGAGCGCAAGGAGATTGAATCCGATCTTCGTGCAACGCAGGATGAGCTGATCCAGACGGCAAAACTGGCGGTGGTCGGCCAGACTATGACCACGCTGGCGCACGAGATTAATCAACCGCTGAATGCGCTGTCGATGTACCTGTTTACGGCAGGGAGGGCAATCGAACAGGGGCAACCCGCTCAGGCCAGAAGCACATTAACCAAAGCGGAAGGGCTGATTACTCGCATCGATGCCATTATCCGTTCACTGCGTCAGTTTGCGCGCCGGGCCGAGCCTGGCACGCCTCTGCATCCTGTCGATCTCCGACAAACGTTCAACGCTGCCTGGGAACTGTTGGCCATGCGACACAAGCCACAGCAGGGTACGCTGACGCTCCCAGACCGGGGCGTGTGGGTGGCTGGTGATGAAGTGCGTATCCAGCAGGTGCTGGTAAACGTCCTGGCAAATGCGCTGGATGCCTGTCCGGTTGCGGCGAAAATAGAGGTTCACTGGCAGACCGAAGGCAGCCGGTTGTGCGTATTTATCAGCGATAACGGCCCCGGTTGGCCTGGAGCATTATTACCATCACTGTTAAAACCGTTTACCACCAGTAAGGATGTTGGCCTCGGTATTGGCTTATCGATTTGTGTATCGTTAATGATGCAAATGAACGGCGAACTGCGCCTGGCGTCGACCCCGGGGCGCAATGCCTGCGTCGTTCTGCAATTTAATCTGACGGATGTAAACGATGTTGAGTGATGAATATTCTGTTCTGCTTATTGATGATGATGCCGATGTTCTTGACGCTTACACCTTGTTGCTTGAACAGGAGGGATATCATGTATTCGCATGCAGTAACCCTTTTGATGCCCGAAATTGGCTGCAGGCCGACTGGCCAGGGATTGTCCTGAGCGACGTGTGCATGCCTGGCTGTAATGGAATTGACCTGATGACGTTGTTTCATCAGGATGACAATCAGCTTCCGATCCTGTTGATCACTGGACATGGCGATGTCCCGATGGCGGTGGACGCGGTGAAGAAAGGTGCGTGGGATTTTCTGCAAAAACCGGTTGATCCAGGCAAACTGCTGGTGTTGGTAGAGGATGCGTTGCGTCAGAGAAAATCTGTGATTGCACGTCGTCACTATTGCCAGCAAAAGCTCCAGGTTGAACTGGTCGGCTACAGTGACTGGGTTAATCAGTACCGCCAGCGCTTACGGCAACTGGCTGAAACGGATATTGCCGTCTGGTTTTATGGCGAGCCGGGAACGGGGCGTATGACCGGAGCCCGTTATTTGCATCAGCTTGGGCGCAGCGCTGAAGGACCGTTTATTCGTGGGGAGTTGACGTTAGAGAATGCGGGGCAACTCAATGACCTTATTGCCCAGGCGCAAGGGGGAACGCTGGTCCTGAGCCATATTGAGTGCCTGACGCGCGAACAGCAGCACCAACTGGTACATTTGCAAAGCCAGGAGCGGCGTCCGTTTCGCTTAATTGGCATTGGCGCCACTTCGTTGGTGGAACTGGCGGCAACTAATCAGATTGTGGCCGAACTTTATTACTGTTTTGCGATGACGCAAATTGGTTGCCAGCCGTTGTCTCAGCGCCCGGATGATATTGAGCCGCTGTTTCGCCATTATCTGCAGAAAGCCTGTCTGCGCCTGAATCATCCCGTGCCCGAGGTTGACGGGGAATTACTAAAAGGAATGCGGCGTCGCGTGTGGTTAAGCAATGTTCGAGAGCTGGCCAATGCCGCCGAGCTTTTTGCAGTTGGGTTATTGCCACTGGCTGAAACCGCGAATCCACAGCTACATTTGCCCGAACCGTCACCGCTCGATCGTCGGGTCGACGAGTACGAGCGACAGATCATTACCGAAGCGCTTAATATTCATCAGGGACGTATTAATGAAGTGGCGGAGTATTTACAAATTCCGCGTAAGAAACTGTATTTGCGCATGAGAAAATACGGACTGAGCAAGGAACACTATAAGTTTTAGCAGATGGCGTGTGGGGAAGAAGAGCGGTTGACGGTATTTCGGTGGCGGCGCTAGCGTTCACCGAAATACGCGACGGAACTCCGGGTGATTATCGGGGTGTTTTTCTTACCACATCAAATCGTCAGGAATGACAAAATCAGCATACGGATCGTCTTCGTCCTTCGCTTCCTGGCTCAGTTCGCAATTGAGAACAATATAGCTTGCATCGCGCTGGGCAATCTTGTCGGCGACAACAGCCGGGATAATGGCGTATTCGCTCTCGCTGCTGCTTTCAGCCGTCAGGCGGGCAATGGCCAGACGGCCCTTGATCAACTGAGACTGGGTTACTTTATCAACATAAACTTTTTTGATCAGGTTATTATCGGTAAAGTTGTAACCAATATCGCCACGGGAAATGGTGATTTTGTTCATTTCAATCAGTTGCTTGATCTGCGCTTTGTATTCTTTAGACAATGCGGCCTGCTTCTGCTGTTCGCTGAGCTGCTTATCACGCTCGACCTGTGCTTTTTTATTTTCTTCAACCGCTTCTCTGGCTTCACGAGCCTGAACGCGCGATTTTTTCGCCGTTCTCTGCACTTTCGCCATTTTTTTGCTGCTGACCAGACCTGCTTTAAGCATCTGTTCTTGTAGGGTAAGTTTTGTCATTGTCGCTTCTAATCCAAAAAATCGTTGTAAGGATTATAACCTTAACGTTCGGCGGGACGCCAGAATGATGGCCGCGCCATGGCTGTTATCTCGGGCTGCTGTCATTGTCCTGTGCTTCTCTCTCTATCTGAATCAGTTGATGATTACCTGATTCTTTAATAAAAAATAATATGCCAAATAAGTTAGCAAAATGGAGCATAGATTCGCATGTGTTAATTATTTAGAGTTTTATTCTAATTGAAGTAATTAAATAGAGTTATCTTGGCAAAAATTTAATCTAAAAAACAAACAGTTGCCCATTGTTCAAATTTAAAGAGCCGCTTCTTTACGCCGATAACCGTAATGAATATGTGGATAATGGAGGGAAGTGGCATGTGGTGGGTTTATCGAATGCCGATGAAAATGAAGTTAATAATTGCGCTACAACCATTATTACTGGCGTTATGTTGGTTTGCTGGTTCAGGAATATTAACGCGCATTGAGACAGAACGGCAGATGGAGAATATTGCCCAACTGACAGCGCTCGCACGCAGTGCCGGAAATGTAGTGCATGAATTGCAAAAAGAACGCGGCATGAGTGTCGGGTTTCTGGGGGCTGAAGGGAAGACGTTCAAAGATGAGTTAAACGCACAGCGGACTTTGACCGATCGCGAGATCGAGATATTTGTGCGGTCACTGTCCGATACTGCCTTACCGGAAGGGGATGTCGCCACTTCTGTCGCTGCGTTTAAGAAAAATATTCTTTCGCTCGCTACCATCCGCGAAAACGTCACGCAGTTGGGGCTTCCGGCTTCAGATGTGGTTAAGTTTTATACCAACGTCATTGCTGATGTGCTGAATTTTGTGGGTAGATTGGGGCAGTTGACGGATTCTGGTGAGATGGCAAACGCATTCGCCGCCTACTACAACCTGCTGAATTTGAAAGAACAGGCGGGTATTGAACGGGCGCTGTTATCAAATATCTTTTCCTCCGGTCATTTCGCCGACGGACAGTTACATCAACTCAGTGATGTCGTCAGTAAACAGAACGTTTGGTTGGCAGAATCGTTACGCCTGAGTTCACCGGAACAGGCGACCATGTTGAAAAGCCGCTTACAGTCAGCAGAAGCGTCAAAAGCCCTCTCATTTCGCGAGATCGCGTTTAACCATGTCGAGAACGGTGGATTTGGTGTCGATCCTACTACCTGGTTTAAAGTACAAACCCAGCGTATTGAAGTGATGCGGCAGATAGAAAATGTGACGGCGAATCGTCTGTTGGCGAATGCAGAAAAACTCGCGCAGGATGCACGAAAAAACTGGCAAATATATATGGCTGTTAGCCTGTTAGCGCTCCTGGCATCATTGACGTTCGCTGGGGCCATCGCAATCAATATGCACCGTCAGTTTAGTGACACGCTACGCAAGATTGCGGGTATGAATGGCGATCTGACTCAACGTCTGGCGACCCCGGGCAAAGATGAGCTTTCCTCACTTAATCGTGCCTATAACACGATGCTGGAAAGTATTCAGCATATCGTACAGGAGATTAAGCAAGGCTCTGTGGTTTTGTCCGATGCCAGCAGCAGTATTACGGCGGGAAATCAGGATCTGGCTCAACGTACAGATGAACAGGCTGCATCAATAGTAGAAGCTGTGGCCAGTATGGAGCAGCTATCAACTGCGATTACGCAAACAGCGGATAATGCCCGCGAAGCTGAGCATCTGACAATCAGACTGGAAAAAGAGGTCCGACAGGCCAGTAACGTTGCCAGTGCGGCGAACCAGAGCATGGGGGATATTCGCGCTTCCAGTGAGAAAATCTCGAATATTGTGACCTCGATTGATGATATTTCGTTTCAGACTAACTTACTGGCGCTGAATGCGGCAGTGGAAGCTGCACGTGCTGGAGAGATGGGCAGGGGGTTTGCTGTCGTAGCCAGTGAAGTGAGAAATCTTTCGCAGCGTTGCGCCAAAGAGGCTAACCAAATCCGTGAGCTGGTCGCGCAGAATATGGTCAAAATTAGTGAGGGTGTTGAGCGGGTTACTGCATCTGCTACCGCGCTGGAAGCCGCGGCGGATAATACCACCAGTATGAAGCAATATATTGCGGATATCGCTCGTGTGGCGACGGAGCAGTCACAAGGGGTAACCCAGATAAACCTGGCATTGCGACCGATGGAACAGGTCACACAGCAAAATGCGGCGTTGGTATCTCAGGCTGCGAGCGACAGCCAGCGGCTGGACAATCTGTCGGCAACCATGAAGGATCTGGTTAACCGTTTTGTTGTCTGACGTGACGCCCTTTAACCGACCCGGACAACATACCGGGTCGGTTAGTTGTCGTATCCTCATGGTGAGGATACGAGGGAAGATTGGTCAGGCACTTTCAGTGGGTTAGAAAAAGATTTCTGACACAGGGATGTCGTCGCTGGTAAAGTGAGCAACCAATACCGAGATCTGGCCAGAAGGGAATTCAGTGTGACCGAGCGTATTGATTATCAGGCTGAAAAATACAGTTTTACTGAGGCGACAGAGTGTTCCCGTCTTACCGGCCAGTGGGCTGATGTTATTGCTGAATGCCGGGAAATGAAGGCGGGGCCCCAAGAACGTCTGCGTATTGCTTTATTGAATGTGGACTACGTGACCAGCTTTGAGCTGCCTTTCCGCTTGTTATTACTCCGTACTCCACAACTGATTGCCAGCGTGCGTGAAGAGCTGCAGCTTAGTCAGAAAAACGTCATCTTTAACGGCAAACGCTTTGGTTGTGTTTACAGCCTGAAAGCGAGTCTCGGTGGGATACCGGATGAATTTCAGTACCACCTGTCACATCGCATCCGGCGCATTAGTCCTGCAGGTTCAAGCGAAGCGCCATATCAGCAGATTGCTAAAACAGTAAAAGCGCCGCGTGAACGTCTGAAGCTGGCACTGGAATCGGGCCTTGATGTTACTGCGCTGGACGGGCTTTTCTGGTTTGGCAGCCAGCGTATTGCCGCTGATGTGTTGAGGCTGAGAAAAGCAGGGATGCGGATAGCGACAAAGCAGACAATGGTGTCCGACAATCTTACTGCAACAGTGAGGAATGTGCCGTTTTACCGCCTGGCCCAGGGATGAACTGACTGGTAAATGAAAGAATTTTGACTGGATGCCTAAGAATTCATGGTGTCCCCTGCAGGAATCGAACCTGCAACTAGCCCTTAGGAGGGGCTCGTTATATCCATTTAACTAAGGGGACGAAGCGGCACGAGTATAGCGTTTTTTACTCACAACGGTAAGTCTCAGGCCGCCCGACTGCTCAAACAGTCACCATTCAGGCCTGTTTTTTCTGGTTTTTCTGCTTTTGCTCATCACGCTTTGCTTGCAACCTGGCTTCTTCCTTGCGTTTGTTGCTCATATCATTGCGGATCTGCGCATGGCTCATTAGCGCGAAAATAAACGTTCCGCCACAGATATTCCCGGCGAGCGTTGGTAGCGCAAAGGGCCAGAAAAAATCACTCCAGTGCAGCGTGCCATTAAAGACCAAATAGAGAATTTCCACCGAGCCGACGACGATATGTGTGGTATCACCGAGGGCAATCAGCCAGGTCATCAGAATAATGACCACAATTTTTGCCGCTCCGGCGGCGGGAAACATCCACACCATGGTGGCAATTAACCAGCCAGAAATGATGGCGTTGGAAAACATCTCTGTTGGCGTATTTTTCATCACATCCATGCCGATTTTGACAAAAGCATCGCGGGTCTCTTCATCAAAAATCGGCATATGTTCAAAGGCCCATGCGGCAACCCCGGTGCCAATAATATTACCCAGCAGAACCACGCTCCACAGGCGCATCAACAGGCCAAAATTGCCGAGGGTAGGGTTTTGCATCACCGGCAGTACAGCGGTGACGGTATTTTCGGTAAAGAGTTGCTGGCGGGCCATAATGACAATAATAAAGCCGAAGGTATAACCGAGGTTCTCGAGTAAAAATCCCCCTGGCACGCCTTCCAGCTGTACGTGAAAAATCCCTTTTGCCAGTAGCGAGGCGCCCATCGACAGTCCTGCTGCGATTGCTGACCACAGTAGCGCCATCGCATCACGCTCCATCTCTTTCTCCCCATCCTGGCGAATATGTTCATGGATTGCCATGGCGCGGGAGGGGAGTCTGTCCTCATCAAGCTCTATCTTTTTCCCTGTTAGCTTTTCATCGCTTTCCACCTCGAGTTCGTCGCTGTGTCGATCGATCTTATCTTTCTTGATGTCATTCATGGCCGAATCCTGAATAAGCACGTATTGCTAAAGCGTAGCGGCTTTTGTCTGAAAATCAGCGGGAGAAAGTCTGAGATAGCAAAAATAGTAACGTTTGTTTTTATCGGGTTAGTTAGAATAGAACCGCCGCGGAGTGCGCATTACCAGGCTATGATCAAATCAGTAAGACAGGGTATATAGACATCATTTGACGTGCTGTTACAATCGCTCACATCTAAACAGGCGGATACGTCATCGTTCCGTCATGGATGGCAATCAGCGATAGCCATAAAACACAGGGAGACACTTATGAAGCTTCGCCTGTCGGCGCTTGCGCTGGGAACCACACTTTTGGTGGGGTGTGCGAGCTCCGGTACTGAACAGCAGGGGCGTTCGGACCCATTTGAAGGGTTCAACCGCACCATGTACAACTTCAACTTTAATGTTTTAGATCCATACGTTGTAAGACCCGTAGCTGTTGCCTGGCGTGACTATGTTCCGCAGCCGGCGCGTAATGGTTTAAGCAACTTTACGGGGAACCTTGAAGAGCCGGCCGTCATGGTCAACTATTTCCTGCAAGGCGATCCTTATCAGGGGATGGTGCACTTTACCCGTTTCTTCCTGAATACCCTGTTAGGTATGGGCGGCTTTATCGATGTGGCAGGTATGGCTAATCCGAAGTTGCAGCGCGTTGAACCACACCGCTTTGGCAGCACGTTAGGCCACTATGATGTTGGTTACGGGCCGTATATGCAGCTTCCGTTCTACGGTAGTTTCACGCTGCGTGATGACGGTGGTGATATGGTCGATACGCTGTATCCGGTACTGTCCTGGCTGACCTGGCCGTTGTCGATAGGCAAATGGACGGTTGAAGGGATTGAAACTCGCGCGCAATTGCTCGACTCTGACGGTCTGCTGCGTCAGTCTTCCGATCCTTACATCATGGTGCGTGAAGCTTACTTCCAGCGTCATGACTTTATTGCGAACGGCGGGAAACTCAAACCAGAAGAAAACCCGAACGCGAAAGATATTCAGGATGATTTAAAAGAGATCGATTCTGAGTAAGGAATTGGGCAAATAAAAAGGTGAGCTAAAAAGCTCACCTTTTTTACGTCTGAAGAAAATCAGAATGCGTAGTTCAAGTTCATACCGTACAACCAGGCTTTCCCTTCAGATTCAAAGGAGTATGGGCCTTCTTCGAATTTCACTTTCTGACCGTGCATATAAGAGATGCCAACATCCAACGATGCATCCTTATTAAAGGCGTAGGTTGTACCCGCGCTCAGCCAGAAGCGGTCCTGATCCGGAATAGAGATGGAACGACGGTTTGCCGGAACCGGGCTATCATCAAAGGCGATACCGGTACGGAACGTCCAGGTATCATCATAGTAATAGGTAGTACCGAGCGCGATGCGATAAGAGTCTTTGAAGCCTTCTTCTTTATAGAACAAGGTTTGGCCGTTGTTGCCTTTTGCTTTCAGCTCCTGGAACTGACTCCAGCTGGTATAAGCCATACTGTAGTGAACCGCCCACTGTGGTGCAACGCGGTTATAGCCTGAAAACTCCCACATTTCTGGCAGGTTCAGATCAAGTGAACCATCGATCGTACTGCCGTTGGTTCCTGCTGGCAGGCTGGCGAACACCGGACGCAACTGCGCAGGAATACGGTCCATTGATGGCAGATTGCTGCGGTAATCACCGTTGAAGTCAATTTTTACTTCAGAACGGTAGGTGAAACCGTAGCGGTTATCTTTATCTACTTCATAAAGAAGGCCAGCATTCCAACCGAAGCCCCACTCGTCACCTTTCAGGCGCGCAATCTGTGTATCTGCCGGATATTGCGCGGCCAGTGATGGAGGAATTCTGCCCCCGGAGCCTGCAACGATCTGCTGTGGTAAATCGCCAGCATAGCGTTCAAGCTTCGCTTTTGCATAGACGGCGTTTAAACCGAGACCGAAGCTAAAATGATTGTTCAGGCGATAAGCACCGCTCAGGTTTAGATTGAGCGTTTCCAGATCGGTTTTTCCGCCCATCGAGCCTGCTGTGTAATTATTGTTAAACTCCGTAGCCAGGCCGTAGTTAGAGGTGACTGAGGCCCCCCAACCAAACTGATCGTTAATCGGAGCAACAAAATGCACGTTCGGTATCCAGGCTGTTGGGGCGATATTATCCTGGCTGGCGTCATTGCCAATACGCGAGCGACCGGAAATATCTACATCCGGGTCAACGAAAATTGCACCTGCTGAGAAAGTAGGGCGATCGAACATCATAATCAGCGCCGGGTTACGACTGGCGTTACCTGCATCATCTGCAATTGCGCCTTCACCCGAATATGCCCGGCCAAGGCCAGAGGAAGAAAATTCGTTTAACTGAAAGCCTGCAGACCAGGCCTGTGTGGAGATAATTGCCACTGCGACTGCGAGAGCAGACTTTGTAAACAGGGTTTTCTGGCTCATGACCATAACCTCATAGATTTATTTTTATACAAACAATGTTACATGCCGTAACAGGAGCGCGAAGTGTAGGGTCTGAGGTACGACTTAGAAATCAGACCAGTGGCGTGAGTATAGGTCGGACCAGCTGGAATGTTGCAAGTATGTTTATAAATATTTTCAAATTTGATCAGAGAAACGCGATCCAGCTGGCAAAATTGCGGGGGTGCGCACTCACCTGTTTGGGCGATTTTTGTTTTAGATCATTTTTAAGTGTGATTTCGGTCACTTATCGCATTTCATACAATTAACGACTGGAGAGGCGAATAATGGGAGCGTAAAATATCCCTATCGTTTATCTGGCACCTCAGGTGCGAATACAGAGGAAATCTACAATGAGTAAATGCAGTGCTGATGAAACCCCGGTTTGCTGCTGTATGGATGTTGGAACCATCATGGACAACTCCGATTGCACCGCGTCCTACAGCCGTGTGTTCGCGAACCGCGCAGAGGCAGAAGAAACGCTGGCTGCTCTGACCGAAAAGGCGCGTGGCGTGGAATCTGAGCCTTGCCAAATCACCTCGACCTTTACTGAAGAGTCAGAAGGTGTGCGTCTGGATATCGACTTTGTTTTTGCCTGTGAAGCTGAAACGCTGATCTTCCAGCTGGGCCTGCGTTAATCCCCCTCTGCAAAAGCCCTTGCTATCAGATAGCAAGGGCTTTTTCGTAACTGTCAGTGATTATTCACTGTGTCTTAGCTCCCACTTTCTTTTCTCTCCGCTTGGCTAAATGTAAATAATTGGTTAAGACTATGATCAGGTCAGACCACTTATTTTATTTTTTTACAGGGGAGTGTTATGAGTCAGGCTTTACCGCTGGTTACCCGCCAGGGCGACCGTATTGCCATTGTAAGTGGGTTGCGTACGCCATTTGCTCGTCAGGCTACCGCGTTTCATGGCATTCCCGCCGTTGATTTAGGAAAAATGGTCGTCGGTGAGCTGCTGGCGCGCAGCGAAATACCTGCTGATGTGATTGAGCAACTGGTTTTTGGTCAGGTAGTGCAAATGCCTGAAGCGCCAAATATTGCTCGTGAAATCGTGCTGGGAACCGGCATGAATGTGCATACGGATGCCTATAGCGTAAGCCGAGCCTGCGCGACCAGTTTTCAGGCAGTGGCGAATGTCGCGGAAAGCCTGATGGCGGGGTCTATTCGTGCGGGAATTGCGGGTGGTGCGGACTCCTCGTCAGTCTTGCCTATTGGCGTTAGTAAAAAGCTGGCGCGGGTGCTGGTGGATGTTAATAAGGCCCGGACTACCGGTCAACGCCTTAAACTCTTTTCCCGACTGCGTTTACGTGACCTGATGCCTGTGCCGCCAGCCGTCGCTGAGTATTCCACCGGTTTGCGTATGGGGGATACGGCTGAGCAAATGGCCAAAACCTATGGTATTACCCGAGAACAGCAGGACGCTCTGGCGCACCGCTCTCATCAGCGTGCCGCTCAGGCGTGGGCTGAGGGAAAGCTGGCAGATGAGGTAATGACTACCTACGCGCCACCGTTTAAAGATCCTTTTTCAGAAGATAACAATATTCGCGGTAACTCTACGCTGGCCGATTACGCCAAACTACGTCCGGCGTTTGACCGCAAGCACGGCACTGTCACCGCAGCAAACAGTACCCCGCTAACGGACGGTGCAGCCGCCGTGATCATGATGACGGAGTCGCGTGCGAAAGAGTTGGGGCTGGTGCCGCTGGGATACTTGCGTAGTTTTGCTTTTACCGCCATCGATGTCTGGCAGGACATGCTGCTGGGACCAGCGTGGTCAACGCCGCTAGCCCTGGAGAGAGCGGGTCTGACGATGGCAGATTTAACGCTGATCGACATGCATGAAGCTTTTGCCGCACAAACGCTGGCGAATCTTCAGTTGTTGGGTAGCGAACGTTTTGCCCGCGACGTGCTGGGCAGAGCACATGCCACTGGCGAAGTTGATGACAGTAAATTTAACGTGCTGGGTGGATCGATTGCCTATGGACACCCCTTCGCCGCTACCGGTGCGCGCATGATTACCCAAACCCTCCATGAGTTACGACGTCGTGGCGGTGGTTTTGGTTTAGTGACCGCCTGTGCAGCTGGTGGTTTGGGTGCAGCCATGGTTCTGGAGGCGGAATAATGGAAATGGCATCGGCTTTTACACTAAACGTACGTCTGGATAACGTTGCTGTTGTCACTATTGATGTGCCCGGAGAGAAAATGAACACCCTGAAAGCGGAGTTTGCTTCTCAGGTACGGGCCATTCTGAAACAAATCCGCGATAACAAAGCATTGCGTGGTGTGGTGTTTATTTCGGCTAAACCCGATAACTTCATTGCCGGGGCAGATATCAACATGATTGGTAGCTGTCGCAGCGCGCAGGAAGCCGAAACGCTGGCCCGTCAGGGGCAGCAGATGATGGCGGAAATTAATGCCTTGCCGATCCCGGTTATCGCCGCGATTCATGGCGCATGCCTCGGCGGTGGCCTGGAGATGGCGCTGGCGTGCCACAACCGTATTTGTACCGATGATGTTAAAACCGTTCTGGGTTTACCGGAAGTACAGCTTGGCTTGTTGCCCGGCTCCGGTGGTACGCAGCGGCTGCCGCGCTTGATTGGCGTAAGTACCGCACTGGATATGATCCTCACCGGAAAACAATTACGCGCAAAACAGGCGCTGAAAGTTGGTTTAGTGGATGAAGTTGTACCGCATTCCATTTTGCTGGAAGCAGCCGTTGAACTGGCTAAAAAGGACAGTTCTGCGCATCGAACACTGCCCGTGAGAGAGCGAGTGCTGGCGGGGCCGCTGGGGCGGGCGCTGTTGTTCCGCATGGCCAGTAAAAAGACGGCGCAAAAAACGCAAGGTAACTACCCTGCAACAGAACGTATCCTTGAGGTTATAGAAACCGGGCTAGCGCAAGGCAGCAGTAGCGGTTACGACGCTGAGGCACGTGCGTTTGGTGAACTGGCTATGACATCCCAGTCTCAGGCGCTACGGCACATCTTTTTTGCCAACACCGATGTGAAAAAAGATCCCGGAAGTGATGCGAAACCTGGCCCGCTAAACAGCGTAGGTATTTTGGGCGGCGGTCTGATGGGCGGCGGTATTGCCTACGTGACGGCCTGTAAAGGCGGCTTGCCTGTGCGCATCAAAGATATAAACGCTAAGGGAATCAACCACGCGCTGAAGTACAGCTGGGATCAGCTTGAAACGAAGGTTCGCCGCCGTCATATCAAAGCCAGCGAACGCGATAAACAGCTGGCGCTGATTTCGGGATCAATCGACTACCGTGGCTTTGCGCATCGCGATCTAATTATTGAAGCCGTGTTTGAAGATCTGTCGCTAAAACAACGGATGGTGGCAGAAGTTGAGCAAAATTGCGCACCTCATACCATTTTTGCTTCTAACACCTCATCTTTGCCCATTGGCGATATTGCTGCGAACGCTGCAAGGCCCGAACAAGTGATTGGTTTACACTTTTTTAGTCCGGTGGAAAAAATGCCGTTGGTCGAAGTGATCCCGCATGCCACGACCTCTGAGCAGACGATTGCAACTACCGTTAAGTTAGCGAAAAAACAGGGTAAAACGCCGATAGTGGTCAGAGATAAGGCCGGCTTTTACGTTAACCGCATTTTAGCGCCTTATATTAACGAAGCGATTCGCATGTTGACCGAAGGCGAGCGGGTCGAAACCATAGACGCCGCGCTGGTTAAGTTTGGTTTTCCAGTTGGGCCAATCCAACTTTTGGATGAGGTCGGAATTGATACGGGCACTAAAATTATACCAGTGCTTGAGGCTGCATATGGAGAACGTTTTAGCGCGCCTGCAAATGTTGTTGCTTCAATTTTGAATGACGATCGCAAAGGTAGAAAAAATGGTCGGGGTTTCTATCTTTATGGTGCGAAAGGGCGTAAAAGCAAAAAACAGGTCGACCCTGCAATTTATACGCTTATTGGCGTCCAGGGTCAGGGCCGACTTACCGCTGCGCAGATAGCAGAGCGGTGCGTTATGTTAATGCTCAATGAAGCAGCCCGTTGTTTCGACGAGAAGATAGTCCGCAGCGCACGTGATGGCGACATCGGCGCTGTATTTGGTATTGGTTTTCCGCCATTCCTCGGCGGCCCGTTCCGGTATATGGATTCTCTCGGCGCGGGTGAAGTGGTTGCGGTTCTGCAACGGCTGACCACGCAGTACGGCTCGCGGTTTACACCGTGTGAGCAGTTATTGCAGATGGCGGAACGCAGTGAAAGATTCTGGAATATTGGGGAAACTGACCTGAATTCATGAGGTCAAAGGTAGGATGAATCCGCACTGAATGTATGGGTCGCGCTCAAAATGTAAACAGAGATTGACTATACTTACGCCGTTGAGGTAAAAAACAGCGTTTCATTCGGTGAATGGATAAGGCACAATGCCGGCCACCATATCGTTACCACAGCCAATAGGGGCTGTGAATAAAGGTAGTGGTGATTCTGGTTAACAAAAGCGGTGCAATATGCAAGTTTTTATCATGCGTCACGGCGACGCGGCCCTCGATGCCGCCAGTGATTCGGTTCGTCCCTTAACCTCCTGTGGTTGTGACGAATCTCGCCTGATGGCGAACTGGCTGAAAGGTCAAAAAGTGGATATCGAACGTGTTCTGGTGAGCCCGTTCCTACGAGCCGAACAAACGCTGGATGTGGTGGGGGAGTGTATGAACCTGCCAACCGGTGTTGATGTTTTGCCGGAGCTGACTCCCTGCGGCGATGTCGGTCTGGTCAGCGCCTATTTACAGGCTCTGGCCAATGAAGGTATCGCCACGGCACTGGTTATCTCTCACTTGCCTTTAGTGGGATATCTGGTGTCTGAGCTTTGCCCAGGTGAAACACCGCCGATGTTTACCACATCAGCGATTGCCAGCGTTACGCTTGATGAGAGCGGGAAGGGTACTTTTAACTGGCAGATGAGCCCGTGTAACCTGAAAATGGCAAAAGCGATTTAAACAGGCCGGATAAGGCGCAGCCGCCACCCGGAAAATCAAAGAGCCGCAAATGCGGCTCTTTTTGTTTTTTTGCATCACGGAAGTTCGGGCGGTAGCCACTCTTCCACTTCAATCAGCACCAGCAGCGCGGCGTCGCCACCGTACTCTTTCGGTGCCTGATGAAAGGCCATTACGTGCGGATGCTGGGCCAGCCAGAGCGGCGTCTGCTGTTTCAGAATATGTTTTCCGTGGCCATGCATCACGCAGGCGCAAAATACATGCTCACGGCGACAGGCGGCAATCAGCGCGCCTAACTCTTGTTTGGCCTGTTGCTGGGTCAGCCCATGCAGATCGAGAAACAGCTCCGGAGAGTAATCGCCACGGCGCATTTTCTTCAGCTCGAAATGGCTGACGTCGGCGCGCAGGTATCTTACCGGGCCGTCCGTATTCAGCAGCGGCTGAAACTCATCCGAGAAATAGTGGCTGGCATCAGCCTGCTCCTGTAGCAGTCTTTTAACCGGAACCTCGGCAATTTTTTTACGTGGAGGTCGGTGAACAATGGTGTCCTGTTTAATTTTACGCGTGCCGGTCATCAGCTGGCGAAACAGCGTCTGATCCTCCTCGCTGAGCGATGTTTTCTTTTTCATTCGAGAGTCTCAACTTTTATTTTCCGTTAGTTTAACCCGACTCGGCGGGCATCCGATCGCTTAAAACGCAATTTTCGCGTTCAGGCCCCGTGTGAATGCTGATTTATCGCCGTCTTCGTGGCAAACTAGCCGCCGAAATTAATACGAGCATGCCCTGGAGGAATACGTGGATAAAATTTTCGTCGATGAAGCAGTGAGTGAACTGCATACCATTCAGGACATGTTGCGTTGGGCGGTCAGCCGTTTTAGCGCGGCGAACATCTGGTATGGCCATGGTACGGATAACCCATGGGACGAGGCCGTACAACTGGTGCTGCCGTCACTTTATTTGCCGTTGGATATTCCAGAAGATATGCGTACCGCGCGTCTGACCTCCAGCGAGCGTCATCGTATTGTTGAACGCGTGATTCGCCGCGTCAACGAGCGCATTCCGGTTGCTTATCTGACCAACAAAGCCTGGTTCTGCGGGCATGAATTTTATGTTGATGAACGCGTGCTGGTTCCACGTTCACCGATTGGCGAGCTTATCAATAACCGCTTTGCGGGCCTTATTAATGAGCAACCGCAGCATATCCTCGATATGTGTACTGGCAGCGGCTGTATTGCCATTGCCTGCGCGTATGCCTTCCCGGAAGCCGAAGTCGATGCGGTGGATATTTCCACTGACGCGCTGGCGGTGACCGAACACAATATTGAAGAACACGGCCTGATCCATCACGTCACGCCGATCCGTTCCGATCTGTTCCGCGATCTGCTGAAAGTCCAGTATGACCTGATTGTGACCAACCCGCCGTATGTCGATGCGGAAGATATGTCCGATCTGCCAAACGAATATCGCCACGAACCTGAGCTGGGTCTGGCGTCCGGCAGCGATGGGCTGAAACTTACCCGCCGCATTCTGGGGAACGCCCCGGACTACCTGTCAGATAACGGTATTCTGATTTGTGAAGTCGGAAACAGCATGGTACATCTGATAGAGCAATATCCGGATGTACCGTTCACCTGGCTGGAGTTTGACAACGGCGGTGACGGCGTATTCATGCTGACCAAAGAGCAGTTAGTTGCTGCTCGCGAGCACTTCAGCATTTATAAAGACTAATTACACGCGCACATACACAACACGCATAACGGAGCCGTGATGGCAGGAAACACAATTGGGCAACTCTTTCGCGTAACCACTTTCGGCGAATCACACGGGCTGGCGCTCGGTTGTATTGTCGATGGTGTTCCGCCGGGCATTTCTCTGACAGAAGCTGACCTGCAGCACGATCTCGACAGACGCCGTCCGGGCACATCGCGCTACACTACGCAGCGTCGTGAGCCGGATCAGGTGAAAATCCTCTCCGGGGTGTTCGAGGGCGTTACCACTGGCACCAGCATTGGCCTGCTGATCGAAAATACCGATCAGCGTTCACAGGATTATGGCGCGATTAAGGACGTTTTTCGTCCGGGACACGCCGACTATACCTATGAGCAAAAATATGGCCTGCGCGACTACCGTGGCGGCGGACGTTCATCCGCACGTGAAACGGCGATGCGCGTGGCGGCCGGAGCGATAGCCAAAAAATATCTGGCGGAAAAATTCGGCGTTGAGATTCGTGGCTGCCTGACGCAGATGGGTGATATTCCGCTGGAGATCAAAGACTGGTCCCAGGTGGAACTTAACCCGTTCTTTTGCCCGGACCCGGATAAACTCGAAGCGCTGGACGAACTGATGCGCGGGCTGAAGAAAGAAGGTGACTCAATCGGAGCGAAGGTGACCGTTGTTGCACGCGGTGTACCTGCGGGTCTCGGCGAACCTGTATTCGACCGCCTGGATGCCGACATCGCCCATGCGCTGATGAGCATTAACGCCGTTAAGGGCGTTGAGATTGGCGATGGATTTGACGTTGTTGCGCTGCGCGGCAGTCAGAACCGTGACGAAATCACCAAAGAAGGTTTCCAGAGTAACCATGCGGGCGGCATTCTGGGCGGGATCAGCAGCGGGCAACAAATCATTGCTCATATGGCGCTGAAACCGACGTCCAGCATTACCGTTCCTGGGCGCACTATTAACCGCTTTGGTGAAGAAGTCGAAATGATCACTAAAGGTCGCCACGATCCGTGCGTTGGGATCCGCGCCGTACCGATCGCCGAGGCGATGCTGGCGATCGTATTGATGGATCACCTGCTGCGTCAGCGGGCGCAAAATGCGGACGTGAAGACCGATATTCCACGCTGGTAAGAAATGAAAAAAACGGCACTTGCGGCGCTGGCTCTGTTTGCCAGTACCGCCTGTCTGGCGGCGACGCCCTGGCAGAAAATTACCCATCCGGTTGCAGGAAGTGCGCAGTCTATCGGCGCATTTTCCAATGGCTGTATTGTTGGCGCTGATACGCTGCCTGTACAGTCAGAACATTATCAGGTGATGCGTACCGATCAGCGTCGTTACTTTGGCCATCCGGATCTGGTGAGGTTTATCCAGCGTCTGAGTTATCAGGCCAATAGTCAGGGACTGGGCACGGTGTTAATCGGCGATATGGGGATGCCGGCCGGTGGGCGTTTCAATGGCGGTCACGCCAGCCACCAGACGGGACTGGATGTGGATATTTTCCTGCAACTGCCGAAAACGCGCTGGACCCAGTCGCAACTGCTGCGGCCGCAGGCGTTAGATCTGGTCTCACAGGATGGCAAACGTGTTGTGCCGTCACTGTGGAAACCGGAGATTTTCAGCCTGATCAGGCTGGCTGCAAAAGATAATGAAGTAACGCGTATTTTCGTGAATCCGGCGATTAAGCAACAACTTTGTCTGGATGCAGGGACCGACAGGGACTGGTTGCGTAAAGTGCGGCCGTGGTTCCAGCATCGTGCGCATATGCACGTGCGGTTACGTTGCCCTGCCGACAGCCTTGAGTGCGAAGATCAACCGTTACCGCCACCGGGTGACGGCTGTGGCGCAGAGCTGCAAAGCTGGTTCGAACCTCCAAAACCTGGAACCACCAAGCCTGAGAAGAAGACACCGCCGCCGTTGCCGCCTTCCTGCCAGGCGCTACTGGACGAGCATGTACTCTAATGGATCATTTTGCCTCTCTGTTTATGGTGTCGCCACTGCTGTTAGGTGTGCTTTTTTTTGTGGCGATGCTGGCAGGTTTTATTGATTCTCTGGCCGGAGGTGGTGGTCTACTCACCATCCCGGCATTGATGGCGGCCGGGATGCCACCTGCGCAAGCGCTGGCAACCAATAAGCTGCAAGCCTGCGGGGGATCTATCTCTTCCTCCCTCTATTTTATTCGTCGGGGTGTGGTTAATCTGGCGGATCAGAAGCTCAACATCTTCATGACCTTTATCGGCTCAATGAGTGGCGCGCTGTTGGTTCAGCACGTGCAGTCAGATGTTCTGCGCCAGATCCTGCCAGTATTGGTTATCTGTATTGGCCTTTACTTTCTGTTGATGCCGAAAATCGGGGAAGAGGACCGACAGCGCCGACTGCACGGTTTGCCTTTCGCGCTGGTGGCCGGGGGCTGCGTCGGCTTTTACGATGGCTTTTTTGGTCCGGCGGCAGGGTCATTCTACGCGCTGGCCTTTGTCATGCTGTGCGGATACAACCTGGCGAAATCGACGGCCCACGCCAAAGTATTAAATGCCACATCGAATATCGGTGGGTTGTTGCTGTTTGCCCTCGGCGGCAAAGTGATTTGGGCGACAGGTTTTGTGATGCTCATTGGCCAGTTTATTGGCGCACGGATGGGCTCTCGACTGGTACTCAGCAAAGGACAAAAACTCATTCGGCCAATGATCGTTATTGTCTCCGCCGTGATGAGCGCCAAGCTACTTTATGATAATCATGGACAGGAGATTCTCCACTGGCTGGGGATGAACTAATGAATAATACGCATCACTACGAACAGTTAATTGAGATTTTTAACGGCTGCTTTGCCGATGAATTTAATACCCGTCTGATTAAAGGCGACGACGAACCGATCTATCTTCCAGCGGATGCGGAATTACCGTATCACCGTATCGTTTTTGCGCATGGTTATTACGCCAGTGCGTTACACGAAATTTCACACTGGTGTATCGCCGGTAAAGCCCGTCGTGAACTGGTCGATTTCGGTTACTGGTACTGCCCGGACGGACGCGACGCGAAGACACAATGCCAGTTTGAAGATGTGGAAGTGAAGCCGCAGGCGTTTGACTGGTTGTTTTGCATGGCGGCGGGCTACCCGTTTAACGTCAGTTGCGACAATCTGGAAGGGGACTTTGAACCGGATCGCGTGGTATTCCAGCGCCGTGTTCATGCTCAGGTGATGGAGTACCTGGAAAAGGGGATCCCTGAACGTCCGGCGCGTTTCATTAACGCGTTACAGAATTATTATCACACGCCTGAACTTACGGCGGAACAATTCCCGTGGCCCGAAGCGCTCAACTGAAGCCGCTGCCACGTTTACAATGAGGAAATAAGATGATCGCGGAGTTTGAATCACGCATTCTGGCATTAATCGACGATATGGTAGAGCACGCCAGCGATGATGAGTTGTTTGCCAGTGGCTATTTGCGTGGGCACCTGACGCTGGCTGTGGCTGAGCTGGATGCTGGCGAGGACCATTCCGCTGAGGCATTGTACGCCAATGTGACCAGCAGCCTGGAAAAAGCCATCAGCGCAGGCGAACTCTCGCCGCGTGACCAGGCGTTAGTGAAAGAGATGTGGGACACACTGTTCCAGAAGGCAACGCAATAATAATTGCAGTGGATTGTGCCGGATGGCGACGCGAAGGCGTCTTATCCGGCCTACGCGGACGGGGGTTGTAGGCCGGATAAGCGTAGCGCCATCAGGCAATGGCGAGATGGTATCTTATTTCACCGCTTTACCCTTCAATAACTTCCTCACCCACAGACGATTCGGATTCAGCGCTGCCAGCGTGCTGGCATCCATGGGTATAGGTTCATCGCTCATTTGCGATACCAGAATTTCTGCACACAGCGGGGCAGTACACAGCCCGCGCGAGCCCAGTGCACCTAACATAAATAAATCGGAATACACCGGGGCGTTTACGGCGTGCTCTTTGTCTTCGGCAAGAGTGGCATACTGGCTGAGCGTAGCGTCATAATCCGCGACGTTGCCGACCATTGGCATGTGATCGCGCGTGGCGCAGCGCACTCCACAACGGGCAGCATTGCCACTAACGTCTACTTCTTTTGCCCACGAGGCATTCGGGAAACAATCTATTAAGCGCTGACGGTTTTGCTGCTGATCGTCCGCGCGATACACCGTTTCTTCACTTCCGCGATGATAGCTGGCGCCAATGCAGTGCTGCTGGTTTTGCGGGTTGTGCGGCGTGAGGTAGCCGTCATAGCACAGCACCTGACGCAGCGCTGAAAGCGAAGGCGTGGTAGGAATGTGACTCACCTGACCGCCTACGGAGTAGACCGGTAGCGACTGCGTCTGCTCAACGCCGTTAATGCGATGCCCGTTAGCCAGAACCACCGCAGCGTGAGTGGCGGTTTCGCCACTGGCAAACGTCAATTGCCAGTGTTCTGTCTGCCGAGACAGCGAGGCCAGCGTATGTTGATACCGGGTGCGTAATCCCAGCGTTGCGGCGTAGTCGAATACGGCGGCGGTTAATTGTGCCGGACACAGCCATCCTCCGGCAGGGTACTGAATCCCGCCGCATCCGGTTTCTACGCCGGTCGTTTGTAAAACCTGCTCTGCGTTAACGCTGACGGCGAGCGCATCGGGCAATTCAAGGGACAGCATTTGAGCGATTTTCTGCTGGCTTTTATCATCCCACGCCAGTTGCGTCACACCGCACCAGTCATGCGCGAACTCAACGGGGAGGGCGTCATACAGTCGACGAGCGAAGGTAAACGCGGTGGGGAAAAAGAGATTAATGGCCGCGTCATGCTTGCTGAGTAGCGGATAAAGCGCGCCCTGGCGATTGCCGGAGGCACCCCCGGCTGGATTATCGTCGGCGCAATAGAGTGTGACCTGCCAGCCGCGACGCAGTAACGCCAACGACAGCAATGCGCTGGCAATCCCCCCGCCAATAATGGCGGCTTCGCGTTTATCTGTTCCGGAACGTGCAAACCAGGGAGCCGATGAAGGGAGCGTCAGCGTCTGTTCCATTACGCCACAGAGCATTTCACGTTTGCGACCAAAGCCTTTGCATTTTTGCATCGTAAACCCGGCTTCCTGCAACCCCCGACGCACAAAGCCCGCTGAGGTAAAGGTCGCCAGCGTACCGCCGGGACGAGCCAGACGGGCCATTGCGTTAAACAGCGTTGGCGTCCACATATCCGGATTTTTTGCCGGTGCGAAACCGTCCAGAAACCAGGCGTCCACTTTTTGATTCAGGGAGTCATCGAGCTTACTGGTCAGTTCGTTAATATCGCCAAACCACAGATCCAGCGTGACTCGTCCTTCATCAAGGAGCAGGCGATGGCATCCCGCCAACGGCAGCGGCCATTGCTCTTGCAGCGCCGTGGCCCATGGGGCAAGTTCTGGCCAGTGCTGATGAGCTAAGGTGAGATCTTCACGTGTTAGCGGATATTTTTCAAAACTGATGAAATGTAATCTTTCCAGGGTAGCTTCAGGATGGGTATCGCGAAAATCGGTAAATGCCTGCCAGAGCGTCAGGAAGTTAAGTCCGGTGCCAAACCCGCTTTCTGCCACCACGAAGAGGGGACGTGAATGCGCAGGGAATCGCTGGGCGAGATGATTCCCGCCGAGAAAGACGTAACGTGTCTCTTCCAGCCCGTTATCATTAGAAAAATAGACATCGTCAAAATCTCGGGAAACAGGTGTACCCTCAGCGTTGAATTCAAGGTTTGCAGGTTGTATAGCGTATTGTTTCACGTAAGTTACTCGTCTGGCAGGCTGTGCCCCGATCTTAGCGATGAGTGCCTGGCTGCGCAAATTTCCACATTAAATGGCTGATCGGACTTGTTCGGCGTACAAGTGTACGCTATTGTGCCACTCGAAACTTTAAAATAGTGCGACTTACAGAGGTATTGAATGAAACGTGCAGTGATTACTGGCTTGGGCATCGTTTCCAGCATCGGTAATAACCAGCAGGAAGTCCTGGCATCTCTGCGTGAAGGACGTTCAGGGATCACTTTCTCTCAGGAGCTGAAGGACTCCGGCATGCGTAGCCACGTTTGGGGCAACGTAAAACTGGATACCACTGGCCTCATTGACCGCAAAGTAGTGCGCTTTATGAGCGACGCATCCATCTATGCATTCCTTTCTATGGAACAGGCAGTGGCTGATGCCGGCCTTGCAGCAGAAGATTACCAGAACAACCCGCGCGTTGGCCTGATTGCAGGTTCCGGCGGCGGTTCCCCGCGTTTTCAGGTGTTCGGTGCTGACGCAATGCGTAGCCCGCGTGGTCTGAAAGCGGTTGGCCCGTATGTGGTCACCAAAGCGATGGCGTCCGGCGTTTCTGCCTGCCTCGCAACGCCGTTCAAAATCCACGGCGTAAACTACTCTATCAGCTCTGCCTGTGCGACATCTGCGCACTGTATCGGTAACGCGGTAGAACAAATTCAGCTGGGCAAACAGGACATCGTTTTTGCTGGCGGCGGCGAAGAGCTGTGCTGGGAAATGGCGTGTGAATTCGACGCCATGGGCGCGCTGTCTACCAAATACAACGATGCACCGGAAAAAGCTTCCCGTACCTATGACGCACACCGTGACGGTTTCGTTATTGCAGGCGGCGGCGGTATGGTCGTGGTTGAAGAGTTGGAACACGCGCTGGCACGTGGCGCGCACATCTATGCGGAAATCGTCGGTTACGGCGCAACATCCGATGGCGCAGACATGGTTGCTCCGTCTGGCGAAGGCGCAGTACGTTGCATGCAAATGGCGATGCACGGTGTAGACACCCCGATCGACTACCTGAACTCTCACGGTACCTCTACCCCGGTAGGCGACGTGAAAGAGCTGGGGGCAATTCGTGAAGTGTTTGGCGACAACAGCCCGGCAATCTCTGCGACTAAAGCCATGACCGGCCACTCCCTGGGCGCAGCTGGCGTACAGGAAGCTATCTACTCTCTGCTGATGCTGGAACACGGCTTTATCGCGCCGAGCATCAACATTGAAGAGCTGGATGAGCAGGCGGCAGGTCTGAACATCGTGACCAAACCGACCGAGCAGGCGCTGACTACCGTGATGTCCAACAGCTTCGGCTTTGGCGGCACTAACGCAACGCTGGTTATGCGTAAGCTGAAAGCATAAGACAGTGTGCCGGATCTTATATCCGGCTCATGCTGTACAGTAAAGGGAGCCGTCAGTCTCCCTTTTTTATATCGTTGACAATCGATCGGGTTTACAGGCAGACTCCAGCTTCAACATTATCCTCTTGATAATGCGTAAGCGTTTAACGTTATCCAACGCACCTTAATCCTGATAGTCAGGTAGAGGGGGCGTGGACATTCCTCGCCTTACTCTGCATTTTGGAGTAACGCATGACAGCTGTAACCCAACAAGAAAAAACACCTTCGGCGAACTTTTCGCTGTTTCGTATCGCTTTTGCAGTTTTCCTGACCTATATGACGGTCGGTCTCCCTTTGCCCGTGATTCCTCTGTTTGTGCATCAGGAACTGGGCTATGGCAACACCATGGTCGGTATCGCCGTAGGTGTACAGTTTCTGGCAACGGTATTAACGCGCGGCTACGCCGGGCGCTTAGCCGATCAATATGGTGCTAAACGCTCGGCGCTACAGGGGATGTTTGCCTGTGGGCTGGCGGGAGCGGCGTGGCTTTTAGCCGCGCTATTGCCTGTTTCTGTCCCTGTAAAATTTGCGTTGTTAATCGTCGGGCGTTTGATCCTCGGCTTTGGCGAAAGCCAACTGCTCACCGGTACGCTGACCTGGGGGTTGGGGCTGGTCGGCCCAACACGCTCCGGTAAGGTGATGTCGTGGAACGGAATGGCGATTTACGGTGCGCTGGCCGCTGGTGCACCGCTGGGCCTGTTGATCCACAGCCACTTTGGCTTCGCGGCGCTGGCGGGAACGACGATGGTATTACCGTTGCTGGCATGGGCATTCAACGGCTCCGTGCGTAAAGTGCCTGCGCATGCAGGAGAACGTCCTTCGTTATGGAGCGTGGTGGGGCTTATCTGGAAACCGGGCCTAGGCCTGGCGCTGCAGGGCGTTGGCTTTGCGGTGATCGGTACCTTTATTTCACTCTATTTTGTCAGCAACGGCTGGACGATGGCGGGGTTCACCCTGACTGCGTTTGGTGGGGCGTTTGTGCTGATGCGCATTCTGTTTGGCTGGATGCCGGACCGTTTCGGCGGTGTGAAGGTCGCCGTTGTCTCTTTGCTGGTGGAAACTGCGGGGCTGATTTTGCTGTGGCAGGCCCCATCGGCCTGGATTGCGCTGCTCGGGGCGGCATTAACCGGGGCCGGGTGTTCGCTTATCTTCCCGGCATTGGGCGTCGAAGTGGTGAAGCGAGTGCCCGCGCAGGTTCGCGGTACGGCGCTGGGCGGTTACGCCGCGTTTCAGGATATCTCCTACGGTATAAGCGGTCCGGTCGCCGGGGTGCTGGCCACCGCGTACGGTTATCCCTCAGTGTTCCTTGCCGGGGCGATATCCGCCGTGGTGGGGATTATTGTAACGTTGCTTACGCTGCGTAAAGGTTAAGCGACCAGCCAGAAAATGGCTAACGCAATTATCAACGCAACAAACAGCAGTCCCGGTCGTGCCGACAGAGATTTAACCGTTTCAATCATCGGCGCGAACGGGCTGTAAATGGGCTGCAGATGACGCGGCTCGCTGAGCTCACGTTCTCGTTCCACGCGACGCAGGAAAATTTGATTGAGCAAGTCCTGCACCTGCACCGTGGTCAGAATCGATTGTGGTTGGATCTGATACGTTTGCTGTGCGTATTCTTTTATCGCTGTCAGCTCATTCGGCTCTAATGGCAGCTTCAGCGCCGCCTGGAGCGTTTGTAGCGTCGGTGCGCTTTGCAGGCTGAGCGTCTGGCGCGCCTGCAGCCAGGTGACCAGGTGCGTAAACTGTTTGGCAGGGATCAGCTCACCGCTTTTTACGCCAGACAACTCCAGCATCGACTGCCAGATCATCTTCCCGGATTCTCCCGTGGCCGCCGCCAGTTTGGTAACTAACTGGTTCAGCGTATTGTGCTCTGCGGGGAGCAAAGGGCGATCGGTAGCCGGGCGCTGCTGCGGCTGCGGTATCGACAGCTGTCCTTGTTGCAGCAGCGTGAGCACGTTCTTCAACTGCTCAGGCGTGAGCTGGCTGAGCGCCGTTTGCCCATACTGCTGACGGATAAAATCACTCACCGCCTGGCGATTATTTCCCTGGCTCAGTAATTCAGTGAGCTGCGAAAGCACCTGACGATTAACATGATTTTGCTGAGCAACCCCCAGTCGTTGGTTAAGGTTTTGCTCAGCGGCAGGAAAGTGACGTGATTGCAGCGGCGTATCACTTTTGACGCCCAGATCGTGCTTCATTCCGGCCCACACTTCAGCGCTTTGCTGCTGGGTGAGTGAAATCAAACGGGTAATTAGCCGTTCCAGCACAGTACGTTGTTGCGTGGATAGCGGTTGTTCACCCGCAGCGGAAGGGGCATTTTGGCCTTCGCCGGGAGGGCGTGCGGGCGTACCTGAAATGGGCTGCATCATCTCTGTTCCTTAAATCTGTGCTGACCAGGTCTCGCAGTATGCCTGGCGGCGAGATTATGGCACACTTGCCCGGTTAACTCTCGTTCTCAAACAGGTGCGAAAGACGTGAAAATCCTCGTTGATGAAAATATGCCCTATGCCCGCGAACTGTTCAGTCGTTTGGGGGAGGTCAAAGCGGTTCCCGGTCGTCCGATTCCCGTTGCTGAGCTGGATGATGCGGATGCTTTAATGGTGCGCTCGGTGACGAAAGTAAATGAATCACTGCTTGGCGGAAAACCGGTTAAATTTGTCGGTACGGCAACCGCTGGCACAGACCATGTGGATGACGCCTGGCTTGCGCAGGCGGGGATCGGTTTTTCCGCCGCGCCCGGTTGTAACGCAATAGCGGTCGTAGAATATGTTTTTTCAGCGTTACTGATGCTGGCGGAGCGCGACGGGTTTGCGTTACGCGATCGCACCGTAGGCATTGTGGGTGTGGGTAACGTGGGCGGGCGTTTGCAGGCGCGTCTGGAAGCGCTGGGGATCCGCACGCTGCTGTGCGATCCACCGCGAGCCGATCGCGGTGACGAAGGCAATTTCTGCTCGCTGGATGAACTGGTTGAGCAAGCCGATGTGCTGACTTTCCATACCCCACTGTTTAAAGACGGGCCGTACAAAACGCTGCACATGGCGGATGACGCGCTGATTAGCCGGTTGAAGTCGGGCACTATTCTGATCAACGCCTGCCGTGGGGCGGTCATCGACAATACGGCATTGCTGAACCGATTGAATGCCGGTCAGTCGCTGAGCGTTGTGCTGGATGTCTGGGAAGGAGAGCCGGATCTCAATGTGGCGTTGCTGGAGAAAGTCGATATCGGCACGGCGCACATTGCCGGGTATACCCTCGAAGGAAAAGCGCGTGGCACCACGCAGGTCTTTGAGGCCTATAGTAAGTTTATTGGTCACGAGCAGCACGTTGCGCTCAGTACCCTGTTACCCGCGCCGGAATTTGGTCGTATCACCCTGCATGGCCCGTTAGATCAGCCAACGCTGAAAAGGCTGGTGCATTTAGTGTATGATGTGCGCCGCGATGATGCGCCGCTGCGCAAAGTCGCTGGAATTCCGGGTGAGTTTGATAAACTGCGTAAAAATTACCTTGAGCGTCGTGAATGGTCGTCTTTATATGTGATGTGTGACGACGCAACGGCTGCTGCCTTATTGTGTAAGCTGGGTTTTAACGCTGTTCATCATCCGGCACATTAATGTCTTCTTAATGCTCCCTGTCGAATAATGCGACAGGGACGCTTACGTATTTCTTGGAGTAAATCACCATGTCTGAAGGCTGGAATATTGCCATTCTGGGCGCAACGGGCGCCGTAGGCGAAGCCCTGCTCGATACGCTGGCTGAACGCCAGTTCCCGGTCGGTGAAATTTATGCGCTGGCGCGTAATGAAAGCGCCGGTGAACATCTGCGTTTTAACGGTAAATCGGTCATAGTGCAGGACGTTGCAGACTTTGACTGGACGCAGGCACAGTTGGCATTTTTTGTTGCGGGCGCTGAAGCCACCGCCGCCTGGGTAGAAGAAGCCACTAATGCAGGTTGCCTGGTGATTGACAGCAGCGGTCTGTTCGCGCTTGAGCCAGACGTTCCGCTGGTGGTTCCGGACGTTAACCCGTTCGTGCTGGCGGATTACCGTAACCGCAATGTGATTGCGGTGCCTAACAGTCTGACCAGCCAACTGCTGTCTGCACTGAAACCGTTGATTGATGACGGTGGGCTTTCGCGTATTACGGTGACCAATATTATCTCAGCTTCCGCTCATGGCAAAAAAGCGGTGGATGCGCTGGCCGGACAGAGTGCAAAACTGCTTAACGGTATCCCGATTGACGAAGATGATTTCTTTGGCCGTCAGTTGGCATTCAACATGCTGCCGCTGCTGCCCGATCGTGAAGGTAGCGTGCGTGAAGAACGTCGTATCGTTGATGAAGTGCGCAAAATTATGCAGGATGACGGTCTGCTCATCTCTGCCAGCATCGTGCAGTCCCCGGTATTTTATGGCCACGCGCAGATGGTGAATTTTGAGGCCCTGCGCCCGTTGGCGGCGGAAGAAGCGCGCGATGCGTTTTCACGCGGTGAAGACGTGGTGTTGTCGGAAGAGACCGATTTCCCGACCCAGGTTGGCGATGCATCGGGCACGCCGCACCTTTCTATTGGCTGCGTGCATAATGATTACGGTATGCCAGAGCAGGTTCAGTTCTGGTCTGTGGCGGACAACGTACGCTTTGGCGGCGCGTTAATGGCGGTGAAAATAGCGGAAAAACTGGTGCAGGAGTACCTGTACTAATGTCTGACCAGCAACAGCCGTCAACCCATAAAATTGCGCTGGGCATTGAGTATGACGGCAGCAAATATTATGGCTGGCAGCGCCAGAACGAAGTGCGTAGCGTTCAGGAAAAACTGGAAAAAGCGCTCTCTCAGGTGGCGAATGAACGCATCAATGTTTTTTGTGCAGGACGCACGGATGCGGGCGTTCATGGCACTGGGCAGGTCGTGCATTTTGAAACCACTGCCCAGCGTAAAGATGCGGCCTGGACACTGGGGGTAAATGCGAATTTACCTGGTGACATCGCCGTGCGCTGGGTTAAAGCTGTACCCGATGATTTTCATGCCCGATTTAGCGCCACGGCTCGCCGTTATCGCTACATCATCTACAATCATCGGTTGCGCCCTGCGGTTTTGGGTAAAGGGGTAACCCATTACTATGAACCGCTGGACGCTGAGCGTATGCATCGTGCGGCCCAGTGTCTGATTGGCGAAAATGATTTTACCTCGTTTCGAGCGGTGCAGTGTCAGTCGCGCACGCCGTGGCGAAACGTGATGCACATTAACGTCGAACGTTTCGGTGCATATGTGGTGGTGGATATTAAAGCGAATGCCTTTGTACATCATATGGTCAGGAATATTGTCGGCAGCCTGATGGAAGTTGGCGCCAACAACCAGCCGGAGAGCTGGATAGCAGAACTGTTAGCGGCAAAGGACAGAACGCTGGCAGCGGCAACGGCGAAAGCGGAAGGATTGTATCTGGTTGCGGTAGATTACCCGGACCGGTTCGACCTGCCAAAACCGCCAATGGGCCCGCTATTTCTGGCGGACTAATTTGAGTCGTATAAAGGCAAAACTATGGACCTGATTTACTTTCTTATCGATTTTATCCTGCACATTGATGTGCACCTGGCGGAGCTGGTTGCGGAATACGGTATCTGGGTATACGCCATTCTGTTTCTGATCCTGTTCTGTGAAACCGGGCTGGTGGTGACACCATTCCTGCCAGGGGACTCGCTGCTGTTTGTTGCGGGTGCGCTTTCTGCGCTGCCAACCAACGATCTTAATGTTCATCTGATGGTGGCACTGATGATTGTGGCGGCGATTGTAGGCGATGCGGTGAACTACACTATTGGCCGATTGTTCGGGGAAAAACTTTTCAGTAACCCGAACTCCAAAATTTTCCGCCGCAGCTACCTGGATAAAACCCATGCGTTCTACGAGCGTCATGGCGGTAAGACGATTATCCTGGCGCGTTTCGTGCCAATCGTGCGTACATTTGCGCCGTTTGTTGCCGGTATGGGACATATGTCCTACCGTCACTTTGCGATGTATAACGTCGTAGGCGCATTGCTGTGGGTATTGTTGTTCACCTACGCAGGCTACCTGTTCGGCGATCTGCCGATCGTCCAGGAAAACCTGAAATTATTGATTGTGGCGATTATCGTCCTTTCCGTATTGCCGGGGGTGATTGAAGTAATTCGCCATAAGCGTGCTGCGTCACGGGCTGCAAAATAGAAAGTAACTCAGCGGTTCGACCACTTTTTTATCCAAAGTTTCGGGCTGTTATGTTTTAATGTGCAACATTCATGGTCTGTTAGGGGCAAAAATGGCATTATGCGCCCCTTATAACAAAGCTGACTAGGGTTCAGGCAGAAAGGTCACCAATGAGCTGGATTGAACGAATTAAAAGCAACATTACTCCCACCCGCAAGGCAAGCATTCCTGAAGGGGTGTGGACCAAGTGTGATAGCTGCGGTCAGGTTTTATACCGTGCTGAGCTGGAACGTAATCTTGAGGTCTGTCCGAAGTGTGACCATCATATGCGCATGTCGGCGCGCAATCGCCTGCATAGCCTGTTAGATGAAGGTTCTCTTGTGGAACTGGGTAGCGAGCTTGAGCCGAAAGACGTGCTGAAGTTTCGTGACTCCAAAAAATACAAAGACAGACTGGCTTCTGCGCAGAAAGAAACTGGCGAGAAAGATGCGCTGGTGGTGATGAAAGGCACACTTCACGGTATGCCGGTCGTTGCTGCGGCATTCGAGTTCGCGTTTATGGGCGGCTCCATGGGCTCTGTGGTCGGCGCGCGTTTTGTCCGTGCCGTTGAGCAGGCGCTGGAAGACAACTGTCCGCTGATCTGCTTCTCCGCTTCTGGCGGGGCGCGTATGCAGGAAGCGCTGATGTCTTTGATGCAGATGGCGAAAACCTCTGCTGCGCTGGCGAAAATGCAGGAACGCGGTTTACCGTATATTTCTGTACTGACCGACCCAACAATGGGTGGTGTTTCCGCAAGCTTCGCGATGCTGGGCGATCTCAACATTGCAGAACCGAAAGCATTGATCGGCTTCGCTGGTCCGCGTGTTATCGAGCAAACCGTACGTGAGAAACTGCCGCCGGGATTCCAGCGCAGCGAGTTCCTGATTGAAAAAGGCGCTATCGATATGATCGTTCGCCGTCCGGAAATGCGCCTGAAACTGGCAAGCATCCTGGCGAAGCTGATGAATCTTCCTGCGCCGAATCCGGATGAGCCGCGTGAAGGCGAAGTGGTACCTCCGGTTCCCGATCATGAACCAGAGGCCTGATAGTTTACGCTATGGGTTTCGGGTTGCAGGCAGGCGACAAGAGTGTTAATCCCGATGAACTTACACCGTTAAGTGATTCGGGAGAGCGAGTACAGCCAACACATCTGCAACGTGGAAAACGACGTGTAAAAAAGGGCAGGCCGGTTGGCGCTGCCCTTTTGCTTTTCTCAACGTAAAGAATCTACAGGCATCATGGACAATAAACGTATCCCTCAAGCCGCGTCGCCCCTGGCGTCGTGGCTTTCTTATCTTGAAAACCTGCACAGTAAAACCATCGATCTGGGCCTTGAACGCGTCAGCCAGGTGGCGCGTAAACTGGGTGTGTTGAAACCTGCGCCATTTGTTTTTACGGTGGCAGGAACCAATGGGAAAGGCACAACCTGTCGTACGCTGGAATCTGTGCTGACTGCGGCAGGCTATAAAGTTGGGGTGTACAGTTCGCCTCATCTGGTGCGCTACACGGAACGCGTGCGCGTGCAGGGGCGTGAACTGCCGGAATCAGCTCATACCGCCTCGTTTGCTGAGATTGAAGACGCACGTGGTGACATTTCCCTGACTTACTTTGAATACGGTACGTTATCGGCACTCTGGCTGTTTAAACAGGCCCAACTGGATGTTGTTATTCTGGAAGTGGGGTTAGGCGGCCGCCTTGACGCCACCAATATCGTCGATGCCGATGTCGCAGTAGTCACCAGTATTGCGCTTGACCATACTGACTGGCTGGGCCCGGATCGCGAAAGTATTGGTCGTGAGAAGGCAGGGATTTTCCGCGCAGAGAAACCGGCCATCGTCGGCGAACCGGAAATGCCTTACACCATCGCGGATGTCGCTCAGGAGAGCGGGGCGATTTTGCAGCGCTGCGGTGTGGACTGGCGCTATGCGGTCACGGAGAATGACTGGTCGTTTACGGACGCTCATGGAACGTTGACGCACCTGCCGTTGCCGCAGGTGCCACAACCTAACGCTGCAACCGCACTGGCCGCACTGCGCGCAAGCGGTCTTAACGTCAGCGAGCAGGCCATTCGTGACGGTATCGAACAAGCGATTTTACCGGGACGCTTCCAGATTGTGAGCGAGTCGCCGCGGGTGATTTTTGATGTTGCCCATAACCCGCATGCGGCGGAGTATCTGACCGGACGTCTGAAAAAGTTAGTGAAAAGCGGGCGTGTACTTGCGGTTATCGGTATGCTACATGATAAAGATATTGCAGGTACGTTGGCCTGGCTGAAAAGTGTGGTTGACGACTGGTACTGTGCGCCCCTGGAAGGGCCGCGTGGTGCAACGGCAGAACAGCTGCTGGAGCACCTGGGCAAAGGCAACGCTTATGACAGCGTGGCGCAGGCATGGGCTGCGGCACTTGCTGAGGCGAAGCCAGAAGATACCGTGTTGGTGTGTGGATCGTTTCACACTGTCGCACATGTCATGGAAGTAATAGACGTGGGGAGAAGCGGTGGCGAGTAAGTTTCAGAATCGATTAGTCGGCACAATTGTGCTGGTCGCGCTCGGGGTGATTGTGCTTCCCGGGCTGCTTGACGGGCAGAAAAAGCATTATCAGGATGAATTTGCAGCGATCCCACTGGTGCCTAAACCCGGCGATCGCGATGAACCAGACATGATGCCTGCAGCAACGCAGGCACTGCCGACTCAGCCGCCGGAAGGGGCGGCAGAAGAGGTGCGTGCGGGTGATGCTGCCGCGCCATCGTTGGATCCATCACGTTTGACGACGGCAAACAGCGCGGAGTTAGATCCTGTCCCTGCGCCTGTGGAACCACCGAAACCTAAACCGAAACCGCAGCCTGTTGCCGTCGCCCCGACGCCAACACCGGCACCGACTCCAGCGCCGAAACCGGCCGCTGAGGAAGCGCCAGCGCCAACCGGCAAAGCGTACGTTGTACAACTCGGTGCGCTGAAAAACGCGGATAAGGTCAATGAGATCGTGGGTAAACTTCGTGGCGCGGGCTTCCGGGTATATACTTCCCCGTCAACGCCGGTGCAGGGTAAAATAACCCGCATTCTCGTAGGGCCTGACGCCTCCAAAGATAAGCTGAAGAACTCGCTGGGCGAGCTGCAGAAGATCTCTGGTTTGAGCGGGGTGGTGATGGGGTATACCCCTAACTAAGGGATTGCGTTACGTTGCTCTGATGTAGGCCGGACAAGGTGTTTACACCGCCATCCGGCAGTGTCCGAAGAGGCATAAAATCGTATGGCGTTGAAGATTTTTTCAGCGCCATTTTTATTTACGCGTGGAAAGGAAATCCCTACGCAAACGTTTTCTTTTTCTGTTAGAATGCGCCCCGAACAGGACGACAGGGCGTAAAATCGTGGGACACATATGGTCTGGATTGATTACGCCATTATCGCGGTGATTGGTTTTTCCTGTCTGGTTAGCCTGATCCGTGGCTTTGTTCGTGAAGCATTATCGTTGGTGACTTGGGGTTGTGCTTTCTTTGTCGCCAGCCATTACTACACTTACCTGTCTGTCTGGTTTACGGGCTTTGAAGACGAACTGGTTCGAAATGGGATTGCTATCGCGATACTGTTCATCGCGACACTTATCGTCGGCGCTATCGTTAACTTTGTGATAGGCCAACTGGTAGAGAAAACAGGACTGTCGGGTACCGACAGAGTGTTGGGGATTTGCTTCGGTGCTTTGCGTGGAGCGTTGATCGTCGCCGCCATACTGTTCTTTCTCGATACCTTTACCGGTCTGTCGAAAAGTGAAGACTGGGGTAAGTCACAGCTGATCCCGCAGTTCAGTTTCATCATCAGATGGTTCTTTGACTATCTGCAAAGCTCGTCAAGTTTCTTGCCCAAAGTATAAACTTTGGGTCGTTGCTGAACGAGGAAAAGACGTATGTGCGGTATTGTCGGTATCGCCGGTGTTATGCCGGTAAACCAGTCGATTTATGACGCGTTAACGGTGCTCCAGCATCGTGGTCAGGATGCTGCGGGCATCATCACCATTGATGCCAACAACTGCTTCCGCTTGCGTAAAGCAAACGGAATGGTGAGCGATATTTTTGAAGCGCGCCATATGCAGCGTTTGCAGGGCAATATGGGCATCGGTCATGTGCGTTACCCAACGGCTGGCAGCTCCAGCGCCTCCGAAGCTCAACCTTTTTACGTCAACTCACCGTATGGCATTACGCTTGCCCACAATGGCAACCTGACCAATGCACATGAGTTGCGTAAAAAGCTGTTTGAAGAAAAGCGCCGCCACATCAATACCACTTCAGATTCTGAAATTCTGCTGAATATTTTCGCCAGCGAGCTGGATAACTTCCGCCATTACCCGCTGGAAGCCGACAATATTTTTGCGGCCATTGCGGCAACCAACCGCCAGATTCGCGGCGCCTATGCCTGCGTGGCGATGATTATCGGTCACGGTATGGTTGCCTTCCGCGACCCTAACGGTATCCGTCCGCTGGTGATGGGCAAACGCGATATTGGCGATGGCCGTACCGAGTACATGGTGGCGTCTGAGAGCGTAGCGCTGGATACGCTGGGCTTTGAATTCCTGCGCGACGTAGCACCTGGCGAAGCAGTGTACATCACCGAAAAAGGCCAGCTGTTTACCCGTCAGTGTGCCGATAACCCGGTGAGCAATCCATGTCTGTTTGAATACGTTTACTTCGCACGTCCTGACTCCTTTATCGACAAAATTTCCGTCTACAGCGCCCGTGTGAATATGGGGACTAAGCTTGGCGAAAAAATTGCCCGTGAGTGGGAAGATCTGGACATCGACGTAGTAATCCCAATCCCGGAAACCTCCTGTGATATCGCGCTGGAAATTGCTCGTATTCTCGGTAAGCCGTACCGCCAGGGGTTTGTGAAAAACCGCTATGTGGGCCGTACCTTTATCATGCCGGGCCAGCAGTTGCGTCGTAAATCTGTGCGCCGTAAGCTGAACGCTAACCGTGCGGAATTCCGTGATAAAAACGTGCTGTTGGTGGATGACTCCATCGTGCGTGGCACCACCTCAGAACAGATTATCGAGATGGCGCGTGAAGCTGGCGCGAAAAAGGTGTATCTGGCCTCTGCCGCCCCGGAAATTCGCTTCCCGAACGTTTATGGCATCGATATGCCTACGGCGACGGAGCTGATTGCGCATGGTCGTGAAGTGGACGAGATTCGCCAGATAATCGGCGCAGATGGTCTGATCTTCCAGGATCTGAACGATCTGATTGAAGCTGTCCGTGCTGAGAACCCGGATATTCAGCAGTTTGAATGTTCAGTGTTTAACGGCGTGTACGTTACCAAAGATGTCGACCAGCAATATCTCGATTTCCTCGACTCCCTGCGTAATGACGATGCCAAAGCGGTATTGCGTCAGAACGAAGCGGAAAACCTTGAGATGCACAACGAAGGTTAATGTTTGCTCGCAAGCAAGGGCGCAACCTGCGCCCTTGCTTGCAACTCACCGTAATTTCCTGCAAAGTCGGCCCTGAGCAAGTAAGGGCGATTACACATGAAACGACTCATCATTGGTATTTCTGGTGCAAGCGGGGCAATTTACGGCGTGCGCCTGTTGCAGGTATTGCGTGACGTCACTGATGTGGAAACCCACCTGGTGATGAGTGCCGCTGCCCGACAGACGCTGGCGCTGGAAACGGACCTCTCTGTGCGCGACGTGCAGGCGCTGGCAAATGTGAATCATGATACCCGTGATATCGCCGCCAGTATCTCCTCCGGCTCTTTTCAGACTGCCGGAATGGTTATTCTGCCTTGTTCAATCAAAACGCTTTCTGGCATCGTCCACAGTTACACCGATGGGTTGCTTACCCGTGCGGCAGATGTGGTGTTGAAAGAACGTCGTCCGCTGGTGCTGTGTGTACGCGAAACGCCGCTGCATCTGGGGCATTTGCGATTGATGACGCAGGCGGCAGAAATTGGGGCGGTAATTATGCCACCTGTCCCGGCGTTTTATCATCGTCCGCAAACGCTCGATGATGTGATTAATCAAACGGTTAATCGCGTGCTTGACCAGTTTGATATTACCCTTCCGCAGGACCTGTTCACCCGCTGGCAAGGGGCGTAAGCCGTTCCATCAGCGTGCAAAGAATCATCCGTTGCCCTGTTTCAGGGCAATTTTGTAACCGCGATCATATCCTCAACATTTAATTCGTTAAAACTCAACGAAACGCTGCGGTTCAACCGCCAGACCTGCTATCTTCAAAATCAGGACATTATTGCAACGTTTTATTAACATATTTAACGTCGAATATCCTCATCGACGTGAAAATGGCATAAGACATGCATGAAAAAGTCTGCAAACACACAACACAACGTAAAACATAATAAAATTACGCCACTTGAGGGTTATGTATGAAGAAGACGGTTCTTGCTTTGTCTTTGCTGGTAGGACTCTCCGCCACCGCGGCCAGCTACGCAGCACTTCCGCAGACGGTTCGTATTGGTACAGATACAACGTACGCTCCTTTTTCCTCTAAAGATGCCAAAGGCGACTTTGTCGGCTTCGATATCGATCTGGGAAATGAGATGTGTAAGCGCATGCAGATCAAATGCACCTGGGTTGCCAGTGACTTTGATGCGCTGATCCCATCGCTGAAAGCGAAAAAAATTGATGCCATCATCTCCTCGCTTTCTATCACCGAAAAGCGTCAGCAAGAGATTGCGTTCTCAGACAAACTTTACGCTGCAGACTCACGTCTGATCGCCGCGAAAGGTTCCCCAATTCAGCCGACTCTGGATTCCCTCAAGGGTAAACACGTTGGCGTCCTGCAAGGCTCTACTCAGGAAGCCTATGCCAATGACAACTGGCGCAGCAAAGGCGTGGACGTGGTGGCCTATGCGAACCAGGACCTCATCTATTCTGACCTGACGGCAGGCCGTCTGGACGCGGCATTGCAAGATGAAGTCGCGGCCAGCGAAGGCTTCCTGAAGCAGCCTGCTGGTAAGGATTACGCTTTTGCCGGTCCGTCTGTGAAAGATAAAAAATACTTTGGTGACGGAACTGGGATTGGCTTGCGCAAGGATGATGCAGAGCTGAAAGCCGCTTTCGACAAAGCGCTGGGCGAACTGCGTAAAGACGGCACCTACGACAAAATGGCGAGCAAATATTTTAATTTTAATGTCTACGGCGATTAATACAGCGGCGTGGGGAATTGACTGCACCATTGCGGGTAACCATTTCGGTGCATAATAAATTCAGTGCACTGTTTTGGTGCTTTTATCGCTGACTTAATAAGCATGAGTGCATACTTAAGCGCTTTTCATGCAAATAAATACCGCCGACAGGGTAGAATGCTTTGCCTTGTCGGCCTGATTAATGGCACGATAACTGCACCTGGTCCTGTAAAGATCCCCTATAAAAGACAGTCTGTTGAGGATAGTTATGAAAAAACTGGTGTTGTCTCTTTCTCTGGTTCTGGCTTTCTCCAGTGCTACCGCAGCATTTGCAGCCATTCCGCAAAAAATTCGTATCGGTACCGATCCTACTTATGCGCCGTTCGAATCGAAGAATGCGCAGGGTGAATTAGTCGGTTTTGATATCGATCTGGCTAAAGAACTGTGCAAACGTATCAATACGCAATGTACCTTCGTGGAAAACCCGCTGGACGCGCTGATCCCTTCGCTAAAAGCGAAGAAAATCGATGCCATCATGTCCTCGCTTTCCATTACTGAAAAACGTCAGCAGGAAATCGCATTTACCGACAAGCTTTATGCAGCCGATTCGCGTCTGGTTGTCGCTAAAGATTCTGCTATTCAGCCGACCATTGAGTCGCTGAAAGGCAAACGTGTTGGTGTGCTGCAGGGCACTACCCAGGAAACCTTCGGCAACGAACACTGGGCGCCAAAAGGTATTGAGATTGTCTCTTATCAGGGGCAGGACAATATCTATTCTGACCTGACTGCCGGGCGTATTGACGCCGCGTTCCAGGATGAAGTTGCGGCCAGCGAAGGCTTCCTGAAACAGCCAGTCGGTAAAGATTACAAATTCGGCGGCCCGTCTGTGAAAGACGAGAAGTTGTTCGGCGTGGGTACCGGTATGGGGCTGCGCAAAGACGATAATGAACTGCGCGAAGCGCTGAATAAAGCCTTTGCCGAAATGCGAGCTGACGGTACTTACGAGAAGCTGGCGAAAAAGTACTTCGATTTTGATGTTTACGGCGGTTAATTACCGCAGGTGCTGATAAAGCCCGTAGATTTTTGACGCGTTGAATTTATGCCCGATGGCACCGCGCTTATCCGGCCTACGGTGATTTTGTAGGCCGGATAAGGCAAGGCCGCCATCCGGCATTTAACGGTTAGTCTGAAATCAAAAGAGGCTTACTACTCCACCACACACGACAGGACAGGCAGCATGTTGTATGGCTTTTCAGGTGTTATTTTACAGGGCGCAATTGTTACGCTGGAGCTGGCACTCAGCTCGGTGGTACTGGCGGTTCTGATAGGTCTTGTCGGCGCAGCAGCAAAGCTGTCGCAAAGCCGGGCAATGGGGCTTATTTTCGAAGGGTACACAACGCTAATCCGCGGCGTGCCCGATCTGGTCTTAATGCTGCTCATCTTCTACGGATTACAAATCGCGCTGAATACCATTACCGATGCCATCGGTATCGGCCAGATTGATATTGATCCGATGGTTGCGGGCATTATCACCCTTGGATTTATCTACGGCGCCTACTTTACCGAAACTTTTCGCGGTGCATTTATGGCTGTACCAAAAGGCCATATTGAAGCCGCGACGGCGTTTGGCTTTACCAGCTCACAAATATTTCGTCGCATTATGTTCCCGGCGATGATGCGTTATGCCTTACCGGGAATCGGTAATAACTGGCAGGTTATTCTTAAGGCTACGGCGCTGGTATCGTTGCTTGGACTTGAAGACGTGGTGAAAGCGACTCAGCTTGCCGGGAAGAGTACCTGGGAGCCGTTCTATTTTGCCGTCGTGTGCGGGGTCATCTATCTGGTGTTTACCACTGTTTCTAATGGTGTGCTGCTGTACCTTGAGCGCCGCTATTCCGTGGGTGTGAAGAGGGCTGACCTGTGATCGAGATTATTCAGGAATACTGGAAGTCCCTGCTGTGGACCGACGGATATCGCTATACTGGCGTCGCTATCACCCTGTGGCTTTTGATTTCGTCAGTAGTGATGGGCGGAATACTGGCACTCTTTTTGGCGATTGGTCGCGTTTCCAGTAATAAATTTATCCAGTTTCCCATCTGGCTGTTCACCTATATTTTTCGTGGGACGCCGCTGTACGTTCAGCTACTGGTGTTTTATTCCGGGATGTATACGCTGGAGATAGTTAAAGGCACGGACTTCCTCAACGCGTTTTTCCGCAGCGGGCTGAATTGCACCGTGCTGGCGCTGACGCTGAATACCTGCGCCTATACCACGGAGATTTTCGCCGGGGCTATTCGTTCCGTGCCTCACGGTGAGATTGAGGCTGCGCGCGCATACGGTTTCTCGTCATTCAAACTGTATCGCTGCATTATTTTACCTTCCGCGCTGCGTATTGCGCTGCCGGCATACAGCAATGAAGTCATTTTAATGCTGCACTCCACGGCGCTGGCATTTACTGCAACGGTACCTGATTTGTTGAAAATCGCTCGCGATATCAACTCGGCAACATATCAGCCGTTTACCGCCTTCGGTATTGCCGCTGTGCTGTATTTGATTATTTCGTATGTCCTGATCAGTCTGTTCCGTAAAGCGGAAAAACGCTGGTTGCAGCATGTATCCTCTAAATGATTCGAGTAACACGATGTCTGAAAATAAATTAAACGTTATCGATTTACATAAGCACTACGGCGAACATGAAGTGCTGAAAGGGGTATCGCTGCAGGCCAACGCGGGTGATGTTATCAGCATTATTGGCTCGTCAGGTTCCGGTAAAAGTACCTTCCTGCGCTGCATTAACTTTCTTGAGAAACCGAGTGCCGGGTCGATTGTCGTCAGCGGTCAGAACATTGGTCTGGTGCGCGACAAAGACGGCCAGTTGAAAGTTGCGGACAAAAATCAGCTACGCCTGCTGCGTACGCGTCTGACGATGGTCTTTCAGCACTTTAATCTGTGGAGCCACATGACAGTGCTGGAAAACGTCATGGAAGCGCCGATTCAGGTGTTGGGGCTGAGCAAGCAGGAAGCCCGCGACCGTGCGGTGAAGTATCTGGCTAAAGTGGGCATTGATGAGCGCGCACAGGGCAAATATCCGGTGCACCTGTCCGGTGGTCAGCAGCAGCGTGTTTCCATTGCCCGTGCGCTGGCGATGGAACCGGAAGTGTTATTGTTTGATGAACCTACGTCGGCGCTTGATCCTGAGCTGGTGGGTGAAGTGCTGCGCATTATGCAACAGCTGGCTGAAGAGGGGAAAACCATGGTGGTGGTGACCCACGAAATGGGGTTTGCCCGTCATGTTTCCACGCACGTGATTTTCCTGCATCAGGGGAAAATTGAGGAAGAGGGTGACCCGGAGCAGGTATTTGGTAATCCGCAAAGCCCGCGTTTGCAGCAGTTCCTTAAAGGATCGCTGAAGTAAGTCAACAGCCCGGAGGCGCTACGCTTTCCGGGCTTACAATTTTAGCGCGTCGCGCTCCAGCCGAAACACCCAGTCGTCGTAAGCGATGCCGTCAATCTCATACGCCTTTTCCAGTACCTGCGTACGTACAAAGCCTGTCTTTTCCAGAATACGGATTGAACCCTTGTTATCCGCCAGCGCGTATGCGTTTATCGCCGTCACACCTGCATGCTCGAAGGCATACTGGCACACCGCACGCACGGCTTCGCTGGCAATACCTTTCCCCTGAGCCTGTGGCATGATGGCGTAGCCGAGGTCGGCTTCCTGCGGGTAAAGATGGCTGATTTGCAGACCAATATCGCCAAGTGGAGTCGGGCTGTTATGTTCGCGGATGACGAAAGTGTGCTGTGCGGCCAGACGTCTGGCGAATAACAGCCGCGTATCTTTCGCCGGGGCGATGTTGCCCATATAGCGCATGACTTCAGGACATTCACGGAGTTTCTGGAAAAATGACCAGTCAGAAAATTGAAACAAAGAGAGGGTAAGTCGGGGAGTCGATATTATCGCCATAACGTCGCCATTGCGGAAATCTGGTCTATAACCTTACCACCACAACGGCGACTGTGAATAGTGCATTGGGGTTATCGGATGACATCCGCCAGCGCTTCTTCTAAATCGTACCAGCGAAACGTAAAACCGGAAGCTTCCAGACGTTTGGGCAATGCGCGTTGTCCACCAAGGACCAGTACTGACGATTCCCCCATCAGCAGTCGCATAGCGGTGGCGGGAACGCGCAGAATTGCAGGGCGGTTCAGAGCGTGACCCAGCGCGTGGGCAAACTGCTCATTGTGCACAGGGTATGGCGAAACCATATTGAAGGGACCGCGTAGATCGTTATTCAGCAGCCAGATAATTCCGTTGACCATATCATCAACATGGATCCAGGCCATATACTGGCGTCCGTTACCGATCGGGCCGCCTAAGCCAAGACGAAACGGCGGGACCATTTTTGCCAGAATGCCGCCTGCTGAGGCCAGTACCACGCCGGTACGCAGCATACACACGCGGGTTTTGTCGCTTTGCGCAGTGCTGGCAATTTGCTCCCAGCGGGCGCACAGCTTGTGGGTAAATTCGTTATGCGGTGGCTCTTCTTCCGTAACCACAACTTCGCCCAAATCGCCGTAGTAACCGGTAGCGGAACCGGAGAGTAACACTGAGGGCGGCGTCTCGCTGGCATTGATTAAATCGACCAGTTTCTGCGTAATGCCCCAACGGCTCTGGCACAAGCGTTCCTTTTGCTGTGCGCTCCAGCGCTTATCTGCAATAGGCTCTCCGGCAAGGTTAATCACGGCATCAATATTATTGAGATGTTGCCGCTCTTCCAGTCCTTTCCATAACGTGACCCGAGAGTCGAGAATCTGACGAGCCTTATCAGGGGTACGTGTCACTACGATTATCTGATGCCCCAGTTCCAGCAGGCAGGGGATCAGATGACGTCCAATCAGGCCAGTACCGCCGGTAATCAGAATCTGCATGTCGCCTCCCGGGTTACGTTTTAGCGCTGCCAGCTCAGCGTCATTGATACTGAGTCGGCGTAACGCAATGCGTGAAGTTTATCTATCTCCACTTCAGCATAAGTGACCCAGTGATGTTCGCGTGCGATATCGAGCACATCTTGAGTTAATTTTTCTAACAATGAGAAGCGGTTACCCTCCACGTGGGCAATGATGCTTTTGGTTATAGTGCGATAATTCAGCGCGTCGTTGATATCTTCGCTGGTACGGGCTTTGTCTGCCGGATAGTGAATGGCAATGTTGATGACGATATCCTGGCGATTAAGGATCTCCTCTTCTTTGATGCCGATAAAGGTGCGCAGACGAAGGTTTTTTATACGAATAATGGCGTCAGGTTGTGACATTGCAGGTTTCCTCCATGTATGAACCTCTGCATGATACACGAGAACCGAATTGCGTCACCGCTTCTCACTCAGTGCTTGCTGCATGGCGCGTTCCGTGGCAGGACGCGTACGGATGCGTTCGTGCCAGTTATTGACCGCCGGGTAATTGTCGAGGTCGATGCGCTGACGCTGATGGGCGTGGATCCACGGCCAGCAGGCAATGTCAGCAATGCTGTAGTGATCGCCTCCCAGCCAGGGTGACGTTTCCAGACGTTTATTCATCACGTTGTACAGGCGCTGGGTTTCAACCTGGTATCTTTCAATAGCGTAAGGGATCGTTTGCGGAGCGTAATGACTGAAATGATGATTCTGCCCCAGCATGGGACCCAGACCGCTGACCTGCCAGAATAGCCACTGCAGTGTGGTGTGGCGTTCGCGTAATTCACCGCTGAGCAGCTTACCGCTCTTCTCCGCCAGATAGAGTAAAATTTCTCCGGACTCAAACAAGCTGATGGGCCTTCCGCCATCTTCCGGCGCATGATCGATAATGGCCGGGATTTTATTGTTCGGCGAGATCAGCAGAAAATCGGGGCGAAACTGGCTGCCTTTGCTGATATCGACATGAATCAGACGGTATTGCAGCTGTGCCTCTTCAAGAAACAGCGTGATTTTGTGACCGTTTGGCGATGGCGTGTAATAGAGATCGATCATTTTCAGCATCCGTTTTGTCATGAACCGGGTCATTACAAGTATAGAGCCTGTTGGCGTGCGTGAGTTTTCATCAAGTGACAGCGAGAGAAAGACTCTATATTTTGAAGGCAAGCCAATACACTTCAGAGGACATTATGAGCAAATCTGCAATTACGCTGTGGTCAGATGCCAATTTTTTCTCCCCCTACGTGCTGTCTGTTTATGTCGCTCTGCAAGAGAAGGGGCTACCTTTCACGCTGAAAACCGTTGATCTCAATAGTGGTGAACACTTGCATCCTTCATGGCAAGGTTACGCCTTGACGCGCCGCGTACCGGTTCTTGAGATCGATGGTTTTGAACTGAGCGAATCATCAGCGATTACGGAATTCCTGGAAGAGAGCTTTGCACCGCCACAGTGGGAGCGTATCTACCCACACGATGTACAAAAGCGCGCGCGGGCGCGCCAGGTTCAGGCGTGGATCCGCAGCGATTTAATGCCTATCCGTGAGGAACGATCAACAGATGTCGTTTTTGCTGGCGTGAAGAAAGGCCCGTTAAGCGAAGCGGGAAAAGCCAGTGCGGAAAAACTGTTCGCTACTGCGAGCAGTTTACTGAGCCACGGTAAGCAGAATTTATTTGGCGAATGGTGTATCGCTGACTGCGATTTAGCGCTAATGCTTAATCGCCTGGTCCTTAACGGCGATGAGGTTCCAGAAGCGCTTGCGGAATACGCCACCTTCCAGTGGCAGCGCGCTTCAGTACAGCGTTTTATCGCGCTTTCAGCGAAGCGTTCCTGCTGAAAAACGGGCCGTAATCCAGTATCATTACAAGGTAATTTTCAGCGAGGAGTGAGTGATGAAACTGATGTTCGCATCGGACATTCATGGTTCGTTGCCAGCCACGGAACGCGTACTCGAGCGGTTTGCTGCAAGCGGCGCGCAATGGCTGGTGATATTGGGTGATGTTTTAAACCACGGGCCGCGTAATGCGCTTCCAGAAGGCTATGCACCTGCGCAGGTTGCTGAACGGCTGAATGAGCTGGCATCGCGAATTATTGCGGTGCGTGGTAATTGCGACAGCGAAGTGGATCAGATGCTCCTGCATTTTCCGATGACTGCGCCGTGGCAGCAAATTCTGACAGAAAACCAGCGACTCTTTTTGACGCACGGACATCTTTTTGGCCCGCAAAATTTGCCGGCGCTCAATGCGGGCGATGTTCTGGTTTATGGGCATACTCATCTGCCGGTTGCTGAGCGGCGCGAGGGTATCTATCATTTCAATCCCGGCTCGGTAAGCATCCCGAAAGGGGGCTTTGCGGCAAGTTACGGGATTCTGGATGATAATGTTCTCAGCGTAATGGCACTCAATGATCAAAGTGTTATTGCACAGGTCGAGATTAATCCGTAATTTACCCCACAAACATAAACGCGCCGTAAGAGCGCCAGAAAAAAGAAGGTTTCCTGATGGTGGAACAGCGTCGTTTGGCAAGTACTGAATGGGTGGATATTGTGAATGAAGACAATGAAGTCATTGCACAGTCCAGCCGGGAACAAATGCGGGCGCAACGCTTACGCCATCGTGCAACGTATATCGTTGTGCATGATGGTATGGGCAAAATTCTGGTTCAACGCCGCACTGAGACAAAAGATTTTTTGCCCGGCATGCTGGATGCCACCGCAGGCGGTGTGGTTCAGGCTGACGAGCAGATGCTGGAATCAGCGCGTCGTGAAGCAGAAGAGGAACTGGGGATTGCGGGCGTGCCGTTTGCCGAGCATGGCCAGTTTTACTTTGAAGACCAGAACTGTCGCGTATGGGGTGGGTTGTTTAGCTGCGTTTCCCACGGACCGTTTGCGCTTCAGGAAGATGAGGTCAGTGAAGTTTGCTGGTTGACGCCGGAAGAAATTACCGCGCGCTGCGACGAATTTACACCGGACTCCCTGAAAGCCCTGGCGCTGTGGATGACCCGCAACGCCAAGAATGAAGGGGCGAAAGCCGAAAAGCAGGAAGAAGCTGAGTAAACTCTGTTCATCCGGCCTACTGCGTCGAGAAATCGAGTAGGCCGGACGCACACTTTTTAATGGTAACCCATCATCTGCGCGCCAATCACCACCACGCTGGACATAATAAACAGCAGTCCCAACAGCGTAGCACCTACCTTCAGCCAGTTACGAAAATCCACCCGACAAACGCCTAACGTAGCCATCAGAGATGCTGACGTCGGATAGATAATATGACTGAATCCGTCGCCAAACTGGAAGGCCAGGACTGTGACCTGACGGTTTACGCCAACCAAATCGCCCAGCGGTGCCAGTAGCGGCATGGTTAACGCAGCCTGACCAGAGCCGGAAGTGACGAAGAAATTAAAAACTGCCTGGAACAACAGCATAAACCACGCCGCGATGGCGTTATCCAGCCCGCTGATGCCATTGGCAATGCTGTGCAGCAGAGTGTTTAACACGCTGGCTTCACCCGCCTCTCCATTACCGACCAGCAGTAAAATGCCTTTGGCAAAACCAACCAGCAGGGCAGGTGCAATCATCATTCGTGCACCCTCAGTGAATGAGGAGGCCATGATGTTGACCGTCATGCCGTTGAGCCGAAACACGACGCCGATAATGCCAATCACCAGACCCATCGTGAAGAACTGACTGGCGATCTCAGGAATAAACCACGCGTTGACGATAACGCCCCAGACAACCCAAATCATCACCGCGGTTAGCACCAGTAGCACTAACCAGTCGCCCAGCGTGAAGCGTCGTTCCACGACCTCGTCCTGCTGCTCGCGAAAGAAGCTGTCGGATTCATGTACCCGGGACAAAAGCGGATTCTTTTTGATACGCGCCGCATAGGCCAGCGTGAAGGTCAGCCCGATTAGTGTAGCGATCACCCAGACCACGATGCGTAGCCCGGAACCAGAGAGCACCGGTACCCCCGCAATACCTTGCGCGACCACCACGCAAAATGGGTTCATCCATGAACTGGCGAAACCAATCTGAGTCGCGATATAGGTAACCAGCACGGTGGTGATACTGTCGTAACCTAGCCGTACCATCAAAGGCGCGATGATAATGGCAAAGGCAACAGCCTCTTCCCCCATGCCAAACACCGCACCGCCTAAGGAGAAGAGAATAAACAGCACTGGGATAAACAGGACCTCGTTGCCCCGCGTATGGCGAATGAGCGCCAGGATGCCGTTATCAATGGTGCCGGTACGCATAACGATGCCGAATGCACCGCCAATGACCAGCATAAACATAATGATGCCGACAGCAGTGCCGAATTTCGAGCCGGAGGTTAATCCTTCAAACGGGAAATTCATCAGGCCTGGGCGTTCATCTCCGGTGGTGAATAACTGCACCCGGTGATACTGCTCTTCACCTGCGTCGTTGGTCAGAATACGAAAGGAATGGGGGTCAACCACCTTACGGGTTTTGGTTTGTCCATCAATCTGATACTGCACTTCCTGGCTGTCGAACATCCCGACGGGAACAACCCATGTCGCCAGACTGGTTAAAACGGCGACGAAAAAAATAATCACCAGCGTATCGGGCATCGCCCATTTTTTAGCTGGCTGTGATTCTGTTACTGCTGACATGAAAGACTATCCCTGTTGCAACGCAAAAGAGAGTAAGTATGCGAACAGAAGAATAGTTATTCATTGATGCAGCGCATCCAGGCAAATGTTTCAGATTATGCCAAAAGGGAAATAGACATAAAAAAACCGGAAATATCAGCTATTTCCGGTTTGATAAGCAGATGTGTTGCCGGATAAGAGATCCGGCACACTCGGCAGATTACTGCTGCTGCTGGGAAGACTGGATCGCGGTCAGTGCGATGGTGTAGACGATATCGTCTACCAGCGCGCCACGAGACAGGTCGTTCACCGGCTTGCGCATACCCTGCAGCATTGGCCCGATGGAGATCAGGTCGGCAGAACGCTGTACCGCTTTGTAAGTGGTGTTACCGGTGTTCAGATCCGGGAAGATGAACACGGTAGCGCGACCTGCAACCGGAGAGTTCGGCGCTTTGGATTTCGCTACGTCAGCCATAACGGCGGCGTCGTACTGCAGCGGACCGTCGATCATCAGGTCAGGACGTTTTTCCTGTGCCAGACGGGTTGCTTCGCGAACTTTCTCTACGTCACTACCTGCACCAGAAGTACCGGTGGAGTAGGAGAGCATCGCTACGCGCGGTTCGATACCGAAGGCAATTGCGGAATCAGCGGACTGAATCGCGATTTCTGCCAGTTGCTCTGCAGTCGGATCCGGGTTGATCGCGCAGTCGCCGTAAACGTAAACCTGATCCGGCAGCAGCATGAAGAACACGGAAGACACCAGAGAGCTACCCGGTGCAGTTTTGATCAGCTGCAGCGGCGGACGGATGGTGTTTGCGGTGGTGTGTACTGCACCAGAAACCAGACCGTCAACATCGTCCTGTTCCAGCATCAGGGTACCGAGAACCACGTTGTCTTCCAGCTGTTCGCGGGCAACGGTTTCGGTCATACCTTTGTTTTTACGCAGTTCGACCAGGCGAGCAACGTAGCTTTCGCGAACCACATCTGGATCAACGATTTCTACGCCAGCGCCCAGTTCAACGCCCTGAGAGGCTGCAACGCGGGTGATCTCATCCGGGTTACCCAGCAGTACGCAGGTTGCGATACCACGTTCAGCACAGATGGCTGCCGCTTTAACGGTACGCGGTTCGTCGCCTTCCGGCAGAACAACGCGTTTGCCCGCTTTGCGCGCCAGCTCGGTCAACTGATAACGGAACGCTGGCGGAGACAGACGACGGCTACGCTCAGAGGTTGCAGTCAGGGATTCAATCCAGTCAGCGTTGATGTAGTTAGCAACGTATTCCTGAACTTTCTCAATGCGCTCGTGATCGTCAACCGGAACTTCCAGGTTGAAGCTCTGCAGGCTCAGAGAGGTCTGCCAGGTGTTGGTGTTTACCATGAATACCGGCAGGCCGGTTTCAAATGCACGTTCGCACAGTTTAGTGATGCGCGCGTCCATTTCGTAGCCGCCAGTCAGCAGCAGGGCACCGATTTCCACGCCGTTCATGGCCGCCAGGCATGCTGCAACCAGCACGTCAGGACGATCTGCGGAAGTTACCAGCAGGGAGCCTGCGCGGAAGTGTTCCAGCATATGTGGAATGCTGCGTGCGCAGAACGTCACAGACTTCACGCGACGGGTGTTGATATCGCCTTCGTTAACGATGGTGGCGTTCAGGTGACGCGCCATATCGATTGCACGAGTAGCGATCAGATCGAAGCTCCATGGCACCGCGCCCAGAACCGGCAGCGGACTGGATTCTTGCAGTTTAGCCGGATCAACTTTGATCACTTTCGCTTTGGAAGAGTCGTCGAAAATCTCGGACAGATCCGGGCGAGTACGGCCCTGCTCATCAACCGGTGCGTTCAGTTTGTTAACGATTACGCCGGTGATATTGGTGTTTTTCGCGCCGCCGAAGCTGCTGCGAGTCAGTTCAATACGCTCGTTCAACTGTTCCGGGGTGTCGGTACCCTGAGACATAACGAAGACGATTTCCGCGTTCAGCGTTTTCGCGATTTCGTAGTTCAGAGACTGCGCGAACTGATGTTTACGGGTTGGGACCAGGCCTTCAACCAGTACAACTTCAGCGTCTTTGGTGTTCGCGTGGTAGTTCGCGATGATCTCTTCCATCAGCACATCTTTCTGATTGCTGGACAGCAGAGATTCAACGTGGCTCATCTTCAGCGGCTCAGCGGCTGGCAGAGAAGAGTTAGCACGGACGATGCTGGTAGTCTGGTCTGGCGCATCGCCACCGGCACGCGGTTGAGCGATCGGCTTAAAGACGCTCAGACGAACGCCTTTGCGTTCCATTGCGCGGATCACGCCAAGGCTGACGCTGGTCAGGCCGACGCTGGTTCCGGTAGGGATCAGCATAATAATACGGGACACGGTTTATCCTCTTTCGTTACCGCCAATTTAGACGGGTTACAAAACAGCACCGCCAGCTAGGCTGGCGGTGTGAAATCAGGCAGTCAGGCGGCTCGCGTCTTGCGCGATAACCAGTTCTTCGTTGGTTGGGATAACCAGCGCAGGACGGGTACCTTCTTTGTTGATGAAACCAGATTTGCCGAAACGTGCGGCCAGGTTACGTTCGTGGTCAACTTCAAAGCCCAGAACGCCCAGTTTGCCCAGAGACAGTTCACGAACCATCGCTGCGTTTTCACCGATACCACCGGTGAAGACAACTGCATCCAGACGACCATCCATCAGCGCAGTGTAAGAACCGATGTATTTCGCCAGACGGTGGCAGTAAACGTCCATTGCACGTTTAGCGTCTTCTTTAGTAGCGTAGTTATCTTCAACATAACGGCAGTCGCTGGTGACTTCGGTCAGACCCAGCAGGCCGGACTCTTTGGTCAGCATTTTGTTGATCTGGTCAACGCTCATGCCCAGGGTATCGTGCAGGTGGAAGATGATCGCCGGGTCGATGTCACCGGAACGCGTACCCATCACCAGACCTTCCAGCGGGGTCAGACCCATGGAGGTATCAACACATTTACCGTTACGGATAGCAGATACAGAACCGCCATTGCCCAGGTGGCAAGTGATGATGTTCAGCTCTTCAACCGGTTTGTTCAGCACTTTTGCCGCTTCCTGAGTGACGAAGAAGTGGCTGGTACCGTGCGCGCCGTAACGACGAACGCCATGTTCTTTGTACAGGCTGTACGGCAGAGCATAGAGGTAAGACTCTTCCGGCATAGTCTGATGGAACGCGGTGTCGAATACAGCCACGTTTTTGTCTTTCAGATTAGGGAAGGATTTCAGCGCTTCTGCGATACCGATCAGGTGAGCCGGGTTATGCAGCGGCGCGAAAGAGGCAGAATCTTTGATGCCCTGAATAACGGAATCATCGATAACCACGGAGCTGGTGTACTTCTCGCCGCCGTGTACGATACGGTGACCAATAGCGGTCAATTGCGCAGACAATTCTGGTTTTTGTGCCAGAATAGTGTTAACGATAAAGTTCAGCGCTTCACTGTGAGCGGCGCCTGCACCTAAAGCCGCTTCTTGTTTACCGCCGTCCATTTTCCACTTGATACGTGCTTCTGGGAGATGGAAACATTCGGCTAAACCAGAGAGGTATTCTTCACCGTTTACTGCATCGATGATGGCAAATTTCAGTGAGGAGCTACCGCAGTTCAGAACCAGTACTAACTTACTCGACATGGAAGTACCTATTTATGATACGTGGCTAAAAAAACGTCAGGGAGTCATAGAGCGTAGCGCATGATGACACCGACGTTTATGATTAACATCATGCGCCATAGTCTTTTTGGGCACGATGGAATAAATACCTTTGAGTCTATGTCATTTTGCGTATTTTTCAGGCAATGGCATAATGTATGCCAATTTGACGACTCAATGATTTTGGACTACAGGCCTTACAGGCCGGCACAGGATACCTGAATGTGGGTATCAAAGACAAAATGTTTTGAACGATGTCCCTTGTAGTTGTTGTTTTGCACAAATTTTTTAATTTTTATATGTGAAGTTGAGGTAACCGCCATGTCGACACCGGATAATCGCTCCGTCAATTTTTTCAGCTTGTTTCGCCGGGGGCAGCACTATGCAAAGACGTGGCCAATGGAAAAGCGCCTTGCGCCCGTGTTTGTTGAGAACCGCGTGATCCGCATGACGCGTTACGCGATCCGTTTTATGCCGCCTATCGCCATCTTCACCTTATGTTGGCAAATTGCGTTAGGGGGGCAGTTGGGCCCGGCCGTGGCGACTGCGCTGTTTGCGCTTAGCCTGCCGATGCAGGGGATGTGGTGGCTGGGAAAACGTTCCGTAACGCCGCTGCCCCCTTCAATTCTCAATTGGTTCTACGAAGTTCGGGGTAAATTGCAAGAAGCTGGGCAGGCGCTCTCTCCGGTAGAAGGAAAGCCGGATTACCAGGCGCTGGCTGACACGCTTAAGCGCGCCTTCAAACAACTGGATAAAACTTTCCTTGATGATTTGTAATTGACCCCTGATTACGCATATAAAAGAAGGCACAAGATACCTTCTTTTTTTTCATCGCAGTAGTAGTGATACAGGAGTCCCAAATGGAAATGACCAACGCTCAACGTCTGATTTTGTCGAATCAGTACAAAATGATGACTATGCTCGATCCAACTAACGCCGAGCGTTATCGTCGTTTGCAGACGATTATTGAACGCGGTTACGGCTTGCAGATGCGTGAGCTGGATCGTGAGTTTGGTGAACTGACGGAAGAAACCTGTCGTACGATTATCGATATTATGGAGATGTATCACGCATTACATGTGTCCTGGACTAATCTTAAGGATGCGCAGGCTATTGATGAGCGTCGCGTGACCTTCCTCGGTTTTGACGCCGCAACGGAAGCCCGTTTCCTCGGGTACGTTCGTTTTATGGTCAATGTGGAAGGTCGTTACACTCACTTTGATGCGGGTACGCATGGCTTCAACGCCCAGACCCCAATGTGGGAAAAATATCAGCGTATGCTGAATGTTTGGCACTCTTGCCCGCGTCAGTATCACCTGAGCGCGAATGAAATTAACCAAATCATTAATGCCTGAGGGGGCGAGCGTGCAGTGCAAAGGTTTTCTGTTTGATCTGGATGGAACGTTGGTCGATTCCTTACCCGCAGTAGAGCGCGCGTGGTGCAACTGGGCCGATCGCTTCGGCCTCGATCACGCCGAGGTACTCGGCTTTATTCATGGTAAGCAGGCCATTACCTCCCTGCGACACTTTATGGTGGGCAAGTCTGAGGCAGAGATCGCCGCGGAATTTACCCGTCTGGAGCAGATCGAAGCGACGGAAACCGCCGGGATCACCGCGCTGCCGGGGGCGGTTGATTTACTTAACCATCTCAATAAAGCGGGTATTCCATGGGCGATTGTGACCTCCGGCTCCATGCCGGTCGCACGTGCGCGTCATCGTGTTGCCGGGCTTCCTGCTCCTGAAGTGTTTGTCACCGCCGAGCGGGTAAAAAGAGGGAAACCAGAGCCAGACGCGTATCTGTTAGGTGCTCAGCTTCTGGGCCTGGCACCGCAGGAATGTGCAGTCGTGGAAGATGCCCCCGCCGGGGTGCTCTCAGGACTGGCTGCTGGGTGTCATGTCATCGCGGTTAACGCGCCAGCGGATACGCCGCGTCTGGACGAAGTTGATTTTTCGCTGACCAGTCTGGAACATATTTCTGTGACCAAACAACCCAACGGAAATGTGGTCGTTATAAGAAATACCTGATCATGATTTAGCCCCAGATTGTTGGGGCTTTTTTATGGCAGAATCAGTCCATCCCTCTCATTTAACAAGGATATGTTGTGAACGGTGAATTGATATGGGTTCTCTCATTGCTGGCGATTGCCGTCGTCTTGTTTGCAACTGGCAGAGTGCGTATGGACGCGGTCGCTTTGCTGGTCATTATTGCCTTTGTTCTGAGTGGAACATTGAGCATCACAGAGGCTTTTTCCGGGTTCAGCGATCCTAACGTTATTTTGATAGCGGCTTTATTCATTATCGGCGACGGCCTGGTGCGTACCGGCGTGGCGACGGTAATGGGTGCCTGGCTGGTGAAGGTCGCTGGCAGCAGTGAAGTCAAAATGCTGGTGTTGCTGATGATAACCGTAGCCGGACTCGGTGCCTTCATGAGTTCGACCGGTGTGGTCGCCATCTTTATTCCGGTTGTCTTAAGCGTTTCTATGCGCATGCAAATCTCCCCCTCACGGCTGATGATGCCGTTGAGCTTTGCCGGATTGATAAGCGGCATGATGACGCTGGTGGCAACGCCGCCGAACCTGGTCGTCAACAGTGAATTGTTACGTGAAGGACTTAACGGTTTTAGCTTTTTTAGCGTAACCCCACTGGGACTGGTGGTGTTGGTACTCGGCATAATTTATATGCTGGTGATGCGTTTTATGCTGAAAGGTGAAGACTCCGGGCAGCCGGGAGACGGCTGGAAGCGCCGGACCTTTCGCGATCTGATCAAAGAATATCGCCTGACAGGGCGTGCCCGTCGCCTGGCGATTCGCCCCGGTTCTCCCATGATTGGCCAACGTCTGGATGACCTGAAATTGCGTGAGCGCTACGGGGCAAACGTGATTGGTGTTGAACGCTGGCGGCGTTTTCGCCGCGTGATTGTCGATGTTAACGGGGTTTCTGAGTTCCGTGCCCGTGACGTGTTGCTGATTGATATGTCAGCGGCCGACGTCGACCTGCGTGAATTTTGCAGCGGGCAACTGTTGGAGCCGATGGTGCTGCGCGGTGAATACTTCTCCGAGCAGGCGCTTGACGTGGGTATGGCCGAGATTTCATTAATCCCTGAATCGGAATTGATCGGCAAAACGGTACGGGAAATCGCTTTTCGTACGCGTTATGGCCTGAATGTCGTCGGACTGAAGCGTGATGGTACGGCACTGGCCGGAGCGGTGGTGGATGAACCACTGCTGATGGGCGATATCATTCTGGTGGTGGGCAACTGGAAACTCATCACTTTGTTGGGGCAAAAAGGGCGCGATTTCGTGGTGCTGAATATGCCCGTGGAAGTCAGTGAAGCTTCTCCGGCGCACAGCCAGGCGCCGCATGCGATTTTCTGTCTGGTGCTGATGGTCGCGTTAATGCTCACCGATGAAATCCCTAATACGGTTGCCGCGATTATCGCCTGTTTGCTGATGGGAAAATTCCGCTGCATCGATGCCGAAAGCGCCTATAAAGCCATTCACTGGCCAAGTATTATTTTGATTGTCGGAATGATGCCCTTTGCGCTGGCATTACAGAAAACGGGCGGTGTTGATCTGGTGGTTAAAGGGCTAATGGACGTTGGTGGAGGGTACGGCCCGTATATGATGCTGGGCTGCCTGTTCGTGCTGTGCGCGACCATTGGGTTATTTATCTCTAACACTGCGACGGCGGTACTGATGGCGCCGATTGCGCTGGCGGCAGCAAAGTCGATGGGCGTTTCGCCGTATCCTTTTGCGATGGTGATTGCGATGGCGGCTTCCGCAGCCTTTATGACGCCAGTTTCTTCACCGGTAAACACACTGGTACTCGGGCCGGGTAACTACAGCTTTAGCGATTTCGTAAAAATTGGCGTGCCGTTTACCATCATTGTGATGGTGGTGTGCGTGGTGATGATCCCGATGCTGTTTCCGTTTTGATTTTTATGTGCCGGATGGCGGCTAACGCCTCATCCGGCCTACAAAGGCAATGTCGCCGCAAACTTACAATGGAGAATCCTGACTGATTTCATCTAATGAGAGGTGAAAACTCGGGACGAACACGTCCATAAAGTAGTCCATCTCTTCGCTGCGTCGTGACTCCAGCGTTTTTTCCAGACGTGTTTTCGCCAGCAGAAATTCGTTGTTACCGGCGGAGAGTTCTTCCAGGCACTTCAGATACGCGCACAGGGCATCGGCCTGTTTAACAATCGACCTCTCTTCTTCACTTAAGGCATGTTCATCAATGAGCGGCGCAAAAATATCGCGCAGCTCATCGGGAACCATATCGACCAGTTTTTGTTGGGCAATTTTCTCTATCGCTTTATATTCTTGGGCAATCTGCGAGTTGAAATATTTCACTGGGGTAGGGAGATCGCCGGTTAACACCTCTGACGCATCGTGATACATCGCCAGCAGGGCAATACGCTCAGCATTAACCTGACCACCAAATTTACGGTTTTTAATTGCGGCCAGCGCATGGGCAACCATGGCAACCTGCAGACTGTGTTCGGACACGTTTTCGGTGCGCACGTTGCGCATCAGCGGCCAGCGGTTAATGAGTTTCAGACGGGAGAGGTGGGCAAAAAAGTGGCTCTGCTTCATAACGACCCTTACTCAGTGACTTCAGTAACGGTATTTTGCGCAGAGAGTGCTACCGGATGCAAACCCGGCAGCACTTTGCGTGGTTACAGCTGGCGATACCCTGACAGGAAACGCTCAAATTTACTCAGCGACATTTCGATATCGTCAATACGCGGTAGCGTGACGATGCGGAAATGATCCGGCCACGGCCAGTTGAATGCCGTCCCCTGGACCAGCAGTACTTTTTCCTGCAACAGGAAGTCGAGAACCATCTTCTGGTCGTCATGAATATTGAAGCGTTTAGCATCAATTTTCGGGAACATATACAGGGCACCGCGCGGTTTTACGCAAGAGACGCCGGGGATGTCATTAAGCAGTTCCCAGGCGCGGTTACGTTGCTCATACAGACGTCCGCCTGGCATGATGAATTCGCTGATGCTCTGATATCCACCCAGTGCGGTCTGAATGGCATGTTGTGCCGGAACGTTGGCACACAGGCGCATAGAAGCCAGCATCTCAAGGCCTTCGATATACCCTTTGGCATGTTTCTTCGGTCCGTTCAGTACCATCCAGCCCTGGCGGAAACCAGCAACGCGATAGGTTTTTGACAGGCCGTTAAAGGTAATAGTCAGCAGGTCAGGGGCCATTGCCGCAATCGAGTGGTGCTCGGCGTCATCGTAAAGAATTTTGTCGTAAATCTCGTCCGCAAAGATGATGAGATTGTTTTGGCGGGCAATCTCAACAATCTCCATCAGCAGCTCTTTAGAATACACCGCGCCGGTTGGGTTGTTTGGGTTGATGATGACGATCCCACGGGTACGCGGCGTAATTTTGGCGCGGATATCATCCAGGTCCGGGAACCAGTCTGACGATTCGTCACACAGGTAGTGCACGGCATTACCACCAGAGAGCGAAACCGCCGCCGTCCACAGTGGATAATCAGGTGCAGGAACCAGCATTTCGTCCCCACTGTTTAGCAATGCCTGCATGGCCTGCACAATCAATTCAGATACGCCGTTACCGATATAGATATCTTCCACGGTTACGTCGCGCATCCCACGGGCCTGGTAATGCTGCATGATTGCTTTGCGGGCTGAATAAAGGCCTTTGGAATCGCAATATCCTTGCGCAGTTGGCAAATTGCGGATCACATCCACCAAAATTTCATCTGGCGCTTCAAACCCGAAAGGCGCAGGGTTGCCGATGTTCAGTTTCAGAACTTTGTTGCCTTCTTCTTCCAGGCGCTTTGCTTCCTTCAGAACCGGGCCGCGAATGTCATAACAGACGTTTTCTAATTTGCTGGATTTTTCAATGGGGGACATGAACGTTGACCTTTTTAGCTGTGAATGCCACTCCCTGCCGTGGAAGTCAGCCCAGCACAATGTACTCCCACAACGGTGAGTTTTGAAGGGTCTTTAGTAGAAGATTTTGGAAAGCAGGAGGATTATAATTCACTGTTAATAACTAAATAATGTGATTTTTGTAGAGTAATAATCTGGATTGTTGTGTTTTTTGTGGTTTATATTTTGATTTGTTAGCGTAGGTATGGTGATTTGTCTGGTCAAAAAAAGTTAGGCCTGTAAAGAAAAAGGTAGCCGAGATCTCAGCTGAATGGCGTAATTCGAAAATACTGAGGTTTTGCCTGCGAAATCTGTTATCGGTCTGATCCCTGCGTGATACGGTGTGAATCCATTGTTAAGCATAATTAATGAATTGAGAGATTCTTAATTAATTATTATTTATTATTTAAACGACATCAAATTGAGTGGGCCAATAATACGAAAACCGTTGCACTGACATAACACCAATTTGCCCGGAATTATTCGCGATAACACTTATAAATATAGTGGTTTTAGGTTAAGATAACTCCTATGAAATGGTGTGTAGTACGAATTTTACGATAATTCAAATGTTTGTTGGTTGTTCCTAACATCCTGAAAAGTTAGTTTTTAATGTGTAAATTATTGTTCGTTAACTATTTTTTAAATTTACAAAATTTACATGTTTCCCATTAGTCAGAATCATCCAGCAGCTAAAAATACGGCTCTTTCTCGTTGCTATATTCCGATGAATATCACGGGTATTAAAATAGCTCAGAAAGAGAATTGTTTCGTTTGTTAAACCAAATACATCCTTATTTTCACTTGGTTACACTAAGCGAAACTGAAGGGAGGCACATTACAAATGGAGTTGTTTGATTCTGAATGCACAGCATTAACCCGGTATGACCCGCGAGTAAGTGAAAAACTATGATAAATGCAAATCGTCCGATAATTAACCTCGACCTCGATCTGCTGAGAACCTTTGTTGCTGTTGCCGACCTGAATACCTTTGCGGCTGCGGCAGCTGCGGTATGTCGAACTCAGTCTGCGGTAAGTCAGCAAATGCAGCGTCTTGAACAACTTGTGGGGAAAGAGTTGTTCGCGCGCCATGGACGCAACAAACTGCTGACCGAGCATGGTATCCAGCTGTTGGGTTACGCCAGGAAAATACTGCGATTTAATGATGAGGCATGCTCATCATTGATGTTTAACAATCTTCAGGGGGTGTTAACTATCGGTGCTTCTGATGAATCCGCCGATACCATACTCCCTTTTCTGCTTAACCGTATAAGTTCGGTTTATCCGAAACTTGCACTGGATGTCAGAGTGAAACGCAACGCCTACATGGTGGAGATGCTTAAGTCGCAAGAAGTGGATTTAGTGGTCACCACTAACCGACCTGGCGATTTTGAGTGCCTGAATTTGCGAACTTCACCGACGCACTGGTATTGCGCAGCCGAATATATCCTGCAAAAAGGGGAACCGGTGCCGTTAGTTCTGCTGGACGATCCCAGCCCGTTTCGCGATATCGTGCTGGCGACGTTGAATGCCGCACAGATCCCGTGGCGTTTGGCTTATGTCGCTTCAACATTGCCTGCGGTCCGCGCGGCGGTAAAAGCAGGGCTGGGCGTTACTGCCCGTCCTGTCGAAATGATGAGCCCGGATTTACGCGTACTGGGTGCGGCGGACGGATTGCCACCTCTGCCTGATACCGAGTATCTGTTGTGCAGCGATCCGGCCACGCAAAATGAATTAGCTCAGGTTATCTTTAAGTCGATGCAGACATATCAAAATCCTTGGCAATACAATCAGTTTACCCCTGAAGGGGGAGATGACTCGCTGATTGTTGAAGGCGACTTTGAGTAAAGCGTCACAAAAAAACGTTTTAAAATGTAAGTGTAAAAAAGAGCCACTGATGATGAAAAAACATCCAGCGGCTCTTTTTTTATGCAAATATTACTGCTTTCTGTTCATTCATATACTAAAACTTAACAAAATCAGCAGGTAAAAAAACAGACTGACAATAGGATGAAAAATAATCAGCTGAGTTGCTAAATGTTTCCATGTTAAAAAACTAGAGAAATTGTTGCTGTTTTTTATGGTGAATTAACAAAAGCGTGTCACAGATCAAGAAAATACTCCCATTTAGGGGGAGGCATCTGGGTGAATTCCTGTCAAAATAGACGTGTATTATCTTTTTTACTTCACTACGGACACGATTCAACAACATTAAAAATGACCGATGATGCAATCGAAATGGGTCTAAAGAGCACTTTATGTTAATGAAGTTGGAACAGTGTAAAATAATGTGAGGAAACTTTTGTTAAAGTTGACAAAAGGTTATAGAAAGGAGTAAAAAACCCCATCAATTAGCTGTATAAAATGATTTTTCACAGTGATTGTAAGGTTTTTTTTATTCCTCCCCATGAATCGATGTGGCGTTCATCTGCCGAAAAGAGCAGAGAATTTGGCGCTACTTTTGATGAGTAAGCAATGAGTATGTCAACATCCACTGAAATCATCGCTCATCACTGGGCATTCGCTATCTTTCTTATCGTTGCCATTGGCCTGTGCTGCCTGATGCTCGTCGGCGGCTGGTTTTTAGGGGGTCGCGCACGCGCGAGATCTAAAAACGTGCCGTTTGAATCAGGTATCGACTCGGTCGGCACCGCCCGCCTGCGCCTGTCTGCCAAGTTTTATCTGGTAGCCATGTTCTTCGTTATCTTCGACGTTGAAGCGCTGTATCTGTTCGCATGGTCAACTTCTATCCGTGAAAGCGGTTGGATTGGCTTTGTGGAAGCTGCAATTTTTATTTTTGTGTTACTGGCAGGTCTGGTTTATCTGGTGCGTATTGGCGCGCTGGACTGGACGCCCGCGCGTTCACGCCGCGAGCGTATGAACCCGGAAACGAACAGTATCGCTAATCGTCAACGCTAACCGCGAGGCATTAAGATGGATTATACGCTCACCCGCATAGATCCTAACGGTGAGAACGACCGTTACCCCCTGCAAAAACAGGAGATCGTAACCGACCCCCTGGAACAAGAAGTTAACAAAAACGTGTTCATGGGCAAACTGCATGACATGGTTAACTGGGGCCGTAAAAACTCAATTTGGCCATATAACTTTGGCCTTTCCTGCTGCTACGTTGAGATGGTGACCTCGTTTACCGCCGTGCACGATGTGGCCCGTTTTGGTGCGGAAGTACTGCGTGCATCGCCGCGTCAGGCTGACCTGATGGTCGTAGCCGGAACCTGCTTTACCAAAATGGCGCCAGTTATTCAGCGCCTCTACGATCAGATGCTGGAACCGAAATGGGTTATTTCCATGGGCGCATGCGCCAACTCCGGCGGTATGTACGACATCTATTCTGTGGTGCAGGGCGTTGATAAATTTATTCCGGTCGATGTGTACATCCCGGGATGTCCGCCGCGCCCAGAAGCGTATATGCAGGCTCTGATGCTGCTGCAAGATTCCATTGGCAAAGAACGCCGTCCGCTCTCCTGGGTGGTTGGCGATCAGGGCGTTTATCGCGCCAATATGCAGTCAGAACGCGAGCGTAAACGCGGCGAACGTATTGCTGTAACGAATCTTCGTACACCAGACGAGATTTAATTTGCGCCTGTCGGCAGCAGCACTTCCTTCGCTTATCACTACATAAATAGCGCGAAGCACTGCCGACCACCACGGACCATTTGCAATGGTGAACAATATGACCGACTTAACCGCGCAAGACGCCGTATGGCAAACACGGGATCACCTTGATGACCCGGTCATTGGCGAACTGCGCAACCGTTTTGGGCCGGATGCCTTTACCGTTCAGGCGACTCGCACCGGGGTACCCGTTGTTTGGGTCAAGCGTGAACAATTACTGGAAGTTGGCGATTTCTTAAAGAGACTGCCGAAACCTTACGTCATGCTGTTTGACTTACACGGCATGGACGAACGTCTGCGTACGCACCGCGAAGGGTTACCTGCCGCGGATTTTTCCGTTTTCTATCACCTGATTTCCATTGAACGCAATCGCGATATCATGCTCAAGGTGGCTTTGTCTGAAAACGATCTGCGCGTACCGACTTTCACCAAACTGTTCCCGAACGCCAACTGGTACGAGCGTGAAACCTGGGAAATGTTTGGCATCGATATCGAAGGTCACCCGCACCTGACGCGTCTGCTGATGCCGCATACCTGGGAAGGTCATCCGCTGCGTAAAGACTACCCGGCGCGTGCGACCGAATTTGATCCGTTTGAGCTGACTAAAGCCAAACAGGATCTGGAAATGGAAGCGCTGACCTTCAAACCAGAAGATTGGGGTATGAAGCGTAGCACCGAAAATGAGGACTTCATGTTCCTCAACCTCGGTCCTAACCACCCGTCTTCTCACGGTGCTTTCCGTATTGTGCTGCAGCTTGATGGCGAAGAAATCGTCGACTGCGTACCTGACATCGGCTACCACCACCGTGGCGCTGAAAAAATGGGTGAACGTCAGTCCTGGCACAGCTACATTCCGTACACCGACCGTATTGAGTACCTCGGCGGCTGCGTAAACGAAATGCCTTACGTTCTGGCCGTTGAGAAGCTGGCTGGTATCACCACGCCGGATCGCGTCAACGTGATTCGCGTGATGTTGTCCGAACTGTTCCGCATCAACAGCCACCTGCTGTACATCTCCACGTTCATTCAGGACGTCGGCGCGATGACCCCGGTTTTCTTCGCCTTTACCGACCGTCAGAAAATCTATGACGTGGTGGAAGCGATCACCGGTTTCCGTATGCACCCGGCCTGGTTCCGTATCGGCGGTGTGGCACACGATCTGCCGCGCGGTTGGGACAAGCTGCTGCGTGACTTCCTCGACTGGATGCCAAAACGTCTGGATTCTTACGAGAAAGCCGCACTGCGTAACACCATCCTGAAAGGCCGTTCGCAGGGCGTTGCCGCTTACGGTAAGAAAGAGGCGCTGGACTGGGGTTGTACCGGTGCTGCGCTGCGCGCGACCGGTATTGATTTCGACGTGCGTAAAGCGCGTCCGTACTCTGGCTACGAAAACTTTGACTTTGAAGTCCCGGTTGGCGGCGGCGTTTCTGACTGCTATACCCGCGTGATGCTGAAAGTTGAAGAGCTGCGCCAGAGTCTGCGCATCCTTGAGCAGTGCCTCAATAACATGCCGGAAGGCCCGTTCAAAGCGGATCACCCGCTGACGACGCCGCCGCCGAAAGAGCGCACGCTGCAACATATCGAAACCCTTATCACCCACTTCCTGCAGGTTTCGTGGGGCCCGGTTATGCCGGCAAACGAGTCCTTCCAGATGGTGGAAGCGACCAAGGGTATCAACAGTTACTACCTGACCAGCGATGGCAGCACCATGAGTTACCGTACCCGTATCCGTACCCCGAGCTATGCGCACCTGCAGCAGATCCCGGTAGCGGTACGTGGCAGCCTGGTGTCCGACTTAATCGTCCATCTGGGTAGTATCGATTTTGTTATGTCAGATGTGGACCGCTAATTATGCACGAGAATCAACAACCACAAACCGAGGCTTTTGAGCTGAGTGCGGCTGAGCGTGAAGCGATTGAGCACGAGAAGCACCACTACGAAGACCCGCGTGCGGCGTCCATTGAAGCGCTGAAAATCGTTCAGAAACAGCGTGGCTGGGTGCCGGATGGGGCGATCTATGCGATCGCTGATGTGCTGGGTATTCCGGCAAGCGACGTAGAAGGTGTTGCTACGTTTTATAGCCAGATCTTCCGCCAGCCGGTAGGTCGCCACGTGATCCGCTATTGCGACAGCGTGGTGTGCCATATCAACGGCTACCAGGGGATCCAGGCCGCGCTTGAGAAAAAACTCAACATCAAGCCGGGGCAGACGACCTTTGATGGTCGCTTTACGCTGCTGCCGACCTGTTGCCTGGGGAACTGCGATAAAGGGCCAAACATGATGATCGATGAAGATACTCATGCTCACCTGACCCCGGAAGGCATTCCCGAACTACTGGAGCGGTATAAATGAAAGACATTATCCGTACTCCCGAAACCCATCCGCTGACCTGGCGTCTGCGTGATGACAAACAGCCGGTCTGGCTGGACGAATACCGTAGCAAGAACGGCTACGAAGGTGCGCGTAAGGCCCTGACAGGGCTGTCACCGGACGAAATCGTTAATCAGGTAAAAGACGCTGGCCTGAAAGGGCGCGGCGGTGCGGGCTTTTCCACCGGTCTGAAGTGGAGCCTGATGCCGAAAGACGAATCCATGAACATCCGTTACCTGCTGTGTAACGCCGATGAAATGGAGCCGGGCACCTATAAAGACCGTCTGCTGATGGAACAGCTGCCGCACCTGCTGGTGGAAGGCATGCTGATTTCCGCGTTTGCGCTGAAAGCGTACCGTGGATACATCTTCCTGCGCGGTGAATATATCGAAGCCGCCGTGCATCTGCGTCGTGCGATTGCCGAAGCGACCGAAGCCGGTCTGCTTGGTAAAAATATCATGGGCACCGGTTTCGACTTCGAACTGTTTGTCCACACTGGGGCAGGGCGTTACATCTGCGGTGAAGAAACCGCGCTGATCAACTCCCTCGAAGGTCGCCGTGCTAACCCACGGTCCAAGCCGCCGTTCCCGGCAAGCTCTGGCGCATGGGGCAAACCGACCTGCGTAAACAACGTCGAAACCCTGTGTAACGTACCGGCTATCCTCGCGAACGGCGTGGAGTGGTACCAGAACATTTCGAAGAGCAAAGACGCGGGCACCAAGCTGATGGGCTTCTCTGGTCGCGTGAAGAATCCTGGCCTGTGGGAACTGCCTTTCGGTACTACCGCGCGTGAGATCCTCGAAGATTACGCGGGTGGCATGCGCGATGGACTGAAGTTCAAAGCCTGGCAGCCAGGCGGCGCAGGGACTGACTTCCTGACCGAAGCACACCTCGATCTGCCGATGGAATTCGAAAGCATTGGTAAAGCAGGTAGCCGTCTGGGCACCGCGCTGGCCATGGCTGTCGATCACGAGATTGGCATGGTTCCTCTGGTGCGCAACCTCGAAGAGTTCTTTGCCCGCGAGTCCTGCGGCTGGTGTACGCCGTGCCGTGACGGTCTGCCGTGGAGTGTGAAAATTCTGCGCGCGCTGGAGCGTGGCGAAGGCCAGCCAGGGGATATCGAGACACTTGAGCAACTGTGTCGTTTCCTCGGCCCGGGTAAAACCTTCTGTGCACACGCACCGGGCGCAGTGGAACCGCTGCAGAGCGCCATTAAATATTTCCGCGAAGAATTCGAAGCTGGCATCAAGCAGTCCTTCAGCAATACCCATCAGATTGGTGGTATTCAGCCGAACCTGCTGAAAGAGCGCTGGTGATTACAGGGTTAGCCCTGTGTCGCGATAAGAAATTCGATTAACGCTCGGTTACGACCGAGCCAACTGGAAGCATGCTGACTATGGCTACGATTCATGTAGACGGCAAAGAATATGAGGTCAACGGAGCGGACAACCTGCTGGAAGCTTGTCTGTCTCTCGGCCTTGATATTCCGTACTTTTGCTGGCACCCGGCGCTGGGAAGCGTCGGTGCTTGCCGCCAGTGTGCGGTGAAGCAATATCAAAACGCGGAAGACACGCGTGGTCGCCTGGTGATGTCTTGTATGACACCGGCCACCGAAGGCACCTTTATTTCTATTGATGACGAAGAAGCGAAACAGTTCCGCGAAAGCGTCGTGGAGTGGTTGATGACTAACCACCCGCACGACTGTCCGGTCTGTGAAGAGGGCGGCAACTGCCACCTGCAGGATATGACCGTCATGACCGGTCACAGCTTCCGTCGCTACCGCTTCACGAAGCGTACTCACCGTAACCAGGACCTGGGGCCGTTCATCTCTCACGAAATGAACCGCTGCATCGCCTGCTATCGCTGCGTACGTTACTACAAAGATTACGCCGATGGCGCGGATCTGGGCGTCTATGGCGCACATGACAACGTCTACTTCGGTCGCCCGGAAGACGGTACGCTCGAAAGCGAGTTCTCTGGTAACCTGGTAGAAATTTGCCCGACCGGCGTCTTCACTGATAAAACGCACTCCGAGCGTTATAACCGTAAGTGGGACATGCAGTTTGCGCCGAGCATCTGCCAGCAGTGTTCCATCGGCTGTAACACCAGCCCGGGCGAACGCTACGGTGAACTGCGTCGTATCGAAAACCGTTATAACGGTACCGTTAACCACTACTTCCTCTGCGACCGTGGTCGTTTTGGCTATGGTTACGTGAACCTGAAAGACCGTCCGCGTCAGCCAGTACAGCGTCGTGGCGATGACCTGATCACGCTGAACGCCGAGCAGGCGATGCAGGGCGCGGCAGATATTCTGCGTCAGTCGAAGAAAGTAATTGGTATCGGCTCCCCGCGCGCCAGCGTTGAAAGTAACTTCGCGCTGCGTGAACTGGTGGGTGCGGATAACTTCTATACCGGTATCGCCCAGGGCGAGCAGGAACGTCTGCAACTGGCACTGAGCGTGCTGCGTGACGGCGGGATTCATACTCCGGCACTGCGCGAAATCGAATCTTATGATGCGGTTCTGGTGCTGGGCGAAGATGTCACCCAGACCGGCGCACGCGTTGCGCTGGCAGTGCGTCAGGCGGTGAAAGGTAAAGCGCGTGAAATGGCGGCGGCACAGAAAGTGGCTGACTGGCAAATCGCAGCAATCCTTAACATCGGCCAGCGTGCTAAGCACCCGCTGTTCGTTACCAACGTCGATAACACCCGTCTGGATGACATCGCCGCATGGACCTATCGTGCACCGGTTGAAGATCAGGCGCGTTTAGGTTTCGCTATCGCTCATGCGCTGGATAACAACGCTCCGGCGGTTGACGGTATCGACCGTGACCTGCAAAACAAAATTGACGTTATCGTTCAGGCACTGGCCGGGGCGAAGAAACCACTGATTATTTCCGGCACCAACGCCGGTAGCGCCGAAGTGATTCAGGCGGCTGCCAACGTGGCGAAGGCGCTGAAAGGCCGTGGCGCAGACGTCGGCATCACCATGATTGCTCGCTCTGTTAACAGCATGGGCCTGGGTATGATTGGCGGTGGTTCCCTTGACGATGCGCTGACCGAGCTGGAAACAGGTCGTGCTGACGCCGTTGTGGTGCTGGAGAATGACCTGCATCGCCATGCTTCAGCAACCCGTGTGAACGCAGCGCTGGCGAAAGCGCCGCTGGTACTGGTCATTGACCATCAGCGTACGGCAATTATGGAAAACGCCCATCTGGTGCTTTCCGCCGCAAGCTTCGCCGAAAGCGATGGTACGGTGATTAACAACGAAGGCCGCGCTCAGCGTTTCTTCCAGGTCTACGACCCGTCCTACTACGACAGTAACACCGTGATGCTGGAAAGCTGGCGCTGGCTGCACTCGCTGCACAGCACCGTGCAGAGCCGCGAAGTGGACTGGACGCAGCTCGACCACGTTATCGACGCGGTCGTTGAGCAGCTGCCGCAACTGGCGGGTATCAAAGATGCCGCTCCGGACGCAAGCTTCCGTATCCGTGGACAGAAATTGGCTCGTGAACCGCACCGCTACAGCGGTCGTACCGCAATGCGCGCCAACATCAGCGTACACGAACCGCGCCAGCCGCAGGACAAAGACACAATGTTCGCCTTCTCTATGGAAGGGAACAACCAACCGTCTGCGCCGCGTTCACAAATTCCGTTTGCCTGGGCTCCGGGCTGGAACTCCCCACAGGCGTGGAACAAGTTCCAGGATGAAGTGGGCGGTAAACTGCGTCATGGCGATCCGGGCGTGCGTCTGATCGAAGCTTCTGCAGATGGTATGGATTACTTCACTACCGTTCCGGCGAGCTTCCAGGCTCAGGATGGGCAGTGGCGTATCGCGCCGTACTACCATCTGTTCGGCAGCGACGAAATGTCCCAGCGTGCGCCGGTCTTCCAGACCCGTATGCCGCAGCCGTACATCAAACTCAACCCGGCTGATGCCGCGAAGTTGGGTGTTAATGCCGGTACGCGCGTTTCTTTCAGCTACGATGGCAACACGGTTACGCTGCCGGTTGAAATCGCTGAAGGATTAACGGCAGGGCAGGTTGGTTTGCCGATGGGTATGCCTGGCATCGCGCCGGTTCTGGCAGGTGCGCGTCTTGAGGATCTGCAGGAGGCACAACAATGAGTTGGATTACACCTGATCTGATTGAGATCCTGCTGAGCATTCTCAAAGCGGTCGTGATCCTGCTGGTGGTGGTCACCTGCGGGGCATTCATGAGCTTTGGCGAACGTCGTCTGCTGGGTCTGTTCCAGAACCGTTACGGACCGAACCGTGTTGGCTGGGGCGGTTCGCTCCAGCTGGTTGCGGACATGATCAAGATGTTCTTTAAAGAAGACTGGATCCCGAAATTCTCGGATCGCGTCATCTTTACCCTGGCACCGATGATCGCCTTCACCTCGCTGCTGCTGGCTTTCGCCATCGTGCCGGTGAGTCCGAACTGGGTGGTTGCTGACCTGAACATCGGGATCCTGTTCTTCCTGATGATGGCGGGCCTCGCGGTATACGCGGTGCTGTTCGCTGGCTGGTCCAGTAACAACAAATACTCCCTGCTCGGTGCGATGCGTGCGTCTGCGCAGACGCTGAGCTACGAAGTGTTCCTCGGGCTTTCCCTGATGGGCGTGGTGGCGCAGGCCGGTTCATTTAACATGACCGACATCGTCAACAACCAGGCTGATATCTGGAACGTTATTCCGCAGTTCTTTGGTTTTGTCACCTTTGCCATCGCGGGCGTGGCGGTGTGCCACCGTCACCCGTTTGACCAGCCTGAAGCCGAGCAGGAACTGGCCGACGGTTACCACATTGAATATTCCGGTATGAAATTCGGTTTGTTCTTCGTGGGTGAATACATCGGTATCGTCACCATTTCTGCACTGATGGTTACCCTGTTCTTCGGTGGCTGGCATGGCCCGTTCTTACCGCCATTCGTCTGGTTCGCGCTGAAAACCGCGTTCTTCATGATGATGTTCATTTTGATTCGTGCGTCGTTACCGCGTCCTCGTTATGACCAGGTAATGTCCTTCGGCTGGAAAGTCTGTCTGCCGCTGACGCTCGTCAACTTGCTGGTAACGGCGGCTGTCATTCTCTGGCAGGCGCAATAAGGGACACAAAGACCATGACCTTAAAAGAATTGTTCGTAGGTTTCGGCACCCAGGTTCGTAGTATCTGGATGATCGGCCTGCATGCGTTCGCGAAACGCGAAACGCAGATGTATCCGGAAGAGCCGGTCTATCTACCGCCCCGTTTTCGTGGTCGTATCGTTCTGACTCGTGATCCAGATGGTGAAGAGCGCTGCGTTGCCTGTAACCTGTGTGCGGTAGCGTGTCCGGTAGGCTGTATTTCTCTGCAAAAAGCAGAGACCAAAGACGGCCGCTGGTATCCGGAGTTTTTCCGCATTAACTTCTCACGCTGCATTTTCTGCGGCCTGTGCGAAGAAGCCTGTCCGACTACGGCTATTCAGCTGACTCCAGATTTCGAGCTGGGTGAGTACAAGCGCCAGGACCTGGTTTACGAGAAAGAGGATCTGCTGATCTCCGGTCCGGGCAAATACCCGGAATATAACTTCTACCGGATGGCAGGTATGGCAATCGACGGCAAAGATAAGGGCGAAGCAGAGAACGAAGCTAAGCCTATCGACGTCAAGAGCCTGTTACCGTAAGGAGAGGGGCAATGGAGTTCGCTTTTTATATCTGTGGCCTGATAGCCATTCTCGCAACCTTGCGGGTGATCACCCACACCAATCCGGTACACGCGTTGCTGTACCTGATTATTTCGCTGCTGGCGATTTCTGGGGTGTTCTTCTCGTTAGGCGCTTACTTCGCTGGTGCGCTGGAAATTATCGTCTACGCGGGCGCCATCATGGTGCTGTTCGTGTTCGTGGTGATGATGCTCAACCTTGGTGGTTCTGAAATTGAACAGGAACGTCAGTGGCTGAAACCGCAGGTGTGGATTGGTCCGGCGATTCTGTCGGCCATTATGCTGGTGGTTATTGTTTACGCCATTCTGGGCGTTAACGATCAGGGCATCGACGGCACGCCAATTAGCGCGAAAGCAGTCGGTATTTCCCTGTTCGGACCGTATGTACTGGCGGTTGAACTGGCTTCGATGCTGCTGCTGGCGGGTCTGGTTGTGGCCTTCCACGTGGGGCGCGAAGAGCGTTCTGGTGAAGTGCTGAGCAATCGCACCGATGACCGCGCGAAAAGAAAAACGGAGGAGCACGCATGATCCCCTTACAACATGGACTGATCCTCGCTGCGATCTTATTCGTGCTGGGCTTAACCGGTCTGGTTATCCGCCGCAATCTGCTGTTTATGCTGATCGGACTGGAAATCATGATTAACGCCTCCGCGCTGGCCTTTGTGGTCGCCGGAAGCTACTGGGGCCAGACCGATGGTCAGGTGATGTATATTCTCGCCATCAGCCTTGCGGCTGCCGAAGCGAGCATTGGGCTTGCGCTGTTGCTGCAACTTCATCGCCGTCGCCAGAACCTGAACATCGATTCAGTAAGTGAGATGCGTGGATGAACATGCTTGCCTTAACCATTATTCTGCCATTTATTGGCTTTGTATTACTGGCGTTTTCTCGTGGTCGTTGGTCAGAAAATCTGTCCGCTACCGTGGGTGTCGGGTCGATCGGTCTGGCTGCGCTGGTTACTGCGTTTGTTGGCGTTGATTTCTTTGCCAATGGCCAGCAGGCTTACAGCCAGCCGCTGTGGACGTGGATGTCAGTCGGCGACTTCAACATCGGTTTTAACCTGGTGCTGGACGGCCTGTCGCTGACCATGCTCTCTGTGGTGACCGGCGTTGGTTTCCTGATCCACATGTTCGCCTCCTGGTATATGCGCGGAGAAGAGGGCTATTCTCGTTTCTTCGCCTACACCAACCTGTTTATCGCCAGCATGGTGGTTCTGGTGCTGGCGGATAACCTGCTGCTGATGTACCTCGGCTGGGAAGGCGTGGGTCTGTGCTCCTATCTGCTGATTGGTTTCTACTACACCGATCCGAAGAATGGCGCTGCGGCAATGAAAGCCTTCGTGGTAACCCGCGTTGGTGACGTATTCCTGGCGTTCGCGCTGTTCATCCTCTACAACGAGCTGGGCACGCTGAACTTCCGCGAAATGGTGGAACTGGCGCCTGCGCACTTTGCAGACGGTAACAACATGCTGATGTGGGCAACCCTGATGCTGTTGGGCGGTGCGGTCGGTAAATCTGCACAGCTGCCGTTGCAGACCTGGCTTGCTGATGCGATGGCCGGCCCGACGCCTGTCTCCGCGTTGATCCACGCCGCGACGATGGTTACCGCTGGTGTCTACCTGATAGCCCGTACGCACGGCCTGTTCCTGATGACGCCTGAAATCCTGCACCTGGTGGGGATTATCGGTGCTATCACTCTGGTGCTGGCGGGTTTTGCTGCGCTGGTACAGACCGACATCAAACGCGTTCTTGCGTACTCCACCATGAGCCAGATTGGTTATATGTTCCTGGCTCTCGGCGTACAGGCGTGGGATGCGGCGATTTTCCACCTGATGACGCACGCCTTCTTTAAAGCGCTGCTGTTCCTGGCATCCGGCTCGGTTATCCTGGCTTGCCACCACGAACAGAACATCTTCAAGATGGGCGGTCTGCGTAAGTCAATTCCGCTGGTGTATCTCTGCTTCCTGATCGGTGGCGCGGCGCTGTCGGCTCTGCCGCTGATTACCGCTGGCTTCTTCAGTAAGGATGAGATTCTGGCCGGTGCAATGGCGAATGGTCATATTAATCTGATGGTTGCAGGTCTGGTCGGTGCATTCATGACCTCTCTGTACACCTTCCGTATGATTTTCATCGTGTTCCACGGTAAAGAACAAATTCACGCCCACGCAGGGAAGGGGATTACCCATCATCTGCCGCTGATTGTGCTGATGATCCTGTCCACCTTCGTTGGCGCGCTGATTGTGCCGCCGCTGCAGGGTGTACTGCCTGCGACGACCGAGCTTGAGCATGGTCGCGTCATGACGCTGGAAATTACCTCCGGTATCGTAGCGATTGCGGGCATCCTGATCGCAGCATGGCTGTGGCTGGGTAAACGCACGCTGGTGACGTCGATTGCGAACAGTGCGCCGGGCCGCCTGCTGGGTACCTGGTGGTATAACGCCTGGGGCTTCGACTGGCTGTACGACAAAGTGTTCGTCAAGCCGTTCCTGGGTGTTGCCTGGTTGCTGAAACGCGATCCGCTCAACTCAATGATGAACATCCCGGCGATCCTTTCCCGCTTTGCAGGTAAAGGCCTGCTGTTGAGCGAGAACGGTTATCTGCGCTGGTATGTTGCATCAATGAGCATCGGCGCCGTCGTTGTGCTGGCACTGTTGATGGTACTGCGTTGAGTTTGTTGGCTGGATGAACGATTGCCGGATGGCGCTGCGCTTATCCGGCCTACAAACCCAAAAATAATTTTTAGAATTCGTTGAAAATCTGTTCCTGATGTACAGGCGTCATCGGCGAAGTCAGACCGGAGACCGCCAGCGCAGAGCAACCGGAGCGTACTGAAGTACGTGAGGATTGCGAGCACTGCCGGGATTTGGGCTGACGAGTGAGATAGCCTGAGCAGGAGTAAATATAAGGGACATACTTAGCTATGTTATTACCCTGGTTGATATTAATTCCCTTTATCGGTGGCTTCCTGTGCTGGCAGACCGAACGCTTTGGCGTGAAGGTGCCGCGCTGGATTGCGCTGATTACCATGGGATTGACGCTGGCGCTTGGCCTGCAACTGTGGTTGCAGGGCGGCTATTCACTGACGCAATCCGCTGGCATTCCGCAGTGGCAGTCTGAATTTGTCCTGCCGTGGATCCCACGTTTTGGCATCTCTATTCATCTGGCTATCGACGGTCTGTCGCTGCTGATGGTAGTGCTGACCGGTCTGCTCGGTGTTCTGGCGGTACTTTGCTCCTGGAATGAAATCGAAAAATACCAGGGCTTCTTCCATCTGAACCTGATGTGGATCTTAGGCGGCGTGATCGGCGTGTTCCTTGCCATCGACATGTTCCTGTTCTTCTTCTTCTGGGAAATGATGCTGGTGCCGATGTACTTCCTGATCGCGTTGTGGGGGCATAAAGCCTCTGACGGTAAAACGCGTATCACGGCGGCGACCAAGTTCTTCATTTATACCCAGGCGAGTGGTCTGGTGATGTTGATTGCCATCCTGGCGCTGGTGTTTGTGCACTATAAAGCGACCGGTGTGTGGACCTTCAACTATGAAGAGCTGCTGAATACCCCGATGTCCCACGGTGTGGAATATCTGCTGATGCTGGGCTTCTTCATTGCCTTCGCGGTGAAAATGCCGGTAGTTCCGCTGCACGGCTGGTTGCCGGATGCGCACTCCCAGGCGCCGACCGCAGGTTCCGTTGACCTGGCGGGGATCTTGCTGAAAACCGCGGCTTACGGTCTGCTGCGCTTCTCTCTGCCGCTGTTCCCGAACGCGTCGGCTGAGTTTGCACCTATCGCAATGTGGCTGGGCGTTATCGGTATCTTCTACGGCGCGTGGATGGCCTTTAATCAGTACGATATCAAACGTCTGATCGCTTACACCTCCGTATCGCACATGGGCTTCGTACTGATTGCTATCTACACCGGCAGCCAGCTGGCGTACCAGGGTGCTGTTATCCAGATGATTGCGCACGGTCTGTCCGCAGCCGGTCTGTTCATTCTGTGTGGTCAGCTGTACGAACGTCTGCACACGCGTGATATGCGTATGATGGGCGGCCTGTGGGGCAAAATGAAATGGTTGCCTGCGCTGTCGATGTTCTTCGCAGTGTGTACGCTGGGTATGCCGGGTACAGGTAATTTCGTTGGCGAATTTATGATTCTGTTCGGCAGCTACCAGGTGGTTCCGGTCATTACCGTGATCTCGACCTTTGGTCTGGTGTTTGCCTCTGTTTACTCGCTGGCGATGCTGCATCGCGCTTACTTCGGTAAAGCGAAGAGCCAGATTGCCAGTGTTGAACTGCCAGGGATGTCGCTGCGTGAGCTGTTTATCATCCTGTTGCTGGTCGTGCTTCTGGTACTGCTTGGCTTCTATCCGCAGCCGATTCTGGATACCTCGCATTCTGCGATGAGCAACATCCAGCAGTGGTTTGTTAATTCCGTTACTACTACAAGGCCGTAAATCGCCATGACAATAACTCCACAACACCTGATTGCGCTGCTACCGCTGCTGATCGTCGGCTTGACGGTGGTGGTTGTGATGCTCTCCATTGCGTGGCGACGCAATCACTTCCTCAATGCCACGCTGTCGGTCATTGGGCTTAACGCCGCGCTGGTTTCGCTCTGGTTTGTTGGCCAGGCGGGCGCCATGGACGTCACCCCGCTGATGCGGGTTGACGGTTTCGCCATGCTCTACACCGGGCTGGTGCTGCTGGCGAGTCTTGCCACCTGTACCTTCGCTTACCCGTGGCTGGAAGGCTACGATGACAACCGGGAAGAGTTCTACCTGTTGGTGCTGATTGCCGCGCTCGGCGGTATTCTGCTGGCTAACGCTAACCATCTGGCGGCGCTGTTCCTTGGTATTGAGCTGATCTCTCTGCCGCTGTTTGGTCTGGTTGGCTATGCGTTCCGTCAGAAACGTTCGCTGGAAGCCAGTATCAAATACACCATTCTGTCTGCCGCAGCGTCTTCCTTCCTGCTGTTCGGTATGGCGCTGGTGTACGCGCAGTCTGGTAATCTGTCGTTTGTTGCACTCGGTAAGAGCCTCGGCGACGGCATGCTGCACGAACCGCTGCTGCTGGCGGGCTTCGGTCTGATGATTGTTGGCCTCGGCTTTAAACTCTCGCTGGTTCCGTTCCACCTGTGGACGCCAGACGTATACCAGGGCGCTCCGGCTCCGGTTTCCACCTTCCTGGCGACGGCGAGCAAAATCGCTATCTTCGGCGTGGTGATGCGTCTGTTCCTGTACGCACCGGTAGGGGATAGCGAAGCGGTACGTATCGTACTGGGCGTGATTGCCTTTGCTTCCATCATCTTCGGTAACCTGATGGCGCTGAGCCAGACCAATATTAAACGTCTGCTCGGTTACTCTTCTATCTCTCACCTCGGCTACCTGCTGGTGGCGCTGATTGCTCTGCAGAGCGGCGAGATGTCGATGGAAGCGGTTGGCGTTTACCTGGCTGGTTACCTGTTCAGCAGCCTCGGCGCGTTCGGTGTGGTCAGCCTGATGTCCAGCCCGTACCGCGGCCCGGATGCGGACTCTCTGTTCTCCTACCGTGGTCTGTTCTGGCATCGTCCGATCCTCGCGGCAGTGATGACGGTGATGATGCTGTCTCTGGCAGGTATCCCGATGACGCTGGGCTTTATCGGTAAGTTCTACGTACTGGCCGTCGGTGTACAGGCTAACCTGTGGTGGCTGGTTGCCGCGGTAGTGGTCGGTTCCGCGATTGGTTTGTACTACTACCTGCGTGTTGCGGTGAGCCTGTACCTGAGCGCACCGCAGCAGTTGAACCGCGATGCGCCGTCCAACTGGCAGTACAGCGCGGGCGGTATCGTGGTGCTGATTTCTGCTCTGCTGGTACTGGTGCTGGGTATTTACCCGCAACCGCTGATCAGCATTGTGCAGTTAGCGACTCCGCTGATGTAAACGAAATGCAGAAACGAAAAAACCCGCCTTGGCGGGTTTTTTTATGCGTGAAATACGGTCAGTTTAATAGCTGACGGCTCACCAGCGGACCGCTGATGCCTTTCGCTGTGCGATCCATCACTTCCTGGATCACTGAAGAAAGCTCATTGACTTCGAATTTGGCCACGTAGCCATCCGCTTTTACTCGGCGAACGTGATCTTCGTTCGCGCTACCGGAAAGCGAAGAGTGGATAACGACCGGGATTTTCTTCAGACGTTCGTCGGTTTTTATCTTACGGGTAAGCGTAAAACCGTCCATCTCCGGCATTTCGAGATCGGTGAGAACCAGAGCGATCTTCTCACTGACCGGCTTGCCCTCCGCCAGCGCTTCTGCGGAAAGCTGCTGAATTTTTTCCCACGCATCCTGGCCTGTTACATGCATCAGATGCGGGATCTCCATGGCGTTTAGACCTTTTTCCAACATGGCGCGGGCCACTTTGGAATCATCAGCCACAATCGCCACCGCACCCGGCGTGATGTTGAATTTATTGGTTTTCAGATCGGTTGCGCGCAGGTCGTGGTTCGCCGGTACGATGTCGTACAGGATCTGCTCAACGTCGAGCACCAGCGCCAGGTTGTTGGTCTCTTTGTTGTCGTCCAGGCAAGCGATACTGGTGATATAGCGACCATTAACGGCTTTCTCGGCGGTATGCACCTGTTGCCAGTCCAGGCGCATAATGTTTTCCACTGACTCCACAGCAAACGCCTGGACGCTGCGGGCATATTCTGTGATCAACAGGATGTTGAGTCCGGTCTCTGGCTTACAGCCCGCGACGGCGGGCAGGTCAATCACCGGGATCACCTGATCGCGAATGTTAACCATACCCAGTAACGGGGCCTTCATACCCGCCGGACGCGTAAAGGTCGGCATCGGCACGATTTCACGCAGCTTGAATACGTTGATGCCAAACAGCTCTGATTTCTGCTCCTCAACAGATTTGCCGAGGCGAAACAGCAGCAGTTCAAAACGGTTAGACAGGGTTAGGTTTGTCCTGTCATCAATATCTTTCTGGAAATTGTTCATCCTGTCCTCAGTGTGAAAGCCAGCCTTTCCACTGTTATCGGCACTGAGGCGGAAAAATAGAGCGTTAAACGCTGAAAATGGCGAAATCGTGAGCCAGTGCCGTGTCTGGAAATATTGTTTTGCACTCTGCGAGTAAGCGCTGGCAGCCTTTTTCATCGTAGCGTGAGCTAACGTGGGTCATTATCAGACGTCCCACTCCGGCATCCAGCGCCAGCTGTGCGGCTTGTCGGGTTGAGCTGTGCCCACGACTGTTTGCTTTTTCCTCCATTGAAGCGTCCAGCGTAGTTTCGTGTACCATGACATCTACACCTTGAGCCAGTTCAATGGCGGACGCGCAGGGTCCTGTGTCACCGAAAATAGCGACTGATTTTCCCCTGGTGGCCGGGGCGAGGAAGTCGGCACCGTGGATCGTACGTCCATCTTCCAGCACGATGGTTTTCCCAGCTTTCAAATCCTGAAACCACGGGCCCGCTTTTACACCTGCCGCCTTCAGGGCATTGGCGTCAAGCGCACCGGGTTTGTCGTGCTCTTGAATGCGAAAACCGTAGCATTCCAGCGGATGCGCCAGCGGGTAAGCCGTTACTTTTCGCAGGCCGTCATCCACAATCTCACCCGCGGTGATTTCTACAATATCCAGCGGATAATCGGTCCAGGAGCCGCTCAGACGCAATGCGGTTTCGGTAAACTCTCGCAACCCTTTTGGCCCGTAGAGCGTCAGAGGCTGGACATTGCCGGCCATTGAGCGACTGCACAGTAGCCCCGGTAAACCAAACAGGTGATCGCCGTGCAGATGGCTGATAAAAATACGATCGAGTTTTCCTGGATTGAAACGCGTGGTGAGCATCTGATGCTGCGTCCCTTCGCCGCAATCAAAAAGCCACAGCCCCGCCTGAGTCGGGTGTTGCAGATTCAGTAAAATTGCCGTTACATTGCGTGAGCGCGTGGGGACTCCCGCAGACGTGCCTAAAAATAGTAATTCCATCTTTGCGTTACACTTTTCGCCATCAATAAGGCAGGGTGTTCAGGTTATCACAACATAGGGGCAGACAATGATTCACTGGCAAGATCTCCACCATGCAAAGCTGAGTACCCAACAACTGTACGCACTACTTCAGCTACGATGCGCGGTGTTTGTAGTTGAGCAACAGTGTCCGTACCAGGATGTGGATGGCGATGACCTGGCTGGAGAGAATCGGCATATTCTGGGCTGGCATAACGATGAGCTGGTGGCGTATGCGAGGATTCTGAAAAGCGATGACGAGCTGGAGCCGGTAGTGATTGGTCGGGTGATTGTAAGCGAAGCGCTGCGTGGTGAAAAACTGGGGCAACAGCTAATGGCCCAGACGCTGGCATCCTGCGCGCAACACTGGCCACACAAGGCGTTGTATCTGGGCGCGCAGGCGCATCTGCAATCATTCTATGCACGCTTTGGCTTTGTTCCGGTGACGGATATCTATGACGAAGATGGTATTCCACACGTCGGAATGGCGCGGGAAGCACATCAGGCGTAAACAGGCGCAATCAGTCCTGGTTGTCTATAGTTAGCGGGTACGTCAATAGAAAGGGAGAATATAATGTCTTTTCATTCTTATGAATCACGTATCGATGATGATCTGGAATTATTAAGTGAAACGCTGGAAGAGGTGCTGCGTTCTTCTGGCGACCCAGCAGATCAAAAATACCTTGAGTTAAAAGCGCGGGCAGAGCGGGCGTTAGAAGAGGTGAGAAATCGCGTCAGCCATGCTTCTGACAGCTACTATTACCGTGCGAAAAAAGCCGTTTGTCGGGCGGATGACTATGTGCACGAAAAACCCTGGCGCGGAATCGGCGTTGGCGCCACAGTCGGTTTAGTGATGGGATTATTGTTAGCGCGGCGATAAATTCCGTTCTGTCATCGCATTTGTACGTACTCCCTAACTGGGGGTACTGCTTTTTCTGCTCAGTACCCCGTATAATGAGAGGTTTTTAACAGGGAGAGGTCCGCGTGCATTCAATCACTACTGCGCTGGAAAGTCTGATGCGTCATTTATCGCAAGAGATGCCAGCAGCACCTGGAATTCGTATTTACGATATACCTTTCCCACTGAATGATGCGTTTGACGCTTTAGGATGGCTGGCCAGTCAACCCGTCTGGCCCCAGTTTTACTGGCAGCAGCGTAACGGCGATGAAGAAGCCGCCGTATTAGGGGCCGTGGCCGCATTTTCCTCGCTGGAATCAGCCCAGCAATTTTTACATCAGCATGATAATCATCCCGACCTGCGCATCTGGGGCCTGAATGCCTTTGAGCCTCAGCGTGGCAATTTACTGCTGCCGCGGCTGGAGTGGCGACGTTGCGCCGGAGTGGCGAGCTTACGCTTACACCTCTATAGCGACGTGTCGCTACGTGAAGACGCTGCACAAGCGATCGCCTTCATCTCATCGCTTGCTCCCGTAAAACCGCTCCCTGCATTGCGTTTGAATTTGACGGGAGAACAGCACTGGCCGGAGAAAGCTGGCTGGATAGACCTGATAAAACTCGCCACTCAAACGATCGCAGGAGAAGACCTCGACAAGGTCGTGCTGGCGCGGGCGACCGATTTACAGTTTTCTCAGTCGGTTAATGCCGCTGCCGTGATGGCTTCCAGCCGTCGCTTAAATCTGAACTGCTACCATTTCTTTATGGCATTCTCCGCCGACACCGCTTTTCTTGGCTCTTCTCCTGAACGTCTGTATCGACGACGTGATACGGCGCTGCGCACCGAGGCGCTGGCCGGAACCGTGGCCAATCACCCAGAGGATCATCGGGCCTGGCAATTGGGCGACTGGCTAATGAAAGATGATAAAAACCAGCGCGAGAATATGCTGGTGGTCGAAGATATTTGCCAGCGCCTGCAAGGCTGTACGCAAACTCTCGATGTGCTGCCACCGCAGGTGCTCAGGCTGCGTAAAGTGCAGCACCTGCGCCGTTGCATCTGGACGGAACTGAATCAGGCCGACGATACGCTTTGCCTGATGCAGCTTCAGCCCACGGCGGCAGTTGCCGGTATTCCGCGTGAGCTGGCGCGTGAATTCATCCAGCAAAATGAACCCTTTGAACGCGAGTGGTATGCCGGTTCAGCGGGTTATCTTTCTTTGCGCCAAAGCGAGTTTTGCGTGTCATTGCGTTCGGCGAAAATTAGTGCAAACGTGGTACGCCTGTATGCCGGGGCAGGGATTGTACGTGGCTCAGATCCTGAGCAGGAATGGCAAGAAATAGACAATAAAGCGGCAGGGTTACGTACTTTATTACAGATGGAAGGATAGTGATTTCGTGTATATTTCCGATTCATATCAAAAATCCATTTATTCGATTCTCTATACTGTGTCGCAATATTGATACCGGACAATCTCATGTCAGTAAGCGCATTTAACCGACGCTGGGCGGCGGTCATTCTGGAAGCACTCACTCGCCACGGCGTCAGGCATGTCTGCATTGCCCCTGGCTCTCGTTCTACACCATTGACGCTGGCGGCAGCGGAAAACCCCGCATTCATCCACCACACCCATTTTGACGAGCGCGGTCTTGGGCATCTGGCTTTAGGTCTGGCAAAAGTCAGCCGTCAGCCTGTCGCCGTGATTGTGACGTCCGGTACCGCGGTGGCGAATTTATATCCCGCGTTGATTGAAGCGGGCCTGACCGGTGAAAAACTGATTTTACTTACTGCTGACAGACCGCCAGAGCTTATCGACTGTGGCGCGAACCAGGCGATTCGTCAGGCCGGAATGTTTGCCTCGCATCCATCGCAAACGCTCTCTTTACCGCGTCCGACTCAGGACATTCCGGCAAGCTGGCTGGTGTCCACTATTGATAATGCGTTAGCTGCCCTGCATAGCGGGGCGGTTCATATCAATTGCCCGTTTGCGGAACCGCTGTATGGCGATATGGACGAAACGGGGATTGCCTGGCAGCAGCGCCTCGGCGACTGGTGGCAGGACGATAAGCCCTGGCTGCGAGAAGCGCGTCGGCTGGAAAGCGACAAACAACGCGACTGGTTTTTCTGGCGACAAAAACGCGGCGTAGTCATTGCGGGCCGCATGAGCGCGGAAGAAGGTAAGAAGGTTGCGCAGTGGGCGCAGACGTTAGGCTGGCCGCTGATTGGCGATGTTCTGTCGCAAACCGGACAACCGCTGCCGTGCGCCGACCTGTGGCTGGGAAATGCGAAAGCTGTAGCTGAATTGCAGCAGGCGCAGATTGTGGTGCAGCTTGGTAGCAGCCTGACTGGAAAACGTCTGCTGCAATGGCAGGCCAGCTGCGATCCGCAGGAATACTGGATTGTCGATAATATCGAAGGCCGCCTCGATCCGGCCCATCATCGCGGCCGCAGGTTGGTGGCGAAAGTTGGCGACTGGCTGGAGCTACATCCGGCGGAGAAACGTCAGCCCTGGTGTATGGAGATCCCTCGTCTGGCGCAACAGGCCTGGCAGGCGGTAGAAGCCCGTCGTGAGGCGTTTGGTGAAGCGCAATTAGCCCACCGTATCCGCGACTACTTGCCGGAGCAGGGGCAGATGTTCGTGGGTAACAGTCTGGTGGTACGCCTGATTGATGCGCTGTCGCAGCTTCCGGCTGGTTACCCGGTCTATAGCAACCGTGGCGCGAGCGGTATTGACGGCCTGCTGTCAACGGCAGCTGGTGTACAGCGTGCCAGCGCGAAATCGACGCTGGCGATTGTTGGCGATTTATCTGCATTGTATGACCTGAATGCGCTGGCGTTATTGCGCCAGGTATCCGCGCCGTTTGTCCTGATAGTGGTCAATAATAACGGCGGGCAGATTTTTTCCCTGCTGCCGACACCAGCCAGCGAACGCGAACGGTTCTATCTGATGCCGCAGAACGTACATTTCGAGCATGCTGCCGCCATGTTTAACCTTAAATACCAGCGCCCGGAAAACTGGGAGCAGCTGGAGAGCGCGTTGACTAACGCGTGGCGTACACCTGCGGCCACGGTGATTGAGCTGGTGGTGAACGAAACTGACGGGGCGCAAACCTTGCAGCAACTGCTGGCGCAGGTAAGTCATCTATGATCCTGCATGCGCAGGCGAAAGAGGGGCAGACGGGATTTCCCTGGCTGGTTTTCCTGCACGGTTTCTCTGGCGATTGCCAGGAATGGCAGACGGTCGGCGAAGCGTTTCAGGATTATTCGCGGCTATACATCGACTTGCCGGGACACGGTGGCTCCGCTGACATCGGCGTGAGTGGGTTCGATGATGTCAGCGTTTTGCTGCGTAACACTCTACTTAGTTACAACATGCTTAACTACTGGCTGGTGGGATACTCACTTGGCGGCAGAGTCGCCATGATGGCGGCCTGTCAGGAGATGCCTGGGCTTTGTGGTCTGGTGGTTGAAGGCGGACATCCCGGCTTGCAAAGCGAGGAGGCGCGCGTTCAGCGTCGTCTCTCGGATGGCCGCTGGGCTGCACGTTTTCGCGCAGAGCCGCTACGTGAGGTGTTTAATGACTGGTATCAACAGCCCGTTTTTTCCTCGCTGAACGCGGCACAAAGAGAGGCGCTGGTCGCTCTGCGTAGCCAGAATAATGGGCAAACGCTGGCGGCAATGCTGGAGGCCACCTCGCTTGCCGTACAGCCTGATTTACGTGCGCAACTCACGACGCGCACATTTCCGTTTTATTATTTATGTGGTGAACGTGACGAAAAATTCCGCGCTCTGGCGGCGGAAATATCAGTACCAAACCATGTGATTCGTAATGCCGGACACAACGCGCATCGGGACAACCCCGCGGGCGTAGTGGACTGTCTGGCTCAGATTCTGCGTCGCTGACTATAGGACATTTTATGATCTATCCTGATGAAACAATGCTTTACGCACCGGTAGAATGGCACGATTGCTCTGAAGGCTATACCGACATTCTTTACGAGAAATCCACCGACGGTATCGCAAAAATCACTATTAATCGTCCACAGGTACGCAATGCCTTCCGTCCGGTCACCGTGAAAGAGATGATCCAGGCGCTGGCGGATGCCCGCTATGATGACAACATCGGCGTAATTATTCTGACCGGTGCTGGCGACAAAGCGTTCTGCGCAGGCGGCGATCAGAAAGTGCGTGGTGACTACGGCGGATACCAGGATGACTCCGGTGTGCATCACCTGAACGTACTGGACTTCCAGCGCCAGATTCGTACCTGTCCGAAACCGGTAGTAGCGATGGTTGCAGGTTTCTCCATTGGTGGTGGCCATGTGCTGCACATGATGTGTGACCTGACCATTGCGGCTGAAAACGCCATCTTTGGTCAGACCGGCCCGAAAGTCGGTTCTTTCGACGGCGGTTGGGGCGCTTCCTACATGGCGCGCATCGTCGGTCAGAAAAAAGCGCGTGAAATCTGGTTCCTGTGCCGTCAGTACGATGCAAAACAGGCGCTGGATATGGGTCTGGTCAACACCGTGGTTCCGCTGGCGGATCTGGAAAAAGAGACCGTACGCTGGTGCCGTGAAATGCTGCAAAACAGCCCAATGGCGCTGCGCTGCCTGAAAGCCGCACTGAACGCCGACTGTGATGGTCAGGCTGGTCTGCAGGAGCTGGCAGGTAACGCCACTATGCTGTTCTACATGACGGAAGAAGGTCAGGAAGGCCGTAACGCTTTTAACCAAAAACGTCAGCCTGATTTCAGCAAATTCAAACGGAATCCGTAATGCGTAGCGCGCAGGTATACCGCTGGCAGATCCCCATGGACGCGGGGGTGATTCTGCGCGACAGGCGGTTAAAAACGCGTGACGGGCTGTACGTTTGTCTTTGTGACGGCGAGCGCGAAGGGTGGGGAGAAATTTCCCCACTGCCGGGCTTCAGTCAGGAAAGCTGGGAAGAGGCACAAACCGAGCTGCTGGCCTGGGTGAAAGTCTGGCTGCAAGGGGATGACTCCTTACCGCAACTGCCTTCGGTCGCCTTTGGCGTAAGCTGTGCGCTTGCCGAACTGGCTGGCGTATTGCCACAGGACGCGGACTATCGTGCTGCGCCGCTGTGTACCGGCGATCCTGACGATCTGGTGCTACAACTGGCGGATATGCCGGGCGAAAAAGTGGCGAAGATCAAGGTCGGTCTGTATGAAGCGGTCCGCGACGGCATGGTAGCCAATCTGCTGCTTGAGGCGATCCCGGAGCTGCATTTGCGACTTGACGCCAACCGGGCCTGGACGCCGTTGAAAGCACAGCAGTTCGCGAAATACGTTAATCCGGAATATCGCGGACGCATTGCCTTTCTCGAAGAGCCGTGCAAAACCCGCGATGATTCTCGTGCCTTCGCGCGTGAAACCGGCATTGCCATCGCCTGGGATGAAAGTCTGCGTGAAGCGGATTTCACCTTCGAAGCCGAAGAAGGCGTCAGGGCCGTGGTTATCAAACCTACGCTGACTGGCAGTCTCGATAAAGTCCGCGAACAGGTGGCTGCGGCGCATGCGCTTGGTCTGACTGCCGTTATCAGTTCGTCAATCGAGTCGAGTCTGGGCTTAACCCAGCTGGCGAGAATTGCCGCCTGGTTAACGCCGCAGACCATTCCGGGTCTGGATACCCTGAGTCTGATGCAGTGCCAGCAGGTACGCACCTGGCCGGGTAGCACGTTGCCGTGTATCGACGTTGATGCGCTGGAACGTCTGCTATGACCCAGCAGGAAATGCCCGATAGCGTGAGCTTATCGGGCCTGGTGCAGTTCAGTGACTGGCCGTGGCGTCACTGGCGACAGGTTCGTGCGAAGGCGCCAGCCTTACGCCTCAACGATGAGGTACTAAGCTGGAGCGATCTCTGCACACGTGTAGATCATCTGGCCTGTGGTTTTGCAGCTCAGGGCGTGGAAGAGGGCGATGGTGTTCTGCTTCGCGCCTGGAATCATCCGCGCGCTTTGCTGGCCTGGCTCGCGCTGCTGCAATGTGGGGCGCGGGTTTTACCTGTGAACCCACAGTTGCCTCAGCCGCTGCTTGATGCGCTGATCCCGGACTTAACGCTACGTTTTGCGCTGGATCTGGAGGCCGCTATCGCACTTCCGGAACTCAGCCCGTTGCAGATGCGGTCGTTACCAGGCGATCGCGCCGCTGCGTGGTTGCCTGAACGTTTGAGCACGATGACGTTAACTTCAGGTTCTACCGGATTGCCAAAAGCGGCTGTTCATACCTGTCAGGCGCATCTGGCAAGCGCGCAGGGCGTACTGTCATTAATGCCGTTTGGTGCTGAGGATGACTGGCTGCTCTCGCTGCCGCTGTTTCATGTTTCCGGTCAGGGTATTTTGTGGCGCTGGTTGTTCGCCGGAGCGCGAATGACCGTGCGCGACAAGCAGCCGCTGGAGCAAATGCTGGCTGGATGTACCCACGCTTCACTGGTGCCCACGCAGCTGTGGCGCTTGCTGGTCAACAACACGCCGGTCACGCTCAAAGCGGTACTGCTGGGAGGTGCGGCAATTCCTGTTGAATTGACGGAGCAAGCGCGCGAGCAAGGGATTCGTTGCTGGTGCGGTTACGGATTAACGGAGTTTGCTTCTACGGTCTGTGCGAAAGAGGCGGATGGTCTGGCAGATGTGGGTTCCCCCCTGGTGGGCAGAGAAGTCAGAATCGTTGATGATGAAGTCTGGCTGCGTGCCGCCAGCATGGCGCAAGGTTACTGGCGTAACGGACAGCTTATTCCTTTAGTGAACGCGGAAGGCTGGTTTGCAACCCGCGATCGCGGCGTGCTAAAGGACGGCAAGTTAACGATTGTCGGTCGTATGGACAATCTGTTTTTTAGCGGCGGGGAAGGTATACAGCCGGAAGAAGTGGAACGCGTGATTGCAGCGCATCCGCATGTTCTACAAGCCTTTATTGTGCCAATAGAAGACAAAGAGTTTGGCCATCGCCCGGTGGCGGTCATTGAGTATGACGCTAATGCTGGAGAAACTAATCTCGCAGAGTGGGTAAAAGATAAGCTAGCCCGCTTTCAGCAGCCGATTTGTTGGCTAACATTGCCGCCCGAGCTCAAAGCAGGAGGAATTAAAATTTCGCGCCGTGCGTTATTGGATTGGGTAAGTGCTTCATCATTAACATTAAGAAAACATTAATAGTATTTCTCGTTATTGTCATTCCGCAGCTATTGTCCTTTTGTTTATCTGCTAAAGTGTAACCTATTGTGAAATTTATTAACAAAAGGTGCGCTATGGAATGGCATGTGAAGAAGTCTTGCTGTCACAAAAAAGCAGGGAGGCTCTATATCGTACTTTGCGATAGCGGTGGTTCGCTCAAGATGCTTGCTGAGGCGCAATCTTCCGAGCGGATTAAGCCCGGCGATCTCCTTTCACCGCTGAAGGATGCACAGTATTGTATTAACCGCGATAAATCCCGTGTCATTAAGGTAATTGATGCCAGACAGTACATCTGTGATGAATGGGAACGTCTGTTACGACTGTCTGAAGATAAGTAATCTCAGGGCTGGTGTTTGCGTGAAGGCAGAAAAATCGTCATTAGCCCTGCCATGATGCACAGTACCCCTGCCAGCGCTTTCACTGAAAATGTTCCCTGCCAGCCGGGCAGGATCATTGAGGCAACCCACACCAGCACATAGCTCAGGCTGAGTAGGGCATAGGCTTTGCTCAGCGCGAGTTGGTGTAGTGCTTTATGCCAGCAAATAACCGACAGCAAATACCCTGCCAGCCCGGCATATAAAGCAAACGCTCCGATACTGACAGAGAATACGGCGGAGATGAACGTCAGCGGCTGCAGCATTGGCGGCAGATTATCCATCGCAAAGCCGAGGCTCAACTGGGCGATGGAGGTGATCATCACGCTACATAATCCCCAAAATACGCCCATTACACTGCACTCCCAAGAATAAATATGCCGGTAATGATCAGCCCAACGCCCAGCCAGTGGCGGGTTGTGACGGGTTCGCGCCAGATTTTCCAGGCCGCGAGAGTTACCCATACAAAGTTAAGACTCAGCATGGGATAGGCAATACCGACAGGAATGTTTTGTAAAACCGCCAGCCATAGCAGCATGGCCAGACCGAGGCTTGCCAGAGCAAGCCCAATCCATTGCGTAATGTAGCGTTTTCGCGCACGAACAGACACCGGTCGGGTTGCCTGCTTCTGGCATAGCTGGCCGCAGACGCTGAGCAGGCTGGCGAGGACTAAGGCTATCCAGATCATTTGGGCCGATACTGAATCAGGACCAGACGCCCCTGATTATCAATGTAGTCAGCGGGAGGGATGGCAAGCTGATTAATATCTTCATCCTTTCCGACAGAGAGCACGAGCGTAATGTTTCCTTGTTGACGATGTTGTGCTAACCAGTCGGCAAAATTCTCCCGACTGACAAAGCGGCCTTGAGCATCCGGGTAGTTGAGACCGTATTTTAACTCGCCCGTTTGTCCGTACATCATGATGTCGTCGCGCTTCAGGCTCCAGGCCAGTCCCGCAGCGACGCCAACGCTGTCGGTGAGAATATAACGGCTCGGCTCCAGCGATTCTTTGGTCATCTCGACAAAAAACTGCGGCTGTTTAGATTCCATCACCCGGTCAGGAATGGAGAAGCCAAATAACAGCGCCAGCCCTAATGGGCATAGTGCTGCGAATTTCCAGTTCTTCTCGCGGTTATTTAGCGTATACCAGCCAAAAAGCGTCCAGATGATAAAGATGCCCCAGGCACAAAAAACCTTATACGTTTCGATATGCGACCAGACCGGCGTCTTCAATGGTCCCAGCGTGGAAACAATAAACGTAGCGACGATGCCGACGACACCAAATAGCACGTTGATCCAGCCATTGATGCGCAGGGATGCTGAGTCTTTTTCCGCAGCCTGCAGGCCGAAGCGCGCCGTTAATATCGCCAGCGGCGCGAAGCAGGAAAGAATATAGGTCGGCAGTTTTCCTTTCGCGATGCTGAAAAACAGGATTGGCATAATAATCCAGCTTAACAGGTACAGAGCACTGCGCGGAACATCCCGCTCACGCCAGCCCGTACGCAGCGCGCCGGGAAGCAGACCGAGCCACGGTAATGTGCCTGCCACAAATATCGGGATGTAGTACCAGATAGGAGCCTTATGCTGGGCATCATCCTGCGCAAAGCGCTGAATATGTTCAACCCAGAAGAAGTAATGCCAGAAATCCGGTTCGCGTTGTGCAATCGCTATACCCCACGGTAGTACGATCGCGATGCAGCCGATCACCGCCAGCAGACCGTAGAGAATGAGGTCTTTCCAACGCTTTTGTGCAAAAACCCAGGGTAATACGCTAAGCACAGGGACGGCGAGTGCCAGAAAACCTTTGGTCATTACACCCATACCGCAGGTCAGCCCAAGCAGCAAAAAAGCGATGATTTTGCGTGTTCTGGTGGTGGCCTGCATGCCTTCCCAAAAACAGCACATGCCCGCCATCAGCCAAAGCGCTATGATGGGATCAAGTACCGCGTAGGTGCCGATGCTGTAAACCGAAAAAAACGTTAAAAAGATAGCGGAGGAGAGTACGGCGGTACGCTTATCCTGCCATAACCGCATGGCAAGCCAGGCTACCAGTAATGCGGTCAACAAAGTGGCAAAAATAGCACCCGCTCTGACACCAAAATTGTTTGCGCCAAACAGCCATTGTCCGATGCTGTTCAACCAGTATCCGGCAATTGGTTTTTCAAAATAACGCAGCCCTAAAAAGTGTGGAACGATCCAGTCACCAGAGTTGAGCATTTCCCGGCTGATTTCAGCATAGCGCGTTTCATCAGGCTGCCAGAGCATACGGCTGTTGATAGGTAAAATAAAATACAGTGCGATTAAAGCGATAAATGCCAGAGTGTAGCGGGCAGCAGGTTTCATGGTGTCACACTCACCGGTTGTTGGCAGCCGAGCCATCCCTCTCTGCCGGGTATTTTTCCACGTACTATCTGTCCTAACGGCAGCGTACTGATGTCGTCAGGTAACAGCTCGCCAAGCGGGCAGAATGTCATCCCCATATCGGCAGCACGAATGAGCAACTCGTCAAAATTCTGATGAAAGGCGATACCTTCAACTTCCGCATGAATGGTGTACACCGGTGTTCCTCTGCTCATCTGGATGTGGGAGAGAATATAGGAGTTGAAGTCCACCGCCTGGACCTCCTGACCAACCACTTCATCCCATGTTGGTAGGGTGACGGGAATTTGTGGCGTCCCCGTTTTCCCGGATTCCAGCACCGGACGAAATAACGACGTTCCCCGACAGTCACTGTTATAGCGCAGATGGAATGCTTCTTTGGCATGGACGACACGGTTGTCGGCACGCCATCCGGCAACGGCAGAGCAGGTGACTGGCTGACCGATGATGGCTTCAAGTGCGATGATACCTTGCGAAATATCATCAATCAGCTGTTTGTCATTCCAGTTTCCGCTTCGCGCCTGCCAGGCGTGATGATCCCAGGCATGCAAACCGGTTTCATGAATCTGGGCGGTTTGTGCAATGATTGCCGCGTTGGCCTGGCCGATCTCTTTTCCCGGCCATGCGGTTCCCGCCAATAAAATATCCCATCCGTAGAGCGATGCTGCGTTTGAACGCAGCATTTTCCACAGAAATTGCGGCTTCACAAGACGCCAGAGATGGCGTCCCATGTTGTCAGGCCCAACGCTAAAGAAAAAACTTGCCCGAACGTTATGTCGGTTTAATGTCTCCAGCAGGCGGGGCACGCCTTCGCGCGTCCCCCTGAATGTATCGACATCAATGCGCAAGCCTACTTTGGTCATGATGTGTGTTCCGTGATATCCACACTGCGTAAGAAGAAGTCCAGCGTCTCTTCTACCGTTTCCTGCATCTCAATGGTCGGTTCCCAGTTCAGGCAGCGTTTTGCATTGCGAATGTTAGGCTTACGATGCTCAACGTCTTGATAACCTTTACCGTAGTAGCTGCTGCTTTCGACGTCACGGAAACCGGCAAACGGCGGGAAGTGGTTACGCAACGGATGTTTTTCAAAGCAGGAAAGCAGCATTTCTGCCAGTTCCTGAATACTTGCTTCGTTCTGCGGATTACCGATGTTGATAATCTCACCGTCACAGCGGCCGCCTTCGTTTTCAATGATGCGGTACAGGGCTTCGATACCATCGCGAATGTCGGTAAAGCAGCGTTTTTGCTTACCGCCTTCAATCAGCTTGATCGGTGAACCTTCCACGAGGTTGAGGATCAGCTGTGTAATGGCGCGTGAGCTGCCGATACGCGCGGCGTTAAGGCTGTCCAGACGCGGTCCCATCCAGTTAAACGGGCGGAACAGGGTGAAGCGCAATCCCTCTTTTTCGCCGTATGCCCAGATAACACGGTCCAGCAGCTGCTTGGATACGGAGTAGATCCAGCGTGGTTTATTGACCGGACCGACGATCAGATTCGAACTGTCTTCATCAAAGACCTTGTCGGTACACATGCCGTAGACTTCGGAGGTTGACGGGAAAATGATGCGCTTGCGGTATTTCACGCAGTAACGAATGATTTTCAGGTTCTCTTCAAAATCGAGCTCAAATACGCGCAGCGGGTTGCGGGTATATTCGATAGGCGTTGCGATCGCTACCAGCGGCAGCACAACGTCGCATTTTTTCACATGATATTCAATCCATTCGGAGTGAATGCTGATATCACCTTCGACGAAATGGAATCGCGGATGTTGCAGGAAACGCCCAATGGCGTCGCTGCCAATATCGAGTCCATACACTTCGTAATTATCTTCTTGCAGCAGGCGCTCGGTCAGATGGTTACCAATGAAGCCGTTAACGCCGAGGATCAGTACGCGAGTACGGCGTTTGCTGGTGGTCACTGACTGGCTGTTCAGGCGAGAACCTGGCACCAGACCCAGAACTTGCGCCAGTTGTGAACCCTGCATTGCAATACCATCGCCAGCTTGTCCGGTAATAATCTCCAGTGCGCCATCGGCACAGGCGATCAGTAAAGGAGACACGGAGATGACGGTACCCGGCTGGGCCGCAATGTCGTTTGTGCAAACGCGCGATGACCAGACGGTGAACTTTTGCGTGCCAACATAGCTAAATGCGCCCGGCCACGGATCGCTGACGGCACGGACCTGGTTATGTAACTCCGCGGCAGGTTTGTTCCAGTCGAGGAAGCTATCTTCCGGCGTACGGCGACCAAAACAGGTAGCATCTGCATCCTGTTGAGGGAATTCGGAGTAACTTCCCGCGTTGATGGCCGGCAGTGTCTGCTCCAGCAGGTGACGCGCAGCCTGGCACAATTTATGGTGCAGTGTTAACGCCACATCATCCGGTGAAATAGCAACGCGCTGCTGGGCAACTATGGCACCAGCATCCGCGCGTTTGACCATGCGGTGAAGTGTGACGCCCGTTTCGGTTTCACCATTGACCAATACCCAGTTCAATGGCGCGCGACCACGGTATTTCGGCAGCAGCGAGCCGTGCAGATTAAATGCACCCTTAGGGGCAAGACTGAGGATCTCATCACTCAGTAAATGGCGATAGTAGAACGAGAAGATAACATCGGGTGCCAGTTGGCTAATGCGCTCAATCCACAGGGGATGATTAACCTCGTCTGGGGCGTAAACCGGAATACCGGCGCTGGCCGCGAGGCGGGAAACAGATCCAAAAAACGCTTTTTCACCCGGGTTGTCGGTGTGCGTAAAAATGGCAGCGATTTCATAACCTGCATCCAACAAGGCCTGGACACCCTGACATCCCATATCGTGATAGGCAAATACGACGGCTTTCATGCGCGGTTTTCCTCGGTTGACTGCGTAGTTTGTGGGCGGATAACGTGTTGAACAAAATAGCGGGGGCGGGCGCGGACATCGTTATAGATGCGACCGATATATTCGCCGAGTAAACCCATGCCAATAAACTGTGCGCCGATAAAGGTAAACAGGACGGCAAACAGCATGAATACCCCCTCCGCTGCCCACTGTGGGCCGAGCGTCAGGCGCAGAACAACAAGCAGGACTGATAAGGTAAAGCCCGTGGCGGCGATCACGCTGCCCAACAGGCTCAACATGCGAAGCGGTGTTGTGGTAAGGCAAGTCACCAGGTCATACATCAGGTTGATCAGACGCATGAAGCTGTATTTGGAGTCACCAAATTCACGCTCTGCATGATGTACCGGGATCTCCGTGGCGCGACGGGCAAAAATGTTGGCCAGAATAGGGATAAAGGTGCTGCGCTCCTGGCAATGCAGCATGGCATCGACGATGTGACGGCGATAGGCGCGTAGCATGCAGCCGTAGTCGCCCATTGCTTTACCGGTGGTTCGTTGGATCAGATGGTTGATCATTCGTGAGGCGGTCTTACGAAATACGCTATCCTGACGGTTCTGGCGTACCGTGCCTACCACATCGAAACCCTCATCTGCAGTGGCGACCAACCGAGGGATCTCCTCCGGCGGGTTTTGCAAATCGGCATCCAGCGTGATGATCAAGTCTCCGGTGACATGGCTGAAACCGGCCATAATCGCCGAGTGCTGTCCGTAATTACGATTCAGTAAAATAGAGACAATATGGCTGTTCGGTGCCTGAGAGGCGTCCATCATCAACTGAGCGGAACGGTCGCTGCTGCCGTCGTCGATTAGCAGAATTTCATAGTCTTTGCCCAATTTCTCGCAGGCGTCGCTGGTGCGTCTGATTAACTCTGGCAGGCTTTCCTGTTCATTAAAAACGGGAATAACAACCGAGACTTTTTTAATCGGTGTGGCTTCAAACATGCTCATTGTCCTGCTATCTCGCGAAGCGCCGTAATGACCCGCTGAGTGTCATCATCGGTCATGTCAGGGAATAACGGCAGCGAGCAGATGCGCGCGCTGTTCCATTCAGTATTTGGGAGCGAAAGGGTAGTGAAGCGTTCGCGATAATATTTTTGCGTATGGGCCGCACGAAAATGCAGACCGGTGCCGATATCTTTGGTCTTCAGCGCTTCCATCAGGGCATCTCTGCTCAACCCGCAGCGCGTTTCATCAACACGAATGATGAATAAGTGCCAGGCATGAACGTGCGACCACTGCGGTAGGCTCAGCGGCTGGAATGGCGTATCGGCCAGCGCTTTTTGATAGTGCTGGGCAATTTGCGCCCGGCGTGAGTTCAGTTGCTCCAGCTTATTGAGCTGTACCAGCGCAATAGCGGCGTTAATATCCGTCAGGTTGTATTTGTATCCAGGTGCAAGCACTTCGGCTTGTGGTGCCCGGCCGTAGGTTTGTCGATCAAAAGCATCAACGCCCAGACCGTGAAACTTCAGGCTGCGAAGCCGCTGAGCGAGCTGGCTGTCGTCGGTAACGATCAGTCCACCTTCCGCACAGGTGATATTTTTAATAGCGTGAAACGAGAAGATTGCCGTGCCGCGAGCACCGACATGACGGCCCTTATACAATGTCCCTACGGCATGGGCTGCGTCTTCTATTACCGGGATTCCATAACGCTCGCCAATGGCATAAATTGCGTCGAGGTCGGCGGGGGCGCCAGCATAATGTACTGGAACAATGGCTTTGGTTCGTGGGGTAATAGCGGCTTCAATTTGCTCAGGTGTCACCATAAGCGTATCGCGGTCGACGTCGATCATGACGGGCGATGCACCCAGCAGCACAATCATGTTGAGGGTAGAAACCCACGTCATCGACGGCGTTATGACCTCGTCGCCTGCACCAATGCCCAGCGCCATCAGCGTAATGTGCATTCCTGCCGTGGCGGAGCAAACGGCGATGGCATGCTTATTCCCCGTGAGTTGGCAAAAAGCCTCTTCCAACTGTTGATTTTTCGGGCCGGTGGTTATCCATCCAGAGTCCAGAACCGCCTTCACTGCGGCAAGTTCTTCAGCGCCCATGGCCGGGCGAGAGAAAGGCAAAAAGTCAGACATCATTATTCCTTCAAGCCATTTAACGCCACCGAAGTTTTATTTTTAGTGATAAACAGGGGCGTCGTTAATTATTTCATCAGGCTACAAAGGTTAATGACTGAAGGTTAATTTATCCTTAAGAGTTTAAGGTTTGAGAGAGGCAAGAAAATAGCGACATTCTCTCTATATACATTTGATAGTAAATAACTTTTATGGGGATTATGTTGTCTTGGCGACACTGCTGCTTACTGTAGACAGGTGGCTGCAATGCCGCTATTAAGAGGGGAATATTTATGTCGCTATTATAATGATAACTTAAAGTAACCCCTTCAAGGTCAACGTTTTACGTGTGGCGATATTTAAATCGTAGGCACTGAGATCTTCTGGTTTAACCCAGACGAATGCCTGGAACTCTTCGTTAATCTTCACTTCACGATTTGCCGCGACACAATCGAAGATAAGATAAATCATGTAAATCTCTTCCTGACTGCCATCAGCATAGGTTTTAGTGCGAATATCATCACTGAAGGTCCAGGGGGTAATTTCTGATAACACCAATTGTTCGCCCAGCTCTTCCCTCACTTCACGGCGCAGAGCTTCTTCAATACGTTCACCTGGTTCAACACCGCCGCCAGAAAGCGCCCACTGGCCGGGAAACACACCGCGGTCATCAGCCATTTTGCAGAGTAAATAACAGCCATCGTTTTGAATTAATGGGCATACAATCGTTCTTTGGCGCATCATTCGAGTCCTTGTTGGGGAAGTAGAGAAAATTCCGTCATGCACGCATCTTACCTTTTGCTGGCGGCAGAAAAAATGTTTCATCGGTGATTAAGAGCGCTTTGGCAGGGAAAACAGGATGTTTGTTGAAAATGACGTTCTGGGACGTCCAACTGTGTAATTGGCACAAGAATTTAACCTTAAATAAATCTTGTGAGTAGTATTTAGTTACAATATGTCATTGCATCGCTTTTTTAGCTCATTGATTCCTCGCCATCTGACAGTACAATTCATCGGTTTTGGGGCTATGTTTTGATTCTTGCTGGAAAGGATAGAAAATGAAAAAAAGTTTAATGTTGGGTTTTGCCGGAATGCTGTTTGTTTCCGCGTCGGCTAGCGCGATTAGCATCAGCGGCCAGGCTGGCGAAGACTACACCAACCTGGGCTTCGGTATGGGCACTGAGAGTACTGGTCTGGCCGTCAGCGGTAACTGGATGCATAACGATGACGACGGTGATGTTGCCGGGCTGGGTTTAGGTTTGAATATCCCACTGGGGCCGCTGATGGCGACCGTTGGTGGTAAAGGTGTTTATACTAATCCAAACGATGGCGATGAAGGTTATGCTGCTGCTGTCGGTGGTGGTTTACAATGGCCAATTGGCGATAGCTTCCGTCTGTTTGGTGAGTATTATTACTCTCCTGATTCACTTTCCAGCGGTATCGACAGCTATGAAGAAGCGAATGCCGGTGCGCGTCTGACCATTATGCGTCCGCTGAGCATCGAAGCCGGTTATCGTTACCTGAACCTGGCAGGCAAAGACGGCAACCGTGATAACGCGATTGCTGATGGCCCGTACGTTGGGGTTAACGCCAGCTTCTAACATTTCTGGCGCGGCGTTCAGTCGCGCCTTCCCCCCTCCATGCGTTATAGTGTTTTCATCATAAAAGCAGGAGAACACGATGTTAAACGTGGAGATGCTATCCACAGGGGATGAAGTGTTGCACGGACAAATCGTCGACACCAATGCCGCCTGGCTGGCCGATTTTTTCTTTAATCAGGGTTTACCGCTAACACGCCGCAACACGGTAGGTGACAATCTTAACGATTTAGTCACCGTTTTGCGTGAGCGTAGCGAACACGCCGATGTACTGATCGTTAATGGCGGTCTGGGACCTACCAGCGATGATTTGAGCGCGCTGGCAGCGGCAACGGCAAAAGGCGAAGGGTTGGTGCTGCATGAAGCATGGCTGGCCGAGATGGAGCGATATTTCCGCGATCGTGGCCGCGTGATGGCGCCGAGCAACCGCAAACAGGCTGAACTTCCGGCCAGCGCTGAGTTTATCAATAATCCGGTGGGTACCGCGTGTGGGTTCGCCCTGAAGCTTAACCGCTGCCTGATGTTCTTTACACCGGGTGTACCGTCAGAATTCAAAGTCATGGTGGAGCATGAGATCCTGCCTCGTTTGCGTGAGCGTTTCTCTTTGGCTCAGCCCCCGTTATGCCTGCGATTAACCACCTTTGGCCGTTCTGAAAGCGACCTGGCGCAGAGCCTGGATCCGCTCCCGTTGCCTCCGGGAGTAACAATGGGTTATCGCTCCTCAATGCCAATTATTGAGCTGAAGCTGACCGGGCCGGACTCCCAACGGGAAGCGATGCTGGCACTGTGGCCAGAAGTTAAGCGGGTTGCCGGGCAGAATATGATTTTTGAAGGTACGGAAGGCTTACCCGCGCAAATCGCCCGCACGTTGCAAGAACGGCAATTCAGCCTGACGCTGAGCGAACAATTCACCGGTGGTCTGGTGGCATTGCAGCTTTCTCGTGCGAATGCGCCACTGTTGGCGAGTGAAGTGGTTCCGCCTCAGGAAGAAACGCTGGCGCAAACGGCGCATTGGATAACCGAGCGACGCAGCAAGCATTATGCTGGATTAGCACTCGCGATATCGGCTTTCGAAAACGAACATATTAACTTTGCGCTGGCCACAGCTGATGGGACACACGCCTTGCGCGTACGGCTGAATGCAAATCGCTACAGCCTGGCGATTCGTCAGGAAGTGTGCGCGATGATGGCGCTAAATATGCTGCGCCGCTGGCTTAACAATCAGGATATCGCTAGCGAACACGGCTGGATCGAAGTGGTTGAGTCGTTGACGATTTAATCACAGATTGGGAAGGCTAAATGCCTTCCCAATCTGGCTCATGCGGTGGTATCGCCAGGCAATAGCCCGGTAATTAACTGAACTAAATCACGATCAATACCTTGTTCCAGCATTATGTGAGCGATACGTAAGGCTTCTTCTTGCATACCTTTTTGCACCCCTTGCTGTATCCCTTCTTGCAGTCCATTTTGGTGGCCTTCCTGCCTGAGCCTCTCTGCAATTGTCATCAGCTTCTCCTTGTGATGGGGGGATCGTTCGGCAACTTCGCGGATAAACTCGCTGACGCGAGAAACGTCGCCGTACCGTATCAGGTAATTAAATAGCGTTTGTAGCTGGCTGTCATTAGCAGTGCTTGTAACTAATAGCGAGACCAGTCGATCCACTAACCCCATTAAGTCACGATCGCGGATATGTTTTTGCATCAATTCAAGCAGCGCAACCCTGCGATGCTGCGCGATTTCATCGTCAGGTATTACGGTAATGTCGACCAGCGGAAAAGCCTCTGAATACAGTTGTCGCGCCAGTTGCGGATTATCAAATTCATCCAGCCAGTTGAGCGACCAGGGATAGGGACTTTGTTGACCGTGATAAAATAACATGGGGATCACCAGCGGCAGCGTTTTATTCCCGGCATCAAGATGATGCTGCATCGCCGCGGTGGCATAACGCATCAGGCGAAATGCCATATGCGGTACCGCGGTACTCTGATGTTCAATAACACAATAAATATAGCCCTGACCTTCGCGGGTTTTTAGTGACCACACTACGTCGGAGTAGTATGCGCGGAGATCTTGTTCGATAAAACTGGTGGACTCCAGCTTCAGCGTTTGTAAATCACATATCTCACGTAATGCGATAGGAAGGTGTATATCCAGAAAATCCCGAGCCATCTCAGGGTAAGACATTATCTTTTTAAAAACGGCATCATGTGGTGTAGATGTAGTGGATTTAGCCATGGTAGTCCGTCACCAGAAAGAGAAGATGGCGTGACGGTATCCACTTTTAATATGCGCTGCATGCGGGAAATGGGTTCTTTGCGTGGGTGAATCAGAGATAAATACGTCCGACTGCAACGTATTCAATTAAGCGGAACGGGCTACGCAAAAATGCCCGGTAGCAAACGCCACCGGGCAACAGAGTTAACCCAACGCTTTGGCAAGCAGGGTGATAGGATGTTCGCAGCGTTTGCTTGTTGACATCTCAATCTGCCATTTACAGGTTTCGCAGTCGGTGACGACGATATCAGCGCCGCTTTCTTCAATTTGGCGGAATAACGGTGCGCCAATCGATTGTGATGTCGGGTAGTTTTCCTTTTTAAAGCCGTAAGTCCCGGCAATCCCGCAACACTGAGAATCCAGCACCGTCAGCTCCAGCCCTGGAATTTGTCGCAGTAGCTCCAGCGTATAGAGCGTCCAGCCCATTTTCTCCATGTGACATGGCGTGTGATAGGCCACCTTCAGCGGCAGCGTTTTCAGCGGCAGCGTTTTACCTTCATCCAGCTTGCGCCACAGCCAGCGGGTTGCCAGTTCAATGTGTTCACGCAGGCCTGAGTTGTCGACATCCAGCACTTCCGGATATTCATCACGTAGCGCAAAGGTACAGGTTGATGAGGTGGCGATCACCGGAATGCCTTTGCCATCAATCGCCTCTCTGAGTGAGGCCACGTTGCTTACTGCCTGCTTACGCGCTTTATCGGTAAAACCGTTGGCAATCAGCGGTACGCCGCAGCATTTCTCTTTACTCAGCAGTTGCACGCCAGTACCCATCGCATTCAACACCTTGATCAGGTCTTTGCCGAGCTGGGGATGGTTGTAATTCACAAAACAGCCGTGGAAAAAGGCGACCTGATCCTGGTACTGCGCCTGCTGTGCGGCAACGCTGCGATACCAGCGGCGGAAGGTGCCAAAGGAGTACTTCGGCAGCGTACGGCGATGATCGATTTTTAACGCGTAATCCAGCAGTTGACGCACCGGTTTTAATGAGGTAGCGGTATTCACTATAGGGGCGAAGGGGGTGGATACACTGCCCATTAAATCGGTATGACTTAAGACAAAGTTACGCAACGATGGGCGCGTCGTGTCGTATTTGGCGCGCGCGCGCTGGATGATATCGCCGATTTTCACGTCTGACGGACAGGCCACTTCGCAGCGTTTACAGTTGATGCAGTATTTCAGCGCGTCGTCATATAGCGCGCCATCTTTCAGGCGCAGACGTTCACCGTCCGGGCCGGCCTGCTTAGGGCCCGGGTAGCTCGGATTGACGCGGCTTACCGGGCAGGCGGTGGTGCACACCGTACATTTGATACAACTTTCAAAACGTGTGTCGCTCATTGCTGTCCTCCTGCACGTTTCGCAATATGATGCGCGGCATGTAAGGCGCTAACTGCGCACACGCCGCCTCCGCAACCCTGGGCGATAGGGTCGAATCCGCCGAGGACGGAACCGATGGCATACATGTTCTCTATCGTTTTTCCCGCCAGTGATGGACGCAATGCGGAATCGGTTGTTACGCCAAACTGTTGCCACGGTTGTGGATCGAAAACATCACGCTTATACCACTCGGCGCGGGTCGCTGTTTGCTGTACATCCAGTCCCAGGATTGGTTCATGGATTGCCTCACGCGTGGCGACCAGCCCGCTACTGAAGAAGCTGCCGCTGGCGAGCACGGCGAAACGTGGCCGCAAGGGGATATCGGCATGATTTCGGGTCCAGATTTCGCTGACCACGCCATCCTGACAGGTGATTTTTTTCACTTCATCACCCGGCATCCACACACCGCCCTGGCGCACAAACTGGCGCTGTAATTTGTTGTGCAAACGCATGCCCAGTACCGAAGGTGGTAGGGTCGGTAATAGTGTCAGCGAGCAGGGGAGGCGCTCGTTAAGCCACTGCCAGAGCCGCTCATCGGCCAGACCAAAGCATGCCGGCATGATTATCATGTCGCAGGTTTTTGCCATTGGCAGCAATGCGTCATAGAGCAGCGACCATTTATCTTCGTTATCCAGCAGGCGCGCAATATTAACGGCACGAAACTCGGTTGGGTTATCACGCAGGACATCCAGCTCCGGTAGCTCGATTTCTGCCGTCTCGACGCTGAGATTGCGTTGGCGTAATGACGCCGCGGCGAGATGCGCCTGAAAATCCAGTAACCCGCTAATCCCTACAACGCAGATACGCTGCGCGGACAGTGGCCAGACCGGCACTTCCGGGGAACTTAACCAGGTTGAGCGCAGGGTGCCCAGCGGGGTAACACGTTGATGTGCCTGATGCACTTTGCCCTGCAAATGCGTTCCGCATTCTTCCAGTAAATTTTGCGCCTGTTGGGCCAGTTCCAGAACGTTCTGCGTTCCGATGGTGCTATACGGATGTGCGGGTGCCTGAGTGCGCAGCGCATTCAAACCCGCTTCTATATCCGTCACCGGCTGACCATCGGGTAAGCTGCTGAGCAAATCCAGTGAGCCGGAGGAAAAATGCAGGGCGCTTTGGCCGCGGGTAACAATCGTGCAGCGCAGTCCGCTTTTTTGCAGTTGCAGGCCACATAGCAGTCCGGCGAGGCCGCCGCCGATAATGACGGTATCAAATTTCATCCTGGTGCTCCTTTTCCAGACCACACAACCCTTGATAAACCCAGCGCGTGAATTCGCTTTCGCGCAGCGCATCTCCCCAGGCGATAGGCTGCACGCCTTTCCAGCGTTCGTTGAGGAAGTCGGAAAGCTGGGTAATGGACTGCGCTGCGGTAGTGACATTGAAACGTTGCAGCAAACCTGCGGCGCGACAGGCACACAATTCGCCCTGGCAGGTCCCCATTCCAACACGGGTACGGCGACGCAAATCGAGCAGGCTGTTGACGGTTAAATTCTCGACGGCGTATTGCACTTCGCCTGCGGTGACTGCTTCGCATTCACAGACCAGACTGCGGTGCTGACGGCCTTCGCTAAGCCATGCAGGGGTGCGATCGCCGTGACGGTAGACCGCCGAGCCGCGCAGTGGAGCTGGCAATGAGATCACACGTTTAAGCGTATGCTCGGTAGATTCCTGTGAGCCAGGCAGCGCGGTGTCTGCCGTTGTGCAAGGCTGGGTATTGCCCAGCTTACGGCAAACGGCATCGGTGGCCCATTCCGCCATCAGGCGGTAGGTCATCAGTTTGCCGCCGGTAATGGTGATAAACCCTTCCAGTCCGTCACGTTCAGCGTGATCGAACAGTACAATCCCACGGCTGACGTTACGACCGCTTGGGTCGTCGTCGCTGGCCACCAGCGGGCGTACGCCGGAGTAGGCGCGTAAAATGCGCGTTTTCGCCATAATCGGCGCCAGCTTCTCGCCTTCACGCAGCAGAATATCGACCTCTTCTGCGGTGACGCGGTTGCTGTCGATATCGTCGTAATCAATGTGCTGTGAGGTGGTACCGATCAGTGAAATGGTATCGCCAGGCACCAGAATATCGGCGTCAGAGGGCTTACGGCAGCGGTTAATGACATGCTGGTTAATGCGATGATCCATAATCAGCAACGAACCTTTGGCCGGGAACATACGGATGCTCAGATCGGCATATTCCGCAATGCGTTGACCCCAGATCCCAGCGGCGTTGACGACAACCGGTGCATGCAGGGACTGCATTTCGCCTGTCAGATGATTGCGCACGTTAACGCCGCAAACCGTTGCGCCTTCGCGGATCAGTCCCGTCACTTCATGCGCCGTTAAGATAACCGCGCCATGCTCACGCGCATCCAGCATGTTAGCTGCTGTTAAGCGGAAAGGATCGACCGTGCCGTCTGGTACTTTTACTGCACCAATCAGCTGTGGATTCACAGAAGGTTCGATAATACGTGCCTGCTGAGGGTCAATCGCTTCTGCGCGAATCCCCGCCTCTTCACAGGCGCGAATAAAGGTGGCCTGGAAGGAAAGCTCATCCTCCGGCAGAGTAATAAACAGACCGTCCGTTGGCTCAACGCAATGACGGGCGATACGTTTCAGAATTTGGTTTTCGCTGATGCACTCACGGGCAGATTCAGCGTCGGTGACGGCGTAGCGTGCACCGCTGTGCAGCAGGCCGTGGTTGCGTCCGGTCGCACCTGTGGCGATATCGTGGCGTTCCACTAAGATGACGCGCAACCCGCGCAGCGCACAGTCACGTGCGATCCCTGCACCTGTTGCTCCTCCACCAATGATAATCACGTCACTTGTTTGCGAGTCGCGAGTTTTCATTGTTTTTCCTCACAGTTCGTTTTTTATCATTTAGCCACATAAAAAACATGGATTGTTTGATTTCGCGCATAATCGCTCATTATTCGAAAATGAAACGTGATTTCGTGCGCCTTTATGAACATTTGTCATAAATCTGTAACAATATGTGCTGCGTTTCACATTTTTGTTATGTATCTTTCCTTAACATCGCGGCCACACTGGGAGCGGTAGGGTAGTAATGACGAACTGCAGTGTTTACTTCGAATGAAAGACGGCCACGGAGGCTACACTATGTTGAGCATTTTTAAACCAGCGTCACACACGGCGCGTTTACCTGCAGCGGAGATCGACCCGACATATCGTCGATTACGTTGGCAGATTTTTCTGGGGATTTTCTTTGGTTATGCCGCGTACTATCTGGTACGTAAGAACTTTGCCCTTGCGATGCCGTATCTGGTTGAACAAGGTTTCTCGCGTGGCGATCTGGGTTTTGCGTTGTCCGGTATCTCCATTGCTTACGGATTTTCGAAATTCATCATGGGGTCCGTTTCGGATCGCTCGAATCCGCGCGTTTTCCTGCCAGCAGGTTTGATTCTGGCTGCCGCAGTGATGTTGTTTATGGGCTTTGTGCCGTGGGCGACATCGAGCATTGCGATAATGTTTGTGCTGCTGTTCCTCTGCGGATGGTTCCAGGGGATGGGGTGGCCGCCGTGTGGTCGTACCATGGTGCACTGGTGGTCGCAGAAAGAGCGTGGAGGCATTGTTTCCGTCTGGAACTGTGCGCATAACGTGGGTGGCGGTCTGCCTCCGCTGTTGTTCCTGCTGGGTATGGCCTGGTTCAATGACTGGAAAGCGGCGCTGTATATGCCTGCTTTCGGTGCGATCGTCGTCGCGCTGATTGCTTTTGCCCTGATGCGTGATACACCGCAGTCCTGTGGTCTGCCGCCTATCGAAGAGTATAAGAACGACTATCCGGACGATTACACCGAGAAAGCGGAAGAAGAGCTGACTGCGAAGCAGATCTTCATGCAGTACGTACTGCCGAACAAACTGTTGTGGTACATCGCTATCGCCAACGTGTTTGTTTATCTGCTGCGCTACGGCATCCTGGACTGGTCACCAACCTACCTGAAAGAAGTGAAGCATTTCGCACTGGACAAATCATCCTGGGCCTACTTCCTGTATGAGTATGCGGGTATTCCAGGCACGCTGCTGTGCGGCTGGATGTCGGATAAAGTCTTCCGTGGTAACCGTGGCGCGACCGGGGTGTTCTTTATGACGCTGGTAACTATTGCGACCATCGTTTACTGGATGAACCCGGCAGGCAACCCGAACGTGGATATGGCTTGTATGATCATCATCGGCTTCCTGATCTACGGTCCGGTAATGTTGATTGGTTTGCACGCGCTGGAACTGGCACCGAAAAAAGCGGCGGGAACGGCGGCTGGCTTTACCGGTCTGTTCGGTTATCTCGGCGGTTCTGTGGCCGCGAGCGCCATTGTTGGCTACACCGTTGACTTCTTCGGTTGGGACGGCGGCTTTATGGTGATGATTGGCGGTAGCGTGCTGGCGGTTATTCTGCTGGTAGTCGTCATGATTGGCGAAAAACGCCATCACGAAGAGATGGAACTGAAGCGTAACGGGGGCTAATAGATGAAAACCACATTGAAAAGTCTCAGCGTGGCGCTGATGCTCGCAGGTATGGTGGTCAGCAGTGCAGCTGTTGCCGCAGATAAAATCGTGATTGCGCATCGTGGCGCCAGCGGTTATCTGCCGGAGCATACGCTGCCAGCAAAGGCGATGGCCTATGCCCAGGGGGCGGATTATCTGGAGCAGGATTTGGTTATGACCAAGGATGACCATCTGGTCGTCCTGCATGACCACTATCTTGACCGCGTCACCGATGTTGCCGAGCGTTTTCCGGATCGTGCGCGTAAAGATGGGCGTTACTACGCCATCGACTTTACGCTGGATGAAATTAAATCGCTGAAATTTACCGAAGGCTTCGATATCGAAAATGGCAAAAAGGTCCAGACCTACCCAGGGCGCTTCCCGATGGGTAAATCTGATTTCCGCGTGCACACGTTCGAAGAAGAGATTGAGTTTGTTCAGGGATTAAATCATTCCACCGGTAAAAACATCGGTATTTACCCGGAAATGAAAGCGCCGTGGTTCCATCACCAGGAAGGGAAGGACATTGCGGCTAAAACGCTGGAAGTACTGAAAAAGTACGGGTATACCGACAAGAACGACAAGGTCTATCTACAGTGTTTTGATGTTGCAGAGTTGAAGCGCATTAAAAATGAACTGGAACCGAAGATGGGGATGGATCTCAATCTGGTACAGTTGATTGCGTACACTGACTGGAATGAAACCCAGGAGAAAAAGCCGGACGGTAGTTGGGTTAATTACAACTACGACTGGATGTTTAAACCGGGTGCCATGAAGCAGGTTGCGCAGTATGCGGACGGCATTGGGCCGGACTACCACATGCTGATTGATGAGAAGTCGAAGAAGGGCAATATCTCGTTAACTGGCATGGTACAGGACGCACATCAGAATAAGATGGTTGTGCATCCTTATACCGTTCGCGCCGATCAACTGCCGGATTACACCACTGACGTAAACCAGCTGTATGACATTCTTTATAACAAGGCGGGCGTGGACGGGCTGTTCACCGACTTCCCCGACAAAGCAGTGAAATTCTTGAATAAAGAGTGATGGCGTAAGGCCTGTGATGCACCTCCGGTCACAGGCCTTAATGGATGAAACGTTTTAACTGCTAGATAAGGCCGTCTGCTGTCAACGTTTCCATACATGCCTGCAGGAGAAATAAAGGGCTGCCGTCCACCGGCGGCTCTTTTGCCAGTAAGGATATCTGTCGATAGAACGTCGGTTCCAGCGGGACTGAGCGTACTTTCCCACCAACCGCCTTCAGCGTTAATTCCGGTAATAACGCTATACCCAGCCCCTGACGAATAAAGCTCATCGCGGTATCCGGATGGTTAAACTCGTATTTAATGACCGGTTCAATTCCCTTCTCTTTAAATAGCGCCATGATGCTTAATTCATAGCGACCTTTGCTGATAATGAGCGGTTCTCCAACCAGTTGTTCCACTGAAATCGTTCTATTGGCCGCAGCGGGTGGCTTTCAGGAACTACAACGGTAAATTTGTCGCGATACACCGGTACGCAGTACATGCCATTTACCGGGAAATGTACAAATCCCGCATCGATATCCCCACTGCGCAGGGAATCAACGATTGCCGTGCTGTTTTCCTCATAAGGGATAATTTTGATATGCGGGTGGTGCTGCTCGAAGTGGTGGATGATACCGGGCAAAATACAGGCACAGGCGCTGGGAAAGCAGCCGATTCGCAGGGCTCTGGCCGGGTTTTGTCGCTCTTGCTCGGCAATCTCTTTCACCGCGTTGGTTTCAGACACGATCGTCCGCAGGTGTGAAACGATCCGACTCCCGGCCGGACTAAGTTGAATGTCTTTGCGGCGTTCGCGGATAATAATATCAACCCCTAGCTCTTCCTCTAGCGCTGAAATTGCCTGGCTAACGGCGGATTGGGTCATGTACAGCCGCTTGCTGGCTTCGGTAAAACCACCGTACTCAAGTACGGCAAGCAGGGCGTGGATCTGGGTTAATGTCATTAGCTCCCTCTAATCAACAATATTAAAACGATTAATTTCTCTAATATAATGGACCTGTTTATACTTGCGGTCTACCGTAAAATCACACTTCGACGCACCTGTCCGTAGTTCAGTTGAGCTGAGCGTTGCCTGCGTGCGCCGTCTGGACAGGTTGTCGAATATGAAAGAAAAACTGTGGACGAAAGATTTTTGGGCAATAACGATAATCAGCTTTATTATATTTTTTGTTTTTTATGTCCTGCTCACGCTGTTACCGATCTATATTTCGGATCGCCTGCATGCCACTCCAGATAAGGCCGGATTATTAGTCACCTTCTTTTTGGGGGCCGCAATTGTTGTGCGCCCGTTTGCGGGACAATGGGTAGGAAAATATTCGAATAAAACAATTCTGGTGCTCTCTTCTCTGGCCTTTTTGGTGGTCACTGCGCTGTATCCTGTTTGCCACTCAATTGAATCACTGCTGTTGATTCGGGTGCTTCATGGTGTAACGTTTGGCGTTATTACCACGGTAAAAGGAACGATTTCCGCGCGGTTGATACCGGCCTCCCGACGTGGGGAGGGCATCAGTTTTTTCTCGTTAGCCATGGGACTGGCAATGGTTGTGGGGCCGTGGGTAGGGCTGAACATGGCACGCTGGGAAGCTTTTACCACTGCATTCTGGCTGTGTAGCGCGGTTGCCGTACTGGGTATTATCCTGTCATTGATTGTCGCCGTACCGCCGGTTATCCGTCATGCTGACGGCTCAAAACCGAAGCTGGGATTTGCTGCAATGTTTGATCGCGCCGCACTGCCTTTCGCAATGGTGACGTTTTTCATGACTTTTTCCTACGCGGGCGTTTCCGCTTTTCTCGCACTGTATGCACGCGAGCTCGATCTGATGGCCGCCGCCAGTAATTTCCTGCTGTGCTACGCCATTTGCCTGATGATCTGTCGAACCTTTACCGGCAATGTTTGTGATAAAAAAGGGCCGAAATACGTGGTCTATCCGTGTTTGCTGGCTTTCACCGTCGGGCTGGTGGCGCTTGGCTATACTAACGGCAGCATTATGATGATTATTTCCGGTGGATTAATTGGCATCGGTTATGGTTCGGTCACACCCGTATTTCAGACACAAATTATTAGTTCGGTGGAACCGCATAAAATTGGTATCGCCAATTCGCTGTTTTTCAATGCGATGGATGCGGGAATGGCAATCGGCGCGTTTATCATGGGGATGATGGTCGAGGGCGTGGGATATCGGGCGATTTATCTGGTGGGTGCGCTGCTGGTGGTACTGGCCGGGGCGCTGTATATCATGCAGATGAAAAAACGCGGAGACGTGGTACTGGTCTCCGCGCATGAAGTTCACTAAACACTACAGCTCTATTTCAATATCGCCTTTTGCCCGGCAACAGCACGGCAATATTTCACCGGGCTGAATGAAGGCCAGCGGTTCTGCAATCCAGTCAACCTGTCCCGCCACCAGGCGGGTACGGCAGGAACCGCAGTAGCCTTCACGACACTGATATTCGACCTCAACATCGTGCGACTCGAGCGCGGCAAGCAGGGAAGGGTGTTCATCCTGGCACAGCAACTGCGTGCCAGAGATGCGCAGAGTCACGCGGCCCATCAGAGCTGGAAGTTACTCAGATCGTCAGTATCGACTTCGGCATCGATCTGGCCGACCAGATAAGAGCTGACTTCCACTTCCTGCGGCGCAACCTGGACGTTGTCAGACACCAGCCAGGTATTGATCCAAGGGATCGGGTTAGAACGTGTCTGGAATGGCAGATCGAGTCCAACAGCCTGCATACGGATGTTGGTGATGTACTCAACGTACTGGCACAGAATGTCTTTGTTCAGGCCAATCATTGAGCCATCACGGAACAGATAGTCCGCCCACTCTTTTTCCTGCAGCGCGGCCTGTACGAACAGGTCGTAGCACTCTTGTTTGCACTCTTCGGCAATTTCCGCCATCTCCGGATCGTCCACGCCGCTGCGCAGCAGGTTCAGCATATGCTGAGTACCGGTCAGGTGCAGGGCTTCGTCGCGGGCGATCAGACGAATAATTTTCGCGTTGCCTTCCATCAGTTCACGTTCGGCGAAGGCGAAAGAGCAGGCGAAGCTGACATAAAAGCGGATCGCTTCCAGCGCGTTCACGCTCATCAGGCACAGATACAGCTTCTTCTTCAGCTCACGCAGGTTTACGACAACCGTTTTACCATTAACGGTATGCGTACCTTCACCGAGCAAATGCCAGTAGCTGGTCATCTCGATCAATTCGTCGTAGTAGCTGGAGATGCCTTCTGCGCGTTTCTGGATTTGCTCGTTGGTGACGATATCGTCAAACACCACCGCCGGATCGTTAACAATATTACGGATGATGTGGGTGTAAGAGCGGGAGTGGATCGTTTCAGAAAACGCCCACGTTTCCACCCAGGTTTCCAGTTCAGGGATCGAGATTAACGGCAGCAGCGCGACGTTAGGACTACGTCCCTGAATGGAGTCCAGCAGCGTCTGATACTTCAGGTTGCTGATGAAGATATGTTTTTCATGTTCCGGCAATGCCTGGAAGTCGATACGATCGCGAGAAACATCGACTTCTTCCGGACGCCAGAAGAAAGAGAGCTGCTTTTCGATCAGTTTTTCAAAGATGTCATATTTTTGCTGATCGTAGCGGGCGACGTTCACCGGCTGGCCGAAGAACATCGGTTCCAGAAGCTGATCATTTTTCGTCTGTGAAAAAGTGGTGTATGCCATTGATGTGAATCCTGTCTGGAATGTACTGCCGGATGCGCTTTGCTTATCCTGCCTACAATACCGCGAATTAATTTGTAGGCCGGGTAAGCGTTACGCCACCCGGCAAAAGATTAAATCTTACATGCGCCGCTTTCGCAGCCATCGTCCTGAATGGACGGTACCAGATCGTCCTGAGAGTCTTCCGCACCGTCACGGGTGTTCTGATAATACAGCGTTTTGACACCAAATTTGTAGGCGGTGAGCAGGTCTTTCAGCAACTGCTGCATCGGTACTTTTCCGGACGGGAAGCGCGACGGATCGTAGTTGGTGTTGGCGGAAATCGACTGATCGATAAATTTCTGCATGATGCCTACCAGCTGCAGATAGCCGTCGTTGTTTGGCATTTCCCACAGCAGTTCGTATGCGTCGTGCAGGTGTTCGTAGTCCGGCACGACCTGACGCAGAATCCCATCTTTCGATGCTTTGATGCTCACGTAACCGCGTGGCGGTTCAATACCGTTGGTGGCGTTGGAGATCTGCGAAGAGGTCTCGGACGGCATCAGGGCTGACAGCGTGGAGTTACGCAGGCCGTGAGTCTTGATAGATTCACGCAGCTGTTCCCAGTCCATATGCAGCGGTTCGTTAGCGATAGCATCAAGATCTTTTTTATAGGTATCAATCGGCAGAATACCTTTCGCATAGGTGGTTTCGTTAAACCATGGGCATGCGCCTTGCTCTTTTGCCAGCTCGTTAGAAGCCTTCAGCAGGTAATATTGAATCGCTTCAAAGGTTTTGTGAGTCAGGTTATTGGCGCTGCCGTCAGAGTAGCGTTTACCGTTTTTCGCCAGCCAGTAAGCGTAGTTGATCACGCCAATACCCAGCGTACGACGACCCATCGCACCGCGTTTGGCGGCCGGAATCGGATAATCCTGGTAATCGAGCAGCGCATCCAGCGCACGTACCGCCAGTACAGCCAGCTCTTCCAGTTCGTCCAGACTTTCGATAGCGCCCAGGTTAAATGCGGACAGCGTACACAGTGCGATTTCGCCGTTTTCATCGTTAACGTCGGTTAGCGGTTTGGTCGGCAGAGCAATTTCCAGGCACAGGTTGGACTGGCGTACCGGCGCGACAACCGGATCAAACGGGCTATGGGTGTTGCAGTGGTCAACGTTCTGAATGTAGATACGACCGGTCGAGGCACGTTCCTGCATCATCAGTGAGAACAGCTCAACCGCTTTCACGCGCTGTTTGCGGATGCTGTCGTCGTTTTCATATTGGGTGTACAGACGCTCGAACTCATCCTGATCGGCGAAGAACGCGTCATACAGACCCGGGACGTCGGACGGGCTAAACAGGGTGATGTCGCCGCCTTTCAGCAGACGGGTGTACATCAGCTTGTTGATCTGTACGCCATAGTCCATGTGACGAACGCGGTTGCCTTCGACGCCACGGTTGTTTTTCAGGACCAGCAGGCTTTCAACTTCCAGGTGCCACATTGGGTAGAACAGCGTGGCTGCACCACCGCGTACGCCACCCTGAGAGCAGGATTTCACCGCAGTCTGGAAATGCTTGTAGAACGGGATACAGCCGGTGTGGAACGCTTCACCACCGCGAATCGGGCTACCCAGCGCACGGATGCGACCAGCGTTAATGCCGATACCGGCACGCTGAGAAACGTATTTCACAATTGCGCTGGAGGTTGCGTTGATGGAGTCCAGGCTGTCGCCGCACTCGATTAGTACGCAGGAGCTGAACTGACGCGTTGGGGTACGCACGCCGGACATAATTGGCGTCGGCAGCGAGATTTTGAACGTAGAAACGGCGTCGTAGAAACGTTTTACATATTGCAGACGTGTTTCACGCGGATAGTTAGAGAACAGGCAAGCCGCTACCAGAATGTAGAGGAACTGTGCGCTTTCATAGATCTCACCGGTAACACGGTTTTGCACCAGATATTTACCTTCCAACTGCTTCACCGCAGCGTAGGAGAAGGTCATATCACGGTCGTGTACGATGAACGAGTCCATCTGCTTGAACTCTTCTTCCGTGTAGTCTTCCAGCAGATGATTGTCGTATTTGCCCATTTGAACCATTTTCACGACATGGTCGAACAGCTTTGGCGGTTCAAACTCACCGTACGCTTTTTTACGCAGATGGAAAATCGCCAGACGGGCAGCCAGATATTGATAATCCGGCGCTTCGCGGGAGATCAGGTCGGCGGCTGCTTTGATGATTGTTTCATGGATGTCGGAGGTCTTGATTCCGTCATAAAACTGAATGTGGGAGCGCAGCTCGACCTGAGAAATCGATACGTTATTCAGTCCTTCTGCCGCCCAATCCAGAACTCGGTGGATTTTGTCGAGATTGATGCGCTCTGTACTACCATCACGCTTTGTCACCAGCAGACTCTGATTCATGTGGTTTTTTACCTGTCCGTGAAAGAAAAAATATCCCCCATATTATCCACAGAGTCATGTTGTGACTAAGTCTGTGGATAAATACTATATGTAGGGGTTGTTTGATAAAATAGACGCTATATGGTGAGTATTCTAGTAGGGATTCTTTTCAGCACAAGAGTTGATTTTGAGGTTAAATTGAGGTTGCAAAAGGGTGATAATCGCTAAGTGCGCGTCTTATAAGGCCTGGCGGGGATGTCAATAATTGAGAAAAAAAATAGAAAATTTGATCGAGTGCTGATTTCTTCATCTAAGGCAAGGAAAGTTCTTATGATCTGGCACAGGATTTGTAGGCCTGATAAGCGAAACGTCAACAGGCATGGTTCCAGTAAGCATGCCGGATGGCGGCGTTGCACGCTTTATCCGGCCTACAGGAGCGGTTAATCAACCTTGGCGGTGGTATGTACCATATAGTTCACATCAACGCCCGGGCCAAGTTTGAAGGTGTTGGTGATGGGGTTGTAATGCAGGCCGGTCATATGGCGCTCTTTCAGTACGGTCTGGTCAACCCAATCTAATAATTCAGCAGGCTTAATAAACTTTTTCACATCGTGCGTGCCTTTCGGCACCATGCGCAGAATATATTCCGCTCCGACCACCGCCATCAGCCAGGATTTGCCGTTGCGGTTAAGCGTGGAGAAAAATACTTCACCACCCGGTTTGACCAACCTGGCGCAAGCTCTGACCACTGACTGTGGGTCTGGCACGTGCTCCAGCATTTCCATGCAGGTGACAACGTCATACTGATGTGCATGCTTTTCCGCATGCTCTTCGACGGTTTCTTGTACGTACTCTACCTGGATACCGCTTTCCAGTGCATGCAGTTTTGCTACCTGCAGCGGTTCAAAACCCATGTCCAGTCCGGTAACGGTGGCACCTTCGCGCGCCATACTCTCTGCCAGAATACCGCCGCCGCATCCGACGTCGAGTACCTTTTTACCAAACAGGCCGCCTGAGCGCTCAGTAATATAGCCCAGACGCAGTGGGTTAATGCGGTGCAGCGGCTTAAATTCACCCTCAAGATCCCACCAGCGTGACGCGACTGCTTCAAACTTGGCAATTTCTTCATGGTCAACGTTGTGAGCTACCGGAGGTTTTTCGGCATTCATTGGGGCTTCTACTCCTAAATTTGCGTTGCAAATGAGTATATCAGCCTGACGGGATGAATAAAGCCTCTGTCAGGGGGAATCCATTTACCTGAATCTGCACGGATGTGTTATAATTTGCGACCTTTGAATCCGGGATACAGTAGAGGGATAGCGGTTAGATGAGCGACCTTGCGAGAGAAATTACACCGGTCAACATTGAGGAAGAGCTGAAGAGCTCCTATCTGGATTATGCGATGTCGGTCATTGTTGGCCGTGCGCTGCCGGACGTCCGAGATGGCCTGAAACCGGTTCACCGTCGCGTACTTTACGCCATGAACGTATTGGGCAACGACTGGAATAAAGCCTATAAAAAATCTGCCCGTGTCGTTGGTGACGTAATCGGTAAATACCACCCTCATGGTGATACCGCCGTTTACGACACCATTGTTCGTATGGCGCAGCCATTCTCCTTGCGCTACATGCTGGTAGATGGTCAGGGTAACTTTGGTTCTGTCGATGGCGACTCCGCAGCGGCGATGCGTTATACGGAAATCCGTATGTCGAAAATCGCCCATGAGCTGATGGCTGACCTGGAAAAAGAAACGGTTGATTTCGTCGACAACTATGACGGCACCGAACAAATTCCTGACGTCATGCCGACCAAAATTCCTAACCTGCTGGTGAACGGTTCGTCCGGTATCGCGGTAGGTATGGCGACCAACATTCCGCCGCACAACCTGACCGAAGTGATCAACGGCTGTCTGGCATATATTGACGATGAAGACATCAGCATTGAAGGGCTGATGGAACATATTCCGGGTCCGGACTTCCCGACTGCCGCGATCATCAACGGTCGTCGTGGTATCGAAGAAGCCTACCGTACCGGTCGTGGCAAAGTGTACATTCGCGCACGCGCGGAAGTCGAAGCGGATGCCAAAACGGGTCGTGAAACCATCATCGTTCACGAAATTCCGTATCAGGTAAACAAAGCGCGCCTGATTGAGAAAATCGCCGAGCTGGTAAAAGACAAACGCGTTGAAGGCATCAGCGCGCTGCGTGACGAGTCTGACAAAGACGGTATGCGCATCGTGATTGAAGTGAAACGTGATGCGGTCGGGGAAGTGGTTCTGAACAACCTCTATTCCCAGACCCAACTGCAGGTTTCCTTCGGTATCAACATGGTTGCATTGCACCATGGCCAGCCGAAGATCATGAACCTGAAAGATATTATTGCCGCGTTCGTACGTCACCGCCGTGAAGTCGTTACCCGTCGTACTATCTTTGAACTGCGTAAAGCCCGCGACCGTGCGCACATCCTTGAAGCGCTGGCGATTGCGTTGGCGAACATCGATCCGATCATTGAACTGATCCGCCGCGCGCCGACCCCGGCTGAAGCGAAAGCTGCGCTGGTTGCGCGTTCGTGGGAACTGGGCAACGTTTCCGCCATGCTGGAGCGTGCCGGTGATGACGCCGCGCGTCCTGAATGGCTGGAGCCTGAATTTGGCGTGCGTGACGGTCAGTACTATCTGACTGAACAGCAGGCCCAGGCTATTCTGGATCTGCGTTTGCAGAAACTGACCGGCCTTGAGCACGAAAAACTGCTCGACGAATACAAAGAGTTGCTGGAACAGATCGCTGAACTGCTGCACATTCTGGGCAGCGCCGATCGTCTGATGGAAGTTATCCGTGAAGAGATGGAGCTGATTCGTGAACAGTTCGGTGACGCTCGTCGTACCGAAATCACCGCGAACAGCGCTGACATCAACATCGAAGATCTGATTAGCCAGGAAGATGTAGTCGTAACCTTGTCTCATCAGGGGTACGTGAAATATCAGCCGTTAACCGATTACGAAGCGCAGCGTCGTGGCGGTAAAGGTAAATCAGCAGCACGCATTAAAGAAGAAGACTTTATTGACCGCCTGCTGGTGGCCAACACCCATGACACGATCCTCTGCTTCTCCAGCCGTGGTCGTTTGTACTGGATGAAGGTCTATCAGTTGCCGGAAGCAAGCCGTGGCGCACGTGGACGTCCAATCGTCAACCTGTTGCCGCTGGAAGCTAACGAACGTATTACCGCAATTCTGCCAGTACGTGAGTACGAAGAGGGCGTGAACGTCTTCATGGCAACCGCCAGCGGTACCGTGAAGAAAACGGCGCTGACCGAGTTCAGCCGTCCGCGTTCTGCAGGTATTATTGCGGTTAACCTGAACGAAGGCGACGAACTGATTGGTGTAGATCTGACATCCGGCAGTGACGAAGTCATGTTGTTCTCTGCGGCAGGTAAAGTGGTGCGCTTTAAAGAAGATGCTGTCCGTGCAATGGGTCGTACCGCGACCGGTGTACGCGGTATCAAGCTGGCGGAAAAAGATAGCGTGGTATCGCTGATCGTTCCGCGCGGTGAAGGCGCTATCCTGACCGTTACTCAGAACGGTTACGGTAAACGTACGGCGGCGGAAGAGTATCCGACCAAGTCTCGTGCGACCCAGGGCGTTATCTCCATCAAGGTTACCGAGCGCAACGGTTCCGTTGTTGGCGCTGTGCAGGTTGAAGATACCGACCAGATCATGATGATCACCGACGCAGGTACGCTGGTACGTACTCGCGTGTCGGAAATCAGCGTGGTAGGGCGTAATACCCAGGGTGTGATCCTTATCCGTACTGCGGAAGACGAAAACGTCGTGGGTCTGCAACGCGTTGCTGAACCGGTTGATGATGAAGAGCTCGACTCCATCGACGGAAGTGCCGCTGAGGGCGACGAGGATATCGCGCCTGAAGCGGAAAGCGATGACGATGTAGCAGCGGATGACGCTGACGAGTAATTAAACATTGTAGTACTGTGCACAAGGGAGGCTTTGCCTCCCTTTTTTACGTCCTGAATAATCCCTTACCCATCAGCTCATTATCTTTTTCTAACCGTCCACCCGCTTCTTGTATAAAAATACAAAAATAAATGAATAATTATAACTCTGTGAGAGTGCTCACTGTTTGTTCACTCTTTTACCGCTAACTTTTCTCTGCCCAATAAAAGATTTTTTAACATCCGCTATGAACAGGAGACCTGCAAACTATTTAAGAAAAAGCACCTGAAGTGTGAAAGAAAAATGCGTTGGCTGCCTCAGTCTGTCAGTTCATCTCTGACGGATGAATATACTTTTACCTCGGCGTTGGGAGTTAACTATGATAGTTGAAATTGCGGAAGGCTTTATCCATCTTTTTCAGAGTGCAGGGAAGATATTCTCTGGGATGATCGTCAGTACCATTCCGATGTTGATAACATTAATTCTGACGGTTAATTTCATTATGAAGTTAATAGGTCAACAGCGAATGGAAAAAGTCGCGACCCTGATGGGGAAATCAAAAATATTAACATACGGAATATTGCCCAGTTTTGCCTGGTTCTTCCTTAGCAGCCCCGGCGCGCTGACAATGGGTAAGTTCCTGCCTGAACGGTGTAAGCCCGCTTATCAGGATGCACTGGGCAGTACCGTACATCCACTGACCTCGCTGTTTCCCCACATCGTACCATCGGAACTCTTTATCTGGCTGGGAGTGGCGGCGGGGATTACCCGACTCGACCTTCCTGTTGCCGACTTGGCATTGCGTTATATCGCTGCAGGTATTCTGCTTGGATTTATCCGCGGTTTTCTTACCGAATATATCTTCACAAGGTTGGAAAAACGCGAACTTAATCAGGAATAAGGAAAGACAATGAAAGTGCTATTTTCGGCTGATGTCGTAAAAGCTGGAAAGAAAGTAGAAGAAGGGCTGCTTAATGGCATGCTCATAACGTTTAACGATCGCGCACCGGAAGATTATCTCGATTATGTGCTGGTTATAAAGAATATTGTTTTTGATAGCGCACCGTTACAAAAAACAGCGAACTATGTTTTACAGATTAATAACCAGATATGGAATATCACCTGCTGGGGAGATGCTGCGTGGCAAAATCTATGTGAGCTGGGTCATATTACAGTGGTATTTGACGGGGCAGAAAAGCCAATTGCCTATGGTTCATTACACGTTAAAAGCGGTTTCTCGCCTTCCGTTAATGAATTAACGGGCCCATTGACAATAATGAGGAAAACCAATGAAAACCGTGCTGATTAAAAAAGGTCATTCAGGAATTGGCGATGACATGTATTTATCTCGCGATACCAGCAAAGTAATCTTGTCGCTCACCGGGAAAAGCATTGACCCTATTGCAAAAAAACTGGGTGAAATGCTCGAGATGCCGGTGGTTAACGGCTTTGATGCAATGCCAGATGATAAGAAAATCCTCTGCGTGGTGATCAACTGCGGTGGTTCATTGCGCTGCGGCATCTACCCGCAAAAAAGAATCAAGACCATCAACATCCTCCCTACCGGCGCGATGGGACCGCTGGCGAAGTATATCACTGAGGATATCTATATTTCTGATGTCAGCAGCGAATCGCTATCGTTGATTGAAACGCTTAACCAACCGGTCAATGCACACGAAGAGGTTAATCTTGCTGAACCTTTGCCCGCAGGTGATGCTTCGGCGGTTGTCAGCCGCCAGGTTGACACAAAACCAAGCGGTTCAGCAACCAACACTGCGCTGGAGTTGATGACCCGATTTGCTACGAGTATCGGTAATTTTGTCAGCCTGCTGTATACCTCTGCGCGTGAGTCGGTTGAGCTGTGCATTAAAAACGTTATCCCGTTTATGGCTTTTATCTCTGTGTTAATTGCTTTGGTGCAGGAAACGGCAATTGGTCAGTGGACCGGGAATGCGCTATCACCGCTTGCCGGGTCGTTAACTGGCTTGTTTGTCATCGCGATTATCTGCGGCTTACCGTTTATCTCACCCATTCTGGCTCCTGGCGCGGCCATAGCACAGGTTGTGGGTGTGTTGGTGGGAACATTAATCGGTAGCGGAGTGGTTTCTCCACTGATGGCGTTGCCGGCACTGTTCGCGATAAATGTTCAGGTAGGGGCCGATTTTATTCCTGTCGGGCTTTCCATGCAGGAGGCGAAAGAGAAGACCATTCGTCTTGGCGTTCCTGCCTTCCTGTTATCACGAATGATTACCGCTCCTCTGGCGGTGGCTATCGGCTATCTGTTTTCTTTTGGTTTGTTTAACTGAGGAATCATGTAATGAATAAAATCAATGCCGCGGTGGTTGGCGCGGGAATTTATGGCAAACACCATATCAATGCTTACCACTATAATCCGTGGGTGAATCTGGTCGGGTTTTGCGAAATCAACCCGGACATTCGGGCCAGCGTAGCTCAGGAGTTTCATATTCCCGGCTTTGCATCGCTGGCAGAACTGTTTGCCGCTACGCAAGTTGATCTGGTATCGATAGCCACCCCGGATCCTTTCCACTTTGATGCAACAATTGAGTCCATTACCGCTGGAAAACATGTGCTGATTGAAAAGCCGATGGCAACAACGTCGGCGGAATGTCGGGAGATTATCCGTTGCGCTACAGAGTATGGGGTGAAAATTGGTGTTGATTACCACAAGCGTTGGGACGGAATGGCGCAACATATTCATCATGAGCTATTGAAGCCTGAAACCGGTCAGGTACTACGTGGCTATATGAGCATGGATGACATCATCGATGTGCCAAAAAACTGGTTATCGTGGGCGAATGAAAGCTCACCCGTCCATTTTCTCGGCACTCACTGTTTCGATTTAATTCGATACTATATGAACGGTGCCAACGCAGTGAGCGTCTATGCGATAGGGCAGAAAAAGAAACTGGTTGCTGAAGGTATCGACTCCTGGGACACCATTCAGTCTTTTGTTACGTTTGAAAATGGTGCGCAATGGACGGTGGAGGTGGGATGGTGTCTGCCCTCTACGTTCCCCAAAGCAAATGATGGTCGTAGTTTTGTTATTACTGAAAATAACTATTATCGAGCAGATGCGCAGTTGCGCGGCTATGAAATGTTTACACCACAACGTAGCGCGACACCAAATTATAACTTTATCAATTATGTTAATAACAAGGCCAGCGGATACGGAATTCAGCCAATACATGATTTTGTGGAGCATATATTATTTGATACACCTTATCTGGCAACGGCAGAAGACGGCTTACAGGCTACGTTAATTTGCGAGGCAGTACATCATTCACTATCAACAGGAAATATTGTGCACTTGTAATTAATCTTTTTTTTACGTCTCATAAGTATTTTTCTTTGACTTAAATTTCTATGATTAAAGTAGGGTGTCTTATTCCCCCCAACCCTGCCAATGATCATCGCTTATGGGGCGTCTTTTCATTATTCATATTCAGATAACAATATTGCAGGGCATGAAAGAAAAGCGTATGCAGTGACATTTTCAATGCGGCAAAACTCAGAGGACTGACGCTGGATTGAGGAGTGTACAGGGTCACATCGGCAAGCGATGTGCCGCTCTGGTGGCAGGCGACAGCCAGCGAGGCAGCCTCATGCTCGCGAATCAATGTAATCAACTGGTTATCCGGTTCATCTTTGGGACCCGGTAGCAAGATTACGGAATCACAATCTGTCAGGCTGTTGGCTAACAGCGAATCGGCATTTTGATACTCAACGGGAATACAGACCTTACCAATATCACTGTAGTCCTGAATGATATTACTGAGTAAAGAGCCTAGTTCCCGGGAGTGACAAAAATAAAGGTTGCGGCTGGAGCTGATAATTTCAAAGAAAGTATTAATTGCTGCTGGGTTATTATTGTTGATAAATTCACTGAGAATAACATTGTTCTTTGTTGCCTGTGCTGGAAGCAGCACTGCAGGTTCACTGCGTAGACATTTAATTAAATCATATTTAAAAGAAGTAAAACCGGTATAACCGAGCGCTTGAGCAAAACGAACAATAGAAGGTTGGCTGGTCTGAGTCTTTTTTGAAATTGCTGTCGATGTCAGTTTTTCTGCGCCTGATAATGTAGCCAGAATGTAACGACTAATAGTTTGTTCCGTGTGTGAGCCAGTTTTCACCAGTAACTGAAGTTGTTCGATAATGTTCATTGAGGTCCCTCGGTTTTGTTTATTATGACATATACACTTTTTCCTTCAAGTTACCTCTGTGTTGCCTGGCGAGTGGTTAACGTGAAGAGGATTGACGGCGCTTCCCCCGCATAACGTTGAGCAGGGCAAGCAGCAAAGCGTTTTTTCTCATTTTCAGATAAGACTGCTGAACGGCCTGTGATTTCTACGCTATAAACATGTGGAATTATCGACACAATGACCATTTGGTTGTGTAAATATTGCGGGGTTAAGGCAAGGGTTTCAGAGCGGTGTATCATATTCCCGTAAAGAGAGGGCATTGCGACGCCGGACATTTACCGCTACCTTAACCACACTCTATTAATGCCCTGAGGCGGAGCTTCGCCCCTTTGAAATACCTTGCTTCCGTTCATTCAACCCTAAAAGTTTCACGCTACCTGTTCAGAGCGTTGGCGCTCGTTATCTGGTGTCTGATTGCGTTCGCCTCCGTGTTCTACATTGTGAATGCGCTGCATCAGCGAGAGTCTGAGATCCATCAGGAGCTTAATCTCAGCTCCGATCAGGCCCAGCGCTACATTCAGCGCACATCTGATGTCATTAAAGAACTGAAATACATTGCCGAGAATCGCTTAACGGCAGAAAACGGCGTGATGTCGCTGCGGGCGCGAGATGATAAAACCGTCGTGCCAAATTTTGAGCCGCTGTTTGCCGACTCCGACTGTTCTGTCATGGGCAACGCCTGGCGAGGTTCTCTGGAATCACTGGCCTGGTTTATGCGCTACTGGCGCGACAACTTTTCCGCCGCCTATGATTTAAATCGAGTGTTCCTGATCGGCAGCGACAACCTCTGTATGGCCAATTTCGGCTTGCGTGATATGCCCGTCGAACGTGACGAGGCCCTGAAGGCGTTGCATGAGCGCATTATTAAGTATCGCAATGCTACGCAAGATGAAAACGGCAACAACCTGTTCTGGATCAGCCAGGGGCCACGTCCGGGAGTAGGGTATTTCTATGCGCTGACGCCGGTTTACCTCGCCAATCGCCTCCAGGCGCTGTTGGGCGTAGAGCAGCCTATTCGTATGGAGAATTTCTTCACGCCGGGCAGTTTACCGATGGGCGTGACCATCCTCGACGAAAATGGGCATGCGCTGATTTCGCTCACTGGCCCTGAAGGGAATATTAAGGCTGAGCCCCACTGGATGCAGGAACGCTCCTGGTTTGGTTACACGCCGGGTTTCCGCGAGCTGGTATTGAAGAAGAATCTGCCTCCGTCCTCCCTGAGCATCGTCTATTCCGTTCCGGTCGATCTGGTGCTGGAGCGGATCCGCATGATGATCCTGAACGCTATCTTGTTGAACGTGCTGGTTGGCGCGGCATTGTTTATGCTCACGCGCATGTATGAACGGCGCATTTTTATTCCAGCGGAAAGCGATGCTCAGCGGCTGGAAGAACATGAGCAGTTTAACCGTAAAATCGTAGCTTCTGCGCCGGTGGGTATTTGTATTCTGCGCACGATGGATGGGATTAACATCCTGAGTAACGAACTGGCGCACACCTATCTGAACATGCTGACGCATGAAGACCGTCAGCGGTTAACGCAAATTATTTGCGGCCAACAGGTCAATTTTGTTGATGTACTGACCAGCAACAATACCAATCTGCAAATCAGCTTTGTGCACTCGCGCTATCGCAATGAAAACGTGGCAATTTGTGTCCTGGTTGATGTCAGTGCGCGCGTTAAAATGGAAGAGTCGTTGCAGGAGATGGCACAGGCGGCGGAACAGGCTAGTCAGTCCAAATCGATGTTCCTTGCGACGGTGAGCCATGAGCTACGTACACCGTTGTATGGCATTATCGGAAACCTTGATTTGTTGCAAACCAAAGAGTTACCGAGTGGGGTGGATCGTCTGGTAACGGCGATGAATAACTCTTCCAGCCTGCTGCTGAAAATTATCAGCGATATTCTCGACTTCTCAAAAATTGAATCTGAACAGCTGAAGATTGAGCCGCGAGAGTTTTCACCGCGTGAAGTCATGAACCATATTACGGCTAACTATTTGCCGCTGGTGGTCCGCAAGCAGTTGGGGTTGTACTGCTTTATCGACCCGGATGTGCCCGTGGCGCTGAATGGCGATCCGATGCGTTTACAACAGGTGATTTCTAATCTGCTGAGTAACGCAATCAAGTTTACCGATACCGGTTGTATTGTGCTGCACGTGCAGTGCAGCGGCGACTACCTGAGCATTCGAGTGCGTGATACCGGTGTAGGGATCCCTGCCAAAGAGGTGGTTCGGTTGTTCGATCCTTTCTTCCAGGTGGGGACTGGCGTACAGCGTAATTTCCAGGGAACGGGACTCGGTTTGGCGATTTGTGAAAAACTGATCAGCATGATGGATGGGGATATTTCCGTCGATTCCGAGCCGGGAATGGGGAGTCAGTTTACGCTGCGTATTCCGCTTTATGGCGCACAGTATCCGTTGAAAAAGGGTGTAGAAGGATTGGCTGGCACGCGTTGCTGGCTGGCAGTACGCAATGCGTCACTGTACCAATTTCTCGAATCCAGCCTGACGCGTAACGGGATGACGGTGCTGCGATATGAGGGACAACAGCCCGATGCGGATGACCTGCTGGTGGCCGACGATGTGCTGGAACAGGCCTGGCAGGGACGGGCAGCGGTAATTTTCTGCCGCCGCCATATTGGCATTCCGCTGGAAAGAGAGCCTGGAGAATGGGTACACAGCGTGGCGTCACCGCACGAACTGCCTGCGCTGTTGGCGCATATCTACAGTGTAGAGCTGGGGAGTGAAGATCTCTCCACGGCGTTGCCAGCCCCGGATAAAGCCGGTGCGACGAACGATGACATGATGATCCTGGTTGTTGACGATCACCCTATCAACCGGCGCTTACTGGCCGATCAGCTGGGATCGTTGGGATATCAGTGTAAAACGGCGAATGACGGTGTGGATGCGCTCAACGTACTCAGCAAAAACCATATCGATATCGTGCTGAGTGACGTCAACATGCCAAATATGGATGGTTATCGCCTGACGCAGCGTATCCGCCAGCTAGGGTTAACGCTGCCTGTTGTGGGGGTAACGGCAAACGCGCTTGCCGAAGAGAAGCAGCGTTGTCTGGAATCAGGTATGGATAGCTGTCTGTCCAAGCCGGTGACCTTAGACGTATTGAAGCAAACGCTGGCGGTCTATGCGGAAAGAGTGAGAAAAACGCGGGGATAGGGGATAAAAGAGCCGGATGGCGGCGTTAGTCTTATCCGGCCTACGAAAAGTGCACGATGCTGTGTGTTCGTAGGCCTGATAAACGCAGCGCCATCAGGCATTTTGACGTGATAAAGAATTATTCTTTGTCTGACGGACTCAGCGTCACGGAGGAGAGGTAATTCAGCAGTGCGATATCGTTTTCCACACCGAGCTTCATCATTGCCGATTTTTTCTGGCTGCTGATGGTTTTAATGCTGCGGTTGAGCTTTTTAGCGATTTCAGTAACCAGGAAACCTTCGGCAAACAAGCGCAGAACTTCACTCTCTTTCGGTGACAGACGTTTGTCGCCATAGCCGCTGGCGCTGATTTTCTCCAGCAGACGAGACACGCTTTCCGGGGTAAATTTCTTACCTTTCTGCAGCGCGGCCAGCGCTTTTGGCAGGTCGGTTGGCGCACCTTGCTTCAGTACGATCCCTTCAATATCGAGATCCAGTACCGCGCTCAGGATAGCCGGATTGTTGTTCATGGTCAGAACGATAATCGACAGGCTCGGGAAATGGCGCTTGATATATTTAATTAACGTGATCCCATCACCGTATTTATCTCCCGGCATGGAGAGGTCGGTAATCAACACATGCGCATCCAACTTAGGCAAATTGTTGATCAGTGCAGTGGAGTCTTCAAATTCGCCGACAACATTTACCCACTCGATTTGCTCAAGTGATTTACGAATACCGAACAGTACAATCGGGTGGTCATCGGCAATAATTACGTTCATAGTGTTCATGTATTGGGCTACCTTGCTACAGCAAGCTCTTGACGTAAACGTCAATGTCGCTGATGTATTTTTCTATACCTGGAGCATCTTTCTCTTGAATAAGATGTTCCAGCGCTTCACATAACTGCTTGCCGGGTACCAGATTAAGCATGGCAAACACGCCTTTCAGGCGATGGGCCGTTTGGGCTAATGCAGCGAAATCGCTGATAGCCGCCTCAGTATACAACCTCTTAACATCATCCGGTACTGTGTCTACAAAGAGTGCGTAGTAACCACTGGCATGAAGTTCGGCGTTTTCATCTCCGCCGAGGGGGAGTTCCTGGAACTCTTCTTGTGCCAGCTGCTCTTCAATCAGCTCAAGGACAGCTTCCTGCATAGCATTGCTCATATTAAAGTTGACGCGCAGCTGGCCGGGGCCAATTTTCCGTACGCCAGACTCATCATCGCTTAAAAGCAAGCCCGAGGCAGTAAGATTAGACGGATTATCCGTTAAAAAGAGATCATATTCTTGACTATTCAACCGTTCATCAGGCGTGATGCAGGTTGCCCCCCAGTTTTCCAGCTGACGTAATACAATGCTCCGTACGTCATTTGAGGTGACATCAACCATTACGCAGACGTCATCCAACAGGCGCTCTTCACTATCAGCATGTTGATCGTGCAGCGGCATTTTAACATGGACGATGTAACGTGTTCCAAGTTCTTCCCGCGCTTTAATATTCAAGTGTCCGCCAAGCTTGCGGGCTAACTGATCGCACAGCCAGAACGTCAGCGGGTTGGCTTTGCCATACCGATCGCCCTGCGTGTCATTAATGAATGGGAAATGGAGATTATCAACTTCATTTAATGTGACGCCTTCCCCGGTATCCAGAATGCGGAAGGTCAGGCGTTCGGCCTCTGACTCATCCTGGTCGACTTCCAGCGTGATTTTACCAATCTGCGTGGTGGTTACCGCATATTGGATCAACAGCAGCAAAATACGGCGCAAGGCATCGCGATCGCCACGGCGTTCGTCATGGGCGCTTAAGTGATTTTTAATCAGCAACTGCAGCCCTTTACGCTTAATGGCCGGCAGAACCTCCGGAACCACGTCGTCAATTAATGCCTGCACGGAAAACAGTGTGGATTCACCTTTCCAGGCATCGTTCTCCAGCAGGTTGGCTAGCTGGATTTCGTCCACCATGCGCACCAGAACGTCGGCCTGATTGGCCAGTTTCTGGCTGTCTGGTGTATTGAGCGCGGCGGCATTAGCAGCCAGCGTTTTCGCGGGGTCTTTCAGCGCGCTGCCAATATTCTGCATAAAGGCCGCGCGGGCCTGCTGGTTTTTCTCATACAGCCGCTGCGCTTGCTTCAGTTTCTTATTGACCAGCACCTCGCGGTCCTGGTCACGAATGATAAAGATCTGCGTTCTCGGGGAGATCTGGCTGCGAAACAGTCTGATTTCATACAGTTCATTATTGATGGTGGCCTGAATCACTCCCTGATGCTGCTCTGCCATATTGGTAATGTTTTGCAGATTTAAATGCGGCAGCAGGTGGTCGGCAATTTTATTGCTGATAACCGTGCGGTTTGCTTCCTGATCGTGTACCAGTAATCCCAGCGGCAGAAGGGAAACAATCTCTTCATTGATTGCGCGCAGAACACGCAGCTCATTATTTGCCGCAAGGTTTGGCGCCACTTCAGTCGAACGGGCAGGGAGGTGGCGAAAGGTGGTATAACCAAACAGCGCCAGGGCCAGTAACGCAATGTTCAATAACAGCGGCAGCAGAATGTTTTGCAGCGTATCCAGCAGCAAGGAACCGAATGGAACTTGCCATACCAGTCGCATATCCGTTGAATTCAGCGCTGAAGAGATTTCAATCTTGCCATTGTTGAAGCTGATACTGACGCTGTCTGGTGACTCTTTTTCAGTAACATGCTCGGTTGTTGAGGTGGCATCAGGTTCCAGATGGAAACCGTCCAACGGCATCCCGGGAGGGATCAGGTCATTAATGGGGAGGTCAAAGGCGACAACGGTGGCCAAATGCCCTGGCTGATTAAAGGTCGTACGTAGCGTGAAGTAATGTCCGTTCTGCCAGACCTGGCGGCGCAAAGAAGAGAAGCTTTCACGCTCATCCAGCGCATTAGCCTGTTGCAGCATTTCAGCGCGTCGGGAATCGACAATATTCCCAATCGTCGATTCTTTAAAACCGGAGGTAAGATCTTTCAGTGGTAACGTTGAGATTAGGATCAGGCTGTTATCCTGACCATTCAGGTAATACATTGACCATGGGACATTCTCCGCGCCCCACAGCGTATCCAGATACGTTGAAATGCGCTGGGTCATTTCCAGTGTAGAACTGTCATGCGAGCCGAAAATCAGCGCTTCAGTCTTTCTGCGGGGTTTCTCAAGATAATAGATATCTTGTTTCAGACGCGTTTCCTGTAGCCCATCTGCGCCTGGTGAACTGGTTGTAGCGGCAATATTGTCATAGATTTGCCAGGTCACGTATCGCCAGGTATCGACCCTTTTATGAATGGCATGGGTAATATCGACAATCTGATAACTCTTATCCTTTAGCCAGGTGTTGACGGCGCTCTGGACCATAACACCCATCATCACCAACAGCACAACGATCAGTAATAAGAAGAAACGGGTAATACTTCCTGGTAACAGGGAGAATCGGGTGGAAACCGTTGTGTCAGACTGACTCATTCGTGTTTATGACCTGTTAAACGACGCGAAAGATGAAAGGGCAGTATAAAGGGTAATGTATGAATTACCACACTTACACCGCGCCGCCTGGCCTGCATTCTTTGCGCCTGATTTTGTTGCAGTCATGGCGGTGCAAAGGTGTACAGTGGATAAAGGTGGGTACAAATATTCGTACGGAATGTATACATTTAGCATTAAATAACAAGAAATTATTTATCAAACTTATATCTGATCGTGACGCCCGAGATAGTTAATAGTCGTTATAGTTTTTCATCGGTAGCACAGAAAGGTAAGCTTTGTGTAAAGAAGGGTAAAAAAAAACCGAACGCTGAGCATTCGGCTGAAATAGGGGTAAACAGACATTCATAAATGAATGACGGTAATAAATAAAGTTAATGATGATAGCGGGTCTATTTTAGTTGCGAGTGAAGATTTTGTTTTGTCATTCAGTGCTATAAGATATTTTTGTATAATGCATTGATTTTAAAGAAAATTGAAATGATTCTTGATTATTTGTGCTTATTTCGACTGTTTTTTGATTTTAAAAAAGTTCCCTTGTATTAACATTTAGAAACATCTATGCCGATAAATGAAACACCTTAAAAGTTTTAGTATCATATTCGTGTTGGATTATTCTGTGTTTTTGCGGAGAATGAAGTTGCCGACTGGTTAATGACCTTAATCAGTATGCAGTGGCATAAAAAAGCAATAAAGGCATATAACAGAGGGTTAATAACATGAAAGTTAAAGTACTGTCCCTCCTGGTACCAGCACTGCTGGTAGCAGGCGCAGCGAATGCGGCTGAAATTTATAACAAAGACGGCAACAAATTAGATCTGTACGGTAAAGTCGACGGTCTGCACTATTTCTCTGATGACTCTTCTAAAGATGGTGATCAGACCTATATGCGTATCGGCTTCAAAGGCGAAACTCAGGTTAACGACCAACTGACCGGTTACGGCCAGTGGGAATACCAGATTCAGGGTAACGCGCCTGAATCTGAGAACAACTCCTGGACTCGTGTGGCGTTTGCGGGTCTGAAATTCGCTGACGTAGGTTCTTTCGACTACGGTCGTAACTACGGCGTAGTTTACGACGTAACGTCCTGGACCGACGTCCTGCCAGAATTCGGTGGCGACACCTACGGTTCTGACAACTTCATGCAGCAGCGTGGTAACGGCTTCGCGACCTACCGTAACACCGACTTCTTCGGTCTGGTTGATGGCCTGAACTTTGCCCTGCAGTACCAGGGTAAAAACGGTAGCCCGGAAGGCGAAGGTATGACTGGTGTGACCGGCAACGGTCGTGATGCGCTGCGTCAAAACGGCGACGGCGTTGGCGGATCTATCACTTATGATATCGGTGAAGGCTTCGCACTGGGTACTGCTGTCACCAGCTCCAAACGTACTGACGAGCAGAACCGTTTGAACTTCGGTACTGGCGACCGTGCTGAAACCTACACTGGTGGTCTGAAATACGACGCGAACAACGTGTACCTGGCAGCACAGTACACCCAGACCTACAACGCAACGCGTGCGGGCTCCCTGGGCTGGGCTAACAAAGCACAGAACTTCGAAGCCGTTGCTCAGTACCAGTTCGACTTCGGTCTGCGTCCGTCCGTGGCTTACCTGCAGTCCAAAGGTAAAGACCTGGGCCGCGGCTATGGCGACGAAGATATCCTGAAATATGTTGATGTTGGCGCGACTTACTACTTCAACAAAAACATGTCCACCTATGTTGATTACAAAATCAACCTGCTGGATGACAACCAGTTCACTCGTGATGCTGGCATCAGCACCGATGACATCGTAGCACTGGGTCTGGTTTACCAGTTCTAATCTACATTATGTCTATCAAAGGCCCTGCGGGGCCTTTTTTAATGCCGTTTTTTCGCCGTACAAACAACGATTTTTGGTGTACTCTTGCGCCCGTTCGCATGAGGATAATTACGTATGGAAATGAATTTTTATCGCGCAGCACTGCTGGCTGTGACGATCTTTTTTGTCGGGTGCGATGAGGCCCCGAAACCTGCTCAGACCACAATTCCTGCCACGGTTCTGGAAGGTAAAACGATGGGCACTTTCTGGCGGGTCAGTGTGGTAGGCGTAGATGCCAAACGCGCCAGGGAACTGCAGGCCAAGATCCAGACTCAGCTTGATGCCGATGATCAACTGCTCTCCACCTATAAAAACGATTCTGCGTTAATGCGCTTTAACCTGTCGAAAAGCCTGTCGCCGTGGCCGGTTAACGACGCCATGGCGGATATCGTGACTTCGGCGCTACGCATTGGTGCAAAAACCGATGGGGCCATGGATATCACCGTGGGGCCGTTAGTCAACCTGTGGGGCTTTGGCCCGGATCAGCAGCCGTTGCATATTCCCACCCAAGCGCAAATTGACGCTGCAAAAGCGCAAACCGGACTTTCTCATCTGAAAGTTGTGAATGAAGCGCATCAGAACTACCTGCAAAAAGACTTGCCGGATCTGTATGTTGATCTCTCTACCGTTGGTGAAGGGTACGCCGCCGATCATCTGGCTCGATTGATGGAGCAAGAGGGGATCTCCCGTTATCTGGTTTCCGTTGGTGGTGCGCTGAACAGCAGGGGAATGAATGCTGAAGGGCATCCGTGGCGAGTGGCAATCCAGAAACCCACCGATCGTGAAAACGCGGTGCAGGCGATTGTCGACATTAACGGGCACGGCATTAGCACCTCCGGCAGCTACCGGAACTATTATGAGCTGGACGGTAAGCGCCTTTCCCATGTTATCGATCCACAAACCGGTCGCCCGATCGAACATAATCTGGTGTCCGTAACGGTGATTGCGCCAACGGCGCTGGAAGCCGATGGCTGGGATACCGGATTGATGGTGCTCGGCCCGGAAAAGGCCAAAGAAGTCGTGCGTCGTGAAGGGCTGGCGGTCTATATGATTGTGAAAGAGGGTGAGGGGTTTAAAACCTGGATGTCGCCGCAGTTTAATAGCTTTCTGGTCAGCGAAAAAAATTAAAAAGCAAGATTGCGGGTTTTTATGCCCGACGATGGGGACACACTGAGGCTAAGCGCTATGCTTAACAAAGGAGTCCGAAATGAAAAATCGTTTACGCATCACTGACGATGACCGTTGGCAGTCCGTTGTGGATCGCGACGTTAACGCCGACGGTCAGTTTGTTTTTGCCGTCCAGACTACCGGTATTTTCTGCCGTCCGTCCTGTCGGGCAAAACATGCGCTGCGCAAAAATGTCCGTTTTTTCGCCGATGCCCAGCAGGCACAGGATGCCGGGTTTCGTCCCTGTAAGCGCTGCCAGCCGGATAAAGACAGCGCGCAACAGCATCGGCTGGATAAAATTGCCCGCGCCTGTCAGTTGTTGGAGCAAGAGTCACCTCTTACGTTGGACGAGCTGGCACAGCAGGTGGCAATGAGCCCGTATCACTTGCATCGTCTGTTCAAAGCCACGACGGGCATGACCCCGAAAGTGTGGCAACAATCATGGCGTGCTCGCCGTCTGCGTGATGCCCTGGCGAAAGGTGTTTCGGTTACACAGGCGATTCTCAACGCCGGATTCCCCGACAGCAGCAGCTACTACCGCAAAGCCGATCAAGCATTAGGCATGACGGCAAAGCAATTTCGTAAAGGTGGCGATAACGTATCTGTACGCTATACCCTCGCAGATTGCGCTCTGGGTCGCTGTCTGGTGGCGGAAAGCGAGCGGGGTATCTGCGCGATCTTGCTTGGCGATGATGACGCTACGTTGGTTGCGGATCTTCATGCGCTGTTTCCCGCCGCGCAGGATGTACCTGCAGATGCCGATTTTCAGCAGCGCGTGCGCGAAGTGATCGTCGCGATCAACTCGCGTGACGCGTCGCTATCGCTACCCCTGGATATTCGGGGAACAGCCTTTCAGCAGCAGGTGTGGCAGGCGCTGTGCGCAATTCCGTGCGGTGAAACAGTGAGTTACCAACAGTTGGCCAGCGCCATCGGCAAACCGAAGTCGGTGCGCGCGGTGGCCAGTGCCTGTGGGGCCAACAAACTGGCGATTGTTATCCCGTGTCACCGGGTGATCCGTAGCGATGGCGCACTTTCGGGCTACCGATGGGGTATTGCGCGCAAGGCGCAGTTACTGCAACGGGAAACTACTGGCGAGGAAACATAATGCTCGATCTCTTTGCGGATGCTAAACCCTGGCAGGAACCGCTGGCGTCAGGTGCGGTTATTCTGCGACGTTTCGCTTTTGACTCCGCGCCCACTTTACTTCAGGCAATAGCGGCTGTCGCCAGACAGTCGCCGTTTCGCCAGATGGTGACGCCCAGCGGCTATACAATGTCGGTGGCGATGACCAACTGCGGCCATCTGGGCTGGACGACGGATCAGCATGGCTATCTTTATTCTCCGTTTGATCCACTCACCGACACGCACTGGCCGCCGCTGCCGGATGCGTTCGCTGATTTGTGCCAACAGGCGGCGACGGCGGCGGGCTATGCTGATTTTCAACCCGATGCCTGCCTGATTAACCGCTACACGCCAGGGGCAAAACTGTCCTTACATCAGGATAAAGACGAGCCCGACCTGCGGGCGCCGATTGTCTCTGTATCGCTGGGGCTACCAGCCATCTTTCAATTTGGCGGATTGCGCCGTAATGACCCTTTAAAGCGTTTGCTGCTGGAACATGGCGATGTCGTGGTATGGGGCGGTAATTCGCGGCTGTTTTATCATGGGATCCAGCCGCTTAAAACAGGGTATCACCCATTAACCGGAGACTGTCGTTACAACCTGACGTTTCGTCTGGCGGGTAAAAAAGAATAAAAATAAGAATTATTATTGCTGTCGACGAAGAGATGTTTAAACTGCGGGCTGTTATTACTTGTCCGGGTTGTTTGCATGGAACTTTTACTTCTTGTCTGGCGGCAGTATCGCTGGCCATTTATCAGCGTGATGGCGCTCAGCCTCGCCAGCGCCGCGTTGGGGATTGGGCTGATTGCGTTTATCAACCAGCGCTTGATCGAAACGGTCGACACCACGCTGATGGTGCTACCGGAGTTTCTTGGCCTGCTGCTGTTGTTGATGGTTGTCACCCTCGGTTCTCAGCTGGCGTTGACCACGCTGGGTCACCACTTTGTCTACCGCCTGCGTAGCGAATTTATCAAACGAATTCTGGATACTCACGTCGAGCGTATTGAACAGCTTGGCAGCGCCTCGTTGCTGGCCGGTTTAACCAGTGATATCCGCAACATCACCATCGCCTTTGTTCGTCTGCCTGAGCTGGTGCAGGGGATTATCCTGACCATAGGATCGGCGGCGTATCTGGCGATGCTGTCGACCAAAATGCTACTGGTAACGGCAATCTGGATGGCAATCACCATCTGGGGCGGATTTGTGCTGGTGGCGCGGGTGTATAAACACATGGCCACCTTGCGCGAAACTGAAGACAAGTTGTACAACGATTATCAGACGGTGCTGGAAGGGCGCAAAGAGCTGACGCTTAACCGCGAGCGCGCCGAGCATATCTTTAATCAGATGTACGTCCCGGATGCCAAAGAGTATCGCCACCATATTATCCGTGCCGATACCTTCCACCTGAGCGCGGTTAACTGGTCGAACATTATGATGCTGGGTGCCATTGGCCTGGTGTTCTGGATGGCTAACAGTCTGGGATGGGCTGATACCGCCGTGGCAGCGACCTATTCTCTGACGCTGTTATTCCTGCGAACACCGTTGCTTTCTGCCGTTGGCGCGCTGCCGACGCTGCTTACCGCGCAGGTGGCGTTCAACAAGCTGAATAAATTCGCACTGGCACCTTTTAAGGCCGAATTCCCACGCCCAACCGCGTTTCCTAACTGGCAAACGCTGGAGCTGCGCAACGTGGTTTTCCACTATCAGGATAATGCGTTTTCCGTAGGGCCGGTGAATCTGACGATTCATCGCGGTGAACTGATCTTTCTGATTGGCGGTAACGGTAGCGGGAAATCTACGCTGGCGATGTTACTGACCGGTCTGTACCAGCCGCAGTCAGGCGAAATATTGCTTGATGGTAAGGCCGTTGCCGTTGAAAAACCGGAAGACTACCGCAAGCTCTTCTCCGCCGTGTTTACCGACGTCTGGCTGTTCGACAAACTGCTGGGGCCGGAAGGTAAAGAGGCTAATCCGCAGCTGGTCGCGAAGTGGCTGGAACATCTGAAGATGGGTCATAAGCTGGAGCTGAGCGATGGTCGTATCCTCAATCTGAAGCTGTCGAAAGGGCAGAAGAAACGCGTGGCGCTGCTGCTGGCCCTGGCGGAGGAGCGCGACATCATTCTGCTGGATGAGTGGGCTGCCGATCAGGATCCCCATTTCCGCCGGGAGTTCTATCAGGTGTTATTGCCATTGATGCAGGAAATGGGGAAAACCATTTTCGCTATCAGCCACGACGATCACTATTTTATTCACGCCGATCGTCTACTGGAAATGCGCAACGGACAGTTGAGTGAACTGTTGGGCGATGAACGTGACGCCGCCTCGCGCGACGCGGTGGCTCGCACAGCCTGATCCATCGTGCCGCCGGTTTTTTAGCCACCCGGCGGCACTGTTTATTGTTATTTACATAAATCGGCATCATGATTAATGATATTTCATATCATGGATTTATGATTAATGTCCGTAATAAACAAAAACAGCGCCAGACTGCGTGATGAAGAGCGTGCGCGCCTCATCTGGCTGCTGACCACTGATAAAGCCATTATTTCAACGCTGTTGGGCAAGCTTACCCTGGCTGAGCAATATGACGTCGGTACGTTAGCCGACGATATTGCTGAGGTAGGGGCGCTGGTGGCCCACCTGCCACCGCCTGACCTCGCCGATACCCTCGAAGCTTTGCCCTCTGAAGAGCGCCACGCCCTGTGGCGACTGGTCGAAAATGAAAAGCGCGGTAACGTCTTGCTTGAGGCGTCTGAAAACGTCTGGGACGACCTGATCGATGAGATGAGCGACCGCGAGCTGCTGGATGCGCTGCAATATCTCGATATCGATGAACAGATTTACCTGGTGCAGCATTTGCCTCGTAACCTTACCGGTCGTCTGCTGGCGACGTTACCGGCAGAGGAGAGGACGCGCGTCCGCCAGGTGCTGCACTACGAGAAAAATAGCGTCGGCGCGATCATGGAGTTCGAGGTCATCACTGTGCGTCCGGACGTGACGCTGGAAGTGGTGCAACGCTATCTGCGGCGGCTGGGGAAAATGCCGGAGAACACCGATAAACTTTTCGTGACCGACCGCAATAAAGTGCTGGTTGGCGAACTGACGCTAACCTGCATTTTACTCAATGATGTGCAGCGAAAAGTCAGCGAGGTGATGGAAGATGACCCGCTCACCTTTTCTCCTGAAGATATCGCCGAAAACGCTGCGCGTACCTTCGAACGCGACAACCTGGTCAGCGCCGCGGTGGTTGACCTTTCCGGTAAACTGATGGGCCGCTTAACCATTGATGAGATCGTTGATGTGGTTTATGAAGAAACCGACACCGATCTGCGTCGAATGGGGGGCTTAAGCGCTGAAGAGGACGTGTTTGCGCCTGTTACGAAAGCGGTAAAAACCCGCTGGGCGTGGTTGGCCGTTAACCTCTGTACCGCCTTTATCGCCTCGCGGGTGATCGACGGTTTTGAACATACGATTTCGCAACTGGTGGCGCTGGCCTCGTTGATGCCGATTGTGGCGGGTATCGGCGGCAATACCGGGAATCAAACTATCACTATGATCGTCCGCGCGCTGGCGCTGCAAAATATTCAGCCGGGGAACCTGACGTTTCTCATCCTGCGCGAGATGGGCGTGGCGCTAATCAACGGCCTCGTGTGGGGCGGGATTATGGGTGGCATTACCTGGTGGCTGTACGATGATATGGCGCTCGGTGGTGTGATGACTCTGGCGATGATGCTCAATCTGCTGATGGCGGCGTTGATGGGGGTTATCATTCCGATGACGATGGTGAAGCTCGGGCGCGACCCGGCGGTCGGCTCGAGCGTCATGATAACCGCTATCACTGATACTGGTGGTTTCTTTATTTTTCTCGGTCTGGCAACGCTGTTTCTGATGTAGTCGCCCGTTTGCGTCTGATGATACGCGGCAGAATGAGCATCGTCATCACCCCGGCAACCACGCCAATCGCCAGGTTGCCGGTAGAAACCGTGGCAGCGACGGTCACCAGCATCACCAGCGTTTCAGTGACGGGGAGTTTCGTCAGCGTGGCGGGCTGGATACTGTGCCAACTGAAGGTTTTTACCGCCACAATCACCATAATACCTGCCAGCACCGACATGGGTATTTCTGCCATCACTTCGCTTAACCCTGTGACTAACAGGAGTAATACCAGTCCGGCGGCAACCGTCGAGACGCGGCTGCGTCCTTTGCCCATCTCGACGTTAACGATAGTTTGACCAATCATCGCGCACCCGGCGATGCCGCCATAAAATCCGGCCAGAATATTGGCTATCCCCAGCCCGGCACTCTCGCGATTTTTATTCGACGGCGTCACCGTCAGGTCATCCACCAGACGGGCGGTTAACAGCGACTCCATCAAACCAACAAAAGCGATACTCAGCGCGCAGGGCCAGATAATCGCCAGCGTTTGCAGGTTGAGCGGAACCAACAACTGGGTGAAACCCGGCAGGCCGCCGCTCATTGAACCTTCATCACCGACGGTCGGTAACAGTTGCCCGCTGGTGACAGTGAACACGGTTAGCAGCACGATGGCGATAAGCGGTGCGGGAATTGCTTTAATAAACCGCGGAACCCACAGCACAATCAGCAGCGTCAGGACAAACAGCCCCCAGATGAGCGGGCTTTTGCCCCAGAAATGCGGGACCTGGGCAAAGAAAATCAATATACCCAGCGCGTTAACAAAACCGGTCATCACGGCCGTAGGGATGAATCGCATCAGACGTGCCATTCCCAATACACCAAACAGGATCTGAATCATCCCGGCCAGCACCACTGCAGGCAGGATGTATTGCACGCCGTGTTGATGCACCATCGGACCAATCACCAGCGCGACCGATCCTGCAGCGGCGGTAACCATTGCGGGACGACCGCCTAAAAAAGACATCGCCAGGCACAGTACGACAGAGGCGATCAAACTGACTTTAGGATCAACGCCTGCGATCACGGAAAACGAGATTACTTCCGGGATCAGCGCCAGGGCGGTTACCACACCGGCCAGCGTTTCGCGAACCAGCAGACGGGGTTGGCGGAGCACGGCACGGGTCGCGTGTTCAGCGACTGCGGCAGAGGAATGTTGAGTTGCAGACATAGTTACACTCAGGTCAAAAATGGCCTGATACAGCAGACCGACAGGCATCCGTGCGGTGAATAGCAAAGCGCAGCATAGTACCCGTCAGATGGACCGGTTTCCAGAAATGATTGTCAATAACCGCATAAACTATCAACGTATTAATAACATTTTTAAAAATTAAATATAATTTATAAACTTTATTTAATTATTTTTACTTAAGTGTTACCGTTGGTGCCGCTCGATTTTCACCTGCATTAAAAGCAAAAAAGCGATACTAAAAGTAAGGCATTAACATTATGAAAAAAGTGACTGCCATGCTCTTCACCATGGCCGTTGGGCTGAATGTTGTCTCGATGGCGGCAAAAGCGAAAGCGGCGGAAGAGCAGGAAACGGATGTACTGTTGATTGGCGGCGGCATCATGAGCGCCACGCTGGGAACCTATTTACAGGAGCTGGAGCCGCAATGGTCAATGACCATGGTTGAGCGACTGGATGGTGTAGCGCAGGAAAGCTCAAACGGCTGGAATAACGCCGGAACCGGCCACTCCGCACTGATGGAGCTGAATTACACGCCTAAAAAGGCCGACGGTAGCATCAGCATTGAAAAGGCAGTCGAAATTAACGAAGCCTTCCAGATTTCCCGCCAGTTTTGGGCCTATCAGGTCAATAATGGCGTAATGCATGAACCACGCTCGTTTATCACCACCGTTCCGCACATGAGTTTTGTCTGGGGTGACGAGAACGTGAACTTCCTGCGTGCCCGTTACACCGCACTGCAGCAGAGCACGCTGTTCCGTGGTATGCGCTATTCCGAAGACCACGCGCAGATCAAAGAGTGGGCGCCGCTGGTCATGGAAGGTCGCGATCCGCAGCAGAAAGTCGCGGCAACGCGTACCGAGATTGGTACTGACGTGAACTACGGCGAAATCACGCGCCAACTGATTACCTCATTACAGAAAAAGCCTAACTTTGCGCTGCAGTTGAGCACCGAAGTGCGTGGCTTTAAGCGTAATGCCGACAATAGCTGGACTGTCACAGTCGCCGATCTGAAAAATAACGAAGCGGAACACGATATCAAGGCGAAGTTTGTCTTTATCGGTGCCGGTGGCGCTGCGCTGAAGCTGTTGCAGGAAACCGACATTCCGGAAGCGAAAGGCTATGCCGGATTCCCGGTTGGCGGGCAGTTCCTGGTTGCAGAAAATCCGGATGTGGTCAATCGCCACCTGGCGAAAGTGTACGGTCAGGCCTCCGTTGGCGCGCCGCCGATGTCTGTACCGCATATCGATACCCGTATCCTTGATGGCAAGCGCGTTGTGCTGTTTGGGCCATTCGCGACATTCTCCACCAAGTTCCTGAAAAACGGTTCATTGTGGGATCTGCTCAGCTCGACCACCACCTCGAACTTTATGCCTATGGTCAACGTGGGTCTGGATAACTTCGATCTGGTGAAATATCTGGTGAGCCAGGTGATGCTCAGCGACGACGACCGTTTTGCTGCGCTGCAAGAGTACTATCCGCAGGCGAAAAAAGAAGACTGGCGTTTATGGCAGGCGGGCCAGCGTGTGCAGATCATCAAAAGCGATGCGGAGAAGGGCGGCGTGCTGCGTCTGGGCACTGAGGTCGTCAGCGATAAAGAAGGCACGATTGCTGCGTTGCTGGGAGCTTCTCCGGGCGCATCAACCGCGGCACCGATCATGCTGCATCTGATGGAAAAAGTGTTTAAAGATAAAGTAGCCAGCCCCGAGTGGCAGGCGAAGCTGAAAACCATTATTCCGTCTTATGGTACTAAGCTGAACGGTAACGTTGAGGCTACGGAACAAGAGCTGCAGTACACCAGTGAGGTTCTGGGTCTGAAATATGACAAGCCGCAGGTTGCTGATGAAGCGCCGAAACCACAGCTGAAACCTCAGGCACAACCGCAGCCTGAACAGAAAGCCGTCGCGGATATCGCGCTGTAAAATAAAATGCCGGATGGCGCTGCTGCGCTTATCCGGCATTGTTTATGCGTCTGTAGGCCGGATAAGGCGGTACGCTGCCATCCGGCACATTCTCACTTAGCGCGCGACTGCGTCCTGAATTTTGTCTTCCGCTTTCCAGATACGGTATTTAACGTCCACGTTTTCCGGGGTATAGACCACAATCGGCAACTTGCTGTTGTAACGCAGCATGCCGTCATCACCCAGATGCGCAGTAATGAATTTCTTCTCTTTCTTACCGTCCGGGCAGGCCATCATGGTTGAAACCGGAGACGTAACTTTGTCAAAGACATAGTAGTCATATCCCCAACCCTCCAGCGTTTTGCTGTCCAGTTCTCCGCCCAGGCGGTGTTGGTTACAGTCAACTTCCAGCGTTTGTCCGATCAGCAGTTCTACTTTCAGAGTAGATTCATCTTTCTCAGGGGTAAGCTGGATAACCTGGCGCTTCATACCCTTTTCCGCCTTGGGATAAGGGGCGACTTTTTCCAGCGGCTGAGCGGCGGTATCGTTACTGGCAGCCCATGCAGAGGTGCTGGCAAAGGCGGCGAAAAGTACGGCAGGGACAATTGTCTTCATCTTATTGTTCACAGTGTTTCCTTTCTTCTGTCTTATGAACGAGTCTGTAGCAGGTTAACATATTTGGATAATCTATTAATCTGGATTTACTTATATTTAAAGTGTATTAGGTAGCGTTTCGTTTCCATGGTAGCGATATATCCTAGGAATTATCCTAATATTGAGATCTTTGTCTTTTTGAGTAAGTCGTTATATACATCGTTATATAACTCATTGAAATGTGAGCAAAAGCGCATTTTTTCCCGCCAACTCAACACTCCTTTGATCCGGCAACAGCATTTACCCCAATTGGGGTATGCACCTCTAACACATCCTGAAATATCTTACGGCTAAAAATAACTACTCATAAATAGTGCAGTTTTTTATGTCGTTCAACCCGCCGAGGGAGGGCGTCATTATGGAAGGACAATGTCATGGTTGATTTATCCCGTCGAGGCATGTTGACAGGCAGTTGGCGAAACGCCAGCGCAGGGATTCGTCCGCCGTGGAGCAAGGAAGACTCTCACTTTCTGGCCCATTGCCTCCGTTGTGACGCCTGCATCCAGGCGTGCGAAACCGACATCCTGCAGCGAGGCCAGGGTGGTTACCCGAGCGTAAATTTCAAACACGGCGAGTGCAGCTTTTGCTATGCCTGCGCAGAAGCCTGTCCCGAATCACTTTTTCTTCCGCGCCACACCAGGGCATGGGATCTGAATTTTACGATTGGGGAAAACTGTCTCGCACATCAGTCCGTTGAATGTCACCGCTGTCAGGATAGCTGTGAGCCCATGGCAATAACCTTTCGCCCCACGCTTTCCGGCATTTATCAGCCGCAGCTCGACAATCAGGACTGTAACGGATGTGGCGCCTGTGTCGCTATCTGCCCGGTATCAGCCATTAACGCGGAGTACAACCATGGACAATAACTGGCAGGTCTGCAGCCTGGTCGTTCAGGCCAAAAGCCAGCATATCAACGATATCGCCACGCAGTTGCGTTCCTTTTCCGGTTGCGAAGTTGCACTCAGCGATGTGGAAAGTGGTCAGTTGATTGTGGTGGTGGAAGCTGAGCAAAGTGAAACGCTAATGAAAACAATTGAGTCAGTACGCAACGTTGCGGGCGTACTGGCGGTGTCGCTGGTTTACCACCAGCAGGATGAGCAAGGTGAGGAAACACCATGAAACTCAGTCGTCGTAGCTTTATGAAAGCTAACGCCGTTGCGGCCGCTGCGGCGGCTGCCGGGTTAAGCGTGCCGGGCGTTGCCCGCGCGGTAGTCGGTCAGCAAGAAGCCATCAAATGGGACAAAGCCCCGTGCCGTTTTTGCGGGACGGGCTGTGGCGTATTGGTCGGAACGCAGCAAGGGCGTGTTGTGGCATGCCAGGGCGATCCGGATGCGCCGGTTAACCGTGGGCTTAACTGCATCAAAGGTTACTTCCTGCCGAAAATCATGTACGGAAAAGACCGTTTAACGCAGCCGATGCTGCGCATGAAAGACGGCAAGTATCACAAAGAAGGCGAGTTCACCCCGATTAGCTGGGACCAGGCCTTTGACGTGATGGAAGAGAAATTCAAAACGTCGATGAAAGAGAAAGGCCCTGAGTCTATCGGTATGTTCGGCTCTGGCCAGTGGACGATTTGGGAAGGTTATGCCGCTGCCAAATTGTTTAAAGCGGGTTTCCGTTCCAATAACATCGACCCGAACGCACGTCACTGCATGGCCTCAGCGGTAGTCGGCTTTATGCGTACCTTTGGTATGGATGAACCGATGGGCTGCTATGACGATATCGAACATGCGGATGCCTTCGTCTTGTGGGGCGCGAATATGGCGGAGATGCACCCGATCCTGTGGTCGCGCATCACCAACCGTCGTCTGTCCGATCCTAATGTTAACGTCGCGGTTCTTTCCACCTTCCAGCACCGCAGCTTTGAGCTGGCGGATAACGGTATGGTCTTCACGCCGCAAACCGATCTGGTGATCCTCAACTACATCGCGAACTACATTATTCAAACCAATGCGATTAACCAGGATTTCTTTAGCAAGCACGTTAACTTGCGTAAAGGCGTGACGGACATCGGCTACGGTCTGCGTCCAACCCATCCGCTGGAAAAAGCGGCGAAAAACCCGGGATCCGATGCTTCTGAACCGATGAGCTTTGAGGATTACAAAGCCTTCGTTGCTGAGTACACGCTGGATAAAACCGCCGAAATGACCGGTGTGCCGAAAGATCAGCTGGAACAGCTGGCGCAGCTGTATGCCGATCCGAAGAAAAAAGTCATCTCCTACTGGACGATGGGCTTTAACCAGCACACCCGCGGCGTGTGGGCCAACAACCTGGTCTATAACCTGCACTTGCTGACTGGCAAAATCTCCCAGCCAGGCTGCGGCCCGTTCTCTCTGACCGGCCAGCCTTCAGCGTGCGGCACCGCGCGTGAAGTCGGTACGTTCTCCCACCGTCTGCCTGCGGACATGGTGGTAACGAACGAAAAACACCGCGATATCTGCGAGAAGCACTGGAATATTCCGTCAGGGACCATTCCGGCAAAAGTTGGTCTGCACGCCGTGGCGCAAGACCGTGCGCTGAAAGATGGCAAGCTCAATGTCTACTGGGCGATGTGTACTAACAACATGCAGGCCGGTCCGAACATCAACGAAGAGCGTATGCCGGGCTGGCGCGATCCGCGTAACTTCATCATCGTCTCCGATCCGTACCCGACGATCAGCGCCCTGTCGGCTGACCTGATCCTGCCGACCGCGATGTGGGTAGAGAAAGAAGGCGCCTACGGTAACGCGGAACGCCGTACACAGTTCTGGCGTCAGCAAATTAAAGCGCCGGGCGAATCGAAATCGGATCTGTGGCAACTGGTGCAGTTCTCTCGTCGCTTCAAAACAGAAGAAGTATGGCCGGAAGAGCTGCTGGCACAAAAACCGGAACTGCGCGGTAAAACGCTGTATGACGTGCTGTTTGCTACGCCAGCAGTAACGAAATTCCCAGTGACTGAACTGGCTGAAGATCAACTGAACGATGAATCCCGCGAGCTGGGCTTCTATCTGCAAAAAGGCTTGTTCGAAGAGTACGCCTGGTTTGGCCGCGGTCACGGGCACGATCTTGCGCCATTTGACGATTACCACAAAGCGCGCGGTTTACGCTGGCCGGTCGTTGAGGGTAAAGAGACCCAGTGGCGCTACAGCGAAGGCAACGACCCTTACGTGAAAGCAGGTGAAAGCTACAAGTTCTACGGTAAACCGGACGGTAAAGCGGTTATCTTCGCGCTGCCATTTGAGCCTGCTGCTGAAGCGCCGGATAAAGAATATGACCTGTGGCTGTCTACCGGACGTGTGCTGGAACACTGGCATACCGGCAGTATGACGCGTCGTGTGCCTGAACTGCACCGTGCTTTCCCGGAAGCCGTGCTGTTTATCCACCCGCTGGATGCAAAAGCACGCGATCTGCGCCGTGGCGATAAGGTCAAAGTGATTTCCCGTCGTGGCGAAGTGATTTCGATTGTTGAAACACGCGGTCGTAACCGTCCGCCGCAGGGGCTGGTGTACATGCCGTTCTTCGATGCCGCACAGCTGGTGAATAACCTGACGCTGGATGCGACGGATCCGCTCTCCAAAGAGACGGATTTCAAGAAGTGCGCCGTGAAACTGGCGAAGGTGTAACGCGTTATGTCCCGGTCAGCAAAACCCCAAAATGGCCGCCGCCGCTTTCTGCGCGATATGGTTCGCGCAGCGGGCGGGCTGGCCGTCGTTGGCGTGGCGCTGGGGTTGCAACAACAAACCGCACGCGCAACCGGCGTGCGGTTGCGCCCGCCAGGTGCACTGAGCGAGGAGGCATTCGCCAGCGCCTGCGTACGTTGCGGTCAGTGCGTTCAGGCATGTCCCTATGACACGCTGAAGCTGGCAACGCTGGCCTCCGGGCTGGCGGCCGGTACGCCATATTTTGTCGCCCGTGATATTCCCTGCGAAATGTGTGAGGACATTCCGTGTGCCAAAGTCTGCCCGAGCGGTGCGTTGGACAGGGAAATTGAATCCATTGACGATTCGCGTATGGGGCTGGCGGTACTGCTGGATCACGAAAACTGCCTCAACTATCAGGGATTACGCTGCGACGTTTGCTATCGCGAGTGCCCGAAAATTGATGAGGCGATCACCCTGGAGCTGGACCGCAACATGCGTACCGGCAAGCATGCGCGGTTTATTCCGACCGTGCACAGCGATGCCTGTACCGGCTGTGGGAAATGCGAAAAAGTCTGCGTACTGGAACAGCCAGCAATAAAAGTGCTGCCGCTGTCGCTGGCGAAAGGGGAGTTAGGACACCATTACCGCTTCGGTTGGCTGGAGGGGAACAATGGCAAATCGTAAACGTGATGCCGGGCGTGAAGCTCAGGCAAAAAAAGGATGGTGGAAGAGTCATCGCTGGCTGCTGCTGCGTCGTTTGAGTCAATTTCTGATACTGGCGATGTTCCTCAGCGGCCCGTGGCTTGGCGTGTGGATCCTGCATGGCAACTACAGTAGCAGCCTGTTGCTGGACGCTATCCCGTTCACCGATCTGCTGATTACTCTGCAAAGCCTGGCCAGCGGGCATCTGCCGGCGACGGTGGCGTTAACGGGAGCAGCTATCATCACGGTGCTGTATGCCCTGGCCGGTAAGCGGCTGTTTTGTAGCTGGGCTTGTCCCATGAACCCGGTTACCGATTTAGCCAGTTGGTTGCGCAGAAGGTTTGACCTGAATCAGTCCGCAACCCTGCCACGCCATATACGGTACGTCCTGCTGGTGGTTATCCTGGTCGGTTCCGCCCTGACCGGTACGCTGTTGTGGGAGTGGATAAATCCAGTCTCTCTGCTTGGACGGAGCCTGGTAATGGGATTCGGTAGCGGAGCGCTGCTGATCCTCGCGCTGTTTTTATTTGATTTACTGGTCGTTGAGCATGGCTGGTGCGGGCATCTTTGCCCACTGGGTGCGCTGTATAGCGTGGTGGGAAGCAAAGGGGCATTAACCGTTTCGGCAAAAGAACGTAACAGATGTAACCGCTGTATGGATTGTTTTCATGTTTGCCCGGAACCGCATGTGCTACGTGCGCCGGTGCTGGATGAGCAAAGTCCGGTGCAGGTAACCAGCCGCGATTGCATGGCCTGCGGTCGCTGCGTGGATGTCTGTTCTGAGGATGTTTTTACAATAACAACACGATGGAGTTCGGGAGCGAAATCATGAAAAGCCATGACCTGATTAAGACGCTGTGTCAATGGACGGCCCTGCTTGCCCTGGTCGTCAGTGGGGCCGTTTGGGCTGCAAATGGAGTGGATCTGAGCCAGTCACCGGAAGTCTCAGGAACACAGGAAGGGGCGATTCGCATGCCGAAAGAGCAAGAGCGCATGCCGCTGAACTATGTGAATCAGCCGCCGATGGTTCCGCATAGCGTTGAAGGGTATCAGGTGACGACTAACACTAACCGCTGCCTGCAATGCCACGGTGTGGAAAGCTATCGCACTACTGGTGCGCCGCGCATCAGTCCGACGCACTTTATGGACAGCGACGGCAAGGTATTGGCTGAAGTTGCGCCGCGTCGTTATTTCTGCCTGCAATGTCACGTTCCGCAGGCTGACGCCGCGCCGATTGTTGAAAATACCTTCACCCCCTCGAAAGGTTACGGGAAATAAGAGGTCATTATGGAAAATTCTAACCGTAAACCAGGCTGGATTAAGCGCGTCTGGCAATGGTGGCGTCGCCCCAGCCGTCTGGCGCTCGGCACGCTGTTGTTAATCGGCTTTGTGGGCGGCATTATTTTCTGGGGCGGCTTTAATACCGGTATGGAAAAGGCCAATACAGAAGAGTTCTGCATTAGCTGTCACGAAATGCGCAATACGGTATACCAGGAATACATGGAAACCGTACACTACAACAACCGCAGTGGTGTGCGAGCGACTTGCCCTGATTGCCACGTCCCGCATGAGTGGGGCCCGAAAATGATTCGTAAGATCAAGGCCAGTAAAGAGCTGTACGCGAAAGCACTGGGGCTGATAGATACACCGCAGAAATTTGAAGACCATCGTCTGACGATGGCGCAAAATGAGTGGCGGCGTATGAAAGATAATAATTCGCAAGAGTGCCGAAACTGTCACAACTTCGAGTTTATGGATTTAACCGCCCAGAAAGGCGTTGCGGCCAAAATGCACGACCAGGCCGTGAAAGACGGGCAAACCTGTATTGACTGTCATAAAGGGATAGCGCACAAACTGCCTGATATGCGCGAAGTCAAACCGGGCTTTTAACAGGATGTAGATAACCAGGTATGCTTGAAGCCAGAGAATTACTTTGCGAGCGAGATGACAGAATACTGTTCAGCAATCTGTCATTTCGCGTCAACGCAGGGGAATGGGTACAAATTACCGGCAGCAACGGCGCAGGGAAAACCACTCTGCTGCGGTTGCTTACCGGGCTGGCGCGTCCCGATGCAGGGGAGGTTTGCTGGCAAGAGCAGCCGCTGCATCACGTGCGGGACAGCTACCATCAGCAACTGCTGTGGATCGGACATCAGCCGGGGATAAAAACCCGGCTTTCGGCGTTGGAGAACCTGCGTTTCTTTCATCATGACGGCGACATTGCACAGTGTCTGGCTGCGCTGGCGCAGGCGGGACTTGCCGGATATGAAGATATCCCGGTGAACCAGCTCTCCGCCGGACAACAGCGGCGCGTAGCGCTGGCCCGTTTGTGGCTGACCCGCGCCCGGCTGTGGATCCTCGATGAACCCTTTACCGCCATTGATGTGAACGGCGTTGAGCGACTGACTCAACGTATGGCGCAGCATACGGAGCAGGGCGGTATTGTTATTCTCACCACCCACCAACCGCTCAATGTCGAAACCGATAAAGTGCGACGTATTGCGCTGACCAGCGAGAGGGCAACGCAATGATGTGGCGAATCTTCCGTTTAGAACTGCGAGTTGCGTTTCGTCATAGTGCGGAAATCGCCAATCCTTTATGGTTCTTCCTGATTGTTATTACGCTGTTCCCCCTGAGCATTGGGCCGGAGCCGCAGCTACTGGCGCGCATTGCGCCGGGCATCATTTGGGTTGCGGCGCTGCTGGCGTCATTGCTGGCGCTGGAACGCCTGTTTCGTGATGATCTGCAGGACGGCAGCCTTGAGCAACTGATGCTGCTGCCGTTACCGCTACCGGCCGTGGTGCTGGCGAAAGTGATGGCGCACTGGGTCGTGACCGGCCTGCCGCTGTTGATTCTCTCGCCGCTAGTGGCGCTGCTGCTGGGCATGGATATGTACAGCTGGAAAATTATGGCGCTGACGTTGTTACTCGGAACGCCGACGCTGGGCTTCCTCGGTGCGCCGGGTGTGGGGCTGACGGTGGGCTTAAAGCGCGGCGGCGTGTTGTTAAGCGTGCTGGTGCTCCCGCTCACCATACCCTTACTGATTTTTGCAACCGCCGCGATGGATGCGGCTTCTATGCACTTACCGGTTGAAGGGTACATGGCAATTCTGGGCGCGTTGCTGGTCGGCAGCGCCACGTTAAGCCCGTTTGCCACAGCTGCGGCGTTACGGATAAGCGTGCAGTAACGAGAATTAGATGTGTAGGCCGGGCAAGGTGCTCTGGCACAACGGATTTTAATTTATGGAGTCTGGTGACTGAACTATGTGGAAAACACTTCATCAATTGGCGATGCCCCCTCGGCTCTATCAGATCTGTGGCTGGTTTATCCCGTGGCTGGCGATTGCCAGCGCGGTGGTACTGATAACGGGATGGGTCTGGGGCTTTGGTTTTGCGCCTGCAGACTATCAGCAGGGGCAGAGCTATCGCATTATTTATCTGCACGTTCCGGCGGCAATCTGGTCGATGGGCATTTATGCCTCGATGGCTGTTGCCGCGTTTATCGGCCTGGTCTGGCAGATGAAAATGGCCAATCTGGCGCTGGCTGCGATGGCGCCGATTGGTGCAGTGTTTACCTTTATTGCGCTGGTGACCGGCTCCGCATGGGGCAAACCGATGTGGGGAACCTGGTGGGTCTGGGATGCCCGACTCACCTCTGAACTGGTGCTGCTGTTTCTCTACGTGGGCGCCATTGCGCTGTGGCATGCCTTTGACGACCGCCGTCTGGCAGGTCGTGCCGCCGGTATTCTGGTGCTGATTGGCGTGGTCAACTTACCGATTATCCACTACTCGGTTGAGTGGTGGAATACGCTGCATCAGGGTTCTACCCGCATGCAGCAAAGCATCGATCCGGCGATGCGTACGCCGCTGCGTCTGGCGATCGTCGGCTACCTGTTACTGTTTGTCACGCTGGCGCTGATGCGCATGCGTAACCTGATTTTGATGATGGAAAAACGCCGCCCGTGGGTGAGCGAACTGATCTTAAAAAGAGGCCGACAATGACCCCTGCATTTGCATCATGGAGTGATTTTTTCGCGATGGGCGGCTACGCCTTGTATGTCTGGCTTGCCGTAGCGATGAGTGTTATCCCGCTGGTGGTGCTGGTACTGCATTCCACGTTACAACATCGCGCAATTTTACGCGGTGTGGCGCAGCAGCGGGCGAGAGAAGCGCGTATGCGTGCGGCGCAAGTGCAACGGGAGGCGGCGTGAATATTCGACGTAAAAATCGGTTATGGATAGCCTGTGCGGTACTGGCGGGTCTGGCGTTGACCATTACGCTGGTGCTTTATGCGCTGCGTTCTAATATTGACCTGTTTTATACGCCGGGAGAGATACTCTACGGTAAGCGCGAAACGCAGCAGATGCCCGAAGTCGGTCAGCGCCTGCGCGTGGGCGGAATGGTGATGCCCGGTAGCGTAAAGCGCGATCCGCAGTCGTTGAAGGTGAATTTCAGTATCTATGACGCCGAAGGTGTGGTGGATGTCACCTACGAAGGCATTCTGCCGGATCTGTTCCGCGAAGGGCAGGGTGTTGTTGTTCAGGGCGAACTGGACGAGGGAAATCATGTGCAGGCCAAAGAGGTTCTTGCCAAACATGATGAGAATTACACCCCGCCGGAAGTCGAAAAAGCGATGCAGGAAAACCATCGTCGCCCGGAAAGTGTTTATAAGGATAAAACGTCATGATGCCTGAAATTGGCAATGCGCTGTTGTGCCTTGCGCTCGGCGTGGCGTTACTACTGTCAGTCTATCCGCTGTGGGGCGTAGCGCGCGGCGACGTGCGAATGATGGCCTCCGCGCGGCCTTTTGCCTGGGTTCTGTTTATCTGTGTGATGGGGGCGTTCCTGATTCTGGTCAACGCCTTCGTGGTTAATGACTTTACCGTCACCTACGTTGCCAGCAACTCCAATACCCAGCTTCCGGTCTGGTATCGGGTGGCAGCAACCTGGGGGGCCCATGAAGGCTCGCTGTTGCTATGGGTGCTGCTGATGAGCGGCTGGACGTTCGCCGTTGCGGCATTCAGCCAGCGTATGCCGCTGGACATCGTTGCCCGCGTGCTGGCGGTAATGGGGATGGTAAGCGTTGGCTTTCTGCTGTTTATTCTGTTTACCTCCAACCCGTTTGCCCGTACGTTGCCCAACTTCCCTATTGAAGGGCGCGACCTGAACCCGCTGTTGCAGGATCCGGGGCTGATTTTCCATCCGCCGTTGCTGTACATGGGGTATGTCGGTTTCTCGGTAGCCTTCGCGTTTGCGATTGCCGCGCTGATGAGCGGACGACTGGACAGTACCTTCGCCCGTTTTTCGCGTCCGTGGACGCTGGCGGCGTGGGTGTTCCTGACGCTGGGTATTGTGCTCGGTTCGGCCTGGGCCTATTACGAGCTGGGCTGGGGCGGTTGGTGGTTCTGGGATCCGGTTGAGAACGCCTCGTTTATGCCATGGCTGGTGGGAACGGCGCTGATGCACTCGCTGTCGGTAACCGAACAGCGTGCCAGCTTTAAAGCCTGGACGCTGCTGCTGTCAATTTGCGCATTCTCGCTTTGCCTGTTAGGTACTTTCCTGGTGCGCTCCGGCGTGCTGGTATCAGTGCATGCCTTCGCCTCCGATCCGTCGCGCGGGATGTTTATTCTGGCCTTTATGGTATTGGTGATTGGCGGCTCCCTGCTGCTGTTTGCGGTGCGCGGTCACAAGGTCCGTTCACGGGTAAACAACGCGCTGTGGTCGCGTGAATCTCTGCTGTTGGGCAACAACGTTCTGCTGATTGCCGCCATGCTGGTAGTGCTCTTGGGCACGCTGCTGCCGCTGGTGCACAAACAGCTGGGTCTGGGCAGCATTTCGATTGGCGAACCGTTCTTCAACACCATGTTTACCTGGCTGATGGCGCCGTTCGCGCTGTTGCTGGGAATTGGGCCATTAGTGCGCTGGGGCCGTGACCGACCGCGTAAACTGAAAACGTTACTGATTATCGCGTTTGTCACCACGCTTGTTCTGTCGCTGCTGCTGCCGTGGTTGTTTGAGGATCGCATTGCCGCTATGACGGTGGTAGGGCTGGCGATGGCATGCTGGATATTTGTGCTGGCGATGTCCGAAGCGTTCCTGCGTGTTTCCCGCGGAACGAAATTAACACCAAGCTATTGGGGCATGGTGTCGGGCCACGTTGGGCTGGCGATTACTATTGTCGGTATTGCCTTCAGCCAGAACTACAGCGTTGAACGCGATGTGCGCATGAAAGCAGGTGATAGCGTTAGTATCCATAACTATCAGTTCACGTTCCGCGAAGTGAAAGATATTACCGGACCTAACTACCGGGGCGGTGTCGCCATTATTGGCGTTACCCGAGATGGTAAACCGGAAGCCACGCTGCATGCGGAAAAACGCTTCTATAACAGCACCAGTTCGATGATGACCGAAGCGGCAATTGACGGCGGGTTTACGCGCGATCTGTACGCCGCGTTGGGTGAAGAACTGGATAACGGCGCATGGGCTGTGCGTCTGTACTACAAACCGTTTATTCGCTGGATTTGGGCCGGAGGATTGCTGATGGCGCTGGGCGGATTGTTCTGCCTGTTTGATCCACGCTATCGTCAGCGCACGCGTCCTCGCGCCGCGGTGCAAAAAAATGCGTCGGAGGCTGTATGAAGCGCAACGCACTGTTAATTCCGTTTATTATTTTTCTGGTCATTGCGGCGGCGCTGCTGTGGCAGCTGGCGCGTAACGCTCAGGGAGACGATCCCACGAATCTGGAATCGGCGCTGATCGGCAAACCCGTTCCGACATTCCGCCTGGAGTCGCTGGAAAATCCGGGTCAGCATTATCAGGCCGATGTGCTGACCCAGGGCAAACCGGTACTGCTGAACGTCTGGGCGACCTGGTGTCCGACCTGTCGCGCCGAACATCAGTATCTGAACCAGCTGTCTGCACAAGGCGTGCGGGTGGTGGGTCTGAACTATAAAGACGATCGTCAGAAAGCCATTGTCTGGCTGAAAGAGCTGGGCAATCCTTACTCATTAAGCCTGTTTGACGGCGACGGTATGCTCGGTCTGGATCTTGGCGTGTACGGCGCGCCGGAAACGTTCCTGATCGACGGTAAAGGTATTATTCGCTATCGCCATGCCGGTGATTTGAATGCCAGGGTGTGGGAGAGCGAGATCAAACCGTTGTGGGATAAGTACAGTAAGGAGGCTGCGCAATGAGATTTTTACTGGGCCTGCTGATGCTGGTTATCTCGGGATCTGCGCTGGCGACCATCGATGTGATGCAGTTTAAGGATGAAGCGCAGGAGCAGCAGTTCCGTCAGCTTACCGAACAGCTGCGCTGTCCTAAATGTCAGAACAACAGTATCGCCGATTCTAACTCGATGATTGCCACTGACCTGCGCCAGAAAGTGTACGAACTGATGCAGGAAGGAAAAAGTCAGAAAGAGATTGTCGACTACATGGTGGCGCGCTACGGCAACTTCGTCACCTACGATCCACCGTTGACGCCGCTTACAGTGCTTTTGTGGGTGATGCCGGTGGTAGCGATTGGTTTGGGCGGCTGGATTATTTTTGCCCGTACTCGCCGACGCGTCCGGGTGAAGCTGGAAGAGTTTCCTGACGACGTTATCCCGGATGGCAAACGCGGTGGATTTGGGTTGTTTGTGCCCGGCATCGTGGTGGCGCTGATCGTTGGCGCGGTGAGCTATTATGAAACCGGCAGCTATAAGCAGGTTCAGGTCTGGCATCAGGCCACCGCTCAGGCACCGGCGCTGCTGGAACGCGCGTTGGATCCGAAAGCTGACCCGCTCAATGAAGAAGATATGACACGTCTGGCGCTGGGGCTGCGCACGCGTTTACAAGCCGATCCTACAAACGTTGAAGGTTGGATCATGCTTGGGCGTATTGGCATGGTACTCGGTAACGCCAGTACGGCCACTGAAGCCTATGCCAATGCCTATCGACTGGATCCTAAAAACAGCGATGCGGCGCTGGGTTATGCGGAAGCACTGACCCGTTCATCCGATCCTGACGATAACCGCCGGGGAGGGGAGCTGTTACGCCAGCTGGTGCGCGGCGAGCATGCCAACGTGCGGGTTCTCAGCATGTACGCGTTTAACGCTTTTGAACAGCAACGCTTTGGTGAGGCGGTTGCGGCATGGGAGATGATGCTGAAATTATTACCGGCCAATGATACCCGTCGGGCGGTGATAGAACGCAGCATTAAGCAGGCGATGGAGCAGCTAACGCCGCAGGAGAAGTAAGAGTCCAGATTACCCGAAGGCGTGCTGCTTTCGGGCCTGTGCGAGCTTTGTAGGCCGGATAAGACGCTGCTGCGTCGTCATCCGGCATCTCATTGATTACTGCATGCCGCGCGTTTGCAAAAACAGGATGGTGGCAGCAACGCGAGAACGCACATTGAGTTTGCGCAGCAGGTTGCGAATATGCACCTTCACCGTCTGTTCAGAAATATTCAGCACTGATGCAATCTGTTTGTTCGACAGTCCCTGAGCAAGTTCATGCAATACATCCAGTTCACGTTCGGTGAGAATGCTGAATGGATCTTCCTGCGCACCAAATAGGTCACGTTCGCGCAGATATTCGCTAACGCGAGCGCTAAACGCTTTACCACCTTTGGCACCGTTACGAATGGCTTCCAGCAAGACTTCAGGATCGCTATCTTTCAGTAAATAACCATCCGCGCCGGCATCAATTAAGGCGTACACATCGCTGGCGGCATCCGATACGGTAAGAATAATAATTTGCGCGGTGACGCCGTCCCGACGCAGCGCATTCAGGGTGTCCAGCCCGCTCATACCTTTCATATTGAGATCCAGCAGGATCACATCAAGGTCCAGACGGTTTGCCAGATCGATAGCACTTGCGCCGTCGCCAGCTTCAGCGACTACGTCAAATGCGGGATCCAGTTGCAATAATTGACTAATTCCCCGCCGCATGAGTGGGTGGTCGTCGACAATCAGCACCCGAAAAGGCGTTACTTCAGGCATACTATTCTCCTGAGCTTTTATTAGTATCATTATTGTTTTCAGCGCATCAATCGTCCAGATTCATCGCGCTGATGAGAGGATGAATTTTACCCCAATTTGTGCATGGGTAAGTAGTAAAACCTGTGCTGAAGGCTGCTGTAAAACTCAGGAATGCGGAATCGCAGACATAAAAAAACCAACCACAAGGGTTGGTTTTTTTAGGGATTTTTGGTCGGCACGAGAGGATTTGAACCTCCGACCCCCGACACCCCATGACGGTGCGCTACCAGGCTGCGCTACGTGCCGACGCTATGGCTGTTAATACTACTGCTTTCCGCTAAGAATGCAAGAGGATGCCTCACTAACTGATTTATAATTAATCAGTTAGCAATAAATCGTTTCTCATCCGTCAGAACCTGTAGCAGCAGGCTGAGCTGCGGTTTCTGATCTTTTATTTTCTCGCCACGTAAATCATAGGTCTGATAATTTCCGTTGTTGTTCAGCACCAGCGTCATCTCTGGCGTAGTCACTGCCATCGTGCTGCCGTCAGCGGCGGTCACCCAGTAATGGCGACGTGTAGCATTGAACAAATCCTGCCCCTGCGAGTATTCGTTAGCCGGCGTGCTGACATGCAGCAGGCGCTGCATCAGCGTCGTCATCAGGTCTGTATGATCGGTCAGGCTATTGATACGCTGGGCAGGTGTTCCCGGCCAGTGAATCACCAGAGGAACCTGTAGATGACCGCGCGACCAGGCAAAGTTGTTCTCTTCCTGAGTCAGTGGCACACCGCGGCCAGCGGTAATAATCACCACCGTGTTGTCCAGTTTACCCGAGTCGCGCAGGGCGCTAAGAACACGGTTAATATTGGCATCCACATCCTGAGCGGCGCTGGCGTAGCGTTTGGCAAAGTTCTTCTGGTTACTGTCATCAAGGTTTGTCCCGTTAAAGGAGACCCAGGAGAACCAGCGATTATCTTCCTGCGCGTAGCGTCCCAGCCAGTTAATCCATTGGCTTGCGGTTTGTTCGTCTGATTGCGTTTGCACGCTCGGCATGGAGAAATCTGACAGTAGCGCCTGACGATAAAGCGGGCTGGTAAAGCCATCCGAGGAGAATAGCCCTAACTGATAACCCTGCTGGTTCAGTGCAGAGATCAGCGCCGCAGGCGTTCGGGTCGACAAAATGCCGTCCATGTAGCTTGGTGATACGCCATAGAACAGGCCAAAGATCCCGTTATCCGTGGTGTTGCCTGAGCTCATGTGACGCGTAAAGGAGATATTCTGCCCGGCGAACTCAGCCAGCGCAGGCATCTGTTTTTCAAAGCGTGAGTAGTTCAGGCCGTCTACGGTGATCAGCAGAACATTCTGGCCGGTGCCCAGATCGCGATAGTGCAGTTCGCTGAGAGGGTACTGCACGGAAACCGCTTCCGGATTACCCTGTTCGATCAGGCGACGCTGATACTCTTGCGCATCCAGCAGGCCATGTTTTTCCAGAAACTTACGCGCCGTCATCGGGTAGGAGAGCGGCAGGTTTGCGCGCTGCATGGTAATTGGGCGATAGAAATTGGCATCTGCCCAGATATACACCACATGCGAGGCGATAAAAGAAACGAAGAAGAATGCCGCTAACGGTTTGGCGAAATGGCGACGACGCGTCAGGCTGCGCAGCTTTTGCCAGCTCCAGGTCGCAAACAACATTTCTATTAGCAGGATAACCGGCACGCTGATAAACAACAGTTGCCAGTCACGCGCCGCTTCGTTCTGGTCAGGATTAATGACCAGTTCCCAGACTATCGGGTTAAGGTGCAGGTGGAAGCGGGTGAAAACTTCGCTGTCGATTAACAACAGCGTCATGCCAGCTGTCGCCAGAATAGCTGATAAGAATCGCATCAGCCTCTGGGACATGACGATAAACGTCAGGGGAAACAGGATTAGCAGATAGGTGGCAAACACCAGAAAGCTAAAATGCCCGACAACGCTCAGGTAGGAATAAACACGACCTGCAAGGGTTGTCGGCCAGTCGGCGACAAACAGGTAACGGCTACCGAGAACCATGGCCAACAGAATGTTGAACAAGGCAAACCAGTGCCCCCAGCTAACCATCTGGGAGACTTTCTCACGGTAGCGCTGACGATGAGTTACCATAAACTGTTGTTCGTTTCCCCGGAGCAGGCTCTTAATGCGCTTGGTCGTCGTTTACCGAAGACTGCAATGCGCGGGCAAAAGAGTTGGCAATCGCCTGGCGCTGGGCCGGTGCGATGCTTGTATTGATAAGGTTAGTCACCATGTTTCCCAGAACCATCAGGGAAAGGTCGGTCGGCGCCTTATGTTTTTCCAGTACGTTGAGCATCTCATTCAGCAGTTGTTCAACGTGTTCGTCACTATAGCGGGAAATTTGTGGCATAAATCGAAATCAGTCTGTTCATGAAAGGGCAACATATTACCGTACAGACAGTTTTTTTTCTGCTTTTTTATCTTCTATTGCGTCACTGCCCGGCAGGTGGTTGAATACCGCCCGGTCTAAAAGGAGAGTTTATCATGAGTCTGGATATCAACCAGATTGCCCTGCACCAGCTTATCAAACGTGACGAGCAGAACCTTGAGCTGGTCTTGCGCGATTCATTACTGGAACCGACAGCGACGGTTGTCGATATGATGGCTGAGTTGCATCGGGTGTATAGCGCCAAGAATAAAGCCTATGGCCTGTTTAGCGAAGAGAGTGAACTGGCGCAAACGCTGCGTTTACAGCGTCAGGGTGAAGAGGATTTTCTGGCATTTAGTCGTGCCGCGACCGGACGCTTGCGGGACGAGCTGGCGAAATATCCTTTTGCCGACGGCGGTATTGTCCTGTTCTGCCATTACCGCTATCTGGCGGTAGAGTATCTGCTGGTCGCCGTGCTGAACAATTTAAGCAGCATGCGCGTCAATGAAAATCTGGATATCAACCCGACGCACTATCTGGATATCAATCATGCGGACATCGTGGCGCGTATTGATTTAACCGAGTGGGAAACCAATCCGGAGTCCACGCGCTATCTGACGTTCCTGAAAGGGCGAGTAGGGCGCAAAGTCGCCGATTTCTTTATGGATTTCCTCGGTGCCAGCGAAGGTCTGAACGCCAAAGCACAAAACCGTGGTCTGCTGCAGGCGGTCGATGACTTTACTGCCGAGGCGCAACTCGATAAAGCCGAACGCCAGAATGTACGTCAGCAGGTGTACAGCTACTGTAACGAGCAGTTGCAGGCAGGTGAAGAGATCGAGCTAGAGTCGCTGTCTAAAGAGCTTTCCGGCGTCAGTGAAGTTAGCTTCAGCGAATTTACCGCTGATAAAGGCTACGAGCTGGAAGAGAGCTTCCCTGCGGATCGCAGTACGCTGCGTCAGTTAACCAAATTTGCCGGCAGCGGCGGTGGGTTAACCATTAACTTCGACGCTATGTTACTGGGTGAACGTATTTTCTGGGATCCGGCGACGGACACCTTGACCATCAAAGGTACGCCGCCGAACCTGCGCGACCAGCTGCAGCGCCGCACGTCTGGCGGGAAATAAAACCGTGTGCCGGGTGAGAGCGTTAACGCCTTATCCGGTCGACGAGAACCATCAGTATCGATGACAAAACCCCATAAAAAAACCCCGCCTTGGCGGGGTTTTTCTTCAACTTGTTTGCGATTACGCGCGAACGAAGTCGATGTGGGACAGCTTCGGCTTGAACGGGTGACGCTGTACAGCCTGAGCTTTAACTTTAACTTCTTTACCGTCAACAACGATGGTCAGAACTTCGCTGTAGAATTCAGCTTTAGCTTGCATGTTCATAACTGCATCGTGATCCAGTTCGATAGCAATCGGGGCTTCTGCGCCACCGTAGATGATTGCCGGGAACTTGTTAGCGGCACGCAGGCGGCGGCTCGCACCCTTACCCTGCTCTTTACGTACTTCAGCGTTGATAGTAAACATTTAAATCTCTCTTTAATAATTCCTGCTACAGGCGACCCAGCAACAGGTAAGTGATCTGCTTTGCGTATGCAAAAGCGGGCGAGATTCTATACTCAAACGGCTGGTACATCAATCAAAAGTACGATTAACCGCGTAATTCATGTGCCCGACGAAAGCGTCCTTCATAATCGAAGACCTTTTCACGGACCTGCCAGTACTGACCTTTCATGCGCGCCACCACGAAATCAGGATGCCGTAACAACGCCTGCTGATTGAGGATATCGGCGGCGGTTATCCAGCGTAAGGGTATACCGGGTGTTCGGGTGTGCGGGCGAATAAACAGTTGTTCGAAGGCCGTACGCTGCGCGGGAGTGTGCAGGCGAAAGCGTTCGCTGACGTCAGCGCCATCTTCATCGTAATAGGTGATTTTCAGCCATTCGCCTTTATCATCCTGCCCGTTTTGTAACACCATACCACTACAGCGCAGGACCAGCGCATCTTTGAGCCTGAGCGCGGCTTTCAGCATGTCATCCGGGTCAACCAGCACCGTGTCGCACTCCCGACAACGGCGGGCAGCAATGTCATTTTCCGCGTTGCATTGTGGACAGTTTTTAAAACGGAAACGAAAATCGCACTGTTCGCGATGGCCGTCATCATCTTCAAACCATCCCTGGCAGCGGCGGCCAAAATGTTCAATCAGCGTGCCGTCTGCCGTGGTTTTGCCCCAGAAGGTGTTTGCAAATCCGCAGGCAGGACAGAACACCTGTACCGGAACGTTGTCGCTTTTCCCTTTCGGAGCACCCACTTCCGGTGCGTACAGATCGTGCGGGTTGCCGGCATAATCGAGGATCAGACAGTCGGTTTTACCCGGTGCAAGGCGCAACCCGCGACCGACAATTTGTTGGTAAAGGCTAACTGACTCCGTCGGGCGCAGAATGGCGATAAGGTCAACGTGCGGGGCATCAAAGCCGGTGGTCAGGACCGACACATTCACCAGATAGCGAAAGCGCTGGGCTTTGAACTCTTCAATCAGCACGTCGCGCTCAGCGCCTGGCGTATCCCCAGTGATTAGCGCGGCGTCGTCAGCGGGCAGCAGGCCCAGAATTTCTTTGGCGTGCTCAACGGTGGCGGCGAAAATCATCACCCCTTTGCGGGTTTGGGCAAACTCGACAATCTGGCTGATGATATGCGGCGTTATTCGTTGCTGCTTTTTCAGCTCCTGATTCAGATCCGCTTCGCTAAACAGGCCGTTACTCTGCGCCTGCAGGCGACTAAAGTCATACTGCACGACCGGCATGTCGAGGCGTTCTGGCGGCGTCAGGTAGCCGTGTTTAATCATGTAGCGCAGCGGTAATTCATAAATGCAGTCGCGAAACAGCGTTTTTTCATCACCGCGCACCATACCATGATAATGAAAATGATAAATCCAGCCCTTACCCAAACGAAAAGGTGTGGCGGTAAGCCCGAGCAGACGTAAGTGGGGATTTACTTTAGTCAGGTGAGTGAGGATTTGCTGATACTGACTCTCTTCATCATCGCCAATACGGTGGCATTCATCGACGATCAGCAGTGAGAATTCACCCTGAAAGGCGTCCAGATTACGCGCTACCGACTGTACGCTGCCAAAGACTACCTTCCCGTGGCTCTCTTTACGCTTCAGGCCTGCGGCAAAAATATCGGCTTCCAGCCCCAGCGCACAATATTTGGCATGGTTTTGTGCGACCAGTTCTTTGACGTGCGCCAGTACCAGTACGCGACCACGTGCCACGCGGGCCAGTTCAGCAATCACCAAACTTTTGCCCGCGCCGGTTGGCAGGACGATAACCGCCGGGGTGCGGTGGTGGCGAAAATGGTTGAGCGTGGCGTCCACGGCTTCTTTTTGGTACGGGCGAAGAGTAAAAATCATGAGCTCATTAAGGTAAACAGCAACAATGTATAGTATGCCATGAATCATTTCCCTTGAGGGATGGTGTAACACCGCTATACTGGGCGGATAATAGTCCCACTTTTCGGGCGTAAACCCGCTTCTCGTATTTTTACAGGCAAAAATCACACTCATGCGACTTGATAAATTTATCGCTCAGCAACTCGGCGTCAGCCGCGCTATTGCCGGGCGTGAGATCCGTGCTAACCGCGTTACCGTCGACGGTGAAATCGTTAAAAACAGTGCCTTTAAGCTGCTACCAGAACACGACGTCGAATATGACGGTAATTCCCTGGTTCAACAAAATGGCCCGCGCTATTTTATGCTGAATAAGCCTCAGGGTTATGTTTGCTCAACGGATGACCCGGATCATCCGACGGTGCTCTATTTCCTTGATGAACCGGTTGCCTACAAACTGCATGCGGCAGGGCGTCTGGATATCGACACCACCGGACTGGTACTGATGACCGATGACGGACAGTGGTCGCATCGTATCACCTCTCCTCGTCACCATTGTGAGAAAACCTATCTGGTGACGCTGGAGTCGCCAGTGGCAGACGATACCGCCGAGCAGTTTGCCCATGGCGTACAGTTGCATAATGAAAAAGACCTGACCAAACCGGCTGTTCTGGAGGTCATTACGCCAACTCAGGTGCGATTGACCATCAGCGAAGGGCGTTATCATCAGGTAAAACGTATGTTTGCCGCGGTGGGTAACCACGTTGTGGAACTGCACCGTGAACGAATTGGTGACATCAGGCTTGATGACGATCTGGAGCCGGGTGAATACCGTCCATTGACCGAAGAAGAAATCGCCAGCGTTAACTTAACCCCGCGTTAATTTCAGGAGCTAAATGTGACCACCCGGCAGAACTCGTCAATTGCCATAGTCTTTATCCTTGGCTTGTTAGCCATGCTGATGCCGTTGTCGATTGATATGTATCTTCCGGCGCTACCTGTTATCTCAGAACAGTTTGGTGTGCCTGCGGGTAGCGCGCAGATGACCCTCAGTACCTATATTCTGGGGTTTGCAGTGGGGCAGTTGCTCTATGGCCCAATGGCTGACAGCATTGGGCGCAAGCCGGTGATTCTGGGCGGAACGCTGGTGTTTGCGGCGGCGGCAGTGGCCTGCGCCCTGGCGCAAACTATTGATCAACTGATCGTGATGCGTTTCTTCCACGGTCTGGCTGCCGCGGCGGCCAGCGTGGTTATCAACGCCCTGATGCGCGATATCTATCCGAAGGAAGAGTTCTCGCGCATGATGTCATTCGTCATGCTGGTGACCACAATTGCGCCTTTGTTGGCACCTATCGTGGGTGGTTGGGTGCTGGTATGGCTTAGCTGGCACTATATCTTTTGGATCCTCGCCATGGCGGCTGTTCTGGCGTCGGTGATGATCTTTACGCTGATCAAAGAGACCCTGCCTGTAGAGCGTCGCCAGCCGTTTCGCCTGCGTACCACTATTGGCAACTTTGCCTCGCTGTTTCGTCATAAACGAGTGCTGAGCTATATGCTGGCCAGCGGGTTCAGCTTTGCCGGGATGTTCTCGTTTCTGAGCGCCGGACCCTTTGTTTACATTGAGATCAACCACGTTTCACCGCAGCATTTCGGTTATTACTTCGCACTGAACATCGTATTCCTGTTCGTGATGACTATCATCAACAGTCGCTTTGTGCGTCGGGTTGGGGCATTGAATATGTTCCGTACCGGTCTGTGGATCCAGTTCGTGATGGCGGGATGGATGGTCTTTAGCGCACTGTTTGGGCTGGGGTTCTGGGCTCTGGTCGTTGGCGTTGCGGCGTTTGTTGGCTGTGTATCGATGGTGTCATCAAACGCCATGGCGGTTATTCTGGATGAATTTCCGCATATGGCGGGAACGGCGTCATCGCTGGCTGGGACATTCCGCTTTGGTATTGGCGCCATTGTCGGGGCCCTGTTGTCTCTGGCGACCTTTAACTCGGCCTGGCCAATGATATGGTCGATCGCATTTTGCGCTACCTGCTCAATTCTCTTCTATCTTTACGCCAGTCGCGCTCAAAAACGGTGATCTATTACACAACCTGGGGGCCATAAGGTCTCCAGAGTTGATGTACATCAACCGCAAATCTATCATTTCCCCCGCTTATGTTTATTTTATGTAAAATCAATTTATGTAAAAAGTCACATCATTGTAGTTAAAAAGGTTGAGTTAGATCGCAGAAACGAGTACATATAGCCCGGAAATATGCCAGAACCGTTGAATAAATTTAATTACTGGGTTCTGTAAGCAGCATAAGTACTGGATGTAAACGTTTACCAACTGTCTAAAGACGTATTGTCAATGATGTGTTAATATTGATGTAAAATAATTGTGAAGTGATTGTGCTTCCAGGGAAAGAAAGTGATGACATTACAACTCTCAATCGTTCATCGTCTGCCGCAGAGCTATCGTTGGTCGGTGGGTTTCGCAGGTTCGAAAGTTGAACCGATTCCGCAAAACGGTCAGAGTAATGAGAACAGCCTGGTGGCACTCAAATTGCTCAGTCCTGATGGTGACAGCGCGTGGTCAGTCATGCATAAGCTCAGCCAGGCCCTCAGTGATATCGAGGTTCCTTGTTCCGTACTGGAATGTGAAGGAGAGCCGTGCCTGTTTGTGAATCGCCAGGACGAATTTGCCGCGACCTGCAGACTGAAAAACTTCGGCGTGGCTATCGCAGAACCGTTTTCAAACAACAATCCTTTTTGAGCGTCAGCTTAGCGCGAGCAGCTGACGCGTATAGGCCTGCTGTGGTGCGTTAAAGACGTGCTCGCATTGCCCTTGCTCCACAACCTCTCCCTGACGTAGCACAATAACCTGATGGCATAATGCGCGTACTACGTGCAAATCATGGCTGATAAAAATATAAGCCAGCCGATGCTTTTCCTGTAAGGATTTTAACAACGTCAGGATTTGCGCCTGTACGGTCCTGTCGAGCGACGATGTTGGTTCATCCAGAATGATCAGGGAAGGTTTGAGAATCAATGCTCTCGCAATAGCAATGCGTTGGCGTTGTCCGCCAGAAAACTCCGCAGGATAACGATGTCGCGTTTCACTATCCAATCCCACTTCCGCCATTACCGCTTTCACCTGTGCCTCGCGTTGTTCGGCTGACAGGGTAGGCTGATGAACGCGCAACCCCTCCTCGATAATCTGTAGCACGCTCAGGCGTGGGTTCAGCGAGGAGTTGGGATCCTGAAATACCACCTGAATACGGTGACGGACCGGCAACAGCTGGCGTCGATTTAAGGTATGCAGTGCCAGACCATCGAACACAATGCTTCCCTGCGAGGTGATTAACCGCAGAAGCGCCAGTCCGGTAGTGCTTTTTCCGGAGCCTGACTCTCCAACCAGCCCCAGCGTTTCACCGGGCCGGAGGGAAAAACTGACGTCGTTAACGACGACGTTGTGGTCCACCACGCGTTTCAGGATACCTTTGCGGATAGGAAAGGCGACGCGGAGTTTTTCCACTTCCAGCAACGGAGCTTGCCCGACAGGCAAAGGTACCGGGTCGCCGGAAGGTTCGCTGTTTAACAATTTCTTCGTGTAGGGATGCGTTGGCGCAGTGAGCAACTGTGCTGCTCTATTTTGCTCAACGCACTGGCCGTTTTGCATGACCGCCACGGTATCGGCCAGTTTTTTCACAATACTCAGGTTGTGGGTGATGAACAGTAATCCCATATTCAGCTCGCGCTGTAGTTCCCTCAGCAATTGCAGGATCTGTGCCTGAACGGAAACGTCCAGCGCGGTAGTCGGTTCATCAGCAATAAGCAGCTCAGGTCGTGTCAGCAGTGCCATGGCGATCATCACACGCTGGCGTTCACCGCCGGACAGTTGGTGTGGGTAATCTGCGAGACGTTTGGCTGCCTGACGGATGCCAACGCGATCCAGGCAGGTCAGGATTTCTGCCCGCGCCGCTTCCCGACGCATTCCCCTATGCAGCGACAGCACTTCATAAAGCTGTTTTTCCAGATTGTGGAGCGGGTTCAGTGACACCATCGGCTCCTGGAAAATCATGGCGATTTTATTCCCCCTTACGCCGCGAAGCGTCTGCTCGTTGGCGTGAAGTAATGATTCACCATGAAAACGGATGTCTCCGGAAGGGTAAACTACCGGAGGGGACGGTAACAACCGTAGGATAGAAAGCGCGGTCACGCTTTTCCCCGATCCAGACTCGCCCACCAGCGCTAGCGTTTGTCCGGCATCAACCCGTAGTGAGAGGGCATTGACTACGGTGCGCACGGTCTCTTGTTGACGAAAACCTACCGATAAATTCTCAATGGCTAACAGAGGTTGTGTCATTTTAAATCGCCTTGTTGGGATCAAACGCATCGCGTACCGCTTCACCAATAAAGATCAGTAGCGATAGTAGCAGGGCAACGGAGATGAATGCGGTGATGCCAAGCCACGGTGCCTGCAGGTTGTTTTTACCCTGCAACAGGAGTTCTCCCAGTGATGGCGAGCCAAGCGGTAAACCGAACCCAAGAAAATCCAGTGAGGTCAGGGTGGTTATCGAGGCGCATAAAATAAACGGTAAAAAAGTCAGGGCCGCGACCATCGCGTTAGGCAGCATATGACGCAGAATAATACTGCGATCGCTTACGCCTAGCGCTTGAGCGGCTCGAATGTAATCAAAGTTTCGGGTACGTAAAAATTCCGCGCGCACCACGCCAACCAGACTCATCCAGCCAAACAATACGGTAATGCCCAACAGCCACCAGAAGTTAGGCTGGACCACGCTCGACAATAGGATGATGAGAAACAGCGTTGGCATTCCTGACCAAACTTCAATGAATCGTTGCCCCCACAGGTCCACCTTGCCGCCATAATAGCCCTGAATTGCGCCAGCCATAATGCCCATCACGCTCGAACAGAGAGTGAGCATTAGACCAAACAAGACAGAAATACGTGTGCCGTAGAGGATGCGCGCCAGTACATCACCGCCGTTGGCGTCTGTTCCCAGCCAGTTTTGTGCGGAAGGTGGGGAAGGGAAGGGCTTATCGGTGGCAAAGTTAATGCTGGTGGCCCCAAAGCGTATTGGTGCCCACAGGATCCAGCCCTGGTTTTCCAGGCGCTGTTGTAGCCACGGGTCCTGATAATCAGCCTGAGTCGCCAGCGGTCCGCCGAAGTCGCTTTCACTGTAGTTTTTGAACAGGGGGAAATACCAGCTATTGTCGTAGCGCACCAGTAGCGGCTTATCATTGGCAATCAGTTCTGAACACAGGCTAAGACCGAACAGCACCAGAAAAATCCACAGCGACCAGTAGCCGCGACGGTTGTGGCGAAAGCGCGCCCAGCGGGCCTGATTGACGGGGCTTAATCGCGACATTAGCGTCCCTCAAAATCAATACGAGGATCGACCAGCGTATAGCTGATGTCGCTGAGGATATTCAGCAGCAGACCGATCAGGGTGAAGATATAAAGCGTGCCAAACATTACCGGGTAGTCGCGTGATACGGTGGATTCATAACCCAGCAATCCCAGGCCGTTAAGTGAGAACATCACTTCAATCAGCAGTGAGCCGGTAAAAAACATGCTGATAAACGTTGCCGGGAAGCCGGCGATCACCAGCAACATGGCATTGCGAAACACATGTTTCCACAGAATATTTTTCTCGCTGACCCCTTTAGCGCGTGCGGTGACGACATATTGTTTGCGCACCTCATCCAGAAATGAGTTCTTGGTCAGCATAGTCAGTGCGGCAAACCCACCAACCACCGTCGCCAGCACCGGCAGGGTAATATGCCAAAGGTAGTCGGTTACTTTCTGATACCAGGGCAGGGAGTCAAAATTGGCCGAAACCAGCCCGCGAAGCGGGAACAGGTCGTAGTAGCTTCCCCCGGCAAAAAAGACGATCAGCAAAATGGCAAACAGAAAGGCCGGTATGGCATAGCCGACAATAATAAATGCGCTGCTCCAGACATCAAACCGGCTGCCGTTATGCACCGCTTTGCGGATCCCAAGCGGTATCGACACCAGATAGATGATGAGCGTACTCCACAGCCCCAGCGTGACGGAAACAGGCAGGCTGTCTTTGATAAGCGTCAGCACCGAGGCGCTACGAAACAGGCTGTCACCGAAATCGAAACGAATGTAATCCCAGAGCATTTTGAAGTAACGCTCATGAATGGGCTTATCGAACCCATAGCGGCGAGTGATTTCGGCGATCACTTCCGGGTCCAGACCCCGGCCGCCTCGATAATTACTGTCGCTGATGTTACCAACGCCGGTTTGCGCGTGGCTGGCGCGAACGCCTTCGCTACCCGCGCCGGGTAATGCCCCGCTTTGCCCGAACTCAATGGCGGCGACGGCCTGTTCAACCGGTCCGCCTGGGGCTATTTGCACGATAAAAAAGTTGATGGTGATGATGGCCCAAAGCGTTGGGATCACCAGCAGTAGACGTCGAATCAGATACGCGCCCATTTATTCTCCCTGTCGTCTGGCAGCGGGCAGTTTCGCCGCTTTGTTGACGTCATACCACCAGTTGTCGAGGCCAATGGTGTAAATTGGGCGAATAGCAGGATGTGAAAATTTATCCCACCAGGCGATGCGATCCTCTGCCATAAACCACATCGGCAACATGTAGTAGTTCCAGGTTAATACCCTGTCCAGTGCCCGGCCTAGTGGGATCAATTTGGCTTTATCACCTTGTGCCGCGATGATTTGGTCGATCAGTTTATCAATCACCGGGCTTTGTACGCCGGGGGCGTTGTAGCTGGAATCAATATATTGAGAGGCCCACAGAATTTGCAGGTCCGAACTCGGCCACGGCATCGCGCGATACAACCTCGGCATCATGTCATAGTCGCGACTGCGCAGGCGGTTCGTGATTTGTGAGTTATCCACCTGGCGGATATTCATGGTAATACCTAAGCGCTGCAGGTTGTGCTGGAACGGCAGCACCCACTGACTGTTGCTGCCCGCCGGGAGCAACAGTTCAAAGCTCAGAGGTTTACCGCTGGCGCTGTTTACGCGCTGCTGACCCTTTAGTACCCACCCGGCCTGCTCCAGTAAGGTATCGGCTTTCAACAGGTTGTCGCGGTCGTAGCCATCGCCTTTTGATTTTGGCGGCTGATAGATTTGGCTAAAGACCTCAGAGGGGATATCTTTTTTCAAGGGCGCGAGTATCACCAGCTCATCTGCGTCGGGGTATTTTGTCGCGGCATATTCGGTATTCTGAAAATAGCTGTTGGTCCGGCTCCAGGCATTATAGAACAGCGCTTTATTCATCCATTCAAAATCAAAGGCCAGCGTGATGGCTTCCCGTACCCGTCGGTCGCTGAATACCGGACGCTGAATATTAAATGCCAGCCAGCGGGTATCCTGCGCGGACTCGTTTTTTTGCTCATCTTTGATGATGTAATGATTCGCGAAATTTTTCCCGGTATAACGCGTCGCCCAGTTTTTGGCATCATTTTCAAGACGCAGATCAAACGCACCGGCCTTAAACGCTTCAAAGGCGACGTTATCATCCAGATAGTAGTCGTAGCGGATGGTATCAAAGTTCCAGCGTCCACGATTGACGGGCAGATTAGCGGCCCAATAATCTTTGACGCGCGAATAGACAATATACTGGCCCATCTTCCATTTCGTAATGCGATAAGGGCCGCTGGCGAGCGGTGGCGATGATAAGGGATCGCTGAGCTTATGATCTTTCCAGTACTTCTCTGGCATCACGGGTAATGAAAACAGGCTGAGCATGTCCTCTTTACCCGGTTTGGCTAATTCAATGCGTACGGTTAATGGCGCGATGGCTTTTACCGTTGTTCCCTTGTAGACCAGACGAAACTGCGGCACGCCTTCAGTCATAAATTTGTGGAAGGTGAATGCGACGTCGCGGGCGGTAATGGGTGAGCCATCGTGAAAACGCGCTCGTGGATTAATGGCAATTTCTACCCAGGAATAGTCGTTAGCATAGCGTGCGCTGTCGGCAATGAGCGGGTAATAGCTACCAGGTTCATCGTCAGAGGTCGTAAACAACGTATCGTAAAGCGTTTCGGTACGTGCGCCGGGGTTACCGCGCATCGCATAGCGGTTAAAGTTGTCAAACGTGCCAATGGCGGACAGGGTGATTTGACCCCCTTTAGGGGCTGCGGGATTCACATAATCGAAGTGATTAAAGTTAAATGCGTACTTCGGTTCACCCAGTACGGCAAAAGCATAGCTTTCTTTGATGGATTGCGCCTGGGCGCTAAACCCGATGAGGGTAATAAACAGAAGCAGTACGCGAGGGATCATATAAAAGCGATTTCCTTTTCCTGCCACAACCCGACGGGCATCATGCCTGAAAGATAAGGGATGTAGCGGCGAGTGAGAGTATATGAATCGCATACTGCGATCACCACGTCGGCTTATTGGGCTGTGCCATCCAACGCACAAAATCAGCAAGCTTTAATGGTCGGCTAATCCAGTATCCCTGGAAAAAATGCACTCCACGATCGCGCAGCCAACGGGCTTGCTCAGGAGTTTCTACCCCTTCCGCAACCGTCAGCATATTAAGACGTTTAGAAAGTGTCAACACGGCGTCCAGAACCGGAGAGGTCAGGGTTTCTGTTCCAATGGCGTTAATAAACCCACGATCGATTTTCAGGTAGTCAACGGTAAAGCGTTCCAGATAAATAAGCGCGCTATGGCCGGTGCCAAAATCATCAATCGCAATTTCAAAACCTGCGGAATGCAGCCATTCAAATAGCTTTGTGGCCTCGTGTTGATTGAGCATATCTCGTTCAGTGATTTCCAGCACTATCTGAAAATAGTTTGCGGGAAGTGAAGCGTGCAGGTGCCGGATGTCGTCTTTAAATGTCTCGCCATGCAGATGCGATGGCGCGATATTGATCCCCAATTTTGCGCCAGCGGGTAACACTTTTTGCAGCGCCGGGGCATCCTGGGCGATCAACTTAAAGAGATGCTGAGTCAGTGGGACAATCATTTTCTGTGATTCAGCGTAATGAATAAAGGCATCCGGTGGGATCTCGCCCGTTGTTGGGTGATTCCAACGTAACAGGACCTCGACGCCTTTCACTTCCAGCGTTTGCATCTCTACGACGGGCTGGTACACCACATAAAACTGGTTATGTTTGATGGCGTTGAGGATATCTTTGCCTGGGCGTAAACGGATGCTGTAGATGTAGTACCAGAGGAGAAGGGCGGCAATAATCCCGGCCATACATCCCAACAAAATAGAATACCAGACGTCGGTATAGCTCCACTCTTGTGCGTATAAGCGAATTTTAAGCGGGATCCCTTCAAGAGTGGCCTGCCGCCAGGAGGTATGAGGAAGAGCGGAGACATCGATGATTCGCGATGAGAATGTCGAAATTGCGGTATTACCGACGATAATCGCAATACCGTCAAAATCATCCTGCCGGGCGGTATAGAGCAGATAAGGTGCCAGATTGATATTCAGTGAGGTAAATACGCCGCTATCATTGAACGACGCGTTTCGGTGCCAAATCATGATCGCTGGCTTATCCGGCATCATGGGCGTACCGGGAAGTAATTCCACATCAATATTTCTGCTGATATCGAGGTTTGGTATCAAATCCAAAATCGGAGTGAACATGGAACCTGTCGCGGAAGAGCAGAAAGCGATGCCGTCTTTTACCAGTAAGAAAGCGCGAACGTTCAGGCTGAAGGCTGCACTGGAGGTCAGTTTAGCGCCGACTTGTTGGCAACTGTTGGCAACCAGCGGCTGAAGGGCATCGGTGGTGGTTTTGAGGTCGGTGAAGTAGCTGCTGACGTAATTCTGGATATCGGCAAGGAGCGTGTCGTACTTAACTTCTCGTTTATGCCAGGTGACGAAAAACTGCAGGGTACTCACGAGTATTGCGACGATAAGCCCCGTTAACATACAGGAAAGCAGGATTTTCCGACCGGATGAAGAAGAGCGTCTGAACATAGATCCTTATTTTACCTGATTTAACCGCTTACTCTGTATGAATATAACCTGAAATGACTCATGTTGTGAGATTTTTCTTAGTGGCAGGGTGAAACAAAAAAGCACCGCCGAAGCAGTGCTTTTGGAATGTCTCATCAGGATAGCCAAGGGATAGCTGCCAAACGAAACTAACTGCGGCTCAGAACCCGGCGAGCTTCGTTGTAACGTTTTTTCCAGTAAGGCTCGTTCATGCTGGAAATGATAACGCCACTGCTGGTCGAGGCATGTACAAACTGGTTGTTACCGATATAAATACCGACGTGACGGCCAGTAGAACCAGCACGGAACAGAACCAGATCGCCTGTGCGCAGATTAGTGCGCGAAACGGATTTTCCCGTTTCCTGTTGTTCATAGGTTGAGCGCGGAAGCTCTAAACCAAATTGCTCGCGGAATGTACGCTGCACGAAGCTTGAGCAATCAATACCTTTTTTGGTGCTGCCGCCAAGGCGGTAACGCACGCCTTTCCAGTCAGCATATTGGTCCATAATACGTGATTTAACATCGATATTACGTACCATATTTTCAAATTCATCCTGAGAGGCTTGCAGTGAAGAGTTATCTCCATTGCCCACAGCATGCGTCTCAGAATGCATATTCTTGGCGGTGTTCGTTGTGCTACATGCAGAAAGCAGAACTGCAACTGCTATCGCGGGTATGCCCCGCAAGATATATCTCAAAATCGGTTGAGATTTGACCATTTTGTTTGTTTTCCCTTGAAGTCCTTAACGATAAATATCGTTATAAAAAATGCCAAACGTGACGAGACTAATTACCATCGCACGATGAGACAATTCCTTAAGGTCAAATCTGTGGCAGAACGCACAAATTTATTCTGAAAGGGAATAATTATCCCGCGAGGCAAAACGAGTTCGAGATTACCCGATCGTTCCGGTCAATGCGAGTGATTTTACGTGATTTCTTATAAGAAAAATTGATACAGAAAGTGAATAAACGGCATTGTCTAAATTAAGAACAATCAGGGTAAAAAATACGCAACCTACTCATTTTAAACATGAATAAGATGACAGGAGAATGACAATCAGAATGATGAAATATTGCCCGGCATCATCAGGGAATCAGAAGTATCCCTGATGATGTTAATTACTCTGCGTTATTTGTTTAAAAATTGTTTGTTTTTGCCGGGTAGATAATTCACGAACAGAGTGACTAATCGGTCGCTTAATGGCGTCATTAGCCACCAGGGAAGGCCAATCAAGACCACCGTCATGGAACCAACCACGATATCGGTGAGCCAGTGGGCGCCAATCATTACGCGCGGGAAGGCAAAAACCACAGCGATAATAAGGCCGATTATTCCTGCGACTTTTCCGAAATAACGCAGCATAAATGCGGAAAAAATAAGCAGCATCATGCCGTGATCGCCAGGAAAACTGTCTTTCGACGCATCTTTGGTCGGAATATGCAGCAGTTCGCTGACGCGATAAATATTATCCAGCATAAGCGTGGGGCTGGCGCGTTTAACGGGAATAAGCGCCTGGCCCAGCTGATTTAATACCACTGCGGTGAGCAGCATAACCAAACCGATAGCCACAATACGTCGGCGACCTTCCGACGTCTCTTTGATCCAAAAGTGCAGCATCAATGCGCCCATAGCCAGCAATGAGCAGCCATCAAATGCCCGGTTATTGGTAATAGCAACAATCCACAGGAACAGTGGGCTTTCAATCAATTTGTGATTAAAAAATCGGAAGACGCCCGTATCGAGTGAAGACCAGAACCCATGCCCGGCTGGAATATACCAGGACAGAAACAGTGCCAGGCCCGCAATATTAAGCAGGAGGATTAAAGGGTATCGGGTTTTCATCGTCGTTTACCATTGCTAAAAACGAAGGCAACCTTACGCGCTAGCGTCTAAACGAAGTCTCAACAACGCGCTCTGTAACGCATTCCAGTCGGTCTCGGTATCGGCGATGAGTTCAATACGGCTATCCGGTGGCGCGACGTTTTGCGTCTCTATATGCCAGTCGTCTCCCTGGCGGTTAATGCGTACCAGTCCTTCTTTAATACGCATTACCCCCTTTACGCGTCCAACAGGAGCAAGACGCGACCATTCCAGCAGACCGATGGTATCGAACACTGTATCGGCGTCAAAAATCCAACCGCAGGCCAGGTGGCCCTGACCGCTGTTCAGGCTACGCCGCCAACGCTGCTGTGCGGGTAAGCTCAACGCTGCCAGCCCCTTTTTGTTGGCATGGCTATGGGCGTGCTCCGCGCTTGCAGGAAGCTCCGCCAGGTTTAGTCGGGGCAAATCCAGTAGCTGACCGTCAATTTGCCCATGGTCGGCATGAACTAACTGGCGATTACCACCGAAGTGTTGCCACCAGCTTTGCAGGGCGTTTTCGCTTTCCGTCGTGGCACGGTCGGTTTTGTTGGCAACAATGATATCAGCAGCGGCCAGCTGATCGCGGAAATTGTCATTGGCGACGCTTTTCTCATCCAGTAACAGGCGAGGATCAAGGATACAGAGGGTTGCGCGCAGATCGATCCACGGCTCATAAACCGGTGCGGTGAGTAAATCCAGAATCTGTTTGGGATGCCCGAGGCCGGTGGGTTCAATCAGCAGGCGGTCGGGTTTCCCCTGACGCAGCAGCGTATTGAGGCCAACCTGCATTGGCAGACCGTTAACACAGCACATACAGCCGCCGGGGATCTCTTTTAGCAGCGCACCGCTGTCGGCCAGCAACGCGCCATCAATGCCAACTTCACCAAACTCATTAACCAGCACGGCCCACTTCTCAGCAGGATCTTTGTTTGCCAATAAATGAAGAATAGAGGTGGTTTTGCCACTGCCGAGAAAACCGGTGATGAGATTGGTTTTAGTCACATTTACTCCAGAATCATAAATTACCGTAATGGCATTTAACAATCCTGGCGAAAAACGGGGAAAAAGAGAAGGGGTGAGAGGACGAAGAGGCGCTTCGTCCTGCTTAATGGCAGAAATCGTTAACTTTTTAACGTCTCGATGACAGCCTGATGCGCACCGTATTGGGCAATGCGTTGCCAGGCCTGCTGAATGGCCGCGACAAACTGCGGATTCTGTACGAGATCGGTGGCGAAAATCTCGCGCAGCGAAAGCAGGGCGTTGACGCGTTCTGACTCTGTGGTCTGTTTAACCAGAGCGGCAATTTTTTCACTCAACGGGTCACGAACATCAATAGCGGTGCCTGAATCATCCACGCCGCTCACATAACGCATCCAGCCCGCGACGCCGAGCGCCAGCAGTGGCCACTCGCTTTGGCGGGCTAAATGTACGCGGATCCCTTCCAACATGCGCTGGGGTAATTTCTGGCTACCGTCCATCGCGATTTGCCAGGTTTTATGTTTCAACGCTGGGTTGGCAAAACGCTCCAACAGGCTTAGGGCATACTGGTCTAAATCAACATCGGTAATTTGCAGCGTAGGTGCCTGTTCGTTGAGCATCAGGCGGTAAGCGGCTTCACGAAATGCGCTGTCCTGCATACAGTCGCTGATGTGCTGGAACCCGGCCAGATAGCCGAGATAAGCGAGAAACGAATGACTGCCGTTCAGCATCCGCAGTTTCATTTGTTCCCACGGCAACACATTTTCGACCATCTGGACGCCCGCCGTTTCCCATTGTGGGCGGCCACACACAAAATTATCTTCAATCACCCACTGGATAAACGGTTCGCAGCTGATTGCGCAAGGATCAGCAACCCCCAGCTCGCGGGCAATTTCGGCCAGTGACTCTTCAGTGGCGGCAGGGACAATGCGGTCGACCATGGTGCCTGGGAAACTGACATGCTCCTGAATCCAGGTTGCCAGTTCTGGTGAACGTTTCTCCGCCATTCCAAGGACGGCGTTTTTTACCACATGACCATTGTCCGGGATGTTATCGCAAGAGAGGACGGTAAACGGCTGTAGCCCGCGTTCACGTCGGCGGTGTAGGGCTTCAACAATAATTCCGGGGGCAGAGTGCGGTTCAGTCGGTGTTTGCAGATCGTGAGCAATACGTGGATTACTGAGGTCTAACGAGCCTGTCGCCGGATCGATGCAGTAGCCTTTTTCTGTGATGGTTAGTGAGACAATAGCCACCTGAGGCTCGCAGAATTTTTCGATAATGGCCGCCAGCGAATCCAGCCTGGCGTTGAGACATTCGTTGACGGCGCCGATAACAATTGGCTGGTTGCCGTTGGCCCCTTTTTCCAGCACGGTAAATAAATGATCCTGTTCGCGCAGTTGGCTCATCAGTCGATCGCCGCTGAACAGACTGATCTCACAAATACCCCAGTCTCCACCCTGCGCATTCAGCACCCTGTCGGTTAGTAACGCCTGATGGGCGCGGTGAAAAGCACCGAAACCAAAATGCACAATCCGCGTTTTTAATTGCTGGCGGTCGTATTGCGGCATCATGACATTTTCCGCCAGTGGCGCTGAGGCAATAGTTTTCATTTAATACACCTGATTAACCATAAATTAACAATGGTAGTATAAAGTTATATGACAACAAATTGAATTGGTGTGCCTCATTTATCCGGGGAATGTGAGCTTGATCAACCAATCATCGGCAATGTGTTGATCAGTTGACGGATGCCTGTATGGTAGTCGTCATTAAGATGATTTAATTTGGTATAACAACTTGTGAGGTGAAACAATGGAACAAACCTGGCGTTGGTACGGACCTAACGATCCGGTATCGCTTGATGATGTGCGTCAGGCTGGCGCAACGGGTGTTGTGACCGCCTTGCACCATATTCCTAACGGTGAAGTGTGGCCGGTAGAAGAAATTCAGCAGCGTCAGGCCATTCTGGCTGAAAAAGGGCTGACCTGGTCGGTAGTGGAAAGTATCCCTGTCCACGAAGATATCAAAACGCGTTCAGGTCAATATCAAACGTGGATTGCCAACTATCAGCAGAGTATCCGTAATCTGGCGACCTGTGGTATCGATACGGTGTGCTATAACTTCATGCCGATCCTCGACTGGACGCGTACCGACCTCGAATATCAACTGCCGGATGGTTCCAAAGCGCTGCGTTTTGACCAGATTGCTTTTGCGGCCTTTGAACTTCACATTCTGCAACGCCCGGGAGCTGAAGCGGATTATACCGCCGAAGAACAACGCCAGGCGATGGACTACTTCAATGCCATGAGTGATGCAGAAATTGAAAAACTGACCCGCAATATCATTGCTGGCCTGCCTGGTGCAGAAGAGGGCTATACGCTGGATCAGTTCCGTGCGCGTCTCGCTGAATACGACGGCATCAGCAAGGACGATCTGCGCGATAATATGGCGGTATTCCTGCGGGCGATTGTGCCAGTGGCAGAAGAAGTCGGCGTGCGTCTGGCCGTGCATCCTGACGATCCGCCGCGCCCGATCCTCGGCCTGCCGCGTATCGTTTCGACTATCGAAGATATGCAGTGGCTGAAAGAAACGGTCGATAGCATTAATAATGGTTTCACCATGTGCACCGGTTCTTACGGCGTGCGCGCTGATAACGATCTGGTGAAAATGATCGAAACCTTTGGCGATCGAATCCACTTCACGCACCTGCGCTCAACCTGTCGTGAAGATAACCCGAAAACCTTCCATGAAGGTGCGCACCTGCAGGGCGATGTGGATATGGTATCGGTGGTGGCTGCCATTTTGAGCGAAGAGCAGCGGCGTAAAAAAGCGGGCGACCTGCGTCCTATCCCGATGCGTCCGGATCATGGACACCAGATGCTTGACGATCTGCACAAGAAAACCAACCCGGGCTACTCTGCGATTGGCCGCCTGAAAGGCCTGGCAGAAGTCCGTGGCGTTGAGCTGGCGCTGAAACAAACGCAGTTCCGCGATCTGCTGTAAGTCTAACAACAGGGATTGCGCGACAGGCGCGATCCCTGTTTTTCATCAAGGCTGCGCGAGCGCCTGCTCCAGCACTGTCAGCACTTTATTGATCTGCTGTATCTGCAATCCACCAAATCCAAAAAACATAACAGCATCGCTGTTCTCTTTGCGCCATGCTGCTTCTGATCCATTTTCTATATCCGGCAGAGTGTCGAAACGGATCCCGGCCAACAGGCAGCATTGTTGCAACCTGGTGATGAATTCTGCGTGTCTGGCAATGCGTAATGAGAGGTGCAGACCTGCCGTTGCGCCAGCGATTTTCCCTTCGGGAAACAGAGTGGAAAGGCCATCGCGTAACAGGGTGAGGCGCGTCGCATAGCTGCAGGCCAGCTTGCTGATATGCGTATAAAACACCTGATTTTGCATCAGTTCGGCCAAAAATTGCTGCAACAACCACTGGCTGCCGTTGTTATTGAGCGCTTTCATATTCTGTACCGCCGGAAGCAATTCATCAGGGCAAATAAGATAGCCAAGCCGTGCGCCTGGCCCCAGCGTTTTAGAAAATGTCCCCATGTAGATAACCCGGTTGTGATAATCCATGGCTTTCAGCGCGGGAAGGGGATTTTCCCCATAGGTAAAAACGGCATCGTAATCATCTTCAATGATGTAAGCGCCGACGCGTTGCGCCCACGTTAATAATGACTGACGGCGCTCCAGTGAAAGCACGCTTCCCATCGGATACTGATGCGCTGGAGTAACATAACAAAGCTGGGTTTCATACTCGGGTAAATTATCTGTTTGCAGCCCGTGGTTATCTACGGCAATTGACGTAATGTCTGCACCGTAATAATTAAAAAGATGCCATGCGCCAGAATAACAAGGGGATTCGGTCACAATATGGCACTTTTTTTGCTGACTGACAGCATGATGAATAATAAATATTTGGCTGAGCAGTGATAATCCTTCCTGAATCCCGTTGGTAATGATGATGTTCTCTGCTCGGGTATTAATTCCGCGGGATAAATTAAGGTATCTGACCAATTGCTCACGCAGTGAAAATAATCCACTTGGTGAATGGTATCGGGTAAATAATTGTTCTTTAAGTATGCTTGGAGCATTATTCCATTTCCGCCAACTTGACCAGGGAAAAGCGTTGGGATCGGGGACGCCCATCCGACAGTAGCACTCTCGTCCAGGCTCGGCGTAAACATCGGTTGAGACTCCGGCAGCTTTAGGTTTTGTCGGCGGAGAACCCTGGGTAACGGGCACATGCGTTGGTGTTATACGTACAGGCGTGGTGAATATCACTTCATAGCCAATGCCGTGTCGGCTCTTGATTAACCCTGCAGCCATAAGCTTATCATAGGCCATCACTACCGTTATTTTGGCTACGTTCAATACCTGAGCCTGCTCGCGAATAGAGGGAAGCTTATCGCCACAAAGCAAATCTCCCCGCTGAATAGCCTGGAAATAAAATTGAAAAATTTGCAATTGCAGCGGAGTGCGGAGTTCTCTATTGAGCGTTAATGTAAGCATGAGGAATTCCTTATTAATATATAGCCACTATATTACGAATTTCTCGTTTTTACTATTTGATACACCTCATGGAGTAGCGGCTGTTCCTATAGCTTGCCATCGCTGTCTCTATTTTTGGTTTTTATTATCCCTTAGCGTGTCGCTATTAAAAAAATGGAGGCAAGCATGTCGTGGATAAGAAAGAACGCATTGTGGTGCGTATTGGCTGGGGCGGTGGCAATGGCCTTGGCTATTTGGGGAACGTGGCAAGGCGTTCATTACACCAGTACCACCGAATTATGTTTATCGTGTCACTCGATGCGCACTGCTGGAGAGGAATATAAAACCAGCGTGCATTTTCGTAACGCATCTGGCGTGCGGGCTGAGTGTAAGGATTGTCATATCCCCCCGGGCGTTGTTCCAACGCTTATTCGTAAAACTGAAGCCTTAAACGACCTCTATCACACCTTTATTTCTCCTTCTATCGATACTCCTGAAAAGTTTGCTGCCAAACGCCCGGAGCTGGCCCAGCGGGAGTGGGCACGCATGAGCGCGAATAATTCAGCGGCGTGTAAATCCTGCCATAGCTATGAGGCAATGGATCATGGCAAGCAATCGGCAAACGCGGCGGCGCAAATGACCGCAGCGGCAGCAAAAGACAGTAACTGTATCGATTGTCACAAAGGAATAGCCCATCACAAACCCGATATGAGCAGCGGTTTTCGCGATCGCTATAAGCAGCTACAGCGTCAGGGAGATATGCCAACAGATGCGACCACACTGTTCTCATTAAGCGAAAAATCACTGGCGGCAACGGCAGGGAGTCCGGCCGGGAAGGCGCTGTTATTTCCTGCTACCGAGGTCAAGGTGCTGAAAAAAGAAGGCAGTAACGTGCAGCTCGAAATCACGGGCTGGCGAGAAAGCAAAGGGCGTGGACGGGTGATCACCCAGTATATGGGGAAACGCGTTTTCTCCGCCGTTCTCGATGAGCCCCTGATGGCGAACGTAAAAGTGCTACAAACCCAGGTCGATCCTGACTCACATCAGGAATGGCAGCAGGTGAGCGTCACCGCCTGGGCCACCGATCAGGACTTTATCAACACGCTTGCGCCAATTTGGGAGTACTCAGATCAAATGCTGCAATCCACCTGTAGCGCCTGTCATAGCACTCCTCCTACAACCCGATATACCGCTAACGGCTGGATCGCCGGACTGAAAGCCATGTCGACCTATTACCGGCTTAATCCGGTGGAGGAACGTACGTTGTTGAAATACCTCCAGACCCACGCCAGCGATGTGTCTGAAACCAACAAAAAGTAAGGATAATGTATGGATATTCATGACTTTAATCCGTCCCGTCGCCGTTTTCTCAACGGAATGCTGGCGGTGGGGGCTGCCAGTGCACTGGCGCCTAATCCGCTGATATCAAAAGTGTGGGCGGCGGGGGAAAATCCCGAACAGTGGATCCAATCTGGTTCGCACTATGGCGCTTTTGAAGCCAAAGTGGTCAACGGTGAGTGGACCGAAACCCGTCCGTTCAAACATGACAAATACCCCTGCGATATGCTGAACGCGGTGCGTGAAGTGGTCTACAACCCGTCGCGGGTGCGCTACCCGATGGTGCGTCTGGACTGGCTGCGTAAGCGTGAGAAGTCAGATCGCAGTCAGCGCGGAGATAACCGTTTTGTACGGGTCAGTTGGGATCAGGCGCTGGATCTGTTTTACGAAGAGCTGGAGAGGGTGCAAAAAACCTATGGCTCATCAGGCGTATTTACCGGGCTTGCCGACTGGCAAATGGTGGGCAAATACCATAAAGCGGGCGGGGCGATGGATCGGGGACTTGGCCTGCATGGTAGCTATGTGACAACCGTCGGCGACTATTCTGCGGCAGCGGCACAGGTCATTTTACCGCATGTGATTGGTTCGCTGGAAGTTTATGAGCAGCAGACGTCGCTTCCGCTGGTGATTCAAAACAGCAATACCATCGTGCTGTGGGGCTGCGATCCGATCAAGAACTTGCAGATCGAGTTTTTGGTTCCCGATCACGATGCGTTTGGCTACTGGCAGCAGATTAAAGAGGCGATAGCGCAGGGTAAGATGCGCGTTATCAGTGTTGATCCGGTGCGTAGCAAGTCGCAAAACTATCTTGGCTGCGAGCAGTTGGCGTTGCGGCCACAAACCGATGTGGCGTTAATGCTGGCGCTGGCGCATACCTTGTACGAAGAAAAACTGTACGACACGGCGTTTATTACCGATTACACCGTCGGCTTTGAGCAGTTTTTGCCGTATCTGCTGGGCGAAACCGATAAACAGCCGAAAAATGCCGAATGGGCGGCTGAAATCTGCGGCCTGACGGCAGAGCAGATCCGAGACTTCGCCCGCCTGTTGGTGAAAGGTCGGACACAGTTTATGGGCGGTTGGTGCGTACAACGCATGCACCATGGTGAGCAGTATCCGTGGATGCTGGTGGTGCTGGCCAGCATGGTCGGTCAAATTGGTTTGCCCGGCGGCGGGGTAGGATTTGGCTGGCACTACAACGGCGGTGGTACGGTAACATCCGCCGGGCCTGTGCTTTCTGGACTGGGAGGGATCACGAATCCCCCGCAGGCAAAGTACAACGCGGATTTTCGCGGCGCATCGGAGCATATCCCCACTTCGCGTATCGTTGACTGCCTGCTTGAGCCGGGCAAAAAGGTTGCCTTTAACGGCGAGACGTTAACCTGGCCTGACATCAAAATGGCGATCTACAGCGCGGCGAATCCATTTCATGCGCAGCAGGACAGGAATCGCATGATCGACGCGTGGAACAAGCTGGAAACCGTGGTGGTGTTGGATCACCAATGGACCGCGTCGTGCCGATTTGCCGATATCGTCCTGCCCGTTACTACCCGCTTTGAACGTAACGATATTGAGCAGTTCGGTACGCATTCGAATAAAGGGCTGATGGCGTTGCATCAGATCGTCAAACCGCAATATGAAGCGCGGCATGATTTTGATGTATTTGCCGGGCTGTGTAAGCGCTTTGACAAGGAAGCGGTGTACCGTGAAAACCGTGATGAAATGCAGTGGATACAGGCGCTTTATGACGAAGGTGTGAAGATGGGGGCATCGCTCGGCGTCTCATTACCGGATTTCACAACGTTCTGGCAGGGGGACGGATATATTGAATATCCGCCGGGCCAGCCGTGGGTACGTCACGGTGAGTTTCGCGACCAGCCAGACCTGAATCCGCTGGGAACGCCGTCAGGTCTGATTGAAATCTACAGCAAAACCATCGCGGGCTTTGCCTATGAGGATTGTCCGGGGCATCCGGTGTGGATGGAACCCTTTGAGCGTACCCATAGCGGCAAAAAAGATAAATACCCGCTGCATCTGCAATCCTGCCATCCGGACAAACGTCTGCATTCCCAACTGTGCTCTAGCGAGGCGTTTCGCAACACCTATGCGGTTGCCGGAAGAGAACCGCTTTATATCAGTGAACAGGATGCCACCGCTCGTGGCTTAAAAGCCGGTGATATCGCCCGCGTTTTTAACGCTCGCGGTCAGGTACTGGCTGGCGTAGTTGTCAGTCCGGATTTTTCCCCTGGCGTGGTCCGTATTCATGAAGGTGCATGGTACTCCCCGCAGGAAGGGGGGAAAGCCGGGACATTATGCACCTATGGCGACCCGAACGTGCTGAGCGCGGATATCGGTACTTCACAGCTGGCCCAGGGGCCTTCAGCGCATACCGTGCTGGTGGAGGTCGAGCGTTATCAGCAGAAAGCCCCGCAGGTGACGGCTTTCGGTGGTCCGCAGATTGTGAAAGAGGAGGGGACCAGTGCAGCATAAGCAAATTCATCAGCAGCGGGCAGCTGTGTACCAGTGGTTTTCGCAACTGCTATTTCGTGAACTGGATGAAAAACAGCTCGCCAGTCTGGAAAACGGCGATAGCCAGGCTTGGATTGCCTCACTGGCGGCGGTTCCTGGAGTGTCTGCCGAGGTTAAACGTTTTGAGCGCAGCCTGGGCCGGGTTTTGCGGCGCGACTCCCGACAGCTGGAGCTGGCAGCAGATTTTGCCTCGCTGTTTCTGCTGGCCCCGCCGGCAAGTGTTTCTCCCTATGCAGGGCACTATCCACACACGACAGCGGCAGAAGAACGTCGGCAAATGAATGTGCTGCTGATTGAGCAAGGTCTGGCAGCGCGAGAGAATGAACCCTCCGATCATATTGCTGTGCAGTTGGCATTAATGGCGAGGATGGTTGCTAAAGAGGAGAGGCTATCGGCGCAATATTACTTTTTGCATCATCATATTCTGTGCTGGGCACCGTTATTTCGCGACGCTTGTCTGGTGCGGGATAACGAGGGGTTTTATCCTCAGGCGGTGAATCTGATAGTGCGTTTTATGCAAGAGGATGAACAGTATCTGGAGTCATTGCTGATGGATGATTTTTATTTCAGCAGCCAGCGCTGAAAATGAAAAAAGGGACAGCCTGCGTTGTAATGCCAGTCAGTTAAGCATTATGGAGCATATTTTATTGCGGCATAGGGTTCCGTTCACCTCAGCGGAGTCATTTCTCTGAAGCGCAGATACCCGTGAACGTGCAAGGGAGGCTCACCGCCGCCTCCCTTGCAACCCAGGCTCCCGGCGGGATTGTTAAGGGTACGGCGATAGTACCCTTAACACGTTCACAGGCAGTATCGTTTCAGAGAAGTGATATCACTAAAGTGAACGGAACATTTTGCCAGAGACAACATGTCATTATCTTTGGTTCACCTGTAACGACAGGAGCTTAATCTGCACGGCCCATATAGCGACGTTCTTCGATATGAATACGGATTTTTTCACCCGCACTCAGATACTCAGGAACCTGGATCACCAGACCGGTGCTCAGGGTTGCTGGCTTGTTGCGCGCACTCGCTGAAGCACCTTTAATCCCCGGTGAGGTTTCAACGATTTCCAGGTCTACGGTCTGCGGCAGTTCAAGCGCCAGCAGTTGGCCGTCCCAGGTCAGTACCTGCATATCCGGCATACCGCCTTCCGGCATGAACAGCAGCTCTTCTTCAATCTGGTCTTTGGTGAAGGTATACGGGGTATAGTCTTCTTTATCCATAAAGATGTATTCGTTGCCATCGACGTAGGAAAAATCAACGCCACGACGGCTCAGAGTGACGGTATCCACGATATCGTCGCCTTTGAAGCGCTCTTCAACTTTCAGACCGGTACGCACATCAGAAAAACGCATTTTGTACAGCGTGGCAGCACCACGTGCAGACGGTGATTGAATATCGATATCTTTTACAATCAGCAGTTTGCCGTTGTAGTTCAGTACCATACCTTTTTTAATTTCGTTCGCTCTTGGCATCGAAAAAATCCTGTAGTGAGGAGTGTCTAAAATATCGCGTAAAACTACTCGCGCCGGGGCATTCAGGCAAGCGGAATTCATGCTTTTGCTGGTGCAAAAAAGGTGGTACTGTGCCCTTCCCGCACAATCCGATGGTTTACGATTAAGAGAGTACTGTATGGAATGCCGTCCGGATTGTGGTGCATGCTGCACCGCGCCTTCAATCTCCAGTCCCATCCCCGGTATGCCTGATGGCAAACCCGCTAATACGCCCTGCGTTCAGTTGGATGAATCCCTGCGTTGCAAAATTTTTGCGTCGCCGCTACGACCAAAGGTGTGCGGCGGTTTACAGCCTGGTGCGGAAATGTGCGGGCGGACGACGCACCAGGCCATGGTTTATCTCATCGAGCTTGAAGCGCTAACCGCGCCTTAAACGTCCTTGATGCGCGCCAGGCACACGACGGTGGCGACGATCATCACCAGCGCAAACCAGAACACCGCGTGATAGTTCCAAATTTCAGCGGCAATCCCCGCCAGCGATCCGGCAATAATCCAGCCCACGCGAATGGTATTCGTATAGAGGGTGGTGGCTGAACCCGCCTGTCCCGGCATCAGGTCCTGGAAATAGAGCATACCAATCCCGCCGAGAATACCGATGTAAATCGCGTTCAGCAGCTGTAAGCCAAGCAATATCGCCGGAGAGTGAGCCAGCAGCATACCGGCATAAAAGAAGAATCCGGCAACCACGGCAATTCTCATCAACAGACGTTTACCCAGACGCTTTGCAAAATAGCCAGCAATCAGCATGGTTGGGATTTCCAGTCCGGCTGCGGTGCCCATCATGATGCCCGCCAGTTTTTCCGGCAGATGCAGTTCGTTGATGATAAACAGCGGCATATTAATGATATAGAGACTATTGGTTCCCCACATTAATGTGCAGATAACAAACAGCAGCAACGTGTCGCGTCGATTGCGGCGCGGGGCCTCAACTGCGCCTGTCGCGAGAGGCACGTTTTTACTCATTGAGGGTAAAAACAGCCAGACCATTACGCCGCAGACAACAAACGCCACCGCCGCGCTGAGATACATCACCGTAAAGCTGAATCCCATGGCCAGCGCGTAGGCCAGCGGCGGGCCAATTACCCAGGCCAGCGAAACCTGTGCACGTAATATTGAGCTGAACATGACGGCTTCCCGACCTGTGCGGTCGGCGTGTTCACGGGCGAGAGCAAACATTTGCGGGTTGGCGGTCGATCCAAAGCTGCTGAGGAATACCCCGACAAACAGCAAGATAAAATAATTACGGTTCCAGGCGAACAGCACGCAGGCCAGCATCCCCAGCACGCAGCAAAACACAATCAGGTTCTTGCGATCGCCTTTTCTATCTGAACGTCCGGCCAGAAGCTGACTTACCAGAATACCGATCACAGCGCTACCGGTAAAAAAGAACCCGACCATGCCGGGACGGGCGTGGACTTCATCCGTCAGAAAAAGGCTGAGCGTTGGCGTCTGCAACGCACCGGCGATACCCGTCAGAAATGCGACAAGCAGGAACGCCGAAGACGTTAAATCAAACGCCTTGGGTGTGGCGGCTACGGGGGTGTTATGCATGTTTTGATATCAATGATGTGAAGAGACGCGGAGTTTACGCCGCTTGTCAGAAAATAAACAGGGAGCCAAATCAAAATCGGCATCAAAAATCAAAATAGCATTTCAGTCAAAGAATGCTGTTTGCTGACGTTGCTGAATCTGACAAGCTGACGGCGTTTTTGCGTCAGCATTTTTTTCTCCTTCGCAGAGAAAATGTGCGTTATCTCTAAATTCAGCAAGTAATTTGTCAACTTTACTTGTGTGCTGAAGAAAAAAGAGCAAGACTTCTTGAAACGTTTCAGCGTCATCTTGCCTTAACTGATGGAGTCGGGTGACGCCTTTTTTCTCATGTTGGCTGAATCGTTTCAATTCAGCGGGAGAGGAGAATCATGTTCCAGTTATCTGTTCAGGATATTCACCCGGGCGAACAGGCCGGGAATAAAGAAGAGGCTATTCGCCAGGTTGCCGCTGCCTTAGTGCAGGCGGGTAACGTCGCGGAAGGCTACGTCGATGGCATGCTGGCGCGCGAACAACAGACGTCCACGTTCCTCGGCAACGGTATTGCGATTCCTCACGGTACGACGGACACGCGCGATCAGGTACTGAAAACCGGTGTGCAGGTATTTCAGTTTCCACAGGGCGTGACCTGGGGCGAAGGGCAGGTTGCTTATGTGGCAATCGGTATAGCCGCAAGCTCTGATGAACACCTCGGTTTACTGCGTCAGCTGACACACGTGCTGAGCGATGACTCCGTCGCTGAACAGCTGAAGTCCGCGACCACGGCGGAAGAACTGCGTGCGCTGCTGATGGGTGAAAAGCAAAGTGAACAGCTGAAGCTTGATAACGAAACGCTGTCGCTGGATGTCGTGGCCAACTCGCTGGTGACGCTGCAGGCACTCAACGCGGCACGGCTGAAAGAAGTCGGTGCGGTTGACGCCACCTTTGTGGCCAGAGCAATCAATGAGCAGCCGATGAATCTTGGTCAGGGGATCTGGCTGAATGACTGTGCTGAAGGTAACGTGCGTAGCGCCGTTGCGGTCAGCCGTGCAGCAACAGCGTTCGATGTACAAGGTGAAGTTGCCGCCCTGTTGGTGACCGTCGCCATGAATGACGATCAACCGGTTGCTGTGCTGAAGCGCCTTGGCGATCTGCTGCTGAATAATAAAGCTGACCGTTTGTTGAAAGCTGATGCGGCAACGGTGCTGGCGCTGCTGACCAGCGATGACGCCTTAACTGATGATGTACTGAGCGCCGAATTTATTGTGCGCAATGAGCATGGTTTACATGCCCGCCCGGGCACCATGCTGGTGAATACGATTAAACAATTTAACAGTGAAATTACCGTGACAAATCTTGATGGAACCGGCAAGCCGGCGAATGGACGCAGTCTGATGAAAGTTGTGGCGTTAGGCGTGAAGAAAGGACATCACCTGCGCTTTACTGCACAAGGTGAAGATGCTGAACAGGCGCTGAAGGCGATTGGCGAAGCCATCGCGGCAGGTCTTGGGGAGGGCGTGTAATGAGCAGACGTGTTGCTACTATCACCCTTAACCCGGCCTACGACCTGGTGGGTTTCTGCCCAGAAATTGAACGCGGTGAAGTGAACCTGGTTAAAACCACCGGTTTGCATGCGGCAGGGAAAGGGATCAACGTCGCTAAGGTTTTGAAGGATTTAGGTATCGATGTCACTGTGGGCGGCTTCCTGGGTAAAGACAACCAGGATGGTTTTCAGCAGTTGTTCAGCGAGCTGGGCATTGCCAACCGTTTTCAGGTCGTGCAGGGCCGTACCCGTATTAACGTCAAGCTGACCGAAAAAGACGGTGAAGTATCTGACTTCAATTTCTCTGGTTTTGAAGTCACCCCGGCTGACTGGGAACGCTTTGTAAATGATTCGCTGAGCTGGCTGGGCCAGTTCGACATGGTGTGCGTCAGCGGCAGTTTGCCAACCGGCGTGAGCCCGGAAGCCTTCACCGACTGGATGACGCGCCTGCGTAGTCAGTGTCCTTGCATTATCTTTGATAGTAGTCGTGAAGCGTTGGTAGCAGGTCTGAAAGCGGCACCATGGCTGGTGAAGCCAAACCGTCGCGAACTGGAAATCTGGGCCGGTCGTAAGCTGCCGGAAATGAAAGATGTGATTGAAGCGGCGCATGCGCTGCGTGAACAGGGGATCGCTCATGTGGTGATTTCACTCGGCGCAGAAGGTGCGCTGTGGGTTAACGCCTCAGGTGAGTGGATTGCTAAACCGCCGTCAGTTGAGGTGGTCAGCACCGTCGGCGCAGGTGATTCAATGGTTGGCGGTCTGATTTACGGTCTGCTGATGCGTGAGTCCAGCGAACATACCCTGCGTCTGGCGACGGCTGTTGCCGCCCTGGCGGTAAGCCAAAGTAATGTAGGCATTACCGATCGTCCTCAGTTGGCCGCAATGATGGCGCGTGTCGACTTAAAACCGTTTAACTGACAGCAGGAGAGGCATAATGAAAACGCTGCTGATTATTGACGCTAATCTCGGCCAGGCTCGCGCTTACATGGCGAAAACCCTGCTTGGAGCGGCGGCACAGAAAGCACATCTGGAAATTATTGATAATCCGAATGATGCCGAACTGGCAATTGTTCTGGGCGATACGCTTCCTGCCGACAGTTCGCTGAACGGCAAAAAAGTCTGGCTGGGCGACATTGGTCGTGCGGTTGCGCATCCTGAACTCTTCCTCAGCGAAGCTAAAGGCCATGCAAAACCCTACAGCGCCCCGGTTGCAACAGCACCTGTGGCCAGCAGTGGTCCAAAACGCGTGGTGGCGGTGACGGCGTGTCCGACCGGTGTTGCTCATACGTTTATGGCCGCTGAAGCGATTGAAACTGAAGCGAAAAAACGTGGCTGGTGGGTGAAGGTTGAAACCCGAGGTTCTGTTGGTGCAGGTAATGCCATTACGCCGGAAGAAGTGGCTCAGGCTGATCTGGTGATTGTGGCCGCTGACATTGAAGTTGATCTGGCGAAGTTTGCCGGCAAACCGATGTACCGCACCTCTACCGGTCTTGCGTTGAAGAAAACCAAGCAGGAGTTGGACAAAGCGCTGGAAGAAGCAACACCGTACCAGCCAACCGGTAAAGCGCAGACTTCAGCAACCGAAAGTAAGAAAGAGAGCGCGGGGGCGTATCGTCACCTGCTGACGGGTGTCTCTTACATGCTGCCGATGGTGGTTGCTGGCGGTCTGTGTATTGCACTCTCGTTCGCTTTTGGTATCGAAGCGTTTAAAGAGCAGGGGACGCTGGCGGCGGCGCTGATGCAGATTGGCGGTGGTTCAGCCTTCGCGCTGATGGTGCCGGTACTGGCAGGTTATATCGCGTTTTCCATCGCTGACCGTCCGGGTCTGACGCCGGGTCTTATCGGCGGTATGCTGGCGGTAAGCACCGGTTCCGGCTTTATTGGCGGGATTATTGCTGGTTTCCTTGCCGGTTATGTGGCGAAGCTTATCAGCACGAAGCTGAAACTCCCGCAGAGTATGGAAGCGCTGAAACCGATCCTGATCATTCCGCTGTTCTCAAGCCTGGTGGTTGGTCTGGCCATGATTTACCTGATCGGCAAACCGGTGGCGGGTATTCTGGAAGGTTTGACTCACTGGCTGCAAACCATGGGTACGGCCAATGCGGTGCTGCTTGGCGCGATTCTTGGTGGCATGATGTGTACCGACATGGGTGGTCCGGTTAACAAGGCGGCGTATGCTTTCGGTGTGGGTCTGCTGAGTACGCAAACTTATGCGCCGATGGCGGCCATCATGGCTGCGGGTATGGTACCTCCGCTGGCTCTGGGTCTGGCAACGCTGGTTGCGCGTCGTAAGTTCGACAAAGCGCAGCAGGAAGGCGGCAAAGCTGCCCTGGTACTGGGCCTGTGCTTTATCACCGAAGGGGCAATCCCGTTCGCTGCCCGTGACCCAATGCGCGTTCTGCCTTGCTGTATCGTTGGTGGTGCGATTACCGGGGCTATCTCGATGGCGGTGGGTGCGAAGCTGATGGCGCCACACGGCGGGCTGTTTGTCCTGTTAATCCCAGGCGCAATCACGCCGGTGTTGGGATACCTGCTGGCAATTATTGCTGGTACGCTGGTAGCCGGTCTCTCCTACGCGGTGCTGAAGCGCCCGGAAGCTGAGGTTGTGGCAAAGGCGGCCTGATTTAACGTCAATAGCAGGGGCAGAGAATTCTCTGCCCCTTTTTTATGTTTTTACCTATACCGTTGCAGCATCGCCACAATAATCCATCCAGCCTTAATAAAACGGGTCAGGCAATCATTGGCGCGATGATAAAACCAAAGGCAACGCCAGCAATGATCCCACCCAGTCCTGGCAGCATAAACGGATGGTTTAAGACATACTTGCCCACGCGCGTTGTCCCTGTGGTGTCGAACTCCATTGCCGCCAGCGAAGTCGGGTATGTTGGTAGAACAAACACCCCGGTTACCGCCACATAGGAGGCCAGAATTGCCCATGTAGGCACGCCGAGCGCAACGGCCAGAGGGATGATCAGCGGCGTGGTGGCACCTTGCGAGTAAAGAAGCGCGCAGGTACCAAACAGTACCAGTGCCAACAGCATAGGATAAGCCCGTAGGATATCGCCTGCGATATCCTTAATCTCCGCTAAGTGGGCATCAATAAAGGTCGTTCCCAGTGTAACAATCCCGAGAATGACCGCCAGTGAACTCATCCCTGATCGAAACGTGGATGTCAGGACAATAGCATCGGTTGATGTTTTGCATAACACCACCATCAGGCAAGCGGCAGCCAGCATACAGATAATGATGATATCCCGGGTATTCATTGGGTTGCCAGCATCGAATCCAGGGCGTAGCTGCGGGCAGGCGGCAAGAATAACGATGACGACCGTTGCCAGCATAAACAGGGCGACTGAGAGTTTGGCACCCGGCGTGGTGCTGTTTTGCCCTTCATATTTACGCACTAATCCTTTTTGCAGGCGTTCCAGATAGACTTCATCATCCTGAAGCTCGCATCCCTGACGTGAGGCGATAAAAGCGGCAACCATCGCGGCGACAAACGAAGCTGGCAGACATACCGCCATGACCTGAATAAAAGTGATACCGTTGCCTTCCATAATGGTCAGCATAGCCGCCATTGCGGCACTGATCGGCGAACCGGATATCGCCACCTGGGAGGCGACTACGGATCCGGCGAGAGTACGAGAAGGGCGGATACCGGACTCTTTGGCGACTTCGGCAATCACTGGCAGGGTAGAAAATACAATGAACCCTGTTCCGGCCATAATGGTCATCGACCAGGTGATAATCGGTGCAATAATATTGATATATTTAGGGTTACGCCGCATGAAATTACCGGCAACGCGAACCAGATAATCCATACCTCCTGCGGCCTGTAGCGCCGATGCTGCCACGACAACTGTCATAATAATGAGGATAACGTCAACGGGTGGCGAGCCAATTTGCAGATCAAATCCCAACGTTAAAATAGCCAGCCCCAGACCACCGCATAAACCGATACCTATTCCGCCGAGGCGGATACCAAAAAATATTGCACCCAACACGACGATAATTTCTAACCAAACCATAATGGCCTCCGCCAGAGAATAATTTGTTATTAAAATAAGTGGTTGTTTAATGCTTTATTAATCTGGTAACGGCTGTTATTGCGCCAGAAGATGATGTTTGCCAACTCGTTTTTCGTACCATTTAATACCGGCGCGAACTAATGAACCGGTTGAGTCAATATATTTATCTGGAGACTTTCTGACTGCGTCGGCAAGAATGACGGGGACTTCAGTACATCCCAGTACAATGATTTGTGCGCCGCGTGAGAAGAGCACTTCAGCCTGTTCATTCATCAGCGTTTGTGCCCGCTTAAGGTCGCCGGCTTTTAAGCAATAAATACTTTCCATGACCTTTTCCTGACCGGATGAATCAGGACTGATGCAGGTTAAACCAAGAGATTCTATGCCTTTTTGGTAGAGTCCCATGTAAAGGGTGGCGTTAGTAGCAAGTAAACCGATACGTGATTTTCCGCAGTTTTTGACCTCATTCATGGTTGTTTCAACGATACTGAGTAACTCTGTATGACAGCACTCTTTTAATTCATTAAACCAAAAGTGGGCGGTATTACAGGGGATCACAATACACTCCGCACCAGCATCTTCCAGTTTGTGCATATAATCACGCATTGCCGGAAGTGGGGAATGACCATGATGCATTAACGCATCAGTTCGGTCTGGAATATCAGGGATGGATGAAATAATTAATGGAATATGTTCCTGATCGCGTTGTGCTGCGGTAAAGGTGACGAATTTATTAAAAAGATCGACGGTTGCAGCAGGCCCCATACCACCAAGTACGCCAATTAAACCTTTCACGATATATACCTCTATTTACCGATTTTTAATATTCAGAGCTGGTTTCTATCTGGTGCTTATGTTTAACAGCAGAGTGTCGTGAGGAGAAATGCAATAATGTTTGATTCAATGCAAAAAACGCATGAGTGTGATGTCTTTTACCACTTCAGCAGGCCGGTAATCAGCCAGAGGCCCGACATTACGCGGTGGGTGAGCGGTCGTGGTCGATGGGTAAAGAAACATGTTAATGTCAAAAACGAAGGTATTATGCAAAAAACGAATCACCAGATGCTGATGTTGAATATCATCTCCGGGAATATTCAGGCATGATGCTTAAGACTAATCGACATATTTAAACATCCGCGTGACAGGCATGAAAAATATCGAGACAAAATGGTTATATGATTTTCTGACGCTGGAAGCGTGTCGTCATTTTTCTCAGGCCGCAGAGGAGCGCAACCTATCCCAACCGGCATTTAGTCGGCGGATCAAGGCGCTCGAATCCGCTGTTGGGGTGCTGCTGTTTGACCGTACGACAAGTCCACTGCAGCTGACGGAGGAGGGTAAGTTATTCCATTCGCAGACCCGTAGCCTGCTACAACAGCTGGAATGCAATTTAGATGAGCTAAGTGGTCACAACCTGCTTGGCGTTCCCAATATCAAAATAGCGGCGGCACATTCTCTGTCGCTGACGATGTTGCCCAGATTAGTACATTCAATGTCGGCATGGGGCGAGGAGTTTGTTTACCACGTCGAAGCGATTGACGTAGTCCAGGCGGTGAATACATTGCGCGAAGGGAAAAGTGATTTCATTATCTCCTTTCGCGATGAAGACTTAATGCAGTCGCCTTTCTGCGGCTTGAAGGTTTTTGAGTCTGAGCTGTATCCCGTCTGTGCTGCGGATGCACAGGGTAAGGCGTTGTTTGATATCTATCAGCCGCAGGTGCCGATTCTGAACTATACCAGCACTTCCTACATGGGAAGATTGGTTAACCGTCACCTGGCGGAGGTGGGTAGTATTTCAGCGCGTACGCTGTTTATGTCTTCGATGAGTGAGCTATTGAAGAATATGGCATTGGATGGTCATGGTATCGCCTGGCTGCCAGCGTGGACGATCGTGAACGAACTACGGGATAAGCGCCTGGTTTGTCTGGACACGCCGGAGTTGATGGTGCCAATTCAGGCCTATATTTACCGAATGGATACCCGTTTGAATAAAACGGCTGAGCATTTCTGGCGGATTTTGTACAACCATATGCCAGAGGATCTGGTTACGCTCACTTGATACGCGCCAGCTTGTCTGGCGCGCGGGGATCGTTACGCCACTGCTTTTTCTGTTTGCTGGGCTTTCAGCCAGGCGATCTCTTCGGCCCATATATCCGGATTAATGGTTTCCAGTACCAGCGGAATACCGTCAAAACGATTATCCTTCATAATCCAACGGAAGGCATCATGGCCAATATTACCTTCACCCAGGCTGTGATGACGGTCAACGCGACTGCCAAACGCGCTCTTGGCGTCGTTCAGGTGCATACCGCGTAGATACTTGAAACCGACAATGCGTTCAAATTCCGCAAACGTCTTTTCGCACTCTTCTGCGGAACGCAAATCGTAACCCGCCGCGAAAGCGTGGCAAGTATCAATACAAACGCCAACACGGGACTTATCTTCGACGCCGTCGATAATGGCGGCCAGGTGCTCAAACTTGAATCCCAGATTACTACCTTGTCCGGCGGTATTTTCGATAACTGCCGTAACGCCCTGGGTCTGAGCGAGGACGATGTTGATGGATTCGGCAATGCGCGCCAGGCATTCATCTTCCGGGATCTGCATCAAATGGCTGCCGGGGTGAAAGTTCAGCAGGGATAAGCCCAGCAGTTCACAGCGCTGCATTTCATCAAGAAACGCATCACGTGATTTTTCCAGCGCATCGCTGACCGGGTGACCGAGGTTAATCAGATAACTGTCGTGAGGCAGTATTTGTGCGGAGGTGTAGTGGTACTTCTCGCAGGCAGATTTGAAATCATCAATGATTTCGGTGGTTAGCGGCGCAGCACGCCACTGGCGCTGATTCTTGGTGAACAGGGCGAATGCGGTCGCTTCGATTTCTGCGGCTCGAATAGCGGCGTTAGCCAGACCGCCAGCGGCGCTTACGTGCGCTCCGATATATTTCATAAATTTAACCCGCCATACTCAAATACAAAAAGGGAGAGTATAGCGGGTTAATGGAGGTGAGTCGTGATCGTTTATGCCATCAGGGCGTGGACAGCGACGTTAATCGCACCACCACCGACAATCAGCCAGACAAACAGCAGCAGGGCCATCAGTAACGGTTTGGCACCGGCTTTTTTCAGTGCGCTAACGTGAGTGGTTAACCCCAGTGCAGCCATTGCCATTGCCAGCAAAATGGTATCCAGCGTTACCAGCATGTTCACAACCGACTGCGGCAGCAGGTGGAACGAGTTAAAAATCGCGACCACAATGAACAGGATGGCAAACCATGGAATAGTGATTTTGCTTTTCTCACCGCCCGTAGCCGGAGACAACTGTTTAACGCGTGCGGCCAGGAGGATGAGGAACGGTGCCAGCATCATGACACGCAGCATTTTGGCAATAACCGCGGCGTTTTCTGCATCCGGGTTAATGGCGTGCCCGGCAGCCACTACCTGTGCTACTTCATGCATGGTGGAACCAATGTAAATGCCGTAGGTTTCTGGGCTAAACCAGTGTGCCAGCAGCGGATACATTGCCGGATACAGGAAGATAGCGATGGTACCGAAGATCACCACGGTGGCGACAGCGACGGTTACCTTACTGGCTTCCGCTTTCACTACCGGCTCGGTTGCCAGCACGGCGGCGGCCCCACAAATGCTGCTCCCCGCACCAATCAGCCAACTGGTGTGGCGGTCCAGACCAAACACTTTCTGCCCCAGGAAGCAGGCAATCAAAAAGGTACTGCTCAGCGTTAACACATCAATCACGATACCGCTGACGCCGACGTCAGCAATTTGCGCGAAGGTGAGGCGGAAGCCGTAGAGGATGATCCCCAAACGTAATAAATGTTGTTTAGCAAATAGCACGCCGCCGTCACAGCTTTTCCAGATGTGTGGATAGACGGTGTTGCCGAGGACCATCCCCAACAAGATTGCTAAGGTGAGGGCGCTGAACCCGGCACCTGCGACGGCGGGAATAGATCCACCCCATAAGGCGACCCCAGTGATAACTGCACTCAGGGCAAGCCCCGGAATAAAATGCCACGCTGTACGACGATGAGTCTGCAAGGTGAGTTCTGTCATATCCTTCTCCTTTATCTGGGTAAAAGAGTACGGCGAAGTGGTTTAAAAATAAAATTGATTATATATTTATAATTAATCTCTATAAGTGGTAAGTAACGGATATCCGGTGGAAAACGACTATGCATATCACCTTGCGACAACTTGAAGTGTTTGCTGAGGTACTAAAAAGCGGTTCAACGACCCAGGCGTCTGTCATGCTGGCATTGTCGCAATCGGCGGTGAGTGCGGCACTTACCGATCTGGAAGGGCAACTCGGCGTGCAACTGTTTGACCGCGTCGGCAAACGGCTAGTGGTCAATGAGCACGGGCGTTTGCTCTACCCACGAGCGTTGGCGTTACTTGAGCAAACGACCGAAATCGAGCAGCTTTTTCGCGAAGATAATGGTGCCATTCGGGTCTATGCCAGTAGCACCATTGGTAACTATATCTTGCCTGCTATGATCGCCCGCTATCGGCAGGATTTTCCTGATTTGCCGCTCGAGCTGAGCGTGGGTAACAGTCAGGATGTGATCAATGCGGTGCTGGATTTTAGGGTAGATATCGGACTGATCGAAGGGCCTTGTCACAGTACTGAAATTATCTCTGAACCGTGGCTGGAAGACGAGCTGGTGGTGTTTGCCGCACCGTCGTCACCGCTCACAAAGGGGCCTGTTACGCTGGAACAGCTGGCGGCTTCGCCGTGGATCCTGCGTGAGCGAGGATCCGGTACGCGTGAACTGGTGGATTACCTGCTGTTGTCTCATCTGCCGAGATTTCAGATGGCAATGGAGTTGGGTAACTCAGAGGCCATTAAGCATGCGGTACGCCATGGTCTCGGGATCAGCTGCTTGTCGCGTCGGGTCATTGCGGAGCATCTGCAGGCGGGAACGCTGAGCGAAGTTCCCGTGCCGCTGCCGCGTTTAGTCCGCACTCTCTGGCGCGTGCATCACAGGCAAAAACACATCTCCAATGCCATTACGCGATTTTTGCATTACAGCGACCAGGTCGAGCTGGGCGAATAGGGCGCTTACAGTCGTAAGGTCATCTCTTTATAGAACGGCGGTTATATCTTAACCGCTGTGCGCCGCAAATTTTCTGCTTTACTTATAATCCGCGGCCAGTCATGAAGGTCTCTTATAACAGCGTATTTGTGCCGGAAGAATGCCATTTCGTCTGCTACAATCGCGCCTCATTTTTTGGATGGATAGCATTTTCACATGGTTTCCGAAACTAAAACCACAGAAGCGCCCACGCTACGTCGTGAACTGAAGGCGCGTCACCTGACGATGATTGCCATTGGAGGCTCCATCGGTACAGGTCTTTTCGTTGCATCTGGTGCAACTATTTCTGCAGCGGGTCCAGGCGGCGCGTTGTTCTCTTATATTCTGATCGGTCTGATGGTGTACTTCCTGATGACCAGCCTCGGTGAACTGGCTGCCTATATGCCGGTTTCCGGCTCGTTTTCCACCTACGGTCAGAACTACGTAGAAGAGGGCTTTGGCTTCGCGCTGGGCTGGAACTACTGGTACAACTGGGCGGTAACGATTGCCGTTGACCTGGTGGCCGCACAGCTGGTGATGAGCTGGTGGTTCCCGGACACGCCGGGCTGGATCTGGAGTGCGCTGTTCCTCGGCGTTATCTTCCTGCTGAACTACATTTCCGTTCGCGGATTTGGTGAAGCGGAATATTGGTTCTCGCTGATCAAAGTTACCACCGTCATTATCTTCATCGTGGTCGGTGTGATGATGATTTTCGGTATCTTCAAAGGCGCTCAGCCGGTGGGCTGGAGCAACTGGACGACCGGTGATGCACCGTTTGCCGGTGGTTTTGCTGCGATGATTGGCGTGGCGATGATCGTCGGCTTCTCCTTCCAGGGGACAGAGCTTATCGGTATCGCGGCTGGCGAATCTGAAGATCCTGAAAAGAACATTCCACGTGCGGTACGTCAGGTATTCTGGCGAATCCTGCTGTTCTATGTGTTCGCGATTTTGATTATCAGCCTGATCATTCCGTACACCGATCCAAGCCTGCTGCGTAACGATGTAAAAGACATCAGCGTTAGCCCGTTCACGCTGGTATTCCAGCATGCGGGTCTGCTGTCTGCGGCAGCGGTGATGAACGCAGTTATCCTGACGGCGGTGCTGTCGGCAGGTAACTCCGGGATGTACGCCTCCACGCGTATGCTTTATACCCTGGCATGTGACGGTAAAGCACCGCGTATTTTCGGTAAACTGTCTCGTGGCGGCGTACCGCGTAACGCGCTGTATGCGACCACCGTGGTGGCGGGGCTGTGCTTCCTGACTTCAATGTTTGGCAACCAGACCGTGTATCTGTGGCTGCTGAATACTTCCGGGATGACGGGCTTTATCGCCTGGCTGGGGATTGCTATTAGCCACTATCGCTTCCGTCGCGGTTATGTGCTGCAGGGTCACGATGTGAAGGATCTGCCGTACCGTTCTGGCTTCTTCCCGCTGGGTCCGATCTTCGCCTTTGTGCTGTGCCTGATTATCACCCTGGGTCAGAACTACGAAGCGTTCCTGAAAGACAGCATTGACTGGGGCGGCGTGATGGCTACCTATATCGGTATCCCGCTGTTCCTGATTATCTGGTTTGGCTATAAGCTGACCAAAGGAACCCGTTTTGTTCGCTACAGCGAAATGAAATTTCCGGGTCGCGTGAAGAAGTAACAGTATAAAAAAGCATAACAAAAACCCCGGCATGATGAGTACCGGGGTTTTTTATTGCGTCAGACTTAGAAGCTGTAAGTCATGCCAACCGTGTAACGACGTCCATCAAGAACGGTGTCGTAGGTATCGTAATCGATTTGTTTATCCAGCACGTTATACACGCCAGCGGTCATCAATAGATCCTTGGTAGCATAGTAACGTAAACCAACGTCGACCTGAGTATAGGACGGGGTGCCCTGTGCCATTGAGGTACGGCTCAGGTATTCAGACGTTTTCCCGCGCAGATTCAGACGGCTCCAGAAACCGAGATCCTGGGTGGCCTGCCAGTCCAGCGTCGTGTTAAACATATGCTTCGGCATTTTGTTCAACGGCTGGCCAGAGAACTGACCGCTTTTCTGCTCAGATTCCGTGTAGGTGTAGTTCGCGGTCCAGTTGACGTCGGAGGTTATTTTCCAGCCGAAGGTGGATTCTACGCCGCGCATATTGGCTTTATCGACATTAACGCGATCGCTGACGAAGTCATAATGGGTGCCGCCGATGGTGCAGGCCGGATCGGAACTGCTGTTACAACGGCGAACTTCGGTGATTTTGTTTTTAAAGTCGGTATTGAACAACGTAACGCCTGCGTTGAGGTCGTTGCCGTTATCCCACAGTAAACCGATCTCTTCGCTGAGGCTTTTCTCTGGCTTCAGATCCGGGTTGCCGACAATGATTCCGTTCAGACGGCCACCGCCGGTAACCTGTCCCCAACTGGCAGAAGACTGGCGCAGATCCGGTGCACGATAGCCCGCGGAAACGCCACCTTTTAAGGTCCACTGATCGCTCAGATGCCATACGCCATAGCCGCGTGGCGTCCAGTTGTCACCGTAGTTTTCATCCTTATCCATACGCAGACCGCCGGTCAGCGTGAAGGTATCGGTTACGGCCCATTCATCTTCAGCAAACAGCGCCCAGCTCCAGCGAGTTAGTTTGTTAAGCCCATCAGCCGCTTGCAGCTGGTTACCGTTATCGCGCAGTTTTTCATAACGGTATTGCCCGCCTAGCGTCAGGGTGTGTGCCCCAAGGAAGACCTGGTTCTGGTTATTGAAAATCGTGTTGTAAGACTTCATCTGGCGACCGGGGTTATCGGTCTCTTCCTGCTGGACATAGCTGGTGGAGTTGAAGTCGTCGTAATAACCGCTGTGGGTTATTGAGTACGTGGTGTGCACATACTTGTTTTCGCTTTTACTGTTGGGCTTACAGCTTCCGTTACGGCAGTTTTCCTCTGCCATGGATTTGCCTGGCGTACTGTCGCGATCCTGCAATTCACGTGCGTAATCGAAATCGATGTCGTTTTTATCATCTGGCGTAAAGTTCAGGGTTAATCCCCCGCTACGCATACGCTGTTCATTGTAGCCATTTACGATTTCATCTTCTGCGCGGTGGGAGAATAATCCGGTCACCTTCGCGCCAAGTAATCCGTCAATCAGTGGTCCAGACGCATAGGCGTTGGTCTGGTAAATATCACCGGAATCTCTGTCTTCCTGGAAAGTGGCATCGCCGTGCAAAGAGCCGGTCCAGGCTTTAGTATTCGACACTTTTTTGGTGATGACGTTAATGACGCCGCCCATCGCATCAGAGCCATAGAGGGACGACATCGGGCCGCGGATTACCTCGATACGCTCGATGGATTCCAGCGGCGGCAGCCAACCTTGCTCAATACCTGAGTTGTCGCTGTTAGGACGTGTACCGCGGGTGCTGATGCGTTTACCGTTGACCAGGAAGAGTGTGTATTGCGAAGCCATACCGCGAATACTGATATCGCTACTGCTCCCCCCGCCAGTGACGACGACGCCAGGGACATCTTTTAGCGCATCGGTGACATCTCGATAGGCTTTGTCCTCAATCTGCTGCTTGGTAATAACAGATATTGAAGCCGGGGCATCCTGAATTTTCTGCTCGAAACCGGTAGCGGTAACGACCACGGTGTCTTGTTCAGCGGCATGGCCGAGTGATGGGAGGCAGGCGACGCATACTGCGGCAGCTACAGCCTTAACGTGAGGTATAGTCATTTGTATCATTCCATTTAAATGAATCAAACTGCGCGTCATGTGAAAGGCCATGACAATTGTATGTATTTGTCTTTTAAGGACTCTTTTCAGTAAAGAAGCGTGGGGATTGTACAAAAGTATGAATATTTGTAAACACAAATGATAATAGAAATCATTTGTGTTTGATATGATTTGGAGTGAAATGCTTTTTTAATCAATAAGATAGTGGGGGAAGAAAAAAGGAGAAAAAGTGAAGGAATGATGGAGAAATGAAGAGGGCTTCCGCCCTCAACTCAGGAATTACTTCAGCAAATACTGGGCGTGGAAGCGCAGGTGATCCTCAATAAACGACGCAATAAAGTAATAGCTGTGGTCGTAACCAGGCTGGATGCGTAGCGTCATTGGCCATGCGGTCTGACGGGCAGTTTCGGCCAGTACCGCGGGCTGCAACTGATCGGCAAGAAACTGATCGCTGTCTCCCTGATCGATTAACGTCGGGATCGCGTCTGCGGGTTTGCTGGCCAGCATTAACGCGCAGCTATCCCACTCTGCCCACTGTGTTTTATCTTCGCCCAGATAAGCGCTAAAAGCCTTCTCACCCCATGGAACGCGACAAGGGTTTACGATCGGCGCAAAGGCGGAAACGCTGGTGTATTTCCCGGGGTTTTTCAGCGCCATAATCAATGCGCCGTGGCCGCCCATGGAGTGTCCGCTGATGGCGCAGCGATCGCTGACGTTAAACTGCGACTGAATCAGTGCCGGAAGCTCATCACGCAGATAGTCATACATACGAAAATGCGTTGCCCACGGCTGCTGGGTGGCATTGAGGTAAAATCCTGCCCCTTGACCTAAATCGTAGCCATCATCGTTGGCAACCTGCTCGCCGCGCGGGCTGGTGTCCGGCATCACGAGAACAATACCCAGCTCAGCTGCAATGCGCTGCGCGCCTGCTTTGGTAGTGAAGTTTTCATCATTACAGGTCAGGCCCGACAGCCAGTACAGCACCGGAGGCGCGGCGTTATCACGGGGTGGTGGAAGAAAAATACTGAAGGTCATGGCGCAATTTAACGTGGCGGAGTCGTGACGCCAGCGTTGCTGCCAGCCTTCAAAACAGCGGTGCTCTTCAAGCATTTCCATGCGTGGCTCCTTGTTGTGTTGAACCTGAATGTGTTTGCGAACTCATCATAATACAGATTATTCATAGCACTGTGAGTAACTTTCACTTCCGCATTGAGCAAACATACTTCATCATCTATATAACTTTACATTAACACTCGACGTCACCGGGCTGAACGACAAGTGAAATCAGCAACGCTGAAAGGCTGTGCCAATTTCAATAATTATCACGGTGAATACTGGATTATGTGCGCCGCCTCACGCACAATGTTCTGGCTGTGACACAGCCTAAAAACTTTGCCCCATGCAGGGCAGAGGCGCCCCACCTGCAGGAGAAGAAGAAATGTCATCACTCAGTAAAGAAGCGGCACTGGTTCATGAAGCGCTGGTTGCGCGTGGTCTCGAAACCCCGCTGCGCCCGCCCGTGCAAGAGATGGATAACGAAACACGCAAACGTCTTATCTCTGGCCATATGACCGAGATTATGCAATTGCTCAATCTCGATTTGAGCGATGACAGTCTGATGGAAACTCCGCATCGCATTGCGAAAATGTATGTCGATGAGATTTTCTCCGGCCTCGATTACGCCAACTTCCCGAAAATCACCGTCATTGAAAACAAAATGAAGGTGGACGAGATGGTCACGGTTCGCGATATCACGCTGACCAGCACCTGCGAACACCACTTTGTCACTATCGATGGCAAAGCGACGGTGGCGTATATTCCGAAAGATTCGGTCATTGGTCTGTCGAAGATTAACCGCATTGTGCAGTTCTTTGCGCAGCGTCCGCAGGTACAGGAACGTCTGACCCAGCAAATTCTCACCGCGCTGCAAACGCTGCTCGGGACGAATAATGTGGCGGTATCGATTGATGCGGTGCATTACTGTGTGAAAGCGCGCGGCATTCGCGATGCGACCAGTGCGACCACCACCACTTCTCTTGGCGGATTGTTTAAGTCCAGCCAGAACACGCGTCAGGAATTTCTGCGCGCAGTACGTCATCACAACTGATTAGGGCAGGAACCATGGAGCGTAATGTCACGCTGGATTTTATTCGTGGCGTCGCCATTCTTGGTATCCTGCTTCTCAATATTAGCGCCTTTGGCTTGCCAAAGGCGGCATACCTCAATCCCGCCTGGTATGGCAACATCACCTTATCCGACGCCTGGACCTGGGCGCTGCTCGATCTCTTCGCGCAGGTAAAATTCCTCACGCTGTTTGCGCTACTGTTCGGTGCCGGTCTGCAAATGCTGCTCCCGCGTGGTAAACGCTGGATCCAGTCGCGGCTTACGTTGCTGGTGCTGTTGGGTTTTATTCACGGTTTACTCTTCTGGGATGGCGATATCCTGCTGGCATATGGCTTGATCGGCCTGATTTGTTGGCGGCTGATCCGGGATGCGCCGTCGGTAAAAAGCTTATTTAACACCGGTGTGCTGCTGTATCTGGTGGGCGTTGGCGTACTGCTGCTGCTGGGAGTGATCTCCGGGAGCGAAACCAGCCGCGCCTGGACACCGGATGCTTCAGCGTTGCTGTATGAAAAATACTGGAAAGTGAACGGCGGAATGGAAGCAATCAGCAATCGCGTGGATATGATGTCCAATAGCTTGCTGGCGCTGGGTGCGCAATACGGTTGGCAACTGGCGGGAATGATGCTGCTCGGCGCGGCATTAATGCGTAGCGGCTGGCTAAAAGGGCAGTACAGTTTGCAGCATTATCGACGCACTGGCGTTTTGCTGGTTATTATCGGCATGGCGATTAACCTGCCTGCTATCGTCGCCCAGTGGCAACTGGACTGGTCCTACCGCTGGTGTGCCTTCCTGTTACAAGCCCCGCGAGAGTTGGGTGCGCCTTTGCAAACCATTGGTTATGCCGCGCTGATGTTTGGTTTCTGGCCGCAGCTTAGTCGCTTCAAATGGGTCATTGCTATCGCCTGTGTGGGGCGCATGGCATTAACCAACTATCTGTTACAAACCTTAATCTGCACCACGTTGTTTTATCAGGCCGGTTTATTTATGAAATTTGACCGGCTGGAGCTGCTGTTTTTCGTCATCCCGGTCTGGGCGATTAACTTACTTTTCTCTGTCATATGGCTGCGTTTTTACCGCCAGGGCCCGGTGGAATGGCTGTGGCGTCAATTAACCCTGCGTGCTGCGGGGACATCATTACCGCGAACATCCAGATAACGATCTGGATCACATTCATTAACAAAATGGATGTAAGCGCTTTCATTCCTGTGACATCACTCACGCAGTCCGTTTCATTGTGCTGACAAAATACCCAGCCTGGGGTGTCTGCGGGCAGCCGCAATCTAAAACAGGGCAGTGAATATGGTAACCATTCGTGATGTGGCACGGCAGTCTGGCGTTTCTGTAGCGACCGTTTCCCGCGTACTGAACAACAGTGCGCTGGTGAGTCCCGATACGCGTGAAGCGGTAATGAAGGCAGTCACTCAGCTTGGCTATCGACCTAATGCCAACGCACAAGCGCTGGCGACGCAGGTAAGCGACACGATTGGTGTTGTCGTCATGGATGTATCAGATGCGTTTTTTGGCGCGCTGGTAAAAGCCGTGGATATGGTTGCCCAGCAGCATCAGAAGTATGTCCTGATTGGCAACAGCTACCATGAGGCGGAAAAAGAACGTCATGCCATTGAGGTGTTGATTCGCCAACGCTGTAACGCACTGATTGTACACTCTAAAGCACTGAGCGATCGGGAACTGGCCGAGTTTATGGATCAAATCCCCGGCATGGTTCTGATCAACCGCCTTGTTCCTGGCTACGCACACCGTTGCGTCTGCCTGGATAACATCAGCGGTGCCAAAATGGCTACCCGAATGCTGCTAAATAATGGTCATCAACGCATCGGTTATCTGGCATCAAGCCACCGCATTGAAGATGACGCCATGCGCAAAGAAGGGTGGTTAACTGCCCTGCAAGAGCAGGGGATTGTTGCGGCAGAAAGCTGGGTCGGCACCGGTTCGCCCGATATGCAGGGTGGAGAGTCCGCGATGGTGGAACTGCTGGGGCGTAACTTACAACTGACGGCGGTCTTTGCTTACAACGACAATATGGCAGCCGGCGCGCTGACTGCGCTAAAAGATAACGGCATCGCTATTCCATTACACCTTTCTATCATTGGCTTCGATGATATTCCCATCGCGCGTTACACCGATCCGCAGCTAACCACTGTGCGCTATCCCATTGCCTCAATGGCAAAAATGGCGACGGAGCTTGCGCTACAAGGGGCGGCTGGCACGTTGGATCCGCAGGCGTCACATTGTTTTATGCCAACACTGGTGCGTCGTCATTCAGTCGCGTTGCGGCAGAATGCGGCACCGATCACTAACTCATAACGTTGCGCGATGTAACCGCTTTCAATATGTGAGTAAATTCACAGTATATTAACAATGCGATAGCTATGATGACACTGTTTGTTGCGCTGTAACTACTATGTAACGGTGAATAATCACTTTCATCGAGGTATAGGTGCCTTAAACAAAAATTAAAGCCTGTTTTTGGAGCGTTGCCAGACACGGAAGAAATATTTTTTAAAAGTGAGCTTCGGCGTTCAGTAACACTTCAGTAACGTTCTGCCTGCCGAGCATTTATCTCAAGTACTACCCTGCATAATAAAACCGGAGATACCATGAATAAGAAGGTGTTGACCCTGTCTGCTGTAATGGCAAGCATGTTATTCGGCGCGGCTGCGCACGCTGCTGATACCCGCATTGGTGTAACTATCTATAAGTATGACGATAACTTTATGTCTGTAGTACGTAAGGCTATTGAAAAAGATGCCAAAGCGGCACCAGATGTACAGCTGCTGATGAACGACTCGCAGAACGACCAGTCCAAACAAAACGATCAGATCGACGTGCTGCTGGCAAAAGGCGTTAAAGCACTGGCGATTAACCTGGTTGACCCGGCAGCTGCTGGCACGGTCATTGAAAAAGCACGCGGACAGAACGTACCGATCGTATTCTTCAACAAAGAACCTTCTCGTAAAGCGCTGGACAGCTATGACAAAGCGTATTACGTCGGTACCGACTCTAAAGAGTCCGGCATTATTCAGGGTGATTTGATTGCCAAACACTGGGCAGCTAACCCGAACTGGGACCTGAACAAAGACGGCAAAATTCAGTTTGTTCTGCTGAAAGGCGAACCGGGACACCCGGATGCTGAAGCACGTACCACTTACGTGATTAAAGAGCTGAACGACAAAGGCATTAAAACTGAGCAGCTGCAGTTAGATACTGCAATGTGGGATACCGCTCAGGCGAAAGATAAGATGGATGCGTGGATGTCTGGTCCAAACGCGAACAAAATTGAAGTGGTTATCGCTAACAACGATGCGATGGCAATGGGTGCAGTTGAAGCGCTGAAAGCGCACAACAAAACCAGCGTACCAGTATTTGGTGTGGATGCGCTGCCTGAAGCGCTGGCTCTGGTGAAATCTGGCGCCATGGCCGGTACCGTGCTGAACGATGCCAACAACCAGGCGAAAGCCACCTTCGATCTGGCGAAAAACCTGGCTGACGGTAAAGGTGCGGCAGATGGCACTAACTGGAAAATTGAGAACAAGATTGTTCGCGTTCCGTACGTAGGTGTCGATAAAGATAATCTGGCAGAGTTCACCAACAAATAAATACTCCGTATGTGGGCGCAATTTCATTGCGCCCTTAATAACGCACTCTGCAAGGCCAACAAGGTATAATTATGGTCAGCACACATACTCAGTCGTCAGGCGAATACTTGTTGGAAATGACCGGCATCAACAAGTCCTTCCCCGGCGTTAAGGCGCTTGATAATGTCAATTTAAAAGTCCGCCCGCATTCTATTCACGCCCTAATGGGAGAGAATGGAGCGGGGAAATCAACATTATTGAAATGTCTTTTCGGCATCTATCAAAAAGATTCCGGCAGTATTTTATTTCAGGGTAAAGAAATCGATTTTCATTCTGCGAAAGAAGCGCTCGAAAATGGTATTTCGATGGTACACCAGGAATTAAACCTGGTATTACAACGTTCTGTGATGGACAACATGTGGCTGGGACGCTATCCCACCAAAGGCATGTTTGTCGATCAGGAAAAAATGTACCGCGATACCAAAGCGATATTTGATGAACTGGATATTGATATCGATCCGCGTGCGCGTGTCGGCACATTATCCGTTTCACAAATGCAGATGATTGAAATTGCGAAAGCATTCTCCTATGACGCCAAAATCGTCATCATGGATGAGCCAACTTCATCGTTAACCGAAAAAGAAGTTAACCATCTGTTCACCATCATCCGTAAGCTGAAAGAGCGTGGATGCGGTATTGTTTATATCTCTCACAAAATGGAAGAAATCTTCCAGCTGTGCGATGAAATTACCGTTCTGCGCGACGGTCAGTGGATTGCGACCCAGCCGCTGGAAGGGCTGGATATGGATAAGATCATCGCCATGATGGTTGGACGTTCACTAAACCAACGTTTTCCGGATAAAGAAAACAAACCTGGTGAAGTCATTCTGCAAGTGCGTAACCTGACCTCGCTGCGCCAGCCGTCGATTCGTGATATCTCGTTTGATTTGCACAAAGGGGAGATTCTTGGAATTGCCGGTCTGGTAGGCGCAAAACGCACGGATATCGTTGAAACGCTTTTTGGTATTCGTGAGAAGTCATCGGGTACGATTACGCTACACGGCAAAAAGATTAATAACCACAGTGCAAATGAAGCCATCAACCATGGTTTTGCACTGGTCACGGAAGAGCGCCGCTCAACCGGTATTTATGCGTATCTGGACATTGGCTTTAACTCGTTAATCTCCAATATCCAAAACTATAAAAACAAAGTTGGTCTGTTGGATAATTCCCGCATGAAGAGTGATACCCAGTGGGTAATTGACTCCATGAGGGTAAAAACGCCGGGTCATCGTACGCAAATCGGTTCACTTTCTGGCGGTAATCAGCAAAAAGTGGTTATTGGTCGTTGGTTATTAACCCAGCCAGAAATTCTGATGCTGGATGAACCGACGCGCGGAATCGATGTTGGTGCGAAATTTGAAATTTATCAGTTGATTGCCGAACTCGCGAAAAAGGATAAGGGGATTATTATTATTTCCTCTGAAATGCCGGAGCTGCTGGGTATTACCGATCGTATTCTGGTGATGAGCAATGGTCTCGTTGCTGGAATTGTTGACACTAAAACAACAACGCAAAACGAAATCCTCCGTCTTGCGTCTTTGCACCTTTAAGATTAGGGGCTCCTCATGAGTGCGTTAAATAAGAAAAGTTTTCTTACTTACCTGAAAGAAGGCGGAATTTACGTTGTTCTTTTGGTTTTGCTGGCGATTATTATTTTCCAGGATCCCACTTTCTTAAGCTTACTGAACCTGAGTAATATTCTCACGCAATCCTCGGTGCGTATTATTATCGCATTGGGTGTGGCTGGACTGATTGTTACCCAAGGGACCGACCTGTCGGCGGGGCGTCAGGTTGGCCTGGCGGCAGTGGTGGCGGCAACTCTGTTGCAGTCGATGGAGAATGCCAACAAGGTGTTCCCGGAAATGGCGACGATGCCGATCATTGTAGTGGTGCTGATTGTCTGCGTGATTGGCGCCATTATCGGTCTGGTGAACGGTATTATCATTGCTTATCTGAACGTAACGCCATTTATTACCACACTGGGTACGATGATTATCGTTTACGGGATCAACTCCCTGTACTACGACTTCGTCGGTGCATCGCCAATTTCTGGCTTTGACAGTGGATTCTCAACCTTTGCGCAGGGCTTTATTGCACTGGGCAGTTTCCGACTCTCCTACATCACTTTCTATGCGCTGATTGCGGTGGCTTTTGTGTGGGTGCTGTGGAACAAGACCCGCTTCGGTAAAAACATTTTCGCCATCGGCGGAAATCCGGAAGCTGCGAAAGTGTCCGGTGTAAACGTTGCGCTGAACCTGCTGATTATCTATGCGTTGTCTGGCGTGTTCTATGCCTTCGGTGGTTTGCTGGAAGCCGGACGTATCGGCTCTGCGACCAACAACCTCGGCTTTATGTATGAGCTGGATGCGATTGCGGCGTGCGTGGTTGGTGGCGTGTCGTTCAGCGGCGGGGTAGGTACCGTGTTTGGCGTAGTGACCGGTGTGATTATCTTCACCGTCATCAACTACGGTTTGACCTACATCGGCGTGAACCCTTACTGGCAGTATATTATCAAAGGCGGCATTATCATCTTCGCGGTCGCGCTGGACTCACTGAAGTACGCGCGTAAGAAGTAATCTGGGAAGAGAAAAATAAAACCGGTGCAGAGGCTTTCTGCATCGGTTTTTTATTTGATAAAGAGTAACCAGATACCAGTGAACAGTGCACCAATGGCCATACCGAAATAAACGATGATATAGCTCCAGTAAGTGCTGGGTTCTTTAGCGCGAGAAATGATCATTGGCGTCTGCGAACCTTTCACTGTTTTCTCGACGATACCGGAACGCAGTCCCTTCAGGCCTTCTCTGCACGTCCAGAGAACAATCATCAGTACGCCAATAACGATAAAGATCGTTTTTCCTTCCATGCTTATTTTCCTTGTTTCTTTTGTAATTCGAGTAATTGTTCAGGCGTGACCGCCGGATACCCCTGCGCATCGTCCGGTACCTGATGCATGGTAGGGATGGGCACCAGTGGGCCTAAAAAACGGGGCTCACGTTTGAAAATGTAGAGATCGGCGAGTGCGCCAAAACGGGCGCCAAATTCACGTACCCGCACGGTGAGCATATCTTTTGGCGAAGGTACGGCGTAGCACTGGGCCTGAATGCCCATATGCAGCGCAATAAACAAGGCGCGCTCACAGTGGAATCGTTGAGTAATAATGATGAAATCGTTGGTGTCGAATACTTTACGCGTACGCACGATGGAATCGAGCGTGCGGAACCCGGCGTAATCAAGCACGATGTCAGCGGGATCGACGCCTGCGGCAATCAGATCCTTACGCATCGTCATGGGTTCGTTGTAGCTTTGCTGGGCATTGTCGCCGCTTAACAGCAGATAGTTTACCTTCCCGCTGTTATAGGCGTTCAATGCGCCCTGAATACGGTAGCGGTAATACTGATTGATGACGCCGGTGCGGTAATACTTCGCCGTGCCCAGAACCACACCGACCTGGCGGTAGGGCAAATCCTGCAGTTCGTCGTAAATGTAGGGAGCCGTCTTCCAGCTCATCCAGCGATCGAGTCCAAGCACAGTCAAAAGCAGCAAGCCTAACAGGACTAACAGGCTGTAAAACACGCGCTTTAACATGCAGAAAACTCGTTATTTGGATGGAATTTCAATCAGGCTACTGTACCGGAAGACGTAGCGCAAGAAACAGCAGTCTGATTGAGGGGATTTTAGGCATTCTGCATAGTGCCGGATGGCGGTGTAAACACCTTATCCGGCCTACGAACTGGCGTTATTGAGTCGATTAACCCAGGAGAACGCGCTCAATATTATTGCAGCCCAGTGCTTTCAGCGTGGCGGAGGTCGCATCCCACTGAATCAACGGCGCGTCGGCTTTTTCAGCCAGCACGGCGCGTTGGATATCTGGATAATCATAACCGTTCAGATTCAACAGGTTTAACGCGCCTTGCAGCGGAGGCAGGGTCGGGTTAAAGGCGGCATTTTCAGCATAGCTGCCGCTAAAAATACGGCCATCTTTACACTCCAGCGCCACGCCGCTTGGGGATTTGCTGTACGGCATATGACATCTGTTAGCAGCGGTGATTGCCGCTTGGGTCAACGCATCGCCCTGCAGCGCGAAGCCGTGATCCTGCTCGTCCATCAGCAGCGTTTTAATCTCCAGATCTTTCGGGCCGAAGGCATCTGGCAGGTAATCACGTAGCATGTGTGGCGCACGTCCCGGCAGATGAATCCGTAAATCCAGTCCGCTGTTCAGTTCGTTCATAAACTGGCGACAGTGGCCGCACGGCGTGTAGTTGACGGTGATGGCGGCGAGCCCTTTTTCACCGCGCAGCCAAGCGTGGCTGATAGCGCTTTGCTCGGCATGAACAGTTTGCTGCATGGTCGCGCCCAGGAACTCCATGTTCCCACCGAAGTACCAGTTGCCGCTGATGCCGCGAGAAATTGCCCCAACGTTGAAGTTGGACAGCGGAGTACGTGCGCAGGCCGCAGCCAGCGGCAGCAGAGCGAATGCCAGCGCGTCTTCGTCCAGTCCCGATTCGCGTTTCAGCAAAGAGACCTGCTCAGCAGTCAGCATGGCGGGGAAATGCACATCCGCCAGAACAGGGGCCAGGGCTGATTGCAAGTTATCCGCGAGTTGGGCAAAAGCAGTTTGAAAACGTGGATGCATGGCGATGCCTCATAACAATGTAATGGAATCGTAGTTTACGGGCCTGTTATGGCTTTATATGTGATCCAAATCTCATTGTGTATGCAACTTATGAAACTTAAATGAAAAATGTGCAACGCATCGCAAATAAATAGCTAAAAAATGAAGATTAACCCACCACTGCCAGAATAATCGGGAACAGGAACGGGGCTACCAGCGAGGTAATAATGCCGCAAATGACCAGCGCCAGTGAGCTAAACGCACCTTCCTGATAGTCCAGTTCCGCACAGCGTGCGGTGCCCAGGGCGTGCGACGCGGTGCCCATTGCCAGCCCACGAGCGGCCTTAGTGCGAATACGCATGGCATTGAGTAACGTATGTCCAAATACCGCCCCGAGAATGCCGACAAAAATGACGCATACGGCGCTGATAGCCGGAATGCCGCCAATACTGCCTCCCACGGCCATAGCGATAGGCGTGGTGACCGATTTTGGCATGATAGACGCGGCAATTTGCGGCGATGCGCCCATCAACAAGGCGATTGTTGTACCTGTTACCATCGCCACAACGCTCCCAGCAAAACAGATAGCAATGATTGATTTCCAGCGGGCGCGAATCTGGTGCAACTGTTCGTATAACGGATAGGCCAGCGCGACCACGGCAGGTTGCAGCAAATCGTTCAGCACTTCGCTGCCTTTGAAATAGTGATCGTAGGGAATACCGGTCAGCAGCAGAATGGGAATAATTACCACCATGGCGACCAGCAGAGGGTTCAGCAAAGGCATTTTAAAGCGAGCTGCCAGCTTACGTGCGCCAAAAAATACCGCCAGCGTAAGAGGTAATGACCACCAGATATACGACATCATTTTTTTGCTTTAGCCTCTTTTTGCCCAACGATTTTGCGCTCACCGTGCACAATGTGCGAGCTCCAGCTCACCACCAGGAAAACGACCAGCGTACTGATGGTACAAGACACCACCACCGGACCAAATTGCGCGCGCAGCAGGTCAAAGTACTGCATGATCCCCACGCCAATCGGGACAAACAACAGGGCCATATAGCGAATCAGCACGTAGCAGCCGGGGTTAACCCATTTTGCCGGTAACACCTGCAAAGCCAGTAAGACAAATAGGATCAGCATGCCGATAATGCTGCCCGGAATGGTGATAGGGAGTAGCGATGCAAGAAAAATACCTGCATAGAGGCAGGCATAAATCAGGACGAATGCGCGCAAATATTGCCAGATAACGTTCAGTGCTTTGCTCATAGTTGAAACCCTTGACGAGACTGATTCATCATACAATTAAACTTAAAAACGTGCTACCGATCACATCATGAATTCTAAGCATAGAGGAAATAGATATCTGGAACATCGGGCGATGGCCCTAACTCTCCGCGCTAAACTTGTGCCAGGTAGTACAGAAAACGGTTCAGGGCGGTAGTCGGCGTTTCGTTGTTGCGCCAGAATACGCCGACGCTGCCTTTTTGTTCAATCTTCGGCAGATTCAGGATAACCAGTTGTCCCTGGGCGGCATACCGTTGTGCCAGCCGTAGAGAAAGAATAGAGATCATGTCGCTACTTTGCAGCAGGTTGGTACTGACGTTGATTGATGCCGATTCAATGATGTTTTCCGGCAACATTACGCCGTTATCAACCAGCGCGTTATCAATGCTTATCCGGATAGGGGTTCCTGTCGGCCAGACAATCCAGCGCCAGTTAGCCAGATCGTGCCAGGTGAGCAGGGGATATTTTGCCAAGGGATGATCGGGGCGGGCGACGAAACAGACCGGCTCGGTATACAGCACTTGATAATTGAGCGGCAACTGAAGCGCCCGACCGCCGACCCGACCGACGACGACATCCACCGAACCCGCGAGCAGATCGTGCAGCAGCGGGGTCATCACTTTCTCTTCAATATTTAGATGCAGGGTTGGCAGTTCTGTGAGCAAACCCAGTATTGCCTGTGAAACACAGTCGGTCGCTACCGGCGAGCAGCCAATCTTCAGACTCCCTACAAGGCCGCCTTGCTTAAAACGGGCGATTTCATACTGCGAACGCTCCATATCATTGATCAGGCGTTGGGCATGTTGCAGTAGCAACTTGCCGCCTTCGGAAGGACGCAAGCCTTTACTGTGACGTTCAAAGAGCGTGATGCCAATCTCATCTTCGAGCTGTGATAACCATTTCGACAACGCGGGCTGGGTGATATTCATCATCCGGGCGACGTGCGTCAGATTTCCCTGTTCGCCCAGCGCGATAAGCGTTTGCAGGTGTTGCAACTTCAGTTTCTGCGCCCAGTTTGCCATTTGCTATAACCTCCAGGTTATGCCTCTGCATGAAAAGCCATTGTACATTTCATCTCCAAACATACAAAGTCGCAACATACCTAAAACAAAACAGACATCTACTCTACCTGCACTGAGGCATTCACTATGACTCAACAACGTGATCTACAAGCACTGATCGATTCCGCCCCCGTCGGTAAGACCCAGTGGCGCGTTATCATCTGCTGCTTTCTGGTTGTCATGCTCGACGGATTTGATACCGCGGCGATTGGTTTTATCGCACCCGACATTCGCACTCACTGGCAACTGACTGCCGGCGATCTGGCACCGCTGTTTGGTGCAGGTCTGCTGGGGCTGACCGCTGGCGCGCTGCTCTGTGGCCCGCTGTCCGACCGTTTTGGCCGCAAACGAGTGATAGAACTCTGCGTGGCGCTGTTCGGTGCGCTTAGTCTAATTTCGGCTTTTTCACCCGATCTGCAAACGCTGGTTATTTTGCGCTTTCTTACCGGCTTAGGGCTGGGCGGCGCGATGCCGAATACCATTACTATGACTTCGGAATACCTGCCCGCGCGTCGGCGTGGCGCACTGGTCACCATGATGTTCTGTGGCTTTACTCTGGGATCGGCAATGGGCGGTATCGTCAGCGCACAGCTGGTGCCGGTGATTGGTTGGCACGGCATTCTGGTGCTGGGAGGCGTTCTACCGCTAATGCTGTTTGTTGCTCTGCTGTTTGCGCTACCGGAATCCCCGCGCTGGCAGGTTCGTCGTCAACTGCCGCAAAACGTGATTGCCAGAACCGTTAGCGCCATCACCCGGGAACGTTATGACAATACCCATTTTTATCTCAACGAAGGTGCCGCGATAGCTAAAGGCAGCATTCGCCAGCTGTTCGTTGGGCGACAACTGCCTATTACTCTGATGCTATGGGTAGTGTTCTTTATGAGCCTGCTGATTATTTATCTGCTCTCCAGTTGGATGCCAACGCTGCTTAACCATCGTGGAATTGATCTGCAGCATGCCTCCTGGGTAACTGCCGCCTTCCAGATTGGAGGAACGCTGGGGGCACTGGCGCTGGGCGTGCTGATGGACAAATACAATCCTTTCCGCGTGCTGGCCGTGAGTTATGCGCTGGGCGCAGTGTGTATCGTCATGATTGGCCTGAGCGAAAACGGTCTGTGGCTGATGGCACTGGCTATTTTTGGCACCGGCATCGGCATCAGCGGTTCTCAGGTTGGTCTTAATGCGTTAACCGCCACGCTTTATCCGACACAAAGCCGGGCGACGGGCGTCAGCTGGTCTAATGCAGTGGGGCGCTGCGGCGCGATTGTCGGCTCGCTTTCCGGCGGGGTGATGATGGCGATGAATTTCTCATTCGATAACCTGTTTTTCATTATTGCCGTCCCGGCGGCCATCAGCGCGGTAATGCTTACGCTGCTGACGGTTGTTATCCGCCAGTCGGCCTCTGCCTCAAATACTCTGCCACGCGCAGGTGTTGTGAATGAATAAGGAGAATCCCTATGTCTGAACTGAATCAGGACGTTAAGAACAGCCGTCAGCAGTTTTACCAGCATATTTCCGGGCAGAATCTGACCCCGCTGTGGGAGTCGCTGCACCGCCTGGTGCCGCCAACACCGAACGCACATTGCGCGCCTGCGTACTGGAACTATCAGGAGATCCGCCCGCTGCTGCTGGAAAGTGGCGATCTGATTGGCGCGAAAGAGGCGATTCGCCGCGTGCTGGTGCTGGAAAACCCAATGCTGCGTGGACAGTCTTCAATCACCCCAACGCTGTACGCGGGATTGCAGTTAATTATGCCGGGCGAGGTTGCGCCGAGTCATCGTCATAATCAGTCTGCGCTGCGCTTTATTGTCGAAGGGAAAGGGGCATTTACCGCTGTGGACGGTGAGCGCACCCAGATGCATGAAGGCGATTTTATTCTGACGCCGCAGTGGCGCTGGCACGATCACGGCAACCCGGGCAGTGAACCGGTGGTGTGGCTGGACGGTCTGGACCTGCCGTTGGTGAACCTGCTGGGCTGTGGCTTTGCGGAAGACTACCCGGAAGATCAGCAGCCGGTCACGCGCAAGGAAGGGGATTACTTACCGCGCTACGCGGCCAATATGCTGCCGCTGCGTCATCAGAAAGGTAACTCATCGCCGATTTTTAACTATCGCTACGATCGCAGCCGTGAAGCACTGCATGACCTGACGCGCATGGGCGACGCCGATGAGTGGGACGGTTACAAGATGCGTTACGTCAACCCGGTAACCGGCGGTTATCCCATGCCTTCGATGGGAACCTTCCTGCAACTGTTGCCGCAGGGCTTTTCCTCACGGATGGCGCGTACCACCGACAGCACTATCTACCACGTGGTGGAAGGATGTGGGCAGGTCACCATTGGTAACGAGACCTTCAACTTTTCGCCAAAAGATATCTTTGTGGTGCCAACCTGGCACGGCGTGTCGTTCCAGACCCACGAAGATACCGTCTTATTCAGTTTTTCGGACAGACCGGTTCAGGAAGCACTGGGGTTGTTCCGCGAAGCACGCTATTAATTTGGGAGAGAGAAAATGACGCAATACGTATTTGAACCACAAGCGCCTGTTACCGTTCCGGTTGTTGGCTGTGATGAACAATTTCCTGTGCGCCGTGTTTACTGCGTGGGCCGTAACTATGCCGCCCATGCCCGTGAAATGGGCTTTGATCCGGATCGCGAACCGCCGTTCTTTTTCTGTAAACCTGCCGATGCGGTAGTCCCGGTGGCGGCTGGTCAGATCCTCGAACTGCCGTACCCATCGCAAACCGATAACTATCACTATGAGATAGAGCTGGTGGTGGCGATTGGCAAAAAGGGCAGCGATATTCCGCTGGAAAAAGCGCACGAATATATCTGGGGCTATGCCACCGGTCTGGATATGACCCGCCGTGATCGGCAGATGGAGATGCGCCAGATGGGGCGTCCGTGGGAAATTGGCAAAGCGTTTGATCTCTCCGCACCCATCGCGCCGCTGCATAAAGCCAGCGAAAGTGTGGATGTTAACCATGCGCCAATCTGGTTGCAGGTCAACGGCGACGATCATCAGCGTAGCGATATTCGCCACCTCATCTGGTCTGTGAATGAAACCATCAGCTATCTGTCTGGTTTCTTTGAACTGCAGCCGGGCGATCTGATCTACACCGGTACCCCAGAAGGCGTGGGGGCGGTAGTTAAAGGGGATGTGATCACCGGAAACGTAGACGGTTTAACCCCCATCGCCGTGAAGATTGTCTGAGGTGGATGATGAAGCTGTACAGTTTCTTTAATAGCTCGGCGTCATATCGGGTGCGCATTGCGCTGGCGCTGAAGGGGCTGGATTACCAGATGGTGGGCGTCAACATTCGCATCGGTCAGCAGAACGAACTGGCCTACCGACGGATGAACCCGGTGGGACTGGTGCCGACTCTGGTGACCGATGACGGAGAATCACTTGGGCAGTCGCTGGCAATAATTGACTGGCTGGATGGCCACTTTCCGCAAACGCCACTGCTGCCTGCCGACTTCCCGGTGCGCAGTAAGGTGCTGGAAATTGTCTATGCCATCGCCTGTGATATCCACCCGGTGAATAACATGCGGGTACTGCGCTACCTGAGCGAAGAGTTAAAGGTCAGTGAAGAAGATAAAAAACGCTGGTATGCACATTGGATCCAGCAAGGGTTAAGCGCGGTGGAACAGATGCTGCGCCAGAGTCATTCGGGGAAGTTCTGCGTGGGTGATGCGCCGACGCTGGCGGATTGCTGTCTGATCCCACAGTGGGCGAACGCGTTACGTATGGGGTGCGATCTGAGCGGATATCCGCGCTGTAAGGCGGTATATGATGCCTGTACTCAGCTTCCGGCGTTTATCGCCGCCGCGCCCGAGAATCAACAAGATAAAATTCCAGCCTGATAAGGAGAACGACAATGGCTAAAGTGACACGCGCAATTATCGTGGGTGGCGGGATTGGCGGCGCGGCGACCGCGCTATCGCTGGCCCGTCAGGGCATTAAAGTGATGTTGCTGGAGAAAGCGCACGAGATTGGTGAAATTGGCGCGGGTATTCAGCTCGGGCCGAATGCATTCTCTGCTCTGGACAGCCTTGGCGTGGGAGAAGTCGCCCGTCAGCGTGCCGTTTTTACCGACCACATCACGATGATGGATGCGGTAAACGCAAAAGAGGTGGTCCGCATTGAAACCGGCCAGGCGTTCCGCGATCACTTTGGCGGTCCTTATGCGGTTATCCATCGGGTTGATATTCACGCCAGCGTTTGGGAAGCGGCGCTGGTGCATCCTAACGTTGAGTATCGCACTTCAACTAACGTGGTTGATATTCGCCAGACAGATAATGACGTCACGGTATTTGATGAGCACGGCAACAGCTGGACGGCGGATATTTTGGTGGGCTGTGACGGTGTAAAATCGGTCGTTCGTCAGTCTCTGATTGGCGATGCGCCACGGGTTACCGGACACGTGGTCTATCGTGCCGTGATTGATTGCGATGATATGCCGGAGGATTTACGCATTAACGCACCGGTGCTGTGGGCCGGACCACACTGTCACCTGGTGCACTATCCGCTGCGCGGCGGTAAGCAATATAACTTGGTGGTGACCTTCCACAGTCGTCAGCAGGAAGAGTGGGGCGTGAAAGATGGCAGCAAAGAGGAAGTGCTCTCCTATTTTGCGGGTATTCATCCGCGCCCGCGCCAGATGCTTGATAAACCGACGTCATGGCGGCGCTGGTCCACCGCCGACCGCGAGCCGGTAGAAAAATGGGGAACCGACCGCATCACGCTGGTGGGGGATGCCGCGCACCCGGTGGCGCAATATATGGCTCAGGGTGCCTGTATGGCGTTGGAAGACGCTGTAACGCTCGGTAAAGCGCTACAGCAGAGTGATGGCGATGCGGCTGATGCCTTTGCGCTGTATGAGTCGGTGCGTATTCCGCGTACCGCACGCATCGTCTGGTCAACGCGTGAAATGGGCCGTGTCTACCACGCCGCAGGCGTCGAGCGGCAGGTGCGTAATCTGCTGTGGAAAGACAAATCGCAGGTGGAGTTTTATCGCGGTATGGAATGGCTGTACGGTTGGAAAGAAGATAACTGCCTGTTGCCGCGCTGAGCCTCTTTAATCTCCCGAACGGAGGCGCTACCATAGCGCCTCTTTTTTTGCGGGTGACGATATGCGTGTTTTACTGGCGCCGATGGAAGGCGTGCTCGACTCACTGGTGCGCGAGCTGCTGACTGAAGTGAATGATTACGATCTGTGCATCACCGAGTTTGTGCGCGTGGTGGATCAGCTCCTGCCGGCAAAAGTATTTCATCGACTCTGCCCGGAACTCCATAACAACAGCCGGACGCCATCCGGCACGTTGGTTCGCATTCAGCTGTTAGGACAGTATCCGCAGTGGCTGGCGGAGAATGCCGCGCGCGCGGTAGAACTGGGCTCATACGGTGTCGATCTAAACTGTGGCTGTCCATCGAAGCTGGTGAACGGTAGCGGCGGTGGCGCAACGTTATTGAAAGATCCTGAGCTTATCTACCGGGGCGCAAAAGCTATGCGCGAGGCGGTCCCGGCTCATCTTCCGGTGACAGTGAAAGTTCGTCTGGGCTGGGACAACAGCGACCGGCAGTTTGAAATTGCCGATGCCGTCCAGCAGGCTGGCGCCAGCGAACTGGCCGTGCATGGCCGAACCAAGGAGCAGGGCTATAAAGCCGAACATATCAACTGGCAGGCGATCGGTGAGATCCGCCAGCGGCTTTCCATTCCGGTTATCGCGAATGGCGAAATCTGGGACTGGCAGAGCGCCCAGGATTGTATGGCCATCAGCGGATGTGATGCGGTGATGATCGGACGTGGCGCATTAAATATTCCGAACCTGAGCCGCGTGGTGAAATACAACGAGCCGCGTATGCCGTGGCCTGAAGTCGTGACGCTGTTGCAAAAATATACCCGACTTGAAAAGCAGGGGGACACAGGGCTGTATCATGTAGCGCGGATTAAGCAGTGGTTAGGGTATTTGCGCAAAGAATATTCAGAGGCAACAGAACTGTTTCAGGAAATTCGAGCGTTAAATAATTCGCCGGATATCGCACGTGCGATTCAGGCTATCGAGATTACTGCCTGATCTCAGTTCCAGTAGGCCGGATAAGGCGTTTACGTCGCCATCCGGCATCAGAGAGAAGAATAGCCTGAGATTTCTGCTATCAGGCCTGGGCGAAATGACGACATCAGAAAATCATCTTAAACACGCCTGTTACCACCAATAGCCCAATCAGAAAAATAATCAGAATTACCCACAGCAGAATTTTCATTAACTTTCCTTTTTTTGGTAAGTTCAGATTGAGTATAGGAAAGTATCAATCATTCTGCCTGGAGGCGTTGTTATGCTGGTTTACGTGCGCTGAGCAGAAACACCATCGGCCGCTCTTTTTCTTCATCTAAAGCCGGGTTTTCAGCAATCTGTTGCCCGGACGGTCCCCATTCATCGACACAGACGATCTCGAATCCGGCGGCAATCAGCGCATTAATCCAGGTCGCCAGCTTACGGTGCTGTTTTTTGACGCCTTCAGCAAACCAGTTACTGATGCGCTCACCTTCCTGCTGATAATGATTAACCGGCCAGGACAGCTGCCCGGATTTATCTTTTATCCAACCCTGATTAAGCGGTGCGGTATAAATTGGATGCTCGGCAGAGAAAACTAACATACCGCCTGGTGTTAATGACTGGTAAATGGTTACGAATAATCGTTCTATATCGTGCAAATAGTGCAGGGCAAGCGAGCTATAAACCAGGTCAAAAGAATTTGGGGACAGGGTTAGCGTTTCGAGATCTTCACGCTGATAAACGATGCCATTACCCTGCGTCATACTGTGTGCCTGGGTTAACATCTTTTGTGAAATATCCAGTCCCATTACACTGGCTGCCTGATTATCGCGCGCGTAGCGGCAAAACCAACCATATCCACAGCCCAAATCAAGAATATTTTTGCCTTGAAGAGAGGGGAGCATCGCTTGTATTGTCGGCCATTCTGGCGCGCCGTCGAGTCCCTTTACTGAACGATCCAGCGTGGCATATCCGGCAAAGAACTCAGGATTGTCATAGATATTCTGTGACATAACATCTCCATCCATTAATTATTAAAATTATTTAATCTATATTATTCACTAGGTGTATATTTTGCTGATTATATATTTTTATTGCCAAAGATGTATTGCCACGCGTAACTAAAAAAGCAACAGCGACAAGTCGTAATCTCTGCACATCTTTTCTTACCTGTATATCTCCATGAATCGTAATTCTGTGTTTGTCACGACGGCATTGTTGCCGCTTTTTGTTCTGATGTCTGGCTGCGCGCCGATGCATGATGACCGCCAGTCTCTGTCACAGCAGACGCCTGCCGCAAATGCCGATACCACATTGCCTGCCGCGTTAAAAAATGGCTGGCCGGACAGCCAGTGGTGGAAGGCATATCACGACCCCCAGCTTAATGCGTTGATTGACAGCACGTTGCGAAATTCTCCTGATATGCAGGTCGCGGAACAGCGCATTCAACTGGCGGAGGCGCAGGCTAAGGCCGTGGAAGCACAAGATGGCCCGGAGATTGACTTCTCCGCAGACGTTGAGCGTCAGAGAATGTCAGCTGAGGGGCTGATGGGACCTTTCGCCATAACCGATCCCGCAGCAGGAACCACGGGGCCGTGGTATACCAACGGTACTTTTGGTTTAACTGCCGGCTGGAATCTGGATCTGTGGGGTAAGAATCGGGCCGAAGTGACTGCGCGCATTGGAGCCGTTAAGGCGCGTGAAGCTGAGCGCGAGCAAACCCGGCAGCTGCTGGCGAGCGGTGTCTCCCGTCTTTACTGGGAATGGCAGACGCAGGCGGCGCTGAAAACCGTGCTGACGCAAATCGAAAGCGAGCAGCAAAATGTGATTACCGTCGATCGTCAACTGTATCAAAACGGCCTCACTTCTTCGGTGGAAGGCGTCGAAACCGATATCGATTCCAGCAAAACAGAGCAGCAGCTGAATGATGTCAGCGGTAAAATGAAGGTGATTGAGGCGCGCCTAAGCGCGTTGAGCAACTCGCAGTCCGTTGCCCTGAAGCTCCATTCGACCAAACTGCCCGTGGTTGAAAGTCAGCTCCCGTCCCAGCTAGGTTATTCGCTGCTTGCCCGTCGACCAGATTTGCAGGCGGCTCACTGGTACATTGAGTCATCGCTGAGTAGCATTGATGCGGCGAAAGCGGCGTTTTATCCCGATGTGAATCTGATGGCATTTTTACAACAGGATGCGTTACATCTGAGTGACCTGTTCCGCCATTCCGCGCAGCAAATGGGCGTAACCGCCGGGCTGACGCTGCCTATCTTTGACAGTGGCAGGCTGAATGCGAATCTCGATATTACGAAAGCGCAAAGTAACCTGACGGTGGCGAATTACAACAAAGCTGTGGTGGATGCGGTGAATGACGTGGCACGTGCGGCATCGCAGGTAGAAACATTGGCGCAGAAAAATCAGCATCAGCAGCAGATTGAACATGACGCTCAGCGCGTAGTGGGGCTGGCGCAGGCGCGCTTTAATGCGGGTATTATTGCGGGCTCCAGGGTCAGCGAGGCAAAGATCCCGGCATTACGTGAACAGTGCAACGGTCTGCTTTTGCAAGGCCAATGGCTGGATGCCTCAATCCAGTTGACCAGCGCGCTGGGCGGCGGTTATCACGCATCCTGATTGTTCGGCCCGACGGTGTTCCGCTGTCGGGCCATCTTCATTGCGCTTTACGCGTGCTTCGGCGTTTCATCCACCAGCGGACGCCCGCGACTATCCCGATAACCAGCACCAGCCAGATGCCATGCTTGATATGCTGGTCAAGGCTATGCAGCCACGGCGCGATCACTTCACCACCGACGTAGCCGAGGGTGGTAAATAGCAACGCCCAGACAAACGCGCCAAGAATATTCAGCGGTAAAAATATCTTCGGCGGCAGGTGACTGGCGCCAATCAGTAAGGGACCAATAACGCGAAAGCCGTACATAAAGCGCGTACCGACCACAAACAGGTAAGGACGCCGTTGGATCATTTTCTGCGCATAATGAATTTTCGCCTGATGGCGCGAGAAACGACGCAGAATTTTGCCGCCAAAACGACGTCCGAGTAAATAAAGCAACTGATCGCCAATCATCCCACCCAGCGCGACCGAGAGCACCACCAGCGGGAATTTCAGGACTCCCTGATGCGCCACGACGCCGCCTAACAGGGTAATGGTTTCACCTTCCGCCAGGCTGCCGATGATTAACGCAGCATAGCCGTACTGCGCAACATAATGCGTTATATCCATACGTTGTATGACCTCCACGGTAATAGCATACACCCTATGAATACTTGATGCCGGAAAAGACGCATAGTAGCGCTTAACGTCGTTCAGTTCCCTAATGCCTGATGGCGCTTCGCTTATCAGGCCTACGGCTTACTAACTGACATTCGCCGTAGCGATCCGGTATTTTCTCTGTGTACATAAAATAATCAAAAGCTGAATTATACTTGAAGTGTTGAGGTCCGGAGCTGACAAGAAGGGGGCGGTATGAACCATGTCTGGGGGCTGTTTTCCCATCCCGATCGTGAAATGCACGTGATCAACAGCGAAAACGAAAGTGTTTCGCATCACTATACCCACCATGTACTGCTGATGGCGGCAATCCCGGTTGTTTGCGCGTTTATCGGTACCACGCAAATCGGCTGGAATTTTGGCGATGGCAATATCCTGAAGTTATCTCTGTTGACCGGATTTGCGATGGCAATTCTGTTTTACGGGGTGATGCTGGCAGGCGTCGCCGTCATGGGCCGGGTTATCTGGTGGATGGCACGTAATTACCCGCAGCGCCCGTCGTTGGCGCATTGCATGGTCTTTGCAGGGTATGTCGCGACGCCGCTGTTTTTAAGCGGATTGGTCGCACTTTATCCGCTGGTCTGGCTGTGCGCATTGGTGGGGACCATTGCGTTGTTTTACACCGGTTATTTACTCTATCTCGGCATTCCGACGTTCCTGAATATCTCTAAAGAGGAAGGCCTGAGCTTTTCCAGTTCGACGCTGGCGATCGGTGTGCTGGTACTGGAAGTTCTGCTGGCGATTACGGTAATCCTGTGGGGTTACGGCTATCGGTTATTCTGACGGATAAACCTGTCTGCGCTGCGTTGTTGACGTAAAAGTCAGCAACGCAGCATTTCGAGACGATTCTCCTGTGGCGGCAAACCTGCCGGATCGCTATGATGCCTGAGCTAGCTTGAGATAATACTTAGTCTCTGGCGGTGTGCGTTGTGACGTGCGTGAACCATTATCAGAAATCTCATCATGCTGAAATTCCGAGTTTCATTATTAAGCCTTGCCCTGGTGCTGGCCGTTCCTTTTGCACCCCAAGCCGTGGCTAAAACGGCAACTACCGCAGCAGCTTCTCAGCCTGAGATAGCGTCCGGTAGCGCGATGATTGTTGATCTGAATACCAACAAAGTTATCTATTCGAACCACCCGGACCTTGTGCGTCCGATTGCGTCGATTACCAAATTAATGACCGCGATGGTGGTGCTTGATGCACGACTGCCGTTGGATGAGAAGCTGAAAGTTGATATCAGCCAGACGCCGGAAATGAAAGGCATCTACTCTCGTGTGCGACTGAACAGTGAAATTAGCCGTAAAGACATGCTGCTGCTGGCGCTGATGTCATCAGAAAACCGTGCGGCGGCGAGCCTGGCGCATCATTACCCTGGCGGTTATAACGCGTTTATTAAGGCTATGAATGCCAAAGCGAAAGCGCTCGGCATGACTCAGACACGCTTTGTGGAACCAACCGGCTTATCGATTCATAACGTCTCGACCGCTCGTGATTTAACCAAGCTGCTGATCGCCAGCAAGCAGTATCCGCTGATTGGCCAGTTAAGCACCACGCGTGAAGATATGGCGACCTTTGCCAACCCGGCTTATACGCTGCCATTCCGTAACACCAACCATCTGGTATACCGCGATAACTGGAATATTCAGTTAACCAAAACCGGGTTTACCAATGCGGCAGGCCACTGTCTGGTGATGCGCACCGTGATCAATAACAAACCGGTGGCGCTGGTGGTGATGGATGCGTTCGGTAAATATACCCACTTTGCCGATGCCAGCCGTTTACGTACCTGGATCGAAACGGGCAAGGTGATGCCGGTTCCGGCAGCGGCGCTGAGCTATAAAAAGCAAAAAGCGGCGCAGATGGCAGCGGCGGGTTCAGCGACGAGCGAGCAAACTGCACAGAACGATTAAATAAGACACCTCATCCGGCATACACATAGCTAATGTAGCGGTAGGCCGGGCAAGCGAAGCGCCCCCGGCAACATGCCCGGTGGCGCTTATCTTTTTCTGGTTTACGACTCTTTCCAGAACTTTTGCTTACTCGTTTTACCAATCCCCGGATTCATACTGTTGGTGGGGTCATTCTCGCGGTAAAAACGGGTTAAGGTTTCCGGTGCTTTATACAGATGTCCGACGTTATGCTCTGCCGGATACTGTGCTCCGCGCTCGTGCAGAAGCTCCAGCATCTGCTCTTTCAGCGCATGCGCATCCACGCCTTTTTTCACGATGTAATCCTGATGGAAGACGTAGCACATAAAGTGGCCGTAATAGAGTTTGTGCACCAGTTGGCTGTCGATCTCTGCAGGCAGATGCTCGTACCATTCGGTGTCGTTACGGCGCAGCGCGATATCCAGCGCCAGAATATCTTCCACTTCATCGGCATGTACGGCCTGATAACGAATCGCCGCGCCAGCCGCCGCAAAGCGATGCAAAAACGCCTTGCTGCCTTCTTCCGGCGTACATGCAAAGAAGTCGCCTTCAGCGGTTTCGAAAAACTCGCTTAGCCAGTTTTGCGCTTCAGCCACGCCACCACCGGCCATTTTTAACAGCAGGTGATGTTCGTACTTATCGCGCCAGCTTTTCATGCGCGCGGGTAAGTGGCTGGGGAACAAATGGCCAAATTTCTGCATTGCCCGATCGGTGAAATGTGGACGGAAAATTTTCACTTTTTCCAGCATCGCATCGGTGCGACCTTTCAGGGTGAAGAAGAACGGCATTTTGTCGGTGCCGAGCTTGTCGATCATCAGAAACGTATCTTTGCCGTATTGCTCAGCGATGTCATAAATATCGCGGTGCATATATTCACCGGCGACCGGCAGATGCTCAAATTTTGCCAAAATATGACGGCGGATCTCCGTCAGCACCTCTGGCTGGTTGGTACCGATGTAAAAGACCTGCTGGTTTTTTTCGGCTTCGAAGGTGTCCAGACGCACCGCAAAAACCGCGAGCTTGCCTGCACAACCGGATGATTCAAACAACCGATCCGGGTCGGCGTTATAGCGAGCGGGCGTGTCCGCCTCAATATCTCTGACGCGGGTAACGTAGTCGTGATCGTGTGCATGACGTCCATCGTGGCGCACATCGTCATCTTTGATACGCTCGTCATCAAGTTTGCTAAGGATCTGTTCTGGGGTCTGGCCCAGTTCGATACCCAGATGGTTAACCAGCTGTAATTTACCCTGCTCGTCAATACGCGCAAACAGCGACATCTCCGTGTATGCCGGACCGCGCTGAACCAGCGAGCCGCCGGAGTTGTTACAAATACCGCCAATCACTGAAGCGCCGATACAGGAAGATCCGATCACCGAATGCGGCTCACGGCCAAACGGTTTGAGCGCTTTTTCCAGTGAATAAAGCGTGGTGCCGGGATAGGCCAGCACCTGTTCGCCTTTGCCGATGACGTGCAGCTTATCAAGGCGCAGGGTGCTGATAATGACAATCTCGCGGTCGTAATCATTACCGCTCGGCGTAGAGCCTTCGGTCAGGCCAGTGTTGGCGGCCTGCATCAGGATAATTTTATCTGCGGCGACGCAAGCGTTGAGGACGCGCCACAGTTCTAAAAGCGAGCCAGGGAACACCACGGCGAGTGCATCGCCCTGACCGGAACGGAATCCCTTGCGATAGCGGGCGGTTTTAGCAGGGTCTGTGAGCAGGTGTGAATGACCTACCAGACGGGTCAGTTCATTCAGAAAAGCTTTATTATCTGTTGTAATGGAAGACATTCTCCACTCCTTGTGGTGGGACTCAATATCAGGAACAAGCATAGCGCTTTGTATGACAATACGCTTTCTCATTCACATTGTCTCTGGGTTGTCCTCCACTGAGTCGCGTTGGTTTCGAAAATTAGGAGAATAACCTTAGCTTTCTTTATCGCTCCCGTTTAGTCTTACGGCAAACTGCGGTTTTTGTTATATTTTCGCTGCCTCGTCGGGAAAAAATAAAGAGAGAATCAACATGAAATGGCTATGTTCTGTAGGTGTCGCGGTGAGTCTGGCGTTGCAACCAGCGCTGGCGGACACGCTGTTTGGTAACCATCCTCTGACGCCAGAAGCGCGGGATGCATTCGTTACCGATTTACTTAAACAGATGACCGTGGATGAGAAAATTGGGCAACTACGCTTGATAAGCGTCGGGCCTGATAACCCGAAAGAAGCCATCCGCGAGATGATCAAAGACGGGCAGGTTGGGGCAATTTTTAACACCGTCACGCGCCAGGATATCCGCAAAATGCAGGATCAGGTGATGGAGCTCAGCCGCCTGAAAATTCCTCTCTTTTTTGCCTACGACGTATTGCACGGTCAGCGTACCGTGTTCCCGATAAGTCTCGGCCTGGCGTCCTCTTTTAATCTCGATGCGGTCAGAACCGTTGGCCGTATTTCCGCGTATGAAGCTGCCGATGATGGTCTGAATATGACCTGGGCGCCAATGGTCGATGTCTCTCGCGATCCGCGCTGGGGCCGTGCTTCAGAAGGTTTTGGTGAAGACACGTATTTAACGGCTACGATGGGTAAAACCATGGTGGAAGCGATGCAGGGGAAAAGCCCGGCTGACCGCTATTCGGTGATGACCAGCGTCAAGCACTTCGCCGCCTATGGCGCGGTTGAAGGTGGCAAGGAATATAACACCGTCGATATGAGCCCACAGCGTCTGTTCAACGACTATATGCCGCCGTATAAAGCCGGGCTGGATGCCGGTAGCGGTGCGGTGATGGTGGGTCTTAATTCGCTAAACGGTACGCCTGCAACCTCAGACGCCTGGCTGTTAAAAGACGTGCTGCGTGATGAGTGGGGCTTTAAGGGGATTACCGTTTCCGATCACGGCGCGATTAAGGAACTGATTAAGCACGGTACCGCCTCCGATCCTGAAGATGCGGTGCGTGTGGCGATCAAGTCCGGCATCAACATGAGTATGAGCGATGAGTATTACAGCAAATATCTGCCGGGCTTGATTAAATCCGGCAAAGTGACGATGGCGGAGCTGGACGACGCCGCGCGCCACGTGCTGAACGTGAAATATGATATGGGGCTGTTTAACGATCCGTACAGCCATCTGGGGGCCAAAGAATCTGACCCACAGGACACCAACGCAGAAAGCCGTTTGCATCGCAAAGAGGCGCGTGAAGTGGCGCGCGAAAGCCTGGTGCTGCTGAAAAACCGTCTGGAAACGTTGCCGCTGAAAAAATCGGCCACAGTGGCGGTTGTCGGTCCGCTGGCCGACAGCAAGCGTGATGTGATGGGCAGTTGGTCCGCCGCCGGTGTTGCCGATCAGTCGGTAACGGTACTGACGGGGGTTAAAAATGCCGTCGGCGATCAGGGCAAAGTGCTGTACGCCAAAGGGGCGAATATCACCAACGACAAAGGCATTGTCGATTTCCTCAACCTGTATGAAGAAGCGGTAAAGGTTGACCCGCGTTCGCCGCAGGCGATGATCGATGAAGCCGTTAACGCCGCGAAGCAATCTGATGTGGTTGTCGCGGTAGTCGGTGAAGCGCAGGGCATGGCGCATGAAGCCTCCAGCCGCACCGATATCACCATTCCACAAAGTCAGCGTGACCTGATTGCCGCGCTGAAAGCCACGGGTAAACCGTTGGTTCTGGTGTTGATGAACGGTCGTCCGCTGGCGCTGGTGAAGGAAGATCAACAAGCCGATGCGATCCTCGAAACCTGGTTTGCCGGGACGGAGGGCGGTAACGCCATCGCCGATGTGCTGTTTGGTGATTACAATCCGTCAGGCAAGCTGCCGATGTCTTTCCCGCGCTCTGTTGGACAGATCCCGGTCTATTACAGCCATCTCAATACCGGTCGTCCGTATAACGCCGATAAGCCGAACAAGTACACGTCGCGCTACTTTGATGAAGCCAATGGTCCGTTGTATCCCTTTGGATATGGCCTGAGCTACACCACGTTTACGGTTTCTGATGTGAAGCTCTCTTCTCCGACGATGAAGCGTGACGGAACCGTGACGGCCAGCGTGCAGGTGACCAACACCGGCAAGCGCGAAGGTGCAACGGTGATTCAGATGTATTTACAGGATGTGACCGCCTCCATGAGTCGTCCGGTAAAACAGCTGAAAGGTTTTGAAAAAGTGAATCTTAAGCCAGGTGAAACCCAGACCGTCAGCTTCCCGATTGATATTGAAGCGCTCAAATTCTGGAACCAGCAGATGAAATACGATGCAGAACCTGGCAAATTTAACGTTTTCATCGGCGTGGATTCCGCCAGAGTGAAGCAGGGCGAATTTGAACTGCTGTAATAGATGAATAAAGTCATGCAGCATGCCTGATGGCTCTACGCTTATCAGGCTGACAAAGTCGTATCATCCGGCAAATTCACATTGGGTTTGCCGGATTTTTTTTATTTTATTATCGCCTTACCGCTAATAACTCTCAGCGTTACCACCCAATTGCCAGGTTAAGGCTTGATTTTTCGACTATGCTTTTTCCTCAAGTCTCTGAAAAGGGCCGCAAAAGGATAAGGAGTACAGCATGATAATCTCAAAAGTATCGGTGGGTTCGCTGGCGCTGTTAGCCGCGATAAGCCTACCCTTACAGGCCGCGTCACCCGTCACGGTTGGTTCAAAAATAGATACCGAAGGGGCGCTGCTCGGCAACATTATTTTGCAGGTGCTCGAAAGCCATGGCGTGAAAACTGTCAATAAAGTACAGCTGGGCACCACCCCAGTAGTACGTGGGGCAATCACCTCCGGTGAGCTGGATATTTATCCGGAATATACCGGTAATGGCGCATTCTTTTTTAAAGATGAAAATGATCCGGCGTGGAAAAATGCGCAGGCCGGTTTCGAGAAAGTGAAAAAGCTGGATGCAGAGCAAAATAAGCTGGTCTGGCTAACGCCTGCTCCTGCCAACAATACCTGGACCATTGCGGTACGCCAGGATGTCGCGCAAAAGAACAAGCTTGAGTCCCTTGCTGATTTAGGCCGCTACCTGAAAGACGGGGGAACGTTCAAACTTGCTGCCTCTGCTGAATTTATCGAACGGGCTGACGCGTTGCCTGCGTTTGAAAAAGCCTATGATTTCAAACTGAATCAAAATCAGCTGTTGTCGCTAGCTGGGGGAGATACCGCGGTGACGATTAAAGCAGCGGCGCAGCAGACTTCTGGAGTCAATGCGGCGATGGCTTATGGCACCGATGGCCCGGTAGCGGCGCTCGGTCTGCAAACTTTAAGCGATCCAAAAGGTGTCCAGCCCATTTATGCGCCAGCACCCGTCGTACGTGAATCGGTGCTGAAAGACTACCCGCAAATGGGAGAATGGCTACAACCGGTTTTTGCCAGCCTGGATGAAAAAACGTTGCAGCAGCTGAATGCCAGTATTGCCGTGGAGGGGCTGGATGCGAAAAAAGTTGCAGCAGACTACCTGAAGCAAAAAGGATGGGTGAAGTAACGGAGTTTGCAGCAGGTGGGTGTTTTGTCAAAGATTTCAGTTAATCGGGTGCTGTTGTTACTGGTACTTCTTACCTTCGCGGCGGCAGCGCTGCCTTTCATTAGCTATGCGCCTAATCGCCTGGTCTCCGGTGAGGGGCGCCAACTCTGGGATATCCGGCCCGACATGGCGTGGGGATTGGCAGTAGCCTGTTCGCTGCTGTTTTTTCTGTGCTTTGTACCGGGAAAGCCCGGCAATATATTGACGCTTGTTATTAGCCAGTTGCTAGTGATTGCGGCGCTGGTAACCGCAGGAACAACGGCAACGTATCTGGCCCAGACGGGAAGTCCACTGGCCAGAACCAGCCTGGGCAGCGGGTTCTGGTTGGGGCTAGGACTAATGTTGCTGGCCGCCAGTGACGCCATTCGTCGCATAACCGAACAGGCATCATGGCGTTGGCTGTTACACGCGCAAATGTTTATTTTTCCGCTGGTGCTTTTGTTCTCCGGCACGTTTAACGAACTTTCCCTACTTAAAGAATATGCCAACCGTCAGGATGTCTTCAACGACGCCCTTGCGCAGCATCTGACAATTCTGTTCGCTACCGTGGTGCCCGCGCTGCTTATTGGTGTGCCGTTGGGCATCTGGTGTGCTTTCTCTGTCTCCCGTCAGGGGCCGGTTTTTGCGGTACTGAATATCATCCAAACCATTCCCTCAGTCGCGCTGTTTGGCCTGTTAATTGCGCCCCTTTCCGGGTTGGTGAAGCACTTTCCTTTGTTGGGTTCGCTCGGCGTCGCCGGGACCGGCCTGACGCCTGCGCTTATTGCGTTAGTGCTGTATGCGCTGTTACCGCTGGTACGTGGCGTTGTGGCTGGATTGAATCAGGTGCCGCGGGATGTACTGGAAAGCGCCCGAGCGATGGGAATGAACACTTTCCAGCGATTTGTTTCGGTGCAGTTCCCGCTGGCATTGCCGGTCTTCTTGCGCAGTTTACGGGTAGTGATGGTGCAAACGGTGGGAATGGCGGTGATTGCTGCGCTGATTGGCGCAGGGGGATTTGGCGCGCTGGTCTTTCAGGGATTGCTCAGTAGCGCCGTCGATTTAGTGTTGCTGGGCGTGATCCCGGTTGTGGTACTGGCGGTATTGATTGATGCGCTGTTTGATTTAGGGCTCGCGCTGTTGAAGGTAACAAACAATGATTGAATTTCGCCATGTCAGTAAAACCTATGGTCAGCAAACAGCCGTTGACGACCTTAACCTGCGGTTGGGGGAGGGCAGCTTTTCGGTGTTAATTGGCACGTCAGGTTCCGGGAAATCCACCACGCTGAAAATGATCAATCGGCTGGTTGAACATGACAGCGGACAGATTCGCTTTGCCGGGGAAGAGATCCGCAGCCTACCGGTACTGGAGTTAAGGCGGCGCATGGGATACGCGATTCAGTCTATTGGCTTGTTTCCCCACTGGACCGTCGCGCAGAACATCGCCACGGTGCCGCAGCTACAAAAGTGGTCGCGTTCTCGTATTGATGACCGAACAGACGAACTGATGGCGCTGCTGGGTCTTGAGGACAGTTTGCGCCATCGTTATCCGCATCAGCTGTCTGGCGGGCAACAGCAGCGGGTCGGGGTTGCTCGCGCACTGGCGGCAGATCCGCAGGTACTGCTGATGGATGAGCCTTTTGGCGCGCTGGATCCGGTCACTCGCGGTGCGCTGCAGCAGGAGATGACGCGTATTCATCGTCTGCTCGGGCGTACCATTGTGCTGGTGACGCATGATATCGACGAGGCGCTAAGGCTGGCGGAGCATCTGGTTCTGATGGATGCAGGAAAGGTAGTGCAGCAAGGCACGCCGCTGTCGATGCTGACAGCACCGGCGAACGAATTCGTGCAAACATTCTTTGGCCGTAGTGAACTGGGCGTACGTCTGTTGTCGCTTCGCACGGTAGGGGATTTTATCCGTCGCGGTGAACACACAGCCGGTGAACCGTTGGTAGATGAAATGACGCTGCGTGATGCGTTGTCGGTGTTCGTAGCGCGCGGTTGCGACGTCTTGCCGGTCGTGACCCCGCAGGGGGTGTCCTGCGGGACGCTTCATTTTCGTGATTTGCTTTCGGAGATGCCGACCCGTGAAACGTCTTGCTGATCCGTTGTTATGGCTTATTGTCCTGTTTCTGGTCCTGTTAGTTGGGTTGCCTCATAGTCAGGCCTTGTTCAGTGCGCTATTTCCGGCGCTACCGCGTCCCGTGTATCAGCAGGAAAGTTTTGCGGCGCTGGCACTGAGCCATTTTGGCCTGGTGGGGATTTCAAGCCTGATTGCCGTACTTATTGGCACCGGGGCCGGTATAGCGGTAACCCGACCCTGGGGCGCGGAATTCCGGCCGATGGTGGAAACCATTGCCGCCGTGGGGCAGACCTTTCCGCCAGTTGCGGTGTTGGCGATAGCTGTACCGGTGATGGGATTTGGTCCTGAACCGGCAATTATCGCGTTGATCCTGTATGGCGTATTACCGATCTTGCAGGCAACACTGGCGGGACTCGGCGGAATTTCACCCAGCGTGATGGATATTGCCAGCGGAATGGGAATGAGTCAGGGGCAGCGGCTGCGTAAAGTCGAGTTGCCGCTGGCGGCCCCGGTGATTCTGGCCGGGATTCGCACGTCGGTGATTATTAATATCGGCACCGCAACCATCGCCTCAACCGTTGGGGCGAACACGCTGGGTACGCCGATTATTATCGGGCTGAGTGGGTTCAATACCGCCTATGTGATTCAAGGAGCGCTGCTGGTCGCGCTGGCGGCGGTAATTGTTGACCGCGGGTTTGAGAAATTAGCGAGGCATCTTACCCGGCACGTAAAATAAAAGTATAGCCTGCCAGCATGACACCGCCGATACCGCCGATGGCCATCAGCAGGAAGAGGGTAATGACACCGATTTTAGCTGCGCTCATTATGCACTCCTTATGTGAATCCAAGGATTGTACACGTTTGTTAATAGAATATTAAGAGCCTGGACCAGTAGGCGTTATTGGCGCAGACAGTTTGAGCACTGCCCAGGTTCGAAATGGCAAGCAAAATAGCCCTAATGGGCCAGGCTCTAAATACCGAGTGGATAAATATCGTGACCCAACGCGCGCCATTCGTTCAGCTGTTGCTGCTGAGCGGGCGTTTGGTTCTCGCCGCACCAGACAAGCAAGGTGCGACCTTCAAACAGCTCCGGTCGCAGTTGGTTCAGCGAATGGGCAAGGACGTCAATGCGCCATCCCTGCTGGCTGGCGACCCAACCTTCCAGCCATAAACGGGTGGTATCCTGAATGTTCCAGCCAACCACCAGAGCATCTTTCCCCTGTTTCTTACGTGCTGAGGCAAGACAAATCGCGATGTAGTTGATCAGTACGCCGTCGAGGATCCCCAGTAACGCCTGCAGGATCGGCTGTTGGCATTGCAGACGTCGGCGCAGCGGAATGAACAAATGGGTGTTGAGCGTTTGTGCGGGATAATCCTGGCCACGCTCTTTGATCCAAAGTCTGAGACTATGCAGATTATTACTTTGCAAATAGCTCAACAGCGTCTCTTGTTGTTCACGCCAACCGTTATGCACATCAATGCTCTCATTGCTGAGCAACATTTTAACCTTGCTGACCTGGACACCGTTGTTTATCCAGCGTTTTATCTCGCGGATCCGGTCGATATCCGCATCGTTAAACAGGCGATGCCCGCCGTCTGTCCGCTGCGGTTTAAGTAATCCGTAACGCCTCTGCCACGCGCGTAAAGTGACAGGGTTGATATCACAAAGCAAAGCCACTTCACCTATTGTGTAAAGCGCCATCGTCGTCTCACTCTTGCTCGCGAGGTCCCAGTTTTACTTTAGACGCTCTTTTGCGAACCAGGTAGTTTTGTCTGTTTTTTGATCTATGAATGGGTGATTTTGTAACCATGCTCGCGCTTTCGAGTGATCGTTCTCACAAATTCGTCTTTTTTTGCAACACTTCAAAGAAAGTTACACGCAGCCCATGTATGTTACGCGCTTTTAAGTGATGTGTGGTTGGCGGGTATGTACGAGTTTAATCTGGTGTTGCTGCTGCTTCAGCAGATGTGTGTGTTCCTCGTTATCGCGTGGCTCATGAGCAAAACGCGTTTGTTTATCCCGCTGATGCAGGTGACTATCCGACTCCCGCACAAACTGCTTTGCTATGTTACTTTTTCCATTTTCTGCATTTTAGGCACCTATTTCGGGCTGCACATTGATGACTCCATTGCTAACACTCGCGCTATTGGCGCGGTGATGGGCGGGCTGCTTGGCGGCCCGGTGGTTGGCGGTTTAGTTGGTCTTACCGGCGGTTTGCATCGTTATTCGATGGGGGGGATGACTGCGCTTAGCTGCATGATCTCGACCATTGTGGAAGGGTTGCTCGGCGGGCTGGTGCACAGCGTGCTTACCCGTCGTGGTCGTACCGATAAAGTCTTTAGTCCGCTGACTGCGGGGGCGATTACCTTTGTCGCCGAACTGGTGCAGATGCTAATTATCTTGTTAATTGCTCGTCCGTTTGACGATGCGTTTCGGTTGGTCAGCAATATTGCCGCGCCTATGATGGTGACCAATACCGTGGGCGCCGCCTTATTTATGCGTATTTTGCTCGATAAACGGGCGATGTTTGAAAAATATACCTCCGCTTTTTCCGCCACAGCACTCAAAGTTGCCGCCTCAACGGAAGGTATTTTACGCCAGGGGTTCAACGAGGTTAACAGCATGAAGGTTGCTCAGGTGCTGTATGAAGAGCTGGATATCGGTGCGGTGGCGATTACCGATCGTGAGAAACTGCTGGCATTTACCGGTATTGGTGACGATCACCATCTACCCGGAAAACCTATTTCATCGTCATATACCCAACGCGCGATTGAAACCGGAGAGGTGGTGTATGCCGATGGGAATGAAGTTCCTTACCGTTGCTCTTTGCACCCGCAATGCAAATTAGGCTCGACGCTGGTGATCCCTCTGCGAGGTGAAAACCAGCGGGTAATGGGGACCATCAAACTGTATGAAGCCAAAAACCGCCTCTTTAGTTCGATCAACCGTACGCTGGGGGAAGGGATCGCCCAACTGCTTTCGGCACAGATTCTGGCCGGGCAGTATGAGCGGCAAAAAGCGATGCTCACGCAGTCGGAAATAAAACTCCTGCACGCCCAGGTCAATCCCCATTTTCTGTTTAATGCACTCAACACCATCAAAGCTGTAATCCGCCGCGATAGCGAGCAGGCCAGCCAACTGGTGCAGTATCTGTCGACGTTCTTTCGTAAAAATTTAAAACGCCCGTCGGAAATTGTGACGCTGGCCGATGAAATTGAACACGTTAATGCTTATCTGCAAATTGAAAAGGCACGATTCCAGTCGCGTCTTCAGGTGACCTTGACGGTGCCAGAAGAACTTTCGCATCAGCAATTACCCGCCTTTACTCTGCAACCCATCGTGGAGAATGCCATTAAACACGGTACTTCTCAGTTACTGGATACCGGTGAAGTATCGATCACCGCCCGTCGCGAAGGGCAATATCTGATGCTGGATATCGAAGACAATGCCGGGCTGTATCAGCCAACCTCAGAAGCCAGTGGACTGGGTATGAATCTGGTCGATAAACGACTGCGTGAGCGGTTTGGCGATGATTTTGGCATCAGCGTAGCGTGTGAACCTGACCGCTTTACCCGAATCACTTTACGACTTCCTCTGGAGGAACTGGCATGATCAAAGTGCTGATTGTCGATGACGAACCGTTAGCCCGGGAGAATCTGCGGATCCTGTTGCAAGAGCAAAGCGACATCGAGATTGTCGGTGAATGTTCGAATGCGGTGGAAGCCATTGGCGCGGTGCATAAATTGCGTCCGGATGTTCTGTTCCTTGATATTCAGATGCCGCGAATCAGCGGCCTGGAAATGGTTGGCATGCTTGATCCCGAGCATCGTCCGTACATTGTTTTTCTGACCGCCTTTGATGAGTATGCGGTGAAAGCCTTCGAAGAACATGCGTTTGATTATCTGCTCAAGCCGATTGAAGAAGCACGGCTGGAAAAAACGCTGATCCGTTTGCGTCAGGAGCGCACTAAGCAGGATGTATCACTGCTACCAGAAAATCAGCAGGCGCTGAAGTTTATTCCGTGCAGCGGCCATAGCCGGATCTATTTGCTGCAAATGGATGATGTGGCGTTTATCAGCAGTCGCATGAGTGGTGTGTATGTGACGAGCAGCGATGGTAAAGAAGGCTTCACTGAGTTGACGCTCAGGACGCTGGAGAGCCGTACTCCTCTGCTGCGTTGTCATCGGCAATATCTGGTAAATATGGCGCAATTGCAGGAGATCCGTCTGGAAGACAACGGTCAGGCGGAACTGATTTTGCGTAACGGACTGACCGTTCCGGTGAGTCGTCGTTATCTTAAAAGTCTAAAAGAGGCGATTGGACTGTAAAACTGATACACTGCGCGCCATTGCATCACCGACAGTTGAAGGCTCTATGCTAAGTAACGATATTCTTCGTAGCCTGCGCTACACCCTGAAAGCGAACAATAACGACATGGTGCGTATTCTTGCGCTTGCTGACATGGAATCCACCTCCGCAGGTTTCGATACCTGGATGACAAAAGAAGATGAGGCTGGGTTTGTTCGTTGCCCGGATATCATTCTCTCCGGTTTTTTAAACGGCCTGATTTATCATCTGCGTGGTAAAGATGATTCTGCACCGGAACTGGCGCTGGAGCGTCGTGTTAATAACAATACGGTGCTGAAAAAGCTGCGTATCGCCTTTTCGCTGAAAACCGACGATATTCTGGCTATTATGACCGAGCAGAAATTCCGTGTGTCGATGCCGGAAATTACCGCCATGATGCGTGCACCTGATCATAAGAACTATCGCGAATGCGGCGATCAGTTCCTGCGTTATTTTCTGCGTGGTTTGACATCACGGGTACATAACGCGAAGCCATAAAGAGAAAATGGGCGACGCCGATTAACATCGGGTCGCCAATGGTTTACTTCACTTCTTTAAAACCCGCCGATTCCATTACCGTTTGCATTTGCTTCATGCTGATGTTTTTATCGGCGTTTTCAGATAGCTTCATCCCTGAAATGGCCTGCAACGCTTTTATATCAACTTTTTCCATATCGATAGTGACATTTTCTTGCGCGTAGGTATCTGAATAGGTGAGTTTTTCTTCTATGCCAGTAATGTTCTGATATTTGGCGCTTAATGCGTCAAATACTTTTTCTGCTTCCTCTTTATTGCTGGCACCGACTGACGCATAGCTAATTTTACTTTCGGAGATTTGCTTCAGGACCTTATCACCTTTATAGGTGTAAGAGACGGTGATATCAGAACCATTAATGTTGGCATTGAATGTTTTTGTCTCTTCTTTATCACCACATCCCGCCAGGGAAAAAACCACAATCGATGCCACGGCGAGAGAAAATAATTTTTGTAACGCTTTCATGTAAAACTCCATTTCATGAATATCGGATGTTAAATAATAACGTCCACGAATCTGGTGAGCCCGGACTACCTTGATACCAGAGCAGTATAGAATAAATCTAATATTAACAACGAAGCAGTCCGAAAATGGAGCAGGGGTTAAGATTAGAGGAAGCACTTGCGTAGCAAAAAAAAGCGCTGCGGTTGCAGCGCTTGAGATGTTTGATTTACTTCACCTGTTGGCCTGGTTTTGCACCTTCGTCAGGGCTTAACAGGAAGATATCTTTCCCGCCAGGACCTGCGGCCATCACCATCCCTTCGGAAATGCCGAAGCGCATCTTACGTGGTGCCAGGTTGGCAACCATAATGGTCTGGCGGCCAATCAGGACCTGCGGATCTGGATACGCAGAACGAATACCAGAGAAGACGTTACGTTTCTCACCACCGAGATCCAGCGTCAGACGCAGCAGTTTGTCGGAACCTTCCACGAACTCGGCGTTTTCAATCAGCGCTACACGCAGGTCAACTTTGGCGAAATCGTCAAAGGTGATGGTTTCCTGAATCGGGTCATCAGCCAGCGGGCCGGTAACCGGTGCAGCAGCTGCTTTCACTTCTTCTTTCGACGCCTCAACCAGCGCTTCAACTTGTTTCATGTCGATGCGATTGTAGAGCGCTTTAAAGGTGTTGACCTTGTGGCCGAGCAGTGGTTGCTCAATGGCATCCCAGCTCAGTTCGCTGTTCAGGAAAGCTTCAACACGTTCAGCAAGCGTTGGCAGAACCGGTTTCAGGTAGGTCATCAGCACGCGGAACAGGTTGATACCCATGGAGCAGATCGCCTGAAGGTCGGCATCGCGGCCTTCCTGTTTAGCTACGACCCACGGTGCCTGTTCGTCAACGTAGCGGTTTGCCACGTCGGCCAGCGCCATGATTTCACGGATAGCTTTACCAAATTCACGGCTTTCCCATGCTTCGCCAATCACCGCTGCGGCGTCGGTGAAGGTTTTATACAGCGCCGGGTCGGCCAGCTCAGCCGCCAGAATGCCGTCAAAACGCTTAGCAATAAAGCCAGCGTTACGGGATGCCAGGTTGACTACTTTGTTGACGATATCGGCGTTAACGCGCTGGACAAAGTCTTCCAGGTTCAGGTCGATGTCATCAATACGTGAAGAAAGCTTCGCGGTGTAGTAGTAGCGCAAGCTGTCGGCATCGAAGTGCTTCAGCCAGGTGCTGGCCTTAATGAAGGTGCCGCGAGATTTGGACATCTTCGCGCCGTTCACCGTCACATAACCGTGTACAAACAGGTTGGTCGGCTTACGGAAGTTGCTGCCTTCCAGCATGGCAGGCCAGAACAGACTGTGGAAGTAAACGATATCTTTACCGATGAAGTGATACAGCTCGGCGTCAGAATCTTTCTTCCAGTACTCGTCAAAACTGGTGGTGTCACCGCGCTTATCGCACAGGTTTTTGAATGAACCCATATAGCCAATTGGCGCGTCCAGCCAGACATAGAAGTACTTGCCAGGCGCATTCGGGATTTCAAAACCGAAGTACGGGGAATCGCGAGAGATATCCCACTGTTGCAGGCCGGATTCGAACCATTCCTGCATTTTGTTGGCGACCTGCTCCTGTAACGCGCCGCTGCGCGTCCACGCCTGCAGCATTTCGCTAAATGACGGCAGATCAAAGAAGAAGTGTTCGGAGTCACGCATCACCGGCGTTGCGCCAGACACGACGGATTTCGGCTCGATAAGTTCGGTCGGGCTGTAGGTTGCGCCGCAGACTTCACAGTTATCGCCGTACTGATCCGGAGACTTACATTTCGGGCAGGTGCCTTTAACAAAACGGTCCGGCAGGAACATGCCTTTTTCCGGATCGTAAAGCTGGGAGATTGTACGGTTCTTAATAAAACCGTTCTCCTTCAGGCGAGTATAAATCAGCTCAGACAACTCACGGTTCTCTTCGCTGTGCGTCGAGTGGTAGTTGTCATAGCTGATGTCAAAACCTGCAAAATCAGTCTGATGCTCCTGACTCATTTCACCGATCATCTGCTCTGGCGTGATCCCAAGCTGCTGTGCTTTCAGCATGATTGGCGTACCGTGTGCGTCGTCCGCGCAGATGAAGTTAACCTGGTGGCCGCGCATTCGCTGGTAACGGACCCAGACATCAGCCTGGATGTGCTCCAGCATATGGCCGAGGTGGATTGAGCCGTTGGCGTACGGCAGCGCGCACGTTACCAGAATTTTCTTCGCGACTTGAGTCATAGTGGGCAATTACTTCTTTTGTAGTGAAAAGGGCTTTGATAGTACCAAAATGGTAATTACTGCGCCAAGCGATAAGGGCATTTATCCGTAAATGAATAATTGTTGCGGTTGGAGTAAACTACCTGGTGACTATTGTATATTCAGAACAACAAAAAGGAGTCGGGATGAACGCACAATCCCAGGCCAAATCACCAGAGACCCTGCGCGCCATGGTTGCCGGGACGCTGGCGAATTTTCAGCATTCAACCCTGAAGCATAATCTGACGACGCTTAAAGCGTTGCACCACGTCGCCTGGATGGATGACACGTTGCACGTTGAGCTGGTCATGCCGTTTGTCTGGCATAGCGCGTTTGAGGACTTAAAAGAGCAATGTAGCGCCGATCTGCTGCGTATTACCGGTGCGAAAGCGATCGACTGGAAACTGTCGCATAACATCGCGACGCTGAAACGCGTGAAAAACCAGCCGGGTATTAATGGTGTGAAAAACATCATCGCCGTCAGTTCAGGTAAAGGTGGCGTGGGTAAATCCTCTACCGCCGTGAACCTGGCGCTGGCGCTGGCTGCAGAAGGGGCGAAGGTAGGGATTCTGGACGCCGATATTTATGGTCCGTCTATCCCGACAATGCTTGGCGCGGAAAACCAGCGTCCAACCTCGCCAGATGGTACCCACATGGCACCGATCATGTCTCATGGTCTGGCAACGAACTCCATTGGTTATCTGGTCACTGACGATAACGCGATGGTATGGCGCGGCCCGATGGCCAGCAAAGCGCTGCTGCAGATGTTGCAGGAAACCTTATGGCCGGATCTTGATTATCTGGTACTGGATATGCCGCCGGGCACCGGTGACATCCAGCTGACGCTGGCGCAGAACATTCCGGTAACGGGCGCAGTTGTTGTCACTACGCCGCAGGACATCGCGCTGATCGATGCGAAAAAGGGCATCGTGATGTTCGAAAAAGTCGAAGTGCCGGTACTGGGTATTGTTGAGAATATGAGTATGCATATTTGCAGCAACTGCGGTCACCATGAACCGATCTTTGGTACCGGTGGGGCACAGAAGTTGGCTGAGCAGTATCACACTCAGCTGCTGGGACAGATGCCACTGCATATTTCTCTGCGTGAGGACCTCGATCGTGGTTCGCCGACGGTGATTAGCCGTCCTGATAGCGAATTTACTGCTATTTACCGCGACCTGGCAGGACGAGTGGCTGCACAGCTCTACTGGCAAGGAGAAGTTATTCCGGGCGAGATTGCCTTCCGCGCGGTGTAATTTATAGCGTTACAGATATTCACCGTATCAATGTATTATTGATGCGGTGAATATATTAAATTTAAAAATCTTACGATATTGTTCACTCTGCGTTTATAATTCATGCCTTTTTCCGAATAAATCACCTCGATGCATCATTACAATTGATCAAACCTATCTCATTAATCTACAATTTCAATTGGTTCAAATAGGGTGTTATGCCCATAATCTGCTGAACAGGTCCTCTGTATGCTATTTGATGCTAACCACAGGAATAACGATTAAAATGAAAAAAAGTTTACTGATGGGAATTATAGCTCTGACTTATGGAATGAGCGCCCCTACCTTTGCTTCCGATACTGCGACCTTAACAATCAGTGGGCGAGTCGTTGAACCAACCTGTAGTGCTGACGTCGTGAATAACAACGTTCAACAGAAATGCGGTCAATCTCTTCATCTTTCAAATGTTAGTCATGTGGATCCTGTTCCAGCGAAGGGCGTCGTGACCGAGATCGTTTCTGTACCAGGGGATTCTATGCGACAGATAGTGTTAAACCGTTACGATTAGACTAAGAATCTCAGTGTTGATATTAAGCACTCATCATTTATATGAATGATGAGTGCTTTTCTATTTCTCTAACAAATAAAAAACGACAATTAATAACGCTAATTTATTAAATATATAAATAGTGTTTATCTTCACTTATTTGTTGCAATTATATTGCAATTGGTAACTTGTTTTAAATCAACAAAACAACGTGTTCACATTGCGATAACGTTTTTGTTGTGCGAATTTAAATCCAAGAGTTAACCCTCTTAACAAATAGAAATTATTTTATTAAGGAAGATATTATGAAACGTTCAATTATTTCTGTTGCTGTGCTGTCTGCTGTATTTATGAGTGCTGGGGCTTTTGCTGCTGATGATACAGGAACACTGACTATTAAAGGGGTTGTTTTACCTGTTTCATGCACTATAGTCAGTGGTGCAGCTGAAGATAATATCGTTATGCCTGATGTCAGTCAGAGCGCTTTAAGCCAAATAGAAGTTGGTGAACAATTGGAAGGGTTTACTAACTCATCTAGCTCAAAGATTAAATTTAAATGTGAAGGGAAAAATAACCCTAGCATTTCATTCATAGAGGATGGATTTACTAGCCAATACAGAGATATTACCGCAAAAAGTTCTGGGGCCGCGGAAGGTGTGGGATATAAAGTATATCTGCAGAATGAAAGGGCAAGTGGTGGGGCTTCAAAAGCTATCCAACCAGGAGAGTCAGTTAAGCTGAAACCAACCGATAATGGTGAATATGAATTAGATTTTAAAGCCTATTATGCGAAAACTGCGACAACGGTGACTGCTGGTGAGGTTAACTCTGTAATTAAATTGCAAGTATCTACTGATTGATTTTATTCCGGCGGCTTTGCCGCCGTTTTTACTTTCTTATATATGGTGGTTGAGATGAAAGGACTCATTAGTTTTATTCCTTTTTTGTTTACTCTCCCTGCTCATGCTGGTGTAGTTATTTATGGTACGCGTGTTATCTACCCGGCAGAAAAAAATGAAGTTCTGGTACAATTGATGAACCAGGGTGAACGCTCTTCACTGGTACAGTCGTGGATTGATGATGGCGACAGCTCGTTACCACCGGAAAAAATTCACGTACCGTTTATGCTCACCCCTCCGGTAGCAAAGATCGCAGCGGACTCTGGCCAGCAGTTAAAAATTAAAAAAATGGCGAATACGCTGCCTAACAACAAAGAAAGTTTATTTTTTCTCAATGTTCTGGATATTCCGCCAAACAATCCTGATAGCGCAGGAAAGAATGTACTCAAGTTTGCTATGCAGAATAGGATTAAACTATTTTATCGACCTAAAGGTATCTCGCCAGTTAATAAACATACGTTTCAAAAACTATCCATGAAACGTAGCGGTAGTATTTATTCCATTAAGAATGATGCCGCTAACTGGGTCACGGTGACGGAAGTAAAAGCTAATAATGTTAAAATTAATAACGAAAGTATTATGCTTGCACCGCTCTCCAGCACAGACGTGGCATTAAAAAGTGCTAATGCCAATCAGTATAAAATGACTATTATTGACGATCACGGTAATTATATTAGCCATAACGTCAGCCTAAAATAACAGGAGCTGGTTATGTTAAGGATGACTCCGATTGCTTCGGCGGTATTACTGTTGCTACTTGGCATTGATGCCCATGCCGCAGAAGAAACGTTTGATACAAATTTTATGATGGGTGGAATGAAGGGTGAGAAAGTTTCTGATTTTCGCCTCGATGATAATCAACCTCTGCCAGGCCAATATGATATTGACATCTACGTCAATAAACAGTGGCGTGGTAAGTATGATATTACTGTTAAGGATAATCCGGATGACACCTGTCTATCCCGCGATGCATTAACGCGTCTGGGGATAAATATACAAGCATTGGACAAGCAGAATGAATGCCCAACCCTAAAGCAGGTGGTGCAAGGGGGCAGTTATGCCTGGAATATCGGCACGTTTCGTCTGGATCTCAGCGTTCCGCAGGCGTTTGTCGATGAACTTGAGCAAGGGTATGTTCCTCCTGAGAATTGGGATCGTGGCATCAATGCTTTCTATACTTCCTATTATGCCAGTCAGTATTACAGCGACTATAAGGATTCTGGTAACAGCAAAAGTACCTATGCGCGTTTTACCAGTGGGTTAAACCTGCTGGGCTGGCAGCTGCATTCTGATGCCAGCTATAACAAAACCGATGACAGCAGCGGGGAGTGGAAAAGCAACACCCTGTATCTGGAACGCGGCATCCCGCAAATTTTGGGCACTCTGCGTGCCGGGGATATGTATACCTCATCAGATATTTTTGATGCTGTGCGCTTTCGTGGCGTACGGTTGTATCGCGATATGCAGATGCTGCCAAACTCAAAGCAGAATTTTACGCCCCTGGTTCAGGGGATTGCGCAAAGCAATGCGCTGGTCACCATCGAGCAGAACGGCTTTGTGGTTTATCAGAAAGAAGTCCCGCCAGGCCCGTTTTCCATTGCTGATTTGCAGTTGGCTGGTGGCGGTGCGGATCTTGACGTCAGTATCAAAGAGGCGGACGGATCGGTAACAACCTATCTGGTGCCCTATGCTGCGGTGCCCAATATGTTGCAGCCGGGTGTCTCAAAATATGATTTTGCCGCCGGGCGTAGCCATATCGAAGGCGCCAGTAACCAGACCGACTTTGCACAGATGAGCTATCAGTACGGGCTGAATAATCTGTTAACGCTGTACGGCGGTACCATGCTGGCGGATAACTACAATGCGTTTACGTTGGGTACCGGCTGGAATACGCGTATTGGCGCGATTTCCGTTGATGCAACACAGTCCCACAGTAAGCAGGATAGCGGTGATGTGTTTGACGGGCAGAGCTACCAGATTGCCTATAACAAGTATTTGACGCAAACCGCCACCCGTTTTGGCTTAGCGGCGTATCGCTACTCTTCAAAAGACTATCGCACGTTTAACGATCATGTCTGGGCCAATAACAAAAATAGCTACCGTCGTGATGAAAACGATGTGTATGACATTGCAGATTATTATCAGAATGATTTTGGTCGTAAGAACAGTTTTTCGGCCAACGTCAGCCAGTCTCTGCCGCAAGGCTGGGGTTCATTCTCGCTCAGTACGCTGTGGCGAGATTACTGGGGGCGTAGCGGTAGCAGCAAAGATTATCAACTGAGTTATTCCAATAGCTGGCAACGGATTAGCTATACCTTTTCAGCTAGTCAGACTTACGATGAAGATCATCACGAAGATAAACGTTTTAACATCTTTATCTCCATTCCGTTTGACTGGGGAGATGATATTAGCGCTCCGCGCAGACATTTGTATGTGTCGAACTCAACGACTTTTGATGATGATGGTTTTGCGTCTAACAATACCGGGCTTTCCGGTACTGCAGGCAGTCGCGATCAGTTTAACTATGGGGTGAATCTCAGTCATCAACGGCAGGACAGCGAGACAACAGCGGGCGGCAATCTGACGTGGAATGCGCCAGTTGCTACGCTTAACGGCAGCTACAGCCAGTCGTCTAAATATACGCAAGCTGGCGGCAGCATTTCGGGTGGCCTTGTGGCCTGGTCTGGTGGTGTGAATTTAGCCAATCGATTATCAGAAACGTTTGCTGTAATGCATGCACCGGGTCTGGAAGGGGCGTATGTAAATGGGCAAAAATACCGTACCACCAACCGTAATGGTGTGGTGGTCTACGATGGGTTGACGCCTTATCGTGAAAACCACTTGATGCTGGATGTTTCTAATACTAATAGCGAAACCGATCTGCAAGGGAATCGGCGTAATACAGCCCCATATCGGGGAGCAGTCGTTCTGGCGACGTTTGATACTGACCAACGTAAACCCTGGTATATCCGGGCGCAACGCCCTGATGGTTCACCGCTGACGTTTGGTTATGAAGTAGAAGATATTCATGGACACAATATTGGCGTGGTAGGTCAGGGAAGCCAGCTTTTTATTCGTACCAATGAAGTGTCGCCGGAGATAAAAGTGGCGATTGATAAGCAACAGGGACTTTCATGCTCAATCACCTTCGATAAAACGATTGATGAAAGTAAAGTTTATATTTGTCGGTGAGGTGGTAGATGAAAAAATATCTTATAATATTAATTATGTTATTTCCTATGATGTCTTATGCAACTTGCAATGGCTCACAAAAAAAGAGTAATAATATTAGTGTTACCTTAACAGACGGAGAGGGTTCTCAAAACTTCAATACGAATTTCGATGGTGATTTTACTTGTCATTTATCTACTGATAAAATGTATATGGTCAATGCGTTACAAAATTACATAGTTGAGCTATATGATATTTCAGGTGAGAAACCTATCTACATAAAGTTAAATGCATCTGTTGAAGGTGATTTCCCGATAGATACGCCAAGTTCATCTATATTCGGAAAGCAATATTCGGCGGCAAGTTTATTTAATACAAAAAATATTGTACTTAAGATGGAGTATGTCGATGCTCCTGGTAATGTAAATCTGAGGTCTTCTAATGTGAACACCTTTACTATTTCTGATGCGATTATATTCTCATCAAATTCTAGCTGCAGTTGGCAAAATATTCTTGCATGCTTTGGGCTTAATGCTTCATTTGCACAAAGTATAATTTTTAATGTAACGCACCAACCAACAACGTGTAAATTCCTACAGTCTGATTATTCTATTACATTACCTAACATTTCTATAAATGATTTACATGCAGGTAGATATGGAGGAAATGTTTCTGATACATTAAAGTTAGAATGTAATGGTGTTAATAATGTAGCAACAAACCCGGTAACACTTAAAATTTCTTCTGGCGATTGGTCGGATGATGGGCTTACATTAAAAAATACTTTAGCTGATGGTGCGCAAGGTGTGGGGTTTAATATCTACAGTGGTTCAGATACTAGTATCCCCCTAAAAAATGGCTCTGTTTTAAAAAGAATAAAAAAGATGGGGGTTGTTGATAAATATTATAATTTTATAGTTAGTGCTAGGTATGCACGAATTAATGGTGAATCATTACGAACAGGGAAAGTGCAAAGCAAGGTTGTTTTTACTATTGCATATGATTGATTTTATATATAAAAAATAGAACACGAATTGCCCATTGGACAGCACGTGTTCTTCATTTTAATTAAATACCTTCACCGATGATAAAAAATCTCGCCGTCGTAGGCTTTAATGATCTTAGCATCGGCATCGTTGACCAGCACATACGCGCCGCCCATGTAGGTCCAGTGGGTGCCTGCCGTCGGCGCGGGCAGGTTGCGCAGATTCCACTGTTTAATGGTGTATTCTTCGGTGAGATACAGTGGTGGAACCTTGTCACCGGGTTTGAAATGGGTGAAGTCAGCAATAAAGCTGCTCAGTTCATACTTATCGATACCGGTGGGGGCAGCTGTTGCAGCTGGTGCGGCCCAGACGACGCTGCTTGCAAGCAGAAGTGCACCCAGCAACATTTTATTCTTCATACCCATCCTCTCTACCTCTTCGGGTCATCAAAATCAGTCATGTATCATTCCTGGCATACCGGATGCCTGACAAGCACTATTTTGTGATCACTCCAGTCATTTCGTAAAAAGTGTAAATGAAAGTACAGAATTGCAGCAACCTTGACCAGTAGTTTCACTGCGGGAGTGGGGAGTGCGCCAATTTACATCGTTAAGCACAGGCAGTATCCTGTTACTGAAACCAGCGTATTACGTTTGTGTTTCAACGACTCGGGGTGCCCTTCTGGTGAAGGCTGAGAAATACCCGTACCACCTGATCTGGATAATGCCAGCGTAGGGAAGTCTGACACTGCTCGTGTCCCTTCTTCGCGCGGGCAGGAGCTGAACCATGCAGCCTGACCTGCACAGCCGCGCGCTCGCGGCTCACACTTTGCACCAATTTAGAACCTTATCCCCGCTCACACACTGTATGACCAATGAGGTCGTTCAAAGCTTTACTGCCAATACATTACTGGCGCTGGGCGCATCGCCTGCGATGGTTATCGAACCTGAGGAAGCCAGCCAATTCGCCGCTATTGCCAGTGCATTGCTGGTTAATGTCGGCACCTTAACTCGGGAACGGGCCGCGGCGATGCGTGCCGCAGTTAAGCAGGCTCATCATGCTAAAACCCCGTGGACTCTCGATCCCGTTGCCGTAGGCGCGCTTGCGTTTCGCCGCCGCTTCTGCCTGGAATTATTGTCACTACAGCCTGCTGCTATTCGTGGCAACGCTTCGGAAATACTTGCTCTGGCCGGCATGAACGGTGGGGGACGTGGCGTGGATACAACCGATACGGCTGTTGCTGCGCTTCCGGCAGCGCAGGCGCTGGCTCGTCAGATTGGGACCATTGTCGTGGTTACCGGCGAAGTGGATTACGTCACCGATGGTCAGCGTACCGTTTGCGTGGACGGTGGTGACCCGTTGATGACTCGTGTGGTGGGCACCGGATGCGCGCTATCAGCGGTTGTTGCGGCCAGTTGCGCTTTACGTGGTGACCGACTTGATAACGTCGCCTCCGCCTGTAGCTGGATGAAACAGGCCGGGCAAATAGCCACACAACAATCAAACGGACCGGGCAGCTTTGTCCCGGCATTTCTCGACGCCCTCTATAATCTGAACGCCCAGGAGCAAGCATGAAACGGATTAACGCATTAACGATCGCCGGAACCGACCCAAGCGGTGGCGCGGGTATTCAGGCTGATTTAAAAACCTTCTCGGCGCTGGGCGCTTACGGCTGTTCCGTTATCACGGCGCTGGTGGCGCAAAATACGCGTGGGGTGCAGTCGGTGTATCGCATTGAACCTGATTTTGTCGCCGCGCAGTTGGACTCTGTGTTCAATGATGTGCGTATTGATACGACTAAAATCGGTATGTTGGCGGAGACGGACATTGTCGAAGCTGTCGCCGAACGTTTACGTCGCCATCGGGTACAAAATGTGGTGCTGGACACGGTGATGTTGGCGAAAAGCGGCGATCCGTTGCTGTCGCCCTCGGCGGTAGAAACGTTGCGTACCCGTTTGCTGCCGCAGGTTTCAATTATCACCCCTAATTTACCCGAAGCTGCTGCACTGCTCGGGGCATCGCATGCGCAGACTGAGCAGGAGATGTTAGAGCAGGGAAGGGCGCTACGGGCGCTGGGCTGCGAGGCAGTGTTGATGAAGGGCGGTCATCTGGATGATGCACAAAGCCCCGACTGGCTCTTTACGCGCGATGGTGAGCAGCGTTTTACCGCACCAAGGGTGATGACCAAAAATACCCATGGCACCGGTTGTACGCTATCGGCGGCGTTGGCAGCCCTGCGTCCGCGCCATAACAACTGGGCCGATACCGTACAGGAAGCCAAACTGTGGCTTTCAGCGGCGTTGGCACAGGCCGACACGCTGGAAGTTGGCGAGGGAATTGGTCCGGTGCATCATTTCCACGCGTGGTGGTAATGGGTATACTGGCTGCAGAAACGGCGGCCAGGAAAAAGATAAATGGAACAAGCGCATACCCAGCTTATCGCACAACTGAATGAACGTATTTCAGCGGCGGATAACACGCCGCTGTATATGAAATTTGCGCAGACGGTGAAGAATGCTGTGCGCAGTGGGATCCTGGAGCACGGCAATATCCTGCCCGGCGAGCGCGACCTCAGCCAGTTGACCGGCGTTTCTCGGATTACGGTACGCAAGGCGATGCAGGCTCTGGAAGAAGAAGGTGTAGTAACACGTGCCCGCGGTTACGGAACGCAAATTAACAATATCTTCGAGTATTCGCTTAAAGAAGCGCGCGGTTTTTCTCAGCAGGTGGTGTTGCGCGGTAAAAAACCGGATACGTTGTGGGTTAACAAAAGAATTGTGCCTTGCCCGGAAGAGGTGGCACAGCAGTTGGCTGTTGTCGCAGGGAGTGATGTCTTCTTGCTCAAACGCATTCGTTACGTTGACGAAGACGCAGTCTCTATTGAAGAGTCCTGGGTACCCGCACATCTAATTCATGACGTGGATGCCATCGGTGTTTCGCTGTATGACTATTTTCGTAGCCAGCATATTTTCCCGCAGCGCACGCGCTCACGTGTTAGCGCCAGAATGCCTGACGCAGAGTTCCAGGCGCACATTCAAATGGATAGCAAAGTGCCGGTACTGGTGATCAAGCAGGTAGCGCTTGACCAGCAGCAACGGCCTATTGAATACAGCATCAGTTACTGTCGTAGCGATCTATACGTTTTTGTGTGCGAGGAGTAGCTCCTCGCGTGACGGGGCGCAATCGCCGCCGCGATGTCCAACTACCCAGGACGCCACCGCGTTACCTAACAGCACTGAGTCGGCCAGCGTCCAGCCAGACGCCAGCCCAGCCAGCATGCCGCCAGCGTGGCTGTCACCTGCGCCGATAGTATCAACGACCGCCGTTGCAAATGCCGGTACGCAGCCGGATGTCTGTGTGCTGAAATACCATGCGCCGTCTTTATCGTGACGCACGACCACCGGTGCGGTGAAACGCTGCACCCATTCTGCGCCAAAACCTTCCACATCCTGACTTAATGCAAACCGCTCGGCAGCAATTTCCGCCTCCTGACGATTAAGTGACACCAGCGGACGACAGGCCATAATTCTTGCCAGTAAGGGCTCGGGAATGTCGCCGATGCGCGGGCCAAAATCGATAAATGGTGTCACCTCTTCCAGACCTTCCAGCCACTGCACCAGCAATTCACCGCACGGGGACGCTAGCTGATAACCCGAAAGATACACCAGGCTATGACGCGGGATATCCAGCTGTGCCAGCCAGGCGGCATTCCACTGATTCTCAACGCCGCTAAAAGACATAAAGGTACGCTCGCCATCCGGCTCCACCAGCGCCAGACACCAACCGTTATCGCCTTCGGCATTGTCGATCCGGCTGTGCAGTCTCTCTTTTGTCATCCGGTTGCGGATAATGTCGGCCCACACTCCCTGACCCAGTGGTAGAGCATTGCAGGCATCGATACCTAAACGCTTAAGCGTGACGGCGATATTGAGTGCACAGCCGCCAACGTTAACACCTTGCTGCTTGAGCTCTATGTCACAGCCGCGCCAGGGGAGGGCATACGCATCGGCAATGACATCAATCACCGCCGCACCCACCACCGTTACTGGCCGCTGTGTACGTAACTGCGAGAGAAGTTGTTGCAGATGCGTGTTGCTCATAGCGCCTCCCGCTGCTCGCGCAGTCGCATTAACCCGTTGGCGTAGTGGGTAAAGTCCAGCTGATTCACCGCGTCCAATTCCTGCTTCAATGCCGGGTTGATCGCGCTCACGCCATGTAATGCACCACAAATGGCGGTTGCCATCGCCCCGATGGTGTCGGTATCGCCGCCGAGGTTAGCGCACAAAATGGCGCAGCGGTTAGGATCGGTCTGTGCCAGCTCAACCATGGCGATAGCGCAAGGAACGGACTCAATGGTGCTGGTTCCTGCCCCCACAACCTGATACAACTGCTCGCTGGCGGACTCGACGCCATCGGCGTTACGGACGATTTTCAGCGCCAGTTCAAGGCGTGCACAAAGCGATGCGCTAAAGGTGGTGATTCGTTTTTGCTGCGCATGCAGGGCAATGGCAGGTAGCGCGTTGACAATCTCTGACCATTTTCCTCCGTCGATGGCGCGCGATACCGCCCACGCGACGACAACGGCTCCCGCGATAGCCAGATCCGATTTATGCGTTGGGCTGGAGGCCAGTGCCACATCATCGATAAAGGCATCAAGATCGCGGGCGGGCAGCAGGCATCCCAGCGGGGAAACGCGCATTGCCGCGCCATTGGTCACGCCGTTGTTTTCAAGTTCGGCGACCGGTTTACCGTCACGAATAGCTTTCAACGCAATTTTCGAGGTCGGGCCGAGCACGTTTTTATTAAAAGCATCAAACTGCTCAGCCCATGCCAGAATATTGCGACCAATAACGTCTGGCACAATTTCGCCGTCGCACTCAAGCAGGGCATCTGCCAGACACAGTGCCATGGACGTGTCATCAGTGAACTCCGCCTGGTTAAAATAGCAGGCGGCATTATTTTCCGCAGGGCCGGGCAAAAAACGGTCGATCCAACCGAAGTGTGCTTTTACCCGGGTTCTTGGCCACAGTTCCGACGGCATGCCCATCGCATCCCCTAACGCCTGCCCATAAAGAGCACCGAGAATACGTTCTGCTTTCATTTTACTTCCCCTTGTTTCAACGCTACATCGCGATCGTCCACCTTAATGGCGGTGATTTCTTTGTCTGATTCGCGAAAGAAAATCATAAACATCACGGCAATGACGGCAATCATGACCGCGCCAAATCCCCACATGCCAGCCCAGTTAAAGGTGAGACCATTAACCGGTTCCTGATAAGCAAACATTTTTTCCATCATCACGCCGCCCAAACGGTAACCGAGCAGGCTGCCGAACCCCTGACAGCAGAGGGTGATAAGCCCTTGCGCTGCGGTGCGCATGTGGACCGGCGCTTTTTTATCGACATAGATGTAAGCCGTGACGTAATAGAAGTCGTAACTGACGCCGTGCAGCAGAATGCCGAGAAACAGCAGGGCGTAAGTGAAATATTCTTCCGCACCGCCGTAAACGAAAAATCCGTAGCGGATCGCCGCAGTAATAAGACCAAGCAACAATACCTTTTTAATGCCAAAGCGTTTGGTGAAAAACGGTAGCGCCAGCATGAAGAAGATTTCTGAGAACTGGCCCAGTGTCATCCAGCCGGTGGCGTTTTTCATACCGACTTCTGTCAGGTAACCGTTGGCAAAGATGTAATAGAACGCCAGTGGCATCGCAAACAGGAAAGAGCAAAAGAAGAAGACGAGGAAGTTCTTATCGCGCAGCAGGATAAGCGCATCCAGACCCAGCATAACTTTGAAATCCATTTTGCCGGTACTTTTTGGCGGCGTATCCGGTAAAAAGAAGGCAAAAACGCCTAACAATGCGGAGCTTCCGGCAGTGATAAGCAGGGGAATATTGGTCGGTGAGATGTCGTTATAGCCAAGCATTTGCGGTAAGAAACCGCAGGCCAAACCGGAGGCAATCCAGCCAATGGTGCCCATCACGCGGATGCGCGGGAAATCACGTTCAACATCCGGTACGTTGGCAAAAGCAATACTGTTGGTCAGCGCAATCGTCGGCATATAGGTCAACGAATAGGCCAGTAACAGAGGGAAGAATCCGCTAAAGGTGGTTTGCTGGGCGGCGAAGTACATCAGAATAGCGCCGACGAACATCAACACCGCCAGCACTTTTTGCGCGGAGAAAAAGCGGTCAGTGATTGAACCGACCAGAATGGGCGACAGGATCGCCGCAATGGCGGTGCAGGCGTAGGACCAGCCGATCTCACCGGCACTAAAGCCACTTTTACTCAGCCACAGCCACAGTGGTACAAACCAGGCGCCCCAGATAAACCACTCTACAAACATCATGAACGACAGCTTAACTGTAGTTTTCATCTTTAAATCCTTCATGACAGGTAAGGTACGCGCTGATAGTACCATTCAATAATACCTTTAAAATACCTTTGAGATTAAACTTTGACCGTCTTAACATTATTTTTTCCTGAATCGAGCCAGCAGAAGTTGCGGAAAAGTGCGCTAAAGATGGAAAAAAAGCGCAGTCGGTACCAGGCTTAATGCTGCCCGCAAAAAGGCGGGTCAGGACAATCCATATTCCGGTTTTAAACCGGAACTTACGGGAGCATAGCTATGACTGATATTGCGCAGTTGCTTGGCAAAGATGCCGACAGCCTTTTACAGCATCGTTGTATGACCATTCCTTCTGACCAACTTTACCTGCCTGGACATGATTACGTCGATCGCGTGATGGTGGATAACAACCGGCCGCCTGCCGTGCTGCGTAATATGCAGACGCTGTATAACACGGGGCGACTTGCCGGGACAGGGTATCTGTCGATCCTACCGGTGGATCAGGGGGTAGAGCATTCTGCTGGGGCTTCGTTTGCCGCTAACCCGCTGTACTTTGATCCGAAGAATATTGTGGAGTTGGCTATCGAAGCAGGGTGCAACTGCGTGGCATCGACTTACGGTGTGCTGGCTTCTGTCTCCCGCCGCTACGCGCACCGTATCCCGTTCCTCGTTAAAATTAACCACAACGAAACGCTCAGCTATCCGAATACCTTTGACCAGACGCTGTATGCCAGCGTAGAACAGGCGTTCAATATGGGTGCGGTTGCGGTAGGGGCAACCATCTATTTCGGTTCTGAGGAATCTCGCCGCCAGATTGAAGAGATTTCAGCAGCGTTTGAGCGCGCCCATGAGTTGGGTATGGTTACCGTGCTGTGGGCGTATCTGCGTAACTCCGCGTTTAAAAAAGATGGCGTGGATTACCATGTTTCCGCTGATCTTACCGGGCAGGCTAACCATCTGGCTGCCACTATTGGAGCGGATATCGTTAAGCAGAAAATGGCGGAAAATAACGGCGGGTATAAAGCGGTTAATTTTGGCTATACCGACGATCGCGTCTATACCAAGTTGACCAGCGAGAATCCAATTGACCTGGTGCGTTACCAACTGGCGAACTGTTATATGGGGCGTGCCGGGTTAATTAACTCTGGCGGGGCGGCCGGCGGCGACACCGACCTGAGCGATGCAGTGCGTACGGCGGTTATTAACAAACGTGCGGGTGGTATGGGGCTGATTCTGGGGCGTAAAGCGTTCAAGAAAACCATGGCCGACGGCGTTAAGTTGATTAACGCCGTACAGGACGTTTATCTGGACAGCAAAGTCACTATTGCCTGATCCCTCGGATTGTTGTTGGGTTAGCGCAACAGCGGACAACCCGGCGGCAGTCTGCAACGTAGCGCAGCGGGCAGGATTTCAATATGAAACTCTTGTCCGCTGAGTGGTTCACCATCGAGATTAAAGGTAATTTCGTGTGGGGCGCGGATATCAAACCACGACGATGCGCCGTCAATAATGTTAGGGTTGTCTTCGGATTGCGTTAACGCCGAAAGCAGTCCTGGCAGTAGTTCCTCGCCGGTAAAAATGCGCAGTTGCAGCAGGCCGTCGTTGATCAGCGCCGTCGGGCAAAGCTGTTGCCCACCACCGGCCTGGCGACCGTTACCGATACCAATCACCAGCGCCTTACCCTGCCAGTGAAAATCCTCCCCACGAATGTCACAGATGTCGGGCTTGAGCGTATCCATGCGCATTAATCCGTGAATAAAATACGATACACCGCCCAGTGCGGCCTTGAGTTTTTCCGGCGTTTCGGTGGTGATGCGCGTGCCAAACCCGCCGGTAGCCATGTTGATAAAACAGGTTTTATCGTTGACCTGTACCATATCGATCGCAGTCGCATTTGCAGCGATAGCCAGCTTTAACGCCTTTTCAAGGTCATCGGGTATACCAACGCTGGTGGCAAAGTCATTCGCCGTTCCCAACGGTAAAATACCCAGCGCTGGAATATTGCCACCCTGCGACTGAATCAGCGCTGTCGAAACTTCGTTGATGGTGCCGTCACCGCCGCCGGCTATCACCGTAGCAACGCCTAGCTGACGAGCTTCATCAACGTAGCGTTGGGCATCGCCTTTTTCCCAGGTCACGCGAACATGGATTTCCACGCCTTCATCGCGAAGCTTCGCAATGGCATCACGCAGGGGGAGATTATCAGCACTTTTTCCATTGAGGATCAGTAAACTGGCAGGGAACGCTATCATCCGTTTGCCTCACTTTTTTTCGTTTTAACAAGTGTATGCCAGGAAAGCGTTTATGGCGTAAGAACTGACTGAAAGCGCAGGCGAAGAGATAAAAAAAGCCGCAGAGCGCGGCTTTTCAGATTGGGCAGACGTTACTGCGGGAACCACTGATCGCTGATTTTCTGGTACGTGCCGTCAGCTTTGATTGCCGCCAGCGCGCTGTTCAGTTTTTCCAGCAGGGCTTTGTTATCCGGGCGAACCGCGATGCCAAGGCCAGTACCGAAGTATTGCGGATCGGTTACTTTGTCAGTGGCAACGCCTAACTGCGGGTTGGTTTTCAGCCATTCGTTAACTACAGCGGTATCGCCAAATACGCCATCAATACGGCCATTTTTCAGGTCGATAATCGCATTCTGATAGCTATCGTAGGCCACGGTTTTCACCTCAGGATGTTTGTCCTGCAGGTATTTCTGATGGGTGGTGCCGTTTTCCATACCAATGCGCTTACCTTTCAGGTCGGCAAAGGTTTTATAGGTGTCTTTTTTCGCAATCACCAGCGCGGAGTTGGCATAGTAAGGCTGAGTAAATGCAACCTGCTTGCTACGCTCAGGTGTGATATCCATTCCGGAAATTACCGCATCATATTTCTTGAATTTCAGCGCGGGGATCAGGCTGTCGAAAGCATGATTGGTAAAAGTACATTCCGCCTGCATTTGTTTGCACAGCGCCGTTGCCAGGTCGATGTCAAAACCGACAATTTTATTGCTCGCGTCCAGTGATTCAAATGGCGGATATGTGGCTGATACACCGAAACTAATTTTATCAGCAACTGAGGCGCCAGCGGCGAAAGTAGCAAGTAATGCGGCCAGTACTAACTTTTTCATGGTGGAACTCCCGTCTGTCAATCTTATGATTATTACCGTGTCTGCGGCGTGGAGTAACAATGCCATTTAATGAATTTATATGCAATAAAAATGATTAAATATTTTTACTGGTATAAAAAAAGACGGACAATTTAGGTTGTTGTCCGTCTTGATTATTTTGCTTTATGCATATTTGCCGGATGGCGGTGCTAGCACCTTATCCGGCCTACAAAAGGTGCATGAACTGTAGGCCTGATAAGCGTAGCGCCATCAGGCATATGCTTAATTCCGATGTTCAAACGCCAGCGCTTTACGTTCGATTAAGCGCATCATCAGCGTCAGCAAGCCGTTGACGATCAGGTAAATCACACCTGCCGCACCGAAGACCATAACGTCATAAGTACGACCGTACAGCAGCTGGCTATAACCCATGACTTCCATCAGCGTGATAGTGTAAGCCAGTGAGGTACTTTTAAATACCAGCACCACTTCGTTGGAATACGAGGAGAGGGCGCGTTTAAAGGCGTACGGCAACAGAATCGCCAGCGTATCCTTTTTGCTCATCCCTAACGCTCCGCAGGACTGCCACTGGCCTTCCGGGATTGCACGGATAGCGCCGTAAAACAGTTGCGTAGTGTAGGCCGCACTGTTTAACGACAGCGCAATTAAGGCGCATAACCAGGGTTCAGAGAGCAGATGCCACAGTACCGGATATTCTTGCAATGCCGGAAACTGTCCTGGTCCGTAGTAGATCAGGAAGATTTGCACCAGCAGCGGTGTACCGGTAAACAGCGTGATATAAGCGCGAACCAGCCACACCAGCACCGGCGTTTTCAGCGTCAGGATGACGGTGAAGATCAGCGCCAGCACCAGAGCAACCACGATGGAGGCGACCGTCAGCGTCAGGCTGGTATGCAGCCCTTTCAACAATTCAGGTAAATACTCAAGCATCAGCCTGGTCTCCGCTCAAAACGTGTCGCGCGTAGGTCAATGCGTTTGAGAATGTACTGACTCACCAGCGTAATCACCAGATAAATAGCGGCCGCCACAATGTACCAGGTAAATGGCTCCTGGGTGCGGGTGGCAATACTCTTCGTTTGCAGCATCAGATCGTTCACGCTGATAAGGCTGACCAGCGCGGTATCTTTCAGCAACACCAGCCACTGGTTACCCAGTCCCGGTAAGGCATGACGCCACATCTGCGGCATCACCAGACGAAAGAAGATCGCGGCTTTAGACAAACCCAACGCCTGACCTGATTCCCATTGTCCGAGTGGCACGGCCTTCAGCGCGCCACGCAGCGTTTGTGATGCGTAAGCGGCGTACAGTAATGACAGTGCAATGACACCGCACAGGAACGGGCTGACATCGAAGTTTTCGATCTGCATCTGAACCGGGATTTGTACAAACCCGAGATTGATCGTAAAGCCATCGGCCAGCGTCAGCAGCAGCTGTGAGGAGCCGAAATAGATAAACAGAACCACCAGAATTTCTGGCAGACCGCGCAGGATGGTGACCAGGGCCGAGCCCGTCCATGCCACCGGTCGCCATTTTACTGACTCCCAGACGGCAAAAAACATGGCGAGCGCAAGGCCAATGATCAGCGCACAAACGGCAAGGCCGACGGTCATCCCGGCGGCGCTTGCTAAAGGAAAAAATTCATTCATCAAATATTACTTCTGGAACCATTTGTTGTAGATGGTCTCGTAAGTCCCATCTTTCTTCACTTTTTCCAGCGCAGCGTTAAATTTCTGCTGCAGCTCGGTATTGCCCTGGCGCACAGCAATGCCCAGACCGGTACCGAAGTAATCTTTATCCGTCACTTTGTCACCAACCGCGGCAAGCTTAGGATTGTCTTTCAGCCACTCGGTTACTACTGCGGTATCACCAAAGACGCCGTCAATACGACCATTTTGCAGATCGAGTTTGGCATTCTGGTAGCTGTCATACGGCACAGTGGTCACTTCCGGATGTTTATCCATGATGAATTTCTGGTGCGTGGTACCGTTTTGAACGCCGACTTTTTTACCTTTCAGCTGGTCGATGCTGGTGTATTTACCCTGCTGGCCCACAAACAGCGCAGAGTTGTCGTAGTAAGGGGTGGTGAACAGCACCTGTTTTTCACGCTCAGGCGTGATATCCATACCGGCCATCACCGCGTCAAAACGACGGAACTTCAGGCTCGGAATCAGGCTGTCGAAGGCCTGATTGGTGAAGGTACAAGTAGCGTCAATCTCTTTACACAGCGCGTTTGCCAGATCAACGTCAAAACCTACGATCTTGTTATTCGCATCGATAGATTCAAACGGAGGATAAGACGCTTCGGTGGCGAAACGAATGGTTTGGGCTGCGGTAGCGGAAAGACTAAAACCTGCGATTAGCGCGGCAATCAGAACTTTTTTCATTGTATTGTCCCGAATCTTAGTGAGAAAGATAGTTTTTAAACGCTTCGGTTTGCGGGTTGGCAAAGCAGCTCGCATCCCCAAACTCGACGATATGACCGTTTTCCATATACACCACACGGCTGGCCGTTTTACGTGCAACTTCCACTTCGTGGGTGACGATCACTTGAGTAATGTTGGTTTCCGCCAGTTCGCGAATGATGCTGACGATTTGGGCGGTAATTTCCGGGTCAAGCGCGGCGGTCGGTTCATCAAACAGCAGCACCTGCGGCTCCATCATCAACGCGCGGGCAATGGCCACACGCTGTTGCTGGCCACCGGAAAGATGTAATGGGTAACGATCGCTGTAAGGCTTGAGGCGCAGACGTTCCAGCAGTTTCTCGGCGCGCGCCATCGCTTGCTCTTTTGTCAGACCCAGTACGCGGCAGGGTGCTTCAATCAGGTTCTGCACAACCGTGAGATGCGGCCAGAGATTATATTGTTGAAAGACCATGCCTACGTTCTGACGCAGATCCCGAATGGCTTTATCTGACGGGGTCTTCGTGAAGTCGAAACGGTTGCCTGCGATAGAGAGCGTGCCCGAGCGCGGCATCTCAAGCAGGTTGAGTACGCGCAGCAGCGAGCTTTTCCCGGCTCCACTTGGGCCAAGTAACACCAGTGTTTCACCCTGAGGGCAATCCAGCGTGATATCGAACAGCGCCTGATGTGCGCCGTAGAAGCAGTTAATGCCGTTTAATTGAATACTCATTGACACTCGATACTGGCAGTCTGATAGCTATTGAAGCCGCAGATACTACCTTTGACAGAATAGTTATGCAATATTTATGCGTTAAAAGTTAAATGCAAACCGCATTCTTCTCTAAACATAGCACAAAATAGCGGGGCCACCAGTGGGCAAGAATAAATGTCGGCATTCTATGCAGAATGCCAGACAATTTATGGGGGTTATGATTTAAGCGGGTGAATGGGGCGGTTAGCGGTTTTCGACAGACTGGCGCAGCGTCCCGGCTGGCGCGTGTACGCTGCCGCCCAGATAGCGTACATCATCAACGACCCAGCACTGACCTTCACGGATCATCAGCACTTCATCGCGCCAGCTTTGGTCACCCTGTTTCAGCTCTACGCGCAGTGGAATGTTGCGTGCATCACTATTCGGAATAGTAGATGCGCTGGCGACACTGGCGCTGTCTGGTAACGTAGCGCGACTGGAGAACGGATCGCTGTTAAACAGATCGCGGTGTGCATTATCACGGCTGGCATCGGTCAGCAGTTTAGCCAGATTGTCGCTCAGGTACGGACGAAGGGCGGTAATATCATTGTTTCGATGCTGAATACGGTAATCATAGAATTGTTGAGCCACGCTGTCTGGCCCACCTTCTATGCATGAACCACTACGCGTGCCGTTATCTTTATAGACCGGCGTCACGGTCGTACAGGCGCTGAGAAGTAGTGCACATGGAACCAGCAGAGAGAGTTTCGAATAGCGCATAATGATTTCCTTATAAGCTTCCTACTAATTGTGTTCTACGATGAACAATTCGGTCTCACTAAAGATTGGATGATCGATTAACACATTGTTTTTGCTAAAGCAAATTCGCGGACACCCCACCTGAAGTATGTTGGTGGCGCTCGTTGCCAGCTTCAGCTTTAGTATATCAACCTGCAACGGGGCGTTGGCGGCCATTCATGCTTCTTATACTGTATAGACCATCTGAGCATTTGCATGTTCCATTTGCCGCGCTTTACGCCTGGCTAAACAAAACTCATGCCGTGTTGTTGGCTATAAGGGACTCCGGATGGCTAAAATAAGAGTTGCTTAATCTCGGTGCCCGTGCGTTAATGATCCGGTCGGTTTGAATAACAGACGATATACAAAGTAGTTTACTCAAGCAGTTCTCATTTTCAGGTGTAATCCGTTTATCCCCTCTTTGAGTCTCTTCATTAAGCACTACGAAGTTTCTGTCATAAAAACCAAGCTTGCCGAAAGGTTCAAATTAAGGAATAAATATATGTCTACTAAAATGACTGGTTTAGTTAAATGGTTCAATCCTGAAAAAGGTTTTGGCTTCATTACGCCTGCAGATGGCAGCAAAGATGTCTTTGTCCATTTCTCAGCGATTCAAAGTAATGAGTTTAAGACGCTGAATGAAAACCAGAAAGTCGAATTCGGTGTGGAGCAGGGACCTAAAGGTCCATCCGCAATTAATGTTGTGGCGCTTTGAGGTAACTATCATTACTAATCATATTCACTTTCGCTGTCCATGTTGCCATGGTTCCCAATACAGAACATCAACCTTTGATGTTACTGAGGGAAATCCGTTCGGGGCAAAATGTATTTTTTGTAAATCAAAAATGATTACATTTGATAACGTAGCAATGTACATTCAGTCCGGCCAGGCGCCATTAGATTTTAGAAAATAATAACTTCAGGCCCCCAAGCATCTGGGGGCTTTTTTATTTTTGGCGGCATGCCAGTCAAATAAAAATAAAAAACGCACCACCTGAAACCGCTACACATCAACAAGGATAGCAGTTTTATTTGGCGGGCTTTCCTTTGAGTGTCATAGTGTATTGGTTTGATAATGCTTTTGAGATTGTGCTCTTAGCGCAAAAAGGAGATTAACCATGCAGTTTTCGACAACCCCTACGCTGGAAGGACAGAGCATCGTGGAGTACTGCGGTGTTGTTACCGGTGAAGCCATTTTAGGCGCGAATATCTTCCGCGATTTTTTTGCCGGTATTCGCGATATTGTCGGCGGTCGCTCCGGCGCGTATGAAAAAGAGCTGCGTAAAGCGCGTGAAATTGCTTTTCAGGAGCTGGGCGAACAGGCGAAAGCGCTGGGTGCTGATGCGGTGGTCGGTATCGATATCGATTACGAAACCGTAGGCAAAGACGGTAGCATGCTGATGGTGAGCGTCAGCGGTACCGCGGTGAAAACTCGCCGATGAAACGTCTGTTGTGTCTGCTGGCATTTACGCTGTTGCTGGTGGGATGTGCTGGCGAAAAAGGGATTGTCGACAAAGACGGGTATCAGTTAGATACCCGCCGTCAGGCCCAGGCTGCTTATCCACGCATTAAAGTACTGGTTATCCATTACACGGCCGATGATTTTGACTCTTCCCTGGCTACGCTGACCGATAAAAACGTCAGTTCACACTATTTGATCCCCGCAGTGCCGCCGCTTTACCATGGTAAACCGCGTATCTGGCAACTGGTGCCGGAAAAAGATCTGGCCTGGCATGCGGGGATTAGCTTCTGGCGCGGTGCTACGCGTATTAACGATACCTCAATTGGCATTGAGCTGGAAAACCGCGGCTGGCAAAAATCAGCGGGCAGCAAGTATTTTGCACCGTTTGAGCCCGCGCAGATTCAGGCGTTAATCCCATTGGCGAAAGATATCATCGCCCGCTACGACATAAAACCGCAAAACGTGGTGGCTCATGCAGACATTGCGCCGCAGCGTAAGGACGATCCCGGCCCGCTGTTTCCGTGGCAAGCACTGGCCGCTCAGGGCATTGGCGCATGGCCGGATGCTCAGCGTGTGGCATTTTATCTCGCCGGACGAGCGCCCCATACGCCGGTAGAAACCGCGTCATTGCTCGATCTGCTGTCACGCTATGGCTATGAGGTAAAACCCGAGATGACGCCGCGTGAACAGCAGCGGGTGATTATGGCGTTCCAGATGCACTTCCGCTCGACGTTGTGGAATGGCGTGGCGGACGCGGAAACGCAGGCGATTGCCGAAGCGTTACTGGAGAAATACGGGCAGGGTTAACGCAGACACCAATGCCTGATGGCGCTTCGCTTATCAGGCCTACGGTTAATTTGGCAGGTTTTTGTGGCGCTTGTGCCGCCACCCTGCAATGGCTATCAGCCTAACGCGGCAGCTTACCGTGGTCGCGCAGCCAGGCTGCGGTACGCTCAATCCCTTCATCCAGCGTCACAACGGGCTGATAACCTAACTCTTCCTGGGCGCGGCTGGTATCCAGCGTAAAGTCAAAATTCAGCTTCGAAACGCCGTAATGCGTAAGCTTTGGCTCTTTCGCCGATTTATTGCCTAAGCGCTCCATGCTGCGGGCAATCATGTCCAGCATCGGGTAGGGCACGGAGCGGATACGGCAATCAATATTCAGCTCGTCGATAAGTTTCTGCACAATACTGCGCAGGGTGCGATGTTCACCGTTGGTTATATTGTACGCGCGACCCGACGGCAGTTTATCGCAGGCTTCCTGACTCGCCAGCCACATCGCGTGAACTGCGTTCTCGTAATAGGTCATATCCACCAGCGCACTCCCGCCGTGCGGCAACAGGATGCTGCCGTAGTGGTACATCATATGGGCGAGGCGGGGAATAAAGACTTTATCGTGAGGTCCGAACAAGCTTTGTGGGCGTAAGACAGTAAAGCGAGTCTGCGGGTTGGCCTGGGCGAGCAGCGCAATCACCTCTTCACCAGCCGCTTTGCTGCGGGCGAATTCGTTGGCGAAGCGATGGGGACGGAAGTCTTCTTTGATATCGCGATGATGGTGATAATCAAAATACAGCGACGGAGAGGAGATATGAATAAAGTTACGTACGCCCCAGGCTACGGCCCACTCGCCCAGACGGCGGGTAGCACGAACGTTGGCCAGATCAAAAGCTTCCTGAGTTCCCCATGGAGAGGTGAAGCTGGAGCAGTGCCACAGCGTGTCAATGCCGGCCAGCATCACTTTTGCCTGCGAAGAAACCAGCTCGGTCAAATCCGCATGCACAAACTCTGCGCCCATTTTCTCCAGCAGCTTGCCCATCGCTTCGTTGCGACCGGTGGCTCTGACGCTGACGCCTTTGCTGCATAAAAACTCAACCGCGTTTCGGCCCAAGCCGCTGGTGGCTCCGGTAACCAGTACCTTCATATCAATCCACTGTGTTTAAAAAACGTCGTGCGCATTCTTCCGTGAATTACGCCTGTATGCAATGGGAAACATGAAAGAATACAGGCTCTTTTTATCATTAGTCTGTGATTTGTTCTGCAAGTTTGGCTATACGCTTCGCCATCCCCCTGAAAATGAACAGGTGGGCGGGGATCATCAACAGCCAGTAGAAGAGGCCAGGCATACCGTGCGGATGCCACCACGCGCGTACATCAATGCGTCGGTGATCGCCTTTATCTTCCAGTGTGAAGCTCAGGCGACCCAGTCCCGGCGCTTTCATCCCAAACAGCAGCGTCAGCTGTTTCTCCGGCTCAACGATGATGACTTTCCAGCTATCAACGGTGTCGCCAACTTGCAATAGTGGGTGTTCGGGACGACCTTTTGCCAGCTTATGGCCGACCAGCAGGTCCAACGCCGCGCGCGTCTTCCATAGAATATTGCCAAAGAAATAGCCTTCTTTGCCGCCGAGTCGATTCACAACCTGCCACAGCGCTTTTGTGCTGACAGAGGTTTCAACGCTAAAGCCAGCTTGTTTGGCGAAATAGCCATATTCTGGACGCCAGCGGGCAAACGCCTGTGCGTCGTAACCCCAGTCGCTGGAGTTGACCAGCTTCTCTTCTTCCTTCAACGTGCTGCGCACCGCGTCATCAAAGGCAATCAGTTTTTGTGGGATCAGCGCACGTAATTCGGTGTCATCGGCCAGCAGGTCGTGTTTTAAGCCCTGGATCAGCGCTTTGGCCGTGGTTGGCGGCACTGACGTAATGACGTTCAAAAACCAGACCGAAATCCAGCGGGTAGGGAAGGGGATGGGGATGAGCAGGCGATGTTTACCGCTGACCGCCATAAAATGCTCGAACTGTTCCTGATAGCTCAACACCTGCGGCCCGGCGGCTTCGAGGACGCGGTGATGCAGTGTGGGATGATCCAGCAACGCCACCAGGTAGTACATTAAATTCTCCAGCGCGATAGGTGTGGTACGCGAGCGTACCCAGCGCGGAGGGGTGAGAACCGGTAGGTTGTAAACCATATCGCGCATGACTTCAAAGGCAGCGGAACCCGCTCCCACGATAATGCCCGCGCGCAATTCCGTCATTGGCACGCCTGACTCGCGCAGGGTGTCTGCGGTTATCTGTCGCGCACGCAGATGATCGGATTGTTCATGCCGGGGAGCCTGCAATGAGCTCAGGAAAATAAGCTGTTTAACTGGCGTATTACGCAGCGCATCGCGCACGTTCATCGCCACCTGACGTTCGTGGGCAATAAAATCACCGCCTTCGCCCATACCATGAACCAGATAATAAACCGTATCAACACCCGTCAGCAGCGGGGTGAGGTTATCTGGCCAATTCAAATCGACCTTGTGGCAACTGACATTGGCCAGTTGCTGCTTTTCCAGCCGTTCAATGCGACGTGCCGCAGCCAACACCTGGTGCCCTTGCTGACTGAGCGCCTGTACCAAATGCTGACCAATGTAGCCACTGGCGCCAAGAACCAAAATCCGTTGCGGCACGCCCATCTCCTTATTGGGTTAGAAAAGCGCGCCAGTGGGCGACGACTTCAGCAAGTTGTTCACGTGATACGTCCAGGTGCATCACCAGGCGCACAATCGGGGAGGCGTTAATCAGCACACCTTGCGCTTTCATATACTCGCCCAGCGCGGTAGCGTGCTCTTCGCCAACGCGAACAAACAGCATATTGGTGTCATGGCGCATGACGTCCGCCCCTGCTTCGCGCAGCTGCTCCGCCATCCAGGCGGCGTTGTCATGATCTTCCTGCAAACGCGCCACGTTATTTTTCAGCGCATACAGCCCGGCCGCTGCCAGAATACCGGCCTGACGCATTCCGCCGCCGGTCATTTTGCGCCAGCGAATAGCGCGTTTGATGTACTCGTGGCTGCCGACCAGCAGTGAACCAACGGGGGTACCGAGGCCTTTGGAGAGGCAAATGGTGAACGAATCACAGTATTGCGTGACATCTTTAAGTTCACAGCCGTAGGCGACGATGGCGTTAAAAATACGTGCGCCGTCGACGTGCAGGGCAAGATTACGCTCACGGGTGAATTCCCAGGCGTCTTTCAGATACTCGCGCGGCAGCACTTTGCCGTTGTGGGTATTTTCCAGGCTGAGCAAGCGGGTGCGGGCAAAATGGATATCGTCCACTTTGATTTTTGCAGCTACTTTGTCCAGAGGCAGGGAGCCATCCGGTGCGGCGTCGATAGGTTGCGGTTGAATGCTACCGAGCACCGCTGCGCCACCTGCTTCGTAGAGATAGTTATGCGCGCCCTGGCCGGCAATGTACTCTTCGCCACGCTGACAATGGCTGAGCAGCGCCACCAGGTTAGCCTGAGTACCGGTAGGTAAGAAAATAGCGGCTTCTTTACCAGAAAGCTCTGCGGCGTATTGCTGGAGGGCGTTAACGGTAGGGTCGTCTCCATACACGTCATCCCCGACCGGGGCTGCCATCATCTCTTCCAGCATGGCGCGACTCGGCCGGGTGACGGTATCACTGCGTAAATCAATCATGGTGTCTCCTTATTACACTTCATCCTTCAAGCTGTCTCGGCGTTGGCCGCACCCTTAAACCCCAGTCACATAGTATACCTATGTGACTGGGGATTTTCGGGCTAGCCGCCTTGATGCATCATGAATGATTTTGTGTGTGATTTAATAAGGATGTTTTACCTGAGCCAGTTCGTTTTCGCCAGTTCGATTACTTCATCACCGCGTCCGCTGATGATTGCGCGCAGCATATACAGGCTAAAACCTTTGGCCTGTTCGAGTTTGATCTGCGGCGGGATCGCCAGCTCTTCTTTCGCCACGACCACATCGACCAGCACCGGGCCGTCAATCGACATCGCCCTTTGTAGCGCTTCATCAACCTCTGAGGATTTTTCGACGCGAATGCCTGTAATGCCACAGGCTTCGGCAATCCGTGCGAAGTTGGTGTCGTGCAGTTCGGTGCCGTCGGTCAGATAACCGCCCGCTTTCATCTCCATTGCGACAAATCCCAGTACGCTGTTGTTGAAGACAATAATCTTCACCGGCAGCTTCATCTGGACAACCGACAGAAAATCTCCCATCAGCATGCTAAAGCCGCCGTCACCGCACATTGCCACAACCTGGCGTCCTGGTTCGGTGGCTTGTGCACCGAGTGCCTGCGGCATGGCATTCGCCATCGACCCGTGGTTAAACGATCCGAGCAGGCGACGTTTGCCGTTCATTTTCAGATAGCGTGCTGCCCACACCGTTGGCGTACCAACGTCGCAGGTAAAGATGGCATCGTCAGCGGCAAAGTGGCTGATCTGCTGCGCCAGATACTGCGGGTGAATGGCTTTATCGCTGGGTTTGGCTAAATCATCCAGCCCTTTGCGCGCCTCGCGATAGTGCTCCAGCGCTTTGTCCAGGAACTGCCGCTCGGTTTTTTCCTCCACCAGCGGCAGTAGGGCACGTAACGTAGATTTAATATCGCCTACCAGCGCCATATCAACTTTACTGTGTGCGCCAATGCTCGCCGGATTGATATCAATCTGAATAATTTTGGCGTCGGTGGGGTAGAACGGGCGATAGGGGAACTGGGTGCCAAGCAGGATCAACGTGTCGGCATTCATCATGGTATGGAAGCCGGATGAAAAGCCAATCAGCCCGGTCATACCCACATCATAGGGGTTATCGTACTCAACATGCTCTTTACCACGCAGGGCGTGAACAATCGGCGCTTTGATTTTAGCCGCAAACTCAACCAGTTCTTTATGCGCACCGGCGCAGCCACTACCGCACATCAGGGCGATATTGCTGGAGTAGCGCAGCAGTTGCGCCAGTTTTCTCAGCTCTTCTTCTTGTGGAGTCACCACCGGGAGCGGCGCATGATACCAGTGCGTGGTGGCGCTTTCAGGTGCAGGTTTTAGCGCCACGTCACCGGGTAAAACCACCACCGAGACGCCACGATTTAATACGGCTTTACGCATGGCAATGGCGAGTACCTGCGGGATCTGTTCTGGGCTGGAAACCAGCTCGCAATAGTGGCTACATTCGCGGAACAACTCTTGCGGGTGGGTCTCCTGAAAATAACCGCTGCCTATTTCACTGGAGGGAATATGCGCGGCGATTGCCAGTACCGGGACGTGGTTACGGTGACAATCAAACAGCCCGTTGATCAGGTGCAGGTTGCCTGGCCCGCACGAGCCTGCGCAGACGGCCAGTTCGCCCGTCAACTGCGCTTCAGCGCCCGCGGCGAAGGCTGCAACCTCTTCATGACGGGTTGGCATCCAGTCAATTGTTCCCATACGATTCAGACTGTCACTCAGACCATTTAGCGAGTCACCCGTTACACCCCAAATGCGTTTTACGCCAGCCTGTTCGAGTGTTTTAGCAATAAAAGCGGCAACCGTTTGTTTCATGGTTTTCCTTCTCCTCTAATGTGATACCGGTTACAAGTTTAGATGAAGATAATAGTTATGCTTCTCATTTCCCCCTTATTTCCGGCAGGTTTCATTTAACCTGTATTAAGCGTAGTTTGTTATTGGACATGGTGAAACAAGGAATAAATTCAAATGGTTATAAAACTATTAAATTCAGTTAACCGAGTACTGACTCACGAAGATTTTGGCAAGTTATTGTTACGCTTTGCCGTCGGTGGGCTGATGCTGTTTCATGGGCTGCATAAACTCTTTGCGGGTATTGATGGCATCAGCGGTATGTTGATAGCGAAAGGTTTCCCAGGCTTTATTGCGTATGGCGTTCTGTTGGGAGAGGTTGTGGCACCGTGCCTGATTATTCTTGGCATCCTGACGCGTCCGGCGGCGTTAGGGCTGGCGTTTACGATGGTTGTGGCATGGCTGATGGTCGGGATGGGGGAAACCTGGACACTGGATAAAACCGGTGCATGGGCGATTGAAAGTCTGGTTTATTTCTTTATCGGCGCGCTGGCCGTGGCGTTTTTGGGAGCGGGGCGTTACTCCGTTGCCGGGAATTCTGCCTGGCGATAGTTACCATCTGAGAGTCAATACCGAGGCGGGAAAGCGTAGCATTGCTCCGCCTCGTCGTTCAATTTGTCGCTAATCTATATGTCGTCACTGTTCCATAGTTTGTGCCGACGTCTCAGCGCTCGCTGCGTCAATGCCCTTGCCATCGCGGCGCCTATTTCAGCGCTGACCACCAGTCCCTGAATAAACGGACGATCGTGCATCAACCACGGCAGCCCGCCAAAAGCGATGCGATTGCGGGCGTTTTCCGGCGCTTGCAGCGTGTAATCTTCGCCGATATCCGGGATCTCATCGCCACAGGCCAGCAGTTGATCGCGTAGTGTTGGGAACGGGATATCTTTGCTCTGCAATGCCCGTTGTCCTCGGGCGTCAATAAACACATCAAATTCGCAGCGCTGACCGTGGTGGGAAATTACCGTCATTTCCTGTTCATTCATGCGCTCATAATCTGTGCCGAGCGCGAGGATCTCAATCAGCCCGGCTTCGTGCAGCGCCAGCAGTCGGCGAACTGACTCTGACGGGATTGCCGCATAGTTATCAATAAATACCCGCGCCAGTCCGCGCCTGAAACGTTTTTCGTCGCGGGTATCAAGATGAGGGACTATCTCCTCGATAACCTCGTGCAGGCGCAGCAAGGTATAGCGCCAGGCGACGGTATGTTGTTTCTGCTTGTTGCGCTCAACTTCTACCAGGTTACGTCTCGCCCAGTCAAAAGGGTCATGCCTGAGCCTGTCGGCGAAATAGGCCTCGGGGAACGTGTCGGCGTTAAGCGTCGCAAGCGCCACCTGTTGGCACCAGCCTGGCGCTGCGTCTTGCAGTTGTTGCGCCATAAGCTGAAAGATGCAGTCCAGTAATCCGTTTTGGCCATGGGCAATGGCATCTTCAATCGCTTCTGGCGTCGCGATATTCAGCGATTCATACGGAAGGGGGCAGTAAAAATCCGCTTCAGGCAGTACCCCGCTGCGCGACATCAGGGTCAGTTTCAGGTTTTGACTGTCGGATTTAGGTGTGAATTGCAGTGAATGGTCGGTATTGGTAGTGAAGGTGCCATGCTGACTGGCCACAGCCATCGCGGCGTCTATAGCGCTTAACGAGGTGCCCAGAATCCCTACCCGGCAAGCACCAATCTGCGCGTCCATCAGACCGGTCCATGGACTGGGGAAAAATTTGTATGCCTGAGCATCCGTTTCAGGCCACAGATGACCAGTGGCGATAGCGGCGAAATCCACCTCAACGGGTTGTGATACGCAGTTGGTCCACACAGAGACCCCATTCGGGGTCGCTTGCAGGTCGGTGACTTCGCTTGATTCATGTACGCGAATCGTGAAACCGGCTTGTTGCGCTTTCTCGACAATGGCTAAGAAACGATCGCGATAATAGTCGCCGAGGATCACACGGGGCAAAAATTGCCGCTCATGCAAAGAGGTGCGTTCAATCTGAAACTGGGCCAGATAGTCATCACTTTGATTCTGAAGCCACGTCAAATAACTGATATAGATCGGCGGGATCTCAATGCTGGCTATATTTGCCAGCATGTGGTCTGCGTTGTTGTCGCTATTGTAAGGCATGCCAACGCCCGCCTCTTCAGCTTGCTCGTAAAGCTCTATTTCCAGCGGTTCACCGCGCTCAACCAGGGCATGAAACGTATAAATCCCGGTGGGACCGACGCCGACAATAGCCACTTTTTTCATGGGGATCCTTGTAGAAAGTTCGACGTGCTAGTCGGGGATTATGTTTAATCTGCGCAGGGTAAGTGTGGTCGATAATTTGCGGGGAGAGTGAAAACATCAGAATTTTGCAACGCCTGACAGCATAAAAAAAGGCCACCCGGTACAGCCAGGCAGCCTATTGCACATCAGATACCGGCCAATTACGCCAGCACTAAATCACCCTGCGGATGACAGGAACAAGCCAGCACATAACCTTCAGCGATTTCTGCGTCGGTCAGCGTCATGGTGCTGCTGACCGTGTAGTTACCGTCAACCACTTTGGTTTTGCAGCAGCCGCAAACGCCTGCACGGCATGCGGCGACAACCGGAACCTTGTTGCTTTCCAGCGCTTCCAGCAGCGTACTGCCCACTGGCGCGTAGAACTCTTTCGCCGGCTGTAGCTTGGTAAACTTCAGGCCACTGGTGGCGGCTTCGGCAACAGGTGTGAAGAACTGCTCTTTAAAAAAGCGCGTCACACCCAGCGCTTTGACTTCTTTCTCGACCAGATCCATATACGGTGCCGGGCCACAGGTCATCACGGTACGCGAGGTCAGATCCGGTACGCTTTTCAGCAGTTCAGTCGTCAGTCGGCCGGAAACAAAACCTTCTGTGGCATTGTTTTCAGCAACTAATGTCACCGGATATTCGCGCCACTCGTCGGCAAAAATGACATCTTGCGGCGAGCGAACGTTAAAGATTACCTGTACATCCGCTTGTGGGCGGTACTTTGCCAACCAGCGACGCATTGACATGATTGGCGTGACACCACAGCCGGCGGCCAGCATCAGGAACTTGTCTTCCGCTTTATCTTCACAGGTGAACTCACCCATTGCATCCGACAGCCAGATATAGTCGCCGCGCTTCACGTCGCGGGTTAGCCACTGTGAGCCTGCGCCATCGTCAATCCGGCGGATGGTCAACGTGATGTACTCGCTAACGCCCGGCGTTGAAGAAATGGTGTAAGCACGCAGCGTATCCGCTGAATTACGTACGCTGACCAGTGCATACTGCCCGGCGCGGTAAGGATAATAATCGTGGCATAGCAACGAAATTGTCCATACATCCGGCGTTTCCTGATGGATGTGGTGAACCTGCATCCGCCATGGGCACTGATGAGTTGGCATTGTCATTCTTTACTCCTTACGCGCTCAGCAGTTGCTTCATGTCTTCTTCAACGGTGGTCACGGAACGCAGACCAAATTTCTCGTTGAGAACTGCCAGCAGATCCGGTGTGAAGAAACCAGGTGCAGTCGGGCCAGTGACGATGTTTTTCACGCCCAGAGACAGCAGGGTCAGCAGAATAACAATCGCTTTCTGTTCGAACCAGGAGAGCACCAGAGACAGCGGCAGATCGTTCACGCCACAGCCCAGTTTCTCAGCCAGGGTTACCGCCAGGATGATGGCAGAGTAAGCATCGTTACACTGACCAGCATCCACCAGACGCGGCAGGCCTTCGATATCTCCGAACTCTAGTTTGTTGAAGCGGTATTTACCGCAAGCAAGGGTCAGGATCAGGCAGTCATCCGGCACGCTGGTGGCGAAGTCGGTGAAGTAGTTACGTTCACCACGTGCACCGTCACAACCGCCAACCAGGAAGATGTGACGCAGTTTTTCGCGGCTCACCAGGTCGATCAGGGTATCAGCAGCGCCCAGCAGGGTCTGACGACCGAAACCTACGGTGATCAGGTGCGGGATTTCGCTGTACGGGAAGCCAGCCATCTGCTGTGCCTGAGCGATAACCGGACCGAAGTTGTCGCCTTCGAGGTGGCTCACACCCGGCCAACCGACGATGCTACGGGTCCAGATACGGTCGTCGTACGCGCCAACGGTCGGGTCGATGATGCAGTTAGAGGTCATGACGATCGGACCTGGGAAGCGGGCAAACTCTACCTGCTGGTTCTGCCAGCCGCTGCCGTAGTTGCCGATCAGGTGCTTGAACTTACGCAGTTCCGGGTAGCCGTGCGCCGGCAGCATTTCACCGTGGGTATAAACGTTAACACCGGTACCTTCGGTCTGCTCCAGCAGGTTGTACAGATCTTTCAGGTCGTGACCGGAGATCAGGATGCACTTACCTTCGGTTGCTTTTACGTTGACCTGAGTCGGGGTCGGGTGGCCGTATTTGGTGGTTTCACCGGCGTCCAGAATGCTCATCACTTTGAAGTTCATCTGGCCGATTTCCATTGAACACTCCAGCAGAGCGTTCATATCGGCAGGCCAAGTACCCAGCCACGCCATGATTTTGTGGTACTGAGCGTAGATTTCGTTGTCGTACTGACCGAGAACGTGCGCGTGCTCCATGTAAGCTGCCGCACCTTTCAGGCCGTACAGACACAGCAGACGCAGGCCGAGAATGTTCTCGCCGATGGCTGCTTTGTCTTTGTTCGGGGTAAATTCAGCGGCCTGACGTTGCAGGTCGCCCAGATCGTCGCTGACCAGTTGCAGATCGGCCATCGGGTTGGTGACCGCTGCGTTCGCGTCGATGTTCAGGCATTGCGCTTTTAGGGCGTCGCGCATGGCGATAGCTTCACGGGCATAGCCAACAATACGCGGGGAATCGAAGTTAACGTTAGTCAGCGTGGAGAAGAATGCACGCGGCGCAAAGTTATCAACCTCATGGTCGATAATGCCGTATTCACGTGCTTTAACAGCCCATGCAGACAGACCTTGTAGGGAAGCAATCAGCAGATCCTGCAAATCGGAGGTTTCAGCCGTTTTACCGCACATACCCTGCGCGTAAGAGCAGCCGTTTCCTGCCGGAGTACGGATGGTTTGTTCACATTGCACACAAAACATGGTCACACCTTTTAAAGTTATATTTGATATACATGTTTAAGGTTATGCCTGTGCGCGAAGGGATAAAAGGGATTTCTGCTACTACTTGCAGGGAGATTGATTTAGCGCAATTTTGGCGGTAGCTGACTACCGCCAGAGAGGTATTTGTCCCGGCGTCAGGCGGAGAAAAACGCCATCAGCAGAGGTACTAACAGACTCAGAATAAAGCCGTGGACGATGGCTGCCGGGACCATTTCCAGACCGCCGCTGCGTTGTAAAACGGGCAGGGTGAAATCCATTGATGTCGCGCCGCATAATCCCAGCGCGGTAGAGCGGCTGCGGCCCACCATTCCTGGAATCAACATAATGGCGATCAGCTCACGGGCCAGGTCGTTAAAGAAGGCGGCACTACCAATTACGGGCCCGAACGATTCGGTTAACAGAATACCGGACAGGGAATACCAGCCAAAACCTGATGCCATCGCCAGCGCGGTTTTCAGCGGTAGACCGAGGATCAAGGAATTGATAACCCCCGCCAGCATCGAACTGGCGACGACGACGACGGCCACGATCATCCCCCGACGGTTCAACACAATTTGCTTTAAGGTCATGCCGCTGTTGCGCAGTTGAATCCCCACCAGGAACAGTAAAAAGATTAACGTATATTCGCTGGCTTCGGTGGCATGCTGCAGAATGGGAAGCCCAGTGAGGCCGAGCAGGAAGCCGATGACGACGACGCCGCAAAGCTGAAGCGACTCAAGCGCCATTGCAATTCGCGAGGGGAGCTTTTCTTGCTTGTGGTTGTGTCTCCAGGGCAGCGAACGCTCCAGCCAGAACAGCGCCGCAATATTACACAGTATAATGACCGTCACGCTGACCGCAGAATAATGAAGAATGGCTAACAGGTTGCTGGCGAGATTATCCAGAAACGCCAGGCTAATACCCATAAAAAAGAGAATAAGGTAGACGATCCAGCTTAACAGGCGATTGATAAGTTGTAATGCAGCCCTGTGCCGGAGCGGAATAAGGTAGCCCACAATAAGGGGAACCAGAATGATTAACAGCCCTGAAAACATGAAAATCAGATCCTTGCTGAGAAGTAAGACGAAATGCGTCACTATAACCTAAATAATTCAAGTTGCAGGAAGGCGGCAAGGGAGTGAATCCCCGGGAGCGTACATAAGTACGTGACTGGGGGGAGCGAGCGCAGTCAACACATCTGCAACTTGAAGTATAACGGGTATACACACTACTCAATGCAAAGAGGGGAGTAAAGTTGCAAATAAAAGGAAATATAGAGAGGAAAAAAAAGACCTGACTTTCGCCAGGCCTTTTTGTTAGCGATTAATCGCGTTTTTCCAGCAGGGTGCGGTAAATAAGACCGCCGAGAACCCCACCGATAATCGGCATGACCCAGAAGAACCACAATTGTTGCAATGCCCAGCCGCCCTGGAAAATGGCTACTGCGGTACTACGTGCCGGGTTCACGGAGGTGTTGGTGACCGGAATACTGATCAAGTGAATCAGTGTTAACGCCAGACCAATTGCGATAGGTGCAAAACCTGCCGGAGCATGTTTATCGGTCGCGCCGTGGATCACTAATAAGAAACCTGCGGTCAGAATAATTTCAATGACGACGGCAGAAAGCATGGAATAACCGCCTGGTGAATGTTCACCAAAGCCGTTCGAAGCAAAACCACTGGCCGTTGCATCAAAACCTGCTTTACCGCTGGCAATAAGATACAGTGCCGCAGCTGCAACAATACCGCCCACAACCTGAGCAATAACGTAACCAATAACATCTTTTGCCGGGAAACGACCGCCAGCCCATAAACCGAAGGTTACCGCCGGGTTAAAATGCCCACCTGAAATATGACCCACAGCGAATGCCATGGTTAATACTGTCAGGCCGAATGCCAGCGCGACACCGGCAAATCCAATACCCAATTCCGGGAATGCGGCTGCCAGCACTGCACTACCGCACCCACCAAAAACGAGCCAAAACGTACCGAAGAATTCAGCTGCTAATTTCCTGAACATAACCACCTCAATTAAAAGTTCCGGGTTCGTGTTCCTTGCCCGGTAATTCATCGCTAAAAGGGACGATGATGAAAGAGCGGGTATTTTAGAAAAAAATATCATCCCTTCGCCAGTTAAATTGATGAAAAAATTTGATTTAAGGCAATATGTTGCGATTCCTTTTTGAATCTTGGGTGAATGAAGCATAGTTCAATTAGCGAAAGGACGATGATTAAGTTCTGAAATTATATTCAGGAGAAAACATAAGAAGAATATTCTTATTTTTTTTGCTTTTGCGATTCACGCCAGATTGATATCGGGTGTCCTGAGCGCTCGCTTGCCGTTATACTCCTGATAACTTGAAGGAAAAAGTTAGCATTTCCGGAGGCTATATGATTCTCGAACGCGTTGAGATTGTTGGATTTCGTGGTATTAACCGTCTGTCGTTGATGCTGGAGCAGAGCAACGTGCTGATTGGGGAGAACGCGTGGGGTAAATCCAGTCTGCTGGATGCCTTGACCCTGCTGCTGTCGCCGGAGTCAGACTTGTATCATTTTGTCCGCGAGGATTTCTGGTTCCCGCCGGGTGATATACAGGGCCGGGAACACCACCTGCACATTATCCTGACGTTTCGTGAATCCCAGCCGGGTCGTCACCGGGTGCGTCGCTATCGTCCTCTGGAAGCCAGCTGGACGCCGTGCCAGGATGGCTATCACCGCATTTTTTATCGCCTGGAAGGCGAGTGTGCGGATGACGGTAGCGTTCTGACCTTGCGCAGTTTTCTTGACGGCGACGGCCATCCATTACCTCTCGATGACATTAACGATCAGGCGCGCCACCTTGTGCGTCTGATGCCGGTACTGCGTCTGCGCGACGCGCGATTCATGCGACGGATCCGCAACGGTACCGTGCCGGACTCGGCGGATGTCGAAGTCACCGCCCGCCAACTGGATTTTCTGGCGCGTGAGCTGGCTACCCGGCCGCAAAACCTGACTGACGGGCAGATCCGCCAGGGGTTATCGGCCATGGTTCAGTTGTTGGAGCACTATTTTTCCGAGCAGGGGGCTGGCCAGTCCCGCTACCGTCTGATGCGCCGTCGCTCCAATAACGAACAACGAAGCTGGCGCTATCTGGACATTATTAACCGCATGATTGATAAACCCGGCGGACGTACGCACCGGGTTATTCTGTTGGGCCTGTTTTCGACCTTGTTGCAGGCCAAAGGCACGCTAAGGCTCGATAAAGACGCCCGACCTTTACTGCTGGTGGAAGATCCGGAAACGCGTTTACATCCCATCATGCTGTCGGTGGCCTGGCACTTGTTGAATTTACTGCCTCTGCAGCGAGTGGCGACCACCAACTCCGGTGAGCTGCTGTCCCTTACGCCTGTTGAGCATGTTGTTCGTCTGGTACGTGAATCATCCCGCGTCGCTGCCTGGCGGCTGGGGCCGGGTGGGATCAGTGCAGAAGATGGTCGGCGAATCGCATTTCATATTCGTTTTAATCGTGCGTCATCGTTGTTTGCCCGCTGCTGGCTGCTGGTGGAAGGTGAAACGGAAACCTGGGTTATTAACGAACTGGCCCGCCAGTGCGGACATCACTTTGATGCAGAAGGGATTAAAGTCATTGAATTTGCCCAGTCCGGTCTTAAGCCGCTGGTTAAATTCGCCCGCCGGATGGGGATAGAGTGGCATGTGCTGGTCGATGGCGATGAAGCCGGGAAAAAGTACGCGGCCACGGTACGTAGCTTATTGAATGACGACAGAGAGGAAGAGCGTGAGCATTTGACTATGCTCCCCGCGCTGGATATGGAACACTTTATGTATCGCCAGGGGTTTGCTGACGTCTTTCACCGGGTGGCGCAAATCCCGGAGAATGTGCCTATGAATATGCGCAAAATTATCTCCAAGGCGATACATCGTTCGTCAAAACCGGATTTGGCCATTGAGGTGGCGATGGAAGCCGGGCGGCGGGGCGTTGATGCGGTGCCAACGCTGCTGCGAAAAATGTTTTCCCGCGTGCTGTGGCTGGCACGCGGCAGAGCGGATTAGTGGCGAAACATCGACGACAGCTGCGAATGGATGCTGTCCAGTAGCTGATAGCGGCGGCGGTATTCTGCGCGTTTTTTGCTCGCAATATCCGCCTCGCTTTTTCGCGCCAGCGTGCGCGGAATATGATAGTACCCGTTGCTGTCGCACTCACCGCCAACCGACTCCCAAAAGGCGTTGTAGTCAGAATGGATCACCTTGTTTTTATCGTGGTAGCGTTGACTGCGAAAGATATGCTGTTCATTACTTACAGCCATAACTTTTTCAATATTCAACTGTTCGGCTAAACGGCAAATGGTTTCCATCACAATACGTTTTGGGAAAATTCCATGGCAGGACTTCGTCGCTTTTTGGATTGCTTCGTGCGGTAGTTGCGCATTGCCCTGCACACCGCCAATAAATAATGTCCTTTTCCCATTATATTCGCAGAACGTAAACGTCATTTTAGTTAGCACGTCTCCGTCACCATTGCGCACCTGAATGGTGGCTTCACCCTCTTTATCCAGTACGGGAAACATCATCATGGTGATGGTAAATATATCGCCGTCTTTACCTTCGGTTTGCGCCAGATGTAAGCCGTCATTGCTTAATAAGGCGTTAAATTCAGCGGGTAAGAATGCGTGGCGGATAAAATGGTAATGAAAACGCACCGCATCTAAACGCATTTTGCGGGAGAAGTTTGCCGCAAGATAAGGACGGTGCAAACGAACCGGCAGTCGGGGTTGACGGGCGAGCAGGGGGCCAAGATCCGGCCATTGGGCCAGTTCAGTCATCCATTCCTGAGTGAGGCGGGGTATCAATAATGAACGCCAGATAAACTTACGACGAAAGCTCCGTTTATCCCAGCAATGTGCGGGCCGTAAATGACCGCTGCTCAGGCTGAAAAAAAGGCCAAAACGCGTGACTGGTTTGGTGGAAAGAAAAGTGCTTTCAGTTAGCTGGCTCATAATATAAATCCGATTGATACCTTTGTACTAATTTCAGCACAGCGGATCTTAACCATTCATCAATAACTCTGTTATTCTTGCGCTTTTCAACGGCGATTTATTTAACGTTGATGTTTAGCACTCCACTCTGGTGGGCGTATTGGGGGAATTGGGACATTTATGAAGCTCAAGGGAAAAATCAAAAAACGCTATTTTCTGTTCGCCGTCGTCCTTATTGTGGCGGCAATTGCACTTTGGCGAACGCTTAATGCGCCTTTACCTCAGTATCAAACATTAATTGTTCGTCCTGGCGATCTGCAACAAAGCGTGCTGGCGACCGGTAAGCTGGATGCGCTGCGTAAAGTTGACGTCGGGGCGCAGGTCAGCGGGCAGTTAAAAACGCTGTCGGTCGCGATTGGCGATAAAGTGAAAAAAGATCAGTTGCTCGGTGTTATCGATCCTGAACAGGCGCAAAACCAAATCAAAGAGGTTGAAGCGACGCTAATGGAATTGCGCGCCCAGCGTTTACAAGCCGAAGCTGAGTGGAAGCTGGCGCGGGTCACTCTCTCCCGCCAACAACAGCTGGCGAAAACCCAGGCCGTTTCACAGCAGGATCTCGACACGGCGGCCACCGAAATGGCGGTCAAACAGGCGCAAATTGGCACAATTGACGCGCAAATTAAGCGCAATCAGGCCTCTCTCGATACTGCAAAAACCAACCTTGATTACACCCGCATCGTTGCGCCAATGGCTGGCGAAGTAACACAAATTACTACCCTGCAGGGGCAAACCGTTATTGCCGCCCAGCAGGCACCTAACATTCTGACCCTGGCCGATATGAGCACCATGCTGGTAAAAGCGCAGGTTTCTGAGGCTGATGTAATTCACCTGCATCCTGGGCAAAAGGCCTGGTTTACTGTTCTCGGCGATCCGCAGACGCGTTACGAAGGTAAGCTCAAAGATGTTCTTCCGACGCCAGAAAAAGTGAATGACGCGATTTTCTACTATGCTCGCTTCGAAGTTCCCAACCCGAAAGGGATCCTGCGTCTGGATATGACCGCGCAGGTCCATATCCAGCTCACTGATGTCAAAAATGTCCTGACCATCCCGCTGTCGGCGCTGGGCGATCCTATTGGCAACAACCGCTATAACGTCAGACTACTGCGTAACGGCGAAACCCGCGAACGTGAAGTGGTTATCGGCGCGCGTAATGACACCGATGTGGAGATCGTGAAAGGGCTGGAAGAGGGGGATGAAGTCATTACCGGTGAGGGCAACGCTGGAGCTGCAAAATGACAGCATTGCTTGAGCTGAGCCATATCCGCCGCAGCTATCCGTCAGGCGAAGGCCAGGTTGAGGTGTTGAAGGACGTATCCTTGAGCATTCAGGCCGGGGAAATGGTGGCGATTGTCGGGGCGTCGGGTTCGGGTAAATCGACGCTGATGAACATTCTCGGCTGTCTGGATAAGCCAACCAGCGGTACGTATCGCGTTGCCGGACGTGATGTCTCTACGCTGGATAGCGATGCGCTAGCGCAACTGCGTCGTGAGCATTTTGGTTTTATCTTCCAGCGCTATCACCTGCTGTCGCATTTAACCGCCGCACAAAACGTTGAGGTACCGGCGGTCTACGCGGGCACTGAACGTAAGCAGCGCCTGGCGCGTGCGCAGGAATTACTCCAGCGGCTGGGGTTGGGTGACCGGGTTGACTATCAACCTTCCCAGCTTTCCGGTGGTCAGCAGCAGCGGGTCAGTATCGCGCGTGCGCTGATGAACGGGGGGCATGTTATTCTTGCCGACGAACCCACCGGTGCACTGGATAGCCATTCCGGCGAAGAGGTGATGGCGATTTTGCATCAGCTGCGCGATCGCGGGCATACGGTAATTATCGTTACTCACGACAGCCAGGTCGCCGCGCAGGCCGAACGGGTCATTGAAATTCGTGACGGTGAGATTGTGCGCAATCCACCGCCACAGAAACCCTCTGGCGGACGCGATATTGCGGAGCCAACGGTGAAAACGGCATCCGGCTGGAGTCAGTTTGTCAGCGGTTTTCGTGAAGCGCTTACCATGGCCTGGCTGGCAATGGCCGCGAATAAAATGCGAACGCTACTGACCATGCTTGGGATCATTATCGGTATTGCTTCGGTGGTGTCGATCGTGGTGGTAGGCGATGCGGCTAAACAACTGGTACTGGCAGATATTCGCGCTATAGGTACTAACACCATTGATATCTATCCAGGCAAAGACTTCGGCGACGACGATCCGCAATATCAACAGGCGTTGAAGTATGACGATTTGACGGCGCTACAGAAGCAGCCCTGGGTCAGTTCAGTAACGCCTGCGGTGTCGAAGAACCTGCGGTTACGCTATGGCAATATCGATGTTGCTGCCAGTGCTAATGGCGTTAGCGGCGACTATTTCAACGTCTATGGCATGACATTTAGCGAAGGGACCACCTTTAACGCCGAGCAACTGGCGGGGCGCGCTCAGGTGGTGGTGCTCGACAGTAATACCCGTCGTCAGTTGTTCCCCAATAAAGCGAAAGTTGTTGGCGAAGTCGTGCTGGTGGGGAATATGCCTGCCACGGTGATTGGTGTTGCAGAAGAGAAACAGTCGATGTTTGGCAGTAGCAAGATCCTGCGTGTCTGGCTGCCTTATAGCACTATGTCCGGGCGAATCATGGGACAGTCGTGGCTGAACTCGATCACCGTGCGAGTGAAGGATGGTTTTGACAGTGCCCAGGCCGAACAGCAACTGACCCGACTGTTGACGTTGCGCCACGGTAAGAAGGATTTCTTCACCTGGAATATGGACGGTATCTTGAAAACCGCCGAAAAGACCACACGTACATTACAACTCTTCCTGACGCTGGTGGCGGTGATTTCGCTGGTGGTCGGTGGGATTGGCGTGATGAATATTATGCTGGTTTCAGTAACCGAACGAACGCGTGAGATTGGCATTCGTATGGCGGTTGGTGCTCGCGCCAGTGACGTGCTGCAACAGTTCTTAATTGAAGCGGTGTTAGTGTGTCTGGTTGGCGGCGCGTTGGGCATTAGCCTGTCGATGCTGATCGCGTTTACGCTACAGCTATTTCTGCCGGGCTGGGAAATTGGATTTTCACCCGTCGCGCTGTTGACGGCGTTTCTGTGTTCGACTGCAACCGGTGTGTTGTTTGGCTGGCTACCGGCGCGGAATGCGGCACGTCTGGATCCGGTAGATGCTCTGGCGCGGGAATAATGCCACAGAGATAAAAATGCCAGCCGCAAGGGCTGGCATTTTGACTGCGGGATGTACACAATGAGACAGAAGAGCTATGCGACAGCTTCTGCTTCAATGACAGGCACGATGACACTGGCATGATTGCCTTTTGGCCCCTGGTGGACATCAAACTGGACAGACTGTCCGGCTTTTAGCGTTCTGTAACCATCCATCTGAATGGTGGAGTAATGGGCGAAAATATCTTCGCCGCCGCCTTCGGGGCAAATGAAACCAAACCCTTTGGCGTTGTTGAACCACTTAACAGTACCCGTTTCCATACTTCGACATCCTTCGTAAATCTTATATAAGTAAGATGGAATGAACCGGTGGCGGAGTGGGGGCTGTTCAAAACCTCGCCAACTCTCGAAACTACAATTTAGAGAAATCAGGCGGGGCGTCAAGCGCCATGCAGACGGAATAGGGTAAAAATGCATCAAAATTTGAAGCAGTTAACGCTATTGTCGGTTATGTGACAGATGTCGCGGATGGCACTAATAGATGATAGTTATCTAATACTTGAGGTAGATTGATTGTGCGCATAGGCTGCTTGTCAGCGGCAAGATTTTCTGCCGGAAACCGTAACTGAAGATGACGACTGACAATGGGTAAGACGAACGACTGGCTGGATTTCGATCTGCTGGCGGAAGACAAATTGCGCGACGCGCTAAAACCGCCATCTATGTATAAAGTGATATTAGTCAATGATGATTACACTCCGATGGAGTTTGTTATTGACGTGTTACAAAAATTCTTTTCTTATGATGTAGAACGTGCAACGCAACTGATGCTTGCAGTTCACTATCAAGGCAAAGCTATCTGCGGTGTGTTCACTGCCGAAGTGGCTGAAACCAAAGTAGCGATGGTGAACAAATATGCGAGGGAGAACGAGCATCCGTTGCTGTGTACGCTGGAAAAAGCCTGAATGCAGGCATAAACATTGGGGGAGGTGCCTATGCTCAATCAAGAACTGGAACTCAGTTTAAACATGGCTTTCGCCAGAGCGCGCGAGCACCGACATGAGTTTATGACCGTCGAGCACTTGTTACTGGCGTTGCTCAGTAACCCATCGGCCCGCGAAGCGCTGGAAGCGTGTTCTGTGGATCTGGTGGCGCTCCGTCAGGAACTCGAAGCCTTCATTGAACAGACCACACCTGTATTGCCTGCCAGTGAGGAAGAACGCGACACGCAGCCAACGTTGAGTTTTCAGCGTGTACTGCAACGCGCGGTCTTTCATGTTCAGTCCTCCGGGCGCAATGAAGTTACCGGCGCAAATGTGCTGGTCGCTATCTTCAGCGAGCAGGAATCTCAGGCGGCTTATCTGCTGCGTAAGCATGAAGTGAGCCGCCTTGATGTGGTGAATTTTATTTCTCATGGCACGCGCAAAGACGAACCCAGTCAGTCTTCTGACTCTGGGAATCAGCCAAATAACGAAGAGCAAGCTGGCGGGGAGGACCGTATGGAGAACTTCACGACTAACCTTAACCAGCTTGCCCGAGTGGGCGGAATTGATCCGCTCATTGGCCGGGACAAAGAGCTGGAGCGCGCCATTCAGGTACTGTGCCGTCGCAGAAAAAACAACCCGCTGCTGGTGGGAGAGTCTGGTGTCGGTAAAACCGCCATTGCTGAAGGCCTCGCCTGGCGTATCGTCCAGGGTGATGTGCCTGAAATCATGGCTGATTGCACCCTTTACTCCCTGGATATCGGCTCGCTGTTGGCTGGCACCAAATATCGCGGTGATTTTGAAAAACGCTTTAAGGCGCTGCTGAAACAGCTGGAACAGGATACTAACAGCATTCTGTTTATCGATGAGATCCACACCATTATCGGTGCGGGTGCGGCATCGGGCGGCCAGGTGGATGCGGCTAACCTGATCAAGCCGCTGCTCTCCAGCGGTAAGATCCGTGTGATAGGGTCCACAACCTATCAGGAATTCAGCAATATCTTTGAAAAAGATCGTGCGTTAGCGCGCCGTTTCCAGAAAATCGATGTCACTGAGCCATCGGTAGAAGAGACCGTGCAGATAATCAACGGTCTGAAGCCGAAATACGAAGCGCACCATGACGTCCGCTATACCGCCAAAGCGGTGCGTGCAGCGGTTGAACTGGCGGTGAAATACATTAACGATCGTCATCTGCCGGATAAAGCGATTGACGTGATCGATGAGGCGGGCGCGCGTGCGCGTCTGATGCCGGTCAGCAAGCGCAAGAAAACCGTCAACGTGGCGGATATCGAGTCCGTTGTGGCCCGCATTGCGCGGATCCCGGAGAAGAGCGTTTCGCAGAGCGATCGCGACACGCTGAAAAACCTGGGCAACCGTCTGAAAATGCTGGTATTCGGACAGGATAAAGCCATTGAGGCGCTGACTGAAGCGATCAAAATGAGCCGTGCCGGTCTGGGACACGAGCATAAACCGGTTGGTTCGTTCTTGTTTGCCGGACCAACTGGCGTCGGTAAGACCGAAGTCACGGTGCAGTTGTCCAAAGCACTCGGCATTGAACTACTGCGTTTTGATATGTCCGAGTATATGGAACGCCACACCGTCAGCCGCCTGATTGGTGCGCCTCCTGGGTATGTCGGTTTCGACCAGGGCGGTTTGCTGACCGATGCTGTTATTAAGCATCCGCATGCGGTACTGCTGCTGGATGAAATCGAAAAAGCGCACCCGGATGTCTTTAACCTGCTGCTGCAAGTGATGGATAACGGCACGCTGACCGACAATAACGGGCGTAAAGCGGATTTCCGCAACGTGGTGCTGGTCATGACCACCAACGCTGGTGTGCGTGAAACTGAGCGTAAATCGATTGGGTTGATTCATCAGGACAACAGTACTGATGCAATGGGCGAAATCAAAAAAGTGTTTACGCCGGAATTCCGTAACCGCCTCGACAACATTATCTGGTTCGATCATCTCTCTACCGAGGTGATTCATCAGGTTGTTGATAAGTTTATCGTCGAGCTTCAGGTTCAGCTGGATCAGAAAGGTGTCTCTCTGGAAGTTAGCCAGGAAGCACGTGACTGGCTGGCAGAGAAGGGCTATGACCGCGCAATGGGCGCACGTCCAATGACGCGTGTGGTCCAGGATAACCTGAAGAAACCATTGGCTAACGAACTGTTGTTTGGTTCGCTGGTGGATGGTGGCCAGGTGACCGTTGCGCTGGATAAAGAGAAAAATGAGCTGACCTATGGTTTCCAGAGTGCACAAAAGCACAAGCCAGAAGCTGCACATTAATCTTTAATCACCTAATCAACCGGGCGTAATGCCCGGTTTTTTTTCGCCTGATAGAAGTGATTTGAATTGGGATATTCAGGGAGTTTAAACGGCAGGCAAAAAATAAGCCTGCGTAAGGGAGATTACGCAGGCTAAGGAGGTGGTTCCTGGTACAGCTAGCATTTATGGGTTATGTTTTTCAGCGGAGGGGATAATACCCTTAATGAACGAAACGGTATGTGATCGATTTCTAAGAATCTTCCGAACGCTGAAAAATAACCGTAATTAACTACTTAGTATGCGGGTTGCGCGTGGACTCACCGGTAAAATTACGCATCAACAATGCATAATTCAGATCGATATCCTCTGGTACTGGCATCCACACGGTGTAACCGTCGCCCGGTGCAACCGGCATGGCTTCACCTTTCGCGTTTTCCATCTGTTCGAGGGTAAAGTTAATGTTGCCCTGTGGGGTCATCAGCTCCAGGCTGTCGCCGACGGTGAATTTGTTTTTCACCAGTACGGCGGCCAGTTCACCTTTACGTTCGCCGGTGAATTCGCCGACAAACTGCTGACGCTCGGAAACAGAGAAGCCGTATTCGTAGTTCTGATAGTCGTCATGGGTATGGCGGCGCAGGAACCCTTCGGTGTAACCACGATGCGCCAGGCCTTCCAGCGTTTCCAGTAGTTGCGGGTCGAACGGTTTACCGGCTGCGGCATCATCAATGGCTTTACGATAGACCTGCGCGGTACGTGCACAGTAATAGTATGACTTGGTGCGGCCTTCGATCTTCAGGGAATGCACGCCCATCTGCGTCAGGCGTTCAACGTGGGCAATGGCACGCAAATCCTTTGAGTTCATGATGTAAGTGCCATGTTCGTCTTCGAACGCGGTCATATACTCACCCGGACGCTGGGCTTCTTCAATCATAAAGACTTTATCTGTCGGTGCGCCGATACCCAGCGTAGGCTCAACGTTTTGTACCGGGATAGGCTCGTACTTATGCACGATATTGCCCACCACGTCTTCTTTGCCTTCCTGCACGTTGTATTCCCAGCGGCAGGCATTGGTGCAGGTACCCTGGTTAGGGTCACGCTTGTTGATATAGCCAGAAAGCAGGCAACGGCCGGAGTAGGCCATACACAGCGCGCCGTGAACGAAGATCTCAAGCTCCATATCCGGCACCTGGGTGCGGATCTCTTCGATTTCTTCCAGCGACAGCTCGCGGGAGAGGATCACGCGGGTCAGCCCCATCTGCTTCCAGAATTTCACCGTTGCCCAGTTTACGGCGTTAGCCTGTACTGAAAGATGAATGTCCATGTCAGGGAAGTTTTCGCGCACCAGCATAATCAGACCAGGGTCTGACATGATCAGTGCATCCGGCCCCATTTCCACCACCGGTTTCAGATCACGAATGAAGGTCTTCAGCTTGGCATTGTGTGGGGCAATGTTAACCACCACATAGAATTTTTTACCCAGTTCATGGGCTTCATTAATGCCGAGCTGCAGGTTTTCGTGGTTGAATTCGTTGTTGCGTACGCGCAGTGAGTAACGCGGTTGGCCCGCATACACAGCGTCAGCGCCATAGGCGAAAGCGTAACGCATGTTTTTCAGCGTTCCCGCCGGGGAAAGGAGTTCCGGTTTAAACATAATTTTCTCGTTCTGATGACAGGTCAGACTCGCCTCACTCAATGAGGCGGTTAGGGGAGTGCCCCCATATTAAGGGCGGGCATTGTAGCGCTGCGAGGAAGTCAGGTAAAGAAAAACGCCGGGCGACAGCGTTGCGTTACCCGGCTGAGCAAATAATTATCAGGTCTTATCTTTTATCGTCTGACTGACACCATTGGTCTTAACTGAAGCAATACCGGTCTCGCGTGACTGTTCATTCGCATACAGTTGACTGCTACCAATAATCTGGTGGTTTGCTGCTTTCAGGTTGAAATGTAATTTGCCATTAGACGCTGTTTTTTTCTCATAACGCTCATCCAGAGGGCTGTTAGCCTGGACAGATGCGATCCCTTTTTCTGCAGCGCCTTTTGTAGTGTAAAGCTCACTGGTAAGGATTATTTCCCCGTTCCCAGCTTTAAGAACAAAGCGGTACTGATCATCGCTACTCTTACTTAATTCAAACCAACCAGCCATATGAACTCCTTGATTAAAAGTTTTATATCAAACAGTTATTGACGACAGTATTGTCAGAAAGAGTATGAGCGATATTTGGAGAGTTGCTAGTTACCAGGGCTCACGGAGCAGCGGAGCCCTGAAGTGCAGGAGAGTTTAAGCAATTCGGCAGGCGTCGGCTTCCCAGCGATACCCCACGCCATAGACCGCGCGGATAAACGACTGCTCGGCATCCAGCGACTCCAGCTTGCGTCGCAGGTTCTTAATATGGCTGTCGATGGTGCGGTCTGTAACGACGCGGTAATCGTCATAGAGATGATTGAGCAACTGTTCACGGGAGAACACTTTTCCCGGCTCATGTGACAACGTTTTAAGTAAGCGGAATTCGGCGGGCGTTAAATCGAGCATCTTCCCACGCCAGGAGGCCTGAAAACGGCCTTCATCGACGATAAGCGGGCTGTCTGCATCCATTTGTTGCAGTTCGCGCTGCGGTTTGCAACGACGCAGGATCGTTTTTACGCGCGCGACAACTTCACGCGGGCTGTAAGGTTTACAAATATAATCATCAGCACCGATCTCCAGCCCCAGCAGGCGATCAATCTCTTCGATTTTAGCGGTTACCATCATGATGGGGACTTCTGAGAAGCGGCGGATTTCCCGACACAGAGTCAGACCGTCGGTACCGGGCAGCATCAGATCCAACAAGATCAGATCGGGCGGCGTTTGGCGCACGTAAGGCAGAACCAGGTCGCCGTGGTTGATCAGCGTAGGGGCATAGCTCGCTGCCCGCAGGTAGTCGATCAGCAGTTGCCCCAGCTTAGGCTCATCTTCTACGATCAGAATACGTGGTGTGTTTTCATCAATGGGTAACTCAGTCATACATCTCTCTGTAAATCGCGTTCCAGCGGTAACTCTACTGTAATGCTAACCCCACCAAAAGGCGAATGGGCGGCACGAATCAGACCATTATGCGCTTGTACGATATTGACGCAAATCGCCAGCCCCAACCCGGAACCTCCACTGGCGCGGTTGCGCGAGCCTTCGGTGCGATAAAATCGTTCAAACAGCTTCTGTAACTGCTCGTCACTTACGCCGGGAGCGGAATCTGCGAAGGTTAATAACACCATGCGTTCGCGTTGTTCGGCGCTGATATGCAACCCGCCACCGCTATCGGTGTAGCGCAGACTGTTTTCCAGCAGGTTGTTGAACAGCTGCATCAGACGATCTCTGTCACCAAATACCGTCATGCTGTCGGGGAGCGAAAGCTGTATGGTCAATCCACGGCTGGCGAAGCGTTCACGAAATGCGCCGCTTGCCACTTCCAATAGGGGGATGAGGTCCAGCGATGTTTTCTGGTAGGCCAGCGCGCCTTCATCTGACATGGAGAGCTGATGAAGGTCGTCAACCAGTTTGGTGAGCGTACCGACTTCAGCCTGCAACGAGGCAACGGAGTCAGGGGTAAACTGGCGTACGCCATCCTGAATGGCCTCCAGTTCACCGCGCAACACCGCCAACGGCGTACGCAGTTCGTGAGAAATATCGGCCATAAAGTCACGACGCATCTGCTGGTTTTTTTCCAGTGTACTGGCGAGCTGGTTGAAGTCCTGCGCCAGCTTGCCCAGCTCATCCGTACTGGTTGGCGTAACGCGAGTGGTGAAATCGCCCGCCGCCAGTTTGTGCGTGCCTTCCACCAACCGCTTAACCGGGGCCAGCAGGCTGCGCGCCAGCGTAAACGTCGCCAGCGCGGCCAGGATCGTGGAGAGCGCAACGATAAGCCAACTGGATCGTCGTTGCTGCATGTCGAAATTGATATCCGTATTCCGCGTTAAGCGTTCCACAGGAGAGGCAATCACGGCGCCCACTTCGCTACCGTTAACGCGTATGGGATGGCGCATGCCGTCGCGAGGAACTGGGCCGCGCGGGCCGACAAGCACACGGGCGTTTTGGTCTACAACCCAAAACTGTGTACGCCAGCCGTGCGGTGGCATGCCTGGACCCGGTTTATCATCGTCGTTGTCGTGTTCAAAAGAGCGCAGGATCTGGAAAACAAAACGATCGTTATTGCGTAAGAATCGCCAGTTGCCGTGCTGCTCGTACTGCTCGCTTAATGCGTCGCTGAGCATTTGCAGCCGCTGCTCGTTGCCGTGCTTGATATAGTCAATAAAACCACGTTCGAAGCTAATGCGTACGGCCCAGTGCATGCTGATCAGCAACACAATGCAGGTGGCGAAAATCGCCAGAAACAGTTTGCCGGTGATACCGGGCCGCCAGAACTTCATCAGGTGCTCCTTTTGCGCCGTGAAATCACCGCGTTGGTTTGCGTGTCGTTCGGCACGCGGGCAAAAATAATGGCGGGCAGCGCAATAATGAAGGCGATGCACAGCCAGGTATACATAAAGACGGTATGCGTACTTCCGCTGTCGATGGCGATATGCTGTTGGCCGAACATGCCCAGCAGCAGGCCAGCGATGGTCACACCAATACTCATCGATAGCTGCATGATCATCGACAGCAGGCTGTTACCGCTGCTGGCCAGATCGTCAGGCAGATCTTTTAACGTAAGCGTGTTCATGGATGAAAAACGCGTTGAGTTGACCATTCCCTGTAAAAACAGCACGAAGGGCAGGGCGTAATACCAGCCCAGCAGTGCCGTGGTCATTAGCAACAGACTGACCAGCGACAGGCCAAGCGTAGTGGTAATCAGCACACGACGGTAACCAAAGCGGTTAACGACCTGCACCACAATGCGCTTCATGCCCATACTGCCCAGCACCATCGGGATCATCATCAGCCCGGCATGAAAAGGTGAAAAACCGAGGCCAATCTGTAAAAACACCGGTGTCATAAACGGCAACATGCCGCTGCCGATGCGTCCGGCAAAACTGCCGAACAGACCTAGCGAGAAGGTTGGTGTGCGAAACAGATTCAGGCTGAATAGCGCACGCGGATTACGATGGGCGTGTTTCAGATACAGCGCAATAGCCAATACCCCGCAGATAACCAGCGCCGCCAGCGTGATACTGGAGAGGCCGGTTCCTTTGCTGCCATCGAGCGCCAGCGTCAGTACCGCCATGCCGACCGCCAGCATCGCGAACCCTGAGAGGTCGAAACGTCGGGTTTGCATGGTGTAGTTGGGCATCAGCATTAACGTCGCTATCGCGCCGACAATGCCTACCGGAATGTTAATCAAAAATATCCAGTGCCAGGAGGCGTATTCAACCAGAATCCCGCCTAACGCTGGGCCCAGCAGCGGGCCGATTTGACCGGGTAAAGTGACAAACGTCATTGCCGCCATATATTGCTCACGCGGGACGATTTTCATCACCGTTAGCCTGCCGACCGGCACCATCATCGCGCCGCCAACGCCTTGTAAGACGCGCGCCATCACCAGTTCGTTGAGTGTGCTCGACCCGGCGCAAAACAGCGAGCCAAGCGTAAACAGGATGATGGCGGTGAAGAAGATATTACGCACGCCAACTTTGTCCGCCAGCCATCCGCTGGCGGGCAGCATCACGGCAACAGTTAAAACATATGACACAATGACCATATGCATGTGTAACGGGCTTTCCCCGAGGCTTGCCGCCATCGAGGGAAGCGCGGTGTTAACGATGGTGGTATCCAGCGACTGCATAAAAAAGCCAAATGCCACAATCCAAAGTTGCCAGCGGGTGCTGTCGGGAAGTTCTGTCATAACTCTGCTACCGGTTTGCTGTTTTTACGCGAAAAACGCAGACGCAGACGGTCGAAAAAGAGATAGACCACGGGCGTGGTGTACAGCGTCAGGAGCTGGCTCACGACCAGCCCACCGACAATGGTTATCCCCAAGGGCTGACGCAGTTCAGAGCCATCCCCTGCGGATAACACCAACGGCAACGCGCCAAACAACGCCGCCAGCGTGGTCATCATTATTGGGCGAAAGCGCAACAGGCAGGCCTGGAAAATAGCTTCTTCCGGCTGTAATTTGCCGTTTCTCTGCGCTTCCAGCGCAAAATCGACCATCATGATGGCGTTTTTCTTCACAATGCCAATTAATAGCATGATCCCTATCAGGGCGATTAGGCTGAACGGGGCATTGAACAGTTCCAGCGCCAGCAACGCCCCGACGCCAGCCGAAGGTAGCGTGGAGAGAATGGTCAGCGGATGGACATAGCTTTCATACAGCATACCCAGCACGATATAGACCGTGGCGATGGCGGCGATAATCAGGATCACCTGCGAATTCATGGTGTCCTGAAATACCTGTGCGGTACCGGCAAAGCTACCGCGAACCGTGGAAGGGACGCCGAGCTGGGTCATGGTTCTGTTGATGGCCTCTGTCGCTTCTGACAGTGAAGAACCCGTCGGCAGGTTAAACGACACGGTTGAGGCGGCAGACAAACCCTGATGGTTCACAGATAGCGGTGCATTCGCTGGCTGCCATTTAGCAAAGTACGATAACGGGATCGCTTTACCGTCATTGTTGATGACGAACATTTTGTCCAGTGCGCTGATGTCCTGGGTGTAACGTCGATCGACCTCCATCACCACTTTGTACTGGTTCATCGGCTGATAGATGGTAGAGATCTGTCGTTGTCCGAAAGCATTATTCAACAGGCTGTTGGCGGCTGCCACGTCGATCCCCAGACGAGACATGGTGTCGCGATCGTAAATCAGATTCATCTCCGCGCCATTGTCCTGCTGATCGGAGTTGACGTCTGCCAGTTGGGGCAGGGCGGCAAGCGCCTTACGGATCTTCGGTTCCCACTCACGCAGCGCCGCGAGATCGTCGGACAGCAATGTGTATTGATAGCTGGCGTTGGCCTGGCGTCCACCAACGCGAATATCTTGCACCGCCATTAAAAACAGATTCGCACCTGGCTCTTTTGAAAGCGCGACGCGCAGGCGGTCGATCACCTGCTGAGCGGTTTCATGGCGCTCATCACGTGGCTTGAGGGTAATAAACATCATCCCGCTGTTGACCCGCGAACCACCGGTAAAACCGGTGACGTTATTCACCGCCGGGTCGTCGCGGATGATCTTCATAAAGTCCTGCAGTTTGCCGCGCATGGCCTGAAATGAGATGCTCTGGTCGGCCTGGATCCCACCCATCAATACACCCGTATCCTGCTCCGGGAAGAAGGTTTTGGGGATGGAAATATAAAGCCAGATATTCAGCGCGATGGTACCGAGTAACACCACGCCTACCAGCCGCGTATGGCGCAGCACCCATTTAAGCGAGGTACCGTAACTCTGTTGCAGCGCCACCAGCACACGACCAAAACCCCGCTTGCGAGACTGTTCGCGCGGGGTGCTGGATTTGAGCATCCAGCCGCACATCATTGGCGTTAATGTCAGCGACACCAGCAGCGAGATACCGATAGCAACCGACAGCGTGACGGCAAATTCGCGCAGCAAGCGCCCAGGCAATCCGCCCATTAACAGCAGTGGCAGGAACACCGCCACCAGCGACAGACTCATGGAGAGCACGGTGAATCCCACTTCGCGCGTACCCTGTAACGCCGCCTGGAGCGGCTTCATTCCTGCTTCCAGGTGGCGGGCAATATTTTCCAGCACCACGATGGCGTCATCGACGACAAATCCCGTGGCAATGGTTAACGCCATCAACGACAGGTTGTTCAGGCTGAATCCGCACAGATACATGGCGGCAAAGGTACCGATCAGCGAGACCGGAACCGCTACCGCGGGGATCAGCGTCGCGCGCCCGGAGCGCAGGAAAATAAAGACCACCAGGATAACCAGCGCCACGGAGATAATCAGCGTCTGTTCGACTTCTTCCAGCGAGGCGCGAATAGTCGGCGAGCGGTCCTGGGCTATTTGCAGATCGATAGCGGCCGGGACCAGCGTTTGTAGCTCCGGCAATTTGGCGCGAATGCTGTCTACCGTCTGAATGATATTGGCTTCCGGTAGCTTGCGGATCATCAGCAGAATGGCCGGTTTGGCATTGGTCATCCCTGCGTTGCGTACGTCCTGCACCGAGTCGGTTACAGACGCAACGTCGCCCAGTCGCACCGCCGCGCCGTTATTGTAGTGGATGATAATCGGCTGGTATTCGGCGGCGGTTTTCAGCTCATCGTTGGTTTGAACCTGCCAGCGGTGAGTATCATTCTCGATAGCACCCTGCGGCTTACGCACGTTGGCGTTGTCAATTGCGCTACGCACGTCATCCAGCGACACGCCCTGGTTAAACAGCGCCTGCGGATTGAGCCCTACACGCACCGCAGGCAGAGAGCTGCCTCCAACGTCCACGTCGCCCACGCCGTCGATCTGTGCGATGGTCTGCGCCAGTTGTGTTGATGCGAAATCGTACAATTCACCTTGCGAGTACGTGTCCGATGTTAGCGTCAGGATCATGATTGGCGCATCGGAAGGGTTGGCTTTGCGATACGTTGGTCGGCTCGGCATCCCGCTGGGTAGCAGACTTTGCGCGGCGTTAATTGCGGCCTGAACGTCCCGCGCCGCGCCATTGATGTCACGGTCGAATTTGAATTCGAGAATAATACGCGTACTGCCAAGTGAACTGCTCGAAGTCATTTCGTTCACGCCCGCAATGCGCCCCAGCGAGCGCTCCAGCGGAGTTGCGACCGAGGACGCCATCGTTTCGGGTGAGGCACCCGGTAACGATGCGCTGACCATGATCACCGGAAAATCCACCTGCGGTAGCGGAGCGACCGGCAGCAGACGAAATCCGAGTATGCCGCACAGGGTGATCGCTACCGAAATGAGAATGGTCGCCACCGGACGATGAATGAAAAGCGCGAAAAATTTCATTTACGCTTCCTCTTCCTGACGCGGGAAGCGGCTTTTCACGTACAACGACAGACGGTCAAACAGCAGATAAATCACCGGGGTGGTAAACAGGGTTAATACCTGACTCACCAGCAGCCCACCGACCATGCCAATACCTAATGGACGACGTAACTCTGCGCCCACGCCGGTACTCAACATCAGCGGCAACGCGCCGAGCAGTGCCGCCAGTGTAGTCATCAGGATCGGGCGAAAACGCAGCAGACAAGCCTGGAAAATGGCATCGCGTGGTGACATTCCCTGTTCGCGCTCCGCGGCAAGGGCAAAGTCGATCATCATGATGGCGTTTTTCTTGACGATACCGATGAGCAAAATAATGCCGATAATCGCGATGACGTCCAGTTCGCTCCCGGCAATCATTAACGCCAGGAGCGCCCCGACGCCCGCCGTCGGCAACGTGGAGAGAATAGTAATTGGGTGAATAAAGCTCTCATACAGCACGCCGAGGACGATATACATCGCGACAACCGCAGCCACAATCAACCAGATGGTATTTCCCAGCGCGGCCTGGAAGGCGAGCGTGCTGCCCTGGAACTGGGTGGTAATATTTGCGGGCAGGTTAAGCGTTTTTTCGGTATCCAGAATGGCCTGTACCGCATCACCCAGCGACCACTCGTCTGGCACGTTGAACGAGATGGTGGTGACCGGGAACTGATCGAGGTGGTTAATCGACAGCGGGGCAAAACGCTGTTCAACACTGGCGATCGCGCTGAGCGGTACTATGCCGCCGTCGCTACTGGTCAGACGTATTGTATCCAGTGCCGCAAGCCCCGGCGTATTGTTGGTGTCATGTTCTAACACCACGCGATACTGATTGGCCTGGGTGTAGATGGTTGAAATCAGTCGCTGGCCGAAGGCGTTGTACAGAGCGTTATCGACATCTGACATGCTGATGCCCAAACGGCTGGCGCTGTCGCGATTGACGTTCACATATGCTACCAGCCCTTTGTCCTGCCAGTCGCTACTGACATCGGACAGTTGCGGTAGCTGATTTAGTTTTGCTATCAGCTGTGGAACCCAGGTGCTGAGGGCATCAAGGGATGTCGCTTGCAGCGTGAACTGATATTGCGTCCGGCTGACCTGAGTATCAATCGTCAGGTCCTGAGTGGGCTGAAGATAAAGGTCAACGCCGGGAACTCTGTCAACCGCGTCCTGTAGGCGCGCAATCACTTTCTGCACCCGATCGTCGCGTTCATCCAGCGGCTTAAGGTTGATTTGTAAGCGCGCGCTGTTCAATGCCGTATTAGTGCCGTCCACACCGACAAAAGCGGTCAGGCTTTCTACCGCCGGATCTTTCAGAATGACATCTGAAACCTGACGCTGGCGCTGGGCCATGCTGGCAAATGAGCTGGACTGCGGTGCCTGCAGCGTGCCCTGGATAATGCCGTTATCCTGGATCGGAAAGAAGCCTTTGGGGATAAAGACCCATAGCATAACGCTCAGCGCCAGCGTGCCGAGCGCAACGCTCAGCGTGAGCCACGGATGGTTGAGCACTTTCGCCAGCCAGTGGCCGTACCCGGCAATAACGCGATCAAACATGCGCTCTGAGGCACGGGAGAAGCGGTTTTGCTTACGCAATGAGGCCTGATTCAGCATACGCGCGCACATCATCGGCGTAAGAGTGAGCGAGACAACGGCGGAAATCAGAATCGCCACGGCCAGCGTCACAGCGAACTCCCTGAATAATCGACCTACGATATCACCCATAAATAGCAGTGGGATCAGTACGGCGATCAGTGAAAATGTCAGAGAGATGATGGTAAAACCAATCTCGCCCGCGCCCTTCAGGGCAGCAGTCAGCGGTTTTTCGCCTTTTTCGATATAGCGTGAAATATTCTCGATAACCACGATAGCGTCATCTACCACAAAACCTGTCGCAATGGTTAGCGCCATGAGGGTCAGGTTGTTGATGGAGAAATCAAGAAATACCATCACCGCGAAAGTACCGATTAACGATAACGGTACGGCGACCGCAGGAATAATGGTTGCCGGAATATTGCGCAAAAACAGGTAGATAATCATGACTACCAGCGCAATCGCCAGCATCAATTCAAATTGGGTATCCGCTACGGACGCACGAATATTGGTTGTACGATCGGAAAGTACGCTGACCTTAACCGATTTGGGCAGGCTCTCGGTGAGCTGCGGCAGCATCTGGCGGATACTGTCTGCCGTGGAGATGATGTTTGCGCCAGGCTGACGCTGAACATTCATCACTATAGCTTGTTGCTTATTGGCCCATGCGCCCAGCCAGCTGTTTTCGGCACCTTGTTCGACGGTGGCGACATCGCCCAGACGAACCGGTGCCCCGTTTTTATAGGCAACAATGAGCTGACGATATTCATCCGCGGACTGCATCTGGTCGTTGGCTGAAAGGGTAACGGCACGCGTTGGACCATCAAGACTCCCTTTTGCCGAATTGACGTTGGCACCGGTAATGGCCGTACGGATGGTTTCGCTGGTCAGACCGAGTGCGGCAATGGCCTGAGCGTTAAGCTTCACGCGGACCGCCGGACGTTGCCCACCGGAAAGTGTTACCAGGCCCACGCCGGATACCTGAGAGATTTTCTGCGCGACGCGGGTTTCGACCATATCTTCCACCTGCGTCATCGGCATGGCGCTGGATGTGACCGCCAGCGTCATGATCGGTGGATCTGCCGGGTTTACCTTGCTGTAGACCGGAGGGTTAGGGAGATCGCTGGGTAATAAATTGGTGGCGGCGTTAATCGCGGCCTGAACTTCCTGCTCGGCAACATCCAACGGGAGCGTCAGTTGAAACTGTAACGTAACGACCGATGCGCCACCGGAGCTTTGTGATGACATCTGTTTTAAGCCAGACATCTGTCCAAACTGGCGTTCAAGCGGCGCGGTTACCGCCGAGGTCATGACGTCCGGGCTGGCGCCGGGGTAGAGCGTAACGACCTGAATCGTGGGGTAATCCACTTCAGGTAAGGCAGCGATTGGCAGGAAGCGATAACCGATAATACCGGCAAGCAAAATCGCGACCATCAGCAGCGTGGTGGCGACGGGGCGCAGAATAAACAGGCGCGATGGTCCGCCTGTGTTGTCCGGAGGTAACACCTGCATCAGGAGTTAGCTCCTTTTTTGCCGTATCCGCGTGGCGCTGTTTTCTCGTCCTGAACAGAGGCGTCGTGCGCCTCAACGACTTCGACTTTTGCGCCTTCCGTCAGACGGTCAATCCCGTCGGTCACGACCCGATCGCCCGCAGAAAGCCCGGCGGCAATCACCACTTTTTGGCTATCCTGAATACCCGGTTTAACCAGGTGTTTGCTCACTTTATTGTCGCTATTCAGTACCCAGACAAAGTGGCCTTCGTTACCCATTTGCAGAGCGGCAGTTGGGATCACAACGGCATTTTGTTGTGTGTCGACCAGCATGCGGGCGTTAACGAACTGGTTAGGGAATAAAGCATCATCCTGATTGTTAAAACGAGCCTTAACTTTGATTGTTCCGGTGGTGGCATCAATCTGATTGTCGAGACTGAGCAGGACGCCTTCGCTGAGCTTTTGCGAATTGGTTCGGTCCCAGGCTTCGACCTTCAGCTGGCTCCCCGATTTTTGTGCCTGCAATACGGTAGCAATGTCGTTTTCAGGCAACGTAAATATCAGGTCGATGGGATGCGTTTGCGTAATGACGACGATTCCGGTGGTATCGCCACTGGAAATTTGGTTACCGACATCGACCTGCTTCAGGCCGACACGACCATCGACAGGCGCGGTTATCCGGCTCCAGTCGAGCTGCAACTGAGCGCTGGCGACACTGGCTTCATCCGCTTTTATTGTGCCTAACGTCTCGTTGACCAGCGCCTGCTGGGCATCCAGCTCCTGGCGGGAGACCAGATTGGTTTTAACCAACTGTTGATAGCGGGCAAGATCGCGACGGGCATTCGCCAGCGTGGCTTTATCTTTTGCCAGTTGTCCCTGCGCCTGAGCCAGAGCAACTTTGAACTGGCTGGGATCTATCTCTGCCAGCAGGTCGCCGGCTTTTACCTGTTGTCCTTCCTCAAAGTGTAAGGCGATGAGTTGACCATCCACCCGACTACGCACCGTGGCGGTATTTGCGGCAGTAACGGTCCCCAGCCCTGTCAGGTAACGTGGCACGGCTTCCTCAGTGGCGGTGGCAGCCTGCACGGGAGCCAACGGTCCGGAGCGCATTCCACGCCGTCCTGACCCCGCAGTGTGCTGCGCGGGTTTGGTTGCGCCCGGTGCGGTTCCCTGGGATGCGCTACGGCTTTGCCAGAACCAGATGGCGGCGACGGCGGCCACGACGATCACGATTGCTATCACCCAGCGGGATTTATTACTGCCTTTCATTGTTATGAGTTTCTCATCCTGAAACGATTCGCGGAATGATACTAGTTTAGCCAGCGAACAAGGGAGAAAAATGGAGGAATTATGAAACACTGTCGGGATTCGTCTGAATGCTGACGCGGCTTTGCGAGGCGTTACGCAACAATCGGTGGTGAAGATAGCGAATACGCAATTGTGCGATAGAGTGCTGACAAGGCAAAAAGGAGGAAAGCCAGAGATTTCAGCAGGACGCTGGAACGGGAAAGCCCCTCCCGAGGAGGGGGCCAAAATAAGGAAAGGGTTATGATGAAGCAGGTCATCATACTGGTGATACTCTTAGTCATTAGCTTCGCGGCTTACTAAGACACCAGGGGGAGGGGAAACCCTCCCTAACCCTCACTCCTGAAAATAAGCCACAGCAAGGATGATGTCAATACGCACACTTTTCAGCGTGCGAGCGGCTTAGCGGAAAACAACGTCAGCCCAGCGGGCCAGTCCGGCGGTGACAGAACCGAAGTCATCGCCACCCGCGATAGGGATCCCGGGAAGCTGCTGGGCGAGGGCTTTTTTAATCAGCGGCGAACGCGCGCTGCCGCCGGTCAGATAAATCACGTCCGGTTTTTCCTGTGCGTTGTCCAGCGCCAACTGGACCTGCTCCAGAATACGCGCCAGGGGCTGATTGAGCGCAGCTTCAAGTCCGTGTTGACTGATATCGGTTGCCAGCGTGTCGCTGATAAACGGTATCGCCGCCGTTACAATAGTCTGGTCGGAAAGTGCGATTTTGCTCTCTTCTGCACTGCGCACCAGGCGATAGCTCAGACGCTCGCGCCAGACTTTAAGCAGCAGAGCGACTTTATCGGCTTCTCTCGCGTCGCGGACAAGATCGTTGAGCAATCGACCGTTGGCGCTGCTATAGAAATCACTTTGCGCGGGAACGTCGTTGATTGCGACCGCGTTCCACCACGGGAGAATCGGTAAGGCGATACCTTTTTCTGTCTCACCGCCCATACCTAGCAGTGGCATCAGGTGTTTAAACGCCAGCGCGATATCCAGATCGTTCCCGCCTACGCGGCAGCCACTGTGTCCCAGCAGGCTGTTTTCGCGATCGGCGCGCTGATGCCATTGCGGCCCCATCAGCAGCAGTGAACAGTCAGTCGTACCCCCGCCGATATCCACCACCAACACGCGTTTTTCTTCCTGCAGCGTCGCTTCGTAATCCAGTCCCGCCGCTACCGGCTCGTACTGGAAGACGACATCCTGAAAACCGGCGCGTTTGGCCGCACGTTCAAGAATACCCTGCGCCTGGGTGTTGGCGTCATCGCCACCTAATCCCTGGAAGTTGATGGGCCGACCAATCACGGCCTGAGTGATAGCTTCCGGCAGCTGGCTTTGCGCCTGGTTGCGAATGTGCAGCATCATTGCACAGACCAGATCTTCAAACAGCGCAACCTGCTGCGGCTTCAGACCGCTGGCGCCCAAAAATGATTTTGGCGATTTAACGAAGTACACCTCTTCCGGGTCTTCAATATACTGACCCAGCGATGCCAGACCGAACTGCACGCTGTTGGCGTTAACGTCGATGTCTTCTTCGCGGTTGTAGCGCATTGCACGGCGAAGCAGCGCCTGCGTTTCATCGTCCGTAGTTGGGATGTCGTGATGGCGATACAGCCACTCGCTAACCGCTTCGCGCGTTGGTGCGCACAGCATTGAGGGTAGCAGCGTGCTGTTATTTTCCATTTTGAGCAGGTGGGGCTGCCCGTCACGCATAACGGCCACTGAACAGTTTGCCGTACCGTAGTCAAAACCAATAAACACCGTAAAAATCCCCATGCCAGTGAAGAAGGGGCGTGACTTTAACGAATAGTTGACGCCCCGACAACTGGAATATGAAAGCAAGGCGTACTGATTGAATACCGTTTATGCTGTAGGTTTGCGTAAAAAGGAAAACTGAATGTTCACGCTGAGCTGGCAACCGCCTTATGACTGGCCCTGGATGCTGGGGTTTCTTGCCGCCCGTGCGGTTGAAGGTGTCGAAACCGTAGAGGAACTGAGCTATGTCAGAAGCCTGTGCGTAGGGGGGCATCGTGGTCTGGTGCGCGTTGTCCCGGATCTGCACGCCAACGTGCTACACGTGACGTTGAGCACAGGGTTACAGCCGGTAGCTTCCGAGTGCCTGGCAAAAATAACGCGCTTGTTCGATCTTGGCTGTTGCCCGCAGCAAATTATCGCCGCGCTGGGCAGCCTCGGTGCAGCGCGTCCGGGACTGCGTTTGCCGGGCAGTGTCGATGCTTTTGAACAAGGAGTACGAGCGATTTTAGGGCAGTTAGTCAGCGTGGCTATGGCGGCGAAACTGACGGCGAAAGTGGCGCATGCTTACGGGGAAGCGCTGGAGGATGCGCCCGAGTATGTGTGTTTTCCTACGCCGGAAGCGCTTGCCAATGCCGATCCGCTGCACCTGAAAGCGTTAGGTATGCCGCTCAAACGCGCCGAAGCGTTGATTCACCTGGCTCATGCAACCCTTGAAGGAACGATCGCGACAACAGCCCCTGCCGATATCGAACAAGGCGTTAAGCAGCTACAAACGTTTCCCGGGATAGGGCGCTGGACCGCCAACTATTTCGCGCTACGTGGTTGGCAGGCGAAAGATGTTTTTCTGCCGGATGACTATCTGATTAAGCAGCGTTTTCCCGGCATGACACCGGCCCAGATCCGACGGTATGCAGAGCGCTGGAAACCCTGGCGCTCCTATGCGCTGTTGCATATCTGGTATACGGATGGCTGGCAACCGTCAGTTGATGGCGAAATTACTGGTATTCAGTAACAGATCCAGCGGTTGGGCGTCGGCAATAATATCGCCATAAATCATATCAACACCGATGCCAGAAAGCGTATCCATGATAAGTGGCAACTGCACCGGCCCGGCGATAGTTTTTATGTCCAGACGCTGGGCATGACCCTGGATAATGGACACCCACATTTCGTCGATCAGGTTGCCGGGAGCGCTGGCACTTAGCTCGCTGTCGAGCAACAGGTAATCGACAATGCGATATTTCAGGTTGTCAAAGAGCTCTAAATCGCGACCAACCTGACTTAATACAATTCGACAGCCGTACTGGCGCAGCCGATGCAGGGCGGATACCGCCTGCGTTGGGTTGGTTTTGATGACGCTTGCCGGAACGGTCAGATGCAGCAATCGCGGCGGTAGTGGACTGCGTTGCAAGTGCTCCAGCAGCTCATCGATAAGTTCTGTGTTGAGCAGGCCGACGGCGGAAAGGGGTAGGGCAATACTGAGGCCCTTACTGGCTACTGCTTGGGCAGAGTTCTGGAAGAACTCGCTAAATACCCGACGGTCAAGCGCCTTGCTTAACGCGGGATCGACCAGCCCGGCGCGGAAGGCTTGCTCCTCAATGGCTTCCCCTTCAGCGGTGCCTAAGCGAAGCGAGAGAAGCCAGAAGCTAAACGTCTCCGGTATACGCGGGGAAGCCACACCTCTGGCGATCATCAGCATTGGGTTGTGCATAATGGTGTGTCTTTGTTCATCCAATGTCAGTTGACTACGCGCGGCATGGGCCTGGCTTTGCTGTGGTTCATAGACACAGACTCGCCCACGGCCGCTGTTTTTCGCCGCGTAGCAGGCGATATCGGCCTGAGACATCACATCGGTCGCGACATGGTTTTTCTCATCAATGAGCGTAATCCCTGCGCTGGCGCCAATACGGTGTAAGCGGCCTTCCCATATGAAGTGGTAATCATTAATGGCGCTGATGACGCGACCTGAAATAAAGCGGGCGCTTTCGATATTACAATCCGGTAGCAACAGACCAAACTCGTCGCCGCCCAGGCGTGCCAGCATATCGCTGGATCGCAACATGCTGAGCATAAGCGCTGAGAGTTCACGCAGCAGAGCATCGCCGGCGGCATGACCCGCGCTGTCGTTCACTGCTTTAAAACGATCCAAATCGATAAAAACCAACACATGGCGCTGGTGCGTGTCGTGTACCGAATGCAGCAATTGTTTTAGATGGTTTTCGAAGCTGACCCGGTTTGCCAACTGCGTCAGGTCATCATGCGAGGCGCTGTAGCTAAGCTGGCGGAGCATCTTCCGCGACTCGGTAACGTCCTGAATAACCAACACCGAGCCAATGCTGCCGCCGTCGAGGGTGCTGAGGGGCGTGATGCTGTACTGAATGTCATAACTGTTGCCGTTACGACAATGCAGGACCACTTCCTGTTCGATTGCCGTACGTGACATGTCAGCACTGTAGATATTTTCCATCAGCGGACCGTTCTCGCCAAAAGTAATATGTAGTACCGTCAATAGCGGAATGCCGATGGCACTGTCCTGCTGCCAGCCGCTCATTTTCTCAGCAACCGGATTCATAAAGGTCACGTTCATATCGACATCAATACAAATCACCGCTTCGCCGATTGAATCCAGCGTAATGTGAAGGCGCTCTTTTTCCTGAAACAGCGCTTCGTTAAGCTGCTTGACTTCGGTCATATCCATATTGATACCAAGTAAGCGTTCAACTTCACCGTCTTTATTCAGTACCCGGTTGGCCAACGAGCGGATATGGCGTATGCCATCTTTTACCGCGATACGAAACTCAAGCTTAAACGGAGCCCGTGCGGCCAGTGAATCACGAATCACATTTTCGGCATACTCACGATCTTCGGGTACCACACACTCATACCAGACTTGCCAACTGGGCTTGATATGCGCAGGAACTTCGTAGAGATCGAACATCCGTTTATCCCAGCTGATCACGTCAGGCTGGAGTTCCCATTCCCAAATCCCAATCCCCCCGGCTTCATTGGCGAGGGTAATGCGCTCCATCAACCGTTTGTTAATCCACTCGGTATGCTTCAGGTCGTTAATGTCCTCAACCTGCGCGATAAAATAGAGTGGGGTATTGTCGCTATGACGCACCAACGAAACGGCCAGCAACGCCCAGACGACGTCGCCCGAACGGGTGTAATAGCGTTTTTCCATGGAATAGCTATTAATCTCTCCGCGTGCCAGCATGTTCAACTGTTCAATGTCGTTGTTCAAATCTTCCGGCCAGGTTAATTGCTGGAAGGTCAGTGAACGTAACTCCTCCTGGCTATAGCCCAGAAACTGACACAAGGCTTTATTGGCCTGTAACCATTGCCCCTCGGTACCGACTAACGCCATGCCAATCGCGGAATATTCCATGGCGTTGCGAAAGCGTGACTCGCTTTCTGAAATGTGCTTGCGTTCGGCTCGAAACGCGTACATCACCATGGTCATCATATTAGCGGGCAACAGGATCATCAAAAACGGCAACCAGGGGATGTCCGTCATCATGTTCGGTTTCGGGGTGTAAAGTAGCGAAGGGTCGGCAGCCAGCATCAGCGAAACCATCATCACGGTGCTGAGGAATATTAAAAACGCCTCCATACGCGGCAGACGGACAGCGCTCCACATCAGCAGGACAATAACGCAGGTAAATGGCCATGGAATGTACATCATGGACAGCCAACTGAGCGTTAAGGTCACCAGCAGGGTAATCAGGGTCTCAAGCAATAATCGCGGGTCGCGATGGCGCAACAGGTAATGTGGTTTAAACAGTAAACCTAACGGCACCAACGCCAGTGCGCCAATGGATTCTGACAGTACCCAAATGAGAAAGGTATTTAACGACGTGTCCTTCGGCAGCAACAACCACATCAAAATGCCGCCCAACAGTGGCGGAACAACCGCGCTACCAAATGCCAGGCGCGCCCAGTCATTCAAATTTTGTAAGGGATTGTACCAGGGCAGCAGTTTACGCAATAACATTGCGCCAACAACAGCCTCAATAATGTTAATGACCGTATAGGAGAAATTAAGCGACTGTCCGGGGAAAAAAAGTAAAGAGGCGCCGATGCTACCGAATGAGCAAGCCAGCGCGATCCCTGGCCACATCTTTCCCGCGTGACGGTAAAAAGCCACCATCATGATAGAGGTTGGAAACCACAGAGGGGCAAGCTGTGCGCCGTAACGTGATAGTTCCAGCGAAAACAACGTAAAGATGAAAGCCACCAGACCTAAACTGGCCAGGCGCAGTAGAGGATGGGGTAAGGTAACTAAAACATGTTGGGATTGTTTACTCATTACCACTCTACCCAAATAGCCGTTGTCGCCCAGCAGAGATGCCGGACGCATCACATTTAATCTGGGATTATGCTAGTACAAACAATTTACAATTTATACGCCAGCTGCTCATAAATTAACACTCCCAAGCTATTAATTCCTAAGGCAGGTGAATAAATATAGCGGCTGTTCTAAATCTGACCATTTTAATTTGCGACAGGGACAGCATTGGTGCAGCCTGGGGTGGCATCGCGCCGCTGAAATCCCTATAATTGCCGCGTTTGGCGTTTCGGCGCCGCCCTTCCTTACATCCAGGTTAATCAGGTCGCTAAATTTATGACTGATCAGTCCCATCAGTGCGTCATTATCGGCATTGCCGGCGCATCGGCTTCCGGCAAGAGCCTTATTGCCAGTACTCTTTATCGCGAATTGCGTGAACAAGTCGGTGACGAACATATTGGCGTTATTCCCGAAGACAGCTATTACAAAGATCAAAGCCATCTGTCGATGGAAGAACGCGTAAAAACCAACTACGACCATCCGAACGCGATGGACCACAGCCTGCTGTTTCAACATCTGCAAACGCTGAAGCGCGGCTCTGCCATTGAGCTGCCGGTTTATAGCTATGTTGAGCACACGCGTACGCAAGACACTATTCATATCGAACCGAAGAAAGTCATTATCCTGGAAGGCATTTTGCTGCTGACGGATGCGCGTTTGCGCGATGAGATGAACTTTTCTATTTTTGTTGATACGCCGCTGGATATTTGTCTGATGCGCCGTATCAAGCGGGATGTGAATGAGCGTGGTCGTTCAATGGATTCGGTGATGGCGCAATACCAGAAAACCGTCCGTCCAATGTTCCTGCAATTTATTGAGCCTTCAAAGCAATACGCCGACATCATTGTGCCGCGCGGGGGTAAAAACCGCATCGCCATCGATATTCTGAAGGCTAAAATCAGTCAGTTCTTTGAATAAGTTCAGCGAATTGTGTACCGTTCAGTGATAACCTGGTTCACCCTTAACGCACCTGGCATTAAGGGTTTGAAGCACGAAAGGAGAAAGTGCCATGCGTTTATGTGACCGAGATATTGAAGCCTGGTTGGATGAAGGTCGCCTGTCGATCACTCCACGCCCTCCTGTCGAGCGAATCAATGGCGCCACGGTAGATGTGCGTCTTGGCAACAAATTCCGTACGTTCCGCGGTCATACGGCGGCGTATATCGATTTGAGCGGACCGAAAGATGAAGTCAGCGCCGCGCTGGATCGCGTGATGAGTGATGAAATCGTCCTCAAGGACGGCGAGGCATTCTTCTTGCATCCGGGTGAGCTTGCGCTGGCAGTAACATTCGAATCCGTGACGTTGCCTTCCGATCTCGTCGGTTGGTTAGATGGCCGTTCATCTCTGGCGCGTCTGGGACTGATGGTACACGTCACCGCACACCGTATCGATCCGGGCTGGTCTGGCTGTATCGTACTGGAGTTTTACAACTCCGGAAAATTACCGCTGGCTCTGCGTCCGGGCATGCCGATTGGCGCGCTAAGTTTCGAACCGCTTTCCGGTCCGGCAGCGCGACCATACAACCGTCGTCAGGATGCGAAGTATCGCGACCAGCAGGGCGCCGTTGCCAGCCGGATCGATAAAGACTGAGTGTTTTTCAGTCCATTGGGGATAGCATGAGACGATTTCTGACGACGCTGATGATTCTTCTGGTCGTGCTGGTGGCTGGCTTTTCTGCGTTAGTACTGTTGGTGAATCCGAATGATTTCCGCGCGTATATGGTCAAGCAGGTTGCCGCACGTAGCGGATATCAGCTGCAGTTGGATGGCCCCCTGCGTTGGCACGTATGGCCGCAACTGAGTATTCTCTCAGGGCGAGTGGTGTTAACAGCTGAAGGCGCCAGCGAGCCTCTGGTTCGTGCCGACAATATGCGTCTTGACGTTGCGTTATGGCCGCTGTTGAGCCACCAGCTCAGCGTGAAGCAGGTGATGCTCAAAGGCGCAGTGATTCAACTGACCCCGCAAACTGAGGCGGTGCGCGGTAAAGATGCGCCCGTTGCCCCAAAAGACAATATGTTGCCCGATCTGGCGGAAGACAAAGGGTGGTCGTTTGATATCGCCCGTTTGCGCGTTGCCGACAGTGTTCTGGTATTCCAGCATGAAGACGACGAACAAGTTACCGTTCGTGATATTCGTCTGGAGATGGAACAAGATAGCCAGCACCGCGGCACGTTTGATTTTTCCGGGCGTGTGAACCGCGATCAGCGCGATCTCGCGTTATCCTTTAACGGCACGGTCGATGCCTCCGATTATCCGCACAACTTATCTGCGAATATCGAGCAGTTAAGCTGGCAATTGCAGGGGGCCGATCTGCCGCCCCAGGGGATCAACGGTCAGGGACATCTTCAGGCGCAATGGCTGGAAGAGAAAAAACAGCTTTCGTTTAGCCAGATAAATTTGACCGCCAATGACTCTTCGTTCTCCGGGCAAGCACATGTGGCCTTGTTGGAAAAACCGGAATGGGCCGTCGACTTAAAATTTGGTCAGCTCAATCTGGATAACCTGCTCGTACAACATGACGCAGTGGCGACAGCAAAAGGTGACGTTCAGCAAGGTCAGAGTCAGTCAACGCTGGCGCGCCCCGTCATTGCTTCCCAGGTTGATGCCGTTTCGTATCAGGGACTTAAGGGTTTTTCGGCAGACATCGCTTTGCAGGCTGACAAAGTGCTGTGGCGGAAAATGGCGTTTGAGAATGTTTCGGCAAAAATAGACAACCAGTTCGGCTTACTGAACATTGCGCAGTTGCAGGGAAAAAGTGATGGCGGGCTGATCTCACTGCCCGGCACGCTGGATGCCAGAAAGGGAGAACCGCGAGCGGTCTTTCATCCGCGCCTGGAAGGTGTGGAAATTGGCACTATTTTGAAGGCCTTTGATTACCCCATCGCACTCACCGGCAAGCTGTCGCTGGCGGGAGATTTTTCCGGCTCAGATATTGATGCCCAGGCGTTTCGCCATAGCTGGCAAGGGCAGGCCCATGTCGAAATGAACGATACCCGAATGGAAGGGATGAACTTCCAGCAGATGATTCAACAGGCTGTAGAACGCAGCGGTGGGGATGTTAAATCTCAGCAAAACCTCGATAACGTGACCCGGTTGGATCATTTTGTAACCGATATGACGCTGGATAACGGAGAGGTGACGCTGGATAACATGGCAGGCGAGTCCGCGATGTTGGCGCTAACCGGCAAAGGAACGTTAGATCTGGTGAAGCAGAATTGCGACACGCTGTTTAACATTCGCGTGCTGGGCGGTTGGGATGGCGAAAGTAAGTTGATTAGTTTCCTGAAGGCCACCCCGGTTCCTCTCAGGGTCTATGGCCAGTGGCAATCACTGAACTACAGTCTGCAAGTTGATCAGCTTTTGCGTAAACATCTGCAGGATGAAGCAAAACGTCGTCTGAATGACTGGGCAGATCGCAATAAAGATTCCCGCAACGGCAAAGATGTTAAAAAGTTGCTGGATAAGCTCTGATTCATATTGCCGGATGGTGGCTAATGCCCCATCCGGCTCGTGACTTACACCTCGTAATCCATCTCTTCTTCACTGTGTAGCGGTATCAGCTGGACCTTTTGCACGCGATGATTTTCCACCTGCAGGGTTTTTAGCCGATAGTCGCCAACCTGGACTTCCTCCCCGGTTTTCGGGATGCGCTGCAAATACTCCATTAACAGTCCGGCAATGGTGTGATACTCACGCTTATCGTCTAACGGGATAGGCACGTACTGCACCAGGTCTTCCAGTGGCATATGTCCGTTAGCGGTCCACGAACCATCGGCGTTTTTCTGAATATCATGACGGGCGTCGATTTCCTCTACCTCGTTTGGCAGATTGCCGGCGATGGTTTCCATCACATCACTCAGCGTCACAATCCCTTCGACGGAACCAAATTCATCGGCTACAAACGCGAAATGCGTCCGGGCATTACGGAACTGCTCAAGCGCCGGAAGCAGCGGCAAGGTCTCCGGGAAAACCAGCGGCTGGCGAATCAAGACGCGCAGGTCGAGCGGTTCGCCGCGCAGAGACTGTTGCAGTAAATCGATGACATGCACCACGCCCAACAGTTCCTCCTGCTCGTCTTCGCCAGTGACCACCAGACGCGTATGCTGGTTTTTTTCCAGTAAGGCGCGGATTTCTGCTTCGGGCGCATTGAGGTCGATATGTTCAATATCATGGCGCGAGGTCATGATACTGCTGACGGTACGCTGATTGAAGTTCAGCACACGTTCAATCATCCGCCGCTCCTGTGGCGCAAAAATCTGACCTTCATGATGATCCGCCAGCATCGCTGCGGTTTCGGCATCCAGTTCGGCATCTTCTTTTTGCCCGCTCAGCAGCCGCATTACCGCCTCGGCGGTGCGCTGGCGCAGAGTATGGTTGGCTGAGAGGAAGCGACGACGGTTAAAGATAGCCAACTGGTTCAATGCTTCGATCATGACCGAGAAGCCGATGGCCGCGTACAGGTAACCTTTCGGGATATGGAAACCAAACCCTTCGGCCACCAGACTGAAACCAATCATCAGCAGGAAGCTCAGACACAGAATAACAATAGTTGGATGGCTGTTAACAAAGCGCGTCAGCGACTTGCTGGCCAGCAACATCAGGCTGATGGCAATAATGACTGCCGCCATCATCACCGCCAGGTGATCGACCATGCCAACAGCGGTAATGACGGAATCCAGAGAGAAGATGGCGTCAAGCACCACGATCTGCGCGACCACACCCCAGAACTTAGCGCCTTTACGCTGGGTGGGGTTATCGCTGTCTTTCCCTTCCAGCCGTTCGTTGAGCTCCATAGTGGCTTTAAACAGCAGGAAGAAACCCCCGAACAGCATGATCAGATCGCGGGCGCTGAAGCTGAGATCGCGAATGCTGAACAGCGGCGTGGTCAGCGTTACCAGCCAGGATATTGATGCCAGCAGCAGCAGGCGCATAACCATCGCCAGCAGTAGCCCGGTAATACGCGCCTTATCCCGCTGGGCAGGAGGTAGTTTCTCCGCGAGGATGGCAATAAAAACAAGATTATCAATGCCAAGAACAAGTTCGATCACGATTAACGTGACCAGTCCGGCCCAGATTGACGGATCGGCAATCCATTCCATAGTAAATGCTATACCCATAGTTGTATGACAATTGTCACAATTCGATCATGGGTAAAACTGGCGAAAAATGCAATGGCGAGAAGGGATTTCTCTGTCGGTTATATCAGAACTGATGCAGGATAATAGCCTTAATGTAACTACAGGAAATGATTTTATTAATCTAGATATATTTAGGAAATATCGCAGGTGAAGTATTTCTATATCAACATTGTCAATATCAATAAAATCTTAAAAATATATAAATCCGACGCTTAATATTAATCTTAAAAGCCAGGTATCGGCGGTTTGTTATCTTGCCTGATATTCGCATAGCTGCAACAATTCTTGCGGTAATAATCAAAAGATAAATATTTCCTCATCAATCAGTGGCGCCATTCCCGATGCGTTAACGCTGTAAATGTGATGAAAATAAAGGAGAGGATAAAAATTTAAATTAATCAGTGCATTGGTAGCTAGTGAAGCCAGGGGCGGTAGCGTGTCTGGTCGCCTGAAACAAGCCTAAATTATTCTGTCAAGAGACCGCAGATGAATTCATTTTTTTTAGGACTGATGCCAGTTAAATTCCATTTCAATTAACGGCAAGGTAAATACGTACAGGCGAAGTCGCTATTTAGATTGCATGTGATAAATACTCTGCCAAAGTGATAAATAATCAATGATGAAATCCAAACTTAAATTGATGCCAGTATTGGTATCGGTGATCTTGATAAACGGTTGTACCGTGCTTCCGGGCAGCAATATGTCTACGATGGGCAAAGATGTGATTAAACAGCAGGACGCTGATTTTGATATCGATCGCATGGTGAATGTTTATCCACTCACGCCACGGCTGGTCGAACAATTACGTCCTCGACCAAATGTTGCACAGCCTAATATGTCGCTGGACCAGGAGATTTCCGGATATCAGTACCGGGTAGGCCCGGGGGATGTCCTGAATGTGACCGTCTGGGACCATCCTGAACTCACCACGCCAGCCGGGCAGTACCGTAGCTCAAGCGATACCGGCAACTGGGTGCAGCCTGATGGCACCATGTTTTACCCCTACATCGGCAAAGTCAGCGTGGTGGGAAAAACGTTGGCAGAGATTCGTAGTGATATTACCGGGCGCTTAGCGAAGTACATTGCTGACCCGCAGGTGGACGTTAATATCGCCGCTTTCCGCTCGCAGAAGGCCTATGTCTCCGGGCAGGTGAACAAATCCGGCCAGCAGGCCATCACCAACGTGCCGCTTACCGTTCTCGATGCCATTAACGCCGCTGGCGGTCTCACTGAGGCAGCAGACTGGCGCAACGTTGTGCTGACTCATAAAGGGCAGGAGCAACGTATTTCACTGCAAGCGCTGATGCAAAATGGCGACCTGAGCCAGAACCGCCTGCTTTATCCTGGCGACATTCTGTTTGTTCCGCGTAATGACGATCTGAAAGTCTTCGTGATGGGTGAAGTGAAAAAACAGAGCACCCTCAAAATGGACTTCAGCGGAATGACGCTCACCGAAGCGCTGGGCAATGCCGAAGGTATCGACCTGACCACCTCCAATGCCAGCGGCATTTTCGTTATTCGACCATTGAAAGGCGAGGGCGGGAACAACGGCAAGATCGCCAATATCTATCAGCTTGATATGTCCGATGCGACGTCGCTGGTGATGGCAACATCATTCCGACTCCAGCCATACGATGTGGTGTACGTCACTACCGCGCCGGTTGCTCGCTGGAACCGTTTGATCAATCAGTTGCTGCCGACTATTAGCGGTGTTCGCTATATGACGGACACGGCCAGCGACCTTCACAACTGGTAATCATCATGTTTAACAAAATCTTAGTTGTCTGTGTGGGGAACATTTGTCGTTCCCCGACGGCAGAGCGTTTATTAAGGCAATTTCATCCGGCGTTAACGGTTTCTTCAGCCGGTCTTGGGGCGCTGGTGGGGAAAGGCGCGGATCCGTGTGCTATTAGCGTGGCGCAGGCGCACAACCTGTCACTGGACAATCATTGTGCCCGGCAGATCTCGGGACGCATGTGCCGGGAGTATGACCTGATCCTGACCATGGAGAAGCGCCATATCTCTGCCCTGTGTGAAATGGTACCGGAGATGCGTGGCAAAGTGATGCTTTTTGGGCACTGGGACAGCGAGCGCGAAATTCCCGATCCGTATCGTAAAAGCCGTGATGCGTTTGACGCGGTGTACGCATTACTTGAACGGTCTGCCCGCCAATGGGCTCAGGCACTGAACGCAGAGCAGGGAAAACAATGACAGAAAAAGTTAAACAGTCTGCTGCGCCGGTAACCGGCAATGATGAAATCGATATTGGTCGTCTGGTTGCAACGGTGGTGGAGGCCCGCTGGTGGGTATTAGGCATTACCACGGCTTTTGCATTGTGTGCCGCGGTCTACACACTGTTCGCCACACCCATCTACAGTGCGGACGCGCTGGTGCAAATTGAGCAAAATACCGGAAATTCACTGGTGCAGGATATTGGCTCGGCGTTGTCGAACAAACCTCCGGCCTCGGAAGCGGAAATTCAGCTCATCCAGTCGCGTCTGGTATTAGGGAAAACGGTAGACGATCTTAACCTCGATATCGCCGTTACCAAAGATACATTCCCTATTTTTGGCGCGGGCTGGGACCGGCTGATGGGCCGCCAGAACGAAACGGTTAATGTGACCACCTTCACGTTGCCAAAGGCAATGAATGAACAGATCTTCACGCTCAATGTGCTGAATGACAAAAGCTATCAACTGGTGAGTGACGGGGGTTTTAGCGCCCGGGGGCAAGTCGGCAAGTTGTTGGAACATGATGGCGTGACGATGCTGGTTGAGGCGATTCATGCCAGCCCGGAGAGCCAATTTACCGTCAGCAAATTCTCCACGCTGGGCATGATAAACACCCTGCAAAATAACCTGATGGTGACGGAAACGGGCAAAGACACCGGCGTATTGAGCCTGACGTTTACCGGCGAAGACCGCGAGCAAATCCGCCAGATCCTCGACAGTATTACCCGCAACTATCTGCAACAAAACGTGGAACGTAAATCTGAAGAGGCCGCCAAAAGTCTGGCGTTTCTGGCAAAGCAACTGCCTGAGGTGCGTAATCGGTTGGACGTTGCTGAAAACAAGCTGAACGCCTTTCGTCAGGATAAAGACTCCGTGGATTTGCCGCTGGAAGCCAAAGCGGTGCTGGATTCGATGGTGAATATCGATGCGCAGTTGAATGAACTGACCTTCAAAGAAGCGGAGATTTCCAAGCTGTTCACCAAAGCGCATCCGGCGTACCGCACGCTGCTGGAAAAACGCCAGGCGCTGGAAGATGAGAAAAGTAAGCTGAACGGGCGCGTAACGGCGATGCCGAAAACGCAGCAGGAAATTGTTCGTCTGACGCGTGATGTGGAGTCCGGTCAGCAGGTCTATATGCAGTTGCTGAACAAGCAACAGGAACTGAAGATTACCGAGGCCAGTACGGTTGGCGATGTGCGTATTGTCGATCCCGCGATTGCCCAGCCTGGCGTGCTGAAGCCGAAAACGGCGCTGATTATTCTCGGCAGTATCATTCTTGGTTTGATGCTTTCTGTGGTGGGCGTACTGCTGCGTTCTCTGTTTAATCGCGGTATTGAAAGCCCCCAGGCGCTGGAAGAGCATGGTATCAGCGTGTATGCCAGTATTCCGCTATCTGAATGGCAAAAAGCGCGTGATAACGTTCAGACCATTAAAGGTGTGAAACGCTACAAGCAAAGCCAGCTGTTGGCCGTGGGGAATCCAACGGATCTCGCCATAGAAGCGGTCCGCAGCCTGCGTACCAGTCTGCACTTTGCCATGATGCAGGCGCGTAACAACGTATTGATGCTGACCGGCGTCAGCCCGTCGATTGGTAAAACGTTTGTCTGCGCCAACCTGGCGGCAGTCATCAGCCAGACCAACAAACGCGTGCTGTTGATCGACTGCGATATGCGCAAAGGCTATACCCACGAACTGCTGGGGACCAATAACGTCAACGGCCTGTCTGAGATCCTCATCGGCAAGGGGGATATCTCATCCAGCGCCAAACCGACATCGATTCCGCATTTTGATCTGATCCCTCGCGGTCAAGTCCCTCCCAATCCTTCCGAGCTGTTGATGAGCGAGCGTTTCGGCGAACTGATTGCCTGGGCCAGCTCGCACTATGACCTGGTGCTGATTGACACCCCACCAATTCTGGCGGTGACCGACGCGGCGATTGTTGGCCGTCATGTCGGCACCACTCTGATGGTGGCGCGTTATGCGGTCAACACGCTGAAAGAGGTGGAAACCAGCCTGAGTCGCTTCGAGCAAAATGGCATCCAGGTGAAAGGGGTGATTCTCAACTCGATCTTCCGCCGTGCCAGCGGGTATCAGGATTACGGCTACTACGAATACGAATATACGTCGGATGCGAAATAAATCACCAACCCTGCCGGATGCGGCGAAAACGCCTTATCCGGCCTACAAAAGCGTATCTATCCGGAAACGAAAATGACGACAGAAAACCCGCTAATTTCAATTTATATGCCAACCTGGAACCGCCAGCAGCTGGCCATTCGGGCGATTAAATCGGTATTGCGCCAGGACTACCCTCACTGGGAGATGATCATTGTGGATGATTGCTCTTCCTCATATGAGCAGTTGCAGCAGTTTGTTGAGGAACTCAACGATCCGCGCGTGTCGTATACGCATAATTCCACCAACTCCGGGGCCTGCGCGGTGCGTAACCAGGCCATTATGCAGGCCAACGGGCAATACATTACGGGGATTGATGATGATGATGAATGGACGCCGAACCGCCTGAGCGTGTTCCTGCAGTATCGGCATCAACTGGTCACACGGGCGTTTCTGTATGCCAATGACTATGTCTGTGAGGGCGAAGTGTATTCGCAGCCGACCAGTCTGCCGCTCTATCCGAAGTCCGTTTATTCACGCCGCAGGTTTTATAAGCGCAACATCATCGGTAATCAGGTATTTACCTGGGCATGGCGGTTTAAAGCATGCCTGTTCGATACCACGCTGAAAGCGGCGCAGGATTACGACATCTTCCTGCGCATGGTGGTGGCGTATGGCAAACCGTGGAAGGTCAAAGAGGCGACGCAGATCCTGCATGTGAATCACGGCGAGATGCGTATTACCTCATCGCCGAATAAATTCTCCGGCTACTTTCAGTTTTACCGCAAGCACAAAGGCAAATTTGACCGGGCCAGCAAGAAATATCAGCTGTTTACCCTCTATCAGATCCGCAACAAACGGATGAACTGGCGCACGCTGCTGACGCTGCTTTCTGTTCGCAACAGTAAGCGTCTGGCCGACGGACTGCGAGGACGCTAATTATGCTGGAAGATTTACGCGCGAACGGCTGGAGTCTGCGCCCCTGCTGCATGGTGGCGGCCTATCGGATTGCCCATTTTTGCTCCGTCTGGCGTAAAAAAAATATCATAAACAACCTGTGGGCTGCCCCGGTGCTGGTGATGTACCGCCTTATCACCGAATGCCTGTTTGGCTATGAAATTCAGGCTGCTGCATCAATTGGTCGTCGTTTCACCATCCATCATGGCTATGGGGTGGTTATCAATAAACACGTGGTGGCGGGGGATGATTTTACCCTACGCCACGGCGTGACCATCGGCAATCTTGGTGCCAACGACCCATCCTGTCCGGTCATCGGTAACGGCGTTGAGTTGGGGGCCAATGTCACTCTGCTCGGCGACGTTGCTATTGGCGATAACGTGACGATTGGCGCCGGGAGTGTTGTGGTGGATAGCGTCCCGGACAATACGCTGGTCGTGGGCGAGAAGGCACGGGTGAAGGTAATAAAATGAAGATATTACAGTTTAATGTGCGACTCACAGAAGGTGGGGCGGCAGGTGTGGCGTTAGATTTGCATCTTCGCGCGCTGGAAAAAGGGCTGTCGTCACGGTTTGTCTATGGCTATGGCAAAGGCGGTAAAGAAAGCGCCAGTCATGCGAAATATCCACAGGTTATCAAATATACGCCGCGCCTGACGTCGGCGGCTAACATTGCGCTGTTTCGTTTTGCAAATCGCGACATGTTCGGCAATCTCGACAAGCTATATCGCACGGTTACCCGCACCTGCGGCCCGCTGGTACTGCATTTTCATGTGTTGCACAGCTACTGGTTGAACCTGGAAGAGGTGGTGACCTTTTGCCAAAAAGTGAAGGCGCATAAACCGGATATCACCTTCGTCTGGACCCTGCACGATCACTGGAGCGTGACCGGGCGCTGTGCCTTTACCGATGGCTGCGAAGGCTGGAGAACGGGCTGTCAGAAATGCCCAACGCTCAGCAACTATCCGCCGGTAAAAGTCGATAAAGCCCATCAGCAGTTGCCCGGTAAGCGGCAGATGTTCCGTGCCATGCTGGCGCTGGGCTGCCAGTTTATCTCGCCCAGTCAACATGTGGCCGACGCATTCAACAGCCTGTATGGCGTGGGACGCTGCCGCGTTATCAATAATGGCATTGATGTGGCAACCGAAGCCATTCTTGCCGAACTACCCGCGATGCCTGCGGAGAGCGGTCGGCCGAAAATTGCCGTGGTGGCTCATGACCTGCGCTATGACGGCAAAACCAGTCAACAACTGGTGCGAGCGATTAGCGCGCTTGGGGACAAAATTGAGCTGCATACCTTCGGCAAATTTTCGCCATTTGCGGGAGATAACGTCATCAACCACGGTTTTGAGAGCGATAAGCGTACGTTGATGAGTGCGCTTAACCAGATGGATGGACTGGTGTTCAGCTCCCGTGTCGATAACTACCCGCTGATTTTGTGTGAAGCGCTTTCCATCGGCGTACCGGTAATTGCCACGCACAGCGATGCCGCGCAGGAAGTGCTGGCCAAATCAGGCGGCAAAACGTTCAGCGAAGCGGACGTATTGCAGCTGGTGCAGCTGAAAAAATCAGACATTGCGCAGGCGGTATTTGACACGTCCCTTACCGCATTCAGTCAGCGCAGTCGGGTGGCATACAGTGGGCAACAGATGCTGGAGGAATATGTCTCGTTCTATCAGAATCTGTAGCTATCTGGTGCTACCGCTGCTTTATCTGCTGGTTAACGTCAAACTCGCCCAGTTGGGCGAGAGCTTCCCGATAACTATCGTCACCTTCTTACCCGCTCTGCTGTTGCTGTTTGTCGAGCGAATCAATATCAAAAAATTAATGATCGCGCTGGGGGTAGGGGGCGGGCTGACGGCGTTTAACTACCTGTTCGGTCAATCACTGGATGCCAGTAAGTACGTAACGTCAGCGATGCTGTTTGTTTATACCGTGGTGATCATTGGCATGGTGTGGAGTATTCGCTTCAAAACCATTTCACCGCATAACTACATTAAGATTTTGCGTTTTTTCTGGCTGGTGGTGGGACTGGTGGTGGGGTTAGCTGCGGTTGAAATGGCACAGATAATTCTCAGCGGCGGCAGCAGTTTAATGGAAGTTATTTCGAAATATCTTATTTACAGTAACAGCTATGTTCTGAACTTTATTAAGTTTGGTGGGAAACGTACCACTGCGCTCTATTTCGAACCGGCATTCTTCGCTCTGGCGTTAATCTCAATTTGGCTCAGCATCAAACAGTTTGGTATCAAAACACCTAAGTCCGATGCTATGATTCTGGCAGGGATAATATTATCAGGATCGTTTTCAAGGGTAATGACGTTTATTTTGTTTTATCTCCTGGAGTGGGCGTTCCAGTACCTGAATAAGGATGCGATAAAAAAGAAGCTACCCCTGGCGATAATCTCATTAAGCGTGTTTTTAGTTGGGGTGATATTTGCTTTTCCGTACATCACAACGCGGCTTGGTGATTTAGGAACTGAAGGTTCGTCATCGTATTATCGTATCGTAGGGCCATTAGTGATGGTCGGTTATTCGTTACTGAACGTTGATGGCGTAGTGAGATTTGGCTCACTTTATGAATACGTCGCGTCATTCGGAATATTTAACGGTGCAGATGTCGGTAAAACAATAGACAATGGTTTGTATCTGCTGATTATTTATTTTTCATGGTTCGCGGTGATATTAGCCCTGTGGTACATGGGGAAGGTCATGAAAATGATGATCAATGCGTTTGGCGATAATCAGAATTATCGGGTGCAGCTTTATCTTTTTACACCGTTGTCACTGTTTTTTACAGGTTCAGTATTTAGTCCGGAATACGCATTTTTAATTGTGTGTCCGTTTATATTGCGCAAGGCGCTGAATATCGCGAGGTAACTCACATGCTGCTCAGTATCATTACCGTCGCCTTTCGCAATCTGGAAGGGATCGTCAAAACTCACGCATCGCTGGCACATCTGGCGCAAGCGGGTGATATCAGTTTTGAGTGGATTGTTGTTGATGGCGGCTCCTCGGATGGTACGTCGGCGTTTCTTGAAGGGCTCAGTGGGGAACACCGGTTACGGTTTGTCAGCGAGCCGGATAACGGCATCTATGATGCGATGAACAAAGGCATCGCGATGGCGCGCGGGCGGTTCGCGCTGTTCCTCAACTCCGGGGATATTTTGCATGCGGACGCGGCACATTTTATCCGCCAGCTAAAAATGCAGAGCGACCAAACCATGGTCATTGGCGATGCGTTGCTGGATTTCGGCAATGGCAACAAAATTAAGCGCCGGGCAAAACCGAGTTGGTATATTTATCACAGCCTGCCCGCCAGTCATCAGGCGATATTCTTTCCGCTCTCAGGACTGAATGTCTGGCATTATGATTTGCAATATAAAATATCGTCTGATTACGCGTTGGCAGCCCAATTATACAAGTCCGGTTACGCTTTTAAAAAGTTGAGCGGATTGGTATCGGAGTTTTCTATGGGCGGAGTGTCAACGACGAATAATCTGGAATTGTGTCGGGATGCCAAAAAAGTACAGCGCCAGATATTACACATGCCAGGTTTTTGGACCGGTTTGTCAGAATATTTACGTCTGCGCACAACCGCTAAAACAAAAAACTTATATGGGAAAGCGTAAGGGCATATTATGCAGGACTTAAGCGGATTTAAAGTGCCTGGAGGTTTTCGCGGCGGTGGTGCTATTAAAGTGCAATTATGGTGGGCGGTGCAAGCAACATTATTTCGCTGGTCACCGCAGGTCATGTATCGCTGGCGTGCATTTTTATTACGAATGTTTGGTGCAAAAATAGGAAAAAACGTAGTCATTCGGCCTTCAGTAAAAATTACTTATCCGTGGAAATTAACCCTGGGAGATTATGCCTGGGTGGGTGACGACGCGGTTTTATATACGTTAGGTGATATTACGATTGGCGCCCATGCGGTTATTTCGCAAAAAAGTTATTTATGCACCGGGAGTCATGATTATGCCAGTCAACATTTTGATATTAACGCCACGCCGATTGTGGTTGGCGCTAAATGCTGGTTGGCGACAGATGTCTTTGTCGCGCCTGGCGTGACGATTGGTGATGGCACCGTCGTTGGAGCACGAAGCAGCGTATTTAAATCGCTGCCAGCAAATGTTGTTTGTCGGGGAAATCCCGCAGTAGTCACGCGCGAACGCGTCGAGAAAGTTACTCCCTGAGGGGATCATTGAAGAGGTTATAACATGTCAAAAGTCGCTCTCATTACTGGCGTAACCGGGCAGGATGGTTCTTACCTGGCAGAACTCCTGCTGGAAAAAGGGTACGAAGTACACGGTATTAAGCGTCGCGCTTCATCATTCAACACCGAACGTGTGGACCACATCTACCAGGATCCGCATTCAGGCAATCCCAAATTTCATCTGCACTATGGCGATTTGACCGACTCCTCCAACCTGACCCGTATTTTACAGGAAGTCCAACCGGATGAAGTCTATAACCTGGGCGCCATGAGCCACGTTGCGGTGTCGTTTGATTCACCGGAATACACCGCAGACGTTGATGCGATCGGCACCTTGCGTTTGCTGGAGGCGATCCGCTTCCTTGGTCTGGAAAAAAAGACCCGTTTTTATCAGGCGTCCACCTCTGAGTTGTACGGTCTGGTACAGGAAATCCCGCAGAAAGAGAGCACGCCGTTCTATCCGCGTTCACCGTATGCTGTTGCCAAGCTGTACGCCTACTGGATCACCGTCAACTACCGCGAGTCTTACGGGATGTATGCCTGTAACGGCATTCTGTTCAACCACGAATCTCCGCGCCGCGGCGAAACCTTTGTCACTCGCAAAATTACCCGGGCGATCGCCAACATCGCTCAGGGGCTGGAGTCTTGCCTGTACCTGGGCAACATGGATTCACTGCGCGACTGGGGGCATGCCAAAGATTACGTCAGGATGCAGTGGATGATGCTGCAGCAGGATCAGCCGGAAGATTTCGTCATTGCCACCGGCGTGCAGTATTCCGTGCGCCAGTTCGTGGAAATGGCGGCCGCTCAGTTGGGGATTAAATTGCGCTTTGAAGGTGAGGGCGTGAATGAAAAAGGCATTGTGGTTTCTGTGACCGGACACGATGCGCCGGGTGTGAAACCTGGGGATGTGATAATCGCCGTCGATCCGCGCTATTTCCGTCCGGCTGAGGTGGAAACGCTGCTGGGCGATCCGGCCAAAGCACATGAAAAACTGGGCTGGAAACCGGAAATCACGCTGCGCCAGATGATCTCGGAAATGGTTGCCAACGATCTTGATGCGGCGAAGAAACATTCCCTGCTCAAGTCGCACGGTTATAACGTCGCTATTGCACTGGAGCATTGAAAATGACGAAAAAACGTATTTTTGTGGCGGGTCATCGCGGGATGGTGGGGGCCGCCATCGTCAGACAACTGGCGGAGCGTGACGATGTTGAACTGGTGCTGCGTACCCGAGATGAGCTTAACCTGCTGGACGCCAGTGCGGTGCAGGCGTTCTTTGCCGCTGAACGTATTGACCAGGTTTATCTGGCGGCGGCAAAAGTAGGGGGTATTGTGGCAAATAATACTTATCCTGCTGATTTTATTTATGAAAATATGATGATTGAGAGCAACATTATTCATGCGGCGCATCTGCATAACGTGAATAAACTGTTGTTCCTGGGGTCCTCTTGTATTTATCCGCAGTTGGCTGCGCAGCCTATGGCGGAGAATGAATTGCTGCAGGGCCAACTGGAGCCGACTAACGAACCTTATGCGATAGCCAAAATTGCCGGTATCAAGCTATGTGAATCGTGTAATCGCCAGTTTGACCGTGATTACCGCTCGGTGATGCCGACCAATCTTTACGGACCGCATGACAACTTTCATCCGAGCAATTCGCATGTGATCCCGGCGCTGCTGCGCCGCTTTCATGAAGCTCGCGAGCAAAATACGCCGGATGTGGTGGTGTGGGGAAGCGGGACGCCAATGCGTGAATTTCTGCATGTCGACGATATGGCGGCGGCCTGCATTCATGTGATGGAACTGGATCGCGAAGTCTGGCAGGAATATACCCAGCCGATGCTGTCGCATATCAACGTGGGCACCGGTGTGGACTGCACCATCCGTGAACTGGCCCAAACCCTCGCGCAGGTAGTGGGTTACAAGGGGCGCGTGGTGTTCGACGCCAGCAAACCGGATGGGACGCCGCGCAAATTGCTCGACGTTACGCGTTTGCATCAATTGGGATGGTATCACGAGATATCTCTGGAAGCGGGGCTTGCCAGCACATATCAGTGGTTCCTTGAGCATCAGCATCAGTATCGGAGGTAAGCATGTTTTTACGTCATGAGGATTTTGCCTCTGTTGTGCGTTTTACTCCTTTGATCGCTATTGATTTGATTGTAGAGAATACGAGAGGTGAGTTTCTACTTGGGCAGCGTACAAACCGCCCGGCAAGGGGGTATTGGTTTGTACCTGGCGGGAGGGTGCAAAAAGATGAGTCGTTGGAAATAGCCTTTGCGCGCCTGACTCAGACAGAGTTAGGTTTACGATTGCCTCTAGATAAGGGAGAGTTCTACGGGGTCTGGCAACACTTCTATGACGACAACTTTTCCGGGGAAGATTTCTCAACGCATTACATTGTATTGGGATTTCGTCTGCGGGTGTCGGAAAACGACCTGCAACTGCCTGACGTTCAACATGACGCTTACCGCTGGCTGGCGGCTACACAGATTTTGGCCAGTGATCGTGTGCACAACAACAGCCGGGCTTACTTTCTCGAAGAAAGTCAGACCGGAGTTCCGGGGATATGAGGATCCTTGTGTATGGCATCAACTATTCGCCGGAGTTGACCGGTATCGGTAAATACACCGGTGAAATGGTGGAGTGGATGGCGCAACAGGGGCATGACGTACGGGTGATCACTGCGCCGCCTTATTATCCGCAGTGGAAGGTCAACGGTCGCTATTCATCCTGGCGCTATCGTCGTGAAGAGGGCGATGCCATCGTCTGGCGTTGTCCGCTGTATGTGCCTGAGCAGCCTTCTACGCTCAAGCGCTTGCTGCATCTAGGCAGTTTTGCCCTGAGCAGTTTCTTCCCGCTGCTGGCGCAGCGCCGCTGGAAGCCGGATCGCATCATTGGGGTAGTGCCAACGCTGTTTTGTACGCCGGGCATGCGCCTGCTGGCGAAGCTGTCCGGGGCGCGCACGCTGCTGCATATTCAGGATTACGAAGTCGATGCCATGCTGGGGCTTGGCATGGCAGGCAAAGGCAAGCGTGGCGCGGTGGCAAAACTGGCCAGCGCCTTTGAGCGCAGTGGGCTGTTGAATATGGATCATATTTCGACCATTTCTCGCTCAATGATGAATAAAGCGCAGGAGAAGGGCGTTGATGCACAGAAGGTCATTTTCTTTCCGAACTGGTCAGAAGTAGCACGTTTTCGTGACGTGAACGATGCCGATGCTCTGGCGTTGCGCCAGCAACTGGGCTTACCTGATGATAAAAAAATCATTCTCTACTCAGGCAATATCGGTGAAAAGCAAGGGCTGGAGAGTGTGATCGACGCAGCGGCCCTGTTGAGCGAACAGCCCTGGCTGTTTGTGATTGTCGGGCAGGGCGGGGGTAAAGCGCGGCTGGAGAGTATGTCTGGCGAACGCTGCTTGAACAATGTGATCTTCTTTCCGCTGCAATCTTATGACGCGCTGCCTGCGCTGCTCAAGATGGCGGACTGCCATCTGGTGGTACAAAAGCGCGGTGCGGCGGATGCCGTATTGCCCTCCAAACTGACCAATATCCTCGCCGTTGGTGGAAACGCGGTGATTACCGCCGAACCTGAGACCGAGTTGGGTCAGCTGTGTGATGCTCACCCAGGCATCGCGGTGTGTGTCGAGCCTGAATCAGTGAATGCGCTGGTTGGCGGGATTCAACAGGCGCTAACCATGCCAAAAGTGAACAAGGTGGCACGTGAGTATGCCGAACGCACGTTGGATAAAGAAAACGTGCTGAGCCAATTTATTGCAGATATTCGGGGTACATGATGAGTCAAAACAAACTCTTTCCGGTGGTGATGGCCGGTGGCTCGGGTAGCCGTTTATGGCCTCTGTCCCGCGTACTATATCCAAAGCAGTTTCTGTGCCTGAAAGGCGATCTCACCATGTTGCAGACAACGATCTGTCGTCTGAACGGCGTGGAGTGTGAAAGCCCGGTGGTTATCTGTAATGAACAACACCGTTTCATCGTGGCGGAACAGCTACGACAACTGCACAAGCTGACTGAGAATATTATTCTCGAACCAGCCGGGCGCAATACAGCACCGGCAATAGCGCTGGCCGCGCTGGCGGCAAAACGTCAAAGTCCGGTGGAAGATCCGCTGCTGTTGGTATTGGCGGCCGATCACATGATTGCCGATGAAGAGGCATTTCGCGAGGCGGTTCGCAATGCAATGCCCTATGCCAGCGCGGGTAAGCTGGTGACGTTTGGTATCGTGCCGGACCAGCCGGAGACCGGCTACGGCTATATCCGTCGCGGCGAGGTTTCGCCGACCAATACCGACGCCGTGGCTTTTGAGGTGGCGCAGTTTGTTGAAAAGCCCAATCTGGAAACTGCGCAGGCTTACGTGGCGAGCGGCGACTACTACTGGAACAGCGGCATGTTTCTGTTCCGGGCCGGGCGCTATCTGGAAGAACTGAAAAAATATCGCCCCGACATTCTTGAGGCCTGCGAAAACGCCATGAGCACGGTTGACCCCGATCTCGATTTTATCCGCGTTGATGAACAGGCGTTTCTCGCCTGTCCGGAAGAGTCTGTGGACTATGCGGTAATGGAACGTACGGCCGATGCGGTGGTGATGCCCATGAACGCAGGCTGGAGCGATGTTGGCTCCTGGTCATCGCTGTGGGAAATCAGTGCCCATACTGCTGAAGGCAATGTGCATCATGGTGACGTCATTAGCCATAAAACGGAAAACAGCTACGTGTATGCCGAATCTGGCCTGGTGACGACCGTCGGGGTGAAGGATCTGGTGGTGGTGCAGACCAAAGATGCGGTGCTGATCGCCGATCGCAACGCGGTGCAGGACGTCAAAAAAGTGGTGGAGCAAATTAAAGCTGACGGACGTCATGAGCACCATATTCACCGTGAAGTTTACCGTCCATGGGGCAAGTACGACTCTATTGATGCCGGAGACCGTTACCAGGTGAAGCGGATTACCGTTAAACCCGGTGAGGGATTGTCCGTGCAGATGCATCATCACCGGGCTGAACATTGGGTTGTGGTGGCTGGGACCGCGAAGGTGACAATCAATGACGACATCAAACTGCTCGCTGAAAACGAGTCTGTCTATATTCCGCTGGGGGCGACCCATTGTCTGGAGAACCCGGGGAAAATCCCGCTCGATCTGATTGAAGTGCGTTCCGGATCTTATCTCGATGAGGATGATGTGGTGCGGTTTGCGGACAGATACGGGCGTACCTGATGCCGGATGCGCTGCGCTTATCCAGCCTACAACACCGTAGGCCCGATAAGCGAAGCGCGCCGGGAAATGCATTTAACACTCATTAAAAGGCTCATTTAGAGTCAGGGCCTCCTGTTGCCTGAAGAAGGGTAAATCATGACGAAATTAACCTGTTTCAAAGCCTACGATATTCGCGGCAGGCTGGGCGAAGAGCTGAATGAAGATATTGCGTGGCGTATTGGCCGCGCTTACGGCGAGTTCCTGAAGCCAAAAACCATTGTCCTCGGCGGCGATGTGCGCCTGACCAGTGAGACGCTGAAGCTGGCGCTGGCGAAAGGACTGCAGGATGCGGGCGTGGATGTGCTGGATATTGGTATGTCGGGCACCGAAGAGATTTATTTTGCCACTTTCCACCTGGGCATTGACGGCGGTATTGAAGTCACCGCCAGCCATAATCCGATGGATTACAACGGCATGAAGCTGGTGCGGGAAGGGGCACGGCCCATCAGCGGTGATACCGGTCTGCGCGACGTGCAGCGCCTGGCGGAAGCCAATGACTTCCCGATGGTTGATGAGACAAAACGTGGCCGCTACCAGCGCATTACTACCCGTGATGCCTACATTGACCACCTGCTGGGTTACATCAATCCCGCCAACCTGAAACCGATGAAGCTGGTGCTCAATTCCGGCAACGGCGCGGCAGGTCCGGTGGTTGACGCCATTGAAGTCCGTTTCAAGGCGCTGGGCGTGCTGGTCGAGTTCATCAAAATTCACAACACGCCGGATGGCAACTTCCCCAACGGTATTCCCAATCCTCTGCTGCCGGAATGCCGGGCCGATACGCGCCATGCAGTGATTGAACACGGCGCGGATATGGGGATTGCCTTCGACGGTGATTTTGACCGCTGCTTCCTGTTCGATGAAAAAGGTCAGTTCATTGAGGGTTACTACATTGTCGGCCTGCTGGCGGAAGCGTTTCTGGAGAAGAATCCGGGGGCGAAAATTATCCACGACCCACGCCTGTCCTGGAACACCGTGGATGTGGTGACGGCGGCAGGCGGTAAACCGGTGATGTCAAAAACCGGGCACGCGTTTATCAAAGAGCGGATGCGCCACGAAGATGCCATTTATGGTGGCGAAATGAGCGCGCACCACTATTTCCGCGATTTTGCCTATTGCGACAGCGGAATGATCCCGTGGCTGCTGGTGGCGGAGCTGCTGTGTCTGAAAGGACAGTCGCTGGGCGAACTGGTCCGCGACCGGATGGTGGCCTACCCGGCGAGCGGAGAAATAAACAGTACGCTGGCAGAGCCGACGGCAGCGATTGCGCGCGTGGAGCAGCATTTTTCCCGTGAGGCGTTGTCGGTGGACAGAACGGACGGTATCAGCATGTCGTTTGTCGACTGGCGCTTCAATTTACGCTCATCCAATACCGAACCGGTGGTGCGCCTGAACGTGGAATCGCGCGGAGATATTCCGTTGATGGAAGCGCGAACGCGCACTCTTCTGGCGTTACTGAATCAGTAATGCTGGTGCTTCCTTTGCCCGATTCTGGGCAAAGGGTGACTAACAGGAACCACGATGACACATCTAAAGAAGCGCGAGCGCGCCAAAACCAATGCGTCGTTAATTTCGATGGTGCAACGCTTTTCAGATATCACCATCATGTTTGGCGGGTTGTGGGTAATCTGCGAATTAAGCGGTTTGCCTTTCCTGTACATGCACCTGCTGGTGGCGCTGATTACGCTGGTCGTTTTTCAGATGCTCGGTGGCATAACGGATTTTTATCGCTCCTGGCGCGGTGTCAAAATTTCCACTGAGCTGGTGCTGTTGCTGCAAAACTGGACGCTGAGTCTGATTTTTTGCGCAGGTCTGATCGCCTTTAATAACGATTTTGATAACCGTCTCGCCGTCTGGCTGGCGTGGTATCTGCTATCCAGCGTTGGCCTGGTGTTGAGCCGTTCGTTTATTCGCTACGGCGCGGGATGGTTGCGTAATCGCGGGTATAACACGCGCCGGGTGGCGGTGGCAGGGGACCTGCCCGCCGGACAAATGCTATTGGACAGCTTTCGCCATGAACCGTGGCTGGGATTTGAAGTGGCGGGTGTATATCACGATCCTATCCCTGGAAAAAACTCCCGCGACTGGGCCGGTAATCTGCAACAACTGGTGGACGACGCCAAAGCCTCACGTATTCATAACGTTTATATCGCCATGTCGATGAGCGATGGCGCCAGCGTCAAAAAACTGGTTCGCGAGCTGGCCGACACTACCTGCTCAGTGATCCTTATTCCTGATGTCTTTACATTCAACATTCTGCATTCACGGATTGAAGAGATGAATGGCGTTCCGGTGGTGCCGCTGTATGACACGCCGCTCTCGGGGATCAATCGCCTGTTGAAACGCGCGGAAGATATCGTGCTGGCTTCGCTGATCCTGCTGCTTATTTCTCCGGTGCTGTGTGGCATAGCGCTACTGGTAAAACTGACCTCCAAAGGACCGGTGATTTTCCGCCAGACCCGTTATGGCATGGACGGAAAACCGATCAAAGTCTGGAAATTTCGCTCGATGAAAGTGATGGAAAACGACGCGGTGGTGACGCAGGCGACGCAAAACGATCCGCGCGTTACCCCTGTGGGGAATTTCCTGCGCCGAACGTCGCTCGATGAACTGCCGCAGTTTATTAACGTGCTGACCGGGGGCATGTCTATTGTTGGGCCACGCCCGCATGCGGTGGCGCATAACGAACAGTACCGTCAGCTGATTGAGGGGTACATGTTACGCCATAAGGTGAAACCGGGTATTACCGGTTGGGCGCAAATCAACGGCTGGCGCGGTGAAACCGATACGCTGGAAAAAATGGAAAAACGTGTGGAGTTTGACCTCGAATACATTCGCGAGTGGAGCGTGTGGTTCGATATCAAAATTGTTTTTCTGACGGTATTCAAAGGCTTTGTCAACAAAGCGGCGTATTAACATGAGCTTACGAGAAAAAACGCTGAACGGTGCAAAGTGGTCGGCGATTGCCACGGTGATCATCATTGGTCTGGGGCTTATCCAGATGACCGTATTGGCACGGATTATTGATAACCACCAGTTCGGGTTGTTAACCGTGGCGCTGGTGATCATCGCGCTGGCAGATACGTTGTCTGACTTTGGTATCGCCAACTCAATTATTCAGCGCAAAGAGATTGGCTATCTTGAACTGACCACGCTGTACTGGCTCAACGTTGGGCTGGGTATCGTGGTATGCGTAGCGATGTTTCTGCTGAGCGAGACGATTGCCAGCGTACTTAATAACCCAGAACTGGCACCGCTCATCAAAACGTTATCGCTGGCGTTTGTGGTGATACCGCACGGGCAGCAGTTTCGTGCGCTGATGCAAAAAGAGCTGGCCTTCAACAAAATTGGCATGATTGAAACCAGTTCGGTACTGGCTGGTTTTACCTTCACCGTAGTCAGTGCCCATTTCTGGCCGCTCGCACTGACGGCCATTCTCGGGTATCTGGTAAACAGTACGCTACGTACGCTGCTGTTCGGCTATTTTGGTCGCCGGATTTACCGTCCGGGGCTGCATTTTTCGCTGGCATCCGTTTCGTCGAATCTGCGTTTTGGTGCGTGGCTGACGGCAGACAGCATCATCAATTACATCAATACCAACCTTTCCACGCTGGTTTTAGCCCGCACGTTGGGAGCTGGCGTGGCGGGCGGATTCAATCTCGCCTGGAATGTGGCGGTTGTCCCCCCGATCAAACTGAACCCGATTATCACCCGCGTGCTATTTCCGGCGTTTGCCAAAATCCAGGACGACAGCGAAAAGCTACGGGTGAATTTTTACAAGCTGCTGTCGGTGGTCGGGATTATCAACTTCCCGGCGCTGCTGGGACTGATGGTGGTGTCGAATAACGTGGTGCCGCTGGTATTCGGTGAGAAGTGGAACGGTATTATCCCCATCCTGCAACTGCTGTGCATTGTTGGGCTGCTGCGCTCGGTGGGGAATCCAATCGGTTCACTGCTGATGGCGAAAGCGCGGGTCGATATCAGCTTTAAATTCAATGTGTTCAAAACCTTTCTGTTTATTCCCGCCATTTTCATCGGTGGACATCTGGCCGGGGCAATTGGCGTGACGCTGGGCTTTTTGCTGGTCCAGGTGATTAACACAGTCCTCAGCTATTTCGTGATGATTAAACCTGTTCTTGGCCCCAGCTACCGCCAGTACATGCTCAGTCTTTGGCTGCCGTTGTATCTCTCCTTGCCAACCCTTGTGGTGAGCTATGCGCTGGGCGTAATGCTGCATGGGCAACTGTCGTTGGGCGTGTTGTTGGGGAGCCAGATAGCGGCAGGGGCACTGGCGTTTGCGCTAATGATAGTGCTGTCGCGTCATCCGCTGGTGGTGGAAATAAAACGCCAGCTCTGTCGCAGTGAAAAAATGAAAACCTTGCTCCGTGCAGGATAAGAACAACGCTTTAAGAGGTCATAATGAAACTATTAATTTTGGGCAACCATACCTGCGGGAACCGAGGGGATAGCGCGATCCTGCGCGGTTTGCTGGATGCCATTAACGCGTTGCGTCCCGAGACTGAAGTGGATGTTATGAGCCGTTACCCGGTGAGCTCCTCATGGTTACTGAACCGCCCGGTGATGGGCGATCCGCTGTATTCGCAGATGAAGCAACACAACAACGCAGCGGGTGTTATGGGGCGAGTGAAGAAAGTGCTGCGTCGTCGCTATCAGCACCAGGTACTGCTCTCGCGTGTTACCGACTCCGGTAATCTGCGCAATATCGCTATCGCCCAGGGCTTTACCGATTTTGTTCGTTTGTTGTCGCGCTATGACGCCATCATCCAGGTCGGCGGATCGTTCTTTGTCGATCTGTATGGTGTGCCGCAGTTTGAACATGCGTTGTGTTCGTTTATGGCGAAAAAACCGCTGTACATGATTGGTCATAGCGTGGGGCCATTCCAGGATGAGCAGTTTAATCAACTGGCGAACTACGTGTTTGGCCACTGTAATGCATTGATTTTACGTGAATCCGTCAGTCTGGATCTGATGAAGCGCAGCGCAATTACCACGGATAAAGTTGAAACAGGCGTGGATACGGCCTGGCTGGTCGACAATCATCATGAGGATTTTGAGCCGGGTTATGCGGTACAGCACTGGTTAGACATGGCGGCTAAACAGAAGACCGTTGCCATTACATTGCGCGAGCTGGCGCCTTTTGATAAGCGTCTGGGGACAACGCAGCAGGCCTATGAGCAAGCCTTTGCCGGGGTAGTGAACCGCATACTCGATGAAGGTTACCAGGTGATTGCACTGTCAACCTGCACCGGTATTGATAGTTACAACAAAGATGATCGCATGGTGGCGTTAAACCTGCGCCAGTATGTAAACGACCCGGCCCGATATCATGTGGTGATGGATGAACTTAACGATCTGGAGATGGGGAAGATTCTGGGGGCATGCGATCTGACGGTGGGTACTCGGTTGCACTCGGCCATTATCTCGATGAATTTTATGACGCCAGCCATCGCCATTAACTACGAGCATAAATCGGCAGGGATCATGCAACAGTTGGGGTTGCCGGAGATGGCTGTCGATATTCGCCATCTGCTCGATGGCAGTCTGGAAGGAAAGGTCGCCGATACCCTCGGACAGCTACCTGAACTGAACATACGGCTTGGGGATGCTGTGACACGCGAACGCGAACGCGGGGTACACATGGTGCAGTCGGTTTTAACGCGTATTGAGGGGGAAAAATGAAGATTGGCTTTTTCCTGCTTAAATTTCCGCTCTCTTCTGAGACCTTTGTACTCAATCAGATAACCGCATTTATCGATATGGGCTACGACGTGGAGATTGTCGCTTTGCAGAAGGGCGATCTTGAAAATACGCATGCCTCATTTAATACCTATCGGCTGGGTGAAAAAACGCGCTGGTTGCTGAATGAACCGGAAAGCAAACTGGCGAAGCTGAAATATAGGGCGGCGGCGGCTCTGCACGGTCTCACCCGCGCAGCGACCTGGAAAGCGCTTAATGTTGCACGTTATGGCGAGGAAGCGCGCAATCTGATTTTGGCGGCCATTTGCGGTGGGAATCCGCGGGCGTTTGAAGCGGATGTCTTTATTGCTCATTTTGGGCCAGCAGGCGTAACGGCCGCTAAGCTGCGTGAGCTTGGGATGATCCGCGGAAAAATCGCTACGGTATTTCACGGCGTCGATGTTTCGCATCGGGATGTGCTTACCCGCTATACCCCTGAGTATCAGCAGCTATTTCAACGTGGAGATTTGATGTTACCCATCAGCAATCTCTGGGCCGGACGTTTAAAAAACATGGGATGCCCGCCGCAAAAAATCGCGGTTTCGCGTATGGGTATCGACATGACGCGTTTTACCCCTCGCCAACTGAAAGCACCAGCTGCACCGCTGGAAATTATCTCTGTCGCCCGGTTAACCGAGAAAAAAGGACTGCACGTCGCCATCGAAGCCTGCCGACAGTTAAAAGAGCAGGGCGTCTCATTTCGTTATCGCATCCTGGGTATCGGTCCTTGGGAGCGTCGTTTACGCACGCTGATCGAGCAATATCAACTCGATGATGTGATTGAGATGCCCGGCTTTAAGCCCAGCCATAAGGTAAAGGAGATGCTTGAACAGGCGGATGTATTTTTGCTGCCGTCGATTACCGGAAGAGACGGCGATATGGAGGGGATCCCGGTGGCGCTGATGGAGGCGATGGCGGTAGGTATTCCAGTGATTTCTACCTTTCACAGCGGGATCCCGGAGCTGGTCGAATCGGGCAAGTCTGGCTGGCTGGCACCGGAAAACGATGCGCAGGCACTGGCTGAGAGGTTAGCGGAATTTAGCCTGCTCGGCAGTGAGCAGGTACAGCCGATTGTGCAGTGTGCGCGAGAAAAAATTGAAACTGAATTTAATCAGTTAGCTATCAATAAACAGTTAGCCAGTCTGCTGCAAACGATGTAAATCGAGGTTGTATGTCAGAGAACAAACTCTCACGCCGTACTTTTCTGACGGCAGGCTCTGCGCTTGTCGTGCTGCATTCTCCCATTGTCCGGGCGCTTGAATCATCGGACAGCGTCAACATTCAGAATTACAACCCAAAGGATTGGGTCGCTTCTTTCCGGCAGGCGTTCAAAGAAGGACAAACGGTAGTCGTACCCAAAGAACTGGAATGTAAGGATCTCAATACCGCTGTCGTTATTCCTCCTGGCAAAACGCTACACCTGCAAGGCAGAATCAGCGGCAATGGCCGTGGTCGCTTTGTTCTGCAGGATGGATGTAAGGTAGTGGGTGAGCAGGGCGGGAGCCTGAGGAATGTTACCCTCGATGTGCGCGGTTCAGACTGTGTGATAAAAGGGATTGCCATGAGTGGTTTTGGCCCAGTGACACAAGTCTATGTCGGCGGCAAAACACCAAGTCTGATGCGCAATCTGGTTATCGATGATATTACCGTCACGCGCGCCAACTATGGGATCCTGCGTCAGGGCTTTCATAACCGGATGGATGGCGTAAAGATTACAAACTGCCGTTTTAGCGATCTACAGGGAGATGCCATTGAGTGGAATGTGGCGATCAACGACAGCAACATCCTCATTTCTGACCATGTCATTGAACGTATCAACTGTACCAATGGCAACGTGAACTGGGGCATCGGCATCGGGCTGGCGGGCAGTACCTATGACAATTCCTATCCCGATGACCTGGCGGTAAAAAACTTTGTCGTGGCGAATATCACCGGTACCGACTGTCGACAGCTAGTTCATGTAGAGAACGGTAAACATTTTATAATTCGTAATATCACCGCACGAAATATTACCCCAGATTTTAGTAAGAAAGCAGGTATTGATAATGCGACGGTCGCTATTTATGGCTGTGATAATTTCGTGATTGATAATATCAATATGGAAAATAGCGCAGGTATGCTCATTGGCTACGGTGTTATTAAAGGACGATATTTATCCATTCCGCAGAACTTTAAGTTAAATAATATCCATCTGGATAACACGAAACTTGAATATAAATTACGTGGAATTCAGATCTCATCAGGTAATGCAACGTCGTTCGTGGCCATCACCAACGTGGAGATGAAGCGAGCCACGCTTGAGTTGCACAACCAACCACAGCATCTTTTTTTACGTAACATCAGGGTGATGCAGCAATCCACAACAGGACCCGCGCTCAAGATGCACTTCGATCTGCGCCAGGACGTACGCGGCAAGTTTATGGCTAAGCAGGGCACCTTGCTATCACTGGCGAATATCCATGCGGTAAACGAAAGCGGGCAAAGTTCAGTTGACATTGACCGGGTAAACCATCAGGTGGTGAATGTCGAAGCGGTGAATTTCCGACTGCCGGGGCAGGGGAGGTAACCCCACTATAATCTTACTGGATATCATTGGCTAAAAGATTATAATCACTCAATTACTGTTAAAGCTGGGGCTGGGCAGCATTGACTACTCAGGGAAGACGCTCATCTTTATCATATGTTTCTTGTGTTACGAACAGACAAAGTGATTTATGAACGATAAAGTTTTGCTCATCGGTGCCTCCGGCTTCGTGGGGACCAGACTCCTGGAGACGGCTGTTGCGGATTTTGATATCAAGAATCTGGATAAACAGCAGAGTCATTTCTATCCGCAAATCACGCAAATCGGTGATGTTCGCGACCAACAAGTTCTGGATCAGGCGCTTTCAGGCTATGACACAGTCGTGTTGTTAGCGGCTGAACACCGTGATGATGTCAGTCCTACTTCACTCTACTATGATGTGAATGTTCAGGGGACGCGCAATGTATTGGCCGCTATGGAGAAAAATGATGTTAAGAACATCATTTTCACCAGTTCTGTTGCGGTCTATGGCCTGAACAAAACCAACCCTGATGAAAATCATCCTCACGATCCCTTCAACCATTACGGTAAAAGCAAGTGGCAAGCGGAAGAGGTTCTTCGTGAATGGCATGCTAAAGCGCCTGATGATCGTTCGCTGACTATCATTCGTCCAACTGTTATCTTTGGCGAACGCAACCGCGGCAACGTTTATAATCTGCTGAAGCAGATTGCTGGCGGTAAGTTTATGATGGTTGGGGCGGGTACCAATTATAAATCAATGGCTTATGTGGGTAATATTGTTGAGTTTATCAAGTATAAACTGAAGAATGTGACTGCTGGTTATGAGGTTTATAATTACGTTGATAAACCTGATCTAAATATGAACCAACTGGTTACCGAAGTTGAACAGAGCTTAAGTAAAAAAATCCCCTCAGCACACTTACCTTACGCTTTAGGCATGTTAGGTGGCTATTGCTTTGATATTTTGGGTAAAGTGACCGGCAAAAAATATGCTGTCAGCTCTGTGCGCGTGAAGAAGTTCTGTGCCACCACACAGTTTGATGCAACGAAAGTCCACTCATCCGGTTTTGTCGCACCTTACACATTGTCTCAGGGGCTGGATCGCACTTTAAAATACGAATTTTTGCACGATAAGAAAGATGACATTACGTTTGTCTCTGAGTGATTGCTGTTTGTTGAGTGTCTGGGGCTTAGTTAACTTCGATTTTTCGGAAATGCTATAAAACTGACGAGATGAGTTCGTTTCCGAGGAATCCGAGTTCACCTCGGCGCTGGTGAAGTGTAGAGTTTGCATTCGGTTTACCTTAACCTGGCTATTTCGTGTTGAGGATGGAGCCAGCAATACTGGCTAACGTACGGCTAAAGTCTATACTTTATCAGCCGTTTGGAGGTAGGAGAGAGAATGACTAATTTGAAAGCAGTTATCCCGGTAGCGGGCCTGGGGATGCACATGTTGCCTGCTACGAAGGCAATCCCTAAAGAGATGCTGCCGATCGTAGACAAGCCGATGATTCAATACATTGTCGACGAGATTGTAGCTGCCGGTATCAAAGAAATCGTTCTGGTGACTCACGCGTCTAAGAACGCGGTTGAGAACCACTTCGACACCTCTTACGAACTCGAATCACTCCTTGAGCAGCGTGTTAAGCGCCAGCTCTTAGCCGAAGTGCAGTCTATCTGTCCTCCGGGCGTGACTATCATGAACGTCCGTCAGGCTCAGTTGCTGGGTCTGGGTCATTCCATTCTTTGTGCTCGCCCTATTATTGGTGATAATCCTTTCGTCGTGGTATTACCGGACGTCGTTCTGGATACCGCGAGTGCGGACCCGCTGCGCTACAACTTAGCTGCCATGGTTGCTCGCTTTAATGAAACAGGGCGTAGTCAGGTGCTGGCTAAGCGTATGGAAGGCGATCTTTCTGAGTACTCTGTTATTCAGACCAAAGAGCCTTTGGACAACGAAGGTAAAGTCAGCCGTATTGTTGAGTTCATCGAAAAACCAGACCAGCCGCAGACACTTGATTCCGATCTGATGGCCGTAGGGCGCTATGTGCTGTCTGCTGATATTTGGGCAGAATTAGAGCATACCCAACCAGGTGCCTGGGGGCGTATTCAGTTGACGGATGCCATCGCTGAGCTGGCGAAAAAACAGTCTGTTGATGCCATGCTGATGACGGGCGACAGCTACGACTGTGGTAAAAAAATGGGTTATATGCAGGCGTTCGTTAAGTATGGGTTGCGGAATCTGAAAGAAGGGCCTAAGTTTCGCAAGGGTATTGAGAAATTGTTAAGCGAATAGATCATCAAATATCTGCTTGATAATAAATTGTTAAACAAACGGTAGTGAACACCCTGAATCTTAGTCTGGTTGCATATGGGGAGGCGCTGCCGTTTTTATTTTGTACAATTTACTTAAAAGAGTAAGCTTAGGAAATATTCTTCGGAATGTAGTATTCTTCCTCTATAGCGCTGTATTTGGTAAGAAAATTATTAAAAGGTTCTGTGTGAGGGCTGAACATCGAAGAGCAATGTGTGAAGTACTCTGGTAGCTTGTGAGCCAGGGGCGGTAGCGTGCAATAAGTTAAATAATTAAAGTCTGCAATAGACTTCAGACACATACAGATACTATATAATCAACTAACCTTGATATTTAAAATAACACATGAAAAAAATAGCTTTTATTGTTACCAAGTCTGAAATCGGTGGAGCTCAGACTTGGACAAATGAGATGATGAAATTAGTAAAAAATGAAGGTTCTGTTTATTTGATAACCTCAGAGGATGGTTGGTTAACTGAACAAAATAACTTTGAGAAGGTCTTGATTTTACCTCAGCTTAAAAAACATTTCAGTTTCTCTGGATATATTTCCTTACTTAAATTTATAAGAAAGGAAAATATTGACGTTATGATCGCCAGTTCAGCAAATGCTGGTATTTATTCAAGAATGGCAAGGTTAATTTCCAAGTTTAAATGTATCTATGTATCACATGGATGGTCATGTATATACAATGGAGGGATGCTGAAATCTGTCTTTATAAAAATAGAAAAGTATCTATCATACATAACGGATGTTATTTGGTGTGTATCCAGAAGTGATGAAGATAAAGCTATAAGAATTATAGGTATTAACAAATGTAAGATCAAGACATTAACAAATTCAGTAGTGCAGATGAAAGAAAAAGAAGGTAATGATTGTCATAAGAAAATTATCTTTGTGGGGCGTCTTACTTACCCCAAAAGACCTGATTTGCTTATTAATGTAGTAGCGAAGCATCCAGATATGAAGTTGGATATAGTAGGTGGGGGTGAATACCTAAAGACCCTAAAAGAAACTAACAAAGATATTTCTAATATCAATTTTTTGGGAGAAGTTAAAGGATTTAATAATTATTCGAATTATGACTTGTTTGTTTTGGTATCTGATAGTGAAGGATTACCGATGTCAGGTTTAGAAGCGCATACTGCAGGAATCCCACTTGTCTTAAGTAACGTTGGTGGATGTACTGAGTTAATAGAAGGCAATGGTCTCCTTGTTAACAATACCGAACAAGATGTTGAACGTAGTATCATTAGTATATTTGATAATTATGATGATTATTTACTTAAGTCACGAGAGGCAAAAGGGAAGTTTGTCTTTGACTCATATGCGGATGAGTATAAGAAATTGATATTAAATTAATGTATTCAATCTACTGTCTACTGTATTAATGATTTTCATGTAATATATTGTTGATTGCTTTTGACAGTTTAATTCTGTTGTGGTTTTATTTAGAACCACATCCTTTAGCTGCTTTTATGAAAACAATACTATTATTAGAATGATTATTATTTCCAAATAATAGGTTGCTAGTTTATGCTTAAGCGTATTTTCTTTTCTTCAGATATTTTTAAAAATATCATATGGCTTATTATTGAGAAAATGTACTTCGTTATTCTTGTTTTTCTTAGTGAGGCAATGATAAGCCGAAGTCTAGGTGTGACAGATTATGGTAAATGGGTTTACTCAGTAAATTGGGTTGTGGTTGTATCATCCGTAGCTCTTGTTGCTGGTAGTGAAGTTCTAATTCCAGCATTGAGCCGTCATAAAAAGATAGTCAATGAGCTTATTAGTGCTGCTTTTCTCATAAGGATGATAGGAGCCTTATTGGCTTTCATCTTTATATGGACATATGCTGTGTTTTTCGTTACAGACGAAGAAATAAAACGAATATTATATTGTTTGTCATTTATTCTCCTGTTAAATGAACCATTTGGTGTCGTTACCAATTATTTACAATCGATTATAAAAATAAAAAGAGCAGTAATTTGTCGTTGTGTAGCTTTGGCTATCCGTGTGTTCTGTGTGATGCTCGCATTTCACACAGCGAATAATTACTATATATATTTCTCTCGAAGTGCCGAAACATTGGCCCTCGCTGTATTTTTAGGTGGTCTTTTTTTATTTTCAAAGCTAAAAATAACCCTCAATGCAACAGTGTTAAAAATAGTATTCTTCAGAGGCATTAAGCTATGGGTGCCTTTGGTAACTATGATGATTTATCTTAGGGTTGATCGTTTTTTTATCGAACATTATTTAACTTATGATTATCTTGCAATATATAGCGTATCTGTGCAGTTTTTGGAGCAGGCTTTTTTACTTTTAAGCATAATTGTCCAGTCGGTAGCTCCGAGATATTTATTTGCGACAGTCGATCGTATGACATTACAGCTTAATGTGAAAAAGTGTATATGGACAGTTGTTGCTGTTTCAACAGTAATTCAATTAGGCTGTTTATTAATCTTGAGTAAACTAATATTGCTGATCTTTGGTATGAAGTTTCAAATGTCAGGACAGATGGCGTTGATGTTACTACCAGCTATTACTTTCTATGGCATTGATTTAGTACTGATGCAAATCATGTATAGGTTTAGAGAAAACGGATTTATACTCTTCAAATGGACTTTTATGATGATTTTATCATGTACCTCGTATTATATTTGGCTTGGTCTTATGGGCCAGAAAAGTGTCTATCTCATTTATAATTTAAACTATTTAGTTATGGTTTTATTGACTTCTATTTATTATCTTGTTTTGATGAGAAGATCAAGTAAAGGTCATAAAAAGGAATGATGGTTGATAAAATGATTGTTAATGCTATATTTATACTGGTCGTTTTTTTTTCACTTCTGGAACTATTCTGTAGTAGAAAAAACTTCTTTATATTTTTAATTCCACTAGTCGCTATGGTCATCTTTGTTGGTATTAGAAGCGTTGGCGGAACTGATTATGATGTGTATAAGTTGTATTTTGAATCGATACCTGATGCTATATACTCTTATGGACTTGGCTATTTTGGATTAAACTATGTTGTTAAATTGTTCTGTAATGACTTTAATCTTTTAATTGCTGTTTCTGGTATGTCTGCAGTACTCATGCAAGGTTGGTATTTTTATAAAAACTCGAATAAGCCAACTTTATGCTTGATGATGTTTTATGCAATTAGTTTTATCTGGCTCGATATGGTTTTGATTAGACAGTCGATAGCTGCAGGTTTGCTATTGATTGCAGCAGATTTTTTCTTTAGAAGGAAAAATCTGCTGGCTCTTATATTTTTAACTTTTGCCACTATGTTTCACGAGGTTACAGTTGTAATAGCAATCGCTGGTGTTATTTTATATAAAACAAACTCAAGGCATTATATTAAAATTCTACTAGTTAGTGTGGTTTCATTATGGTGGATAAAGATAATTGTCGTTTATCTGAATCAAACCATTCTTCATAATGGTAATATTGAAGCATATTTGAGTGAGCCACCTTTTGTTAGCGGTTCTTTACTAATCGATTTTTTGTTTGCTTGTTTTATATATTTTCTTTCAACTAATCAAAGAACGTTAATACATGAAAAAGAAAAGAAAATCTATCAGGTAATAATGGTTCTTGGAGTTAGTGTTTTACTTGTTTCATACTTGCTGCCTGTTATGGCAAGGTTAAGCGAATATATTAAATTCTTTTATATACTAATGACCGTCAGTTATATATCAAGACAAGAAAAGATAGCAAATAAAGTGCTTTTGTTCGTTGCATTATTTATCTACTGTGCTGTTAGATTGAATGTCTTCTTAACTCATTTCGACGGTGGGTTTATCTATAGTACCTATATGGTTTAGATAGATAATAATTTGAAATTTTTATAGGTATCATTAATGGTTACGGTATTAACACCCGCATACAACAGAGCAAACACACTTGATAATTTGTATTATTCACTACAACAGCAATCCAATAAGAATTTTGAGTGGATAATTATTGATGATGGGAGTAGTGATGCGACTTCAGATAAAATTGAAGAATACAAGAAAAACTCCGATTTCGATATAGTAACTGCTTTTCAGGTCAATCAAGGAAAACCCAGTGCTATTAATCATGGATGCAGACTTTCAAGATGTGATTATATTTTAATTGTTGATAGTGATGATTGTTTAACTAATGATGCAATTGAATGGGTACTTAAGGGTATTAAAGAAGCTGAGGCTGAAGGAATTGAGTATTCTGGCGTTGGCTTCCGAAAAAGCGAATTTAATGGAACTTTATCAGGGATAGCATTCGATAATCATTCTCTTGATCATGCCTTGTATCTTAATGCGACTGATGCTTCAAATTTGCTAAAAGGTGAAATGGCATTTTGTTTCAAAAGAAATTTAATGCTGAAGATCCCATTTCCATTGCATGCTGGTGAAAAATTTGTACCGGAAGGCTTAATTTGGACGCAAATCACAGATTTTGCCTGTGTGAGATTTTATATCAATAAGGTTATCTATCTTTATGGTTATCTTGATGATGGTCTTACCATGAATTTTAAAAAACACCTTAAAAATAATCATAGAGGTTTTTCTGAGTATTACCGAAACCAATTTTATCGTGAAAGTGATTTGCTGAAAAAAGGAAAAATGCTCGTGCGATATATTCAGTGCAAATATTATGGGATGCTGAAATGAAAATTATTCAGATTATCACTGGACTGGGTATTGGCGGCGCTGAAAAAATCGTTAGTGATCTTTCAGAAAAACTAGTAAATAATCAACATGAAGTTTTAATTATCTCCTTGACTGGGGATAAGTTAATGAAAACTCCCTCAGAAGTAAACGTCATTGAAATGAATATGACCAAGGGGATAGTTTCAATTATAAAAACATACTGGGGTGTTCGTAAAATAATAAAGGAATTCAACCCTGATGTTGTGCATAGTCACATGTTTCATGCGAATATCTTTGCTCGATTAATTCGTCTGACGTTACCATTTAAAAAGTTGATATCTACTGCTCATAGCAATAATGAAGGTGGCTCCTTAAGGATGTTGGCATACAGACTTACTGATTCATTGGCTGAGATATCTACTAATGTTAGTGAAAAAGCAGTCAATGAATTTATTGCTAAGAAAGCTTCTAAGCCTGGACGAATGATACCGATCTATAATGGAGTGGATACTCATAAGTTTTGTTATAGTAGTAAAAACCGTAGAGTAATGAGGGAATTACTGAATATTCCTGATGATGCTCGCTTGATTATGACAGTTGGGAGACTGACAGAGGCAAAAGACTACCCGAATTTAATCAATGCTTTTGCATCGCTTGAATGCAAAAGTTCCACTTATCTTGCAATAATAGGTGATGGCGAACTAAATTCTAGCTTGAAGGAATTAGCGATAAACCTGAAAGTTGACAGTAATATTTTTTGGTTAGGTAAACAAAATAATATTGAAGAGTGGTTATCAGCATGCGATTTGTTTGTTTTGAGTTCTGTATGGGAAGGTTTTGGAATTGTACTCGCTGAAGCAATGGCATGTGAAAGGATTGTTATTGCTACAAACGTTGGTGGGGTGGAAGAGGTAGTTGGTGATGCTAATTTCTTAGTTCCGCCATCCCGACCTGACTTACTAATGCATAAAATAAAATCAATTTTAAATTTAAATAATGAAGAATTATTGCACATTGGTACGCTGAATAGGGATAGAGTACAGCGGAATTTTTCCATTGATAATATAGTGGTGCAATGGGAGTTAATCTACATTAATACTAAAGGCATAAGCTGATTTTTTAAATATATGTGAGTAAATAATATAATCGCTTGGCTGTTTCTATCATTATTTATTTTTGTAATTCATGTATTGGAGGAGGGGTATGATAATTGCTTTAGAAAAAGTTGACTTAAAACTAATTACTGAACTTAAAGTTTTTTATAAATGTTATTATGCTGCAGATAATAAGCTTTTTAATGAGATGTATTTGCCATGGCTCTTGCATAACAATCCGCATGGAGAAGGTATTAGCGTAAATATCAAAATTGACAATGAGCTTGTTGCAAATATGTTCTTGATTCCTGTGAGGCTAATTCAGGATGGCAATGAAAAATATGCTTACTATGCTACTGATGTTTTGACTCATCCACACCATCGTGATAAAAACCTTTTTGTGAAATTGATCCGTCGAAGCATTGAGTATTTGAAAGAGCAAAATGCTTGTCTTATTGGTCATCCAAATAGTAATGCGCTACCGGGATGGAAAAGGACGAAAATGAATTTTCAGCCTATTATAAATTCTTTTTTATCTAAACCATCGCTATGCAATAAAAGAAAAGTCATTACAGACGTTTCACAAGTCAGAACGTCAGAAAAACAAGATATAATTAATATGCTTTGTAGCAGTAGCAATTTAATAGTTGCTAGTGACATGGATTTTTTAACATGGCGTTATATAAATCATCCGGTTAAGAAGTATAATGTTGAATTTATTTACGATAAATTTAAACTTGTTGGTGTGATCGTTTCTGTAAAATTTAAAGGTATTATCGATAGGGTTATCCATTATATCGTAAATCCTGGCTCTGAAGGTAAAGTTTTCAATTCAAAGATTTGTCCAAGAATTTTTTCTTTCAGTGGGTTAGAAGAGGATGATAGTTATAAGCATTATTTTTATGACAGACGAATTGGCTCCAATATAAATTACTTTATGACAGATTTCAGTTCTGAATCTCCTTGTGCTGACGGTCGTTACATCTCATTTGCTGCTTGTGATAATTGATTATGAGTTTGTTAAATAAAATTTTCTATAAGTTATTCGGACAAGATATTTGGCGTATAGGTATCGCATCTTGCGACTTGTCGCTTGTTTTAGATGGGGAACTACCGAAACAGAAGGTTAAATGGCTTGAAGTTAATATTAAAAGTGATTATGAGGCAGATCCATTTATATTTAAATTTTCTGAAAAGTATTATGTTGCGTATGAGGATTTTAACTACGTTTCAGGTAATGCGAAGCTAAAATGTATTGATTTAAATGGGGATGAGTATCCGTTTTTTGATGAGATAAATAAAAGTACTGGCCATAAGTCTTTTCCATATGTATTTGAGGCCGAAGGCGGTCTATATTGTATTCCTGAGGAAGGAGATCGCAATGGTGTTTATCTATACAGGTTCAATGTTGAGTTGAACAATTTTGAATTTGTTAGGGAGATATTGTGTGATGATATGTACGTTGACTCTTTCATCCATAATGTAAATGGTATCTATTATTTATTTACTTCGACTATAAACGAACCTTTCAAACAAAGATTATTCTATTCTGATTCTCTTCTTAATGATTTTGTCGAACATAGAATGTCCCCCATTGCAAAAAATAGCAGAGTCGGGCGAAATGGTGGAGGTATGCTTTGCTGCGACGATAAGTTTTTCAGAGTATCTCAAAACTGTACTAAAACTTATGGTGGTAGTATTGTCATAAGTGAAGTATCGCATCTTAGCCCTGATGAATATAAAGAAAACGAGTTCATGGAGATTTTTCCATTATATCCTTACAACAAGGGAATTCATACCTTATCAGTAAAAGATGAATATATTGTTTTTGACGGGAAAATAGTTAAATATAGATTTAGTAACGTATTTAGAAAATTAGCTTATAAACTCAAAATTAGTTTACCGTTCAGGAATTGAGCTTTTGTCGTAGAAGATATGCGATATTCAACCTACCAAACAATAATTTTTAAGTCAAAAAGCACCATAAGTGAACCTATCTCTATTCAGTGACATTAACCTGAGTTAACATCTAGAACACATTCAAGCCGCGCATGCGTCGCGCGGTGACCACACCTGACAGGAGTATGTAATGTCCAAGCAACAGATCGGCGTCGTCGGTATGGCAGTGATGGGGCGCAACCTGGCGCTCAACATCGAAAGCCGTGGTTATACCGTCTCCATCTTCAACCGCTCCCGCGAGAAAACTGAAGAAGTTGTTGCCGAGAACCCGGGTAAGAAACTGGTTCCTTATTACACGGTGAAAGAGTTCGTCGAGTCTCTTGAAACCCCACGTCGTATCCTGTTAATGGTGAAAGCGGGTGCTGGCACCGATGCTGCCATCGATTCCCTGAAGCCGTATCTGGATAAAGGCGACATCATCATTGATGGTGGCAACACCTTCTTCCAGGACACTATCCGTCGCAACCGTGAACTGTCCGCGGAAGGTTTTAACTTCATCGGTACCGGCGTGTCCGGCGGTGAAGAGGGAGCCCTGAAAGGCCCATCTATTATGCCTGGCGGCCAGAAAGAAGCGTATGAGCTGGTAGCACCTATCCTGACCAAGATTGCTGCTGTAGCTGAAGACGGCGAACCGTGCGTAACCTACATCGGTGCTGACGGTGCGGGTCATTACGTGAAAATGGTCCACAACGGTATCGAATACGGCGATATGCAGCTGATTGCTGAAGCCTATTCTCTGCTGAAAGGCGGTCTGAACCTGTCTAACGAAGAACTGGCAACTACCTTCACCGAGTGGAATGAAGGCGAGCTGAGCAGTTACCTGATCGACATCACTAAAGACATCTTCACTAAAAAAGATGAAGACGGTAAATACCTTGTTGATGTGATCCTGGACGAAGCGGCGAACAAAGGTACCGGTAAATGGACCAGCCAGAGCTCTCTGGATCTGGGGGAACCGCTGTCCTTAATCACTGAGTCCGTATTTGCTCGTTATATCTCTTCTCTGAAAGACCAGCGCGTTGCGGCATCTAAAGTACTGTCCGGCCCGCAGGCTCAACTGGCTGGCGATAAAGCAGAGTTCGTTGAGAAAGTTCGTCGCGCGCTGTACCTGGGAAAAATCGTCTCCTACGCGCAGGGCTTCTCTCAGCTGCGTGCTGCGTCTGACGAGTACAACTGGGATCTGAACTACGGTGAAATCGCGAAGATCTTCCGCGCGGGCTGCATCATTCGTGCGCAGTTCCTGCAAAAAATCACCGACGCCTACGCTGAAAACGCGGGCATCGCTAACCTGCTGCTGGCACCGTACTTTAAAAATATCGCTGATGAATACCAGCAGGCGCTGCGCGATGTAGTGGCTTATGCCGTGCAGAATGGTATTCCGGTACCGACCTTCTCTGCAGCAGTAGCCTACTACGATAGCTACCGTTCTGCGGTGCTGCCGGCTAACCTGATCCAGGCCCAGCGCGACTACTTTGGTGCACATACGTATAAACGCACCGATAAAGAAGGTGTGTTCCACACCGAATGGCTGGATTAATCTGATTTAGTCTAACTGTAAATGCAGGCCCGGAGCGCTCCTCCGGGCTTTTTTATTGCCAAAAAATGGGATTCAGTCAGGTCTGATATCCGGTGTTGTAGCAAAGCACGATATACTGGTGCAATGCAGAGCCGATGCGCGACGTTGTTGGCAGCGTGTTCACCCTCAAATGTTTAACCGGAAGAAGTTACACAGCGAATGAAGATAACTATCTCAGGAACAGGTTATGTTGGTTTGTCGAACGGTATTCTGATTGCCCAGCACCATGAAGTGGTCGCTCTGGATATCGTTCCGACGAAGGTCGAGATGCTGAATCAGAAAAAATCGCCGATCGTTGATAGAGAGATCGAAGAGTATCTGGCGACAAAACAGCTGAATTTCCGTGCAACGACCGATAAGTATGATGCTTACCGCGACGCGGACTACGTTATCATCGCGACACCGACTGATTACGATCCGAAAACAAACTACTTTAACACCTCGAGCGTCGAGTCAGTGATCCGCGATGTGGTCGAAATCAACCCAAATGCGGTGATGGTAATTAAATCAACGATTCCGGTTGGCTTTACGAACTCGATTAAAGAACAGTTGGGCATCGACAATATATTCTTTTCGCCAGAATTCCTGCGTGAAGGCCGTGCACTGTACGACAACCTGCATCCGTCCCGTATCGTTATTGGTGAACGTTCCGAACGTGCAGAGCGTTTTGCCGCGCTGCTGCAGGAAGGAGCGGTTAAAAAGGACATTCCGACGCTGTTTACCGACTCGACTGAAGCCGAAGCCATCAAGTTGTTCGCTAACACCTATCTGGCGTTACGTGTGGCTTACTTTAACGAGCTGGATAGCTATGCAGAAAGTCTTGGCTTGAATTCACGGCAGATTATTGAAGGTGTGTGCCTGGACCCGCGTATCGGTAATCACTACAACAACCCGTCATTCGGCTATGGTGGCTACTGTCTGCCGAAAGATACTAAGCAGTTGCTGGCGAACTACGCGTCTGTGCCGAATAACATTATTGGCGCGATCGTTGATGCGAACCGTACGCGTAAGGACTTCATTGCAGATTCTATTCTTGCGCGTAAGCCTAAGGTGGTCGGCGTGTACCGTTTGATCATGAAAAGTGGTTCCGATAATTTCCGGGCATCATCGATTCAGGGCATCATGAAGCGCATTAAGGCAAAGGGCGTGCCCGTTATTATCTATGAACCGGTCATGGAAGAGGATGAATTTTTCCATTCCCGAGTTGTGCGTGATCTTAATGCGTTCAAAAATGAAGCGGATATTATTATTTCTAACCGCATGACGTCAGAATTAGCTGATGTTGCCGATAAAGTGTATACCCGCGATTTGTTTGGTAGTGATTAATCTTGTCTCCATAAAAAAGGCCTTATATAAGGCCTTTTTTATTCTAATCAGCCAGTAATCAAACTTTGTAGAAATCACGGTACCACTCAACAAAGTTCTTCACCCCATCATTTACCGTGGTTTCAGGTTTAAAACCAATTACCTCATACAGTGCTTTAGTGTCCGCGCTGGTTTCCAACACATCACCTGGCTGTAGTGGTAGCATATTTTTCTTTGCTTCAATACTCAGTGCATCTTCCAGAGCCTGGATATAGTCCATTAGCTCAACCGGTGAACTATTGCCGATATTGTAGACGCGATAGGGCGCAATGCTGGCTGCTGGCGTGCCTGTTTCAACGGTCCATTGTGTGTCTGCGTGTGGAATGACATCCTGCAGGCGAATGATTGCTTCTGCGATATCATCAATATAGGTAAAGTCACGCTTCATTTTGCCATAGTTATAGACGTCAATACTCTTTCCTTCTAGCATCGCTTTGGTGAACTTGAACAGCGCCATATCAGGACGCCCCCAAGGACCGTACACGGTAAAGAAACGCAACCCGGTTGTGGGCAATCCGTACAGATGGGAATAAGTATGAGCCATCAGTTCGTTGGCTTTTTTGGTTGCTGCATACAGCGACACGGGATGATCGACGGAATCATCCGTAGAGAAAGGCATTTTGCGATTCAGGCCGTAAACTGAACTGGATGAGGCATAGAGCAAATGCTGAATTTTATTATGGCGACACCCTTCCAGTATGTTCAGAAAGCCTGTGAGATTTGAGTCTGCATAGGCATGTGGGTTTTCGAGTGAATAACGTACGCCAGCCTGTGCTGCGAGATGGATCACACGCTCAAAATGCTCGGATGCGAAGAGTTCACTCATACCCTCGCGGTCGGCTAAATCAATTTTATGAAACTGGAAACCAGGCTGCGCCAGTAATTCCAGACGAGCTTGTTTAAGGCTGACGTCGTAGTAATCGTTCAGGTTATCAATACCGACTACTTGATGGCCAGCCTCAAGGAGGCGTTTGCTAACGTGGAAGCCGATGAAACCAGCGGCACCCGTAACCAGGTATTTCATGTTTATTCCTCTTTTTGGCTAAATAATAGCCAGACACCAACAGGTGCTACTAAAAAGTGGAATGATACCTTTAGATGGTAAAAAAGCTAATTGTTATATTATTTACGCCTACCATTTTTACTGGTTAGAAGGTAAGTATTCACGATATGAATTCAATAAAATGAATTGTAAAGTATAACGATTAGCGGGCATGAAACCTGTTTGTTGATGGTTTTTTGCGCATGAAGATGTTCTTTGAGTATTGACACTTTTGTTTAATCGTATCGCTATTCAGTAGTGTTTGAAATACCAATCAAAATCCCAGAAACAATTTGATTTTTTTATCATTAATCCTATGGCATTGCCTCAATTTATAGCTAAACTAATCCCAGTTTAAGTCTTTCCTTATCTAGGGTTTCTATGTCTGTAAGTGATAACAACATGTCCGGGCGCAGTCACGATCCGGAACAGATTGATCTGATTGATTTACTCATGCAGTTATGGCGTGGGAAAGTAACGATTATTATCTGCATTGTTGTGGCAATAGCGCTGGCAGTAGGCTATTTGGCGGTGGCTAAGGAAAAATGGACCTCGACAGCTATCGTTACACAACCCGATGCGGGTCAGCTTGCCAGCTACAATAATGCTTTGGATGTACTATTTGGGGCTAACGCACCCAAAGTGACAGATGTTCAGGCGAGTTTTATCGGGCGTTTTAGTTCGGCATTTTCTGCATTGGCGGAAACGTTAGATAACCAGCAAGAACCGGAAAAACTATCAATTGATGCTGCGGTTAAAGGTCAGGCTCTGCCGTTAAAGGTTTCTTACACCGGTAAAACCTCTGAAGAGGCACAAAAAACGTTGGCGCAGTATATTCAACAAGTTGATGAAAGTGTTGCGAAAGAGCTTAATACTGACTTGTCAATGAGTCTGGAAACGCGACTGGCTGATTTGCAAAAATCTCTTGCAGCGCAGGAAGCAGTTGCGAAAGAGCAGAAAACCCTGCGTATCGCGCAGATGACTCAAGCACTTAAGGTTGCGCAACAGTCTAATATTAAGCTACCGCAGGTACAGCAGGTTGATCAAGTATCTCAGGATACTATGTTTATGCTGGGTAGTGAGGCACTTTCCTCAATGGTTGAGAACGAAGCTACGCGTCCTTTGACGTTTTCTGATCAATACTATCAAACGCGTCAGAACCTGCTGGCGGTGCAGGCATTACAAGTGGCGCCTGACAGCGTACACGCCTACCGCTATGTGATGAAACCAACGTTGCCGATTCGTCGTGACAGCCCGAAAAAAACGATTACCCTCGTGCTGGCGGTTCTGCTCGGTGGGATGATTGGTGCCGGTGTGGTGCTGGGGCGAAATGCTCTGCGTGGTTACAAAGCCAAAGCTGAGTAAGTCTAAAGCTGATAACAAAAAACCGGGCTCTGCCCGGTTTTTTTACGTCTGCAGATTACTGATGACGCTTACGTAAATTCTCAATCACCGTCGTCAGGTCGAGATCCTGGTCCTGCAGCAGCACCAGCAGGTGATACATCAGATCAGAAGCTTCATTTGTCAGCTCAAAACGGTCGTTCACGGTCGCAGCCAGCGCGGTTTCTACGCCTTCTTCGCCCACTTTCTGCGCGATGCGTTTGGTGCCGCTGGCATACAGTTTCGCGGTGTAGGAGCTGGCTGGGTCAGCGGTTTTACGTTCGGCCAGCAGTTGCTCAAGCTGATACAAAAACAGCCACTGGTGGCTTGCGTCACCAAAGCAGCTTGAGGTGCCTTTATGGCAGGTTGGGCCAATCGGATTAACCAGAACGAGCAGAGTGTCGTTGTCGCAGTCAGGCGCAATGCTCACCACATTAAGGAAGTGACCGGAGGTTTCTCCTTTGGTCCACAGGCGCTGTTTGGTCCGCGAGAAAAAGGTTACTTTGCCGCTTTCGAGCGTTTTATCCAGCGCCTCCGGGTTCATATACCCCAGCATCAGTACTTCACCGGAAACCGCATGCTGCACGATGACTGGCATCAGTCCGTCGGTTTTTTCCCAGTCCAGCTCGCGGCATTGTTGCTTCGTTAACATATCCTGATCTCCACGCCCTGTGTTGCCAGGTACGCTTTTAATTCGCCAATATTGATAATTTGCTTGTGGAAGACGGAGGCGGCAAGCGCGCCGTCAACGTCGGCATCCCGGAAGGCTTCCAGGAAGTGTTCCATGGTGCCCGCACCGCCGGAGGCAATCAGCGGTACGTGGCAAACATCACGCACTTTTTTCAGTTGCTCCAGGTCATAACCGTTACGTACGCCGTCCTGGTTCATCATGTTCAGGACGATTTCGCCCGCGCCGCGTTTTTGGACTTCCTGCACCCAGTCCAGTGTTTCCCACTGCGTGACGTGGGTACGGCTTTCATCTCCGGTATACTGATTTACATGATATTTGCCGGTGTCGGCGTCATACCAGGTATCAATGCCCACCACGATGCACTGCACGCCAAAGCGATCCGCCAGACGGGTGATAAGTTCCGGTTCGGCCAGCGCCGGGGAGTTGATGGAGATTTTATCCGCCCCAAAGGAGAGAATGCGCGCCGCATCGTCGATGGATTTAATGCCGCCGGCTACGCAGAACGGAATATCAATCACTTCCGCCACGCGTGATACCCAGCTTTTATCCACTACGCGTCCATCGCTGGAAGCGGTGATATCGTAGAACACCAGTTCATCTGCACCTTCATCGGCATAGCGTTTTGCCAGCGGGACGATGTCACCAATAATCTCGTGATTACGGAACTGGACGCCTTTTACCACCAGCCCATCACGGACGTCCAGACAAGGAATTATGCGTTTTGCCAGCATTGAATGGCCTCCTCAACGGTGAACTTTCCTTCCAGCAGGGCGCGTCCGACGATCACGCCGCGAACTCCGGTCCCGCGCAGGGCCGCTACGTCCTCGATTCCGCCAATGCCGCCAGATGACTGAAACGCCACCTGCGGGTATTTGGCGCATACTTCTTCATACAGCGCGACGTTTGAGCCTGCCAGCGTACCGTCGCGGGAGATATCGGTGCACAGCACGTGCTTCAGGCCGACGGGTAAATAGGTCTCAACCAGTTCTTCCAGTGAAACCCCGGAATCTTCCTGCCAGCCACTGACCGCAACCTGTTTATTACCGTGCTCGTCAATACGAACGTCCAGCGCCAGTACCAGCGCATCGGCACCAAAACGGGCAAACCAGCTCTTGACTATCTCGGGGGATTTTACCGCCGTCGAACCCACCACCACGCGCGCCACACCTGCGTCAAGTAGCGCCGCCACGTCTGCTTCCGTACGCACGCCACCGCCAACCTGTACCGGAACATTGACGCCAGCGACCAGCGTTTTGATCAGCGGGATCTGGCGCTGTGCCGGGTCTTTCGCGCCGGTTAAATCTACCAGGTGCAGCACTTCAGCACCCTGGGCTGCATAATCCTGCAAACGGGGGAGAGGATCGTTGCCGTAATCACGTTGCTTAGCGTAATCCCCCTGATGAAGACGCACCACCGTGCCGTCGATTAAATCTAATGCCGGAATAATCATTGCATCTCCAGAAAGTTTTTCAGCAACTGTGCCCCAGCCTCGCCCGAACGTTCCGGGTGAAACTGTACGCCAAAGAAATTGTCTTTTTGTACTGCCGCGGTAAACGGTTCGCCGTAATTGCACTGGGCGATGGTCCACGGGTTTACCGGCATAGCGTAGCTGTGTACAAAGTAGAAATAGGCGCCATCTCCAATGCCCTGGAACAGACGATTCCCCGCCTGCGGATAGACGCGATTCCAGCCCATATGCGGCAGCGGCAGACCGAAATCGGTCATCTTCGGGACGTCTTGCTCAATAATGCCCAGCAGGGAGACACCGTTACTCTCTTCGCTGCGACGGCCCAGCAGTTGCATACCTAAACAGATCCCCAGTACCGGTTGAGTACAGGCTTTAATCAGTTCAATCAGTTCGCGCTCGTGCAACTGGTCCATAGCCGCCTGCGCGGTGCCGACGCCCGGCAGAAACAGTTTATCGGCGCGCAGCACTACGTCCGGGTCACGGCTGACAACAGGATCGTATCCGTGGCGTGCGACGGCGGATTTTACCGAGTGCAGGTTGGCGCAGCCGGTGTCCAGAATCACCACGTTCATCACAGCACTCCTTTTGAAGAGGGCAGCGTGTCGCCTTCTACACGAATCGCCTGACGCAGCGTACGGCCAAAGGCTTTAAACAGGCTCTCCACACGGTGGTGGTCATTTTTGCCTTTGGTTTTCAGGTGCAGGGTGACGCCCATAGTGTAAGAGAGTGAACGGAAGAAGTGTTCGATCATCTCCGTGCTCAGATCGCCAACGCGCTGGTAGGTAAACTCCGCGCGGTACTCCAGGTGTGGACGGCCGGAGATATCCAGCGCGCAACGTGCCAGACACTCATCCATCGGCAGCACAAAACCAAAACGGTTGATGCCGCGTTTATCGCCTAACGCCAGCTTTAAGGCTTCGCCCAGCGCCAGACCGGTATCTTCAACGGTGTGGTGATCGTCTATATACAGATCGCCCTTGACGGCAATCTCCATGCGAAAACCGCCGTGGGTGGCGATTTGATCCAGCATGTGGTCAAAGAAGCCAACGCCGGTATTGATTTTGCTGCGGCCTTCGCGGTCCAGCCAGACTTTGACGTCAATCTGCGTTTCTTTAGTATTACGCTCAACGTGTGCGTAGCGGTCACGTTTGGTCAACTGCTCGCCGATCATCGCCCAGTTCAGGGTGTCGCGATGGTAACGCAATCCGCTAATGCCCATGTTTTCAGCGAGCTGAATATCGGTCGCCCGATCGCCAATGACGTAGCTGTTCGCCATATCCATGGCCTGTTCAACCAGATACTGTTCAACCAGCTTCACTTTTGGCTTACGGCAATCACACTCGTCCGCTGGCAGGTGCGGGCAAATCAGTACCTCATCAAACGTCACACCCTGAGAGGTGAAAATTTGCATCATCAGGTTATGCGGACCGTCAAAATCAGCCTGCGGGAAACTCTGGGTTCCGAGTCCATCCTGGTTAGTGATCATAACCAGCTTAAAACCTGCTTTTTGCAGTTTCAGCAAAACGGGAACAACTTCCGGCTCGAAGGCGAGTTTGTCAAAGCGATCGACCTGAAAGTCACTTGGCGGTTCGGAAATCAGGGTTCCATCACGGTCAATAAAAAGATACTTCTGGCTCATACTTGCTCCGCACGTAAGGCGTCAATGACGCGCTGGCTCTCTTCACGGGTTCCGACAGTAATTCGCAGGCAGCCGCTTAACGAAGGTTGTTTATTCTGATCTCGTAAGATAATGCCCTGATCCCACAAAGATTTAAATATGCTACTTGAAGCGGTGAAGCGCGCCAGAACATAGTTGGTTTCAGAATCGAATACCTGCTCTACACAGCGAATTGTTTTCAGGTTATCTACCAGATACTGACGCTCTTCCAGGATCTGCTCTACGCGTTTACGCATGGCGGAAATCCCTTGCGGCGTCAGCGCCTGGGCGGCGATATCTGCCACCGGCGTAGAAAGTGGGTAAGGGGCTATCACCTTTAACAGCAGATTGATAACCTCTTCATTCGCCAGCGTAAACCCGCAGCGTAAACCGGCGAGCGCAAACGCTTTGGACAACGTGCGTAATATCACCAGATGCGGATACTCAGAAAGCCAGCCCGCCAGCGTGGCCTGCGGGCAAAACTCAATATAGGCCTCATCAGCGACCACAATAGCTTTACCCTGCGTCATGTCGAGCAGCGAACGCAGATCCTGTGGCTTGATCAGCTGGCCGGTTGGGTTGTTCGGGCTGCATACGTAAATCACTTTCACGCCATCAAGCTTGTCCGCGATGCCTTGCAAATCAAGTTGCCAGCTATCAAGGGTTGGAACGGTGCGGCACTCAACGCCAATCGTTTCGGCGCTGACGCTGTACATGCCGTAAGTCGGCGGGCAGTACAGAATGGCATCTTTACCGGGTTCGCAAAAAGCGCGCACCAGCAGTTCGATCCCTTCATCTGCGCCGCGGCTGACCAGTACCTGCTCCGGTTTGACGTCAGCATACTGCGCGTAATTCTCAATCACCGCTTTCGGCTGGCATTCCGGGTAGCGGTTCAGCGTTTGCTGACTGAGCTGGAACTCAACGGCGGTGGGGTATTCATTCGCGTTGAGCCAGACATCGCCGTTACCACCGAGACGACGGGCAGACTGATAGGGCGTTAATTCGCGAACATTCTTACGGGCTAAATCAGTGACGCTGAGAAAGTTGTCAGTGCTCATGCTTGCTCCTTCAGGGCGTTAACGCGCAGGGTGACGGCATTTTTGTGGGCAGTCAGTCGTTCAGCAGCGGCCAGTATTTCAATGGTTGAGGCCAGGGCCGAGAAACCTTGTGGATTTAATTCCTGTACGGTCATCCGTTTCTGGAAATCAGCCAGCCCAAGGCTTGAGCAGGTCGCGGTATAGCCGTAGGTCGGAAGAACGTGGTTGGTGCCAGAAGCATAGTCGCCTGCGGATTCCGGCGACCAGTCGCCGAGGAACACCGAACCGGCGCTAGTGATCTCATCAACCAGTTCACGCGCGTTGCGAGTCTGAATAATCAGGTGTTCCGGACCGTAGGCGTTAGATATTTCAACGCACTGCGCCAGATCTTTCGCCACGATTAAGCGGCTGGCGGAGAGTGCCTGACGTGCGGTCTCTGCGCGGGAAAGCTCAGCAAGCTGGCGTTCAACGGCTTTGGCAACGCCTTCGGCAAGCGTAGCGTCTGGCGTCAGAAGGATAACCTGCGAGTCGGGGCCGTGTTCTGCCTGAGATAGCAGGTCAGAGGCAACAAAGTCCGGCGTCGCGCCGCTATCGGCGATAACCAGCACTTCGGACGGGCCTGCAGGCATGTCGATGGCCGCGCCGTCAAGACGCTGGCTGACCTGGCGTTTGGCTTCGGTCACATACGCATTGCCCGGCCCGAAGATTTTATCAACCTTAGGAATAGATTCGGTGCCCAGCGCCAGCGCGGCAATTGCCTGCGCGCCACCCACATTAAACACCTCTTTTACGCCGCACAGCTGCGCGGCGTAGAGGATTTCATCGGCAATCGGCGGCGGTGAGCACAGCACCACTTTTTTGCAGCCGGCGATGCGCGCCGGGGTCGCCAGCATTAATACGGTAGAAAACAGCGGCGCCGAACCTCCAGGAATATACAGGCCCACGGAAGCGATAGGGCGGGTAACCTGCTGGCAACGCACACCCGGCTGGGTTTCGATATCCACCGGCGGCAGGATCTGCGCGGTGTGGAAAGTATCAATATTACGCACCGCCGCCTGCATGGCTTGTTTCAGTTCGTCGCTCAGGCGACTGCTGGCTTGCTGGATTTCTTCCTCGGTCACGCGCAGCGCGCCAACCTCGGTTTTATCGAACTTTGCGCTGTATTCACGCAGCGCCCGGTCGCCGTTATTTTTGACGTTCTCAAGGATCTCAGCCACTGTGCGGCTAATGCTTTCAGAGGCGGAAATGGCCGGGCGCATCAGCAGTTCGCGCTGCTGCTCGGGGCTACAGCTATTCCAGTCAATCAGGGTATTGAAGCTCATGGTCGTTACTCCATTATCGGGTGTTGCCGGATGGCGGCGCTGCCTTATCCGGCCTACAAGACCCGTAATATCGATGATTGTGACAATTCTTGTAGGCCTGATAAGCGAAGCGCCATCAGGCATCAGATCACTCCATCATCTTCTCAATCGGCAACACCAGAATTGAGCTGGCACCGAGCGCTTTCAGTTTTTCCATTGTTTCCCAGAACAGGGTTTCGCTGCTGACCATGTGCATGGCAACACGCTGCTGGTCGCCCGCCAGAGGCAGAATGGTAGGGCGCTCAGCGCCGGGCAGCAGGGCGATGACCTCGTCCAGACGCTCGCTCGGCGCGTGCATCATGATGTATTTGGATTCACGGGCCTGAATAACCCCCTGGATACGGGTTAGCAGTTTGTCGATCAGTTGTTGCTTGGCTTCGGCCATTTCGCCGTCGCGCTGAATCAGACAGGCTTTAGAGCGGTAGATCACTTCTACTTCGCGCAGACCGTTGGCTTCAAGCGTTGCGCCGGTGGACACCAGATCGCAAATCGCATCAGCCAGACCCGCACGGGGAGCGACTTCTACTGAGCCGTTTAACAGACAAGATTTAAACGAAACCCCTTTCTGATCGAGATAACGTTTGAGCAGGTGTGGGTAAGAGGTCGCGATACGTTTACCGTTCAGCGCTGCCGGGCCATCCCAGGCTTCATCAACCGGGGTAGCCAGCGAGAGACGGCAGCCGCCGAAGTCCAGACGGCGCAGAGTAAAATAGCGAGGGTCTTCACCCTGTGCCCGGCGGTTGAGCAGTTCCTCTTCCAGAACATTTTCCCCGATGATGCCGAGGTCAACGACACCGTCCATCACCAGACCCGGGATATCGTCATCACGCACGCGCAGAATATCGATCGGCATGTTCTCCGCCATCGCAATCAGGCGCTGGGTGTGAAGATTAATTTTAATGCCGCAACGGGCCAGTAATTCGCGTGAATCATCGCTTAAGCGGCCTGATTTCTGCATAGCTATGCGTAAACGGGTGTTGTCTAACATTCTTTATTCCTCGTTATCCTGTCTGAATCAGTTTGGGTCACGCACAAAAAAAAGCCCCCGGAAGAAATCTTCCGGGGGCTTTCTCATACGCTCATGCACCGCTGGAAGATTTAAACGTCTCCCAGCACACATCGCCTGAAAGACTAGTCAGGATGATGGTGATGATGGTGTTTGAATTGAGCGCGTGTCATAAATTTTCTCGATGAATGTTTATTCATTTGATGTCTTTTAACCTAAACCACTTTAGCTACGGAAAGCAAGGGCTTTTTTTGATCATTAATTCATTTCATATTGATACTATGAATTGTCAGCCACCGTGGGCTGGCGTAGCCTTGCGTTATAGGCCAAAAGTCAGGAGAGAAGGCATGAAAAAGGTCGCAATTGTCGGGTTAGGTTGGTTAGGCATGCCGTTAGCCATGTCGCTGGCGGCGAGAGGCTGGCAGGTTACCGGCAGCAAAACCACATTGGATGGGGTGGAAGCGGCCCGCATGAGCGGTATCGAGAGTTATTCGCTGCGCCTGGAACCTGAACTGGTCTGTGAGGCTGACGATCTCGATGCACTGATGGACGCCGATGCGCTGGTTATTACGCTACCTGCGCGTCGTAGCGGTCCTGGGGAAGCATTTTACCTGCAGGCCATGCAGGAACTGGTCGATAGCGCGCTGGCGTATCGGATCCCACGAATTATTTTTACCAGTTCGACGTCAGTCTATGGTGACGTTCAGGGCACAGTGAAAGAGGGGACGGCGCGTAATCCGGTCACGGCGAGCGGTCGTGTCCTGAAAGAACTTGAAGACTGGTTGCACAATTTGCCAGGCACGTCGGTGGATATTTTGCGTCTGGCCGGGTTGGTCGGTCCGGGAAGACATCCTGGTCGCTTCTTTGCCGGCAAGACGGCACCTGACGGACATCATGGCGTCAATCTGGTGCATCTGGACGATGTAGTATCTGCCATCACGTTACTGCTGCAAGCGCCTAAAGGGGGACACATCTATAATATATGTGCGCCTATGCATCCGGCGCGTAACGTGTTCTATCCGCAGATGGCCCGCCAGTTGGGGATGGAGCCGCCGGAATTTCGCGGCGGTACGGATAACGGTAAAGGTAAAGTCATTGATGGCAACCGTATTTGTAATGAGCTTGGGTTTGAGTACCAGTATCCCGACCCGCTGGTGATGCCAATGGAGTGACAGGCCAGCAGAGTGCCGCTGTATACCGCCAGGGGGCGAGTATGAAACCACTGCTGGACGTTCTTATCATCCTCGATGCATTAGAAAAAGAGGGCAGTTTCGCGGCGGCGTCGGCAAAATTGTTTAAGACGCCGTCTGCGCTTAGCTACACCGTCCATAAGCTGGAAAGCGATCTTAATATTCAGCTACTCGATCGCAGCGGACACCGGGCTAAGTTCACCCGCACCGGGCAGATGCTGCTGGAAAAGGGGCGGGAGGTGCTGCACACCGTCCGCGAACTTGAAAAGCAGGCGATTAAACTTCACGAAGGCTGGGAGAATGAACTGGTTATTGGCGTAGATGATACGTTTCCCTTTTCACTGCTGGCCCCACTCATCGAATCTTTCTATCAACACCACAGCGTGACGCGCCTGAAATTTATCAATGGCGTGCTGGGCGGCTCCTGGGATGCCCTCACTCAGGGCCGGGCGGATATTATCGTTGGCGCCATGCATGAACCCCCTGCAGCGAGCGAATTTGGCTTTGCACGGCTCGGGGTTTTGGAACAGGTGTTTGTGGTTGCGCCGCATCACCCGCTGGCGCAGGAACAGGAACCGTTAAATCGTCGTACCATTCGCCGTTTTCGCGCCATTGTAGTGGGCGACAATGCGCAGCATGCCAACGTCTCAGGTTCCCAGGTGCTTGACGATCAGGAAGCCATTACCGTTTTTGACTTCAAAACCAAGCTGGAACTGCAAATCAGCGGTCTGGGATGTGGCTATATTCCGCGCTACCTGGCGCAGCGATTTCTGGAGAGCGGCGCACTGATTGAGAAAAAAGTGGTCGCGCAAATTGTCTTTGAACCCGTGTGGATAGGCTGGAATGAACAGACCGCCGGGCTGGCCAGCGCCTGGTGGCGGGATGAAATTTTAGCAAATAGTGCTATCGCGGGGGTGTATGTTAAAACGGCTGCTGACAAATCAATCAGTTAAGAAAAAATATTCTTTTGTGGCCGCTTCAATCTCTTGTTATTTCTCCCCAATTTAGGGCAAAATACGCCGCTTGCAAAAAATGACATTAACCGACGTTTTAATACGCGTCGGTTATTTTTTTGCATCAAACCAATCATTCATAAAAGAGGCCGGGCTTCGTACCGGATAGATACTTACTTAAAAATCGACAGTTGTTGTCGCTGAGGATTAACAAAAAATGGGGCAATTTTTTGCTTACGCGACGGTTTTCGCCGTAATGGGGGATAACCATGTCGCATAACGCTACTCCAAACACCTCTCGCGTGGAATTACGTAAAACGCTTACGCTGGTTCCGGTTGTCATGATGGGCCTTGCCTATATGCAGCCGATGACGCTGTTCGATACATTCGGTATCGTATCAGGAATGACCGATGGTCACGTCCCGACAGCTTACGCCTTTGCACTGATCGCCATCCTCTTTACCGCACTGAGCTACGGTAAACTGGTGCGTCGCTATCCGTCTGCAGGCTCTGCCTACACTTACGCCCAGAAATCCATTAGCCCGACCGTTGGCTTTATGGTGGGTTGGTCATCACTGCTGGACTACCTGTTCGCTCCGATGATCAACATTCTGTTGGCAAAAATTTATTTTGAAGCCCTGGTGCCGTCGATACCGTCATGGATATTCGTGGTGGCGCTGGTGGCCTTTATGACCGCCTTTAACCTGCGCAGCCTTAAATCCGTTGCGAATTTCAACACCGTAATCGTGTTGTTGCAGGTGGTGCTGATTGCAGTGATCCTCGGCATGGTCGTTTATGGCGTGTTCGAAGGGGAAGGTGCTGGTACATTGGCGAGCAGCCGTCCGTTCTGGTCAGGTGATGCACACGTGATCCCGATGATCACGGGCGCTACCATCCTGTGCTTCTCGTTCACCGGTTTTGACGGTATCAGCAACCTGTCAGAAGAAACCAAAGACGCTGAGCGCGTGATCCCGCGTGCGATTTTCCTGACTGCGCTGATTGGTGGCCTGATCTTTATCGTCTCCACCTATCTGTTGCAGCTGTACTTCCCGGATATCTCGCGCTTCAAAGATCCAGACGCTTCACAGCCGGAAATCATGCTGTACGTTGCCGGTAAGTTCTTCCAGGTTGGCGCGCTGATTTTCTCTACCATTACCGTACTGGCGTCCGGTATGGCGGCGCATGCAGGCGTAGCGCGTCTGATGTACGTGATGGGGCGTGACGGCGTGTTCCCGAAAAGTTTCTTCGGTTATGTTCACCCGAAATGGCGTACTCCGTCTATGAACATCATTCTGGTTGGTGCGATTGCTCTGCTGGCAATCAACTTCGACCTGGTGATGGCGACGGCGCTGATTAACTTTGGTGCGCTGGTGGCGTTTACCTTCGTTAACCTGTCGGTGATCTCCCAGTTCTGGATCCGTGAGAAGCGTAACAAGACGCTGAAAGACCACTTCCAGTATCTGTTCCTGCCGATGTGCGGTGCGCTGACCGTTGGTGCGCTGTGGGTGAATCTGGAAGAAAGCTCAATGGTTCTGGGGCTGATCTGGGCCGGTATCGGTCTGATTTACCTGGCTTGTGTGACCAAAAGCTTCCGCAACCCGGTGCCGCAGTACGACGAAGATGTCGCGTAATAACGGTATTTAGCTGAAAAAAAACGGAGACAAGTTCTCCGTTTTTTTATACGTGGGATTTATACAATCTCTTCGGCGTACTGCCAGAGTGATTTCAGCAGCATCAACTTTTCTTTGTTGTCCGCATATTGCTGGCTCAATAGCTGCAATTCATTGGCGTAATTTTGCAAAAACTCCGGTGTGAATACCTGGCGGCGATGGTCCAGCCAGCGTTGCTGTTCTGCTTCATCCAGCGTTCCCGGGAAGTTACGTGCACGGTAATTAAACAACAGTTTTTCAATGCGCTTATCGACAAAGGAGATATCCAGCGCCGGTAAATTGCGTGGTTCGGTTTCCAGAACGATTTTCATCGCCGCACGGTCAGCATCGCTGAAAAAGCCGTTATAAAGTTGAGCATCCACGTTATCTGACGGTGTAAACGGTTCCGCATCGGCAAAGATCGCGACCACTTTGTCGCGTATCTGCGGATTTTCGCGCAGAACTTTGAGATTATCCAGACAGTGCTGGCGGTTAATGCCAAGACGGTCGGCATCTTCCGGACGCAGGGTATTCGCCTGTGCCAGTACCGGGCATTTGTTGATGTGCACCAGTTTAACCGGTACGGCCGGGTTATCACCCAGATCCGCTTTAGACGTGTAGAGCCGCTCGCGCAGGGCGTCACTGTCGAGTTCGAGCAGCGGCGAAATATCACCGGCTAAGTCGACCATAATAACCGCGTTACGATTCTCCGGATGCCACGCCAATGGCGCTACCCAACTGGTGTTGCCGCGCCATGCGCCGAACATACCAGAGACATGGACCAGCGGCTTCATTTGCGGGACATCAATCAGCGCGGCCAGCTTGTGCTTATTACGATGGCTGTAGAGATAATCAAACAGACGCGGCTGGCGCGACTTCACTAATTGCGCCATTGCGATTGTGGCGTATACGTCCGCCATCGCATCGTGAGCATTGGTATGCTCAATACCGTTGGCTTTGGTCAAATGCTCCAGTCGGAAGCTGGGTAAGCCGTCGTCGTTTTCCGGCCAGTTAATGCCTTCAGGGCGCAGGGCATAGCAGGCGCGCATCACATCCAGCAGATCCCAGCGCGAATTATCGTTCTGCCAGCTCCAGGCATAGGGATCGTAGAAATTGCGATACAGGATGTTGCGCGTCACCTCATCATCGAAGCGCACGTTGTTATAACCCAGGATACAGGTTTTCGGCACGGTGAACAGGGCGTGGATGCGTGCAGCAAAAGCGGCTTCATTTTCTCCCTTTTCACGTGCTTCCTGCGGTGTGATACCCGTAATCAACACCGCCTCAGGCTGCGGCAGATAATCGTCCGCGGGTTTGCAATAAAAGACTTCTGGTTCACCGATGATGTTGAAATCATTATCTGTGCGGATAGCCGCAAATTGCGCGGGTCTGTCCAGCGCCGGATGGGTACCAAAGGTCTCGTAATCGTGGAAGAGAAAACCAGGTTGCTGCTTGCCGTCATTCATTGTTCAGTTATGTCCGGGATCAATTTAGCGCTGGTTCAAGAATACCAAAAAATAGCGAGATAATCAGCTATGGCATTATCGAAGCTGGATTGTGTACGCAATAAAATTGAGATAAACAGGACATTAATGGAATTAATTAATAAATTCCGCACTGTTAAAATAAATTACGGAAATAAAACATCTTGAAGTTGCGGGTTTGTAAATAATCTAACTGATAACCATTATTGTTATTTTCCTCTTCTTAGTTGTGTTCTGGAAACTTTAAAAATCTTTTATAAACAATGGGTTTTTATTTATGTCAATTCGCTGTCATGCATTGTAATGAAATGTGATTGATGTAAAAAATAAATAATCCAAACGCCATATAATTATTGGATATATCTAATAACAGGAGGTTATATGAGCATTAGTCGGCGTAATTTTTTGCGAGGAGTGGGTATAGGCTGTTCAGCCTGTGCGATAGGCAGTTTCCCGCCTGGGGCACTGGCGCGAAATTCTCCGGAGAGCATCAAAGGGAAAACATCCCTGACGCCAAGTTTGTGCGAGATGTGTTCTTTTCGCTGCCCAATTCAGGCTCAGGTGATTAATAATAAAACGGTTTTTATTCAGGGAAACCCTAATGCGCCACAACAGGGGACACGTGTCTGCGCTCGCGGCGGCAGCGGCGTTAGCCTGGTCAACGACCCTCATCGCATTGTTAAACCCATGAAACGCACAGGACCTCGCGGGAGCGGTGACTGGCAGGTTATTAGCTGGGAACAGGCGTATAAAGAAATCGCCGAAAAAATGACGGCAATAAAAACGCAATATGGTCCCCAGGGAGTCGTCTTCTCGTCTAAATCTGGCTCGCTGTCTGGTCATTTATTTCACCTCGCGACGGCTTTCGGGTCACCGAATACCTTTACTCACGCATCAACGTGTCCTGCCGGTAAAGCCATTGCCGCTAAAGTGATGATGGGTGGCGATTTAGCCATGGATATCGCCAATACCCGTTATATGGTCTCTTTTGGCCATAACCTCTATGAAGGGATCGAGGTTGCTGATACGCATGAGCTGATGACCGCGCAGGAGAAGGGGGCGAAGATGGTCAGCTTCGATCCCCGTCTGTCCGTATTCTCCAGCAAGGCGGATGAATGGCATGCGCTCAAGCCGGGCGGCGATTTACCTGTGCTGATGGCCATGTGTCACGTCATGATCAATGAAAATCTGTATGACGCGGACTTTGTGGCGCGCTACACCACGGGGTTTGAGCAACTGGCAGAAGCGGTACAAGAGACCACGCCAGAATGGGCGCAGCAGCTCGCGGATGTGCCTGCTGATGTCATTGTTCGGGTCACCCGCGAAATGGCCGCCTGCGCGCCTCATGCCATCGTCAGTCCGGGCCATCGCGCGACGTTTTCGCAAGAAGAAATTGATATGCGGCGCATGATTTTTACCCTCAATGTGCTGCTTGGCAATATTGAGCGTGAAGGCGGTTTGTATCAGAAAAAAGCGGCGGCAACTTACAATAAGCTGGCTGGAGAGAAGGTCGCTCCGGTGCTGGCAAAACCCGATGTCAAATTACCCAAACCAACGGCGCAGCGTATCGATCTGGTAGCCCCGCAGTTTAAGTACATCGCGGCGGGCGGTGGTGTGGTGCAAAGCATCATTGATGCTGTGTTAAATCAGACGCCTTATCCGGTGAAGGGATGGATTATGTCCCGACACAACCCTTTCCAAACCGTAACCTGTCGACCAGATCTGGTCAAAACCGTTGAACAGCTCGACCTTGTGGTCAGTTGTGATGTCTACCTAAGCGAAAGCGCGGCGTATGCCGACTACCTTTTGCCTGAATGTACTTACCTTGAGCGCGATGAAGAAGTTTCAGACATGTCGGGTCTGAATCCCGCCTATGCCCTGCGTCAGCAGGTAGTCGAACCTATTGGGGATGCGCGTCCGAGCTGGCAAATCTGGAAAGAGCTGGCCGTGCAGTTAGGCCTTGGCCAATTCTATCCATGGCAGGATATGCAAACGCGTCAGTTATACCAGCTTAATGGCGATCATGCGCTATCTGCTGAATTGCGTCAGAAAGGGTATCGGGAGTGGGGTGTTCCGTTGCTGCTGCGTGAACCTGAAGCGGTGCGTCAGTTTGTGGAACGCTATCCGGGCGCGGTGGCGGTTGACAGCGACGGTACCTATGGCGAGCAACTGCGCTTTAAATCTCCGTCAGGAAAAATCGAACTCTATTCCGAAGAGCTGGAAACGCTCCTGCCTGGATACGGTATTCCGCGCGCGCGCAATTTTGCGCTTAAAGGCGACAGCGAACTCTATTTTATCCAGGGAAAAGTGGCGGTTCATACCAACGGTGCGACGCAATACGTGCCACTGCTTAGCGAGTTGATGTGGGATAACGCGGTGTGGATCCACCCGCAAACGGCCCGTGATAAAGGCATCAAAAGCGGTGATGACATCTGGCTGGAAAATGCAACCGGCAAGGAAAAAGGCAAAGCGCTGGTCACCGCCGGAATTCGGCCCGATACGCTGTTTGTTTATATGGGATTTGGCGCCAAGGCGGGAGCCAAAACCGCAGCGACAACGCACGGTATCCATTGCGGTAATTTGCTTCCGCATGTTACCAGTCCGGTTTCCGGTACGGTGGTCCACACCGCTGGCGTTACGCTTCGTCGGGCATGAGAAAGGAGAACATCATGAATCAATCTACGAACCCTTATGTCATGCTGCATGACGAGAAACGCTGTATCGGCTGTCAGGCATGTACGGTTGCCTGCAAAGTTCTGAATGATGTGCCAGAGGGATTTAGCCGTCTACAGGTGCAGATCCGTTCACCCGAACATGAACCCGAGGTGCTGTCCCACTTCCAGTTTGTTCGCGTTTCCTGTCAGCATTGTGAAGATGCGCCGTGTGTCAGCGTTTGTCCGACCGGTGCATCATTTCGCGACGAAAATGGCATTGTGCAAGTGGATAAGTCTCGCTGTATTGGCTGTGACTACTGCGTTGCCGCTTGTCCGTTCCATGTCCGTTATCTCAATCCGCAAACGGGAATTGCCGACAAATGTAACTTCTGCGCAGATACCCGACTCGAGAGCGGTCACTCGCCCGCCTGCGTTTCCGTTTGTCCGACGGATGCGCTGAAATTTGGTCGTCGTGACGATCCGGAAATTCAGCACTGGATAAATCAAAAAGAGGTTTATCGCCAGCAGGATACGCGTAGCGGTCCGGTGAGTGTTTATCGGCGTAAAGAGATCCATCAGGAGGGTAAAGCATGAATTCTATCTGGGGAGCAGAGCTTAACTATGCGCCGGACTACTGGCCGCTGTGGCTCATTTATGCAGGCGTTGTTGTTGTGCTGATGATTGCGGGCCTGGTTATGCACGCGCTGTTACGTCGGATGCTGGCACCCAAGACGGCAACCGGAGAAGAGCAACGGGATTACCTCTATTCTCTGGCAGTCCGCCGCTGGCACTGGGGTAATGCGCTGCTTTTTATCCTGCTTTTGCTGAGTGGCCTGTTTGGTCACTTCTCTCTCGGACCGGTGGCATTGATGGTGCAGATACATACCTGGTGCGGTTTCGCCTTGTTGGCCTTCTGGGTTGGTTTTGTGCTAATCAACGCAACCAGCGGCAACGGTTGTCATTACCGGGTGAAGTTTAATGGGTTGATATCACGCTGCTTGTTGCAAACGCGCTTTTATCTGTATGGCATCATGAAGGGTGAACCACACCCGTTTGCCGCAACGGCAGAGAGTAAATTTAACCCGCTACAACAGCTGGCTTATCTGGCCATCATGTATGCGCTGGTTCCGCTGCTAATCATCAGCGGGTTGTTATGCCTCTACCCGCAGGTGGTAGGGGCAGGGCCTGTGATGCTGGTGCTGCATATGGTGTTGGCGATTGTCGGCTTACTGTTCATCTGTGCACATATTTACCTGTGCACGCTGGGTGACACACCGGGGCAAATTTTCCGCAGCATGATAGATGGCTATCATCGTCATCGCAGCCATCACGCAGAAACGGCACCGCGCAAAGGGTAACGCCAGACGCGGTCGATATCTGAAATCCTTTCCTTACAGCAAGAAAATGTGCCTTATGTCACATTTTCTTGCAATTTATCCATGTTTGTTCGCCAGAACTTCCGTAAAAAGAACGGCTATTTCTCCATTTCCTGAGGACATGCTGTTGAAACGCCGTTTGTTTATTGCCGCTTCACTATTTGCGATGAGTTTTTCGCCCGCGTACGCGACCGACGTCGCCAGTTTCGCTCCACAGCCTCCGGCAATTAATGCCGGTGCGTGGGTATTAATGGATTACACCACGGGCCAAATCCTGACAGCCGGAAATGAACACCAGCAGCGCAACCCTGCCAGCCTGACCAAGCTGATGACCGGCTATGTTGTTGATCGCGCAATCGACAGCAAGCGTATTAGTCCGACAGATATTGTCACCGTAGGGCGCGATGCCTGGGCGAAAGATAATCCGGTATTCGTCGGTTCATCCTTAATGTTCCTGAAAGAAGGGGATCGCGTTTCTGTGCGCGATCTGAGTCGCGGGTTAATTGTTGATTCCGGTAATGATGCCTGTGTGGCGCTGGCGGATTACATCGCCGGAGGGCAGCCGCAGTTTGTCGCGATGATGAACAACTATGTGCAAAAGCTGAACCTGCGGGACACGCATTTTGAAACGGTACATGGTCTGGATGCGCCAGGTCAGCATAGCTCAGCTTACGATCTGGCCGTGCTGTCGAGAGCTATCATCCATGGAGAGCCGGATTTCTACCATATGTACAGTGAAAAAAGCCTTACCTGGAACGGAATCACGCAGCAAAACCGTAACGGTTTGTTGTGGGATAAAACTATGAACGTCGATGGTCTGAAGACAGGACATACCTCCGGCGCTGGATTCAACCTGATTGCTTCTGCCGTTGATGGGCAGCGCCGCCTGATTGCAGTTGTGATGGGGGCGGAGAGTGCGAAAGGGCGTGAAGACCAGGCGCGAAAACTGCTGCAATGGGGACAACAGAACTTCGATACCGTGCAGGTATTACGTAGCGGTAAGCAGGTTGGTATTGAACGGATCTGGTACGGCGATAAAGAAAAAATTAGCCTTGGCACAGAGCAGGATTTCTGGATGGCCCTGCCTAAAGCCGAAGTCGCTAATATCAAGGCAAAATATGTTCTTGATAAGAAAGAACTGGTTGCCCCCATTGCTGCCCATCAACGTGTGGGGGAAATTGAACTCTACGATCGGGATAAACTGGTGGCGCACTGGCCTCTGGTTACGCTGGAGTCTGTCAACGAAGGCGGCGTCTTCTCGCGTTTGAGCGATTACTTCCACCACAAGGCGTAGTTTTTCCTGATGTGCCTGACTGGCAAGAGTGCGAATCTGCTCACATAATAATCACTGATTCCTTGTGGCCGTCATACCTAAAAATTACACTGTATATAAATACAGTGTAATAACGGAGGTTATATGGAGTACGAGATAAAGCAGGTTGAGAAACGCATAATTGCCGGTTTCCATATGGTTGGACCGTGGGAACAAACGGTAAAGCAGGGTTTCGAGCAGTTAATGATGTGGGTCGACGGTAAGCAGATCGTACCGCTGGAATGGATAGCCGTTTATTACGACAATCCTGACGTTGTTCCGGCGGAAAAACTGCGTTGTGATACCGTGGTGTCTGTGCCTGAAGGTTTTGAGATCCCAGAAAACAGCGAAGGGGTGATCCAGACCGAACTGGCGGGGGGCGACTATGCTATCGCCGTTGCGCGCGTTGAAAATCATGACTTCGCGACGCCGTGGTATCAGTTCTTTGAGCGCCTGCTGCAGGATTCGACGTATGCGATAGCCGCTAAACCTTGCTTTGAAGTTTATATGAACAATGGCATGGAGGACGGCTACTGGGACATTGAAATGTACGTGCCGGTACAGTCGAAGTAACTGTTTTTGGTGTAAATCAGGATGAATGTCCTGGTCATCAGGGTGATGTTTTCACTCAAAAAACAGGTACAATTCTGTTCTTTGCAATTCCCTGACGGAGTGCATGAGTGCGTGCAGATAAGTCACTGAGTCCTTTTGAAATTCGTTTGTATCGTCATTATCGTGTGGTGCATGGTGTTCGCATTGCGCTGGCGTTTCTTTTTACTTTTCTGTTGGTTCGCCTGTTGAACATTCCTGAAGGTACATGGCCTCTGATTACGCTGGTGGTAATCATGGGGCCTATTTCCTTTTGGGGGAACGTTGTCCCCAGAGCGTTTGAGCGTATTGGCGGGACAATTCTGGGTTCGGTACTTGGGCTGGTGGCTCTTCGTCTGGAGCTCTTTTCACTTCCGCTAATGCTGATATGGTGCGCGGTGGCGATGTTTCTCTGCGGCTGGCTGGCACTGGGTAAAAAGCCGTATCAGGCGTTGCTGATTGGTATAACGCTTGCGGTCGTTGTGGGTGCCCCCGCTGGAGATATGAACACAGCGTTATGGCGCGGTGGCGATGTTATTCTGGGTTCATTACTGGCAATGCTGTTTACCGGTATCTGGCCGCAGCGGGCATTTATACACTGGCGAATTCAGCTGGCGCATTGCGTAACGGGGTACAATCGGGTGTATCAGGCTGCGCTATCTCCCAACCTGCTGGAGCAACCGCGACTGGAAAAGCATTTACAACAGCTTTTAAGCGATGTTGTCAAAATGCGTGGGCTCATCGTTCCAGCCAGCAAAGAAACCCGCATTCAAAAATCAATCTTTGAAGCTATTCAGACGGTTAATCGCAACCTGGTCTGCATGCTTGAGCTGCAAATCAATGCGCTCTGGGCCAGCCGTACCAGCCACTTTGTTATGTTGAATGCGCATACTTTGCGTGAAACACAGCTCAGGACACAACAGGCGCTACTGACGATAACCCACGCATTGTATGAAGGTAATCCACAACCGGTGCTTGCCAATACGGAAAAACTCAATGACACCGTGGTGGAGTTACGTCAGCTTATTGCTGAGCATAAGGGCGATAATGTCGCTGAAACGCCCATTCACGGCTACGTTTGGCTAAATATGGAAATGGCGCGACAGCTGGAGTTGCTCTCTCATTTGATCTGTCGCGCGCTGCGCAAATAAAGAGCAGATGAGGGGATTGGTTCTACTGCTGCTTCGATTCAGCAACGAATAGAGGTATGATACTGAAAAAGGCTAAAACCATTGGTAACTGCAATGGCTTTACCCTCGATAATTCAGGTTTCAACCATGCATGGTCGATGCAGATGCAACTTGAAGTATGGCGGGCATGAAAGTAATGTTGACCCACTTTAGCCGTTGTTTTAACGAATCCGAATCTCACATTATCAGGGGTGTAAAAATGGAAACTACCAAGCCTTCTTTCCAGGACGTGCTGGAATTTGTTCGTCTGTTCCGTCGTAAAAACAAACTGCAACGTGAAATCCAGGACGTTGAGAAAAAGATCCGTGACAACCAGAAACGTGTTCTGCTGCTGGACAACCTGAGCGACTACATCAAGCCTGGAATGAGCGTGGAAGCGATTCAGGGCATTATCGCCAGCATGAAAAGCGATTATGAAGATCGTGTTGATGATTACATCATCAAAAACGCTGAGATCTCTAAAGAGCGCCGCGACATCTCTAAAAAGCTGAAAGCGATGGGCGAAGTGAAAAACGGCGAAGCGAAAGCCGAGTAACGATTTTATGCTTGTCCGGGTCGCTGCTTAGCGGCGGCCCTTATTGCAGTTCGACCCCGCCAGTTACCATCCGCAACAAATGCTGTTCCGGCCAGTGTTCCGTCAATTTTTTCTGCGTCAGCATCCATTTAATGTAGTCCACATCATGACGCTTTCTGTCGAGCATCAGACCGACTACGCTGCCACTGTGCGCAACGTTGACACCGTATAAATCACATTCTTCTACCAGCGCTAAAAGTGAATCAAAATTTGGTTTAGGTAACAGCAACTGGCTGGCGATCGCGCTCAGCGTGGCGGCTTCACCCATCCGATAAGGATTTTGACTGATACAGGCTTCCTGTACCTTTTCCCATGCGCGTTTTAGCGCTGGAGCGCCTGCCAGTAACCCTGACTGACGTGGAGTACGGTGATAATCAGCAGTAAGCAAGGTTTCCGGGCTTTCGAGAACTAGCAGATCGAGTTGAGGCTGGGCTTCACAGGCAATTTGCGTGGAGGCGTCGTTATGATCGAACAGCGTAAGCTGGCGGAAAACGGTGCTGTCGGTAGGTTCCAGCGAAACGCAAAGCTGCGCCAGAGTGGATTCGTCTAGCTGATGACCCAGATACTGCGCCGTGGCGATTGCCGTGGCGGCGATATCCGCTGTGCTGCTGGCCATCCCTTTAGCGACAGGAATGGTTGACTGGACATCAATTCGAATATCCTGACTCATTTGTGCCGGGTATTGCCAGTGCAGCAATAACCTCTCAACCATCGCCCGCGAAAGTGGACGTTCATCTGTCAGCGGTGAACCTGAAGTGACCTCAACGGTGCTATACCATTCAACCGGGCAGGAGACCAATTTCTCACTGCCCAGAATCCAGCCCTGGATAAGTTCTCCGCACGATGCGGGACATTGCGCAACAGCCACGTCTTCACCTATGTGATCAGAAATCTTCGGCGCATAGTGTCATGGCGATCGCGCTATTACCATGATTTGCCGCAATTTGCGGTGCGGCAGTATTATGCAGGAATGCCCAATGTCACAGTTTCAGATATCGCTAAACGCATAACGTCTTGCGCAATCATCAGCTCTTCATTGGTATTAATCACCGCCACTTTGACCATCGCATTTTCAGTCTGAATGAAGGTGGCATTACGCTGATTTTTTTCCTCATCAACGGCCAGCCCCAGGAAATTCAGGTTACGACAAATCGCAGCGCGCGCCCGTGCGGAGTTTTCGCCAATACCACCGGTAAACACCAGGGCATCCAGACCGCCCATCTGCATAATATAGCTACCAATGGTGGCACGAATGCGCTCAGCAAAAAGCGTCAACGCCAGCGCCGCCTGGTGATTGCCCGTATCTGCGGCATGTTCAACGTCGCGGTAGTCAGGTGAGATGCCAGAAACACCGAGCAATCCGGACTCATTGTTGAGCAATTGGTTGAGCTGCTGCGGTGTTTTGCCTTCTCGCAGGGCAATCCACGGTAAAATGGACGGATCGATATCGCCACTTCGCGTGCCCATCATCACGCCAGACTGCGGCGTAAAGCCCATTGACGTATTCACCGATTGTCCGCCTTTGATGGCGCAGATGCTGCTGCCGTTGCCCAGATGACAACAAACAACGCGCAGGGCGCTGAGTGGTACACCCAGTTTTTCAGCAAGCTGTGAGCTAACGTATTTGTGGCTGGTACCATGAAAACCATAGCGACGAATACCCAACTCAGCATAGTAACGCCAGGGCAGGGGATAGATGAAAGAAGGCTCATCAAGCGTTTGATGAAAGGCGGTGTCGAACACCGCAACGGCTGGTGTTTTGGGCAATAGCTGGCGGAATACCGCGATCCCCAACGCATTTACCGGGTTATGCAGAGGGGCCAGTTCCGCGAGTCGCTCGATTTCTGCCAGCGTTTCATCAGTTACCAGCGCGGAGTCTTTAAAAGATTCTCCGCCGTGCGCGACGCGATGACCCACGCCGTCGATCTCTTCCAGACTGTTGATAATGTGGTGGTTGAGCAGTTTTTCCAGGAGCAACGTTACGGCTTCACGGTGATCGGCTACGGGCAAAGTCTCCTGCCATTTCTGCGCTGGCGTTTTTAGGGTGACCTGCGCATCAGACAAACCGATACGTTCAATCAACCCCTGACAGATCATTTCACCCTGCGGCATCGCCAGTAGTTGAAATTTAAGCGAGGAACTACCTGCATTAATGGCCATTATTTTGTGAGACATGAAGGTTCCTTTGCATTCAGAAAAATGAACATCTCATCGACCCCAGTATTCTCCAGCGCGCTGGTGACAAATACTTTTTGCGCGCCAGCCTGAACTAACCAACTCTCCACAAGAGAAATACGCTGCGGATTGGCTAAATCGGCTTTGGTAACGAGACCAATAACGGGTCGGTTCATTGGTCCGGTAAAACCGGGAGAAAATGGTGACCACGGCGCGTCAGCATTGAGTACCAGGGCAATAATGTCTGCTTCACAGGCGCTGGCCAGCAGCGCACTGTACAGACAGCGGTTTTCAAGATATTCGCCCGGTGTATCTATCGCTGTGGGCGACCAGACTATGGCCTGGGTCTTCTGATAGTGAAGCGCTTCTCCCCGCATGCACTGCGTGAGCGATGTTTTACCGCACTGGCTGGGGCCAATTAGCATGATACGTTTCATGAGATTACGTCCGGGTGATGGGACACGCGGTAAAACGCATCATTTCGCCCAGCGTTCGGGTTACCTGTTTCAGCGCGTACTCAACGGCGGAAACATCACCCGTCAGTACCACCGCGCCGGTAAACCGGTCGAGAAAACCAATCTCTACCGCCCCGGATTTCGTGGCGATATCACAGGCGATGATTGAGGCTTCGCTGGGGGTAATGGTCAGAATACCGATTGCGGAAACCGCATCTGGTAATCCCAGCTTCTTGAACAAATCTTTACCTGGATTAGCAATAAGATGCGCCAGCGTGACCTGTTTGCCTGGTACATATTCCTGAATCATTCGATCCGTGGTGGGTTGTCTTTCCATTATCCCTCCACCATTTGTCGCCACATGCTTTCATGCGGGCGGGGTATGACCGAGCGGTAAACCAGCAGGCCTTTTTCACCCGCACTTTCACTGGCAACCGTCACTGCGTTATTCACATCGGATACATCGCCAGAAACGACCATGTAGCACTTACCGCCAATACCAAATGCCATATGGACGCGTACCAGCGTGACGTTGGAGGCTTTAACCGCCCGGTCGGCGGCACAGATGCAGGCAGCAACGCTCCATGTTTCGACAATACCAACTGCCTGACGCTTATCCACGCTGTTTAGTCCGCTGATTGCGGGGAGTACGCTGGCATGAATGTTGGGGAGTACCAGACTGTCAACGAGCATATCGCCAGCAAGAGATGTTCCAGTGGCAATCGCCTGTTGTACGGCACCTACGTCACCACCGAGCATGAGTAGAAATTTTCCCGGGCAGATGGTCTTGCTGACCAGTAAATTCACATTCGCGCTTTTTAACATGGCATCACCAGCTTCCATCCCTTTGGCAATGCTGGTGAGTTCTAAAATCCCTATAGCCTGAGACATGATTAACCTCTAATTACCGTGATAGATTGCTCAGTGATTTCGCTGACAATACCGTCAATACTGGCGTGAACAGGCGCGCCTAATGCACCGGACGGCACATCGGCAACGCATTGACCGCGAACAACGCGTTCCCCTTGTTCTACACATGGGATGGCGCTGGCACCAATATGCTGGCGTAACAACAGCGTCGTTTTATCTGTGGAATAATCAGTCTCAGCCAGTGGCGCATCGTGATACCAGTCGCTAAGACCCAGTTTGGTAATAAGGCGCTTAACCGGGATCAACCGGTACTTCGCCATTTCATCCTCAGGATTTAGCGGCCCTTCATAACGATGGTTGAGCGCCCGCAGCTCGCGTTTCAGCATACGGTTGATGCGCATCGGTGAAATCCCAACCGGGCAGGCTACGCTTTCACACACGTTACATTCTGAACAGGTCAGGGCCGTGAGCAGCAACTGCGGTGTGGCCGCCTGCTGATAATTAACCGCACGAACCAACAGGTGCGGGGATAATTCATGGCCGATCAAATGCCTTGGGCACAAATCCGTACACAAACGGCACTGCTCGCAAACGGTTTTTGCTACAGAAAGCACGGTGCGTTCATCCTGCATCCGCCGCTGAATCAACGCATGAGACTTAGGCAAAACCAGCAGGCCCCCGGTGGTCTTGCTTACGGGGGTATCCAGTGAAGTAATCAGGCCGCCCATCATCGGACCACCGTTAATAAAGCCGGGATCGTCAACGGTTGCGCCACCGGCCAGCGCCAGAACGTCACGTAAAGGCATTCCGATAGGGACAGTGAGTGTGATGGGACTGGCGACTGCACCGTTAACGGTCAGGGTGCGACGCGTAACGGGGTACTGCTGCTCAACTGCTCTGGCGATGTTGAGCACGGTCTGGACGTTATTGACCACTACACCGACGCTGACTGGCAGCGCGGCAGGCGGAACTCTCCGACCTGTTGCCATCCAGATGGTCAGAACCTCGTCACCAGCCGGGTAGACATCAGGCAAAATATGTAAGCGGATCCCGGCAGGCAGAAGGGGCGTTAATGCATTGATAGCCTTCTGGTATTTCTCTTTGAGCGCAATAATCCCGGCACTGGCTCCGGTCGCCGTCATGGCATATTGAACGCCGCGGATAAGTCGCTCAGCCTGGACGGCCATCAACTGCTGGTCAACTTTCAGCATTGGCTCACATTCAGCCGCATTGACCAGAAAGGTATCGACCTGCGCCTGTAATTTTACGTGAGCAGGAAAGCCTGCGCCTCCGGCGCCGACAACACCCGCTGCGCGAACGCGTTCGCGAATGGTCTGTGCATCATAAAGCGTGGACTCTGCCGTCATGGCTGTCTTCATAATAATTCCTCAAGCAGTTCCTGCATGGCACTGGCATCGGCAACACGAGGATTGGTTTGCAGCGTGACGTCAGCCAGCGCGGCCTGAACCATCGACGGGATACGTTGTGACCAGGCTTGCTTTCCGTCTTTAAGCGCGTCAACAAAAGAAGGCAACGCACACTGTTTTTTCAGTAGCTCAATATGATGAATGAGCGCATTCAATGCTGCTGTATCGTTCGCGTTATCCGGGCATAGGTGGCAGGCTTTAGCAAAACGGGCATAGCGCTTCGCAGCTCGCGGATCGCGGGCATTAAAATGAATGACATGGGTCAGCAGCAGCGCATTGGCAAGTCCATGCGGCAGATGAAACTGACCACCCAACTGATGGGCAATCGCATGATTGATCCCCAGTCCAGCCTGACTAAATGCCATTCCCGCGAGCGTTGATGCATTGTGCATTTTCCCCCTGGTTGCCAGACAGTCGCCTTTGCTGACGGCGACAGGCAGGTACTGGAAGACGATTTGAGCCGCTTTTTCAGCCAGTGCGTCTGTGAAGTCGCTGGCCTTCGTGGACACGTAAGCCTCCAGCGCATGCGTTAACACGTCCATGCCGGTATTCGCGGTGATGGCAGGTGGTACGCTGACAACCAACGTTGGATCAAGGATGGCCATGTCCGGGTAAAGCGCATTATTGAATAATGGATATTTAATGCCTTTATCCGGATCGCTAATCACGCAGGCACTGGTTACCTCGGAGCCTGTGCCGCTGGTGGTGGGAATTGCAACACAGGTTTCAATTTCAATACCGAACTGTCGGCTGAACCAGACGATGGCTTTTGCGGCGTCCAGTGCTGAGCCGCCACCAAAACCCATCACGACGTCCGGTCGCAGGGACTGCATTTGTGCAATCCCTTGTACTACCGTACCGATGGTGGGATCGGGGGTGATATCGCTGAAAATGCTGATGCGGTTATCCGCTGGCAGAGCGTTGCGCAGCTTTTCAATCAGGGGAGAACGCGCGAGAAAACCATCGCAAATAATCCAGATATGCTTATTCGTGAAACGCTTGAGCACATCCAGACTTCCCTGGCCGCTGTACAATCGAGTTTGCAGTGAAAAGCTATTCATAACGGCCCCATTAGCGAATAGAAAAACCGTTTGTCAGCACGCAACGACGAGAGCGTGCGAAAGTGCGCGCAGATGTTGTTCCTTCACCGGTTGGCGTCGCAATAGTGAAGGTTGTAAAACCTTCGCCACCAACGCCGATCCCGGCGTAAGAGGGGCCATTTTTCACAAAGATGGAGGTCTGAAGCGTGCGCGCGGCAAGGTTCAAACGTGACACATTTTGCGAATGCATAATGGCGGTGTGATGCAATCCCTCTTCAACTTTCAGGGCCAACGTTAATGCACTGTCAAAATCGCTCACCATTACGACGGGGAGCATTGGCATCAATTGCTCGCTGGTAACCCACGGGTCGTCAGCCTTGACGATGCCTGTCAGTAATCGAGGTGCTTTTGCCGGAACCGGTATTCCTGCTGCTTCCAGTAAGGTTGCCGGGCTTTTACCCACCAGTTTTTTATTGGCTATGCCTTCTGGTAGACAGACAGCGCGCAGTTTGTCTACCTCTTCGCTATTGAGAAGCATCGCACCAAAAGACTGCATCTGTTGAACCAGTCGTTCGGCAACGGCATCAACAACAATCAGGCTCTTCTCAGCAATGCAGGGGAGGTTGTAATCAAAGGATGCGCCATTGATGATATCTTCCGCCGCCTTAACCAGGTCGGCCGTTTCATCAACAATGCAGGGTGGATTTCCTGCGCCTGCGCCGATGACTTTTTTCCCGCTTTTCATGCCCATAGCAACAATGCCAGGGCCACCGGTAATCGCCAGAACTGCGATTTTAGGGTGCGCCATCATCTGCTGGGTAGCCTCAAAAGTGGGTTCTGTGACCGTAACGACAAGATTACGAATTCCGCAGCAACGGAAAGCAATATCTTCGATCATGGCAATCAGCTTGAGTGAAACCTTTTTAGCACCCGGATGCGGACTGAAGTAAACACTATTCCCTGCCGCCAGCATGCTGATGCTGTTGTTAATAATGGTCTCTGTCGGGTTTGTACTGGGGGCGACAGAACCAATCACGCCAAACGGTGAATACTCGAATAACACCATGCCGCCGTCGCCGGTTAACGCCGTGGTGGTGAGATCTTCGATACCCGGAGTGTTGTCCAGCGCGGCTTTATTTTTAAGGAACTTATCCTCTTTGTTACCCATCCCCGTTTCGGCAGCGCTCTCAGCGGCCAGTGAAGCAAGATGAGGCGTCAGTTCTTCGCGTAGGGCGTTTATGATGGCGCTGCGGGTTTTCAATGGACATTGCTGGTAACGCAGAAAAGCCTGATGCGCTGCATCGATAGCTTCGCCAACGGACGGAAAAATACCGTTACCCTGAACTTCTGCTTTTGCCGGGGCGAGTTGCTCACTCAAAATGTTACGAATAAGGGTTTCAAGTTCTGAAGTATTCATTGATGTGTTCTCACGTTAATCGCCGCAATGGCCGTTTCTGCAATGTCCATATCCTGTTCAACGCTTCCTCCGCTGATGCCAAGACCCCCGAGGAGTAAACCCTCACGCCATAATGCGTACCCGCCACCGAAGGTGACGACTTTTCCCTGCATATGGCTTTCCAGACCGTAAAGCGCAGCGCCGGGTTGCACTGCCGATGTCAGCTCATGTGTGGCGGTTTTCATCGCCACGGCAGTCCAGGCTTTTTTGGGTGCCAGTTCGCTACTCACGAGTAATGCGTCAGGCATGCGCCAGACCACCGTTTGGGTCCCGTTCGCATCAACAATGCTTATGACGACCGGAACCTGAAGTTCTTCTGCTCTCGTCACCGCAGCGCGAGTGAGTTGGTGGAGCTCCTGAAAAGACAGAGACATAGTCGGCTCCTTTATGGCAGGTGCTTGAACGGCAGCGAGATAGCGCTCAGCCACTTTCTGAATGATGTCGTTTTGATGGGCGTCATGATCTTCTGCTCGTGCAAGCGCATATAAGCAGTCGGACAGGCGATTGATATAACGCATCAGCACGTGTCTGACGGATATCTCGGTGGAGAGTTCGACCAGTCGTCTCTCTGCGCGGCGTACCAGCGTACGGGCAAAGTGCAGTCGGCTGGCGGCTTCGCTGCGGCCAGGTAGAATAAAGCTGCGCAGGGGCGGTACTCTTCCCATTGCGGTATCGATGGCCGCTTCCAGTGCCGCAATTTCTTCTGAGCTGATGTAGCGCTGCTCTGGCGTTGGTTCTTCGCTTTCGCTTGCCAGTTCGGCGCTGAACCAAAAAAGCTGCAGCTGGATATTCTCAAGTAACTGCCGGTGCTGCGGGTTTTTCGCTGCACAAATGCACAGACTTAGCGCCGCATTCAGTTCGTCCAGCGTACCGTAGGCTTCCACGCGTGGATGCGTTTTGCTCACGCGCTGTCCGGTAAAGAGGGCTGTTGTTCCGGCATCACCAGTGCGGGTATAAATCGCCATAGTTCCTCCTAACGAGAAAGCGTGTCGACAATGCCGACGATAGCCAGATCGATGGCCTCATTAGGGCCAGAAAAAACGTGTCTGGCGCTGGATCCGCTGCTGAGTAATACCAGTTCGCCGGTCCCTGCGCCGACAGAATCAACAGCGACTTCATCTCCACTCACAGGGGATGCAGGAAGCTCTCCGTCAGCACTTACCCGACGTACCAGCAACAGTTTTTTTCCCACCAGTGATGGGGATTTTTGCGTGGAAACCACAACGCCTGTAACCCGGGCCAGATGCATAGCTCACTCCTGCTTAATTAGTTGGACATTTCGCAGACTGACTGCTTCCTGAGCCAGAGCCGTCACAACACACCGACGGCGCAACACCAGTACGCCATCCCTTAATTGGGCGACGTCGGCATAGCTGAGAAGCTTCTCAGGATGCAAAAAGATGATTCGTCCCCGTTCGTCATTGAACTCCAGCGGCAGACGTGCGAGTTTTTTCACGGGGATTGCGGGTAACAATCGGTGTTGTAGTGAAATTTTCACGCGGACTCCGCATGCCAGCGCGTCGTGAATCTTTCCCACCGACATGTTGGCTGGGCAGCCCTCGGCAATTTGTTCCAGTAATGGCAGATCCACTTGCTGGAGATGGAGCGACGAGTACTGGCAGCATACTGTCCGTGAATCGATTTCCCGTAACTGCGCGACGCTAAGAGTGAGCGTGCTTTCCGCGCGTTTTTTTAATCGGGAAACAACCTCCTCGATAATGCGTTGCAGCAGTTCGTTGTTCATCGTGAGGTCACCAGTGTGGCGAATGCCTGGGGATTATCAGCGCCTGCAGCATTGGCTTCGTCTGTATCAATATGCATTTCGAGGCGCATATCCGGCGAAACGCGTACGGCGACGTTATCGAAAATCAGTCGACGTTCATCGCCATTAATGGCGACCAAGACTTTATCACCATGGGAAACCCGCAGAATCAGAGCATCAAGCGGCGACATATGGATATGCCGTTGGGCGACGATCACCCCGGATGCTAAGTCCAGTTCAGCAAATGGGCTGACGAGACGAACACCGGGTGTGCCCTGAATATTGCCCGACATCCGCAGCGGAGCAGCAATTCCCAACGTGCGGGCGTCGGTACGAGAAATTTCGACCTGGCTGGTACTGCGCAGCGGGCCGAGTAAACGCACATTTTTTAACTGACCTTTTGGCCCCACCAGCGTGACAGTCTGCTCTGCTGCATATTGTCCCGGCTGCAGCAGCCCTTTTTTCTCACTAATGGGGTGATTGGGAAACAAGCGACCGTAATCTTCAGCGCACAGATGAATATGACGATTAGAGATCCCCAGCGGAATCGGGCGCTCGCGCATTTCATCCAGAACCTTAGCGACAGTGGTCTCCAGTTGCTGTTTATCCATTACGCTTCACCTCGTTTGCCAGAGTGAAGACAAAGCGTGCGCGGCTCGCCTTTTTGACGAGGGCAGGCAGGATCAAGACACAAATTGCAGCTAATCAACTCTGCATCTTGCGGTGCTTCGGGTACATCATGGTCTACAAATATCTCTTCATGCGGTACGGCTGGTATGGGTTCGGGCGTTGGCTCAGGCTCCAGGACAACGCTATGCGACAGGATCCCATCCCCGGGTCTGGAAATGACTTTGTGAGCCACCAGTCCATCTCGCTGGTCAGCGAAACTGACACCGGTGGAAATGGCCGCCTGGACGGAGGCCACATCCCCGATTATCTTGATCACCGTCCAGCCTGAGCCGTTGGTTTTTTCGAGGCCCACCAGCGTGATGGAGGCGGCTTTCGCCATGACGTCCGCGCAACTGATGGCTAATGCCAGACCACTAACTTCAAGTAATCCCAGTGATTGCTTCACGCTGTGCTCCTTGGTTGCAACGACTTATGCGGATTTAGGTAAAATGGCTTCAACGTCGCTGTGCGGACGCGGGATAACGTGGCAGGATTTCACCTCACCAACGGCGCTTGCGGCTGCGCTTCCAGCATCTACGGCTGCTTTCACCGCGCCGACATCACCGCGAACCATAACGGTGATAAGGCCAGAGCCGATTTTTTCGTAACCAACCAACTGCACGTTTGCGGATTTCACCATGGCATCAGCGGCTTCAATAGCGCCGACAAGCCCTTTTGTTTCAACTAGTCCCAGTGCGTTATTCATACTGCTTTTCTCCTGTGGGTTATGAGTGGCATTCCCGGAACGGAATGCCTTTAACCAGCCGCGCAGCGTTGTTACCAATGCTGCGGCGATCGTGGCTATTTTGTTGATACGTCAGCGTAAAAAGTGGTGCTGACGTGGGTAAGTTTTTGTAGTGCACGACCAGTTTTTCGCTGCTACAGCCAATACCGACCAGCAATGGAGACTGGCAGGCGGCCAACCATGCGTTGTGGATAACGTCAGCTGAGCCACTCTCCTGAATCACAAAGGGAATCCCTTCTTCTTCAATACCCAGCAGTACGTCATTCCAGACGTCAGCACAGTCAGCACTGGTGAAGATAACGATGGCTGGGGTGGTGAGATTACTTTCCATGAGCGAATGCCTTATGCCAGGAGAGAATCAGTCCTGTCGCAACCGCATTGCGCGGACCTTCGGTACCACGAATGTTGCCGCGCCCGGCAACCAGTCGATAATGCGCCAGAGCATCGGTGACCAGCTGTGGAACTTCAAAATCCAGAGATGAGCCGCCAACCAGCACCACAAAGGGAATATCCCGAATGTTCCCGGTCGGACTGACCTGACGTAGCGCTCTGAGTGCGTTAGTAACGAAAACGCGCTCCTTGGCGCTTCGACGAATGGCCCGTACTTTCTCCAGCGCCAGTTCACCAGGCAGTGGCACCAGTTCATCGGGTTTCACTACGCACACGCGCGCAAAAACCGTTGGTGGGAGAGGCGTAGGGAAGAACTGAACGCTGCCGTCTTCGTGGCGAAGGTGGAACAAGCTCTCAACTTTCGCCAACGGATACTTTTTAATCTCTTCAGCGAGATAACGGTCATCCAGACCCAGTTCACGGGCAATGATCATCGTGACCATATCGCCTGCGCCTGCCAGGTGCGTGGCAATAATTTCGCCCTTAGGATTGATGATAGAAGCGTCGGTTGAACCCGCGCCGAGATCCAGAATAGCCAGTGGTCGTGTTGTGCCCGGAGTTGTTAAGGCTCCCAGAATGGCAGCTTCGGCTTCGGCCCCGCCAACCTGGACGTCAATGTTGAGCTTTTGCGTGATCTCCTGGGCAATCATCGCCATTTGCAGGCGGTCTGATTTCACCATAGAGGCTATGCCGACAGCCTGTTCCAGCGAGAACTCACCGGCAAGTCCACCCGTCACGCTGACGGGAACCGAGGTATCGACCGCCAGCAGATCCTGAATAAAAATTTCATGACTGGGTTTGTTGGTTAATTCAGCCATCGTCTGGCGCACATGCTCCAGCATGCCGCCAATATTGGTGCCAGCTTCTCCGGTAACGTTATCCAGTTTTGGGCATTCACCAACCGCTTTCATAATCGCTTCGGCACCCGCGGCAACGTCGACCCGTACGGTACGACCCTGAGACTGTAGCTCCAGATTTCCGGCAGGAATCGCTCGCGCTTTCACATCACCTGACGGCGTTTTGACCACCACGGCTGAACGGTTGCCGATCAGCGCCCGTGCCATCGGAACAATGTTTTTAGTCTCATCGGCATTGAGGCCAAAGACAGTTGCAATGCCGTAGGGGTTAGAAAGGGTTTCAATGACCTTTCCTGGTACAGCGACCTCAATGGCAGCCAGCATCCCCAACGGGATACGGTCGATATGAAGGACTTCATCGACGATGGGCAGGGGATGAGTCAGACGATTACTGACCAAAACTCCGTCGTCCTGCTGCAAAATAACGCCAGTCAACTGGTATCCAGCACGGACGGAGGCATTAATCATCGTAGCGACATCGGCGAAATCAAATGCCGATGACACCACCAGAATATAGGGCGTATCCGCCGGGCGACTGAGAAGGTCTTCCGGCGTAATAGTGACGCCCACGCCTAACCCGACGCCGCCCGGTGTTTTAGGGTTATGGCCGATCATGGTGGATTCAGTGATGATGGTTTCGGTTATTGTTTCCATCGCCACATCGCCAATGACCGGGGTGGCTTCGTTAATACGGATGAGCGAAATATCGCTGACATTGATACCGGCGTTTTTTGCCGCCAGCGTAAGGGCCTCCTGAATGCCAAACACATTACGTAATGTGCCCTTAATTCCGGTGGTTTCTGCCAGCGCGCTGCCGGTGATGCTCAGCACGCCAGACTCATCCTGAGTAGCCAGAGCGACTTCTGTTGATGAGTTGCCTATGTCAATGCCAGCTATATATCGCATGATCCTTTCCCTGAGTTAGTCGTCGCCTTTGAGTTTTTTACGCTCAACGTACAGCGCTGCCGCTTCACGAACGAAAGCTGCGCAGATTTTTGCCTGATAACGATTTTCGAGATCGTCGGCGATAGCCATCAGCTCATCTTTTGTTGAGCGGTACGGGCGCAGCGCGTTGTAGATCTCAAGAATGCGATCGTCAGGAACAGCGGTTAGCTCGGCTGCACGCTCGAAGTTCATCGCCAGCCTGTCACGTCCGGCATCTTTGGCGATTTCCGCCTGCAGGCGCAGTGTTTCAGGGGTGATGCGCATGTCCTGCGCGGTCACTTTGTTGCTCAGAACATTTTCAAGCGTGAAGTCGTCCAGCGTTTTGTTGGTCGCAGTTTTTACCCACTCAGGATGTTTATTCGCGAGAGGGTAATCCGTGACTTTCGCGGTATGTGCTGATGAACTCGCCGCGGGTGGAGTCGCAGACTCGCCTTGCAGGCTGTTCATCCGGCTCAACACATCCCGAACCATCGATTCAATTGCGTCGGTATTCATGGAGGTATCCTTTATCAAAGCGCCACGCGCAGTTCCTGCGGGTTTTTGCCTGTCACAACGTATTTGGTCTCTTTAATGTGCAGAATGGCCGATTTCGCCTGGTACTTAGGACGGGCCATCTGGTCATTCAGAGTAGGGACCGGTTGCGGAGATTCACGCTTGGCATAACGCGCGGCGTTTTTACCGATCTGACGATAGGTTTCCAGCGTCAGAAGCGGTGCCTGAGGGAACAGCTCCAGGTTTGAAAGCGGCGGTAACCCCTGCTGGTGGATAACCGTGGTACCTTTTGACTGGATGCCGATAGAGATCCCGGAACCGCTCAGACGGTTCCCCTCAACGGCGACAAACGCCACATCGGAGGATTTAAAGCAGCGGATAACGCGCGCTTTAATGCCTTCTTCTTCAATACCGGCAATCACTTCGCGCAAGATATTCTTATGCGGGATCCCTACGATATTGACGGTTTGCGAGAGCCCGAACGCCGGCCCTACGGCAATAATCACTTCGTCCTGTTGCTGGCCTTGTTTGGCTTCACCAATCTCGGTCAGAAAGCTGTCTCCCTGTGTCGCCGCAGCCTGAGGTGCGCTTGCCGCTGTAGATGCGCGGAAAGAGACGGGTTTGTCGCTGGTCTGCATTTCAGACAACACATCTTCAATTATCTGGCGCAGCAGTTTTTCATTAATTTCCATTTTTCACCCCTTAGCCAAGCTCGTTGGGATCAAGTGCGCCAGGGATGTTTTTGATTTCTTCCCAGCGTTCGCCCTGCAGGCGATAACCTGTTGCCGGACCGGCATAGTCGTTAACATCATTGACGGCGGATAGCACCTGTCCGTCGCCAACGATAATGGCGGAGGTATGCAGGTAATCCCCGGTTAACTTGGCTTTCTGGATATTGAGCATGTCCTGAGCGACATCGGTAAATCCGCCCTGAGCAAGGGCTTTCACCACTTCCAGACCGTTACGGTTTTTATTGATGATCTCTTGTGCAAACTTGATGTCTTCAACGATGTTACGTTCCGGCATATCTTTCGAACCGTGGGCGTAGGTCGCAGCTTCCACTTCTTCATCAGTGATTGGTGGTAATCCCATCCCGGCAAAGACGGCCTGCAGCGCACGTGCCGCTTTGTTACGAATGGCGATAACGTCTTCTTCCCGAACCGGGCGCAGACCACCGTCTACTTTCAGGTCGCGCTGAAGAACGTTGTAGTCGTCAAAATCTTCAGCATCCTCGTTCGAACCCGCAAACATGTTGTCGTAGTTCGGCACCGCGGAATAACCAGAAGAAATGAAGTCAGTACCCGGCAGGAACTGCATCAGCAGACGCGCAGTACGACGCATATCCGAGTGGGTAAAGGTTTGGTCGTTGCTGGAGGCGCATTCCAGATCCAGAGAGGAACAAATCAGGTTTTCAGCCAACACTGCACGAATGCCTGACGGCACGGCGGAAGGGACACCGATGCAGCTTACTGAACCGTTTTGCAGGCCCTGTACGCCCGCAGCTTTGGTGATGTAAATGCAGCGGGCTTCCAGATAAAGCATTGATTTGCCTTCGGCGTAACCCATCTGAACTTCAGAGCCAGAGCCGGAGGTAAAGCGCATTTTCAGACCACGGGATGCGTAGGACGAGGCGAGGAAGCCTTTCGACCATGGCGTGTCATCGCCGTCGGTAAAGACGGGTTCAGTACCATAGACGGAGATGGTTTCCGCGTAGCAGGTGTGGCCTAGCATGCCGAGTTTAAGTTCGGTAGCTTCTTCCAGCGAGCACTGGGTTAATACGCCCGGGCGTCCAACCTGTGAGCCGACTAACAGCGCAATGGCGTTAAATGGCGCATAACGTGCAACGGCAACGGTTGTTTCCTGTTCGTCAAACCCGCGCCATGCGCCTTCAGCGGCATCAGCGGCAATCTGCACCGGGTTATCTTTGACGTTAGTGACGTGCGCTTGTTGAGAGGGTGTACGACGAGCACGCATTTTCTGCATCGCCATCATCATCTCAACGACGTTCATATGGGACACTACTTCGACAATTTTTGCCGGCGTCATTGCGGTGGTCAGCGGCACAATGTCTTTGCGCTTCACGTTAGGGTCGCAAAGCATATTGGCCAGTTTGACCGAGTCCATCGCCATGACCTCTTCAGCGCGCGCCAGGTTAATGCCATAGCGGGCAATGAAATGGTCGATTAAGTCAAATTCACTGGCGGATTTACCGTCCAGTTCAGTGACTGTACCGTTGACGATTTTAATCGACGGTTTGGGGTCGTTCGGGCTTTCCATCGCAATGAAGCCTTCTTCGATCCACTCCTTAACGAAACCATCCTGATTCACAGGGCGCTTCGCCAGTGCTTCAAATCTTTTCGATCTCATGAATCAGCCTCACTGATATCAGATGTAGGACGGACGATCGTTTTTCGGCTCTGAGCCGAGGGTCCCGAGTACGGTTTTACCGATTTCACGGGCGGAGATAACGGCCTGACGAACAGCGCCAGAGTCACCCGAAATAACCAGAATGGCTTCGTTACTGAAGCTGGTGCCATGGGCAGGGGAGCTGTAGGCCACAACTTCCACGTTGGCGGATTTCAGGGCCGTATCGGCCATCAGGACACCAACGGATGCTGGCGCGCCGACGATAACGCCACAGGCACGGCCAATCGGTGCGCCAAAGGCTTTTTCCAGCGCGTAGCTGGCGCGTGCGGTGTACTGCATTTCGATGTGACCGGCTTCGTTGGCATAAACATCGCCAAAGGTGCGATCCAGTTCTTTCAGTGCGACTTCAATGCCGCGTTTCACGTCGGAAACATCGTTGCCGCCAAGAATAATCAGCGAACCATGACCTGCGCCGCCTTTGGTATCACGTGGTAACTCAATACTGACGACTTCAGTATTGGTGGCTTTTACCGCTTCATCGGCGGCCATGATGTGCGGGCCTGCGCCAGTACGGGCGCCAAGGATGCCAATGGAGCGATACCGTTTTTCAAGTTTCATCGCGTCCAGTAGGGCGCTGTCTACGTTGGCGATTACCAGACCGACGGTGTCGCCAATCGCGGTACCGACAAACTCCGTTAAACTGCAGCTTTTCTCTGCCATAGCCGTTTCTCGTGTTGGAGGATTATTTTCAGGGATAGCCTGCTGTTCCGGCGTTGCCACGCGAGCAATCACCTGCGCCATGATCTGTTCAACCAGCTCATTGCTGCTCATTAGCTAATTCCCTTCGGTAAGATTTTTTCTACATCGGTATGCGGGCGTGGGATGACGTGTACGGCTTTCACTTCTCCCACATTACGGGCTGCGGCGGCACCTGCATCTGTTGCTGCTTTGACTGCGCCGACATCGCCACGGACAATGACTGTTACTAGCCCCGAACCAATTTTTTCGTAGCCGACCAGCATTACATTGGCTGACTTCACCATTGCATCTGCGGCCTCTATGGCTGCAGTTAAGCCTTTGGTTTCTACCATTCCTAACGCTTCTTGTTGCATAAAGACCTCGCCTGGGTTGTCCCGATTTTCATGACTATAAAAAGAAGCGAGGAAAAAGAATGGCTGAGTTGAAAGTAAGAGTGAAAAAATAGTGGGGTTATGGTGAGATAAAATTGCTATATGTCATCATAACAATTTGTTTTTGTTGGTTATTTTTAGTTTAAGTAATGTGATTATTTGGTTATGTTAATTCCATATTTACACTTTTCCGAGTGACAGTTTAAATATCATTTGCTATGCGAGAAAAATGAAATTGTGATGATCGTTTGAAAATAGAATTCTGCTTTTCGCAATATTTTATTATTTTGAAAATGTACTTTTAATAGGGTAAATCCTCGTTTTACCGCCTGCTTTAATAAAGGTGATAGCAAGAATTTGCTATCACAACACGATTTTTAAGGGCATGTCGCTTGCAGATTGCCAACAATTTGCCGATACAGATTTTTATAGTAAGCCTTGAAGTAATCTTCCTGCCAGCAAGGAGTCCGCTGGTAAAGACACGAACTCTGCTTAGAAGGTGTCACAATGAACGATTCACTAAGAGCGCAATGTATTGCTGAGTTTTTGGGTACCGGACTATTTTTGTTTTTTGGTATTGGGTGCCTGAGCGCCCTGAAGGTCGCGGGTGCCAGTTTGGGATTGTGGGAGATCTGCATCATATGGGGTTTGGGGATCTCGCTTGCAGTTTACCTGACAGCCGGGATTTCTGGGGCCCATCTCAACCCCGCTATTACCATCGCACTTTGGTTGTTTGCCTGTTTTCCGGGTCGTAAGGTACTACCTTATTCTGTCGCTCAGATAGCGGGGGCCTTTGGTGGCGCTATGCTGGCCTATTTGTTGTACGGCAGCTTATTTATTGAGTATGAATCAGCCCATCAAATGGTACGCGGTAGTCTGGAAAGCCTGCAACTTGCCAGCATTTTTAGTACGTATCCTGCCGCCGCACTGAGTGTCTGGCAGGCCGCACTGGTCGAAGTGGTGATTACCTCCATTCTGATGGGGATGATTATGGCGCTAACGGACGACGGTAACGGTGTTCCCAAAGGCCCGTTAGCACCACTGCTGATTGGTATTCTGGTTGCTGTTATCGGCGCATCAACCGGTCCACTTACCGGCTTTGCGATGAACCCGGCACGTGACTTTGGTCCTAAATTGTTTGCCTGGATGGCCGGGTGGGGTGATGTTGCGATGACCGGGGGGCGCGATATCCCTTATTTCATCGTGCCGATTGTGGCACCCATCATCGGCGCCTGTGCGGGCGCAGCAATTTATCGTTATTTTATTGGCAAAAATTTACCGTGTAATTCGTGTAAGTTGGAGGAAAACGAGAGCTAGCTTCACGAAAGATGTTTATTATTGAAAGGTAAAAACTGTTTTCGTGATCCGGTTTCCTGAACGGCTTAAAAAGTCTCCCAACAATGGGAGACTTTTGTTATGTTCAATGCTGACTTTCATCAGATCGCTGGATCGCGAGATGAAAATGAATGTGTGAATAATATGTTTTATTTATAACAATAAATTAACTGAGAGGTTTTATCATGATTTCTGCGAGTGCCCTGAACTCAGAACTCATTAATAAAATCGCACAGGATTTTGCACAGGCCACCAGTCTGGCTGTTGTGGTTGTCAATATTCACGGTGATGAAATTTCTGAGCTTTTTAATTTCACTCCTTTTTGCCAGTTGATGCGCCAGCATCCTCAGCATAGTACGCGTTGTCGTATGAGCGACCGCTGTGGAGGGTTGGAAGCCTCTAAATCCGATCAACCCTGCATTTATCGCTGCCATGCCGGGCTTACCGATTTCTCAATTCCGCTGGTCATCGCGGGACACCTGGTAGGGTTCGTGCTTTGTGGACAAGTACGCTTAAGTAACGATGTAGGCCTCGTTGATATTCTGAACGTCGATGACCGCTGGCAAGCCGATCCAGAGCTGGTAAACGAGTTCCGTAATGTACCTGAAATGGACTATTCTCGCGTCATTGCTTCAGCGGATTTACTCAAGCTCATCGTCGAAAATTGCCTTAAGAAACAACTTAATTTTGTTGTTATCAAAGATAACCCGCAGCAGTCAGAGCCGGTACGCGCTAACCGTAGTACCAACCCTCATGACAGTAAAATGAAAAAAGCCCTGCGCTATATTGATGCACATTTATCAGACGATCTACGTCTGGAAGATGTTGCCTCTCATGTTTTCCTTAGCCCGTACTATTTCAGCAAATTGTTCAAAAAATATCAGGGTATTGGTTTTAACGCATGGGTAAACCAGCAAAGAATGGCCAGTGCCAAAGAGCTGCTTTGTCACAGTGACTGGAGCATAGCCAGCATTGCGCGTAATTTAGGCTTTTCGCAAACAAGTTATTTTTGCAAAGTTTTCCGCCAGACCTATCAGGTTACGCCGCAGGCATTTCGCCAGCAAATAAATGTCATTTCACGCGGTGAATCCGCTTAAATAGCAATATTTTGCTATTGCCGATTTTTGATATCGGGCGCTATGTTAGTCATTATAAAATGAAATGTGACAACAGCAGTCAATAAATTGTCATAGCGCAACAAAATAATGGTATTAGAGGGATAAACTGCACCAGTTTTTATTTTTGTGATGAGATACAGTGTCTGTGTGAATGACTTTCTTTATTCTTAGCTGATACTTTCATTCAAAAAGTGAACGTATGAATAAGTGGGTTAAGGCCAGAAAATTGGCTGAATGAACTCGGAAAGATATTAAATTGAATTATTGTCATGAGGTCGTGAATTTACCTCATAACAGAGAGCTTAATTAACCAGGCTCTTGAACTGACAGGTTTGCCACATTTGTGGTAGGGAAGGGGGTGAGAATCCCCCGCAGCCCCCGCTGCTGTGATGCTGACGACCCCGTATGGACCACTGATCGCAAGATTGGGAAGGACGGGTGAGGATGACGCTAAGCCAGAAGACCTGCCTGTCAGTGACTACCAACAACTTCGGTGGGAAGTGGGTGGTTCAGATGCATACAGTCGAGAGACTGGGTATCTCTACACCCCTACCACCCTGAACAGGATCAGGGTATGGCGGCCAATTTTCACGCATTTGTTCTTGCAGGTACCGGAAGCGGCTGTGGTAAAACCACGGTGACGCTGGGCTTGTTGAGCTTGTTGAAAAAACGCGGTTTGCGCGTCCAACCTTGCAAAGTGGGTCCTGATTACCTTGATACCGGCTGGCATACAGCGGTATGCGGTACCGCTTCCCGCAATCTTGATAGCTTCATGCTTCCCGTCCCCACGCTGAACGCTCTATTCAACGAGCAGATGCAACATGCGGATATCGCCGTTATTGAAGGTGTGATGGGGCTGTATGACGGCTATGGTACCGATCCAAACTACTGCAGCACCGCCGCGATGGCTAAACAGTTAGGCTGTCCGGTCATCTTACTGGTTGATGGCAAAGCCGTTTCCACTTCAATCGCCGCAACGATAATGGGTTTTCAGCATTTTGATCCCACCCTGAACATCGCCGGCGTTATTGTTAATCGGGTTAACAGCGAAACGCATTACCAGTTACTGAAAGTCGCAATCGAACGTTACTGCGATATACCCGTCTTGGGCTACGTACCCCGTATGGAGGGCGTTGCCCTTCCCGAACGTCATCTGGGTTTAGTAACCGCACGTGAGTCGGTTATCAATCAGCAACCGTGGCAGGCTTTTGCCACGACACTGGAGCAAACCCTTGATATCGACGCGCTTCTGACATTAAGCCAGTCAACCAATCTTCCTGCTGGCGAATGGCCCGCGCTTCCTGCCGCAGACGCCGGAGCAGGGCTAACGGTTGCCATTGCCGATGATGAAGCCTTCAACTTCTACTATCCGGATAACATTACGCTGCTGGAACGTACGGGACTAAATATTGTTCGTTTTAGCCCGTTGCACGACACCTGTTTACCGGACTGTCAGATGATCTGGTTAGGTGGCGGATATCCAGAGCTACACGCTGCGGCGCTGGCTCGCAATGTCTCGATGCTGAATCAACTGCGAGAGGCACATCAACGTGGCGTCGCGATTTATGCAGAGTGCGGGGGGCTGATGTATCTCGGCAGTTCGCTTGAGGACAGCAACGGCGATACCTGGCTGATGGCGGATATCATTCCCGGCCACAGCAAAATGGGGAAACGTCTGACCCGATTTGGCTACTGCGAAGCGCAGGCCGCGCAGCAAACATTGTTAGCTGCAGAAGGCGAAGTGCTGCGAGGACATGAATTCCACTACTCCGATTTTACCCCTGAAACGCCAGCGGTGATGAACTGTCGCAAAGTGCGCGATGGTAAAACGCTGCAAGCCTGGTCCGGCGGCTGGCAGGTAGGAAACACCTTTGCCAGCTATCTACACGTTCATTTTGCTCAACGTCCGCAGATGCTTAACCATTGGCTGGCAGCCGCGAGGAGTGCGCTATGACGATCCTTGCGTGGTGTGTTGCCTGGCTGCTTGATTTTATCATCGGCGATCCGCAGAACTGGCCACATCCGGTGCGCTGGATTGGCAATCTGATTTCTGCCGTGCAGCGAGTTATTCGGCGTTATTGCCATAGCGACCGTGCGCTGCGCATTGGCGGCGCGGTGATGTGGATTGTGGTGGTTGGTCTGACCTGGGCTGTGTCCTGGGGCGTGCAGGCACTGGCAGAATCTATTCATCCCTGGTTGGGTTGGGGGGTAGAGGTATGGATGATCTTTACCGTGCTGGCCGGGCGCTGCCTGGCAAAAGCCGCGCAGGATGTCGAACGTCCTCTACGTGCCGGTGACCTTGCTCAGAGTCGGGAGAAATTGTCATGGATTGTGGGGCGTGATACCTCACAGCTGCAACCGCAGCAGATCAATCGCGCGGTGGTGGAAACCGTGGCTGAAAACACCGTAGACGGCATTATCGCGCCGTTGTTCTTTCTCCTCCTCGGCGGTGCGCCCCTGGCGATGGCCTACAAAGCGGTAAACACCCTTGACTCCATGGTGGGCTACAAACATGAAAAATACCGCGCTATTGGTATGGTCAGCGCGCGTCTGGACGATGTCGCGAACTTTATTCCTGCAAGACTGAGCTGGCTGCTGCTGGGTGTGGCGGCATTTTTATGCCGTAAAGACGGCTCGCGAGCTTTACAGATCGGCTGGCGCGATCGCTACAACCACAGCAGCCCAAACTGTGCGTGGTCAGAGGCATCCGTAGCCGGGGCATTAGGCATTCGGCTGGGTGGTCCTAATGACTACTTTGGCGAGCGCGTTGAGAAACCGTGGATCGGTGATGCTCAACGCGACATTTCGGTAGACGACATTTCCCATACGATTCGACTGATGTGGGTGGCATCGACGCTGGCACTGGCGCTGTTTATTGCGCTGCGGTGGCTGTGGGTCGGTGTAGCCTGAGGACAACATAATGCAATACATCCAGCAACCCCAGGCGATTGAAGCCAAAAGTTTCGACATTATTGGCGAGATCATCCGTGAAACCCGTCCGGACTATCAGTTTGCCAGTCCGTTACATGAAGCCATTATCAAGCGGGTTATTCACACGACGGCAGATTTCGACTGGCTGGACATTCTGTGGTTTTCCAGTGATGTGCTGGAGCAGTTTTGTGCGGCGCTTAGCCGTTCGAGCGTGATTTACACCGACACCACGATGGCGCTTTCCGGGATCAATAAAACGCTGCTGGCAAAATTCGGCGGTGAATGCCGCTGCTACATCAGCGACCCGCGGGTTGTGCGTACGGCAAAAGAGCAGGGTATTACCCGGTCCATGGCGGCAGTCGACATTGCGGTGAAGGAAGAGGGGGAAAAGCTGTTTGTCTTTGGCAACGCGCCGACTGCGCTGTTCCGCCTGCTTGAGCATGATGTTGCCGTCAGCGGTGTGGTGGGTGTACCGGTCGGGTTCGTTGGTGCTGAAGAGTCGAAAGATGCCCTGACCCAAAGCAATTTGCCCGCCATTGCAGCGTTAGGCCGCAAAGGGGGAAGCAATGTCGCCGCCGCTATCGTCAACGCCATGCTTTATCACATGCAGGGGGCGCGATGAGCGAGGCCTTCGATACGCCGGTGTGGCACAACGGTAAAGCGCTGCGTAAAGGATATACCACGGGATCGTGCGCCACGGCGGCAGCAAAAGTTGCCGCGTTGATGGTATTGCGCCAACACCTCATCCATCAGGTTTCCATCGTGACGCCTTCCGGGGTGACGCTGTGCCTGAACGTGGAGTCACCGCATATCGAAGGGCAGCAGGCAATAGCGGCCATCCGCAAAGACGGTGGAGATGATGTGGACGCCACCCACGGCATGCTGATTTTTGCCCGCGTGACGTTAGACGATAGTGGCGTGATTGCCTTACAGGGCGGTGAAGGGGTCGGTACGGTAACCCGCAAGGGGATTGGCCTGCCGGTGGGCAGTTCGGCGATTAACCGTACACCTCGCCAGACCATTGAATCAGCTGTCCGCGAAGCGATTGGCCCAAATCGTGGGGCGCAGATTGAAATCTTCGCGCCAGAAGGCGAAGAACGGGCACAAAAAACCTACAACTCTCGCCTTGGCATTCTTGGCGGCATTTCGATTATCGGCACCACGGGTATTGTCACGCCGATGTCGGAAGAGAGCTGGAAGCGTTCACTGTCGCTTGAGCTGGAAATTAAGCGGGCGGCAGGGCTGGAGCGTGTTGTACTGGTGCCGGGAAACCACGGCGAGCGTTTTGTGCGCGAGCAGATGGGTATCGATACCCAGGTTGTGGTCACCATGAGCAACTTTGTCGGCTACATGATTGAAGAAGCCGTACGTCTGGGGTTCCGGCAAATAGTACTGGTGGGGCATCCAGGCAAGCTCGTCAAAATCGCGGCGGGGATCTTCCATACCCATAGCCATATTGCCGATGCCCGCATGGAAACGCTGGTGGCTCACCTCGCGCTACTTGGCGCACCGCTGGAACTGCTGACGTTGGTCAGCGAGTGCGATACCACCGAAGCGGCGATGGAACATATCGAGGCGTACGGTTTCCAGCACATTTATGACCATCTGGCTCAGCGCATTTGTATGCGTGTCCTGCAAACATTGCGCTTTACCAAAAATCCCCCGACCTGCGATGCCATTATGTTTTCTTTTGATAATCAGGTTCTTGGAAGTAATCGGCCGGTCGCAGAGATTGCTGAGGAGATGCAATGTTAACCGTTGTAGGGATGGGCCCCGCCGGTTTGCATTTGATGACGCCTGCGGCACGAGAAGCGGTCGCGACGGCGGATGTTCTGGTCGGTGGAAAGCGGCATTTGCAGCAATTCCCGGATTTTACCGGTGAACAGTTTGCTCTTGGCGCCAATATCCCGGAACTCCTGAGCTGGATTAGCGCGCACCAGGAGAAGCACGTTGTGGTACTGGCGTCTGGCGATCCCCTGTTTTACGGCATCGGGACGCGCATGGTGGCGCATTTTGGTATTGAGAATGTGCGGATTATTCCCGGCATTAGTGCGGTGCAGTACCTGTGCGCGCAGTCCGGTATTGATATGAACGATATGTGGCTGACCAGTAGCCATGGCCGCAGCGTCTGTTTTGATGAGCTGGCGCGACATAACAAGGTGGCGATGGTGACTGATGCGCTGTGTGGCCCGCGTGAAATCGCGCAGCAGCTCATTGCCCGAGGCAAGGGGCATCGCTGGATGGTGATTGGCGAAAACCTGGCGATGGAAAACGAACAGATCCATTTCCTGCCTGTGCGTGAAGTTAACGCTGACTATGACATGAATGCAGTGGTGATCCTTGATGAAAGATGAGCTGTTTCTGCGTGGAGAGAAAGTGCCGATGACCAAAGAAGCGGTACGCGCACTTGCCCTCTCAAAACTTGAATTACACCGCGCCAGTCACCTGATTGATATTGGTGCCGGAACCGGCAGCGTGTCGATAGAAGCCGCGTTGCAATATCCCGGATTACGTGTAACGGCCATCGAACGTAACCCGGCGGCACTCAGGTTGCTGGATGAAAACCGCCAGCATTTTGCCTGCGCAAATATCGATATTTTTCCCGGCGTTGCTCCCATGACCATCGCTGAAAAAGCCGATGCCATTTTTATGGGCGGCAGCGGCGGCCATCTGACCGAGCTGATTGACTGGTCGATGCGCCAATTGCATCCCGCAGGGCGTTTGGTGATGACGTTTATCCTCCAGGAAAACCTCAACACCGCGCTGGCACATCTGGATCATCTTGGCGTACAGGGAGTGGATTGCCTGCAGCTACAGGTTTCCTCGCTTACCACGCTTGGCAATGGTCACTATTTTAAACCGAATAACCCCGTATTTGTTATCGCCTGTCAGAAGGAAGGAAACCATGTCTGAGATTTTTGATCCCCGTAGCGTGTGGTTTGTTGGCGCAGGTCCTGGCGATCGCGAGCTGATTACCCTCAAAGGTTACCGGTTGCTGCAGCAGGCGCAGGTTGTTATCTACGCCGGATCGCTGATTAACACTGAATTGCTGGAGTATTGCCCTGCCGGTGCTGAATGTCACGACAGTGCTGAACTGCATCTGGAGCAGATCCTTGATCTGATGGAAGCCGGAGTGAAAGCGGGCAAGACCGTTGTGCGCCTGCAAACCGGCGATGTCTCGTTGTACGGTTCCGTACGCGAGCAGGGTGAGGAGCTGACCAAACGCGGGATTGACTGGCAGGTGGTGCCCGGCGTCAGCGCGTTCCTCGGCGCGGCGGCGGAGCTGGGCGTTGAGTATACCGTGCCCGAAGTTTCACAGAGCCTGATCATTACGCGCCTGGAAGGCCGCACCCCGGTACCAGAGCGTGAACAGCTGGAGTCTTTTGCCAGCCACCAGACATCAATGGCGATTTATCTTTCCGTCCAGCGTATTCATCGGGTGGCTGAGCGTCTGATTGAAGGCGGCTATCCGGCGACCACGCCCGTGGCGGTGATCTATAAAGCGACCTGGCCGGAAAGTCAGACCGTGCGCGGGACCCTGGCGGATATTGGCGACAAGGTTCGCGATGCGGGGATCCGTAAAACGGCCCTTATTCTGGTCGGTAATTTCCTGGGCTCGGAGTATCACTACTCCAAACTCTATGCGGCGGACTTTAGCCATGAATACCGTAAAGCCTGAGTCAATTGCGCTTTTTTGCCTGACTCCTGGCGGCGTTGTGCTGGCGAAACGTCTGGCAGCCATGCTGCCGGTTACCTGTTTTACCAGTGAAAAGCTGCTGGAGGAGGGGTTTATTCCCTTTGAAAACGGCTTTGCGAATACCGCCCGCGAAGCGTTTGCGAATTACTCGGCGCTGATTTTTATCGGTGCGACCGGTATTGCGGTGCGCGTACTGGCCCCGCTGGTCAACGACAAGTTTTGCGATCCGGCGGTGGTGGTCATTGATGAACGTGCCCAGCATGTCATCAGCCTGCTCTCCGGTCACGCGGGCGGTGCCAATGCGTTGGCGCGTTATCTGGCGGGCATGTTGGGCGCTGACCCGGTTATCACTACCGCGACGGATGTGAACGATATGGCGGCACTGGATACGCTGGCATTTCAACTGAATGCCCGGATGAGTGATTTCCGTTCGGCGGTGAAGATCGTGAACCAGATGCTGGTCAGCAATAAGCGGGTTGGTTTGTGGTGGGATGACGAACTGACGCAGGATGTCAGCCATTGCGACCGGCGCGGGTTTATCACGGTTACCGATCTCAACCAGCTCCCTGAACTGGATGCGTTGGTGTGCATCACCTTACGCACCAATTTACCTGACCTGCCTGTTCCGCACTGGAAGTTGGTGCCACAGCGGGTTGTGGCCGGAATTGGCTGTCGCCGTGATACGCCGTTCCCTCTGCTGGCTGCGCTGCTTGCCCGGCAACTTGAAGCTCAACAGCTCGATCCGTTGGCGCTAAAAGCGATTGGCAGCATCACGCTGAAAAAAGATGAACAGGGACTTATCCAACTGGCTTCGTGCTGCCGCGTTCCTTTCGAAACCTTTACTGCTGACGCGCTGCGTGAGCATGAGCACCGTTTTCCAGCCTCATCGTTTGTTCGCAAAACGGTGGGTACAGGAAGCGTTTCCGGTCCTGCAGCCTGGCTGTTGAGCCACGGAAAACTGTTAGGCGAGACCCTGCGAGAACAGGGCGTCACTATCACTTTGGGAGTTTCACACTGATGTTAAGCGTAATTGGAATTGGCCCTGGCTCGCAGGCAATGATGACCATGGAAGCCGTTGAAGCACTGCAGGCAGCGGAAATCATCGTTGGCTATAAAACCTACACCCATCTGGTAAAAGCGTTCACGGGTGACAAGCAGGTGATCAAAACCGGAATGTGCAAAGAGATTGAACGCTGCCAGGCGGCGATCGAACTGGCACAGGCGGGTCACAACGTGGCGCTGATCAGTAGCGGTGACGCGGGGATTTACGGTATGGCCGGGCTGGTGCTTGAACTGGTCAGCAAGCAAAAGCTGGATGTTGAGGTCAGGCTAATACCTGGCATGACCGCTAGTATTGCCGCGGCCTCTTTGCTGGGCGCGCCGCTGATGCACGACTTCTGCCACATCAGCTTAAGCGATCTGTTAACGCCATGGCCGGTTATCGAAAAACGCATCGTTGCCGCCGGTGAGGCAGACTTTGTTATCTGTTTCTACAACCCGCGCAGTCGGGGTCGCGAAGGTCATCTGGCGCGCGCATTTGAGCTGCTTTCCGCCAGCAAAAGCGCACAAACGCCGGTTGGTATTGTGAAGTCTGCCGGACGTAAAAAGCAGGAAAAATGGTTAACCACGCTCGGTGAAATGGATTTCGAACCGGTTGATATGACCAGCCTTGTGATCGTGGGTAACAAAACAACCTATGTTCAGGACGGCCTGATGATCACGCCACGAGGTTATGTGCTGTGAATTACGGTGATGTGCTGGTCATGGGCGGTACGAGCGATGCGCGCATGCTGTGCCAGCAACTGGATGCGGCAAACGTGGCCTACACCCTGTCAGTTGCAACCCCAACAGGGAAACAACTGGCGGGAGACATCAAAGGCCAGGTGCGCTGCGGGCGTCTGGAGCGCGAACAAATGATTGCCTGGCTACAGGAAAATCGGACGCGCTGGGTGATCGATGCCTCGCATCCGTACGCCGAGGTGGTGAGCCGCAACATCATGAGCGCCTGCGAAGCGGCGGGCGTACTGCTGAGCCGCTACCAGCGCCCTGAGCAGTTGAGTGGTTTAACTCACCCGCACCTGTATACCGTACAAAGCATTCCGCAAGCCTGTGAGGTGGCGCGACGCTTCGGCGATCGTGTGCTGCTGACGACCGGCAGTAAAGATCTGGCTATCTGGCGCGAAGGGTTGCCTGAAAAAACGCTGCTGGCGCGCGTTCTGCCTGTTCCTGAGGTCATTCAGCAATGCGCGGATCTGGGATTTGGCGTCGGTGAAATCTTCGCACTGTGCGGACCGTTTAGCGCCGAGTTCAACGCTGCGTTTTATCGCCAGTGCCAGGCTGATGTGGTGATCACCAAAGCATCTGGCGCTGAAGGTGGCTATCAGGAAAAGGTTCAACCCTGTCTGGATGCCGGAATCCCCTGCATCGTGATTACACGTCCGGCACCGTTGGTGACGGGAGAAGAGTTACTGGAAAGTCAGGCCGCCTTTGGGGCGCGTTTAACGCGCTGGCTGGCCACTGCTTAAGGAGTTTGAGATGAAAAAGGCGCTTCTGGTGGTCAGCTTTGGCACCAGCTATCACGACACCTGCGAGAAAAATATTGTGGCCTGTGAGCGCGATCTCGCAGCTAGCTGCCCTGACCGCGACCTGTTCCGGGCGTTTACCTCCGGGATGATAATCCGCAAGCTCAAGCAGCGAGACGGTATTGAAATCGACACGCCGCTGCAGGCGCTGCAAAAACTGGCGGAGCAGGGGTATCAGGATGTGGCTATTCAGTCGCTGCACATTATTAATGGTGACGAATACGAAAAAATTGTCCGCGAAGTGCAAAGTATGCGTCCGCTGTTTTCACGCCTGACGCTCGGCGTACCGCTGCTGAGCAGCCATGAAGATTACGCACAGTTGATGCTGGCGCTGCAACAGCAGATGCCGGCGCTTGGCGAAAGTGAAAAAGTGGTCTTTATGGGACACGGCGCCAGCCACCATGCTTTTGCCGCCTATGCCTGTCTCGACCACATGATGACGGCGCAGCGCTTTCCCGCGCGGGTTGGGGCGGTGGAAAGCTATCCGGAAGTGGATGTGCTGATTGAAAGTTTATCTCAGGAAGGGGTGACGGCGGTGCATCTGATGCCGCTGATGTTAGTCGCTGGCGACCATGCCATCAACGATATGGCCTCCGACGAAGATGATTCCTGGAAAACGTTGTTCAATGCAGCAGGGATACCGGCTACGCCGTGGCTTAGTGGTCTGGGTGAGAACCCAGCGGTTCGCGCCATGTTCGTGGCACATTTACAGCAGGCGCTTAATGTGGCGCTGGAGGAAGCAGCATGAGCGGAAAACTGTATGCACTGAGCACCGGGCCAGGTGCTTCCGACTTGATTACCGTGCGTGCCGCACGTACGCTGGGCGCGCTGGATATTCTCTATGCGCCTGCCGGGCGTAAAGGCGGCGACAGTCTGGCATTGTCGATTGTACGTGAGTATATCGGTGAACAGACCGAAGTCCGCTGCTGCCATTTTCCTATGAGTGCTGATAGCGCTGAAAAAGAGGCCGTCTGGGATGAAGTTGCTGCCGCGATGGTTCAGGAAGTCGAGGCCGGTAAGCAGGTGGGGTTTATCACTCTCGGCGATGCGATGCTGTTCAGCACCTGGGTCTTTTTACTTCAGCGTATTGGTTGTCCTGACTGGCTGGAAATCGTTCCTGGCGTCACGTCTTTCGCCGCGATTGCCGCGCGTTCCAAAACGCCGCTCGCTATGGAGCAGCAGTCACTGGCGGTGGTCTCCTGTACCGCGCCGGAAGTGGAAATCCAGCAAGCGTTAAAACAGCATGACAGTCTGGTGTTGATGAAAGTGTACGGTCGTTTTGCACGTATCAAAGCGCTGCTACAACAAGAGGGTTTGTTGGACTGTGCATTAATGATGTCTGAAGCCACGCTGCCAGGTGAACAGTGCTGGCGTCATCTCGATGAGGTGAGCGACGATCAGCCGCTGCCTTATTTCTCGACCATTCTGGTCAATAAACAGTGGGAGTATGCACAATGAAGCTTGAACAACAGCTAAAACAGCTGTCTTTCAGCGGGTTGGCTGCGGCGCTATTACTGATGATTGTTCCTGAACAAGCGTTCGCCATGCACATTATGGAAGGTTTCTTGCCGCCGATGTGGGCGCTGGCCTGGTGGCTGCTGTTTTTACCCTGCCTGTGGTACGGACTGGTACGTCTGCGCCAAATCGTGCAGGAGGATAACCACCAGAAGGTTTTGCTGGCCCTGTGTGGCGCTTTTATTTTTGTGCTGTCGGCGCTGAAAATTCCTTCCGTTACTGGAAGCTGCTCACATCCTACCGGTGTAGGCCTGGCGGTTATCCTGTTTGGACCGGGCGTGGTAGCCATCCTTGGTGCGATTGTCCTGCTGTTCCAGGCTCTGCTGCTGGCACACGGTGGTTTGACAACGCTCGGCGCGAACGGCATGTCGATGGCGGTAATTGGCCCGGTAGTGGGTTACATGGTGTGGAAAATGGCCTGCCGTGCAGGGCTGCGTCGTGATGTCTGCGTCTTCCTGTGTGCGATGCTGGCGGATCTCGTCACCTATTTTGTGACTTCTGTACAGCTGGGCGTTGCGTTCCCGGATCCCTCTGCTGGCGCTACCGGCTCAATCATTAAGTTCATGGGGATTTTCTGCCTGACGCAGATCCCAATTGCGATTGCGGAAGGGTTACTTACCGTGCTGATTTACGATCAGCTAACCAAACGCCAGTTGATAACCGCACAAGGGCATTAACGATGAAAAAGACGCTGATTATATTGGGCATGGTAGTGGCGCTGGTGATCCTGCCGTTCTTTATCAACCACGGTGGGGAGTACGGCGGTTCAGATGGTGAGGCAGAAAGCCAGATTCAGGCTATTGCCCCGCATTATGAGCCCTGGTTCCAACCGTTGTATGAACCCGCAAGCGGTGAAATTGAAAGTCTGCTGTTTACACTCCAGGGATCGCTGGGCGCAGCTGTGATTTTCTATATCCTGGGTTACACCAAGGGCAGGCAACGCCGTGATGACCGGGCTTGACAGGCTTAGCTATCAAAGCCGTTGGGTTCATGTCTCGCCGGTGCGGAAATTTCTGCTCTGGCTGGTGATGATGATTCTGGCGTTTACTCTGCCCCCATTGGGGCAGGGTATTGAGCTTTTACTTATTGCCGCGCTGAGCTGCTGGCTGCTGCGTATTTCCTTCTGGCGCTGGTGCCGTTGGATGGCATTACCGTTTGGTTTTCTCACGGTTGGCGTGGTGACCATTTTGTTTAGCATCAGCCGCGATCCACAGACGCTGTTGGCCAGCATACCTGTGGGAAGTTACTGGTTGGGGATCAGTGCACCAGGTGTGGTAACCGCCAATGAAACCTTCTGGCGCAGCCTTGCCGCGTTGGCGGCAACTTTCTGGCTGGTGCTGAATCTGCCGTTTCCGCAATTAATTATCTTACTCAAACGCGCGCATGTTCCTCGCCTGCTAACTGAGCAGATCCTGCTGACCTGGCGGTTTATTTTTATCCTGTTAGACGAGGCGCTGGCTATTCATCGCGCACAAACGCTGCGTTTTGGTTATCGTAGCTTGCCGTTGGGCTACCGCTCTCTGGCAATGCTGGTGGGATTGCTGTTCACCCGCGTGTTGATCCGCTACCAGCAAATGACCACCACACTGGATATCAAACTGTATCAGGGTGATTTTCACCTGTAAGGAAAAGTATGCTTGCCACCTCAGCGCTTTGGTTTCGCTATCAGGATGACCCGATCCTCAAAGGGCTAACGCTGGATTTTTCGACGCATGCCGTCACCGGACTGGTAGGCGCTAATGGCTGCGGGAAATCCACGCTGTTCATGAACCTGAGCGGTTTACTGCGCCCACAGCAAGGCGCGGTGATGTGGCAGGGCAAACCGCTGGATTACAGCAAGCGCGGCCTGCTGGCGCTGCGTCAACAGGTGGCAACGGTATTTCAGGACCCCGATCAGCAAATCTTTTATACCGATATTGACAGCGATATCGCCTTTAGCCTGCGCAATCTTGGGGTGGATGAAGCTGAAATCGCTCGGCGCGTGGAAGATGCGCTTACGCTGGTCGACGCCCAGCATTTTCGCCATCAGCCCATTCAGTGTTTAAGCCATGGGCAAAAAAAACGCGTAGCGATTGCCGGGGCGTTGGTGTTGCAGGCGCAGTATCTGCTGCTGGATGAACCTACTGCGGGCCTCGACCCGTCAGGCCGCACGCAGATGATTGAGATAATCAAACGCATCGTTGCGCAAGGAAACCACGTCGTAATTTCCAGCCATGATATCGATCTTATCTATGAAGTCAGCGATGCGGTGTACGTTTTACGCCGGGGCGAAGTGCTCACGCACGGTACGCCAGGCGAGGTTTTCGCCCGTACGGATCTTATTGAACAAGCGGGATTAACTCAGCCCTGGCTGGTGAAGCTGCATACAGAGTTGGGCTTCCCGCTGTGTAAAACAGAGGCTGAATTTTTTAGCTGTATGCGAGAGAACGCACTGAAGGAGGCGTCATGACGCAGGCAATAATGTTGCAGGGAACGGCATCTGATGTGGGTAAAAGCGTATTGGTCGCCGGGCTGTGTCGTATTTTTTATCAGGATGGACTGCATACCGCGCCGTTCAAATCGCAGAACATGGCGCTGAACTCTGGCATTACGCCAGAGGGAAAAGAAATGGGCCGCGCGCAAATTTTTCAGGCCGAAGCCGCAGGCATTACGCCAGATGTGCGTATGAACCCGGTGTTGCTTAAACCGACCAGCGATCGAAAAGCGCAGGTAGTGCTGATGGGTAAAGTGGCAACCGATATGGACGCGGTGAGTTACCACGAGTACAAGCCACGTCTGCGGGAACAGATCCTGTCAGTTTATAACAGCCTGGCGCAGGAGTTCGATGTGCTGGTGCTGGAAGGAGCGGGGAGCCCGGCAGAGATTAACCTGCGCGATCGCGATATCGTCAATATGGGTATGGCCGAGATGGCGCAGTGCCCTGTCGTTTTGGTGGCGGATATCGATCGTGGCGGGGTGTTCGCCTCCATTTACGGCACGCTGGCGCTGCTGCACGATCACGAACGCGCACGGGTAAAAGGGGTGATCATCAACAAGTTTCGCGGTGATGTGACGCTGCTGCACTCCGGTATCGAGCAAATTGAAGCGCTGACCGGCGTTCCGGTACTGGGCGTGATGCCATGGCTGGATGTTGATCTGGAAGATGAAGACGGCGTTGCGCTGCAAAAGGGTAAGTATTTGCGCACTGACAAACGCGACATTGATATCGCCGTTGTTCAAATACCGCACATTTCTAACTTTACTGATTTCAATGCGCTTGCTGCGCAGCCGGATGTGCGCGTGCGCTATGTTCGCCAGCCTGAAGAGCTGGCGGGGGCCGATCTGGTGATTTTGCCGGGCAGCAAAAATACCCTTGGCGATCTGGTATGGCTGCGTGAAAGCGGGATGGCGCATGGCGTCGTGCAATTACATCGTAATAACGTACCGGTGGTTGGGATTTGTGGCGGCTATCAAATGCTCGGCGACACCATCATTGATGAAGTAGAGTCGGGCCTCGGTACGCTGCCGGGTCTGGGCTTACTCAATACAGTCACCCATTTTGCCCAGCACAAAACCACGACCCTGGTTGAGGGACAAATGTCTTCATCGCTGCCTGACTGGCTGGCGGGCACAGCGGGGTTATCCGTTCGCGGTTATGAAATTCATATGGGCGAAACAGCATTAACTGATGAATGCCGGTCGGTGATGACGCTGCACAAAGACGGCGGCAGCGTTGTTGACGGCGCGGTTACTCCGGATGGTCTGGCGTTCGGCACTTATCTTCACGGTCTTTTCGACAGCGATGATTTCACCCGTGCGTTGGTCAATGGCCTGCGAGAACGTAAAGGGTTAGCTCCGCTGGATTCCACCTTCCATTACGCGCAATATAAATCGCAGCAGTTTGATCTGCTGGCGGATGCGATGCGGCAACACATCGATATTGAAAAAATTTATACCATCATGCAGCAACACCGGGAGCCAGTATGATGATTCTGGTTACTGGTGGCGCGCGAAGCGGTAAGAGTCGGCATGCGGAAGCGCTGATCGCTGATTCCCCAAACGTTTTGTATATTGCGACTTCGCAGATTTTTGATGAGGAGATGGCTGCGCGAATTCAGCATCATCGCGATGGACGTCCTGCGCACTGGCGGACAGCCGAACGTTGGCAACATCTTGATGAACTGATCACGGCCGCGAACGATCCTCATGAAGCCATTCTGCTGGAATGCATCACCACGATGGTGACCAACTTGCTGTTTGAGCTGGGCGGTGAAAGCGATCCGGACAGCTGGGATTACGCGGCGATGGAGCAGTCTATCGAAGGTGAAATCCGTTCGCTGATCGCAGCCTGTCAGCGCTGCCCGGCAAAGATCGTGTTGGTCACTAACGAAGTGGGAATGGGGATTGTGCCGGAGAACCGTCTGGCGCGGCATTTTCGTGATATTGCAGGACGCGTGAACCAGCGACTGGCGGCGGCAGCGGATGAGGTCTGGCTGGTGGTATCAGGAATTGGAGTCAAAATTAAATGAGTAAGTTGTTCTGGGCAATGCTCTCTTTTATCAGTCGCTTGCCCGTTCCTGCTCGCTGGTCGCAAGGACTGGATTTCGAGCACTATTCCCGCGGTATTGTAATGTTTCCCCTGATTGGCGTCGTGTTGGGAGGGCTGACGGGGCTGGTCTTTATGGCGCTCCAGCCCTGGTGCGGTATTCCGTTGGCGGCCCTTTTTGCGGTGTTGACACTGGCATTGCTGACCGGGGGATTTCATCTGGATGGTCTGGCGGATACCTGTGACGGCATTTTTTCGGCGCGCCGACGCGAGCGGATGCTGGAAATCATGCGCGACAGTCGTCTGGGCACCCACGGTGGACTGGCGTTAATTTTCGTTTTACTGGCGAAGGTGCTGGTGGTGAGTGAACTGGCTTTGCGTGGCACGCCAATGCTGGCCGCGCTGGCAACTGCATGTGTCGCCGGGCGAGGAACGGCGGTGTTGCTGATGTATCGGCATCGCTATGCCCGCGAAGAAGGGCTGGGCAACGTTTTTATTGGCAAAGTCACCGGGCGTCAAACCTGCGTTACGTTGGGATTAGCGGCGATCCTTGCCGCCGTGCTACTTCCCGGCATGCGCGGCGTGGCAGCGCTGGTTGTCACAATAGTGGCGATTTTTATTCTTGGGCAGTTATTAAAACGCACGTTGGGTGGGCAAACCGGCGATACGCTGGGCGCTGCCATTGAACTTGGCGAGTTGATTTTCTTGCTGGCTCTGCTCTGAGTCAGCCCACATACTGGAACCCTTATGCAGACTTTAACCTCTTTACTCCGCACGATCCCATCACCCGACAGTGCCGCGATGCTACGTGCACAGCAGCATATCGACGGCTTGCTTAAGCCGCCGGGAAGTTTAGGGCGACTCGAATCTCTCGCCGTACAATTGGCCGGGATGCCTGGCCTGAAGGGTGTGCCGCATGTGAACGGCAAAGCGATGCTGGTGATGTGCGCCGATCACGGCGTGTGGGATGAAGGGGTTGCCGTTTCGCCTAAAGTTGTTACGGCTATACAGGCTGCCAATATGACGCGTGGAACGACCGGCGTCTGCGTTCTGGCCGCTCAGGCGGGGGCGAAGGTTCATGTGATAGATGTTGGGATTGATGCTGAACCTATTCCCGGTGTGGTAAATATGCGTGTGGCACGCGGCTGCGGCAATATAGCCGAAGGCCCGGCAATGAGCCGTTCGCAGGCCGAGGAGCTGTTGCTGGAAGTCATCCGCTATACCCATGAACTGGCAAAAGACGGCGTAACGCTGTTTGGCGTCGGGGAGCTTGGTATGGCAAATACCACACCTGCGGCGGCCATTGTCAGCGTGCTGACCGGCAGTGATGCTGAGGAAGTCGTGGGTATTGGCGCTAACCTTCCTCTTTCTCGGGTGGGGAATAAGGTAGACGTTGTGCGCCGGGCAATTGCCGTCAATCAACCGGATCGCCATGACGGTGTCGATGTGCTGGCTAAGGTTGGCGGGTTTGATCTTGTCGGTATGGCGGGGGTGATGCTGGGGGCGGCCTCCTGTGGTCTGCCTGTGGTGCTGGACGGTTTTCTTTCGTATTCTGCTGCGTTGGCGGCCAGCCAGATTGCACCGCAGATTAAACCTTACTTGATCCCGTCACACTTCTCCGCTGAGAAGGGCGCCCGCACCGCGCTGGCGCATCTTGAATTGGATCCTTATCTGAATATGGGGATGCGTTTAGGTGAAGGCAGTGGGGCCGCGTTGGCGATGCCGATTATTGAAGCTGCTTGTGCGATGTACAAAAATATGGGGCAGTTAGCCGCCAGTAACATCGTGCTTCCGGATGGTAAGGAAGCGTAGTTACCGCTCAACCTGAACCTCGCCTGATGGCGAGGTTTTTTTATGCGCAAATATGTCGTAACCCACTAAAACAGATAATAAAAGCTATACTTAACGGATATCTGTTGCGACGAAGGAAAGGAAAAAGATGCGTCGTGTAAAACTGCTTTGTTCACTCATTATGCTGCTTGCGAGTCAGGGAGCGCAGGCGGTGAGTTATCCGCTGCCGCCAGAGGGTAGTCGCCTGGTGGGTAGCACTTTGACTATTACGGTTCCACCAGGAAACACCAAGCCGCTGGAGGCATTTGCCGCTCAGTACGGGCAGGGGTTGAGCAATATGCTTGAAGCCAATCCGGGCGTCGATGTTTTTCTGCCTAAATCGGGTTCAACGCTGGTTGTGCCACAGCAACTGATACTTCCGGATACCGTGCGTGAGGGGATTGTCATCAACGTCGCCGAGATGCGGCTTTACTATTATCCTGCTGGCAGCAATACGGTTGAGGTTTTACCCATTGGCATTGGTCAGGCGGGTAGAGAAACGCCGCGTAACTGGGTGACGGCGGTCGAACGTAAGCAGGAAGCACCAAGCTGGACGCCGACGCCAAATACCCGACGTGAATACGCCGCTCGTGGTGAAAGCTTGCCGGCTTTTGTTCCTGCCGGACCAGAAAATCCGATGGGCCTGTATGCAATTTATATTGGCAGGCTTTATGCCATTCACGGGACAAATGCCAATTTCGGTATTGGTCTGCGGGTAAGTCAGGGGTGCATCCGTTTGCGGAATGACGACATCAAGTACCTGTTTGATACGGTGCCTGTAGGGACGCGTGTACAATTAATTGACCGACCGGTGAAATACAGCGAAGAGCCGGACGGTAGTCGCTGGGTGGAAGTACATGAGCCGCTGTCACGAAACCGTTCGGAATACGAGTCTGACAGAAAGGTGCCTTTGCCAGTCACTCCCGCTTTGCGCACCTTTATCAGCGGGAATGACGTGGATGTGAGCCGCGGGAGCCAGGCGTTGGAAAGACGTTCCGGTATGCCGGTGAACATCAGCCTGGTACAGAAGCATTATTAATTTTCAGGGCGACCCTGTTTACCTTCAGGTCGGATGGGTCGCTTTTTTAATTTGATACTGCCCCATTTTTACCACGCCAATATGGTCAGCCATTAGCTGGGCTTCGTGTTCACTGTGGGTAACCAACAGCGCCGTTTGCCCGGCGGCGCGCAAAATATCCCGTACCTCGTTGCCAAGACGCTCACGCGTGCGCTTATCCAGGCTGGAGAAGGGTTCATCGAGCAACAGGATTTCCGGATGTGGCGCCAACGCGCGCGCAAGGGCGATACGCTGTTGTTGCCCGCCGGAAAGCTCATGCGGATAGCGGTTGGCATGGCTGTGTAACTCCACCATTTTCAACAACTCAGTCACTCTGGCCTGTTGTTCCTCACGCGGCATGCGACGCAACCCAAAGGCCACATTTTGTTGCGCGGTCAGATGGGGGAATAACGCATATTCCTGGAAGACCATGCCGACATGACGTTTTTCCGGTGGCAGATGAACGCCGGGACCGGCAACACGTCGCTGTGACACATAGATCTCTCCGTTTTGCAGGCGTTCAAATCCGGCTACTGCGCGTAGCACCGTGGTTTTTCCGCAGCCTGAAGCGCCCAGCAGACAGGCAATTTCACCTTTACGTACCGACATTGAAAATCCGCTCAGTACCGATTGCTGGCTGTTGCCATAAGCAACGTGTACATCCTGGAGTCGTAATGCAATTTCTGACATTGTTGCTCTCTTAACCACGGCGAGTCATTTGGTGACGCACCAACAAAATAACCGGTAGCGTGCCAGCTAAAACAATCATTAGCGCGGCGATAGCACCTTCTTCATAGGTTCCACGTGCGGCTTCCGCATACAGCAACGTTGCCAGCGTTTCAAAATTGACCGGGCGCAAAAGCAACGTTGTTGGCAGCTCTTTCATGGCATCAGCAAAAACCAGCAGGGCACTGCTGACTAACGCCGGGCGCAGCAGGGGAAAATGGACTCGTGCAAACGTCCCCGCACCATTCTCACCCAACAGACGAGACGCCTGTTCCAGCGAAGGTGGAATGCGGCCCAGACCAGAATCCAGCGCGCCAATGGCAATCGCCTGGAATCGCATGGCACAACAAATTACCAGCAGGATCCCGGCGGACATCAGCGGCAGGCCGCGAACATCCAGTAAATCTGCCAGCCAGCGGTCGACAGCCATGGCGGGGGGTAAAAAACCAATCGCCAGAATTGTGCCGGGAACCGCATAGCCTAAAGAGGCCAGACGCATCACGCCGCGACGAAATCCCGGCATGGCGTTGTCTGCGGCGCTATGACGCGCGCTCCAGGCCACCAGCATACTGACGCAAACCACCACTAGCGTAGTTCCCGCTGCCAGCGATAGCGTATTTTGCAATGCTGACAGTAACGAAGAGGAAAGGGGGTTCTCATCACCTATACGTTTGGCGCTTTCCCACATTAAAAACAGTACCGGAGCCAGAAAACCCAGCACAACCGGCATTGAAATAACGCCACCGAGCAGCCAACCACGCCAGCCCTGCACGCGCGTTGGTTGAATTTCCCGCAGGCTGCGGCTGCTGAATCCTTGTTTTCTGCGACCATAAAATTCCAGCGTCAGAATAAGGAATATAAACATCAGCATCATGCAGGCAATTTGTGCCGCGGCAGATAAATCAGAACGCGAGATCCATGTGGTGTACACGGTAACGGTTAACGTCTGTACCCCGAGGAACTCCGATGCGCCAATATCGTTGAGCGTTTCCAGCAGTGCCAGACTGATCCCAACGGCCAACGCCGGACGAGCCATGGGCAAAGCAACACGAAAGAAGGTTCCGGTTGCGCTGCATCCCAGCGTGCGTGCGGCTTCCAGTAAATGAGCCGGTTGGCTAATAAACATGGCGCGGGTTGTCAGATACACGTATGGGTACAGCACTAATCCGAGCAGGATGATTGCGCCGGAAAGTGAGCGTAAATCAGGCAGTCGGAACTGTCTTGGGCTGTCAAAACCCAATAAAAAACGGATAAAGGTTTGCAGGGGGCCAATCGGATGCAGCAGATCGAGCCACGCAAAGGCCACAATGTAGGTTGGCATCGCCAGCGGCAACAGTAACGCCCAGCTAAGAATTTTACGTCCAGGAAAATCCCATGCCGTTACCGCCCATGCGCTGCCTACGCCAATCACGCCGACCATCACCGCGACACCGGCTAATAACAACACGGTATTTTTTAGTGCGGCAGGCAGTACATACGTCAGGAGATTATCCCAGTGAGATAAATCGGCCTGGGTAGCCTGCCAAATCAGCGCAATGATCGGTGTCAGAACGCCAAGCGCTACGCATAGTGCACCAAGATGTAGCGGCGTTAATAATGACTGCGGCCCGGAAACCAGGCCGCGTAACGTCGGAACCTGCAGAGGTTTATTGATCGAATCCAACTTTATCTACCAGCAGACTAGCTTGTTTACGATATTTAACGATTTCGGTTAACGGCGTTTTATCGACGTCGATTTCACCGATGGTAGCGCTGATAACCGGGTCAAGCGTCACGCCTTTCAATACCGGATATTCGAAGTTCGCTTTCGCATACTGCTGCTGGGCAGGTGCGGAAACCAGATATTCCATCAGCTTAACGGCATCGGCTTTATTTGGTGCATAGCGGGCTACAGCTGCGCCACTGATGTTGACGTGTGTACCGCCATTTTCAAAGGTGGGTTTAACGACTTTAATCGCATCGCCCCACTGACGTGCATCACTGCCTTCTTTGGCGTTTTTCATATGGCCGACGTAATAGGAGTTGGCGAGACCAATATCGCAAATGCCGCCGAGAATATCGCGAGCTACATCGCGGTCGCCACCGGTAGCTTTACGCGCAAGGTTAGCTTTCACACCGCGCAGCCATTCTTCGGTCTTTGCTTCACCGTGATGAGCAATCATTGCGGCGATCAGCGCTGTGTTATACGGGTGCTGTCCGGAACGAATACAAACTTTACCTTTGTACTCAGGGCTGGCGAGTTGTTCGTAATGCCAGTTATCGATTGGCAGTGACTTCTCGGCATACAGCACGCGGGCACGCATCGACAGCGCAAACCACTGATTATCTGCGCCGCGCAGATTAGCCGGAATAGCGGTTTTCAGTGCTTCAGACTCTACTGGCTGAGTTACACCCGCTTCCACTAAATCAATGAGGTTACCGGCATCAACGGTCATCAGCAGGTCAGCAGGTGAATTTTTACCTTCAGCTTTAACGCGCTCAAGCATACCGTCCTTGATATAGACCGTACTGACTTTGATGCCGCTGGTTTTGGTCCAGCTATCAAGCAAAGGCTGGATCAGACCCGGTTCACGGGTGGTATAGAGCGTTAACGTATCCTGAGCGAAAGCCGGTAGGCTAACTGAGAAGACCAGGGCAGAGGCAAGTGTGATACGGCGCAGTCCGGCGCGAGGCAGAGAATTCATCGTTTATATCCCAGAGTAATTGGAACGTACAGTGAACCGAGCGGGGGGCTCGTTCCTTTGGCTCGCGTACAATAAATGATAATCACTAGCACTTACAATAATTGCAAAGTTTAAACGATTTACATTTACATAACTTTAATCAACGTTGTGATGCGGCATGTAACAGCGGTGCAGAGCAGGCAGGGGGCTTATGAAAGGGATTTTATAGCGACCTGAAAAGCAAAAAGCCTGCTTAGTTTCCTAAGCAGGCTTCTTAAATATGGCTCCTCTGACTGGACTCGAACCAGTGACATACGGATTAACAGTCCGCCGTTCTACCGACTGAACTACAGAGGAATCGTGTGAACGAGGCGCATATTACTGACCTCATCATGAGGTGTCAACAGTAAAATTAGCGCGTCATTTCAATTGGTTAATTAATCTTCAAATTCAGCGTTAATGCACATTTGGTGAGCGACAATGGCCACCTTAGCGGGTATCGCGTAACCGCTCCATGGGGTTCTGGCGGTAAAACTGAATGAAACGTTGCCATAATGCCGGAAAACGTGGTGCAAATAATTCAGGGGCACTGAAGAAATACTCCGATAGAACGGCAAAGCATTCGGCAGGATCGGTCGCTGCGTAGGCATCTATACTGCACGCGGTTTCACCGACCAGATCAATTTCATCCTGAATGTTATTCATTGCGGCATGCAGATCGTGCTCCCAACTGGCAATATCTCGCAGAGGGATCGCCGGAATACCGCTGGCGCGGTCGCCATTACGCATATCAAGCTTATGCGCCACTTCATGGATGATCAGATTAAAGCCGGAGGCATCAAAAGAATCCTGAATGTCGAGCCAGTTGAGGATTATTGGACCTTGCTGCCAGCTTTGCCCGGACTGTACAACACGTTGATTATGTACCAGCCCAATATCGTCTTCCCATTCATCGTCCACGACAAACGGGGCAGGGTAGATGAGAACTTCATGAAACCCGTCGAGCCACTCGATCCCTAATTCCAGGACAGGCAAACAGAAAAGCAGCGCAATGCGCGCACTTTTTAGTGGATCCAGTTCAAACCCCTGAAGCGCTACCAATCTTTTTTGCTGTAAAAAGCGCTCGGCCAGGGCGATAAGCCTGGCTTGTTCTTGCTCGGTGAGATTCACCAGAAGAGGAATAGCCAGGGCGTCGTCCCACGGCCAGTCGTCACTCCGGGTTGTTTCTTGCTCTTTCCAGGGCCACTTAATCATCGTTTTGCTCGCAAACTCGTCACTTGAACGAAATTGACGGAACGGGGTCTGTTAAAATGCCAAATTACCTGGCATCATGGCAACCGCCAAAACGGAGAGATGCCAGAGCGGCTGAATGGACCGGTCTCGAAAACCGGAGTAGGGGCAACTCTACCGGGGGTTCAAATCCCCCTCTCTCCGCCACTATTCAAGCACTTGCACGCCTCGCTTTCAACGACAGTTCTCATGGATGTTTTTTTCTTTGAGTATCCTCACAAGTTTATCGTTGTAATGCCCGTGTGATAAAAAAATACGTTTCGTATAAATAAAAAGCCCGCTTCATATGAAGCGGGCTTGCTTATTTTTGCGTCAATTAGAATTGGTAGATCATACCAACACCTACAACATCATCAGTCGAAATACCGACTGCGTCGTAGAATGCATCATCGCCGTCAAGCAGGTTGATTTTGTAATCAACGTAGGTGGAGAAGTTTTTGTTGAAGTAGTAGTTAGCACCAATAGATACGTACTTAACCAGATCTTTGTTGTTGTACTTATTGGTAATGAATCCCATGTCTTCACTCAAGTCCTTACCTTTAGACTGCAGGTAAGAAATTTCCGGACGCAGACCGAAATCAAATTGGTATTGAGCCGTTATTTCGAAGTTCTGAGTTTTGTTAGCAAAACAGTTATCACATTTGCTACTACTTCCTACTGGGGTCATATTGCGGGTTTCCGCATACATGGTTGCCAGATAGATGTCGTTAGCATCGTATTTCAGACCAACAGTCCAGGCTTCTGCTTTTTCACCATTTGCAGTGGTATCATACTGTTGTTCATTGGTACGGTCAGACGTTGAGAATGCTGCACCAGCACTGATACCCATGCCGAAGTCGTAAGTGGTGGACATACCGAAACCGTCGCCGTTCTGTTTGCGCACATTACGACCGTTGTTGGTTCCTTCCTGACCAAAGACAGAGTTTTCGCTCTCATTTGCACCTTGATACTGCAGTGCAAAATTCAGGCCCTCAACCAAGCCAAAGAAATCAGTGTTGCGGTAAGTTGCTACACCGTTGGTACGGCCTGTCATAAAGTTATCAGTGTAGGTGTATGAATCACCGCCCCATACAGGCAACATGTCGGTCCATGCTTCGATGTCATACAGCACGCCATAGTTACGGCCATAATCGAAGGAGCCATAATCACTGAATTTCAGACCCGCAAAACCCAGACGAGTAGCGGTATTTGCATTATCATCTTCAATTTCATTTGCTTGAATGTTGTATTCCCACTGACCAAAACCGATCAGATCAGAATTAATCTGAGTTTCACCTTTAAAACCCAGACGTACATATGTAGCGTCCCCGTCCTCAGTAGTATCTTCGGAGAAGACATGACGTGCATCGACTTTACCGTACAGATCCAGTTTATTGCCGTTCTTATTATAGATTTCAGCCGCATTTGCTGCGCCTGCAGCTAATAAAGCAGGGAGAAGCAGTGCCAATACTTTTCTTTTCATTATGTATTCCCTTTGCATGATAATTAAAATGAATATGTAGTACTATCCAAGTGACTACATTTGGATACTATCTATGAAGTTCATTTAATTTAAAATATAACATGTAACAAATGTATTTAAAATATTTCAAAATGTTTCTTTTGCATCTTTATATAATTATACGTGTGTGTTAATTACATTGGCATTCGCCATATGAATTGTTTTTAATCAGTGGGTTATATGCGTTAATCTATTTATTTGTTATGTGTATTTTATTTGTTTTAGATGTTTGTTTTTAATATTCATATAAATTATTTTTCGATATTGGCGTCGTGGGTTTTATAAATTCATGTGGATTTTATTTTTAGTGCAATAATAAAAAATGATTATGTAATGGGGCGGGCAGTGGTCTGCAATGAAAATTGTTGCTAAGGTGATTTTCTTTCTACAAAGGGAGATAGCATGAAACTGCACGACTGGCAGTCACGATTTGAAGCCTGGTTAGCTGATAACCATTCTGGACAAGATGCTGCACATGACATCTTTCACTTTCGACGTGTGTGGATAACGGCGCAAAAGCTGAGTACAGATGCAACCGTAGACTGGCTGGTGGTGTTGACCGCGTGCTACTTCCACGATCTCGTCAGCCTGCCAAAGAACCATCCTGAGCGTCATTGTTCGTCGGTACTGGCAGCCAAGGAAACACGTTGTGTTTTGATGCGCGATTTTCCGGATTTTCCACAACAGCGGTTATCGGCAGTGTGTCATGCCATTGAGGCGCACAGTTTTAGCGCCAAAATCGTGCCAGAAACCCTTGAAGCGAAAATCGTGCAGGATGCAGACCGGCTTGAGGCGCTGGGTGCAATTGGTTTAGCGCGCGTATTTGCCGTTTCAGGGGCGTTGGGGGTTGCGCTGTTTGATGCGGAAGATCCGTTTGCCCGAAAGCGTAGCCTTGACGATAAACAGTACGCGCTCGATCACTTCCAGACCAAGTTATTGACGTTGCCGTTGACGATGCAAACCGAACAAGGGAGGCATTTGGCACAACATAATGCGGATTTTTTACTGACGTATATGGCGAAGCTGAGTGCGGAGTTAAAAGGAGAATACGAAATGCTGGATCTTGACGCGATTCAACCCTTTAAAGCGCGCTAGTCGTCAATACGGCTGAAACGTCAACCGTGCTAATTTATGTTAATCTGTCGGTTATCCATTTCTGCCGGTTAAATGTATGCAGGATAATTTTTCAGTAGCAGGCTCCATGAACCCGATGACAGATGAAAACGAGACCGACGTGCAGGTGATGTTGGCCAAGTTGCTTGAAATATATGACGTGAAAACGCTGGTTGCTCATCTGAATGGCGTTGGCGAGAACCGCTGGAGCCCGGCCATTTTTAAACGAGTGGTTGCTAATGAAACATGGCATCGCCTCAGCGACCGCGAGCTCATTCATCTGAATACTTTGTTGCCGAAACCACCTGCGCATCATCCGCATTATGCCTTTCGCTTTATCGATCTTTTTGCCGGTATTGGCGGCATTCGTCGCGGCTTTGAAGCTATTGGCGGGCAGTGCGTGTTTACCAGTGAGTGGAACAAGCATGCGGTGCGCACCTATAAAGCGAACAACTACTGCGATCCGCTCCAGCACAACTTTAATGAAGATATTCGTGATATCACACTCAGCCATCACGATGGGGTGAGTGACCAGCAGGCGGCAGAACATATTCGCCAGCATGTTCCTGAACATGACGTGCTGTTAGCCGGATTCCCTTGTCAGCCATTTTCTCTGGCTGGTGTATCAAAGAAAAATGCGTTAGGGCGGGCACATGGTTTCGCCTGTGATACGCAAGGCACGCTATTTTTTGACGTGGTGCGCATTATCGATGCGCGTCGGCCCGCCATATTTGTGCTCGAAAACGTCAAAAACCTGAAGAGTCACGATCAGGGCAAAACGTTTCGCATCATTATGCAAACGCTGGACGAGCTGGGTTATGACGTAGCGGATGCGGCGGATAACGGCCCGGACGATCCGAAAATTATCGATGGGCAACATTTTTTGCCTCAGCATCGAGAACGTATCGTGCTTGTCGGCTTCCGACGCGATCTGAATTTGAAATCAGACTTCACGCTGCGGGATATTGTCACGCGTTATCCGCCGCGGCGTACCACGCTGGCGGAACTGCTTGAGCCGACCGTCGATGCGAAATATGTACTGACGCCGGTGTTGTGGAAATACCTCTATCGCTATGCGAAAAAGCATCAGGCGCGGGGCAATGGATTTGGCTATGGCATGGTGTATCCCGGTAACCCTGATTGCGTAACGCGCACGTTATCTGCGCGTTATTATAAGGATGGGGCGGAGATCCTGATTGACCGTGGTTGGGATATGGCGCTGGGTGAGAAAGATTTTGACGATCCGCAGAATCAGCGCCACCGCCCACGCAGACTTACGCCCAGAGAGTGCGCGCGTCTGATGGGGTTTGAATCTCCGCAGGGCTATCAGTTCAGGATCCCTGTGTCAGATACCCAGGCTTATCGCCAGTTTGGTAATTCGGTAGTCGTTCCGGCATTTGCGGCGGTGGCCAGGTTGCTGGAGCCGAAAATCAGGCAGGCAGTTGCTACTCGCGAGAAAGAGAATCAGCGTGGCAGACGTTCACGATAAAGCAACACGCAGTAAAAATATGCGGGCGATAGCTACCCGCGATACCGCAATTGAAAAACGCCTTGCCAGCGTGCTGACAGAGCAGGGGGTAACGTTTCGCGTGCAGGATGCGACGTTACCCGGTCGCCCTGATTTTGTGGTGGATGATTATCATTGTGTGATTTTTACTCACGGCTGTTTCTGGCACCACCACGATTGCTATTTGTTTAAAGTCCCCGCGACACGAACGGAATTCTGGCTGGAAAAAATAGGCAAAAATGTCCAGCGCGATGCGCGGGATTGTGAAAAGTTGCAGGCTCTGGGCTGGCGCGTACTGATTGTCTGGGAGTGCGCCCTGCGTGGTCGCGAAAAGCTGGACGATGAAGCGTTATCTGAACGTGTCATCGAGTGGATCTGCGGCGGTGGCGACACCGCGCAGATCGACACACTCGGTATTCATTTACTGTAACGTTTTTTCCGACGGGGTAGTAACGGCATCCGCTTTAACAGGGAACAGGTATTTCCCCAACGTTACCAGCACCACAGCAAACACGATCACGCCGAGCGCCAGCCATTCGATAGGGGCCAGTCTTTCACCCCCCAGACCGGTACCTAACAGCACGGCAACAACCGGATTGACGTAGGCATAGCTGGTGGCTAGCGCCGGGCTGACATTGCGGATCAGGAACATATACGCATTAATGGCAATAATGGAGCCAAACAGGGCCAGGTAAGCCACCGCCATAAAGCCTGAAAATGTTGGCATGGTGGTCAGTTTTTCCCCGGAGAGTAGCGATGCGCACATCAGCACAATACCGGCGGCTAACATTTCAATGGCTCCGGCCATCATGCCAACGGGTAGCGTAATGCGTGAACCGTACACCGAGCCAAACGCCCAGCTTATTGAACCGATCAGGATTAAAATAGCGCCCCACGGATTGCCACTTAAATTGCCTCCGCTGTTCAGCATGATGATCCCTGCTAGCCCAATCGCTATCCCCAACCATTCCAGCTTGCGCGTTTTGATGCCAAAAAAGTGGCTAAAACACAGCGTAAATAACGGGACGGTGGCGACCACCACGGCGGCAATACCGGAAGGGACATTTTGGTGTTCTGCGACGGTGACCAGACCATTACCCACAGCCAGCAGCAGGATACCAATTAACGCGGCGTTCAGGATTAGGCGTAAGGGGGGCAGCTTATGCCCACGAATAAGTAAGAAACTTGTTAATAAAATTCCCGCGGAGAGAAAACGTACGGCTGCCATCATTAACGGCGGCCAGCTTTCAACGCCAATGCGAATAACGAAGTACGTGGAACCCCAAATGATGTACAGCGCGAATAGCGCACTGAAAAGCGGTAACAATTGCCTGAAACGCATAATCCCTCACGGTGGAAATAAAAAGGTGCAACATAGTAAACGTCAAAACTATCTTACTGGCGAGATTTATAATTACGTGTTGATGTTAAAAACTTGTTGACCAGAAAGGTCAGTTTCAGCATGGCGTGTTTTACTTCATACTTATGACTGCAAAAAAATAATATTGAGGGTGAAAATTTTGGCAGGAAGTAGCTTACTGACCTTACTCGATGATATCGCCACGCTGCTGGATGATATCTCAGTGATGGGAAAACTGGCCGCGAAAAAAACCGCGGGCGTGCTGGGGGATGATCTGTCGCTTAATGCGCAGCAGGTGTCGGGCGTGCGGGCGAACCGCGAACTCCCGGTGGTCTGGAGTGTGGCGAAAGGATCGTTTGTTAACAAAGTTATTCTGGTGCCGTTGGCGCTATTGATAAGCGCATTTATTCCCTGGGCGATCACCCCCTTATTAATGGTAGGCGGGGCGTTTCTCTGTTTTGAAGGGGTGGAAAAGGTTCTGCATACCCTGGAGGCGCGGAAGCACAAAGAAACTCCGGAAGAACGTCAGCAGCGTCTGACATCTTTGGCGGCGCAGGATCCGCTCACCTTTGAGAAAGATAAAATCAAAGGGGCAATACGTACCGACTTCATTTTGTCTGCCGAGATTGTCGCAATTACGCTGGGTATTGTAGCGGACGCACCCTTGCTGAATCAGGTGTTGGTGCTATCAGGTATCGCGTTAGTGGTGACCGTGGGCGTGTATGGCCTGGTCGGGATTATCGTTAAGCTTGACGACATTGGGTACTGGTTGGCAGAAAAGCGTAGCCTGCTTGCCCAGTCGTTGGGCAAAGGGTTACTGGTGGTTGCCCCCTGGCTTATGAAAACACTTTCTGTGGTCGGCACACTGGCGATGTTTTTAGTGGGAGGCGGCATTGTGGTACACGGAATATCGCCGCTGCATCATGCGATTGAACATTTTGCTCAGCAGCAAAGTACATTGATTTCGCTAATGCTTCCGACCCTGCTTAACCTGGTGCTCGGCTTTATCATCGGTGGGATTGTCGTTTTGCTGGTAAAAGCTGTCGCCAGAGTGCGCGGGATTTCGCACTAATTGTTACAGGACTGATTACGCAAAAAGCCTCCTTGTCATCTAAGGTGTAAAGGTTTCTCTTGATACAGGAGGCAGGTATGGTCTTTTCTGTCAGTGAGGAAGTCACCTCCAAAGAGGGTGGCCCACGTATGATCGTTACCGGGTATGCCAGCGGAATGGTGGAGTGTCGCTGGTACGACGGCTTTGGCGTTAAACGGGAAGCATTCCGTGAAGATGAACTGGTGGTGCCTGGCGAGCGAAGACAGCTCTGTCAGGATGCCTGAACATTTGGCTCGACCGTAACCTGGTGATCTCTCACCCATTAGTTATATTTATCATTCCGGTGAGAATTATTTACTTGTCAGGCAAAAAAATTGCAGATAAGGTTTGGTTCACATCAGATTTTCTGGTGTAACGAATTTACAAGTGCTTCTTGCATAAGCAAGCTTGATCCCGACCCGATAAGGGCCGGGATTTTTTTCGCCCTCAGTCAGCGATTGATTTCCGACACGCTAAAATCATGGATATCAAGCTCGAACGCATCGGCCAGTTCATGCCATGTATGGTAATCACGCCCGTCAACGCTGACGCGCTCCGGGTCATCCTGGCTGCGATGAATTTCACTCTCGCAGATTTCGTTGATTGCCTTTAGCAGCGCGTCGACATCGACGCTGACTTCACGTTTGGCCGTATCGCTGTACTCTTTCGCGGTTTTCATCCTCATACCTCTCAACCGTTAAGGATACCGGGGGAGCGTACCCAAACATCAGATACGCACAACTTAAGTATAGACCGTCGATAAAACCCGCAATCGCGCGTGTACAGCGCTGCCAGAAAAAGGAATTTGTTCTACACTGGCACAAAGCCACAGGAGGAAAACTATGAAGGTGAATGATCGGGTCACAGTCAAAACGGACGGCGGTCCTCGTCGACCGGGCGTGGTACTGGCAATCGAAGAGTTTAGCGAAGGCACTATGTACCTGGTTTCGCTGGAAGACTACCCGCTCGGTATCTGGTTCTTTAATGAATCAGGTCATCAGGATGGTATCTTTGTGGAAAAAGTGGAGTGACATGAGTTCCGCTGTTTAATTCTGACTGGTGGGGTCGCCACCAGTCAGAACGTCTTAGCGCATATTCACAAAGATACCATTGGTGACGTTATCCGTAAGCCTTACAACGTGATAGATAACTTGCTTATTATGCGTTTTAATCTTTCGTTTTATATTCCCCTTATGGGATGACACCGTCTTGGCTTTGATATTCATTTGATCTGATATCTGTATTGTTCCCTGACCCTCCATCCACATACGCAGCATGCTGGATTCGGTTCGACTTAATGATAATGTTGGCAGATTCACATCAATAGCAATATCTACTTCCTTTTTCAGAATATCGCCAAGTAGTTTATCCAGTGAATCAGGTTTAATCGATTTAGAACTAATCAATAAATTTTTTCTGACGAGTAGATATTCATCAAAATGCACGTTGGCAATTGCCATAAACACAATAAATAATGTGCTGGGATGCTGATTAATGATTTGCTTTATTTGCTGGCTATTAGCAGGATCGTGGATAAAGCAGTCCTCATTAATAAACACCACAGCGGGTTGTTGAGAGACACAGGCGAGACTGAGTTCATCAACGTTGGAAATGTTGTTGATTTCCCTTTTTTTCACTCCCCGACTTACCAGATATCCGGTTAACCCTAGTCGGGTGTAACTGCATAAATCCATAATAATCGTTGACATGGCATACCCTCACTCAATGCGTAACGATAATTCCCCTTACCTGATTATTTCATCACAACTAAACGGAATAATAACGACCCAAGATGACGCTTTCGCTGTTTTTCAGGCGGATTTACTATCCCGTAAAGTTGCGTATAATTTGCCAGGAAACATCTTAAAGTAAAGTGAATGTTGCGTTATGTGAGTGAGGCAAAAACAAATAAGCCGCGACAGAGATATCCTGGTGGATGTTGTCACTTTTTAAATTTAGGACAATCCTTAGTAAAACAGGATAAAAAATAAGGGTTATTATTTTCCAGGCATTTCGCTGACGATATCGGCCAGTAAATTAAAAATCTCACTGAATAATCGTTCGCAGAATGGCGCAATTAATGGCATTAGCGCCGCCATTAGTGAAATACCTACGGTCAGAGTGAGAGGAAAGCCGATGACGAAAACCGACAGCTGTGGTGCCATGCGATTTAACAAACCAAGTGCAAGGTTCAGCGTGAGCAGCAGCGTCATTACCGGCAGGGCCAGCATTAGCCCGTTGAGGAAAATCAGGCTACCCGCCCGTGCCAGTGCGAGAAACGCATTGCTGTTCACCGGATTGCCGCCGATGGGCAGAGTATGAAAAGTATCTACCAGCAGCGAAATCAGCCATAAATGGCCGTTAAAGGTCAGGAACAGCAGCATGGCGAGCATGTCGATCAGTCGTGCCAGAACCGGCATATTCAGACGGCTACCGGGATCGAAGAACGTCGCGAAGGAAAGGCCCATTTGCAGGCCAATTAATTCCCCGGCGGTACGTACTGCGGCAAACGCAAACTGCATGGTGAAGCCTAATGCGATACCGATCAGGATTTGTTGCATTGCCTGCCAAAGCGCGCCAACAGAAAAGATGGGGACGTCAACGGCAGGGATCGATGGGGCGATAACGACGGTAATCATCAACCCCAGCCCCAGCTTTACCCGTTTGGGGATGGCTCGTTCACTGAGGATGGGGGCCGTTGAGATGAGCGCCAGTATGCGCAGCAAAGGCCAGAAGTATAAATTCAGCCAGTGGAGCCACTCAACGCTGGACACCTGCAACATAACGTTGTCTACCCGATGATATAGGGGATATTGCTGAACAGCGTACGCACGTAGTCGAGCAGCAGGTTAAGCATCCACGGGCCAGCAACAATGATGGCAATAAACACCGCGACAATTTTGGGGATGAAGGACAGCGTCATTTCGTTAATCTGGGTCGCCGCCTGCAGAATACTGATGATAAGACCCGTGATGAGAGCGACCAACAGCAAAGGCGCGGCAAGGGCCAGAGCGACTTTCATCGCCTCTGTGCCCATCATCATGACCGATTCAGGAGTCATTTCGCGCCTCTAACTGTAAAAGCTTTGTGCCAGCGAGCCGACAAGTAGCTGCCAACCGTCTACCAACACAAACAGCATCAGCTTGAACGGCAACGCGATTGTGGCGGGCGGTACCATCATCATCCCGAGCGCCATCAACACGCTGGCGATCACTAGGTCGATAATCAGAAACGGAATAAAAATGGTAAAGCCTATCTGGAATGCTGTTTTCAGCTCACTGGTGACATAAGCGGGCAGCAAAATTCGCATCGGCACGGCTTCTGGTCCCTGTAACGGACCGCTGTTTGCTAAGCGCGCGAAAAGTGCCAGATCGGCTTCACGGGTCTGGCGCAACATAAACTCACGCAGCGGCTGGGCGCCTTTCTCCATGGCTTCCTGCATGGAGATCTTCTCTTCGCTGAACGGTTGGTATGCGTCAACGTAGATTTTATCGATCACCGGCGACATGATGAAAAAGGTCAAAAAGAGCGCCAGGCCCAGGAGCACCTGGTTAGGTGGTGCTGAGGGGGTACCCAGCGCATTTCGCAGTAGACCAAAAACGATGATGATGCGGGTGAAGCTGGTCATCATCAGCAAAATTGCAGGCAGGAACGTCAGCGAGGTGATGAACACCAGCGTCTGCACGGGCAACGTCCAGTTTTGTCCGCCGCCCGGCAAAGGCTGACTGACCAGACCCGGGAGTTGGGCGAGGGCAACGGGGCTGAAAAGCCACAAGCCTGCCAGCGTAAGGGATAACAAACGGCGCATCAGGATCTCCCAGGACGCTTCAGCAAACTCTTCATCATGGCCTGGAAATCCGCAGGGGAGGCCGTTTTTTCTTCTGCATCGGCAGGTGCCGGGGGCAGGGTGTGCAGGACGTTAATCTGCGAGGCTGTGACGCCCAGTACCAGACGGGCATCTTCGACCTCGACAATCACCACGCGCTCACGTGGACCCAGTGAGGTACTGGCCGTGACTTTCAGCCCGCGCGTACCGGCACTTTTGGGGGCAAACCCCAGACGTTTAATGACCCAGGCCGCCGCCAGGATCAAGACGATGATCCCGAGCAGCGCGCCGCTTACCTGCACCAGCGGTGAGCCGGGAACGGCGGCGGGTTGAGAAACGGTAGCCTGGGTATTCATGATTAACGGCTCAGACGGCGCATACGTTCAGACGGGGTGATAATGTCAGTGATACGCACACCGTATTTGTCCGCAACTACGACGACTTCGCCCTGGGCAATCAGATAACCGTTGATCAGAATATCCAGCGGTTCGCCTGCCAGACCATCCAGTGCGACAACAGAACCCTGCGTCAGACGCAGCAGCTCTTTGATGGTCATGCGGGTACGGCCCAGTTCGACGGTCAGCTTGACCGGAATGTCCATGATCAGGTCGATGTCCTGCAAAGCACCGCTGACGTCGCCGCCACCTAACTGCTGGAATACCGCATCGGCCGCACTTTTGGTGGGCGTGGTTTTTTGCTCGTTTAACGCGTCAGCCCACAGATCGTCCAATGCGCCAGTGTTCTCATCGGACGGATTATTCATATCACTCATTTGGGCTGTTCCTCATTCAGCGAATTCAAAATCGGGTTTATCAGATGTTCTACGCGTAACGCATACTGACCGTTTACGGTGCCATACTGGCTGGTCAGCACAGGCACGCCGTCCACATGAGCAATAATGCGGTCGGGTTTTTCAATCGGCAGTACATCGCCGGGTTTCAGTTTTAAAATCTGGGATAGCCGCAGCGGAATGTCGGCAAAGTTTGCCACCAGCTCCAGCTCAGAATGCTGAACCTGACGCACCAGATTATTGCGCCAGTTCTGATCTTCATTACGTGAGTTTTCCAGCGGCGGATTCACCAGCAGCTCACGCAACGGTTCAATCATGCTGAATGGCAGACAGATGTTAAATTCACCGGTCAGGTTGCCAATTTCAACGTGGAACGGGGTATTCACCACGATGTCGTTCGGAGAGGTAGTGATATTGGTAAATTTCACCTGCATCTCAGAACGGACGTATTCCACTTCCAGCGGGTTGATGGCCTTCCACGCGTCGCTGTAGCTTTCCAGCGCCAACTTCAACATGCGGTTGATAACGCGCTGTTCCGTGTGCGTAAATTCGCGACCTTCGACTTTCGTCGGGAAACGACCGTCACCGCCAAACAGGTTGTCTACGGCGATAAATACCAGACTCGGTGAGAACACCACCAGACCCGTACCGCGCAGCGGCTTCAGGTGGATTAAGTTCAGGTTGGTCGGAACCGGTAAGTTGCGCGCAAATTCATGGTATGGCTGGATACGGATCGCACCCACGGTAATATCCGGGCTACGGCGCAACAGGTTAAATAACCCCATACGGAACTGGCGCGCAAAGCGTTCGTTAATGATCTCCAGCGCCTGTAAACGCTCACGTACCACGCGACGCTGAGTGTTGGGATCATAAGGACGAATATCGCTTTCTTTTGCGATACCTGAAATGGGTTCGTCTTTGGTTTCGCTATCGCCGTTGAGCAATGCGTCGATTTCAGCCTGAGAAAGAATACTGTCGCCCATGTCTTTACCGCAGAATAAAAGCTGTATAAAGAACGTCGGTGACAACCTGTTTCGGCTGCCCAACAACGAGCGGAGTCGCCAGCGTCTCTTTGATGGCGGTAATCAGCTGTTGCTTACCTTCCTCGGTGGCGAGTGTGGCTGCATTCTGACGAGAGAACAGCAGCAGCAAGCGGCTGCGCACTTCCGGCAGATATTCGTTAAGACGTGAACGTGTCGCCTCATCTTTCATGCGCAGCGTGATACCGATATACAGCACACGATCTGCATCACCCAGATTGACGGTAAAGGTATCCAGCGCAAAGAACACCGGGGCTGGCGGTGGAGGCGGTTCCGCTTTGACGCTGGCGGACGGCTGCTGCTGCATGCGCCAGTAGCTATAACCCGCAGTTGCGCAGGCGGCGAGGGTAATTAATACCAGCAGAGGGATCCAAATAGCGCGTTTACTTTTTTTGTTAATCGCGGAGTCAGTCATCAGATACGGGCTTCCTGTTTCGGTACAGCTTATGGGCTGATTATCCCGTGTCCTGTCCACGACAAAGCGTGGAAAAGACGCGGATAATCATGCTACCTCTGGCGTTAGGCGAAGATGTCTACTGCGCCATCGCCGCGGGCAGCGGCTTGCAGCGAGGCTGGGGTTGCCAGTATTGCGTCATCTTCAGCGGCAAAAATGTCTTGTCCTTGAGCGCGACCAGCCTGCTGTTGCTGCCCGGAAGACTGCTGATGGCCAGCGAAGCTTTCACTGCTGATGTTGCTTTGCCCCAGTTGAATGCCGCTTTCAGCCAACTGCGTACGCAGCATCGGTAATGCGGCTTCCAGTGCGGCGCGCACGTGACTGTGCGGTGAAACCATTTGTAACTGTGCGAGGTTGTCGTCCAGCTTGAGGGAAATATGTACCTGACCCAGGTCTTGCGGATGCAGACGCAGCTCTGCGCTTTGCTGGCCCTGGCGCGTGAACAATGTGACGTGCTGGCTCAGCGATTGCTGCCATTCATGGCTACCTAACGGAGCGCTTAACACTGGCGCGGCCGTCGGTAACGGTTGTGCGTGTGTCTGTGGACCACTTAGCGGTGCCGCAGTCATGCCAATGCTGGTCGGTGACGGGGTGCTGTCGATTTCAGCTCTGGCGTTCGCCGCCGCCGTCAGCGGGGTTAGTGCTGGATTGTTTGCCTGATTAGCACCACCGCCAGCAATTGTGGCATCCGCTTTGCCTTTTTTGGCATCACCCGGCAGCAATTCGTCTGCATTATCAGTCGTCGCGCCGTGTGCAGCGCCACGTGACAACGCCGAAAGCGTGGCATCAACCGGGGCTGGTGCGCTGTCGACGGCAGGCGTAGCCAGCGGTTGTCCTGGTAGCATGGCGAACAATGCGCTCAGGTTGGCGAGATCGTCATCACTCAGCGTGGTGTTTTTTTCGTCCTGCTGAGCAACTTTGCCCAGCGTCGTCAGGGCATTAGCTTTCAGTGAAGGTGTGAGAGCAGACAACAGTTGCTGAGCGTCAGTCATGTCGGCAAGAGAAGACTCGGCTTGTAGCTCCTGTTGCGCCAACAGATCGGTTAATTTGACCGACTGTGCAGTATCGCCATTTTTTTGCAGTAACCCTTTTTGCAGCTTACTGCTGGCCGCCTGTAAGTCGGCAAGCGACAGCGGAGCGTCTTTACCCTGCGCGTCGCCCGCACCTAATGCGCCAGCCAGCAACGCTAAAAAATCCTCGGGTGAATCTACCGCTTTGCCTGACTGAAGACCTGCGGCTACGTCGGTGTCGGTGGTAATCAGTTGGGGTAAAGTAATCATTCGGGTTTCCTCATAGCTGCGCGCTGAGCAAATTCATCCATTTTTTTCTGATCCAGACGGTTTTCGGCCAGTAACGCCGCCGAGGTTTGTCTGTCCTGCAACGTCTGCCACGCCTGTAATCGTTGTTTTTTGTCGCGCCAACTGTTCAAAGCCATGTCCACTTTTTGCGTCCACTGATTGAGCTGTTGGCGGTGTTGCTCAATCGCTTTTTCCAGCGTCTGAATAAATTGCTGGTAGTTAATCCAGCGATTGCTGGTAATACCCTGGCCCATATCAGTATTCAGATTGTTGCGATACTCATGCTGATAATCGATCAGCATTTTTAACTGTTCTTCTGCCTGCTGACAGCCACGACGCATCTCTCCTAATAAGACAGCGGCGTCATCTACCTCTTTTTCAGCCAGGTCTTTCAGTGTTGCTAACGCACCATGTTGTGCCATGACCTATGCTCTCCTGCTTAATCACACACCAGGGAAAATCAGTTCTAAAGCTTGTAGAGAATCTTCCCAGTCAGCCCGTTCAAAGATGCCTTGCTGTAAAAACGCTTCCAGCTGTGGCCATAAGGCGATGGCTTTATCCAGCATTGGATCGCTGCCTTTGGCATACGCCCCCACGCTAACCAGATCGCGGTTACGCTGGAAGCTGGACAGCAACTGTTTAAAGTTGCGCACCCGTGCGTAATGTTTTTCACTAATGAGCGCGGTCATGGCGCGGCTGATTGAGGCTTCGATATCGATGGCCGGATAGTGACCCGCCTCGGCCAGATGACGTGACAGCACAATGTGGCCGTCCAGAATTGCGCGCGCGGAATCGGCAATCGGGTCCTGCTGGTCGTCACCCTCGGTCAGTACCGTATAAAACGCGGTGACTGAACCGCCGCCGTGAATACCGTTTCCGGCACGTTCAACCAGCGCCGGTAATTTGGCGAATACTGACGGTGGATAACCTTTGGTTGCCGGTGGCTCGCCGATCGCCAGGGCTATCTCACGTTGCGCCATCGCATAGCGGGTGAGGGAATCCATAATCAGCAATACGTGCTGTCCACGATCGCGGAAATCTTCGGCGATACGCGTGGCGTAGGCCGCGCCTTGCATACGTAACAGCGGCGAGACGTCCGCCGGAGCGGCAATCACAACCGAGCGTGCGCGACCGTCAGCGCCGAGAATATTTTCAATAAAATCTTTAACTTCGCGGCCACGTTCGCCAATCAGGCCCACGACGATGACGTCGGCCTGGGTATAACGCGCCATCATGCCGAGCAGGACGCTTTTACCGACGCCGGAACCTGCGAAAAGCCCCATACGCTGGCCGCGACCTACGGTTAACAACGCGTTGATGGGGCGTACACCGGTATCCAGGACGTGTTCAATTGCGGTACGTTGCAGCGGGTTAAACGGCGGTGTAATCAGCGCGCCGGTTTCGGTGGTATCCGGGGCGGGCAGTCCGTCGAGCGGTTTGCCGCTGCCGTCCAGCACACGCCCCAGCAGAGCAGGGCCAAGCGGTAATTGCTTCCCGCTTTGCAGACCTTCTCCGGCAATGTTTTTCGCGTACACGCGCGCCCCGGGCAGAACGCCTTCGACCTCTTCGAGCGGCATCAGAAACAGACGTTGACCGTTAAAGCCTACGACTTCGCTTTCAACTTCCTGGGTTTCGTTGCCATCCTGGCGTTCAATGACGCAGGTGGCACCCAGCGGCAGCTGTAACCCCGTAGCTTCCAGCACCAGCCCGGTTGCGCGGGTCAGGCGACCGTAACGACGCACCGCAGGCAGCAGAGACATTTTCTCTTCGAAGTTGTCCAGCGTATTGAGCCAGCGAGTCAGGCGAGTGGTCATTACACGACTCCCGGCGCTGCCAGACGGCAGAGTTCTTGCCAGCGTGTGGCGACGCTGGCATCCAGATCGCCTTCGTCAGCTGAGACTTTACAACCGCCGTGATGCAGCGTGGGATCACCGCGCAGCCGCCAGCCGTGCAGGCTGAGAGTGGCACCGAGCATCTCCTCAACACGCTGGAGATCGTCCGGATGTACGCGCAGCTGCGGTTTACCGCTAAACAGCGGTTCCTGTTGCAATAACTGTTGGATCTGCTTAATCAGCGCAGCGTTATCCACGATAGGCGTCTGACCAATCACCTGACGCGCAGCTTCCAGCGCCATTTGCATCAGGCGCGAGGCAATGACGCTGTCCAGTGCGTCCAGCGTATTCTGAAACTCGCTCACCAGCTGCTGCATACGGGCATGAATCGGCGCATGCTGCGCACGCGCCTGGTTCTGGCCCTGCTCCAGCCCCTGGCTCAGACCATCCTGATAGCCTTGTTCATGACCCTTTTGTCGACCTTCCGCCAGCCCCGCGTTATACCCTTGCTCATGGGCCTGCATTTGCAGCTGTGCGAGCTGTTGTTCAAGCTGTTGCTCTGCGGAAAGCTCGGGTTCTTCCGTCTCTTCGGACAGCGGCGTTTCGCTGTGGTCGGCCAGCACGAACTCTGCCATCGGTGGGGCGAGATCGTCCGGAGTCCAGACTTTCCACGGCAGTTCGTTAGACATAGGTATCCTCGCCGCTGCCGATCACCATCTCGCCGGTTTCCGCCAGACGACGCACAATAAGCAGAATCGCTTTCTGTTCGTTTTCCACCTGCGACAAGCGCACCGGACCGCGGTTGGCAAGGTCGTCGCGCAGAATATCGGCAGCACGTTGCGACATGTTGCGCAGGAACTTCTCGCGTAGCGGCTGTTCGGCACCTTTCAGCGCAATCAGCAGCGATTCGGAATCCACTTCCTGCAGCAGGCGCTGGATACTGCGATCGTCGACGTCCACCAGGTTTTCGAACAGGAACATCTCGTCGATAATTTTCTGCGCCAGTTCGCCGTCGAACTCGCGTACGGCGGTGATAACCGCTTCTTCCTGCTGGGTTTTCATTAGGTTGATAATTTCTGCCGCCGTTCTCACGCCGCCCATTTTGCTGCGCTTGAGGTTCTGGCCATCGAGCAGACCGTTCAGTACCTCGGTCAGTTCTGCCAGCGCGGCAGGCTGCACACCGCCGAAGGTAGCAATACGCAGCATCACGTCGTGACGTAAACGCTCGTCGAACAGCGCCAGAATATCGGCGGCCTGGCCACGTTTGAGGTGCACCAGAATGGTGGCGATAATCTGCGGATGCTCGTCGCGGATAAGGTCGGCGGCGCTTTGCGGCTCCATAAAGTTGAGCGTTTCAATGCCGCTGGTGGTATCGCGGGTTTCCAGAATATCTTCCAGCAGGCTGGAGGCGCGTTCCTCGCCCAGCGCTTTCACCAGCACGGAGCGCAGATATTCGTTGGCGTTGATATTCAGCGCGGCAAACTGTTCTGCTTCTTGCTCAAATTCGGCCAGCACTTCCGTCAACTGTTTGTTGGAGATCTGGCGTACGTTCGCCATCGCTGTACTCAGCGCCTGAACTTCGCGCGTGGAAAGGTGTTTAAACACCTCAGCAGCGCGATCTTCGCCAATGGTCATCAGCAGGATGACGCTTTTATCGGTACCGGTAAGGGCATTACTCATGATCGTTACTCATCCACTGGCGAATGACCAGCGCCACGACGCGCGGATCGTTATCTGACATTTCACGAATACGCTGGCTCATCACTTCTGCACCCAGACGCTGATTCGTACGACGCTGCTGGGTCTGCTCGTCTTTGCTGAGGCGAACTTCTACCGCTTCTTCCGTTTCCTGACGAATACGCGTTTGTTCTTGTACCGCTTTTGCTTCTTCGCTGCGGCGAACCAACTGCGGACGAACAGCCTTACGCCACAGGATCCAGGCAACTAGCAGAACCAGCAACCAACGGCCTGCGGTCATCAACTGATCAATAAAGAACGGCTGTTTCCAGAACGGCAGCTCGCCAATGGAATCGTCGGTCGCCGTGAACGGAGAGTTCACCACGTTCAGGGTATCGCCACGTTTGTCGGAGAAGCCCATCGCTTCGCGGGTCAGGTCCTCAATCTGTTTCATCTGATCGGCGGTTAACGGCAGCGGTTTGCCGTCCGGCAACGTTTTATAGTTGACCACCACTGCAACCGAGAGACGCTGCACATCGCCGACGTTCATTTTGGTGTGGCGAATGGTACGGTCGACTTCATAATTGCTGGTTTCGTTGCGCTGCGTACTGCGTGGTCCGGCATTATTGCTGTTATTTGCCGTCTGCGTGGTTTGCGCATTTTGCTGATTAGCCGGAGGGTTGGCGATTGGCGCGGTATTCGCCGGTGCTGGTTGATTGGACAACGCGCCCGGTACGCCGCCTGGCGCTCCGCTTCCGATCTGCTCGCTGACGTTTAACTGACGTGAACGTAGCACGGCCTGGGAATCATCACCGTTTGGACGGTACTGTTCTTCGGTTTGCTCTTTATTAGCGAAATCCAGCTGCGCGGTGACCTGCGCATGTACGTTACCGTTGCCGACAATCGGCGACAGGATCGATTCGATACGACGTTGAACGCGGCCTTCGACATCGCTGGCGTATTTCAACTGAGCATCGTTAAGGTCGCGGCTGCTGGTGTTCGACTGAGTTAACAGATGACCCGCCTGGTCGACCAGCGTAACGTTGCCCGGCGGTAACCCGGCGACAGCGCTGGAAACCAGATGCGTAACTGCACTGATCTGACCTTCATCCAGTGCACGGCCCGGTTCAAGGTTAACGGTCACGGAGGCTGAAGGCGCTTTTTGCTCACGCACAAACAGCGACGGTTTCGGCATTGCCAGATGCACGCGGGCGCGTTTTACCGGTCCCAGCGTTTCAATGGTCCGGGCTAATTCACCTTCCAGCGCACGCTGGTAGTTGACCTGCTCGCTAAACTGGCTAATACCAAACTTTTCCTGATCCAGCAGTTCAAAACCAACGGCGCCGCCTTTCGGCAGGCCTTGCTGCGCCAGACGTAAACGTAGTTCGTGGACTTTATCGGCAGGAACTTCTATAGCACCGCTTCCCTCTGTAAAACGATAGGGAACGTTCATCTGCGTCAGTTGGGTGACAATCGCGCCACCATCCTGATCGGAAAGATTGCTGAACAGCGTGCGATAGTCAGGCGCTTTGGCCCACAGGACCATCGCCACGATGATAGCGACGGCAGCGGCTCCCGCCACAATCAAAGGAATTCTGGGATTCGCGCGCAGGCGGTTTAACCACTCGAGAGGTTTAAGCTGGGTTGCAGTCGATGCTGTCGCACTCATCTCGCACCTCGTGGCTTATCGTGGACGGCGTTTTTTGCAAAGTGGAACAAGACTCACTCCCGGGTCAGCAAACTCGAAAAATTGACGGTCTCATTATTTGCGGTTTCGAATTTTTCTATGCGTTAAAAACCGTGGTTTTTTATCGTTATTTAACGCCTTTATCTTATTGACTAACTGGTAATCTCAGCTACGTAAAAAATCATCCAGGGGATCAGAATGTCGGCAATACAGGGGATTGAAGGGGTCATCAGCCAGTTACAGGCCACGGCGATGTCAGCAAAAACGCAGGATATGCAGCCACAACCGACCGTGAGTTTTGCCGGACAACTGCATGCGGCGTTAGACAGAATCAGCGATGTGCAAACCGCGTCCCGTACGCAGGCTGAGAAATTTACCCTGGGTGAGCCGGGCATTGCGTTAAATGATGTGATGACCGATATGCAAAAAGCGTCGGTATCGATGCAGATGGGTATTCAGGTGCGTAATAAACTGGTGTCGGCGTATCAGGAAGTGATGTCCATGCAAGTTTAGGCTACATAACCTAATGATATTTATTGTTAATATCCATCCGATCCTACTGCATGGGGCATGGGTGGGGCAAACTCACTCAATTTCTGGTTGAGTATGAGTACCTGGTCCTGGTTGTTTTCTGCCATCCAGGATCCGTACACCCGGTAAACCACTTGCGCGTCGGTGTGGCCCATTTGCTTCGCGATGAAGTTAGGGTTGGCACCGGCAGCTAACGACCAACATGCGTAAGTGTGTCTTGACTGGTATGCTCTGCGATAGCGAATACCTGCACGTCGCATTGCCGCCTCCCACGATTGGTTGATCGACCCTACAGCGTAATGATGCCCTGCACGGCCATTACGCGATACGATTTGCGGGTTGAACACGAATGTGCATGGATGCACATCAGTACGATCGTATTCACGAAGCTTAACCTCAACTTGATACTGCTTGCCCAGCCTGGTCATTTCAGCCTGGTTCTTCAACACATCGATGGCTGGCTGAATCAGGTTTATGATTCGATCAGTTCCTGCCTCTGTTTTAGGAAGGGTGAACTCCTTCGTTAACGTGGTTGCGACGAATCATCATAGTTCCCGCTTTCAGGTCGATGTCTTCCCATGACAACGATACCAGCTCTCCATGCCTCACCCCTGTGTACACGGCCAGCGACCACATGTTTTTCAGTTGCTGATGAGTACATGCATTAATCATTCTGACGAACTCCTCTCGTGTGAGCGGATCTGGTTCAGTGCGTGATCGTTTGAGCATGGAAATGCCGTTAAACGGATTCGCCTTAACATAACCACTGTCCGCAGCGAAGTTAAACATGCCTGACATGGTTCTCATGTAGTTGTTGATGGTTCTGACGGATCTTCCTTTTACTGGTGTCTTCTGTCCTGTCTTCAATACGTGATAGCCGGTTAGCAACTCCTTCCTGATAAACAGCAGGTCTTCCTGTGTCACCGCAGATACCAGCTTGTCCCCACCAATTCTCGGTATCATGTTGCGCGCTATAGATGAATAGCGAGACATCGCGTTGGTGCTGATCTCCATGCGCTTCAACTCAAGCCATTTATTCGCCAACTCGAGCATGGTGATTTCCTTATTTTCAACTCCAAATTTCTTCAGATTCGGTGAGTCCGGGAACTGAGCCGCATAATTGAAGTTGCCGGTCTTTATCGCGAAGCACACCGACGCGCGCAGCTCGCCAGCGATCTTCCTGTTTTTTGGTGTATCCGGCACGCCGAGGCTTTCACGCACCCGGCTGCCTTTATAGATGAACCATATGCGGAGCGTACCGCCATGGTTCTCCACGCCTGTTGGGTATGCTGACTTAGCCATTATTCCCTCCTGACGTCCAAGAGCCAGCTAAGCATAAACGGATCTTCATTGGCGCGCACCAGGCTGTTTCTTTGACATGCTCTCAACCCACTGGTCGACAGCCTTTCTGTTGTACATGCACTCGCTGTTTTTCTTAGGCACTCCGTCAGGGGAAACATGCAGATATTCCCGTCCGACCATCCAGCAATTTTTACGGGCCCGCTCGATAGTGCCCGGGCGAAGGCCGGTAATCTCGACGAGCTTTTCTTCGGTTATCAGCGATTACGATCGTGAGCGAGCGATTGAACTGCTGACCAAATATGCAATTGAGCACTGCGATAAGGTTGCCGCCTTACGCAAGCTTGAGAGCGATGTTAAGCCAAAGGTAATGCAAGTTCTCGCAACTTTCGCCTTTGCCGATTACTCCCGGAGCGCCGCCAGTACCAGAACGTGCGACTGCTGCCATGGCAATAAGTTTGTCGAAGCTGAAGTTATGACAATGAAACACATGGGACGATCACACCTTAGCGAAAAAAGAGAGATGGTTAAGGTGCTTTGCCACAAGTGCAAAGGGAAGGGAGTTCTGACCAACGCATGCCAGTGCAATGGCAAAGGAACAGTGTTAGACAAAGATAAAACTATTCTACAACGCGGCGTCCCTGCATATAAAACCTGTTCACGCTGCAACGGTCGGGGATATGCCAGATTGCTACCTGATAGCGTCCGTAAATACATCTGCGCGACGGTGATGGATATACCTGAAACCACATGGCGCAGGTCTTACAAGGATTTCTTTGAAAGCCTAGTAGGCGAGTGTATCAAACAGGAAGAGTACGCAAACCAGATGTTGAACAAAGTCACGCGGTAGTGAATATTTTCTATTAAATAGGATTTATCTAGAAAATTACACTTTACAAAGTGGCGATTTCTGTTTAATCTGAACTCAATGATGGAGTAGTACATTCATTCAATGGCCCTGAGTTAATATCTCGGGGCTTTTTTATGACTAAGATCAATGAATTTTCTTTGTGAAACCATGATGATCCAACTCCCCGAATTACTTGAGGATGATTAAGGAGGTTTCCTTTGGCAAACTTTTTGAAAGTCCCCTTGTGTAATCCGCTAAAGCCATAAAGCGGAATCTGGGTTAGGGGAATGGATAGTGCAAATATGTGGTACCTCACACCGATGCCTGTGGCTGGCTTGGGATTTGCGCGAAAGGCAGGATTACTCGGATTCAGGTATGCGTTAGATGTAACGGGAGACCCCCGGCGTGTACTCAATATACAACTGAATGCCCTCCACTAATTAATAGGCCCTGGCAGAAATGCCGGGGCTTTTTTTGTTAGATATAAATTTCGTTGTTACCAACGATGGTGAAGGTGTCCTTCGTTGGCGGATTAAGTTGAAGGTCCGACGTAAGTGCAGCCACACTGGTTGCAGTCGTAGTAATTACATAAACGTATACATCAGGGTTAACGTATGGGCCATAATGATTGACCGCACCTTTGCTAACTGGGTGAAGTTGAGGTGTTAATTTATGCCTCTCAACTGCAAATTTAAAAATAGCATCTCTATCACGGTGAACACGAAAGACATTCATAGTCGAACCTTCTTTTTGAGTTGAAAGTAAGGTTATCGACCGCATCAAATTAAGCTTTAAGTCTTTTAATAATTATCCTTTCTGAAAGCGCATCTCACCAAATACCAGACAGACAAAACCCTCACCCTACCCACTGTGGCTACGGTGCTGTGCGCTTCCAAAAAAGAAAACCCAGCACAATGGCTGGGCTTCGTGAAGATGGGTGGCTGTTAACTGCTCATGATAACTTCTTTACAGATACCTCTGCCTCATAACCAAGAAGGTATAAGGCTTGTTCCAGCGTCTCGACTTTGGATGCGTGACTAACGTCAAGAAGCCGGTCAATCTGCGGCCCTTTCTGGTTTAGCTTTCTGGCTAAATCAGCCTTACGCGTACCGGTGTTAATCATTGCATTGTGCAATGCAGCTTTCATGCAGATCAGCACAGGAAGATGAACGGTGATGACCGTCGAAACCTGGTTGGACGTTACTCTGCAATCCTGCTTCAGATTAAGGACAGCAAGCAATGGTATGAGGAAGTCGACAAGACAGTCGTTGGACGCCTTCAGGAAAAGGCACTTGTTAAGTTAATCCCTGCATGGGAAGCGCAGATCGACCCGATTAAATGGGACGATGACCCAGAAAGTGAAACGTTTGGCGAAGTAACGATGTACTCGTTTACTGAGTTGCCTGTCGACGGGAACTTCGATGCGCGACCGGGGCGAATCATTAACGTGCATCCTGATCGGGTAATCATCCTGGCTGAAGGTTCAGATGATGGCGTCATGACGTCAGGTAAGTCACTGCTTGAGGCCGGCTTCAATAAGTTGCTGGACATCGAGAAGGTGAGCGGCGGGGCTTCTGAGGGATTCCTGAAGAACGCCAGCCGACAGCTTAACTACTCATTCAGCGAGAAGACGAACTTCTCCGCTCTTGCCAAGGCACTTGGCGTGGCGGAAGGGCAACTTGCTGAGGCTCTGGATCAGCAGGTGCGCCGCCTGAACGACAGCACCGACAGCGCCAGCTTTATGCAGGCCGGTACTGCCGAGGTATTAAGCGTTCCAGAAGCCGACCCTGAGCCAACATGGCGCACAGCACTGAGCGAGTTCTGCGCGACCGTTCCAATACCTGTGAAAGAGCTTGTTGGGATGCAGACGGGTGAGCGCGCCAGTACCGAAGATGCGAAAGGCTGGGGGCGCACCAGGATGAGCCGACGTAAAGGCTTCCTGACTGACGTTATCACTGACGTGGTTTCTCGCTTCTGGATGCTTGGCATTATTCCTCCGGCGCAGAATGAGGAAATTACCGTTGGTTGGTCTGATCTGCTGGCGCCTAGTCAGGCAGAGAAGATTGCCAATATGGATAAACTGGCGGACGTGGCAGTGAAATCAACGAATGCCTTCGGGCGTTCGGCTATCACTGAAAACGAAATCCGCACTGCTGGCGAATTACAGCCACTGCCTGAGCTTGATGATGAGGTTCCGCCTGATGGCAACAAACCAAAGCCTGATCCTCTGGCCGACCCTCAGTCAGAAGCCGAAAAGTCCGGTGATACCACGGTCGAAAGTTGACCCAACGATGTCGCGTAAGCCAGTCAGCAAGATGGAGCGCGACATTGAGGATCGGTATTACGCGATTAAGGTGGCCATGAAAGCGCTGCTCGACCAGCGTCTGATCGGGAGAGAGCGTGCGGTAAATAGCCATAACTGGCATTTCCTGTGCCATGTTAACGGTGACGAGCCTACGCTTTACCAGGTCAACGCTGGCAAGTTTATCTACGACATGTCGGCGCAGGAACTAGCTGATCTGCTTGAGGCAGTGCAGGCCATTCTCGATGACCACTTGCTGGAAGGTGGCGAGCAAAACCTCTGGGCGATGGATTACGTCGTCGCAGAAGCGCAGCGCGGCACGCTGGAGGCCTTCAACAACCTCTCGCAACAGTCGCAGGTGTACGCCAGTCAGACGACGCTAAAGCAGCTTTTAAGCAGCCCCGGACACCTTAATCAGGTGGCGGCGGCCAGGCTGACAACGTTTAGTGACTGGAAGGTCATCAGCGACACTGCCCGCGGCGATTTAACCAACATCATCACCGATGCGGTCGCGCGTGGGGTTAATCCTCGCGAGACGGCCAGCGTCATCAGCAAGCGTCTCGATGTGTCCATGTCGAAGGCAAAGACTATCGCTCAAACTGAACAGGTCGGCGCGCTACGGCAGGCACAATGGAATGAAACGGACTGGGCTGCTGACCGGCTGGGGCTGAATACCGGACTGCTGTGGTTGTCGGCACTCAAACCAACAACGCGCACCTGGCACGCCAGCCGTCACGGCAAGGTCTACACCACCGAAGAGGTGCGGGACTTCTACGCCGAGAACGGCAACCGGTACAACTGTTACTGCAGCCAGATTCCGGTGCTGCTCAACGACGACGGCAGCATATTTAACGAAGGGCTGGCTGATAAGTTGGCGAAAGAGCGTAAAGATTGGAATAAAAAAGGCGATAATAAACCTCAACATTCAACGGAGGTTATATGAGCCATAGCATCAAGCAAGTGAAGTTCGACTGGAAGGAAATGTTTAAGACAGATATGGAGATTGCTTTCAAGGTCACGTGTGTGATTACTTTAGAAAACGATGTATCTGTTGAAGCTAGTGAAATCCTTAAAATGCACAAGGGCCTTGTAATGCCAGTTTCAAACGGTCAACAATCAGGCGTTAACGCGATTGAAATGCAGGCTCTAAACAATGCCAGAAATATTTTAAACACACTTATAAATTAAAATACACCTCGTATTGTTATCGGCCCAGTAATTAACTGGGCTTTTTTATTGCCCGAAATCCACAAATGAGGACGCAACGTGAAGCTATCCAGCATCCACGTTAAATCCCTCGCCATCAATGCCTCCAACATCTCAACGACCACCATCAACGGTCAGGAACACTACGTCATTCGTGGTGCGGTCCCGATCGTCGATGACATCGTGATGAATGGCGGCCTGTACCCGGCGGAGGAGATTAACAACAGCTACCAGACGATGGAGCGCAAGTTAATGCCGATCGGCCACCCGATGGTGAACGGCAAATACGTTAGCGCCAACGACCCGCAGGCTGTCAACGATTACTACGCCGGGGCGTGGGCTCAGAACGTCAGCAAGGCCAACGACAAGGTCGTGATGGACGTTTACGTCAATAAGGCTGTGGCAGATACCAAACCTGACGGTAAGCGCCTTATTCAGCGCCTGGACGACATGATTAGCGGCAATAACGCCGAACCGATTCATGTTTCCACCGGTCTGCTGCTGAACAAAGAGCAAAAGGCAGGTGAGTCGAAGCAGAAGAAGTACTCCTGGGTCGCTCACAACATGCAGTTCGACCACATTGCGATCCTGCTCGACGAGCCCGGCGCCGGTACGCCGGATGAAGGCGTCGGCATGTTCGTCAACGCTGACGGGCAGGAGGCCGATGTTGAATCGACGAGCCTCATCGATGCCGCCAACAGCATGAAAGACGGCTGGTGGAACAAAGTGAAGTTCTTCATCAGCAACGCTTCAGAGATGTCATTTGACGATATCTACCAGGCGTTGCGCATGTCCATCAAGCAGGACGACAAAAAATGGCGCTATCGTCGAGCAGGAAGCGGAGAACCCAAACAAGCTTGAGATAGTAGGATTCCGTAACGAGTACCAGGCTCGGGAGAGGGCGTTACGAGAAACAAAGCGTCTGATTTACTCACGGGTGAAGATGAACGCCAAGGTGTTCGAGGATGGGATCATTCAGGTCGGCAGCGTTATTCAGATGCCGGACATCTACGACAGCAACCAGCAACAGGGGTACATCACCGGTCGCACCGGAAATAACTTCGATACGAGCGAACCAATCAAGTTTACCGGAACGATGTATGTTCTGGTGACAGTATGGGAAACCCGACACTACGTTATCCGGCAACGGCACGCAGCGACACTAAATACGGCTTCATTGCAGCAATACCCTCCATTCAGCTCAATATATGGAACGGAGACACCGTACAGCTCCCGTCGCGATATCTAATAGCCACTGTGGAGGAACTGGACAGCCAGCTGTGGACAGTCAACAGCATCAAACCCAACACAGATAACACTGTATCTCTGACCGTCGCAGAGTACAGCGACTCAGTCTACGAATAAGACCTTATCCAAATAACACAACCCGGCCACAGCGCCGGGTTTTTTATGGAAAAAATATGAGCACTACACCAACTAACCAGCCAGTTCCGAGCGAAAAACCGCAAGATCTGAAATTCAACGCCGGGAAAATTGATGAGTTTGTTACGTCAATGGCCCAGCAGTACATCGATCGTTTTGGGAATGCTCATTACACGATTGAAGGTCTTAAGCAGTTAACACTCCAGCAGATCTACAATCTCGGCTGGAATCTGGCGGGAACATTTCAGGGCGGTGGGACCGTTACTGCTGCTGGTGATGTACTGCAGGATACGTCGACAAATGTCTGGTACCGATGGGACGACCTGACAACATTGCCAAAAACGGTTCCGGCGGGCTCTACGCCAGAATCATCAGGTGGGACAGGTGAAGGAAAATGGCAGCCAGTAGATATCAGTGATGTCTTGAGAAAAGATTTAGCGGCAGGGACAGGCTCCCTTCTTGTAGGATACGATCTCAACCAGCCATCATCACAACTTACCAAGGTAGACAGAAAGCTCAGAAACTCTATCGATTTGGCTGCTGATTTTGTTCCTGGCGGGGTAATTACAGGTCAACCAGATCTGACTACAAACCTACAGGCTGCTATTGTGGCCGCGCACACTTTAGGAATTCCAGAGGTAACAGTCGTTGGTGATTTCTATATCTCAGATATGGTGTTGCTATATCCTGGTGTAACCATTGTTGGTGGGGGGTATGACAAAACATTTATCAGAGCCACTAACAGCTTTCCTGCTGGCGGAACAATGATCCGCGGCATACGCCCATCGGGATGGGGGCCGGGTGCTCACAATATGGGGATTCGTGATGTTTACCTGGTAGGGAGAAATGCAAAAGATATTAATGCTATTGATATCAATGATGCTTCTTACCCCAGATTTACCCGTGTCAGAATGAGCCTATTTAACAATGCACTATCCATTAATAAGTGGATTGATGATACTCGCGTAACTACCGATGGAGTCATCACATACCCTAACGCTGTTGATACATCTGCAGGAGGACAATGTTACTTCGGAATAGTAGAGCAATGTTATGCCGGTGACAGTGTTCGATGTGTTAATTTTAACGGATATGTAAACAGATGGACCTTTATAAGCAACACGTGGACAGCAAGCGATCTTGCTTACAATTTCAGTAACCCTCGCGGGGTGTATGAAACTAATACCTTCATGACCTGCAATATTGAAAGTGTTGGTAGTGCTTTTGAGTGGTTTTTCTCGATAAACTCTCCTTATCATAACGTTTGGATAAACACCAGTATTGATAACGGCAACCCAGCAATAACGTGTCAGGCAAAAGATGGAGGTCGTCAGACTTTTATTGGCCTTGCACTTTTTCCTTATGGGAACCCAAGTCTTGTTAACTGGATCAACGTGAATCCAAATGGTCATCGCAGTACTGTATTAGGTACTGACAACGGCGAAGACATTCCTGATAACCAACTGAAAACACAAGTAAGGGAAGAGTTTCACACTCTGGTTGGCGTGTTCAACAAGGTCTGGGGCAGTGCGACGATTAACACTACAGTTGTAGGAAGTGGCGGAACAGTTACAACATCAGTTTCTGTTCCTGGTTTGAAGAGTGGTAGCGCAGTTATGTGGAGCATGGGACATTTATATGCAGGGCTCATTGTTCAGGTTTCATCTGCTGCTAACTCTGCAAATGTACAGCTTGTTAATGTTGGCTCCACAGATATTGCTGTAAATACAACAATCGAGATAACTGGAATGAGCAAAAGTTTCTTATGATAAACCTTCCGTAAATTAAATGGCTTTATGAGGCAGTTGTTTAACAACATTCTCATAAAGCCAGAAAACCTATTCCTTTCTAATATTTTGATAAAATCCCTTCCATGGGCCTACTCACATATAATCTCACAAACTAAATTGCACTTGTGTTTTTTATCATGATGGTTTTAAGCATCATCCTAGCAAATCTCACGAAAAACACTTCTACTGTATAGTAGAGAATGGTTGAAATAAATATTGAAGCCAGCAATATTAGATATAAATTAGAAAAACCGTGAGCCTGAGAGTAGAGAGAACCAGGAATTATACCGGTTGGTAATATGTTCATAACAAGAGCATGCGTAAGATATAACGAATAAGAAATATTACCAAAATAGCTTAGTGTTGGTGAGTAGTTAACCTTGCATGTCTTCTCAAAAAGAACTAATGCCAATAACAGAATTGCCGCATATACACCACAACTTAAAGGACCGTGACCACCATTGTATCCAGTAACATAGAAATATGAAAATAAAGCTATGGCTATAATCGCAGCAATTCGTGTGTAGTTATTGCTTATATTTATTTTAGTTGAAGCATAAATTTTATAAATAACCATCCCAATAATAAATTCAAAGAACATGGGAGATGATAAAACTCTGGCCATTCCTAACCAAATGCTATGCTCTTGATTTGATGCAATAGTTATGCTTGAATAGCCACTAAAGTTAACACTTCCATTAAAATAAAGGTTTGTACCTAATACAATAGATGCAATTAATAACATGCAAATATACCCTCTATATTTCCATGATAAAGCCAAGGATATGTAGAAAAGCATATAGAAGATGATCTCAAACATCAATGTCCATGCTGTGAATATAATTGTATACCCAAACCAAGGAGCCTCTGAGAACAAGTCAAGATTTATGAATAACAAAGATTTTAGTAAGTTTACATCAAACGGTCTTCCCTGAAGGAATACCAAGGCAAATAAGCAGACCAAATAAACAGGGTAAATTCTAAACAATCTTTTAATTATGAATGAGAAAGACGACTTATCCTTCTCAGTTGATAGCATAATAACAAATCCGCTTATCATGAAAAATAAGTCAACACCAATATAACCATTCCCAAAAAGCAATTCACCTAGATTGCTTTGAGCATATACATTACTAATTTCGCCTCTTGCATGGTAAAGCACCACCAAAAGCGAGGCAATACCTCTCAAATACTGCAATGATAATAGCATGAGCATACTCTTAATGAGTTAAGATAAACCTTTATAATTTATCATGGATTGTAATTATGTGTCTATTAATTAATAATTTACAGCGATAAGTAAACTATCCATTAGGTGGTCAATTCACCTTCTCATCAATCCCGCCCGCCCACCACTGCATCATCTCCATGCGCGTATCAAGGTAAGCTGCGTGGTTGTAAACAGAGCGGGTCATGCTGAGTTCGATGATCGTCAGGTGATATGAGACAAAAATGGGACGCCAAGGCTTTTATATGCCTTTCGACCAATTTCTATCTTTTACTAAGATGGGACGTGTGATGGGGCATGGATGGGGCACAACGAAGCGCTCACTCTGAGGTGAACTTAGGCGATTGATGTTTTCGACGACTCTAACCATCTGTTATCTGATGCGCTCTTGGACGATCTTTGTCGTTTATGAAAAATACATGGTCATATGATGTCGATGCAGGTGTAGGGACAACGTGCAGATAATGTTTGCCGGATAAGCGCAGTGCCATCCGGCAACCAGTTACTTCTGAATCAAATAGCGGATCGTTGGACCATCCTGCTGAATATCCAGCACCGTATAGCCGTGATTACGCGCATCCAGTGGAATATTGTTGATTGACTGCGGGCAATCGCTCACCACTTCCAGAATTTCACCTTTCTTCAATTGCGGCATCGCTTCCAGCGTGGCTACAGCCGGATATGGACACGGTTCGCCGACCATATCGAGGCGATAATCAGGCACGATATTTTTCATACAGACTCCTTGGCAGGCGTCAGCCCTGCACGACGGAAGAAACGTTTTTCCCAGCCGATAATGAGCATCAGCGCGGCAAACAACAGCAGATAGGTCACCAGCAGACCGCCGAGCGGACCGAAGGTGTTGAGCAGATTCACTTTGTCCCAGTTGGTGGCAAGTGCGGGAGCAAAATCATCCCAGTAGTAGGCCAGAATGGTCGAGCCAATAACGTTGCCCAGACCAACCCACCAGTAATGCACCTGGCCTTCAACGGCGCGATACATCCAGCCGGTTTCACATCCGCCCGCTAAAACGATGCCAAAGCCGAACAGCAAGCCGCCAATCACCGCATTCGGACCCGCCCACATGATTTTAGGCTCGACGCCTAGTTGCACATAGCTAAAGATACCGATGGCGCTGACTGCCATCCCGAAGATAATCGCTTTTGCCATATGGGTGCGACCGGAAATCCACAGGTCGCGGAAGGCGGAGGTGAAGCAGATTTGCGCCCGTTCAATCAGCAGTCCGAACCCAACACCGAACAGCATCGCCAGACCGAGCTTGGGTTTATCCATCGCCGTGAGCAGCGCCCAGCCGATCATGGCGATAAACACCAGCATGCCCAGGCGGAAACGGCGACGGGCCTGATCCGGCTTTTGCGTTAACGGCGAAGCGGCGGAGACTTTCTGCATTTTGACCGGAATACGGAACATCGGCAGCAGGGTAAAGCGTGCGCCAAACCATGAGCCAATGGCCGTGGCCAGCGCAAAAAACCAGGCGTGTAGTGAGAACTGCGGAATGCCGGTGAAGAATGCGGCCAGGTTACAGCCCATTGCCAGCCGTGCGCCGAATCCGGCGATTGCCCCGCCGACTATCGCCTGCATAATGCGCACTCGACTGCGCGGCATGCGTAACTTGACGTTGTTGGCCCACAGTGCGGCAGCAAAACAGCCGCCGAACATACCGAGGATCATCATGCCGTCGATGCGGGTCAGGGGCGAGCCTTCGAGATGTATCAGCTTGTAGTATCCCCACTCTTCGGCGTGCACACCAAACAGTTGCAGGATTTGACCACCCCAGCGGGTGAATTCACCGGTAACGGCCCAGAAGGTTCCCGTAATGCCGAAATAGTAAGTAGAGAGAATACCCGCTGCGATGACCGCAGGGGCGGGGGCCCAAAATTTAATTAACCAGGCCTGTTTGAAGTGTTGCCATGACATGCGTTGTGCCTCTGAACTCAGAAGGTATGTAACAAGAAGTGTGGATACTACACCGTTCAGAATTTTTGACTATGAGTAATAAGAGGTAACACCGTCTGGATCAATCTTTCTCAACGCTGCCGAAAGGCTGGCGACATCAGGCCTTTAATGCCACAATCCCATTTTCTTCGCATGCAGGATGAATGATGAAAAAATTAGCAATCGTTGGTGTATTTCTGGCGCTTACCGGATGCGCCGAAGTAGAAAATTATAACGACGTGGTGAAAACGCCAGCGCCAGCCGGTCTGGAAGGATACTGGCAGTCAAAAGGTCCGCAACGCAGTCTGGTGAGTCCGGAAGCCATTGCCAGCCTGGTGATAACGAAAGAGGGCGATACGCTGGATTGTCGCCAGTGGCAGCGGGTGATCGCGTTGCCGGGGAAACTGACGATGCTCTCTGGCGATCTCACCAACGTGACGGTGAAACGCGAGCTGTACGAGATCGAGCGCGAAGGCAATACGCTGGAATATGACGGTATGACGCTGCAGCGGGTGGATCGCCCGACGCAGGAATGTGCTGACGCGTTAAAGAAAACGCCGCTGGCAACACCGCTGCCATAAGCCGTACGCCCCGGTAACCATCGGTCACCGGGGTTGAGCTTTACAACACGTCTTCAATCACCCACACGCTGACGCTCCCGCCGTTACAGAAAAACGTCGCTTCGCCGTTTTCATCGGTGATCACGCTTTCTTCACGATTTCCCAGATAGTCCCGCCAGGTTTTATTGCCATAATTGGCGCCGAGATTGATGGTCTTTTCTCCGTCATCGCCGTTAGACAGCACCACCACACAGCCGGGATCCTCATCCGTACCGCTGCGGCTAAAAGCGATACAGTTAGGGTGGTCAAAAAAGAGCGTCTGTACCCCATGCGCGAAGCGCTGGCGTGCGAGGATCAGTTCATCAAGTTGTTCAATGATCGGCATGTCGATAGGATAGGTTTCGCCATCGCCGCCGGTGTCTTCGTAATGCGCTCCGTAGAGGTCAGGGTAAAACACCGACGGCACGCCATTTTCGCGCAGCAGGATCAGTGCATAGGCCAGCGGCTTAAACCACGGTTCGACAGGGGCTTCGAGTGCCTGCAAGGGTTGGGTGTCGTGATTGGCCACCAGCGTGACGGCATGAAACGGATCTGCCTCCACTAACGTGTCGGTGAAAATCTGGCTCATGTCGTAATCGCGGCCCTGACGGGAGGCTTCATGGAATTTCATCTGCAAAGGGGCGTCGAACAGCATGGTTTTCCCCTCCACCTGATTTATGTAGGTTTGCAACTTATCGACTTCATGGGACCAGTATTCTGCCACAATAAACAGTGGCTTGGGGGCGACTTCCTGTACGTGCTCAATCCACTCTTTGTAAAACCATGCCGGAATATGTTTCACGGCATCTAAACGAAAGCCGTCACACTGGGTTTGCTCCATTACCCAACGCGCCCAGTATTTGAGCTCCTCAGTCACCGCGTGATTGCGAAAATCGATGTTTTCGCCCATCAAATAATCAAAATTACCCAACTCATCATCAACCTGATCGTTCCAGCCTTCGCCCGTGTAGTCGTTAACGATTTTAAAAATCCCGTCTTCGGTTGGGTTCTCGATATGGTCAATGCCGCTGAAGCATTTAAAATCCCAAATGAATTGCGAGTACTGGCCTGCGCGGGCAGGGAAGGTATAGCGCGTCCAGCCCTCACATTCGAGAATCTCATCATCTATTTGCGTACGATCTTCGGCGTTAACGCGCTGGACGCGGATCTTTTCTTTCTCATCTGCGCCCATTTTGTGGTTAACCACCACGTCGAGCAGCACGGCAATATCATTGTGCTTAAGCGCGTCTATCGCCGCCAGCAGCTGGTTTTTATCGCCGTATTTGGTGGCGACGGTTCCCTTTTGGTCGAATTCGCCCAGATCAAACAGATCGTAGGAGTCATAGCCAACGGAATAGCCGCCGGACGCGCCTTTATAGGCGGGGGGCAGCCATACCATATTGATGCCGATATCATTCAGTCCGCCTGCGCGTTCGGCAAGCTCGGGCCAGAGTTGACCGCCATCAGGGTAATACCAGTGGAAGTACTGCAATAACGTGGGATTTTTCATCTTCCGTGCTCCAGAAGTCGTTTGGCCGACCTCTGGAGTATGGAAGATAATTCAGACGAGACGGGAAATTATTGTGGCGAGGTGGGGGCGTCGGGTACCAGCAGCATGCCGGAAAGACGACCATAGGCGTTATTCAGCGTCTTTTGGCGTGTCGACTGGCCGATGAGGTTGCTGAGCTCATCCAGTCGCTGCTGCAACAACGTTTTGAGTAATTGTTCGTTATCCAGCGTTTGCTTAATATACCCGGCAACCAAGTCCTGAATACTTCGCGTAATGCCCGGTGGAGTTTGCTCTTCCATGACCACTTCAATACTTTGCAGATAGGTAACTTCCTGTTCCAGTAAAAGGTCCCATTCACCACGCTGCGCCAGTTCCAGCAGCGAGTGACTGAGTAGCGCGATGCGCTGCCAACGGTTGATAAACTCCACGGCTGAGGTCATTAACGAGACTCCTGGGACGACGCTTTCGATGAGATCTGTTTCCAGGCATCTGCAATGTTGCCGAGTAACTCTTCGACTTCTTCAATGGCCTGACAATCATTATTCAGATTTGCGTGCAATAAACGGCGAACCATGTAGTCGTACAACGAAGAAAGATGGGTGGCGATCTCTCCTCCTTTTTCGTGGTCCAGGCCCGCCTTCAGACCATTATCGATGATATTGATTGCCTTGCTTAATGCTTCACCTTTGGCAACGATATCACCCTGCTGCATAAACAGACGAGCGCGCACCAGGGCGCTATGTGCGCCATCAAACAACATTTCGATCAACTGATGCGGGTTGGCGCTCATCACGGCGCTTTCCACGCTGACCTGTGCATAGGCTTTGGTACCGCTCGCGGTATACATGTTTACCTCGTGTTATCAGGAATTATTCATCGCTGAAAATTGTTGGCCCAGATAGGTACTGGTGCTGTTCAGCTTACTCATCATGGAATCGAGTTGGGTAAACTGTGCTTTATAGCGAGCCACGACTTCATCAATGCTATTACTCACGGTCAGATACTGCTTAGTCAGCAGTTTCAGGTTGGCGTTAATATTGTCTTGTGCATTATCGATAATGCCGTCATCGGCCAGGTAGCTTTTTACTTCGGCGGCAATTTTAGTGGTAATACCGGTTGCTTTTCCGTCGCCAACCAGCAATTCGCGGGTGGCAGCGGTATTATCTTTCAGTGCCTTAGCAAGTTTTTCTTCATCAAGTTTTAGCTTACCGGTACCACCATCCTGCGTAATGCCGATCTCAGTCATGGTTTTAAACGGGGATTCGCTGCCACTGTTAGCAAATGGCGCACGAATGCCGTTTTGAATGGTACGGAGAACACTATCACCCAGTAACGCGCCGTTATCTGCGCTGGCTGCTTCACCCGGTTCAACTTCTTTATATTTAGTCAGTGTTCCAAAGGTATCAACCAGTGAGTTATAGGCTTCTACCCAAGCCTTAATCGCCGTAGTAGCCTTTTCATCACTTTTCTTGACTGTGATGGAGGCGTCTTTTATTTCTTTAGTCAGTTCAAGCGTGATGCCTTGTGGTGCATCGGTTACCGTATTGCTTTGGCGTTCAATATCGATACCATTAACGGTCAAATGCGCATTTTGTGCACCGACCAGCTGTTTCATTTTCCCGCTGCCAGCTTTGCTGTCATAGGACAGTAAATCGCTCAGTTTTGTGTCATTTGACACCGAGATGGTCATTTCACTTTCAGTACCGCTTTCTGCGGTTAACACCAATTGGTAGTCGTCTTCTTTTACTTTCACTAGGCTGGCGGAAATACCGCTGTCCGCATCATTTATGGCATCGCGAATATCTTCCAGTGAGGTTTCGCCTTTGCCTAATTTAATTTCCAGCGGTTCTTTGCGGCCCGGCTGCGAAATCGTAATAGTGCGTTCATCAACGCTGGTATCACCCAACTGTTCTTTAGTCGAGGTAATTTTCGCTGTAGTCGATAGTGACTGGGCCTGCGCCAGTTGGGTGACGCTGACGGTGTATTTCCCTGGAGCGGCGCCCGCGGTGGTACTGACTTTTAAATCTTCTGTGCTGCTGGTGGCAGTGGAACTTTTAAACAGATCGGCATTGTTCAGTGCGGTATTCGCTGTCTGAAATTTTTCTAATGCACTTTTCAGCGTGCCATACGCAGTCAGACGCGAGGTGTTAGCGCTCTGCTGTTGGGTAATCGGCGTTAAACGCTTTTTCTCAGCAGTGGTTAAGTTTGTCAGCAACGTATCCAGTGGTAAGTTCGAACCAACGCCCAGTGATGTAAATGAAGGCATGCCTAATTCCTTGTGATTGCAAACAGTAGTTAAGCGGGTTATCGGCAATCTGCGTGCAAAGTTTAATAATAGTTTTGTAAAAATAATGCGCAGAATAGTGACATATAAAGAGGGTATTTCACGGGCTAAGAAAAAAGAGGGCGGAAAGTAAAAATTCTCTAAAGTTCGAAATTAAGGTGCCGATACATGGGTTACGGTGAGAAACCGTGGGCAACAGCCCAATAACATCAAGTTGTAATTGATAAGGAAAAGATCATGGCACAAGTCATCAATACAAACAGCCTGTCGCTGTTGACCCAGAATAACCTGAACAAATCTCAGTCTTCTCTGAGCTCCGCTATCGAGCGTCTGTCTTCCGGTCTGCGTATCAACAGCGCGAAAGACGATGCTGCAGGTCAGGCGATTGCAAACCGTTTCACATCTAATATTAAAGGTCTGACTCAGGCGTCCCGTAACGCCAACGATGGTATCTCCATCGCGCAGACCACTGAAGGTTCTCTGTCTGAAATCAACAACAACCTGCAGCGTGTTCGTGAGCTGGCGGTTCAGTCTTCTACCGGTACCAACTCCCAGTCTGACCTCGACTCCATCCAGGCTGAAATCACTCAGCGTCTGAACGAAATCGACCGCGTATCCGGTCAGACCCAGTTCAACGGCGTGAAAGTATTGGCGAAAGACAACACCCTGACCATCCAGGTTGGTGCTAACGATGGCGAAACCATCGATATCAACCTGAAAGAAATTAATGCCAAAACGTTAGGCCTGGATTCTCTGAACGTACAGAAAGGCTACGATGTGAAAGCTACAGCTGTGACCACTGGTACAACGAAAAGCTATGTTGATACTGCAACGGATATCAAGACACTTGCTCCGGCTGCAATTAAAACAGCTCTTGGTGATCCAAAGGATCCAGTTGGTGATACTTATGCTGCTACTATAACGTTCAAAGATGGTCAATATTATGCTGACGTTACTGGTGACTCAGAAACTGGCGGTACCACTAAAAATGGTAAATATGCAGTTACCGTTGATGACAGCGGTAATGTGACATTAGCTGGTGGTGCAGCAAAAGTTACAGGTGTTACCGGTGATGCCACCGCAACAAAAGTTAAACAGGAGCAAATTGGTACCCCAGTAACTGTATCTGCTGCTGAACTTAAACCTCTGACTGATGCAGGCATTGATACTACAGGTGCTAAACTAGTCAAAATGTCTTATACCGATTCAAATAATAAGACTATTGATGGTGGCTATGCGTTAGAAGTCGGTGGAAAAAGATACGCAGCAAATTACACCGATAATAAAGTAGAACTTAAGACGACTTCTTATACTGATGCTTCTGGTAAAACTGCAACAGCAGTCAATCAACTGGGTGGTGTTGACGGTAAAACTGAGCTGGTAGAAATTGCCGGTAAAACCTACACGGCTGCTAAAGCAAAAGGTCACAACTTCCAGGCAGAACCTAAACTGTCTGAAGCAGCTACTGCAACTACCGACAGCCCGCTGGCTAAAATCGACGCGGCGCTGGCGAAAGTTGCTGACCTGCGTTCCGACCTGGGTGCAGTACAGAACCGTTTCAACTCTACCATCACTAACCTGGGTAACACTGTAAACAACCTGTCTGAAGCCCGTAGCCGTATCGAAGATGCTGACTACGCGACCGAAGTGTCCAACATGTCTCGTGCAAACATTCTGCAACAGGCGGGTACTTCTGTTCTGGCGCAGGCTAACCAGACCACGCAGAACGTTCTGTCTCTGCTGCGTTAATTTACGCTTATCGCGCAAACCCCGCTCCGGCGGGGTTTTTTACATTTAGCTTTACCCGTAACCCCCAAATAACCCCCCATTTCACCCACTATTCACCCGATTAAAACCCCTGCAGAAACGGATAATCATGCCGATAACTCATTTAACGCAGGGCTGTTTATCGTGAATTCACTGTATACCGCTGAAGGTGTAATGGATAAACACTCGCTGTGGCAGCGTTATGTACCGTTGGTGCGTCACGAAGCATTGCGCCTTCAGGTGCGTTTGCCGGCGAGCGTAGAACTGGATGACCTGCTACAAGCGGGCGGCATCGGGTTATTGAATGCCGTTGACCGATATGACGCTTTGCAAGGAACGGCATTTACCACTTACGCAGTGCAGCGTATTCGTGGAGCAATGCTGGACGAACTACGTAGCCGGGATTGGGTGCCGCGTAGCGTTCGGCGCAATGCTCGCGAAGTGGCACAGGCGATGGGACAACTGGAGCAGGAATTAGGGCGCAACGCGACGGAAACCGAAGTGGCGGAGCGTCTGGCTATTCCTGTGCAAGAGTATCGTCAGATGTTGCTCGATACCAATAACAGCCAACTCTTCTCATATGACGAGTGGCGGGAAGAGCATGGCGATAGTATTGAGCTGGTGACGGAAGAACATCAGCAGGAAAACCCGTTACAACAGCTACTTGAGGGTAACCTCCGCCAGCGCGTGATGGACGCGATCGAGGCGTTGCCGGAGCGCGAAAAGCTGGTGTTAACGCTGTACTACCAGGAAGAGCTGAATCTGAAAGAGATTGGTGCGGTACTGGAAGTCGGGGAGTCACGGGTCAGCCAGTTGCACAGTCAGGCCATCAAACGTCTACGCACCAAGCTGGGTAAGCTATAGGGGTACATTATTACCCCTGAACAATGCCGCATTACGAATTGACTACCAGGAGTTCTCATGACGGTGCAGCAATCAAAAAGACGGCCTCTAAGCCGCTACCTCAAAGATTTCAAACACAGCCAGACGCATTGCGCCCATTGCTTTAAGTTGCTCGACCGGATCACGCTGGTTCGTCGCGGGCAAATTGTGAATAAAATCGCCATCGCTCGACTGGACACTTTGTTGGATGAAGCCGAGTGGGAGCAGGAGAAAAAAGAGTGGGTGGCGCTGTGTCGTTTTTGCGGTGATTTGCATTGCAAAGAGCAGAGCGACTTTTTCGACATTATTGGATTTAAACAATTTTTGTTTGAGCAAACCGAAATGAGTCACGGCACGGTACGTGAATACGTTGTCCGTCTGCGTCGCCTCGGGAATCATCTGACCGAACAAAATATCTCTCATGACCTGCTGCAGGAAGGGTTCCTCGACGAAAACCTTGCCCCGTGGCTGCCGGAAACCAGCACCAACAATTACCGCATCGCCTTGCGTAAGTATGAGCAGTTCAAAGCCCATACCCATATGGGACATATGCAGAAATCCTCCTGGACAGCCAGTTCTGATATATATTAAAAACGAATAAGGTGTAACAGAGTCGTGTTTGTGGATCACGACAAACGCTCTACACTACAGTCATATACACGTCATCCTTCAAGCTGTCTCTGCGTTGGCTGCGCTCATTCACCCCAGTCACTTACTTTAGTAAGCTCCTGGGGATTTACTCGCTTGCCGCCTTGATACAACTCGAATGATTTTGTGAATAAATAGCAGTCACTAATGACAATATTCGGGGTAACTATGAAATTAGCACTTCTGGGACGTCAGGCTCTGATGGGTGTAATGGCTGTTGCACTTGTCGCTGGAATGAGCGTAAAGACTTATGCAGATGAAGGTCTGTTAAATAAAGTTAAAGAGCGCGGCACGCTGCTGGTGGGCCTGGAAGGGACCTATCCCCCGTTTAGTTTTCAGGGCGATGACGGCAAGCTGACCGGTTTCGAAGTGGAGTTTGCTGAGGAACTGGCCAAGCACCTTGGGGTGAAAGCTAACCTGAAGCCGACCAAGTGGGACGGTATGCTGGCCTCTCTTGATTCCAAGCGCATTGACGTGGTCATCAACCAGGTGACCATCTCTGACGAACGTAAGAAAAAATACGATTTCTCTACCCCGTATACGGTTTCTGGTATTCAGGCGCTGGTTAAGAAAGGTAATGAAGGCGTTATTAAGACCGCTGCCGATCTGAAAGGTAAAAAAGTCGGCGTTGGTCTGGGCACCAACTATGAAGAGTGGCTGCGCCAGAACGTGCAGGGCGTGGATATTCGTACCTATGATGATGACCCGACCAAATACCAGGATCTGCGTGTAGGTCGTATCGACGCCATTCTGGTTGACCGTCTGGCGGCGCTGGATCTGGTCAAGAAAACCAAGGATACGCTGGCTGTAACCGGTGAAGCATTCTCCCGCCAGGAGTCCGGCGTGGCACTGCGCAAAGGCAATGAAGATCTGCTGAAAGCGGTTGATGCGGCCATTGCTGAAATGCAGAAAGACGGTACGCTGAAAGCCCTGTCTGAAAAATGGTTTGGAGCGGATGTGACGAAATAATCAGCATCCGATGAAAAAAGGCGCCTTTAACAGCGCCTTTTTTTATTTCATTGCGCCTGAGCGTGCATAATAAAAAGAACATCACAACAACGAATACCGGAGGCTGTATGCCGCTGCATAACTTAACGCGCTTTCCACGTCTGGAATTTATTGGCGCGCCAACGCCGCTCGAATATCTTCCACGCTTCTCCGACTACCTCGGGCGCGATATTTTCATCAAACGCGATGACGTCACGCCGATGGCTATGGGCGGCAATAAGCTGCGTAAGCTGGAATTCCTGGCCGCAGACGCACTGCGTGAAGGTGCAGATACGCTGATAACCGCGGGTGCCATCCAGTCTAACCATGTTCGCCAGACGGCGGCGGTAGCGGCAAAGCTTGGCCTGCACTGCGTGGCGCTGTTGGAAAATCCGATTGGCACTACTGCGGAAAACTATCTCACCAACGGCAACCGTCTGCTGCTGGACCTGTTTAATACGCAGATCGAAATGTGCGATGCGCTGACCGACCCGAATGCGCAGCTTCAGGAACTGGCGACGCGCATTGAAGCGCAGGGGTTCCGCCCGTATGTGATCCCCGTTGGTGGTTCTAACGCCCTGGGCGCATTGGGGTATGTGGAAAGCGCGCTGGAAATTGCCCAGCAGTGTGAAGGGGCCGTTGCGCTTTCTTCCGTTGTGGTGGCATCGGGCAGTGCGGGAACGCACGCCGGGCTGGCCGTGGGCCTGGAACAACTGATGCCAGACGTCGAGCTCATCGGCGTGACCGTCTCGCGCAGCTTCGCCGATCAAAAGCCCAAAGTTGTAATGTTGCAGCAGGATATTGCCCGCGAACTGGAACTGACGGCCTCGGCGGATATCCTGTTATGGGACGATTATTTTGCGCCGGGCTACGGTACGCCAAACGAAGAAGGCATGGAGGCGGTAAAACTGCTGGCGCGCCTGGAAGGCATTTTGTTGGATCCGGTGTATACCGGTAAGGCGATGGCAGGTTTGATTGACGGTATCAGCCAGAAACGCTTCAAAGACGAAGGGCCAATCCTCTTTATTCATACCGGTGGGGCACCTGCACTGTTTGCCTACCATCCTCACGTGTAACAACCAGGTCGAAAAACGCTAATGCATGAAAGTATCCAACTGGTAATTGATTCTCTGCCGTATCTGCTCAAAGGCGCGGTTTTTACGCTGCAACTGAGTATCGGCGGGATGTTTTTTGGCCTCGTGCTGGGGTTTATCCTGGCGTTGATGCGTCTGTCGCCGCTGCTGCCTGTGCGCTGGCTGGCGCGTTTTTATATCTCTATTTTTCGCGGAACACCGCTGATTGCTCAGCTGTTTATGATCTATTACGGTCTGCCGCAGTTTGGTATTGAGCTTGATCCCATCCCGGCAGCGATGATTGGCTTGTCGCTGAATACGGCAGCCTATGCTGCGGAAACCCTGCGTGCGGCAATCTCCTCCATCGACAAAGGTCAGTGGGAAGCAGGGGCCAGTATTGGCATGACGCGCTGGCAGACCATGCGCCGTGCGATCCTGCCGCAGGCGGCACGCGTTGCGCTACCGCCGCTGAGCAACAGCTTTATCAGTCTGGTGAAAGATACCTCTTTGGCCGCCACTATCCAGGTACCGGAACTGTTCCGTCAGGCGCAGCTGATTACCTCGCGTACGCTGGAAGTCTTTACGATGTATCTGGCGGCCTCGTTGATTTACTGGGTGATGGCGACGGTGCTTTCTGCGCTGCAAAACTATTTTGAAGAACAACTGAACCGCCAGGAGAGAGAGCCGAAATGAGTGCTATCGAAGTCAGAAACCTGGTCAAAAAATTTCATGGGCAAACGGTGCTGCATGGGATCGATCTTGACGTCAAACCTGGTGAAGTAGTAGCGATTATCGGGCCGAGCGGATCGGGCAAAACCACGCTGCTGCGTAGCATTAATTTGCTGGAGCAACCGGAGGCGGGCACTATTAAAGTGGGTGAGATTACCATTGATACCGCGCGTTCGTTGACCCAGCAGAAAGGGCTGATTCGTCAGTTACGTCAGCACGTCGGTTTTGTGTTCCAGAACTTTAATTTGTTCCCGCATCGGACGGTGCTGGAAAACATTATTGAAGGGCCGGTGATAGTCAAAGGTGAACCAAAAGCTGAAGCGACAGCTCGTGCGCGTGAATTGCTGGCGAAAGTCGGGTTGGCGGGCAAAGAAACCAGCTATCCGCGGCGTTTATCGGGCGGACAGCAGCAGCGCGTAGCGATTGCCCGAGCGCTGGCGATGCGACCTGAGGTTATTCTTTTTGATGAACCGACCTCCGCACTTGATCCTGAACTGGTTGGCGAGGTACTTAATACCATCCGCCAGTTGGCGCAGGAAAAACGCACCATGGTAATTGTGACGCATGAAATGAGCTTTGCTCGCGATGTTGCCGATAGAGCGATATTTATGGATCAAGGACGGATAGTGGAGCAGGGACCAGCAAAATCCTTATTCACGCATCCGCAGCAGCCGCGTACCCGCCAGTTTCTTGAGAAGTTTTTGATGCAATAAATAGTGCATATAGCACTCGTCGGAATTGTTTCTGGCGAGTGCTGTTCGCATAACTATTTATAATTATTGCTTTATTATTAACGCTTGAATCTGTTACTTCCTTCCACTGCTGAGTAATACTCAAGTAATTCTTCATTTGTCCGATAATTTGCATATATAAAATACATTTATGTGTTAGCTTGTTTCATATGTTTGGATGATTATCAATCTCAGGGGCATTACCACTTAGTATGCAGGATCATGATTTCTTCACCTGGCGACGGAGCATGCTGTTACGCTTTCAGGAAATGGCGACGGCAGAGGATGTCTATACGGAATTACAACAACAGACGCAGCACTTAGAGTTCGATTTTTACGCGCTCTGTGTTCGTCATCCGGTACCTTTTACCCGACCTAAAACGTCTCTTCATACGACCTATCCCAAAGCATGGGTGGCGCATTATCAGTCCGAAAATTATTTCGCCATTGATCCGGTGCTGAAACCTGAAAACTTCAGTCAGGGGCATTTACCCTGGAACGATACTCTGTTTCGCGATGCGCAACCTTTGTGGGACGCCGCACGCAATCACGGTTTACGCAAAGGGATGACGCAATGCTTAATGTTGCCTAATCGGGCGTTGGGTTTTTTATCGGTATCGCGTGCAAGTATCCGTAACAGTCGCCTTGCGAGCGATGAAGTGGAGCTCAGGATGCAGCTTCTGGTGCGGGAAAGCCTGTCTGTACTGACGCGGCTGGAAGATGACATGGTTATGGCGCCAGAAATGCGCTTTAGCAAGCGGGAAAAGGAAATATTGAAATGGACGGCGGAGGGGAAGACCTCTTCAGAGATAGCCATCATTCTGTCTATTTCTGAAAATACCGTAAACTTCCACCAGAAGAATATGCAAAAGAAATTCAATGCACCAAACAAAACGCAGATAGCCTGTTATGCCGCGGCAACCGGGCTTATCTGAGTAAATTATCGTTCTGAGTGTCAGACGCAAAACCGGCTGAGAGCATTGCTATCAGCCGGTTTCTTTTTACTGGCGGTAAGCTTGTTTAATTTGCTTAACCGTGTTGGAAAATACCGCCGCCTGTGATTGATCTTCAATCAGCGCGAGCTGTTTTTCCATTTTAAGAATCACGCGGCCTGCATCGGCTTGACCCATTGCCTGCAGCATCAGCGTTAACATGGCTTTCAGGCAGGTGACTTCATTGGCCAGTTCCTGGTTATTCTCAGCAGTGGAAAAGTCAGGCGTACTCATTTATTTTCCTCGTTATGTTTCAATGAAAAAGTGCGATGTTAAATCTTAAGGCGGCGGAGTATACCATAAGCGAGGCTAAAAATATCTGTGGTTGTTTTTTGCGCGGACCAATGTTGTGGACATTAAAATAAACAACATGTTGCAGTGCATATATTTTCTCCACATGTTGTTTATTTCGAGTATTTTCCTCGTTAATTATTGTTACAACTTTGACTACCTATTTTGCATTCAGCGAGGGAATATGAATTTTTTGTCACTATTCTGAAACAGCTATGCAGATATAACCGTGGCAGAAGGCTGTCAGGACTGAAAGTTTCCACTCGTCGTACAATCTAATTTCCAAAAACGAGAGCAAAATCGAAAGTCGGGCGTTTTTTACATTTCAAAGTTGAGATAAAACCCGTTAACATAGGGCCGATTAGCTATCGGTAGCGTTATCCCTATTCTGGAGATATTCCTTTGATCAACGTTTTTCTTGTTGATGACCACGAACTGGTGCGCGCAGGGATACGACGCATTCTGGAAGATATAAAAGGCATAAAAGTTGTCGGCGAAGCGTGCTGCGGTGAAGATGCGGTAAAATGGTGCCGCTCAAATTCCGTTGACGTTGTGCTGATGGATATGAATATGCCCGGTATTGGCGGTCTGGAAGCAACCCGCAAAATTGCGCGTTCCACGGCAGACATTAAAGTGATCATGCTGACGGTACACACCGAAAACCCATTACCTGCAAAAGTTATGCAGGCAGGGGCCGCAGGGTATCTCAGCAAAGGCGCCGCCCCCCAGGAAGTAGTGAGTGCCATTCGTTCGGTTTTTTCCGGGCAGCGTTATATTGCCTCCGATATCGCTCAGCAAATGGCGCTCAGCCAGATTGAGCCTGAGAAAACGGAAACCCCGTTTGCCAGTTTGTCTGAACGCGAGTTGCAGATTATGCTGATGATCACCAAAGGTCAGAAGGTCAATGAGATCTCAGAACAGCTGAATCTTAGTCCTAAAACGGTGAACAGCTATCGCTATCGAATGTTCAGTAAATTAAACATTCACGGCGATGTAGAGCTGACTCACCTGGCAATTCGCCATGGCCTGTGTAATGCGGAGACATTAACAAGCCAGTGACCGAGTTTGATGCCAAAGCGTTCCTGAAAACCGTGACCAGTCAGCCCGGCGTCTATCGTATGTATGATACCGCCGGGACGGTTATCTATGTCGGGAAAGCGAAAGACCTGAAAAAAAGGCTTTCCAGCTACTTCCGTAGTAATCTTGCGTCACGCAAGACCGAAGCGCTGGTCGCGCAAATCCAGCAGATTGATGTCACGGTAACGCACACTGAAACCGAAGCGTTATTGCTTGAGCACAACTACATCAAGCTGTATCAGCCGCGCTATAACGTATTGCTGCGCGATGATAAATCCTACCCTTTTATATTCCTTAGCGGCGATACCCACCCGCGCCTGGCGATGCATCGCGGGGCAAAGCATGCCAAAGGCGAGTACTTTGGACCGTTCCCTAACGGTTATGCGGTGCGTGAAACGCTGGCGCTGTTGCAGAAAATATTCCCTATCCGCCAGTGCGAAAACAGCGTTTATCGCAACCGTTCTCGACCTTGTCTGCAATATCAGATTGGCCGCTGTCTCGGTCCGTGTGTCGCGGGTCTGGTGAGTGAGGAAGAGTATGCTCAGCAGGTCGAGTATGTTCGTCTGTTCCTGTCCGGAAAAGACGATCAGGTATTAACGCAGCTGATCACCCGCATGGAAAAGGCCAGCCAAAATCTCGAGTTTGAAGAGGCTGCGCGCATTCGTGACCAAATCCAGGCCGTACGCCGCGTGACAGAAAAACAGTTTGTCTCTAATACCGGAGACGATCTGGACGTCATTGGCGTGGCGTTTGACGCCGGTATGGCCTGTGTGCACGTTCTGTTTATTCGCCAGGGTAAAGTGCTGGGCAGCCGCAGCTATTTCCCGAAAGTACCCGGTGGTACGGAACTCGGCGAGGTCGTCGAAACCTTTGTCGGGCAGTTTTATCTGCAGGGGAGCCAGATGCGTACCTTACCCGGGGAGATCCTGCTCGATTTTAATCTTAGCGATAAAACCCTGCTGGCAGACTCTCTGTCTGAACTGGCCGGCAGGAAGATTAACGTGCAGACGAAACCGCGAGGGGATCGCGCACGTTATCTCAAGCTGGCGCGGACCAACGCGGCAGTGGCGCTCACCACAAAACTTTCTCAGCAGTCGACGATTACGCAACGTCTGACGGCGCTGGCATCGGTGTTGAAGTTACCTGCGGTGAAGCGTATGGAATGCTTCGACATCAGCCATACGATGGGTGAACAGACGGTAGCTTCCTGCGTGGTCTTTGATGCCAATGGCCCGCTGCGCGCAGAGTATCGCCGCTACAACATTACCGGCATTACGCCGGGTGATGATTATGCGGCGATGAATCAGGTTTTGCGTCGGCGTTATGGTAAGGCGATTGAAGAAAGTAAGATTCCGGACGTCATATTGATCGACGGCGGTAAAGGTCAGTTAGGGCAGGCGAAAGCCGTTTTTGCTGAGCTGGATGTTCCCTGGGACAAACAGCACCCACTCTTGCTGGGGGTGGCAAAAGGGGCCGATCGTAAAGCAGGCCTGGAAACGCTGTTCTTTGAGCCGGAAGGTGAGGGCTTTAGCCTGCCGCCGGATTCGCCTGCATTGCACGTTATCCAGCATATCCGCGATGAATCTCACGATCATGCGATTAGCGGGCATCGTAAAAAGCGGGCGAAAGTGAAAAGCACCAGCACGCTTGAGACCATCGAAGGTGTCGGGCCAAAGCGTCGCCAGATGTTGTTGAAATATATGGGAGGTTTGCAAGGCCTTCGTAACGCAAGTATCGAAGAAATTGCAAAAGTGCCGGGTATTTCGCAAGCTCTGGCAGAAAAGATCTTCTACTCGTTGAAACATTAGGCCCTCTGTAGCAACATAGGGGTAATTTCACTGACAACAGATAGTTATCCGTCATATGCAATTTAATATCCCTACGTTGCTCACGCTGTTTCGCGTCATCCTGATCCCATTCTTTGTATTGGCTTTTTACCTGCCATTCACCTGGGCTCCCTTTGTTTGTGCGCTGATCTTCTGTATCGCAGCGGTCACTGACTGGTTTGACGGTTTTCTGGCACGCCGCTGGAACCAAAGCACGCGTTTTGGCGCCTTCCTCGATCCGGTCGCTGATAAAGTGCTGGTGGCAATCGCGATGGTCCTGGTGACAGAGCATTACCACAGCTGGTGGGTAACGCTCCCTGCCGCAACAATGATTGCGCGTGAAATTATCATCTCTGCACTGCGTGAATGGATGGCCGAACTGGGTAAACGCAGCAGCGTAGCCGTATCCTGGATCGGTAAAGTGAAAACCACTTCGCAAATGGCTGCACTAGCCTGGCTGCTGTGGCGTCCAAATATCTGGGTAGAGTATGCTGGGATCGCACTTTTCTTCGTCGCCGCGATACTGACTTTGTGGTCAATGTTCCAGTATTTGAGCGCTGCACGTGGAGATTTGCTTGATCAGTGATCGTTTCGACGCAAATTTCAGCAAACGATCGTCAGTGGTGAAAAATATCGTTGACTCATTGCGTCAGGTAAGTAGAATGCAACGCATCGAACGGCAGCACTGATTGCCAGACGATAACAAAATCAAGTGATTAACAAAATTACTTGGTGATGCGGGAATAGCTCAGTTGGTAGAGCACGACCTTGCCAAGGTCGGGGTCGCGAGTTCGAGTCTCGTTTCCCGCTCCAAATTTAAGACATCGGCAATAGCGGATGTCGGCTGTAAAGCCAAAAGATTTCGGCGCGTTAGCAAAGCGGTTATGTAGCGGATTGCAAATCCGTCTAGTCCGGTTCGACTCCGGAACGCGCCTCCAATTTCTTCCCGAGCCCGGATGGTGGAATCGGTAGACACAAGGGATTTAAAATCCCTCGGCGTTCGCGCTGTGTGGGTTCAAGTCCCACTCCGGGTACCATGGGAAAGAACAGAATAATCAAAGCAATAAGCAGTGTCGTGAAACCACCTACGGGTGGTTTTTTTGTGCCTGTTTTTTACAAGCATAGATACCTTGCGTCAAGCAACCTGCCAGAAACGTAAACTGCCCTCTATATACTCACTATTGTTAATCAATCTATCGCCGAATCGGCGCGTTAAACATAAAGCCCCCTCGGGCAGGGTTGTTGATAAACCCATCGCGGGCGGGATTATAGTTGTGGTCCTGGAAACCATTCATCAGTATGGGATCGCCAAAGCCATCCTGTATCGCCAGTTGTCTGTGGATTCGGTTTCGTGCCCTGAACGTGAAAGCGAAATCATCCGTCCCGCCAATGATGATCACGCCATTACCAGCTCGAAGTGCCTCGCTCAACTCTTGCTCTCTAACAGCCTGGTTTTGTAACGCGCTGGCTGTGGCAGACGATGACGCCAGCAGCAGTAATATGAGAACGGCGCATGAAAATACCGATGGCAGTTTCATGATTAATACCTATAAAAAGCATGGCTATTAAAGTATAGCTTTATGTTGTCATCTTAACTGAAAAGAAAACCAATAATTTAAACCTGCTATCCATACTGTGTTTAAAAGTCCGGAAGAGTAGTGCCGCGCAGTTAAGAACTATAATAAAAACAGCCAACAGATGATTACTTCTGTTGGCAGACAGTGCTGATTCAGGGGGCTGCTATGAACATTTCATCTTTTCCGATAGTTATGTTCGCAGCATTGCTTACCTTTAGTGGTGCAGCATATTCGGTGGAAGAAGGGGATATCTTTTCGCAGAATGCCAGGGCTACGGATCCCATCGCGTTTTCTCAACAGTCATTTAATAACCTGACATCTTATCAGGTTATGATGCGCTCCTCGTCGCCATCCGATGAAAGCAAAATTATTCGCTATAGCTTTCAAAAGCCTGGGTATGTGCGGATGGATTTTACCCAACCGCATTCAGGTGCGGTGCTTATCTTTAATCCTGTCAGCGGTAAAGTGACGTTATGGCCATTTGGTGCGGGTACGTTGCCCATTTTGCACCTGTCACCTACTAATTCATTGATCCAGGATGAGCGCGGTCATCGGGTGGATCGCTCTGATATCGGCGTGTTGTTGGGCAATATTCGTCATCTGCAACGCGAAGGGATAACAACCACAGTTGGTAATGAAAACCTTGCAGGACGGGCGACGACGCGCGTATCTGTGGTTGGGCCAGGAACAATGGCGGTTGATGGTGTTCACCGCTATGACGTCTGGCTGGATAATTATCACGGACTCCCTGCCAAAGTGATCAGCTATGCGCCAGATGGGCAGCGATTAGAAACCGTGCTTCTGGATGCTATGGTCATTAACATCCGTTTTCCCGCCAATTTCTTCTCGCCTTGAGGGAGTCTGTATTATGGCTAACTATCGGTTTTCCACCGTCTGGCGGGTTGAGGCTTCAATTCAGGAGGTATGGGATGTTTTTTCTCATCCCGATCAGTGGCCAGAATGGTGGGAAAGTCTGGAACGCATCGTTGAGATTAAAAAAGGTGATACACAGGGCATTGGGGCGCTGCATCGTTATACCTGGAAAGGAGCGCTTCCTTATCGCTTAACCTTTGACATCAATGTGTTGAATATTCTGCCCTGCTCGCTGCTTGAGGGGCAAGCCAGCGGGGCGGTTGAAGGGCGAGGCGTGTGGTCTTTTTCTGCCAATGGCACAGAGACTATCGTCAGATATGACTGGAATGTTCGCACCACGATTCTCTGGATGAATTACCTGGCTCCGCTGGCGGCACCTGTTTTTCGCTGGAATCACGATATGGTTATGCGCGAAGGGGCCAGAGGGTTAGCCCGTAAGCTGGCAACGAATGTTTATATATTCTGAACTCGCTCTCACGGCTGTACTTTTTGCCTGCCTATGGCTTACTATCTGTCGCGCAGTTTCTTATTTCATTCACAGTTAACAGGTCTGTTATTGATGAATAACCTCCATCGGCTCACCTTTTTATGTCAGCGTCTGTCTGCTGTGATGATCGCATACGGTTTTTACCTTCTTAGCCGTAGCCCAACTCTTACAACATGGACAGACAGCAATGCAACGTCGACAATTTCTCAAAAATAGCGTTCTCCTTTCCGCCGCCGGTTTAGTCGGTCCTGCGGTTATTAGCCAGACGGTTCACGCCGCTGAGCCATCCGTTGCACCAGTCGCGCGTCGGCGCTTTGTGTTATCCCAGACGTATAAACTTAACCCTCCTAAGGGGTCGAGCGGCGTGGTAAAACTGTGGATCCCGCTTCCGGTAGATACCGCGTTTCAACAAATGACGGCGCTTGCCTTTAGCGGAAACTATAAGCAGGCGTACGTTACCACTAATAATACTTATGGCGCGAAAACGCTGTTTGCCACCTGGCCTGACTCGCAGGGCGAACTGTTGATTAACGTTGATATCGACATTGAAACCGCCGACTGGGAGCCGCTGAAGCAGGACGCGCTGAAAACCTGGCAAGCGCCGGAGCAGATTATTTATCCGCTGGATGTAAAACCGTACCTGCTGCCGACGACACATACCCCAGTTGATGGGCAGGTTCTGGAAACCGCACGTAAAATTACCGGTAATGAGCAGGATCCGCTGAAAAAAGCACGCCTGATTTACGAGTGGGTGAGTAGCCATATGGAGCGCGATAACGACGTTATCGGCTGCGGCACGGGGGATGTGGCGGAGATCTTAAAAAGCGGTAAGCTCAAAGGAAAATGCACCGACATGAGCTCCGTTTTTGTTTCTCTGGCACGGGCCAGCGGTATTCCGGCACGCGAACTGTTTGGCATCCGTCTGGGCAAAGCCAATAAACTCGAACGTTACTCGAAAAGCGCTTTTGGCAAAGCAGACAGTGCAGGCGTCGCCGATGTGAGCGGCGGACAACATTGCCGCGCCGAATTCTATCTGGCCGGTTACGGCTGGTTACCGTGCGATCCTGCTGATGTGACCAAAATGCGTCTGGCAGAGAAAAAATCGCATCAGGACGCCGATGTCCAGGCGGTAAACACTTACCTGTTTGGTAACTGGGAAATGAACTGGGTTGGATTTAACTACGGGCGTGATTTCGAGCTGTATCCAGCAACGGAGCAGGGAGCCATGAACAACTTTGGCTATCCCTACGCTGAAGTCGATGGCGACCCGATCAATTTCTATGATCCTAAAGCGTTCTCGTACAGCTATGTCGCCACAGAACAACGCTAAAGGGGCGGGACTCACCCTGTTGACGGCCGCTGCGGCTGCCGTCACCGCGGGCTTATGCTGCGTTGGACCGCTGCTCTATCTGTTGTTTGGTATTTCGGCGGCGAGCTTTGCTGTTTTTACCCAGTTTGAGTTTTTGCGAATTCCCCTGATGCTGGTGTCATTGGGCTTATTACTGCGCGTCTTCTGGCGGCTCTATTTTTCCAGGCGGCTGTGGTGCTCCGGATGGTTAACGTTGAAGCAAGCGCGCGTTCTCTACTGGTGCGCGCTGGCGTTGATTTTGCCGGTGCTATTTTATCCAACGCTCGTTGCCTGGTTTTATGAGGTATTTGAATGAAAATCTTCACATTAGTTGCATGCTTGTTGCTGCCGCTGTGGGCTCAGGCGGCCAATCAAAAAGTGGTGCTGGATATACAAAATATGACCTGCTCGCTGTGCGTTATTTCGGTCAATCAGGCGCTACGTGAAACCGACGGTGTGATTAAAGCAAAATCCTCCCTAAAAACCCGACAAGCAGAAGCGATTGTGCCAGAAGGTTTCCCAACCGATACGTTACTTAACGCGGTAGCGAAAACGGGCTATACCGCAACGCTCAATCGTATTGAACAACAGTAAACCACCTACGGGTGGTTTTATTGTGTTTTCCCGGTATGATGCCCGGCGGCTTAGTGTTCTCTTTTGTGCGTTAACTTCCGGAATTCCCCTCGTTTCCTGTTAACCTGAACAGGCGGCAGCTGTATGCCGCATATGCCCATTTGTATCTGTTATCCCTCCAGCCATGTAGGATGATCACAGGCAAGATTTTTTGACTAAGGAAAAGCGTTATGAAAACGGGACCATTAAACGAGAGCGAACTGGAATGGCTGGATGATGTACTGACTAAGTACAATACAGACAAGGCTATTCTGGATGTGTCAGAACTGGATGGTTTGCTGACGGCGGTGCTGAGTTCACCGTATGAAATTGAACCAGAGCAGTGGCTGGTCGCAATTTGGGGCGGCGCGCAGTATGTCCCTCGCTGGTCCTCCGAAAAAGAAATGACGCGTTTCATGAACCTAGCGTTTCAACATATGGCGGATACGGCCGATCGTCTGGATGAATATCCTGAGCAGTTTGAGCCGTTATTTGGTTTGCGTGAAATTGACGAGCATGAACTGACCATCGTTGAAGAGTGGTGCTTTGGTTATATGCGCGGCGTCGCACTGTCAGACTGGTCCGCGTTACCGGACACGTTAAAACCAGCACTTGAAGCTATTGCGCTGCACGGCACGGAAGAGAACTTTGCGGTGGTTGAGAAACTAACGCCGGAAGCGTTTGAAGAGAGCGTCGATGCTATCCGCCTGGCTGCGCTGGACCTGCACGCTTACTGGATGGCGCATCCTCAGGAAACGCCGGTCAAAGTACCGGTGAAAGTGGATGCCAAAGTAGGGCGCAATGACCCTTGCCCATGTGGCAGCGGAAAGAAATATAAGCAGTGCTGTTTGCATTAACAGAAAGGGGCGAAAGCCCCTTTGTTTTAACCCACTTCTGGTAGTAATCCTGCTGCAATAGAAAACTGTACTGCTATCACCACAATGCCGCACAAAAATACCAGCGCCAGCGCCGGAGCACCGCCTGCTACGCGGTAGTTGGCCTGCGGATTATGTTTTCTGCTCTGCCAGGCCAGCATCGAGGGAATGAGCAGCGCCAGCACCGCCAGGGCAACGCCCGCATACCCTAATGCCATGACAAAACCACGCGGATAGAACAGCGCGAATGCCAGCGGCGGCAGGAATGTCACCGCGCCGGTTTGCATTCTTCCCGCTACAGTATTGCGGCGCTGGAAGAGGTCGGCCAGGTAGTCAAATAATCCCAATGCAACGCCGAGGAAAGAGGTTGCCAGCGCGAGGTCGGCGAACAGATGCACCGCCAGTTCGACGTGTGGCGAAGCCACGACTTCACGCAATGCCTGCAATAAGCCGTTTAAGCCTGCGTGGTTGGCTAATAGCCCCATGAACGTTGTCGAGTTAATGCTACCAAGCGTCGCCAGTTGCCAGAAGATATAGGCGACCAGAGGAATAGCGCTACCCGTAATAAACACCCAACGCAGTTTACGGATGTTACCGTTCATATAGCTGACGATACTGGGAACACTGCCGTGAAAACCGAACGAGGTGAAGATGACCGGGATTGCGGAGAGCGCCAACCCCTGTTGCAGTGGCAGCGTAAGCAGGTTCACTTTATGAATATGCGGCATTAACAGAGCCAGCATCGCCACCAGGAAGATTATCTTGGCACTGAATAGCAGACGGTTGAACAGATCGACCAGCGAGGTCCCAACACAAACCACGCCACCGGCAACAAAGGTGAACAGCAGTACGCCTGTCGTCGGAGATATATTTGTTCCAGTCCAGTCGCTGATGCTGGAGGCCAGCAGTTCACCTGCACCACTGATGTACGCCGCCGTCAGGGCATACATTAAAAACATCATGCTAAAGCCCGTTACCCATTGTCCGTAACGACCAAGATAACGTTTTGCCAGCGTACCCAGCCCGGTGTCTGCCGGGACATGTTGATACACTTCAAGCAGCAACAGCGCGGTGTAGCACATCAACGCCCAAAGACTGACTAACAATACCAGCGTGACGCTAAACCCCACGCCTGCCGCAGCCAGCGGCATTGCCAACATACCGGCACCAATCGTGGTTCCCGCCACGATAAAAATACTACCCAGGGTTCTGTTTTTCACGCTTTCCTCTGTCCCAGAGATAATCAATGGTTATATCTGCGGCGCAGATTAAGGCAAAACGCTATTTTCGTCAAATCACCGTTACAATGACTGTACATTAATGTTTACGATTTTTTGACCATTAAGATGTATAACAAATGACATTTATCTGCTGATAAACCTGCGTTAGCGCAAAGCGACGATGTGCGGTTCACATTAGGCTACGGACTTTATTAAGGAGGTAATATGGAATCTATTCACGGTCACGAAGTGCTTAACATGATGATTGAATCTGGTGAGCAGTATTCAAATGCCAGCCTTGAAGCGGCGATTACGGCACGTTTCGGCGAGCAGGCGCGTTTTCACACTTGTTCTGCGGCGGATATGACGGCAGGTGAGTTGGTGGCGTTTTTAGCGGCGAAGGGAAAGTTTATTGCAAAAGAAGACGGCTTCTCTACGCACGAAAGCAAGATCTGCCGTCACTGATTTCAAGGGGTAATGATGGCGTGTTGCCTTCATTACCCTAAAATATTAATTCTGTGTATCAAGCGTAGCCAGTTCTTTATCGATGAAATAAAGACCTTCGCCGCTTTTTCCTGCCAGCGACAGCTTATCAATAACAGATTTAAATAATTTCTCTTCTTCATGCTGCTCGGCAACATACCATTGCAGGAAATTAAAGGTTGGATAATCCTGGTGGGTCATTGCCGCGTGTGCCAGCTCATTAATTTTCTGGGTGATTAGCTGCTCGTGTTCGTAAGTAACACGGAACAGTTCATCCAGAGAAGCATATTCAGCAAAGGGTGAAGAAACGGTATTAATACGCGGCAAGCTGCCGGTATCGGTCAGGTAGTCGAACAGACGCTGCATGTGTGTCATCTCTTCCTGGGCGTGACGGCGCAAAAACGCGGCAGCACCTTCGAAGCTGTGATAGCTGCACCACGCGCTCATCTGTTGGTAGAGCAGAGATGAATATAATTCAAGATTCATTTGCTCATTCAGTTGGTCGATCATTTCTGTTTTCAGCATGGTTCTGCTCCACAAACGTTATTATATATTGACGTGGCGCCACTATAATTTGTTATTTAATTATTTGCAAAAGGTAAAATAATAAATTTATTTATTAAAAATGCGAATGGGAATAAAACGCATTAACGATATTAAACGGAGGATATAAATAATAAAGTGGTAAAAGACCAGCAAAAATGAGCTGGTCGGAAATATTAATAATTGAAAGAAGGTGATTGGGGTACCGCGACACCATGACACTGCCAGGCGAGTGTAATTTTGGTATTTAAGCACAGAGAGCCTGCATACACGCTACAGGTTGACACCGGCTGGCCAAACGCTTCTGCGCTGGCATAGCCCAGGCGCTGACACTCTTTGGTGGCTGTCCCCTGGGTAACGTAGTCATCGGTACGTGCTGTTTGTAACATGGCCTGATTATAAGTCAGGCGAACCACACCAGTGATGGCGCTGGCTTCGCTGACCTGTGCCTGTTTTGTAATTGTGCATCCTGTCAGCATGAGCGGCAAAAGCGCCAGGATAAAAGTCTTCATGAGATCGCTCTGAAAGTTCGAAGATACACTATCATGGCATACAGAGACCCTCATCAATGGCTTGAATAGCCCGAAGATCACCTGCGATTAATCACAACGAGGTCATTTGTTTGAGGTAATTCTTAACTGTTCAGACAGGAATGTGAGCGCAACTTTGTTTTTTAAAACTAAATTTCATTAAATTTGAAAGTGTGATTGCAAAATAGTAATGTGGCTGAATGTTATGACTTTCAGCGGGCTACCGCAGCGCATTCAGGAGAGTACAGAATGAAAATTGCATTGATGATGGAAAACAGCCAGGCAAGCAAAAACGCCATCATCCATAACGAGCTTAAGGCCGTTGCGGATGAGAAAGGTTTTCCGGTCTATAACGTTGGGATGAGCGACGAAAATGATCATCATCTGACCTACATCCATTTAGGCATTATGGCCAGCATCCTGCTTAATTCCAAAGCTGTAGACTTTGTTGTTACAGGTTGCGGTACGGGCCAGGGAGCAATGATGTCACTGAATATCCATCCGGGTGTGGTGTGTGGTTATTGCCTTGATTCTGCAGATGCGTTCTTGTTCTCTCAGATCAACAACGGCAACGCGCTTTCTCTGGCATTCGCCAAAGGTTTTGGCTGGGGTGCTGAGCTGAATGTGCGCTATATGTTTGAAAAAGCGTTCACCGGGCGTAACGGTGAAGGCTACCCACCGGAGCGTAAAGAGCCGCAGGTGCGTAACGCCGGAATTCTGAATCAGGTGAAAGCGGCTGTGGTAAAAGAAAATTATCTGGACACGCTGCGCGCGATCGATCCTGAACTGGTGAAAACCGCTGTATCAGGCCCGCGCTTCCAGCAGTGCTTCTTTGAAAACTGCCAGGACAAAGCAATCGAAGCGTTTGTACGCGAGGTGATTGGCTAAATCCTGTTGGCCCGGCGGCGTTCACCCTCCGGGCTACCTGTTCCTGTTCGATACTGCGCTTCCTGCATCACGGGTGAGCCGCAGCGTATCCACCATACCTACCAGACAAATAATGGCAATAGCGACAAAGGCCAGCCGGAAACTGATCCCCGGAATATTGCCCAATGCCAGCCTTTCACTGACCACATCGCCAATGCGGATGCCAATAGCGGCTAAAGAAATGCCCAATCCCACCGCTAATTGTGTCGCCGTACTGAACAGCGTATTAGCGTAGCTCATTTGTGCCGCGGGGACGTCCGCGAAGGCAAGCGTGCTGACGCCGGTAAACTGAATTGAGCGGAACACACCGCCCAGATACAACACCAGCAAAATAACCCACACGGGGGTCTGCGGCGTAATTAATGCACAGGCCAGCAACGCCAGAACGTTAAGCGCACCGTTAATCAACAGCAGTTTCTTAAAGCCCAGCCAGCGTATCAACGGTGTGGTGGCAGGTTTAATCGTCAGATTGCCGACAAATACCGCCAGCACCAGCGAACCCGCGTGAAAAGCGTTCATGCCAAAACCTACCTGAAACATTAACGGCAGCAGAAACGGCACGGCGCTGATAGAGGCACGAAACAGCGATCCGCCATACATGGTGACGCGAAAAGTAGGGACGTTCATGGCATCAAGGTGAATCATTGGCCAGGCGGTGCGACGAAAATGATGCAGGGCAAACAGAAAGGTCAATGTTCCTAGCGCCAAAAGTCCGGCGGTCAGCCAGCCCTGAGGCTGTTGGGTTCCCAGTAACTCCATGGCATACACCAGGCTCACCATCGCAACAGAGGTTGCGATAAATCCTGTTATATCAAATGGGCGGCGCTCGTCGTCATGAATATCCGGGATAAAACGTAGCGCCAGCGCAATCGCCAGTATTCCGAGCGGTACATTAATGAAGAAGATCCAGCGCCAGTTGGCATAGCTGGTAATGAATCCGCCAAGGGGAGGGCCAATGATGGGCGCGACTAAAGCGGGCCAGGTCAGGGTCGCAATAGCGGTGATCAACTGATGTTTAGGCGTGGTTCGTAATACCGCGAGTCGGCCAACCGGAACCATTAGCGCACCACCTACACCCTGTAAGATTCGCATGGCGACAAAGCTCTCAAGGCTTTCGGACAAACCGCATAAAACCGAGGCGAGAGTAAATATCGCCAGTGCAAGGGTAAACACCTTTCTGGCGCCGAAGCGATCCGCAATCCAGCCGCTGGCGGGGATCAGTACCGCGAGGGTGATCAGATAGGCACTGATACCTATGTTCAGGTCAACTGCCTGCACGCCAAAACTTTTCGCCATGTCGGGCAGTGCGGTGGCAATCACCGTGCCGTCAATAAACTCCATAAAGAAAGCCCCGGCAACAAGTAATGCAGCCGGGGATAGACCGCGTTTGTTCTCAACCGCTAAATGTTCACTCATGTTGTGCTTGCCATCTCAAAAGAAACTGACTGGAACTATTTTTATTTTCAGCGCATTCGGAAGGCATGCGCGGCTATCGTTTCGTTCGTTGAATGGGTACTATGACGACCTTTCTATAAGGAGCTCACTATGTCCCAAACACTGAATGCCGATCAGGAACTGCTCTCGGACGTTGTTGCCTGTCAGCTGGTTATCAAGCAGATTCTGGATGTTCTTGATGTTATTGCCCCAGTAGAAGTTCGGGAGAAAATGTCCAGCCAGCTGAAAAGCATCGACTTTTCCAGCCATCCTGCAGGTGCCGATCCGGTCACTATGCGCGCAATACAAAAAGCGGTTGCCTTGATCGAGTTGAAATTCACGCCGCAGAATGAATCTCACTAAAATAAACCGTTGTTTCAGGTTTTAGAAAGGTTTTTTTGCGCCTCGCAGAATGAGAGGCGTGAGCGTAGAGAAAATTAAGCACCAGCCGGATAAGGTGCGTCGCATCGTTATCCGGCATTAACACGATGAAAATTGAAGATTAGTGATGTTGATAGTTCACGACGTTCAGCAGGTGCTTATCGGTTTGCGCCATGCACAGTCCCGCACGTTTAGCGCTGCGGACTTCATCAAGAATCGTCTGTAACAGCACGCCATCCTGCTGCTGCTCTTTTTCCAGATCGTGAAGAAAATCAATGGTTGTTGCATCATTCAAGGCTTCTGCTTCATTGGTTAAGCGTGATAGCTTGCTGTAGCGCTGTTGGTATTCATCCAGCGTTTTCTGAAACAGTTCTTCAAGGGAAGTTAGTTCATCACCCGGAACATCGATAGCCTTGACGATAGGGTTAGCCCCGGCACTTTTCATAAAATTAAACATACGCATCATTTGAGTTACGTTACCTTGCGCCTGGGTGCGTAGAAAGGTTGCGGTGCCAGTCAGGCTGTGTTCGTAGCACCATTCACTGAGATGCAGGTAAAGATTCGATGCGTAGAACTCGAGGTTCATTTGCGTGTTAAGTTTATGAACAATTCCAACTGCAGCCATATCAATATCCTTATTTCCAGAAAGGGGGATGTACGTTACTAACGTCAGTGCAACGGGCTGCCGCTACACCTCACCACTACGTACAATTAAAACTGTTAGCAGAATAAATCCGTTCCGCCGGTCCTTTAGTGATCACGAATTATATTCGCTCCCGATCGAGATTCAGCATAACTCCAGTCCCGACATAAGAAAATCCTTAAATCTGCGTATTTATGATTTTTTACATATTGTCATAGCAATATTAGTGATTTTTCCACATGTGCATATAAATGCTGTGAATATAACAGATTGATATTTATAGTATTAAAGTGAGATGTTGATAATGAAATGATGTTTCATATCACGAAATGGAATTTCACAATCAGGTATTGTCTGTCGCCAGATGATTATCTGGTCTTCGGATGAAGAAATTTCACCATTGACCCGCGTCTGTGAACGCTATCTGCTGGCTAATTTTTTTTGCGCCAGATCAGTTTTGTGGAAATTAATAAAGTTAAGCGCCTGAATGATTCGACATTTATTGTTTGGTGTATTTGGAAAAATCGAGGAGTGTGTATGAAAAAGGTTGCCGTGCTACTGGCACCTGGTTTTGAAGAGGCGGAAGCCATTGTTACCATTGATATTCTGCGCCGCCTGCAGATCGAAGTTGAAACACTGGCCTGCGCCGAGTCCCGTGCGGTGGTGAGCTACCATGACGTGCCGATGGTGACGGACAGCACGCTGGCTGCGCGTCAGACGGATCTTTATGATGCCGTTGTGTTACCCGGCGGGCCGCTGGGCAGCGTTAACCTTGCCGCCAGTGAGGCTGTCATCCAGTTTATCGCTCGCCATGACGAGGCGGGAAAACTCATTTGCCCGGTGTGTTCTGCGGCGGCGCGCGTGCTGGGTGGCAACGGCCTGCTGAAGGGGCGTCGCTATGTGTGTTCGGGAGATCTGTGGCAAAACGTCGCGGATGGGGAATATATTGATGCGCCGGTTGTTGAAGATGGCAACCTTATTAGCGGCAAAGGATTAGGGCATATTTTCGATTTTGCTTTCACGCTTTCAGCGCGTCTGCTGGAAGATGACATTCCGGTTCGCGATCACGCTGACCACATTTATTACAGATGGTAATCATTGTGCTCCCGAATGCTTCGGTATTCGGGAACAAGGATTCGTTGGCTGATGTTATGGACTAATCTGCTACCCCTCTTTTTTCCCGTCGACAAAACCGCGTTTTTTTATGTCATTTCCCGCTGAATTTATGTACGCAATTACTGTAATTCTGTGGTGTGATGCCGCTCTCTTATGGAGAATCAATTTCCCGCTAAAAATACTCTCAGCACTGGCATTGATCTTATCAATAAAAGGTAATGCCTTGTTTTACGTCCGAATTACAAAAAATCGTCTGATTTTACCCTACATAAAAGAACGTTAAAGCTGGAGTTAACCATGCACAAATTCACTAAAGCGCTGGCTGCCATCGGTCTGGCGGCCATTATGTCACAATCCGCTATCGCTGAATCCATGAAGCTCGGTTTCCTGGTCAAGCAGCCGGAAGAACCGTGGTTCCAGACTGAATGGAAATTTGCCGATAAAGCCGGTAAAGACCTTGGTTTTGAGGTGATTAAAATTGCCGTTCCGGATGGTGAGAAAACCCTTAACGCCATCGACAGCCTGGCTGCAAGTGGAGCAAAAGGGTTTGTGATTTGCACGCCAGATCCAAAACTGGGGCCAGCCATTATGGCTAAGGCACGTGGCTACGATATGAAAGTCATTGCCGTCGACGACCAGTTTGCCAACGCTAAAGGTAAGCCGATGGATACCGTGCCGCTGGTGATGATGGCGGCAACCAAAATTGGTGAACGCCAGGGCCAGGAGCTGTACAAAGAGATGCAAAAACGCGGTTGGGATGTGAAATCCACCGCCGTAATGGCCATTACCGCCAACGAACTGGATACCGCACGTCGTCGTACTTCTGGTTCAATGGAAGCGCTTAAAGCCGCAGGCTTCCCGGAAAAACAGATTTACCAGGTCCCAACAAAATCGAATGACATCCCCGGCGCATTTGACGCCGCCAACTCCATGCTGGTTCAGCATCCTGAAGTCAAAAACTGGCTGATTGTCGGCATGAACGACAACACCGTGCTGGGTGGCGTACGTGCGACCGAAGGGCAGGGCTTCAAAGCACCAAACGTGATTGGTATCGGGATCAACGGCGTTGACGCGGTGAGCGAACTGTCAAAAGGCGAAGCGACCGGGTTCTACGGTTCACTGCTGCCAAGCCCGGACGTTCACGGCTACAAATCCAGTGAAATGCTCTACAACTGGGTAACGAAAGGTGCAGAGCCACCGGCATTCACTGAAGTGACAGATGTGGTGCTGATTACCCGCGATAACTTCAAAGAAGAGCTGGAGAAGAAAGGCTTAGGCGGTAAGTAACAGAAATGCTGCGATGTTGTAGGCCGGATAAGGCGAAGCCGCCATCCGGCGCAATGCCCGGTGGCGCTGTGCTTACCGGGCCTACGTCCGGCGGTTTTCCAGGCCGGTAAAATCCTGACTCACGGAGACGTTATGCAACAGTCTACCCCGTATCTCTCATTTCGCGGCATTGGCAAAACGTTCCCGGGCGTTAAGGCGCTGACGGATATCAGTTTCGACTGCTATGCCGGTCAGGTGCATGCGCTGATGGGCGAAAATGGCGCCGGGAAATCAACACTCTTAAAAATTCTCAGCGGTAACTATGCACCAACAACGGGATCTCTGACGATCCGCGGACAGGAAGTTTCGTTCGCGGATACTACTGCCGCACTCAACGCCGGTGTCGCCATTATTTATCAAGAACTGCATCTCGTCCCGGAAATGACCGTTGCCGAGAATATTTACTTAGGGCAGTTACCGCACAAAGGCGGGATTGTGAACCGCTCGCTGCTGAACTATGAAGCAGGAATCCAGCTGAAGCATCTGGGGATGGATATCGATCCCGATACCCCACTGAAATACCTCTCCATTGGCCAGTGGCAGATGGTGGAGATTGCAAAAGCGCTGGCGCGAAACGCCAAAATTATCGCCTTTGATGAACCAACCAGCTCCCTGTCGGCTCGCGAGATTGAGAATTTGTTTCGCGTCATCCGTGAGCTGCGCAACGAAGGTCGCATCATTCTGTACGTTTCACACCGTATGGAGGAGATTTTTGCTCTCAGCGATGCCATCACCGTGTTTAAAGATGGTCATTACGTCAAAACGTTCACGGACATGCAGCAGGTCGATCACGATGCGCTGGTGCAGGCGATGGTCGGGCGCGACCTCGGGGATATCTATGGCTGGAAATCCAGACCGTATGGCACAGAGCGTCTGCGGCTGCATGAAGTCAAAGCTCCAGGCGTGCGTACGCCAATCAGCTTATCCGTGCGAAGCGGTGAAATTGTCGGGCTGTTTGGCCTGGTGGGGGCCGGACGTAGCGAATTAATGAAAGGGCTGTTCGGCGGTACGCGTATCACTGCGGGCCAGGTATTTATTGATGAACAGCCTATCGATATCCGTAAACCAAGCCATGCCATTGAAGCGGGGATGATGCTGTGCCCGGAGGATCGCAAAGCTGAAGGGATCATTCCGGTCCATTCAGTGCGCAACAACATCAACATTAGTGCACGGCGTAAGCATGTTCTGGGGGGATGCGTGATCAACAACGGCTGGGAAGAGACCAATGCCGATCACCATATTCGTTCACTCAACATCAAAACGCCGGGTGCAGAGCAACTGATCATGAACCTCTCCGGCGGTAATCAACAGAAGGCTATTCTCGGTCGTTGGTTGTCGGAAGAGATGAAAGTTATTTTGTTGGATGAGCCGACACGCGGCATTGATGTGGGCGCCAAGCATGAAATTTACAATGTGATTTATGCCCTCGCAGCGCGCGGTGTGGCCGTGTTGTTTGCTTCCAGTGACCTGCCAGAAGTGCTCGGTGTCGCCGACCGTATTGTGGTGATGAGAGAAGGCGAAATTGCCGGTGAGTTACTTCATGAACAGGCGGATGAGCGCCAGGCGTTGAGCCTTGCTATGCCTAAAGTCAGCCAGGCTGTAGCCTGAATAAGGAGAGTATGATGTCTTCCGTTTCTACATCGGGTTCTGGCGCAACGAAGTCGGCGCTAAATCTGGGCCGCATTTGGGACCAATACGGCATGCTGGTGGTGTTCGCCGTGCTGTTCCTAGTTTGTTCCCTCTTTGTGCCAAACTTTGCTACTTTCATCAACATGAAGGGGTTAGGGCTGGCGGTATCAATGTCGGGTATGGTTGCCTGCGGGATGCTGTTTTGCCTGGCATCCGGTGATTTCGACCTGTCTGTCGCGTCTGTAATTGCCTGTGCTGGTGTTACCACTGCCGTAGTCATTAACATGACCGAAAGTCTGTGGATTGGTGTGGCTGCCGGGCTGTTGCTCGGTATTCTGTGTGGTCTGGTGAATGGGTTCGTGATTGCGCGGTTAAAAATTAACGCCCTGATCACTACTCTTGCGACAATGCAGATTGTACGTGGTCTGGCCTATATTATCTCCGACGGTAAGGCAGTCGGGATTGAAGACGAGCGTTTCTTCACACTCGGCTATGCGAACTGGTTTGGTCTGCCGGCGCCTATTTGGATCACGGTCGTTTGTTTTATTGTCTTTGGCTTACTGCTGAACAAAACCACGTTTGGGCGTAATACGCTGGCCATTGGGGGCAATGAAGAGGCGGCGCGCCTGGCTGGGGTTCCGGTTGTTCGCACCAAGATTATTATCTTTATTCTTTCCGGTCTGGTATCCGCCATTGCCGGGATTATCCTCGCATCGCGTATGACCAGCGGCCAGCCAATGACCTCAATCGGTTATGAGTTGATCGTGATTTCAGCCTGCGTGTTAGGGGGCGTTTCGCTTAAAGGCGGCATCGGAAAAATCTCATATGTGGTGGCCGGGGTGTTGATCCTGGGGACGGTTGAGAATGCGATGAACCTGCTGAATATCTCTCCGTTCGCGCAGTATGTGGTTCGTGGCCTCATCCTGCTGGCGGCGGTGATCTTCGACCGTTATAAGCAAAAAGCGAAGCGTACCGTTTGATGATTTAAACCCCAACTTTTTAGTCTAGCTTCTGCCCGTCGCCAGCCGCTACCCGGCTGGCGATTGTTTTTTCAAATGGCGAGCATGGTCACACTGTCTATACTTATATCCGTCATACATCATCTATACGCCGCGATCCGCGTGGCGTTCTGACCATGATGAGGAGGATAACCGGGTGACAGCATCACTGACTTTACCCCCTGAACAATCTGCAAACTGTGCTTACTTTTTTGATCTCGATGGGACACTTGCTGAGATTAAACCTTTTCCCGACCAGGTCGTTGTCCCTAAGACAATCCTGCAATGTCTACATCAGTTAGCGACGCAGAATTCGGATGCGCTGGCATTGATTTCAGGGCGCTCAATGGTTGAGCTTGACGCACTCACTACTCCGTTTCGTTTTCCGCTTGCCGGAGTGCATGGGGCAGAACGCCGTGATATCAATGGTCAAACGCACATAGTAAACCTGCCTGAAGATATCGAACGTGAAGCCGGGGCGTTATTACACGCAGCGTTGGTGATGTTACCGGGGGCAACACTTGAAACCAAAGGCATGGCCTTCGCGTTGCATTATCGCCAGGCACCCGAACACGAAGCGGCGCTGGTTACCCTGGCTGAACGCATCACGCGCAAATGGCCGCAGCTTGCTCTGCAGCACGGAAAATGTGTCGTGGAAATAAAGCCTAAGGGCAGTAATAAAGGCGACGCGATAGCTGCATTTATGCAGGAAGCGCCTTTTGCTGGCCGGATCCCGGTGTTTTTCGGTGATGATCTGACAGATGAAACAGGGTTTGCTGTAGTTAACCGCGCTGGCGGTATTTCTGTAAAGGTAGGGAGCGGGCCGACGCAGGCAACATGGCGTCTGGATGGTGTCAGGGATGTCTGGCACTGGCTGGAGAAAAATAACTCTTCGCAGCAAGAACCGAAAGCAACGAATAACAGAAGAGGTGGCTATGAGTCGTTTAGTCGTAGTATCTAATCGTATCGCCTCACCAGATGACAAAGGGAGCGCGGGTGGGCTCGCGGTCGGTGTACTGGGCGCGTTAAAAGCTGCTGGTGGTTTATGGTTTGGCTGGAGTGGTGATACAGGTAATGAGGATAAACCGTTAAAAAAGGTCACGCGTGGCAATATCACCTGGGCCTCGTTTAATTTGAGTGAGCAAGATTACGAAGAGTATTACTGCCAGTTTTCAAATGCGGTTTTATGGCCCGCGTTTCACTATCGACTGGATTTAGTTCAGTTTCAGCGCTCTGCCTGGGAGGGCTACCAACGGGTTAATGCCTTACTGGTAGATAAACTTCTACCATTGCTTGGCGATGACGACATTATTTGGGTTCATGATTACCATCTGTTGCCATTTGCCTGCGAGTTACGTAAGCGCGGCGTGCGTAATCGCATCGGTTTTTTCCTGCATATTCCGTTTCCGACGCCGGAAATTTTTAATGCGCTCCCGCCGCATCTGGCGCTACTTGAGCAAATGTGTGATTTTGATTTGCTTGGTTTCCAGACCGAAAACGATCGCCAGGCTTTTCTGGACTGTCTCGCAGCCCAGACTCGGGTGACCACGCATAAAGATAAGCACCACCAGGCATGGGGGAAAGCGTTTCGTACTCAGGTTTATCCCATCGGTATTGAACCGGATGAGATTGCACGACAGGCGTCCGGTCCGCTGCCGCCAAAACTGGCACAGCTAAAAGCGGAGCTTAAAAATGTGCAGAATATTTTCTCCGTGGAGCGTCTGGATTACTCCAAAGGCTTGCCGGAGCGCTTTCAGGCCTATGAGGCCTTACTGGAACATTATCCGCAGCACCACGGTAAAATTCGCTATACGCAGATAGCACCGACCTCGCGCGAAGAGGTGCAGGCCTATCAGGATATTCGCCACCAACTGGAAACAGAGGCAGGGCGAATCAACGGCAAATATGGGCAACTGGGCTGGACACCGCTTTACTATCTGAACCAGTATTTTGATCGTAAATTGCTGATGAAGATCTTCCGCTACTCTGATGTAGGGTTGGTGACCCCGTTGCGCGATGGTATGAACCTGGTGGCGAAAGAGTTTGTGGCCGCACAGGATCCTGCTAACCCTGGCGTGCTGGTTTTATCGCAATTTGCCGGGGCGGCGAACGAGCTAACCTCCGCCCTTATTGTTAATCCTTATGACCGGGATGAAGTGGCAGGCGCATTAAACCAGGCGCTGACGATGCCACTTACCGAACGTATCTCGCGCCACGCTGAAATGCTTGAGACTATCGTTAAAAACGATATCGACAACTGGCAGGCGACGTTCATTTGCGATCTTAAAACGGTCACGCCGCGTCGGGGTCAATGCCAACTGCCAGACAATATCTCTTCCTGTTCTAAACTCGCATGAAGTCGTGGCACTGTGGATTAATCTCCAGCTAGCGGAACCAGAAGAACGTCCACCTGGCTGGTATGAATCACGCTTTTCGCTGAACAGGAGGCGCGCGAAAAAAAACTGTGGTTATGGTTGCCGTAAATGACCAGATCAACGGCGTGTTTGCGGCATACATCCAGGATATGTTCATTCAGAGCCCCATAGGTAATAAAGGTATGTTCAATGGGGTATTCTGCTTCTTTGCTAAGTTTGTCGATAAAATCCTGAGTCTCTTCTTGCATCACTTCACGCAGATCTTCCAGCATGGGGGCAGCAAACTGGTTATACAGCTCGGGGTCTGAGACCAGTGTAATCAGGCTAATTCGGGCGTTGACAGGGCGAGCGATAGAAACCGCCTTGTCTAACAACTGCTGACTTTCAGGGGTGGCGGCAACAGCAACAAGAATGTGCGAATAGCTCATAACTCGCTCCTTTTTTTCAAGAATTATGAGAGGGCTTTTCAGCTTTACTCAGCTTACCCCATACTGCAACGTTTCCCGCCTCGATAGTGTGAATGTCATCATGATTATTCATTAATTATTCTTATAAATAGAATAATCGATTCATATTAGTTGCAGATATGTTCAGGTTACTTAAGTGAAACCCACCGCTAATGAAAACAATGTGTTAATAAAAATTAAACATATATTAACATTTGCAAGGTCGTCACATCGCGGTATTAATTAATCACTCTAAATATTTAACTTATTGTTTCTAAAGAATTTAATTAAAAAAGTTTTTTGAGTTAAATATGTGATCCAGCTCGCTATTTCACAGCGTGATATTAACGGATGTGAACAAAATACTATTCGCTTTTATTGCAAGAATATTCGTACATCAGGAATTGAAATGGATGATGGCGGATTAAAAAATAAGCAAAGTAAAAGCTACGCTGATGGATTTATGTTAAGTGTTTGGCTGGTTTATGTGATCTTGATCACATATTCTTTAAATTCGCAGCATACCTCCGTTGTATGTGTAACTGACGGCGGGTAGAGTTGCGTCGAATTAGGAAAAATCTTAGACATTTGTAAGAATTGATGTGAGCTTGTAAGGGACGCTGCCTTCTTAAAAGGGAATGTTTAGACAACGCGTAAGTGTCGTCACGCTGCTATGTATTTGACCTTTTGCTTTTTTTTACCGGGCCTTCCCGGCGACATCACGGGGTGCGGTTTTACCGCATGAAAACAATGTTGGTTATTATGGATGCAAATAATGCATACATCCGAGTTGCTGAAACACATCTATGACATCAATTTGTCATATTTATTGCTTGCACAGCGTTTGATCGTTCAGGACAAAGCATCTGCGATGTTTCGCCTTGGTATCAGCGAGGAAATGGCGGACACGTTGGCAACATTAACACTTCCTCAAATGGTCAAACTGGCCGAAACAAACCAACTGGTATGTCATTTCCGTTTCGACGATCACCAGACTGTTACTCGCCTGACGCAAGACTCCCGCGTTGACGATCTTCAGCAAATTCATACTGGTATCATGCTTTCAACACGCCTGTTAAGCGACATCGATGATGCAGCACGTAAGAAAAGGGCTTGATGATGAGCGAAAAAAGCATTGTTCAGGAAGCGCGTGATATCCAGTTAGCAATGGAATTAATCACATTGGGCGCCCGTTTGCAAATGCTGGAAAGCGAAACGCAATTAAGCCGTGGTCGATTAATCAAGCTGTACAAAGAATTACGCGGTAGTCCTCCGCCAAAAGGGATGCTCCCGTTTTCCACCGACTGGTTTATGACGTGGGAACAAAATATTCATGCGTCGATGTTTTGCAATGCATGGCAATTCCTGCTCAAAACGGGTCTCTGTAGCGGCGTGGATGCCGTGATCAAGGCGTATCGGTTATATCTTGAGCAGTGTCCGCAGCCTGAAGAAGGGCCATTGTTGGCGTTAACCCGCGCGTGGACGCTGGTGCGATTTGTCGACAGCGGATTGCTGGAGTTGTCCCAATGCAATTGCTGCGGTGGGAATTTTATCACCCACGCACACCAACCCGCAGGCAGCTTTGCCTGTAGTTTATGCCAACCGCCATCACGGGCCGTAAAAAGACGTAAACTTTCCCAGAATGCTGCCGATATTATTCCACAACTGCTGGATGAACAGATCGAACAGGCTGTTTAACTGATACGGTGTGGATGAACACTCCAGCAGCGGTAAGCGATTACCGCTGCTTTTTTTTGTCCTGACCTTACGTTAATTGCCCGACTGCGCATCCTGCCATAGTCAATTGCGAAAGGATGATGTCGTGCTTATCTTATTAGGTTACCTGGTTGTTATTGGTACAGTTTTCGGCGGTTACATGATGACCGGCGGACACCTTGGGGCACTCTATCAACCGGCTGAGCTGGTGATTATCGGTGGTGCGGGTATTGGGGCATTCATCGTCGGCAATAACGGGAAAGCCATCAAAGGGACGATGAAAGCGATCCCGTTGCTTTTCCGTCGTTCGAAATACACCAAAGCGATGTATATGGATCTGCTGGCGCTCTTGTATCGCCTGATGGCCAAGTCACGTCAACAGGGCATGTTCTCGCTTGAGCGCGACATCGAAAACCCAAAAGAAAGTGAAATCTTCGCCAGCTATCCGCGCATTCTTGCGGATGCGGTAATGCTTGATTTTATTGTCGATTATCTGCGCCTGATCATCAGCGGCAACATGAATACGTTTGAAATTGAAGCGCTGATGGACGAAGAAATTGAGACTCATGAGAGTGAGGCTGAAGTCCCGGCGAATAGCCTGGCGATGGTCGGCGACTCACTACCGGCATTCGGGATCGTCGCGGCCGTTATGGGTGTTGTGCATGCGCTGGCTTCTGCCGATCGCCCGGCAGCAGAGCTGGGTGCGTTGATTGCGCATGCGATGGTGGGAACATTCCTCGGTATTTTGCTGGCCTATGGATTTATTTCTCCGCTTGCCAGCGTTCTGCGCCAGAAAAGCGCTGAAACAACCAAAATGATGCAGTGCGTGAAGATAACGCTGCTCTCCAATCTGAATGGTTACGCGCCGCCGATTGCCGTTGAGTTTGGTCGTAAGACATTGTACTCCAGCGAACGTCCTTCGTTTATCGAACTGGAAGAACATGTTCGTGCGGTGAGAAATCCAACTGCGCAACAGACGACCGAGGACGCATGAAAAATCAGGCCCATCCCATTATCGTTGTAAAGCGACGCAAACATAAGAATCACGGTGGTGGGGCGCATGGCTCGTGGAAAATCGCCTACGCCGATTTTATGACCGCGATGATGGCCTTCTTTCTGGTGATGTGGCTCATTTCTATTTCCAGCCCTAAAGAATTGATCCAGATTGCCGAATATTTCCGTACACCGCTGGCCACCGCAGTGACCGGGGGAAATCGTATTTCGAATAGCCAAAGCCCGATTCCAGGCGGCGGGGATGATTACACCCAGCAGCAGGGCGAGGTGAACAAGCAGCCGAATATTGATGACCTGAGAAAACGTATGGAACAGAGCCGCTTGAGCAAACTTCGCGGCGATCTCGATCAACTGATTGAATCCGATCCCAAACTGCGAGCGCTGCGTCCGCATTTAAAGATTGATTTGGTTCAGGAAGGGCTGCGGATACAGATTATCGACAGTCAGAATCGCCCGATGTTTAAGACCGGTAGCGCTGACGTTGAGCCGTATATGCGCGATATCCTGCGCGCGATTGCTCCAGTGCTCAACGGGATCCCTAACCGGATCAGCCTTTCCGGTCACACGGATGATTACCCTTACGCGAATGGTGAGAAAGGGTACAGCAACTGGGAATTGTCTGCCGATCGCGCAAATGCATCGCGTCGCGAGCTGGTTAGCGGCGGTCTGGATGATGGAAAAGTATTACGTGTGGTAGGTATGGCCGCCACGATGCGTCTGAGCGATCGCGGTCCTGAAGACGCTATCAACCGCCGTATTAGCCTGCTGGTTCTCAATAAGCAGGCAGAAGAGGCCATTTTGCATGAAAACGCTGAAAGCCAGAATGAGCCGGTAAGTGTCTTACAACGGCCAGCGGAACTCCCGCCGGTAAGCGTTCCCACATCGCCACCAGCCAATCCGAGGTGATAGCGTGAGCATGGATATTAGCGATTTTTATCAGACATTTTTTGATGAAGCTGACGAACTGTTGGCTGATATGGAGCAACACCTGCTTGATTTGGTTCCTGAAGCCCCGGATTCCGAACAGCTGAATGCCATTTTTCGTGCAGCGCACTCGATTAAAGGCGGGGCGGGCACCTTCGGCTTTACCATTTTGCAGGAAACGACCCATCTGATGGAAAACCTGCTGGATGAAGCGCGGCGTGGCGAGATGCAGCTCAATGCCGACATTATCAACCTGTTTTTGGAAACGAAAGATATTATGCAGGAACAGCTCGACGCCTATAAAAGCTCAGTGGAGCCTGATGCCGACAGTTTTGAGTACATCTGCCAGGCGTTACGGCAGTTAGCGCTCGAAGCGAAAGGTGAAACCGCACCGGCAGTTGTCAACTCAGCAAAACTTAGCGTTGTTGACAGCGCCGCGATGCAGGAAGAGGCGGTTGCAAAGCCTGAACCCGCCAGTGAAGAGAGCAAAAAACGCATTACTCTCTCGCGCCTGAAAGCCAGCGAAGTGGATTTACTGGAAGAGGAACTGGGGAATCTGGCGACCTTAACCGATGTGGTAAAAGGAAGCGACACGTTATCAGCAACGCTTGATGGCAACCTCGCAGAAGATGACATCATCGCGGTGCTTTGCTTTGTCATTGAAGCGGACCAAATTGAATTCGAAACCGTCAGCGCAGCGCCTGTGGCAGCTGAAGCTGAAGAGGTAGCTGTTGTCACTGAGCCGCAGCCGGTTGCTGTGGCACCTGCGGTGAAAGCTGCCGCCAGTGAAGCACCACATAGCCGCGCGGAACGTGAAAAACCCGCCCGCGCCAGCGAGTCGACCAGTATCCGCGTAGCGGTTGAAAAGGTTGATCAGCTTATTAACCTGGTCGGTGAGTTGGTGATCACGCAGTCGATGCTGGCCCAGCGCTCTAACGAACTGGATCCTGTCAATCATGGCGATCTCATCACCAGTATGGGTCAGTTACAACGTAACGCCCGCGATTTGCAAGAGTCGGTGATGTCGATTCGTATGATGCCAATGGAGTACGTGTTCAGCCGTTTCCCTCGTCTGGTGCGCGATCTGGCCGGTAAGCTGGGTAAACAGGTCGAGCTGACGCAGGTAGGTAGCTCAACCGAACTCGATAAGAGCCTGATTGAACGCATCATCGATCCGTTGACGCACCTGGTGCGTAACAGCCTCGACCATGGTATCGAATTGCCGGAAAAACGCCTTGAATCTGGCAAAAGCCCAATCGGCAATCTGACGCTTTCCGCGGAGCATCAGGGCGGGAATATTTGTATTGAAGTGACCGATGATGGCGCTGGCCTGAACCGCGAACGTATCCTGGCTAAAGCTGTCTCTCAGGGCATGCCGATCCACGAAAACATGAGCGATGACGAAGTGGGTATGTTGATCTTCGCGCCAGGCTTTTCGACCGCCGAACAGGTGACGGATGTTTCCGGACGCGGCGTGGGTATGGATGTGGTGAAGCGAAATATCCAGGAGATGGGCGGTCATGTTGAGATCCAGTCTAAACAGGGACAGGGGACCACTATTCGCATTCTGCTGCCGCTGACGCTGGCGATCCTCGACGGGATGTCCGTGCGTGTGGCCGATGAGGTCTTCATTCTGCCACTGAATGCCGTTATGGAATCGCTGCAACCGCGCGAAGAAGATCTCCATCCGCTGGCCGGAGGAGAGCGCGTTCTGGAAGTGCGTGGCGAATATTTACCACTGGTTGAGTTGTGGAAAGTCTTTGAGGTTGAAGGCGCAAAAACTGAAGCGACTCAGGGCATTGTGGTCATTTTACAAAGTGCAGGGCGTCGCTATGCGCTGCTGGTCGATCAGTTAATTGGCCAACACCAGGTAGTGGTCAAAAACCTGGAAAGCAACTACCGCAAAGTGCCAGGTATTTCTGCTGCAACGATCCTCGGCGACGGCAGCGTCGCGCTGATTGTCGATGTCTCTGCATTGCAGGGGTTAAACCGCGAACAACGTGTGGCGATCACAGCCGCCTGATTGAGTGAGAAGGGAATAATATGACCGGTATGAGTAATGTAACTAAACTGGCCGGCGAACCGTCAGGTCAGGAATTCCTCGTGTTTACGCTGGGGGATGAAGAGTACGGTATCGATATCCTGAAAGTGCAGGAAATCCGTGGTTATGATCAGGTGACGCGCATCGCTAACACGCCTGCGTTTATCAAAGGCGTCACAAACCTACGTGGTGTGATTGTGCCTATCGTCGACCTGCGCGTGAAATTTAGCCAGAGCGATGTGGATTACAATGAAAACACAGTGGTGATTGTGCTGAATCTGGGTCAGCGGGTGGTTGGAATTGTGGTAGATGGCGTCTCGGATGTGCTGTCGCTGACAACGGATCAAATCCGTCCGGCACCGGAGTTTGCGGTCACGCTGTCGACGGAATATTTGACGGGATTGGGTGCGCTGGGTGACCGGATGCTGATTCTGGTCAACATTGAGAAACTGCTGAACAGCGAAGAAATGGCGCTGCTGGATATTGCCGCTTCCCACGTCGCATAATCGCCATAACTCATCCGGCCTACAATGATTGCTGTTGCAGGCCGGATTAGCGTAACGCATCCGGCAGATTTCCCTCTTACGCTTCCCGCTCAATCAGCTCCGGTTCTTCTTCCAGTAAACCTTCATCCTGCGCCAGCATCGCCGTTGCAATCCCGTTACCTAATACGTTGATTGCTGAACGTCCCATATCCAGGAAGTGGTCAATTCCCATCAGCAACAGGATCCCGGCGACCGGAATGTTAAAGCTCGGGATGGTTGCAGCCAGCACTACCAGTGCTGAACGCGGCACACCGGCAATCCCTTTGGACGCCAGCATCAGCGTCAGCATCAGGACGGTGATTTCTGCGAAGGAGAGGTGAATATTATAGGCCTGCGCGATAAACATGGAGGCAAATGAACAATAGACCATGGAACCGACCAGGTTAAACGAATAACCGATAGGCAGCACGAATGACACGATGTTGGGTGAGCAGCCAAATTTAGTTAATTGCTCCAGCGTTTTCGGATAAGCGGCCTCAGAGCTGCTGGTGGTGAATGCGACCAGAACCGGGTCTTTTAGCATGCTCACCAGGCGAAATACCTCTTTTTTCAGCATGACATAACCCACAGCCAGCAGAACCAGGCAGGTCAGCAAAATCGCCACATAGTAACCGCCGATAAACGACGCATAGTTAAGCAGGATCCCCAGACCCTGGGTGGAGATGACGGAAGAGATGGCGGCAAAAATAGCCAGCGGTGCAACGTACATCACGTAGCCGGTCACTTTGAGCATAATATGGGAAACCACATCCAGCGCCGCAACCAGTGGGGCGTTGAATTTCTCACCAAGGGATGCGCCACCAATACCGAAAAACATTGAGAACACCACAATTTGCAGGATCTCATTGTTAGCCATCGCTTCGGCGATGCTGGTTGGAATGGTATGCGTCAGAAAACCTTTCAGGCTCATGCCGCCCACGGCCAGGCCGGTGTCGGTGGCTTCCAGCGGGATCGCCAGGTTCAGCCCGCTGCCGGGTTGCTCAAGGGAAACCACAAACAGACCGACCAGGATAGACAATATAGAAGAGCTGATAAACCAGATCATCGCTTTGCCGCCCACGCGACCGATGGTGGACGTTTCTCCCAGGCGCATAATACCAACGGTCAGGGTGCTGAATACTAAAGGCGCGATCACCATTTTAATCAGGCGTAAAAAGATGTCGGTAAGAAGCGTAATGTTATCGGCCCAGGCGGTCACGACGCCGGGGGAGGCATAAGAGTGGATCACCGCACCCGACAGGATCCCCGCCAGCATGAAGATCACGATAAACAACGTGAGTTTGTTTGCATTTGCCACTAAAAAGCCCTCAGTAAGGATTTAACATTTATTGATCGGTTACTCATTTTTTATACTTATTAAGTGGTAACGAGGTATTCATCATATAAATTGGATTAAAGCGTAAACGGATACAACTTTTTTTAATTTTTTATCCATTTTGTTGTGGTATTTACGATGCGTATGTGTGATCTCAATCACATAAAAATGCGTATTTCGGCCATTCTGACCGTGCTCACCGATGAAAATAAATGTTATTTACATGATAATTATGGTGTTTTTATGTGAATGATTTGTGGTTGCTGCACACCCGTTTTATCTTCCCCTCGCCAGGCTTCACATCCCTTCAGGATTTCCTTTTCGCAAACGTAAAGTTATCTCAGCGAGTGCCGATAACGTTGATAACTCGTTTTCAGGAAGGTGCCTTATGTTTAACCGTATCCGCGTTGTCACAATGCTGATGATGGTGCTGGGGGTTTTCGCACTGCTACAGCTTGTTTCCGGTGGTCTGTTGTTTTCTTCATTGCAGCAGAATCAGCAAAGTTTTGTTATTTCTAACGATCTTCGACAGCAGCAAAGTGAACTCACCTCAACATGGGATCTGATGCTGCAGACACGAATCAATTTAAGCCGTTCTTCTGCGCGCATGATGATGGATGCATCTAACCAGCAAAGCAGCGCCAAAAACGATCTGCTGAAGAATGCGAAAGCATCGCTGGCGCAGGCTGAAACGCATTACGCAAAATTTAAAAACATCACACCGTTGCCGGAAATGGCAGAAGCCAGCGGCAACGTTGAGGAAAAATATCAGCAGTACCATGCGGCCCTGGCAGAACTGGTTCAGTTTCTGGAAAGCGGCAATATGGACGCCTACTTCGCGCAGCCCACGCAGGGAATGCAAAACGCGCTCGGCGAGGCGCTGGGCAAGTACGCCAGCGTTAGCGAAAAGCTTTACGTCCAGGCATTTGATCAAAGCGCGCGGGATTACCATTTCGCCCAATGGCAGCTCGGCGTGCTGGCCGTGGTGCTGGTGCTGATTCTGGTGGTGGTCTGGTATGGCATCCGTCATACCCTGCTTAATCCTCTGTCCCGTGTCATTGCCCATATCCGGGAAATCGCCAGCGGTAACCTGACCGCAACTCTCGCCGTTAGTGGCCGTAACGAAATCGGCGAGTTGGCCAGTACGGTTGATCATATGCAGCGCTCGCTGACGGAAACCGTCACTCTGGTGCGTGAAGGCTCTGACGCGATTTATTCCGGTACCAGTGAAATTGCCAGCGGAAACACTGACCTTTCATCTCGTACGGAACAGCAGGCGTCTGCACTTGAAGAGACCGCAGCCAGCATGGAACAGCTGACCGCAACTGTGAAGCAAAACGCGGACAACGCGCGTCAGGCCTCGCAACTGGCAAAAAGCGCGTCCGATACCGCGCAGCATGGCGGCAAAGTGGTTGATAGCGTGGTGAACACCATGCACGAAATCGCCGATAGCTCGAAGAAAATCGCCGACATCATCAGCGTCATCGATGGCATTGCCTTTCAGACCAACATTCTCGCACTGAACGCGGCAGTTGAAGCAGCACGTGCCGGTGAGCAAGGCCGCGGCTTTGCTGTGGTAGCGGGTGAAGTGCGTAATCTGGCAAGTCGCAGTGCGCAGGCGGCGAAAGAGATCAAAGCATTGATTGAAGATTCCGTTTCCCGGGTTGATACCGGTTCCGTACTGGTAGAAAGCGCCGGCGAAACAATGAACGATATCGTCAATGCCGTGACGCGGGTGACCGACATTATGGGCGAGATTGCCTCGGCATCTGACGAGCAAAGCCGGGGGATTGATCAGGTTGCGCTCGCGGTCTCTGAAATGGATCGCGTTACGCAGCAGAACGCCTCTTTGGTACAGGAGTCAGCTGCCGCAGCGGCCGCTCTTGAAGAACAGGCCAGTCGCTTAACGCAGTCGGTATCGACTTTCCGTCTTGCGTCACGTCCGGCCTCGACAAAACCACGCGATACACGATTACCAGCAGCCCCGAGCGCATCCTATCCGCGCCAGAGCATTGAACAAGATACGAATTGGGAAACATTTTGACTGATAGTTAAACCGCGGCCAGTGCCGCCCAATGGGAGCGTTGATGTTTAATCGTATTCGAATTTCGACCACGCTGTTTTTGATTTTAATCCTCTGCGGTGTTTTGCAGATTGGCAGTAATGGCTTGTCCTTCTGGGCATTTCGGGACGGTTTTCAGAACCTGAATCAGGTCGAACGGAGTAATCAGCAACGCGCTGCGCTGGCCCAAACCCGCGCTGTGTTATTACAGGCCAGTACGGCCCTTAATAAGGCAGGGACGCTGACCGCCCTGAGCTATCCGCCAGAGGACATCAAAACGCTGATGGCCCTCGCGCGCGACAGCCTGGCGCAGTCTGAATTGATGTTTAAACGCTTTATGGCGACGTCGGATTCGACGGAGCAAGGGAAGGCGCTGTTTGGCGCAACGGAGAATAGTTTCAGCCAGTGGCACAGCGCTCTCGCGCATCAGGCCACCTGGCTTGAAAATAATCAGTTGTCAGATTTTCTGACCGCGCCGGTGCAGGCGGCTCAAGATGCTTTTGATGCGAATGTGAATGCGTGGCAGAGCAACATCGACAGCGTGTTGCAAACGGCGGGAGAGCAGAGTCAGCGCAATTACCACATGTCGGGGGTGATTTTCGCCACCATGGTGGTACTGGCGGCACTGCTCACCAGCGGTGCGCTGTTCTGGTCGCGCAAGATGATCGTTCAGCCGCTGGCGATTATTGGCAGCCATTTCGACAGTATTGCCGCGGGGAACCTGGCACGACCGGTAGCGGTTTATGGGCGCAATGAGATCTCGGCCATTTTTGCCAGCCTGCAGAAGATGCAAAAGGCGTTACGTGAAACGGTAAGTGACGTTCGTCAGGGCAGCTCAGCCATGCATAGCGGTATTTCAGAAATTGCGATGGGCAATAACGATTTATCTTCGCGAACCGAACAGCAAGCGGCCGCGCTGGCACAAACGGCGGCCAGCATGGAGCAACTGACCGCCACCGTCGGCCAGAACGCTGATAACGCACGCCAGGCGTCAGGAATTGCCAAAAGTGCGGCAGACACAGCGCATAAAGGTGGCGAGCAGACGTCCCGGGTCGCCAGCACTATGCATGAGATTTCTGCCAGCTCGCAGAAAATCGGCGACATCATCGGCGTGATTGACAGCATTGCCTTCCAGACCAATATCCTGGCGTTGAATGCCGCGGTAGAGGCCGCCAGGGCGGGGGAGCAAGGGCGTGGTTTTGCCGTCGTCGCTGGTGAGGTGCGCAATCTGGCAAGCCGTAGCGCACAGGCGGCGAAAGAAATTAAGGGACTGATTGAGGAATCTGTCACCCGGGTGCATCAGGGCTCGCAGTTGGTGGATATGGCGTCGCGCACTATGACGGAAATAGTCAGTTCGGTGACCCGGGTTAACGACATCATGGGCGAGATTGCCTCGGCATCCGATGAACAGCGCAGAGGCATTGAGCAGGTGGCGCAGGCCGTCAGCCAGATGGACTCCGTGACGCAGCAAAACGCCGGTCTGGTGGAAGAAGCCGCATCCGCCGCCGGACAACTTGCGACGCAGGCCGATCATCTTTCTGCTTGTGTCGCATTTTTTAAACTTGAAGAGCAAACCGTAGCAAAACAAGAGTTGGCGCAGCCTCAGGTTGCGCCCGTTGTATCCTGAATGTGATTGAGAAGGCGCTATGACATCATCTCTGCCCTCCGGGCAAACGTCATTATTGTTACAGATGACACAGCGCCTCGCGCTGTCTGACGCGCATTTTCGTCGGATATGTCAATTAATCTACCAGCGTGCGGGGATCGTACTGGCCGACCATAAGCGGGACATGGTTTATAACCGCCTGGTTCGTCGTCTGCGTACCCTGGGGCTGGATGACTTTGGTCGCTATCTCAGCATGCTGGAAGCTAACCAGAACAGTGCTGAGTGGCAGGCTTTTATTAACTCCCTGACTACCAACCTGACCGCGTTTTTTCGCGAAGGGCATCATTTTCCGGTGCTGTCAGATCACGCTCGTCGGCGCAGCGGTGAATACCGCGTCTGGAGCGCGGCGGCGTCAACCGGAGAAGAACCCTACAGCATTGCGATTACGCTTGCCGATACCTTAGGTATGGCACCGGGCCGCTGGCGCGTTTTTGCCAGCGACATTGATACCGAAGTACTGGAAAAGGCCAGAAACGGCATTTACCGCCTCGATGAGCTAAAGACGCTGTCACCCCAGCAGTTGCAGCGTTATTTCATGCGCGGCACCGGGCCGCATGAAGGACTGGTACGCGTTAGGCAGGAACTGGCAGGTCATGTTGAATTTTCCAGCGTGAACTTACTGGATAAGCAGTACAACGTGCCTGGCCCTTTTGATGCCATATTTTGTCGTAACGTGATGATCTATTTCGATAAAACGACACAACAGGACATTTTGCACCGTTTTGTTCCACTTCTTAAACCTGACGGGCTGCTGTTTGCAGGTCATTCAGAAAACTTTAGCAACCTTGTGCGCGAGTTTAGCCTGCGTGGACAGACCGTGTATGCGCATGCGCCAGGTAAGGATAAAGCATGAGTAAAATCAGGGTGTTGTCGGTAGATGATTCTGCATTGATGCGTCAAATCATGACCGAAATTATTAACAGCCACAGTGATATGGAAATGGTGGCGACGGCGCCGGATCCGTTGGTCGCCCGGGATTTAATCAAAAAATACAATCCCGACGTCCTGACGCTGGACGTGGAAATGCCGCGCATGGACGGCCTCGACTTCCTGGAGAAGTTGATGCGCCTGCGTCCAATGCCTGTGGTGATGGTTTCTTCACTGACCGGCAAAGGTTCAGAGGTCACGCTGCGGGCCTTGGAACTGGGGGCGATTGATTTTGTCACCAAACCGCAACTGGGGATCCGCGAAGGGATGCTGGCGTATAGCGAGATGATTGCTGAAAAGATCCGCACCGCATCGCGCGCAAAACTGGCGGCCCATAAGCCCATGGCGGCACCGACGACCTTGAAAGCAGGGCCGTTACTCAGTTCGGAAAAGCTGCTGGTGATTGGGGCGTCAACCGGAGGAACAGAGGCAATTCGCCATGTACTCCAGCCATTGCCGCTTTCAAGCCCCGGTATTCTTATTACCCAGCATATGCCGCCAGGGTTTACCCGTTCGTTCGCCGAACGTCTGAACAAACTGTGCCAGATAACCGTGAAAGAGGCAGAAGACGGAGAGCGCGTACTCCCGGGGCATGCGTATATCGCGCCGGGCGACAAGCATATGGAACTGGCGCGCAGCGGCGCGAACTATCAAATCAAAATTCATGACGGTCCGCCGGTTAATCGGCATCGGCCCTCAGTGGATGTGCTGTTCCATTCGGTGGCGAAACATGCGGGGCGCAATGCCGTCGGGGTGATCCTGACCGGTATGGGCAACGATGGCGCAGCCGGAATGTTAGCGATGAATCAGGCGGGAGCCTGGACCATTGCGCAAAACGAAGCAAGTTGTGTGGTGTTCGGCATGCCGCGCGAGGCCATCAATATGGGTGGCGTAAGCGAAGTGGTCGATCTTAGCCAGGTGAGCCAGCAAATGCTGGTGAAAATTAGTGCCGGACAGGCAATACGTATTTGAATCAGGAGTTTATTTTTATGGCGGATAAAGAGCTTAAGTTTTTGGTTGTGGATGACTTTTCCACCATGCGTCGCATCGTGCGTAACCTGCTTAAAGAGCTGGGATTCAACAATGTTGAAGAGGCTGAAGACGGCGTGGATGCGCTGAACAAGCTGCAGGCTGGGGGATTCGGTTTTGTTATTTCTGACTGGAACATGCCGAACATGGATGGACTGGAACTGCTGAAAACCATCCGTGCCGATGGCGGGATGGCTTCTCTGCCGGTGCTGATGGTCACGGCAGAAGCGAAAAAAGAGAACATCATTGCGGCAGCACAGGCAGGTGCCAGTGGCTATGTCGTGAAACCGTTCACGGCGGCGACGCTGGAAGAAAAACTGAATAAAATCTTTGAGAAACTGGGCATGTGAGGGTGTGATGATGATGCAACCACAAATTAAACCTGCTGACGAACACTCTGCAGGGGACATCATCGCGCGCATCGGCAGTTTGACCCGAATGCTGCGCGACAGCCTGCGTGAACTGGGGCTGGATCAGGCCATTGCCGAAGCGGCAGAAGCGATTCCTGATGCCCGCGATCGTCTCGATTATGTTGTGCAGATGACCGCGCAGGCGGCGGAGCGTGCGCTAAACAGCGTAGAAGCTTCGCAGCCGCATCAGGACGCGATGGAAAAAGGGGCCAAAGACCTGACTAAACGCTGGGATGAATGGTTCGAAAATCCGATCGAACTGTCCGATGCTCGTGAACTGGTCACCGATACCCGTCAGTTCCTTGGTGATGTGCCTGGACATACCAGCTTTACCAATGCCCAACTGCTGGACATCATGATGGCGCAGGATTTCCAGGATCTCACCGGTCAGGTCATCAAGCGCATGATGGATGTTATCCAGGAGATTGAACGTCAGTTGCTGATGGTTCTGTTGGAAAACATTCCGGAACAGGGCGCACGTCCAAAACGTGAAAACGAAAGCTTGCTTAACGGCCCGCAGGTTGACGCCTCGAAAGCCGGCGTAGTAGCAAGTCAGGATCAGGTTGACGACCTGCTGGATAGCCTCGGGTTCTGATGCGTATTTGCCGGATGTGAGGCGTGGGCCTCTCATCCGGCTTACGCGCAATTCTGCTTAAAGCCATAAATCCCGTCTTTTTTACCGCTTACTCTTCCCATTGCTGGATAGCTGTTCTGGCATCATTCTCGCCTATATCTCTATCCAGGGTCTGATGCGTGGCAGAAGAAAGCGACGACGACAAAACAGAAGCCCCCACACCCCACCGACTTGAAAAAGCGCGGGAAGAAGGGCAGATCCCCCGATCCAAAGAGCTAACCTCACTGCTTATTTTGCTGGTGGGTGTGTGCATTATCTGGATTGGTGGGGAGTCGCTTGCCCGCAGGCTGGCTGGCATGCTGTCGGCCGGATTACGTTTTGACCATAGCATGGTTAACGACCCGAATCTGATCCTCAGCCAAATCATCCTGCTGATTAAAGACGCGATGATTGCGCTGTTGCCGTTGATTACCGGCGTCGTTCTGGTGGCTTTAATCTCCCCGGTGATGCTTGGCGGCTTGATTTTCAGCGGTAAATCCCTGCAACCCAAATTCTCTAAGCTGAATCCGTTGCCGGGCATTAAGCGCATGTTTTCCGCGCAAACCGGCGCAGAACTGCTCAAAGCGATACTGAAGTCCACGTTGGTGGGAAGCGTGGCCGGATTTTATCTCTGGCATAACTGGCCAGCGATGATGCGTCTGATGGCGGAGTCACCGATTACGGCGATGGGCAACGCCCTGGATTTAGTCGGTATGTGTGCACTTCTGGTGGTACTTGGCGTCATTCCGATGGTGGGGTTCGACGTCTTTTTCCAGATCTATAGCCATGTGAAAAAGCTACGTATGTCGCGTCAGGATATCCGCGATGAATTTAAGCAAAGCGAAGGTGACCCGCACGTTAAAGGCAAAATACGTCAAATGCAGCGCGCGGCCGCTCAGCGTCGCATGATGGCGGATGTGCCGAAAGCAGACGTTATTGTCACTAACCCTACGCACTACTCAGTGGCGTTGAAGTATGACGAGAACAAAATGAGTGCGCCGAAAGTTGTTGCGAAAGGGGCCGGGCTGGTTGCGTTGCGCATTCGTGAAATTGGCGCAGAGCACCGTGTCCCGACATTAGAAGCGCCGCCACTGGCGCGTGCGCTCTATCGCCATGCTGAAATTGGTCAGCAAATACCGGGGCAATTATACGCCGCCGTTGCCGAAGTACTGGCATGGGTATGGCAGCTAAAACGCTGGCGTCTGGCTGGCGGCAAACGTCCACCACAACCTGAAAACCTTCCGGTGCCAGAAGCACTGGATTTCATGAACGAGAAGAATACTGATGGCTAATCTGGTCGCGATGCTGCGTCTGCCCAGCAACCTGAAATCCACGCAATGGCAAATCCTTGCCGGACCGATCCTCATCCTGCTGATTCTGTCGATGATGGTGCTGCCGCTGCCGGCTTTCGTCCTCGATTTGCTGTTCACATTTAACATTGCGCTGTCGATCATGGTGCTGCTGGTGGCGATGTTCACCCAGCGTACACTGGAGTTTGCCGCATTCCCGACGATTTTGCTGTTTACCACATTATTACGTCTGGCGCTGAACGTCGCGTCTACCCGTATCATTTTGATGGAAGGACACACTGGCGCGGCGGCGGCGGGGAAGGTGGTTGAAGCCTTTGGTCACTTCCTGGTGGGCGGTAACTTTGCGATCGGCATCGTGGTCTTCGTGATTCTCGTCATCATTAACTTTATGGTAATCACCAAAGGTGCAGGGCGTATCGCCGAGGTTGGCGCGCGCTTCGTTCTGGATGGTATGCCCGGCAAGCAGATGGCGATTGATGCAGATTTAAATGCCGGTCTGATTGGCGAAGATGAAGCTAAAAAACGACGCTCGGAAGTGACCCAGGAAGCGGATTTTTACGGCTCAATGGACGGTGCGAGTAAATTCGTCCGTGGAGATGCCATCGCTGGTATTTTGATCATGGTAATCAACGTGGTCGGCGGTCTGTTAGTTGGGGTGTTGCAGCATGGTATGAGCATGGGCAGCGCTGCGGAAAGTTATACCCTGCTGACCATCGGTGACGGGCTGGTGGCACAAATTCCTGCGCTGGTTATCTCTACCGCGGCGGGTGTTATCGTGACCCGCGTGAGTACCGACCAGGACGTAGGCGAACAGATGGTGACCCAACTGTTCAGCAACCCCAGCGTCATGTTGCTCAGTGCGGCGGTACTTGGACTTTTGGGTCTGGTTCCGGGCATGCCGAACCTGGTGTTTCTGATGTTTACTGCCGCATTGTTGGCTCTGGCATGGTGGATGCGCGGTCGTGAGCAAAAAGCGCCGGATGAACCGCAGCCGGTGAAAATGCCGGAAAACAACTCCGTGGTGGAAGCCACATGGAACGACGTGCAACTGGAAGATTCGCTGGGCATGGAGGTTGGTTACCGCCTGATCCCAATGGTGGACTTTCAACAGGATGGCGAGTTGCTGGGGCGAATTCGCAGTATTCGTAAGAAATTTGCCCAGGATATGGGCTTCCTGCCGCCGGTGGTACACATTCGAGACAATATGGATCTGCAGCCAGCCCGCTATCGAATTTTGATGAAAGGGGTAGAAATTGGCAGCGGTGACGCCTATCCGGGACGCTGGCTGGCTATTAACCCGGGTACTGCCGCCGGGTCGCTGCCGGGTGAGAAAACGGTCGATCCGGCGTTCGGACTGGACGCTATCTGGATTGAAAGCGCATTGAAGGAACAGGCGCAGATTCAGGGCTTTACGGTGGTTGAAGCCAGTACTGTTGTCGCTACGCATCTAAACCACCTGATTGGGCAGTTCGCCGCTGAGCTGTTTGGCCGTCAGGAGGCGCAACAGCTACTGGATCGTGTGTCGCAGGAGATGCCGAAGCTGACGGAAGATCTGGTGCCGGGTGTTGTGACGCTCACCACGCTGCATAAAGTGCTGCAGAACTTGCTGGATGAGAAAGTACCGATTCGCGATATGCGCACCATTCTTGAAACGCTGGCGGAACATGCGCCGCTGCAAAACGATCCGCACGAGCTTACCGCGGTCGTCCGTGTTGCGTTAGGACGTGCCATCACTCAGCAGTGGTTCCCGGGTAATGAAGAGGTTCAGGTTATCGGTCTTGATACTCCACTCGAGCGTTTGCTGCTGCAAGCGCTGCAGGGCGGAGGCGGCCTGGAGCCTGGGCTGGCAGACCGACTGCTGGCCCAGACTCAGGAAGCGCTGTCCCGACAGGAAATGTTGGGCGCGCCGCCGGTCTTGCTGGTTAATCACGCGTTACGTCCGTTACTGGCGCGGTTTTTACGCCGCAGCATCCCGCAGTTGGTGGTGTTATCGAACATGGAGCTTTCCGATAACCGCCATATCCGCATGACGGCGACCATTGGAGGTAAATAATGCGAAAGTTACTGTGGTTGTTGTTTTTTCCTCTGATGGCGCAGGCTGCCGGAGAAGGAGCCTGGCAGGCAAGCGGAATGGGGATCACCTTAAATCACCGTGGCCAGTCAGCCTCGTCTGATCCTTTGGTTCCCAGCCAGCCGGTCTCAGGCTTGATGACGCTGGTGGCCTGGCGCTATGAGCTGAATGGCCCCACGCCCGCAGGTTTGCGGGTGCGTTTATGTTCTCAGTCCCGTTGTGTCGAGCTGGACGGGCAAAGTGGGACCACCAACGGGTTCAATAACGTTCCGGCCATTGAACCGATGCATTTTGTCTGGGAGGTCCCCGGCGGTGGTCGCCTGATCCCCGCGTTACGCATTCAGAGCAATCAGGTGATCGTGAACTACCGTTAACACCCTCCGTCATTCAGACCAGCAGTTGAAACTGCTGGTTGTTTCAACATTCCAGTCTCTCATTCAATTAAATAGAAACGCCGTTTTATAAAATAAGTGACGTACGTTGCCGGACTCTTTGCATTCTTGCCATTTCACGAATCCTTCTGGCAGAAATAGAAAGGTTTCACTTTCTGTTAGCTTTTACTGTGACCCTATAAGGATGCCCATTGTCAAAGCGAGGATTGCGGGGCCTCCCAAATAAAGCTGCTGCGCCGTAACAGGGGCAGGTCACAGCATTGAATCCGACATTGACAGAGGTTTAGTAAATGATTGTTTACCCGGTTAAACATAGCCCGTTATTGCGCCAGCCAGAACATTTTATTGCCAGGGATGAATTAAAAACGCTGATCAAAAAGGTGACGCATAACCTGGTCAATATTCATGACGAAACCGGTGAGTTCTTACTGCGTCTGGACGATGGACGCGTAATTGATACTAAAGGCTGGGCGGGATGGGAGTGGACACACGGCGTCGGCCTGTACGGGATGTATCAGTACTATCTGCAAACCGGCGATGAAACGATGCGCGATATCATCGATAGCTGGTTTGCCGATCGCTTTGCTGAAGGTGCAACCACTAAAAACGTGAACACCATGGCGCCATTTTTAACGTTGGCGTATCGCTATGAAGAGACGCGTAATCCAGCGTATCTGCCGTGGCTCGACAGCTGGGCTGAGTGGGCAATGCATGAGATGCCGCGTACCGAATTTGGTGGTATGCAACACATCACGCTGGCGGAAGAAAACCATCAACAGATGTGGGATGACACGCTGATGATGACGGTTTTACCGCTGGCGAAGATTGGCAAGCTACTCAATCGCCCGGACTACATCGAAGAGGCAACGTATCAGTTCCTGCTGCACGTGCAAAACCTGATGGATAAAGAAACGGGGCTGTGGTTCCACGGCTGGAGCTATGAAGGAAATCATAACTTTGCTAATGCCCGCTGGGCGCGTGGCAACAGTTGGTTAACTATCGTGATCCCGGACTTCCTCGAATTACTTGATTTCCCGGAAAGCAATGCTGTTCACCGCTATCTGGTACAGGTCCTGAACGCGCAAATCGCGGCGCTGGCGAAATGCCAGGATGAAAGTGGGTTGTGGCATACCTTGCTGGACGACCCGCAGTCGTATCTGGAAGCATCGGCAACTGCCGGATTTGCCTATGGGATCCTCAAAGCAGTACGTAAACGCTATGTTGGGCAAGAGTATGCGCCGGTAGCCGAAAAAGCCATTCGCGGCATTGTGCAGCATATTTCACCGGAAGGTGAACTGCTGCACACCTCGTTTGGTACCGGGATGGGACACAATCTTGATTTCTACCGCAACATCCCTCGGACCTCCATGCCTTACGGACAGGCGATGGCGATGCTGTGCCTTACCGAATACTTGCGAAAGTATTTTTGATATCGGTATTCGATGGCGATACCGCTATCGGACCTGATTGTTCAGTCGTCACTGTTTGTACCGTGTTGTCCTGCGGGGCAAACAGATGATCCATGATCTGACGCATAACCGGCGCGGCGGTGACACCATCGCTGCCGCCGTTTTCCAGAATTAACGCCACCGCGACCTTCGGGTTCTTATAGGGTGCAAATGCGGTATAGAACACGTGGTCGCGCAAGCGGACAGGGATCATCTTCGCATTGTAGGTCTGATTTTCTTTCAGGCTAAAGACCTGCGAGGTGCCGCTTTTTGCCGCAATGCCGTATGGCGCGGTGTGAAAGAACTTATAACCTGTACCATTTGGTTCATTCGCCATGCCGAACATCGCCTGACGCACCAGTCCCCAGTAGGGCGATGAGGCCGAGGCGATTTGTGATGGTGCTTCTGGAGCCTGATACGGCGTGATGGTTTTGCCGCTCTCTTCATCGAGCAGCAGGTGAGGGACGATAACCTTGCCGTTGTTAATCAGTGCGACCATGGCTTTTACCATCTGAATAGGTGTGGCAATCCAGTAGCCCTGACCGATGCCAACTGAAATAGTGTCCCCCTGATACCAGGCTTTTTTGTGCACTTTTTGCTTCCATTCGCGGCTCGGAAGCAGGCCGTTATACTCCTCATCAAGATCGATGCCGGTCGGTTTACCATAACCAAACTGGCTGAGCATGCTGTTAATCCGGTCGATCCCCATCATATACGCCACCTGATAGAAGAACGTATCGGCAGACTCTTCTATCGCTTTGGTGACATCCAGCATACCGTGGCCCGTTTTTTTCCAGTCACGGTAATGTCGCTCGGTGCCGGGTAGCGTCCAGGTAGGGGCACCGAAGAAACTGGTCTGCGGAGTGATTACCCCGTTCAGTAATGCCGACATCGCCATATACGGTTTGACCGTTGAAGCGGGAGGGTACAATCCCTGCGTGACGCGGTTGATTAATGGCAGGTCTTTATCCTGGAGTAGCTTGTTATAGTCCTGATAGCTGATGCCTTTGACAAACGGATTAGGGTCATAGCTGGGGTTTGAGACCATCGCCAGTACGGAACCGTCGTGTGGATCTTCAACCAAAACGGCGGCACGCTGGCCAGCCAACAGGCTCTCAATGTATTGCTGTAAATGTAAATCCAGCGTCAGATGGATATCTTTTCCGGCAACGGGCGGCACATCTTTGATCAGGCGTACGATGCGTCCGTGGTTATCTACTTCCACCTCCTGATAACCGGTTTTTCCATGCAGTTCGTTTTCGTAATAGCGCTCAATACCTTGCTTACCGATGTTGTGATCGGCGGCGTAGTTCTCCGCCAGACCCTTTTGATCCAGTGCTTTCAGGTCGTTGTCATTGATTTTTGAAACATAACCCAGGACATGCGCCAGCGCCGCGCCATAGGGATACTGGCGGTCTTCGTAACTATTGATGTTGACGCCGCTAAAATGAAACTGGTTTACCGAAAAACGGGCGATTTCGACATCGGTTAGCGCATTTTTTAGCACCACAGGACGATAGCGGCTGCTGGCTTTCAGCTCATGGCGAAACTGGTCTATGTCATCAGGTGTGAGGTCAACGATCGGCGTGAGCTGCTGGAGTAACGCATTCATATCGCTGATTTTATACGGCGTAACGGAAATATCGTACCAGGTAACGTTGCGCACCAGCGGGATGCCGTTGCGATCGTAAATCATGCCACGCGTTGGGGCGACGGGCAGCATTTTGATGTCGTTTGCATTCGACCGGGTGGTGTAATACTGGTGCTGGCAGATTTGTAAGTTATACAGATTGTAAATCAGGATGCCAAAACAGATGACTACCAGGCCAAAGGCCACCAATACACGCCGCTGGAAGAGCTTTTCTTCCGCCTCAAAATCTCTGAATGTCATTGACCCGTACCCGATTAATTCGCCGCCTAATGATACGGAGGCTTAGACGGGATGACAGGCAAAAGATGTTCCATATCTCTAGGGAAATGTGTCATTCCTTGTGGGTTGTTACAATTGTAGATAAGTAATCATCTGTAAAGCCCATTACGAAGGATTGTAGTTGGAGATGATTTTTTCGTCTAAACCATATTTTCCTTAATTCTTAATAGGATTTAGCGGGTATGAACATAGGTTCTATCCGCCCTCCAGTCCAATCGGATCTTGGGTGATATACCGTCCCTGTCCCGGATTGTAGTACCGGTGACGGTTGTAGTGTAGTCCGGATTCGTCGTCATACTGCAGTCCCGGCAGACGGATGAGCTGCGTCAGATTGTGTGGATTATTCTCACGCAGCACATTACTCCAAGCATCATATTCTGCCGACCAGTCCACTTTCCCCTTCGCGTTGACCAACGCCAGCGATAGGCCCCGGTGGTCGCAGTGGTATAGATGAACTTTCCTATCCTGTAGGTACTCCTCCAGTTGTCCCGCTAGGTGCTAATACGGGGCATGTCCATTTAACTAAAATCATCCTCACGGAGGTGACTGTATTCGTACTGCTATACCCTAACGTCATTGGTTATTAACAGAAGCATTTCAATCCAAGAAAAACAATACAGAGTAATGAAATTTAAAATCCCTGGTACGAATAATCTCAGTATCAATCCACCAGTTTTATTTGTTAAAAAAAATAGTGCGTAATATAAGAAAATTAATAAGGGCGGATTTAGAAATAAGACAGTATCATTTTTTATAGTAAACGTTAAGTGAATAATTAAATCAGATATTACATCATTTTTTTGCGAGCGAAATGGATGGTAAAGTAGCAATGCAGCCTGAATTGATAATATAAAAATATCAACGATAAAAATTCTTACCAGAAAACGGCTCATTGTTTCGCACTTTCTATGTTGTTGTATTCATCCAGAACATCGCTTACAAAGTCTTGACAGTTATTTACTATAAAACCATAGTTATCATTTTCATATTGTTTACTTCCTTTCGGAAATAATAAGTTATCTGGTTCATTTTTGACTATATCGACTGCTTTTTTCATTATTTCATCGTTATATTTTTCTTTGTTACAGGTATAATCATTAGTTTTAGGTTCACTAAATACCCCACTATCACCACCATAGCCGATATTAGTACCATCATCAAAGAATATGTGTGCATGGAAAATACCAAGGTCGAGACCTGTCATGCCATTTGTCCTGAAACCTCGCGAACCTTTAAGGGGTCTTGTACAAATTTGAGCCAAGCCTAGTGGATCTATAAATTGAATTGGATTAAAAGAATACTGATATAAATGCCACCCCCCCATCAGCCCTATCGGGTCCTGGGTGATATACCGGCCCAGTCCCGGATTGTAGTACCGGTGGCGGTTGTAGTGCAGTCCGGATTCGTCGTCATACTGCTGGCCCGGCAGGCGGATAAGCTGTTGCAGATTATGTGGATTATCTTCCCGCAGCACGTTGCCCCATTCGTCATATTCCGCGCGCCAGCTGATGGCGCCGTCCTGGCGTATCAGCGCCAGCGGCAGGCCCCGGTGGTCGCAGTGGTACAGATGAAGCGTCCTTTCCGGGACCGGCAGCGGCTCCATCTGCGCCGCCATCTGTTCCGGCGTCAGGCCGCACCCGGCCAGCCACTGCCGGTTTTCGTCGCTGATAACCCCGGCACGCAGCTCTCCTTCCAGGCGGTCCAGCATCTGTACCAGCGCCGGCGGGAACATCACGCCAGCGCCATCCTCGCTGCCTTCCTGCCGGAGTTTCTCCGCCAGCGTCCGGTGACGGCGCAGGACATCCAGCGCCTCCGTGGCGGTCTCCACCCGGATGAGCGGCGTGAAGCTGCCGGGTTCGTAAATCGTCTGGACGCGGGTCTGCGCCGTCTGCGTGGTGGTCAGCCGGTCGCCGTCCCAGCCGTACCAGGTGGTGTACGGCCTGTGCGACAGCGCCATCTGGTCATGGTCCGGATGCTCACGCTCCCGTTGCCACACCTGCTTTCCGATACGCCGGCCCAGCGGGTCGTAGAGATACCGTCCTTCCGCCTGTTTTTTGCCGTACTGTGTGCGGAGGTAGTGCACCAGCCGGTGCTGGTTATCGTAGCTGTAGCGGTGCGTGCGTTCATCGTACATGCGGATGGCCCCGTCCGGGATACGGTCCGTCTTCTCCGTCAGCCTGCCGTAACGGTCATAGCGGTACAGGTACTGTGCATCCTCCGTGATGCGGTTATCCGCCCATACTTTTCTGCTGCTGTCCGGATAAAATTCCGGGTCCGGCAGACGATTGCCCGCCGGGTCGGTGGCGTAAGGGAGGCGGATATCCAGACCGTCCGCAGTCATGCGCACGCCGGTGAGCCTGCCGGTCTGGCTGTAGTCGTATTCCCGGGTCTGGCGCGGGGTGCTGATGCGGGTCAGATGCCCGGTCCCGTTATACCCGTAGTCGCGGTTCAGAAGCGGACTGTTCAGGTGCCGGCTCAGCAGCTGTCCGGCCGCGCTGTAGCCGGTGGTGAGCGTATATTCGCCGAAACGGCGCAGCGTCTCCCGGTGCAGGCGGTCGCGGGTGAAGTCGATGAGTGGGGTGCTGCCGAGTTTCATTCCAGCCAGATAACCGGAGCCGTAAGTCAGCCACTCCACAGCAGGCAGTTTGTCTGATGTCATGCGGTGTGCCAGGCCTGCGTCGCTGTAGCCGTGCTGTGTCTCATGATGCCAGAGCGGTTCGTTCGTTTCCGGGTGATGCACCACCTGTTGTTCGCGAATGAGGCGGCCTTTCTCATCATAGCCGTAGTGCACGGCGACCCGGTGGCCTTCACTGAGGTGGCTGATTTCCGCCAGCCAGCCGCGTTCGTTGTACTGCCACTGTTCCGCCGGTTCGCCGTTCACCGTGCGGTGTGTCAGGCGGTCAGATTCATCGTAATGCCACCGCGTGACCAGGCTTTCGTCCTCGCTGCGGATAAGCTGTCCGCCGGTGTTGTAGCCATAGCGCTGCGTACGGCCGTCAAAGCCGGTCTGCTGCGTCAGACGGTCGAGAAGGTCATACGTGAAGCTGGTGTGGCTGCCGTTCTCATTGGTCAGCTGTGTCACGCGTCCGGCGGCATCGTATGTTATCTGCCGCGTCAGGCCGCCTTCGGTTATACCGACCGGTCTGCCAGACGTGTCATACTGCGTTTCCGTGCGGCTGCTGTCCGGGGCAATCACTGTCGTCAGGTCTCCTGCGTCACTGTATTCATAGCGGGTCTCGCGGCCTGCCGCATCTCTCTGGCTGACAAGCCGGCCCCGGGTATCGTAAGCGCGATACTGGCTGAGACCGTCTTCCTGATGAATGGCCGTGACCTGCCCGAAACGGTCATAGTCATAGCGGGTCTCATACCCGGAGCAGTCGGAGACGCTCAGCAGTTGCCCGTGGCGGCTCCATGTCATCTGCTTTTTGCTGCCGGTGGCATCTTCACTGGTGCAGGGGGATTCACTGTGCGGGTCAGCATACACATAGCGGGTGGTGTTTCCCTGGCGGGAAGTCTGCGCCGTCAGGCGGCCATGCTCATCATATTCGCGCTTCTCCCGTAAGCCGTCCGGGTGGATGATACCGGTCAGCTGACGCCCGCCATTGTAATAAAACGCCGTCTTCCGGCCGTCAGGGGAGATAATTTCAGTGACGTTACCGGACGCGATACTGTACCGGTATTCGGTTTTCCGGCCTGCCGCATCGGTCTGTGCGGTGAGCCAGCCCACGGGGTTGTATTCACTGCAGGTCACGCTGCCGTCGGCGTATTCCTTTTTCACCACCCGCTTCAGGCCACCTTCACCGGCGGTGTGCAGCACTTCCCGGCGGTGCAGGCTGTCGGTGATGGTGACGGCGTTTTTCCCGTATTCATAGCGGTAGCTTAAGCCTGCCGGATTATGCTGCTCCACCACCCGGCCTGCTGCATCGTAGCGGTAGGTGGTCTGCGGGCGTCCGGGGTACTGGTGTGCCACCATCCTGCCCGGGGTGTCCGCGGCATAATCAAAGCGGCGCACCTGCACTCCGCCCCGGTCATACACCGCCGCCAGCTCCCCGCGCGGGGAATAGTCATAGCGCACCAGCGGGGATGCCGGCAGATTGTCCGGGTATTCCGGGTCGTGCGTCAGCCAGACGGCACCGAGGCGGACCCCGTCATCCTGGCCGTAGCGGGTGACGGGCAGTGTGTTCATCTGCTTCAGCACCAGCCGGAAGCGACGGCCTGCGCCGTCCGTCACCCCGGTGATATGGCCGCTGAACGGCCCGG
>NZ_JAOWHM010000030.1:0-6191 GCF_030332595.1 Citrobacter sp. Cpo100 | reverse complement strand
TTTTGCATGCAAAGCCATGCAGCGTAGGCATGCATGGCTATTTTTATTAAAAAGACGGGTATTTTCGGGGCGTTTTATGCGGATTTTTTGCGGGTCTGCGCGGCCTGTCGGCGCATGAAAATCTGACTCTGTTCAGGCGTATATTTTGCCCGGTTGTCGTCTCTCGATGCTCTGTCAGGCCGGAAACCGATGGTTGTCAGAATGTCGCGTTCTTCCTCTGCGTAATCAATATTTCCTCCGCGGGTTACATGAACGGACAGCGCTTCGCGAACACTGGCGGCCGCCCGGTCGAGAGCCCGTTCTCTGACGATGTCAGGTTGTTCGCAGAGATACATTAATTCCGGTGCCAGTGCGGCGGCCAGCGCATCGCCGCTTACCTGCATAAAGGCGTGGAGCTGACGCCGGATACTGATACGCTGCACGGCCTCATGTGACCGGATGTACTGCCCGGCCGACTTATTTACCGCCCATTTTTTCAGGTCAATATCATCCCGCAGCGCCTGTGCTGCCTCCGGCTGATAACGGGTGCAGGTCAGCTCCAGCTCTTTCAGCGCCATTTCAGCCCGCGCCAGTGCTGACTTGCTGCTCATCCAGTCCGATTTATTCTTCTGACAGGTTTCAAAGGCCTGTTCCAGTAGTGCTCGTGCCATTGTCTTTTCTCCTGAATCAGTGGCGCAGCGATGAGCGGGCGCAGTCCAGAATTCGGGGCGGTGTTTCTGGTACTGTCTGTGGTGGTTCGGGCTTTTCTTCTGCCGGTGGCCGTATCACCTCGTCGATAGACTCGGTGGTGCGAAAGGTTGCGGAGCAAAAGACATTCACGCACTGGAGGTAGCTCTGTTTGACGTTATCCGACAGGTAACGGCTGGTACGGACATGGGCAGCCTGTTTGCAGTACGGACAGCGCATCATGGCTTAACCCCCCGCGATTTTTTCTTCTGTGCCAGCTCTTTAGCCCGCGCCATTCTGAGAACAGGGCTTTTAAAGAGCTTCATGTCCACGCCGGTGAGTGCCGGACGGTGAAGCCCAATTTTTGAAATTACCGGCTCATGCTCCATGTTGAATGTGTAGTACCTGCTTTGCGCCAGCACATTCTCACCCAGCTCCTGAATGAGAACGTTGTGAGGGTGTTCTTCTCCCTTAATCTCGAGTTCACGCAGACGTAACGCGAAAGCGCGTATCAGCGCCGGGGGAATCGCCTTCATCACCGCCGCCCACTCATTCCGGGCATGGACAGAAAGCGCCTCTGAATGGGCGCTGATGTATTCTTTTCCTGATGTACAGGCGTCCAGCATGGTACTGGCTTTATCATCGTTGAGTTCATCAATCAGGGCGGTGAATTCCTCCGCCAGCTCCCGACCGGCCACTCGCTGACTGTGTTCGGCTTTCAGTTCCGGGGTCATCATGCCGCGCAGTTCGCGAAAACGGGTACGCCAGTTCTGTTCGGCTTCGGCACTTTCATTCAGGGCGTTCTGACGCTCTTTCTCGCTGCGGGTAATAGCCGCATCAATATCATTCAGTTTCAGCATGTTTTCCGTGTGCACGGATTTGGCCTTGCTGAATGCCTCAAGCGCATTATTTATCGTGGCCTCTGCGTTCTGGTTTGCTTTCTCGTTAAGGGTATCCAGTGCGCTGTCAATGGCCGTGCGGATGTTCTCATCCTGCGTGCTGCCGATGGTTTTCATTACTGCGGTAAACAAATCTGGTTTCATCGTCGGGTTCTCTCTGTGTTTTCAACCTGACGCCATTCTGCCGTCCCCCAGACAACAACTCGATTCATTGCCGTTGTCGCAGACATGGCACAAACAGGACTTCAAAACCCGGCTGGCCAGAGAAAGGTCGCAGGAAAACCCCTCACTCTGTTTGTTTTTTTACTAATAACTATTCACTACTGTTCACTCAGTATAAAAACATAAGTAAAACAATAAATTAAAGAGTGAACAGTTGAGAGAGAAGTGTTCACCAACTGTTCACTACTGTTCACGCTATAGAAATTGAGCATTACCTTATGACTATGTTAATTCCTGTTAATTTCGTAATAACCATAGGTGCAACTAATCAAAAATAAATTCTGATTTCCACCTGAAGCCACTTAAAGTCATTTAAAGCGATTTGAAGTTTTGCTGCTCAAAATTCAGACAGCTTGTGCCGTGCCTCATACAAAATTCGCTTGTTGCATCAGGCCAAAATATTCACAAAATAGAGCGCTACCTGATACCGGATAGACACGTCCGGATCTCTGCGGATATTAACGAGGTAGCGTTATGCACACAGTTTCATCAGTACCATCTTCCCCCACCACCGCGCACCCGATGCCGGTTTCAGCCCCGGCTCAGGAGCGTTTTTTACGTCTCCCGGAAGTCATTCATCAGTGCGGCCTGTCCCGTTCCACGCTCTACGATTTAATCGCCCGCAATGCTTTCCCGGCGCAGGTTTCCCTCGGGGGTAAAAATGTCGCCTGGCTGCAGTCTGAAATCACGGCGTGGATGGCAGAACGTGTCGCGCACCGCAACCGGAAATACGACGCATGAATCAGAGCCATTCTCACAAAGCCCCTTTTTCTGGCTTGCATCCGTTGTGTGTTTCCTGGTACAGTTTTGCTGCTGTCGCAAAATCGACAGCCGGGCGTAGGAACCCGTGTTACTTATTGGCGACTCAACACGCGCCATGCGTGTTTTTTTACGTCGTTGCTCAGGTACACCCATTTTTCGGGCTGTGGTGGTTTCACACTGGCCTGTATCAGATAATGGTGGTCCGGGCGGGGCAGCCTTCGGGCTGGCCGGTTTCCAATAAGGCCGGTATTCCTACCCCCGTCCGGGCTACCACCCATGAGTGTAGGAACTCCGGTGGTGGCAATAACCGCTACTTATTGGAGGTTGCCCTTATGGCTACGACCCTCACCCCGTTACACCCTCAGTTTGTCTTTGTGTTTGCCGCCGTTCGTCGCGCAGACCGTAAACCCCGTATCTGTATGCTCCGCACCGTTGCCGGTGACGAGCTGGCCGCCCGCCGCACCCTTGTCCGGGAATACGTGCTTTCCCTTGCCGCCCGTCTGCCGGTTGTGGAGGTGTCACATGCATCATAAAAACACCCCTCAGACCGTCTCAGCGCGTCGTGATGACCTTAACCCCATGCAGGAACACCTCAGCATTGAGGCGTACCATAAACTCAATCGTGCCAGCGCCGTCTCGCAGTTCGTGGGCGGTGATTTGCTGCGCCGTGAGCTGAACGGTTTACACCAGCTATACCTGCCGCAGATTTTTAGTTATATCCATGAGGACGTCAGCTACGTCCTGGAAGAGCTGAAAGCCAAAGGCCTGTGCCGTGACTTTCTCGCCACGACGTCGGGAAACGGAGGGGAGCACCATGTTTGATTTCCCTCAGCCGGGCGAAACATATCGCTGTACAGGATTTCCTGATGTGGTGGTGTCGGGCGTGCTGGCCGACGGTATTCCGTGGGATATGCCGTACCGCTGTCCGGGGCTGGTCTGGAACCCGTACCGGCGCACCTACACCATCCTCATTCGTATTATTGCCGGTGGCTGTATGGCAGAAATTCCGCTCAGTCGTTTTTTGCGGGACTTTACCTGTGAGCATCCCGATGTATTTAAGCGCAACCCTGAAAACCGCCATGCCGTATTGCGCGAAATAGCAGCCGACCCGGCATTACAGCAATACCGGGCGAGGAATATCGATAACTATCCTGATGATATTCCCCCGGTTAAACGTCCGGCGCCGGTGGCGCATAAATGGCGGAATAATTTCAGGCCGGAAACGGAAATAAAACCGGATAACAGCTACCGCCATTATCTGTAATTAAAAACGACACCCAAAAATAAAATGTGCGTATCTGCGCAGGGATACGCACGTCCTCAGGAGACGAAATAATGCCTGTTAACAGTACGGAACGGCCGCAGAATATAAACCAGCCCACTATCAGCCGGGCAGACCTTGAATGTCTCGAACATCTTCGCAATGTCGGCCAGCTCGTCGGCGACCTGATGCAGGTGCAGGACTGCACCTCTTTGCGCCACAATCCGGCACAGCAGCTACAGCTCATCTCGGTGATTTACCTCATGACTGCCCGGCTTGACGGCGTGGTCGACCGCTGTAATCAGTGCTGGCTGACCGGGGAGGGCAACGTATGAAAAAGCCATTAACGCCCGTCTTACGCGCCGCGCTCTATCGCCGGGCGGTCGCCTGTGCCTGGCTGACCCTGTGCGAACGCCAGCACCGCTACCCGCACCTCACCCTCGACGCGCTGGAAAGCGCCATTGCGACCGAGCTGGAGGGTTTCTACCTGCGCCAGCACGGCGAGGAAAAAGGCCGCCAGATTGCCTGTGCCCTGCTCGAAGATTTAATGGAAGCCGGACCACTCAAGGCCGCCCCGTCGCTGTCCTTTCTCGGGCTGGCTGTGATGGATGAACTCTGCGCCCGTCATATCACCGCACCGGCGCTGCACTGAGGGAGAAAATAACGATGAAAATGAACGTAACGGACACCGTAAAACAGGCGTGCGGCCACTGGCCGCGCATTCTCCCGGCGCTGGGGGTAACGGTCATCACAAACCGCCATCAGGCCTGTCCGGTGTGTGGCGGCTCCGACCGTTTCCGCTTTGACGATAAAGAGGGGCGCGGGACGTGGTTCTGTAACCAGTGTGGCGCGGGAGACGGCCTGAAACTGGTTGAGAAAGTGTTCGGCGTGACCCCGTCAGAGGCGGCCGGGAAGGTGAACGCCGTGACCGGCAACCTGCCGCCGGTTGCCCCGGCGGTGACTGCGGCCGCAGACGCTGAAACGGAGGCTGGCCGCAAAGCCGCCGCCGCGCTGGCCGTAAAACTGACGGAGAAAGCCCGCCCGGCCACCGGCAATGCCTACCTCACCCGCAAGGGCTTCCCCGGCCGGGAATGTCTGACGCTCACCACCCTGCATAAAACCGGCGGCGTGACGTACCGCGCCGGGGATGTGGTTGTCCCGCTGTATGACGATAGCGGCGCACTGGTTAACGTCCAGCTCATTAATGCGGACGGTCTCAAGCGCACCCTGAAAGGCGGTCAGGTGAAAGGGGCGTGTCATATTCTCGACGGGAAAAAAGAGGCGGGAAAACGGCTGTGGATAGCGGAGGGCTACGCGACCGCGCTCACCGTGCATCACCTGACCGGGGAAACCGTCATGGTGGCGCTGTCGTCGGTGAACCTCCTTTCTCTGGCGAGCCTTGCCCGTCACAAATATCCGGCCTGCCGGATTGTGCTGGCCGCCGACCGCGACCTTAACGGCGACGGCCAGACCAAAGCGTCTGCGGCCGCAGAGTCCTGCGAGGGCGTGGTCGCCCTGCCGCCGGTGTTCGGTGACTGGAATGATGCGTATACACAGCACGGCGGGGAGGCCACGCGTAAAGCCATGTATGACGCTATCCGGCCACCGGCTGACAGCCCGTTCAGCACCATGAGCGAGGCGGAATTTACCGCCATGAGCACCAGTGAGAAAGCCATGCGGGTACATGAGCATTACGGCGAAGCGCTGGCGGTGGATGCGAACGGGCAGCTTCTGTCCCGCTATGAGGCGGGAATATGGAAAATCATTCCGCCGTCAGACTTTGCGCGCGACGTGGCCGGGCTGTTCCAGCGTCTGCGCGCCCCGTTCTCATCGGGGAAAATTGCCTCGGTGGTGGACACCCTGAAACTGATTATTCCGCAGCAGGACGCCCCGGCGCGGCGGCTGATTGGCTTTCGCAACGGTGTGCTCGATACCAAAAGCGGCGTATTCAGCCCGCACAGTAAAACGCACTGGCTGCGCACCCTGTGCGACGTGGATTTCACCCCGCCGGTCGAGGGGGAAACGCTGGAGACGCACGCGCCGAATTTCTGGCGCTGGCTCGACCGCGCCGCCGGTTCGCGCGCCGATAAACGTGACGTGATACTCGCCGCACTGTTTATGGTGCTGGCGAACCGCTACGACTGGCAGCTCTTTCTCGAAGTGACCGGTCCCGGCGGCAGCGGGAAAAGTATTCTGGCCGAAATTGCGACCATGCTCGCCGGGGAAGATAACGCCACGTCGGCCACCATCGAGACGCTGGAATCCCCCCGCGAGCGCGCGGCGCTGATTGGCTTCTCGTTGATACGTCTGCCTGACCAGGAGAAATGGAGCGGTGACGGGGCAGGACTCAAGGCCATCACCGGCGGGGATGCGGTCTCCGT
>NZ_JAOWHM010000029.1:0-313839 GCF_030332595.1 Citrobacter sp. Cpo100 | reverse complement strand
GGGACGGCAGAATGGCGTCAGGTTGAAAACACAGAGAGAACCCGACGATGAAACCAGATTTGTTTACCGCAGTAATGAAAACCATCGGCAGCACGCAGGATGAGAACATCCGCACGGCCATTGACAGCGCACTGGATACCCTTAACGAGAAAGCAAACCAGAACGCAGAGGCCACGATAAATAATGCGCTTGAGGCATTCAGCAAGGCCAAATCCGTGCACACGGAAAACATGCTGAAACTGAATGATATTGATGCGGCTATTACCCGCAGCGAGAAAGAGCGTCAGAACGCCCTGAATGAAAGTGCCGAAGCCGAACAGAACTGGCGTACCCGTTTTCGCGAACTGCGCGGCATGATGACCCCGGAACTGAAAGCCGAACACAGTCAGCGAGTGGCCGGTCGGGAGCTGGCGGAGGAATTCACCGCCCTGATTGATGAACTCAACGATGATAAAGCCAGTACCATGCTGGACGCCTGTACATCAGGAAAAGAATACATCAGCGCCCATTCAGAGGCGCTTTCTGTCCATGCCCGGAATGAGTGGGCGGCGGTGATGAAGGCGATTCCCCCGGCGCTGATACGCGCTTTCGCGTTACGTCTGCGTGAACTCGAGATTAAGGGAGAAGAACACCCTCACAACGTTCTCATTCAGGAGCTGGGTGAGAATGTGCTGGCGCAAAGCAGGTACTACACATTCAACATGGAGCATGAGCCGGTAATTTCAAAAATTGGGCTTCACCGTCCGGCACTCACCGGCGTGGACATGAAGCTCTTTAAAAGCCCTGTTCTCAGAATGGCGCGGGCTAAAGAGCTGGCACAGAAGAAAAAATCGCGGGGGGTTAAGCCATGATGCGCTGTCCGTACTGCAAACAGGCTGCCCATGTCCGTACCAGCCGTTACCTGTCGGATAACGTCAAACAGAGCTACCTCCAGTGCGTGAATGTCTTTTGCTCCGCAACCTTTCGCACCACCGAGTCTATCGACGAGGTGATACGGCCACCGGCAGAAGAAAAGCCCGAACCACCACAGACAGTACCAGAAACACCGCCCCGAATTCTGGACTGCGCCCGCTCATCGCTGCGCCACTGATTCAGGAGAAAAGACAATGGCACGAGCACTACTGGAACAGGCCTTTGAAACCTGTCAGAAGAATAAATCGGACTGGATGAGCAGCAAGTCAGCACTGGCGCGGGCTGAAATGGCGCTGAAAGAGCTGGAGCTGACCTGCACCCGTTATCAGCCGGAGGCAGCACAGGCGCTGCGGGATGATATTGACCTGAAAAAATGGGCGGTAAATAAGTCGGCCGGGCAGTACATCCGGTCACATGAGGCCGTGCAGCGTATCAGTATCCGGCGTCAGCTCCACGCCTTTATGCAGGTAAGCGGCGATGCGCTGGCCGCCGCACTGGCACCGGAATTAATGTATCTCTGCGAACAACCTGACATCGTCAGAGAACGGGCTCTCGACCGGGCGGCCGCCAGTGTTCGCGAAGCGCTGTCCGTTCATGTAACCCGCGGAGGAAATATTGATTACGCAGAGGAAGAACGCGACATTCTGACAACCATCGGTTTCCGGCCTGACAGAGCATCGAGAGACGACAACCGGGCAAAATATACGCCTGAACAGAGTCAGATTTTCATGCGCCGACAGGCCGCGCAGACCCGCAAAAAATCCGCATAAAACGCCCCGAAAATACCCGTCTTTTTAATAAAAATAGCCATGCATGCCTACGCTGCATGGCTTTGCATGCAAAAACCTGAATTTTCCACACCCCGCCGCACCAGTACTGGCGCGGCCTGAGCCACTTCATGCACCTGCATTAAAAGCGCCCCGGGAAGCGGGCAGGCGTGGCGGGGAGAGCATTGCGCGCCAAAGCGTATTGATATACTGCCAGCATTTTTTGATACTCACACCCATCTACAGGAGTAGGTCACTACCGATGTAGAGCTTTCCCGGATTCAGATAAAACCACTTAGCATCGGAGCAAAGTAACTCAATACCGAACAATAAATATGAGCCCTTCGTGAAACCGGGTAAGGTCAAACTCATAAACCAGCAAAAGGGGAAAAGTGGGATATGTGAGGCGTGTATGATTTTTATTTATTGGGCTTCGTTAAAAATGGTGATTTAATAGCCCTTTAAATTTATCACTTTTTAACTAACTCCGAGGGTTTATGGTTATTTTTGATGAAAAACGGCATTTGTATGAAGCCTTACTGAGGCATAATTATTTCCCTAACCAAAAAGGTTCAATAAGTGAAATACCTCCGTGCTTTTCTTCCAGAACATTCACACCGGAAATAGCAGAGCTAATTTCATCTGATACATCAGGGCGCAGGAGTCTACAAGGTTATGATTGCGTGGAATATTACGCCACCAGATATAATAACTTCCCAAGAACGCTGTCAATCATCCATCCAAAAGCGTACTCAAAGCTAGCCAAGCATATACATGATAACTGGGAGGAAATACGGTTTATAAAAGAAAATGAAAACAGCATGATCAAACCAGACATGCATGCTGACGGTCGCATCATAATCATGAATTATGAGGACGCAGAAACTAAAACCATAAGAGAGCTAAATGATGGTTTTGGACGGCGATTTAAAGTTAACGCAGATATATCAGGCTGCTTTACAAATATCTACTCACACTCTATCCCGTGGGCAGTTATAGGGGTTAATAATGCAAAAATAGCCTTAAATACTAAAGTAAAAAACCAGGATAAACATTGGAGCGACAAACTTGACTACTTTCAGCGACAAGCTAAAAGAAATGAAACACATGGTGTTCCTATTGGTCCTGCAACCTCAAGCATTGTTTGTGAGATTATTTTAAGTGCTGTGGATAAGCGTCTTAGGGATGATGGATTTTTATTTAGACGTTATATAGATGATTACACATGCTATTGCAAAACACACGATGATGCTAAGGAGTTTTTACATTTACTCGGTATGGAGCTGTCTAAGTATAAGTTATCACTGAACTTACATAAAACTAAAATAACTAATCTCCCAGGAACTTTGAATGATAACTGGGTTTCTTTGCTTAATGTAAATTCACCAACAAAAAAACGTTTTACAGATCAGGCTTTAAACAAGCTAAGTTCTTCTGAAGTAATTAATTTCCTAGATTACGCTGTACAATTGAACACTCAGGTTGGTGGTGGAAGCATACTAAAATATGCTATTTCCTTGGTTATAAATAATTTAGATGAGTATACAATCACTCAGGTGTATGACTACCTTCTAAACTTATCATGGCATTATCCAATGCTCATCCCATATCTAGGCGTACTTATCGAACATGTCTATTTAGATGATGGTGATGAATATAAAAATAAATTCAATGAAATTTTGAGTATGTGTGCAGAGAATAAATGTTCTGACGGCATGGCTTGGACTCTTTATTTTTGCATCAAGAATAACATTGATATTGATGATGATGTTATAGAAAAGATTATATGTTTCGGCGACTGCTTGAGCTTATGCTTGCTAGATAGCTCAGATATATATGAAGAAAAAATTAATAATTTTGTTAGCGATATCATCAAACTAGATTATGAATATGACATTGACAGATATTGGCTCCTTTTTTATCAGCGGTTCTTTAAAGATAAAGCCCCAAGCCCTTATAATGACAAATGCTTTGATATTATGAAAGGTTATGGCGTTGACTTTATGCCAGATGAAAATTACAAAACTAAAGCTGAGTCATATTGTCATGTCGTCAATAACCCATTTCTAGAAGACGGAGATGAGATTGTAAGCTTTAATGATTATATGGCGATAGCGTAGCTTTTAGGCCTCATTTCAGAGGCCTAATTTACTTGCATACCATTGAAGCATTTCTCTCCTTCTCTCAATGTATAAAGCATGATTGTAAGTTCCGCGTATACTATTTTTATCAACATGAGCTAACTGCATTTCAATTAAAGCACTATTAAAACCATGCTCATGCAATATCGTAGACATAGTATGTCTAAATCCGTGGCCTGTAGCACGTCCTTTGTAACCAAGTAACTCAATCACTTGCGATACGCTTTCTTTCGAGATCGGCTTGCTGCGGTTGTTCCTGCCAATAAAGATGTAAGGGTATTGGCCGGTAATAGGTTTAAGCTGTTTAAAAAGGTCAACTACCTGAGTAGATAAAGGAACAATGTGAGGCCTACGCATTTTCATACGTTCTGCTGGTATCTCCCATATACCTTTTTCGAGGTCTACTTCTTCCCACGTAGCAAAGCGCATCTCCTGCGTTCTTACACCAGTCAGCATGACTATCTTCGTAGCATTTTTGGTGATGATGCTACCGGTATACGCTTCGAGATCCCGAATAAAATGAGGCAATTCTTCGGCAGATAGAAATGGATGATGTTTTTGCTTAGGAACGGCCAGAGCGATGGCTAAATCAGGTGCAGGATTGTATTCAGCGCGGCCAGTTATGATTGCATAGCGATAGACCTCGCCGCATCTTTGGCGCACTTTTCTGGTCTTCTCTAGTGCTCCACGCTTCTCTATTCGTCGCAATACTTCAAGCAGTTCTAATGGTTTGATTTCACTGATAGGGCGTTTACCAATGAACGGGAACACATCTTGTTCAAATGTCTTAATGATTTCTTCGCGATAGGCTACTGTCCAGCGGTCAGCTTTATTGGTGTGCCATTCTCGACATATGGCTTCGAATGAGTTCTCTGTTGAGATTTGCTGCGCCAGCTTTTGGGCTTTACGTTCTTCTACTGGGTCTATGCCGTTTGCTACCTGCTTACGAGCTGTATCGCGTTTCTCACGTGCTTCTGCGAGGCTCACAAGGTCGTAACTGCCAAATGACATTAGCCGTGCTTTACCGGCAAAGCGAAAGCGGAAGCGCCAGCCCTTTGAGCCGTCTGGATTGATGAGTAATGACAGGCCTTGTCCATCGTTCAATGTGTAGGGCTTGTCTTGGGGCTTTGCTCGTTTAATTTGTATGTCTGTTAGTGGCATGTGTATAAGTCAAAAATGTGTATAAAAAATCTATACACATCACTATACATATTTTTCACGGATTCAGGGAGATCTTGTCGGACGGTTACGGATGAGTTATTCACTATCTATAATGAAAATAAAGGATTTTTAGACTTTCTTGGACGGCTGCGGAGGAATTTTGGCGGAAGATCACAGGAGTCGAACCTGCCCGGGACCGCTGGCGGCCCCAACTGGATTTGAAGTCCAGCCACCTCACCGGAGATGACGATCTTCCGCGCCTCGATTGCTACATGGAGGCGGGGCGCATTATAGCTACTTCCAAACGTTTCCACACCCCCTCACTCACTTTTTTAACTTCCGTTTCTCCATACCATGACCAGTTTCAAATAAATCCCCGCAAAATCCATTACTTACACTTAGACACATTTTTTGACGCTACTCTGATCACAGAAAACAAGAATCGTAATTTGATAACGAGATATCGGAATACCCGCGCTCACAGGGATGGTTTACAAGAACTGTAACCGGTATCAGTGCGTGTGAAAGTGCTAACAAGGATGCGTAATGAAAAGTGAGATTTTGTCCGTTAAAGAGAAGATTGGCTACGGCATGGGCGATGCCGCCAGCCACATCATCTTTGATAACGTTATGTTATATATGATGTTCTTCTATACCGATATTTTTGGTATCCCGGCCGGTTTTGTCGGCACGATGTTCTTACTGGCTCGCGCGCTGGATGCTATCTCAGACCCTTGCATGGGACTGCTCGCCGACCGCACCCGTTCGCGCTGGGGGAAATTCCGCCCGTGGGTGCTGTTTGGCGCTCTGCCATTTGGTCTGGTCTGTGTGCTCGCCTACAGCACGCCGGATCTCAGCCTGCACGGCAAAATGATTTATGCCGCAATCACTTACACGCTGCTGACCCTGCTTTATACCGTGGTGAATATTCCCTACTGCGCGCTGGGCGGTGTGATAACCAATGACCCAACGCAGCGTATCTCCCTGCAGTCATGGCGCTTTGTGCTGGCGACGGCGGGCGGCATGCTCTCCACCGTGCTGATGATGCCGCTGGTGAATATGATTGGCGGCGAAGATAAAGCGTTGGGCTTCCAGGGCGGGATTGCCGTGCTCTCGGTTGTGGCGTTCCTGATGCTGGCGTTTTGCTTCTTCACCACCAAAGAACGTGTGGAAGCGCCGCCGAGCAGCAACTCAATGCGTGAAGACCTGCGCGACATTTGGCAGAACGACCAATGGCGCATCGTCGGCCTGCTGACCATCCTCAACATCCTGGCCGTCTGCGTACGCGGCGGGGCGATGATGTATTACGTCACCTGGATTCTGGGTACCCCGGAAGTGTTTGTCGCCTTCCTCACCACCTATTGCGTCGGCAATCTTATCGGCTCTGCGCTGGCAAAACCGCTGACTGACTGGAAATGCAAAGTCAGCGTCTTCTGGTGGACGAACGCCCTGCTGGCGGTCGTCAGTCTGGCAATGTTCTTCGTGCCGATGCACGCCAACCTCACCATGTTCGCCTTCATCTTCGTGATTGGCGTACTGCATCAGCTCGTGACGCCAATCCAGTGGGTGATGATGTCCGACACCGTTGATTACGGCGAGTGGTGTAACGGAAAACGTCTGACGGGGATCAGCTTCGCGGGCACGCTGTTCGTGCTCAAGCTGGGTCTGGCGCTCGGCGGGGCGATGATCGGCTGGATGCTGGCGGGCGGCGGTTACGATGCCGCAGCGAAAACCCAGAACAGCGCCACCATTAGCATCATTATCGCATTGTTCACGATTGTCCCGGCTATTTGTTACCTGTTGAGTGCCGTGATTGCCAAACGCTTCTATACCCTGAAAACGCCGTATCTGACGGAAATCATGAGTCAGCTGGCTCAGGGTGCGCACCGCAATCAGCAGGATTTTTCGACGAAAGAATTACAGAACTAAGGAACCAACGATGAAAATTAGCGACGGAAACTGGCTGACGCAGCCTGGCCTGAATTTAACTCACCCGATTCAGGTATTCGAGGTCGAGCAACAGGGTAACGAGATGATTGTCTACGTTGCGCCGCGCGATGTGCGTGAACGTACCTGGCAACTGGATACTCCACTCTTCACCCTGCGCTTTTTCTCGCCGCAGGAAGGCGTGGTTGGGGTGCGTATGGAACACTTCCAGGGTGCGTTGGATAACGGTCCGCACTATCCGCTGAACGTGCTGCGGGACGTCAACGTAGAGATACAAAACACCGCTGAATTTGCCGAACTGAAAAGCGGAAATTTGAGCGTGCGGGTCACTAAAGGTGAGTTCTGGTCGCTGGATTTCCTGCGTAACGGCGAACGAATTACCGGCAGCCAGCTGAAAAATAACGGCTACGTGCAGGACACCAACAGCGGGAAAAACTATATGTTTGAACGCCTGGATCTGGGCGTTGGCGAAACGGTGTACGGTCTGGGCGAGCGCTTTACTGCGCTGGTACGTAACGGCCAGACGGTGGAAACATGGAACCGCGATGGCGGCACCAGTACCGAGCAGTCTTACAAGAACATCCCGTTTTATCTCACCAACCGTGGTTACGGCGTGCTGGTAAACCATCCGCAGTGCGTGTCGTTTGAAATTGGCTCTGAGAAAGTGTCAAAAGTGCAGTTCAGCGTTGAAAGCGAGTATCTGGAATATTTCGTCATCGACGGCCCTACGCCGAAAGCGGTGCTGGATCGCTATACCCGCTTTACCGGTCGTCCGGCACTGCCGCCAGCCTGGTCATTCGGTTTGTGGCTGACTACATCGTTCACCACTAATTACGATGAAGCGACGGTGAACAGTTTTATCGACGGGATGGCCGAGCGCAATCTGCCGCTGCACGTCTTCCATTTCGACTGCTTCTGGATGAAAGCCTTCCAGTGGTGCGACTTTGAGTGGGATCCGGTGACCTTCCCTGACCCGGAAGGTATGATCCGCCGCCTGAAAGAGAAAGGGCTGAAGGTCTGCGTATGGATAAATCCTTATATCGGCCAGAAATCCCCGCTGTTCAATGAACTGAAAGAGAAAGGTTATCTGCTCAAGCGCCCGGACGGCTCCCTGTGGCAATGGGATAAATGGCAGCCGGGCCTGGCGATTTATGACTTTACCAATCCTGAAGCCTGCGAGTGGTATGCCAACAAGTTGAAAGGTCTGGTGGATATCGGCGTTGATTGCTTCAAAACTGACTTTGGTGAACGCATTCCTACTGACGTTCAGTGGTTTGACGGTGCCGATCCGCAGAAAATGCACAACCATTATGCGTACATCTACAACGAACTGGTATGGAACGTGCTGAAAGAGACCGTCGGTGAAGAAGAGGCAGTGCTGTTCGCCCGTTCGGCCTCGGTCGGCGCGCAGCAGTTTCCGGTGCACTGGGGCGGCGACTGCTACGCCAACTATGAATCGATGGCCGAAAGCCTGCGTGGTGGGTTGTCCATCGGCCTGTCCGGCTTTGGCTTCTGGAGTCACGATATTGGCGGCTTTGAGAATACCGCCCCGGCGCACGTCTACAAGCGCTGGTGTGCGTTCGGGTTGCTCTCCAGCCACAGCCGCCTGCACGGTAGTAAATCCTACCGTGTTCCATGGGCGTACGATGATGAATCCTGCGACGTGGTGCGCTACTTCACTGAGCAGAAATGCCGCATGATGCCGTACCTGTATCGCGAAGCGGCGCGCGCCAATGAACTCGGAACGCCGATGATGCGCGCAATGATGCTGGAGTTCCCGGACGATCCGGCATGTGATTATCTCGACCGCCAGTACATGCTGGGCGATAGCGTGATGGTTGCGCCGGTGTTTAGCGAGGCGGGTGATGTGCAGTTCTATCTGCCGGAAGGACGCTGGACGCATCTGTGGCGTAACGACGAGGTGGTGGGCAGCCGTTGGCATAAGCAGCAGCATGACTTCCTGAGTCTGCCGGTTTATGTGCGTGACAATACACTGCTGGCGCTGGGCTGCAATAACCAGAAGCCGGACTACGCCTGGCACGAAGGGACGGCGTTCCAGCTGTTCCATCTGCAGGAGGGTCGGGAGGCGATTTGTGAAGTCCCGGCGGCAGACGGTTCGGTTATCTTCACGCTGAAAGCGACGCGCACGGGTAATACCATCACCGTGCAAGGAAGTGGCGAAGCGCGTAACTGGACGCTGTGTCTGCGTAATATTACGCAGGTTAGCGGCGTGAAGGGCGGCTCATCTGTGGGCAGTGAGTGGGGAACGGTTGTCACGCCGGATGCGGATGTGCTGACGATTACCCTGTAAGTAAATCTCAACGTGGGCTGGATGGCGACGCAATGCGTTTTATCCGGCCCACGCTGCGAGCAGCATTCCAGATCTGAAAATCCAAAACATCCTGAATTAAATTTTTATCTCCCCATATTTGCGAGCGATATCACTCTGAATCCCACGAAAAATGTGATCTGCGCCGTAAATATTTCACTATTTCCCGTTTTTGTCTTATTTCTGTCCGGAATACAGGACACGATTTAGTATTGTTGGCGCATCGTAGTCCTCTTATATTTATCATCACGGATTACACGTGGAGCATCAATGCTTCTTTATAACCTAAATAATTCGAGTTGCAGGAAGGCGGCGACGCAGCGAATCCCCTGAACGTACATAAGTACGTGACTGGGGTGAGCGAGGAAAACCAACGCACATGCAGCTTGAAGTATGACGGGTATAGATATTTAATCTGGTATGTAATAAGGGTAAATAATGCAAATGATTACCTCCCGACAAAACAGATTATTAAAATTTCTTCTGTCTAAGAAGGAATATGTCACGCTGCTGAAAATTGCCGAGTATTTATCTGTTTCAGAGAAAACTGTGCAGCGCGATCTGCGCTTACTGGAACCATGGTTATCAGAATGGAAAATAACTATCGATAAACGTGCTGGTGCTGGGGTGATATTAAGTGCCGATAATATTACCGACCTTTTATATATGGACCAGTTATTAGGATCGGAGGGTGATGATGCTGACGGCATGATGAATAATTCACGGCGAGTCAAGATAGCTTCACAATTATTAAGCGAAACGCCGCATGAAACGTCGATCAGTAAATTATCCGAACGTTATTTCATTAGTAGCGCATCGATTGTGAACGATCTGAAAGTAATTGAATCCTGGATTACCCCGTTGGGCCTGTCGTTGATTCGTAGTCAGAGCGGCACGCACATTGAAGGCAGCGAGAGCGGTGTGCGCCAGGCGATGGCATCGTTGATTAACGGCGTGATTAACCATAATGAACCTGGTAACGTGGTTTATTCACGCCTGGATCCGGGCAGTTATAAAGCGTTAGTGCATTACTTTGGCGAAGAAGACGTTTTATTTGTCCAGACGTTATTGCAGGAAATGGAGAACGACCTGTGCTGGTCGCTCGGCGAGCCTTATTACGTCAATATCTTTACCCATATTCTGATCATGATGTACCGCATCACGCGGGGCAATGCGCTTCCGAGAAAAGAAGAAAGCATCTCTACCTGTGATGAGAACATATTTTCCATTGCCAGTCGCATGATTCAGCATATCGAAAAACGCATTGCCCACCCGCTGCCGGAAGACGAAGTCTGGTTTATATATCAATACATTATCTCCTCGGGTGTGGTGATTGAAGAGCATAATGACGTGAGCGTGATTGGTCATATGCACTCCAGCGACGAAGCGCGTTTGATTACCCATCGGTTGATTGCCACCTTCGCCGAGATGGTCGACAGCGATCTTAGCCAGGACACGGCGCTGTATGACGGATTGCTGATCCACATTAAGCCGCTGATTAACCGACTGAACTACCAGATCCGCATTCGTAACCCGCTGCTGGAGGATATCAAAGGCGAGTTGCAGGACGTGTGGCGTCTGACCCAGTGTGCGGTGAATCGAGTGTTTAGCGGTTGGGGCGAGCGGGCCGTGTCGGAAGATGAGGTGGGATATTTAACCGTGCATTTTCAGGCCGCAATGGAGCGTCAGATAGCGCGTAAACGCGTACTACTGGTCTGTTCAACGGGTATCGGCACTTCTCACTTACTCAAAAGCCGTATTCTACGCGCCTTCCCGGACTGGACTATCGTCGGCGTAGTGTCGGCAGGCAGCCTGCCCTCTGTACTGACGGACGATATTGAACTGGTGGTATCGACGATTAATTTACCCGCGGTTGCCATGCCGGTCGTGTATGTCACTGCCTTCTTCAATGATGCGGATATTAAGCGGGTAACAGAAACGGTTATTACGGAAAAATTACATCGGGCGACGTCGCTGGTCGTTGAAAATTAATGTCTGAACTCCATGAGGTATGATTGATGGACATCACGAAAATACTCAATACAAATCGCGTTATTTTGGACATGAAGGCTACAAGCAAAACGGAGGCTATTGAGGAACTGACGGATATTCTGCAAAAAGATGGAGCAATTAGCTGTCGCGAAACGTTTATTCAGGATGTCTGGCAACGTGAGTCAGAAGGCTCGACCGGCTTCGAAAACCATATTGCGATCCCGCACGGGAAATCCTCGGCGGTGGTCAATACCACGCTGGCGATTGGGCGTACCCGCCAGGATATTCCCTGGGAAACCCTGGACGGCAGCAATGTACGGTGCATTATTCTGTTTGCCGTACGTCTTGAAGATCAAAATACCACCCATATTCGTCTGCTTTCGCAGGTTGCTGGCGCGTTGGCAGATGACGACATTATTGAACAACTATTAGTTGAAAGTAGTCCACAAAAAATTATTGAGCTTTTTAGCCAATATGCTGAATCCAATGTCTGCTAAATAAAATGTGGAGCATGTTATGAATATTGTTTGTGTTGCCGCCTGTACGGCGGGTATTGCGCACACCTATATTGCCCGTGAGAAGTTAATTAAAGGTGCCAAAGCGCTTGGTCATAATATAAAGGTTGAAACCCAGGGCACCATTGGCACAGAAAACGAACTGCTGACAGAGGATATTTCTGCGGCTGATGTCATAATTCTTGCTGTCGATGTAAAAATAAAAGGGGAGGAGCGATTTTCAAACAAACGCATTGTTCGAGTAAAAACTGAAATAGTCATAAAATCGCCCATTCAGTTTCTTGAAAAGGTCGAAAAATCATTAGTTAATAATAACCAGTAGCGATCCTCATTCTGTAGGGGTTTCACATGAGTGAAAATAAAATTCCGCTATCTCAGGAAATAAAAAAACATTTATTAACGGGAATTTCGTGGATGATCCCGTTAATTGTCGCCGCCGGGATCTGTATTGCTCTCGGGCAAATACTTGGCGGCACTAACGTCGGTGAAAAAACAGGAACCATTCCCTGGATGCTCAACCAGATTGGCGGCTGGGGGATGGGGTTAATCGTACCGCTGATTAGTGCGGCGATTGCGTACTCCATTGCTGACCGTCCGGGATTCGCGCCGGGCCTGATTGTCGGCTTCGTCTGCGGAGAAATTCATACCGGTTTTATCGGTGGGATGCTGGGCGGATTTCTGGTCGGTTATACCGTCCTGCTGCTCAAGCGCTATATCCGTTTGCCGCAGTCGATGCAGGGGTTGATGCCCATCATGGTGCTGCCGGTACTGAGTACCGTCATTGGCGGTCTGTTGATGATGACGCTGATTGGCAAGCCGATTGCCTGGCTGCAGGACGCGTTGATTCATCTGCTGGAGTCCATGCAGGGCGGATCCCGCTTTCTGATGGGCGCTATCCTCGGTGCGATGGCGACATTCGACTTCGGTGGGCCGGTGAATAAAACCATGTCGCTGTTTGCTGACGGCATGCTGGTCAGCGGCGTGTACGGTCCGGAAGCGGTGAAGTTTGTTGGTTCGATGATCCCTCCATTTGGCATTACGCTCTCTTTCCTGCTGACGCGTCACAAGTACACCCGTGCGGAACGTGAGGCGCTGAAGGCTGCATTCCCGATGGGGATCTGCATGATTACCGAAGGGGTTATTCCGATTGCGGCGCGCGACCTGCTGCGCGTGGTGGGCTCCTGCGTGGTGGCCTCGGCGATTGCGGGTGGCCTGATTATGGTGTGGGGTGTCGAAAGCCCGGTACCGCACGGCGGCATGTTTGTGGTTCCGCTCTTTACGCATCCGCTGCTGTTTTGCCTGGCGCTCGGGATCGGTACGGTGATTTGTGGCGTCATGCTGTCGCTGTGGAAGAAACCGGTAACCGAGCGTGATGAAGAGTTTGACGAACTCAGCGATCAAAAGCTGAAAGACGAAGAAATCACCTTCACCCTGGAATAACCGGAGGCCGTATGTTTGCCGATATGAAAAGCATGGTGACCAAAGCCTGGCGCGAGCAGTACGCGCTGCTGGCCATCAACTGTATGAACCTGGAAAGCGCCCGCGCAGCGGTGCGAGTGGCGGAGAAACACCGTGCGCCCATCATTCTGAATTTGTATCAGGGGCATCTGGAGCATTTTCCGGCCCCGATAGCGGCAGCGGCGGTCAAAACGCTGGCAGAGGAAGCCTCGGTACCGGTCGCGCTGGCGCTGGATCATGGAAAGGATCCTGTACGCATTCGCCAGGCTTTTCGCGCCGGATTCAGCGGCTTAATGATCGACGCCTCCGCCTTTGCGCTGGAGGAGAACATTCGCCAGACCCGGGCGGTGGTTGAGCTTGCCGCCAGCGTTTCTCTGTGCGTGGAAGGCGAGCTGGGCCATCTGGCCGATGCTCCGTGCTATGACCACGCCGCTAACGCTGATTTGATGACCCAGGCCGCCGACGTGGAACCCTTTATCCAACAGACCGGGATCGATTTGCTGGCGGTGTCGGTGGGTACGGCACACGGCATGTACGCGCCGGGCATCACACCTGCTATTGATTTCCAGCGGCTGGAGGAAATAGCCCGGTTATCAACGGTGCCGCTGGCGCTGCATGGCGGCAGCGGGACGCCGTTTGACCAGCTACAACGCTGCCCGACGTTTGGTGTCGCCAAGATAAACGTTGGTGCGGCGGTTTTCGAAGCCGGAAAGGCTGCGCTACTGCATACCCTGTGTCGCGACACATCCGGTGAACTTGTTGATGCCCTGGCCCTGATGGAACAGGCCTGCGAGGAAGCCATTATTCCGTACCTGCAGGCCAGCGGCGCTATCGGCAAAGCCTGATTCATTTTCTGTAACGCCTTCTATGCCTCTGCGATGACGCACTGGCAGGGCTTTCTACACCCTGAAACTGGAGAATTAACATGTTAGTTTCGATGAAAGAATTACTGCAACCTACCCGTCAGCACGGTTTTGCCATCGGCGCATTCAACGTGGCGGACAGCTGCTTTGTACGCGCAGTAGTGGAAGAAGCGGAAGCGACCAATACCCCGGCGATTATCTCCATTCACCCCAGCGAACATGATTTTGTCGGCGATGCGTTTTTTAGCTATGTCCGTGATATCACCCTGCGCAGCCCGGTTCCCTTTACTCTGCATCTGGACCACGGCGCTTCGGTTGAGCATGTCCTGCGGGCGATTCAGTGTGGGTTTACCTCGGTGATGATTGATGGCTCGCTGCTACCATATGAAGAGAACGTGGCGCTGACCCGCGAAGTGGTCAAACTGGCGCATGCGGTAGGTGTTTCGGTGGAAGGGGAGTTGGGAACGATTGGCCAGACTGGGACGTCAGTGGAAGGCGGCGTGTCGAAAGTTACTTATACCGATCCTGCTCAGGCAGAGGATTTTATCGCCCGAACGGGTGCAGACACGCTGGCGGTGGCGATTGGAACCGCGCACGGGATCTACCCGAAAGGGATGCAGCCAGAGCTGCAAATGAACATCCTGCGCGATATCGCTGGACGTGTGGATATTCCGCTGGTGCTGCACGGTGGTTCCGCGAACCCGGATGCGGAAATTGCCGAATCCGTGACGCTGGGCGTTGGCAAAATCAACATTTCCAGCGATATGAAATACGCCTACTTCCAGAAAGTCCGCGAAATCCTGGCGAAAGAAACCTGGTGGGACCCGAACGTAATCTACCCGGAAGCCATTAGCGCCGCGCGGGACGTGATCCGCCACAAAATGAAACTGTTCGGTTCAACCGGCAAAGCATCACTTTATTAACGGCATGCAGGCGGGGCGACCCGCCTCTTTCGCAACAAGGAAAAGTGGAATGAAGCGTTCACACATTAATTATGCCGTCGATAAAGCGCATGCCATCGCTGAGACTTTTCGGGTCTGTCTGCCTGATTTTGCGTATTTTACGGTCGATGCCTGGCGGCAACAGGATCAAACTCTGTGGCGTGAAGTGCGCGATCTCCAGTTGGGCTGGGATATTACCGACTTCGGACACGGAGATTTTGCGCAAACAGGGCTGACGTTACTAACGTTGCGCAATGGTCTGATGGGGTCAGCGGATTACCCCAAACCGTATGCCGAAAAGATGCTGCAAATTCAGCAGGATCAGCAAACGCCATGGCATTTTCATCGCCATAAAATGGAAGATATCGTTAATCGCGGCGGCGGTGATTTATGTATGCAGCTGGCGTGGGCCACGCCTGATGATGAGTATGATGCCCGACGCGTTGTTGAGGTTAGCGTGGATGGTCAGCGGCGTACAATTAACGCTGGCGAGACGCTGGTATTGAAACCGGGACAAGGAGTGTGTCTGCCGCCGCGCTTGTATCATCGCTTTTGGGCGGAGAAGGCGTTTGTGCTGGGCTGGGAAATCTCGATGGTCAATGACGACCAGCATGACAACCACTTTCTGGAACCTGGCGGTCGCTTCCCGGTGATTGAAGAAGACGAGCCGGTGAAATGGCTGCTGTGCAGTGAATATATTCGCTTATGAGCGTGAGTAGGCCCGGTAAGCGAAGCGCCACCGGGCAATAAATCATTGTGCAGGTGGTGGTGCAGTGACTTCACTCCCCGAAACCACGCCCGCCTGCATGGTTTGCGTTACCTGCTGTTTCTCCACGTTCACCGCATGCAACTGACCGTTGACCGTTGGCTTGAGAGGCGCATCGGCCTGAATATTGCCGCTGGCGGTAAGCTGGATGTTGCCATCGCCGGAAAGCGGCAGTGCGGGCCAGCCCCACTGCTGCAGGATCGTCATTGGCACGCCGCGCCCGTTCAGGCTGACCTGCGTCTGGCGCTGAGGTAGCTGCGAAATGCTGGCAGTGGCCTCCAGCAGTCCTTTTTCCGTATAGGCGCTCAGTTCGCTGATATTGATGGTGCTGCTGTTTGCCGTTAGCGCCAGAGAAGGACGACGCACATCCGTACGGTTAAAGGTGGCTGCGGCAGCGTTGAGGGTGGCGCTCCCGCTCCAGATCCCCCACTGATTGTTCTGTACCAGCCCGAGGTTAGCGCCGTAGCCGTCCAGCGCGGTGAGCTGCCACGGGAAATTGGGGTCGATATCTATCACCAGATTGCGGCTGGCGCTGAATTTCTTCAGCGTCAGGCTGTTTAGCCACGCTGGCAGGGGTTTCATCCACAGCTGCTTCCAGTTTTCCGGCAGCGTGTATTCCAGACCAGCAATAGCGGCATCGTCAAGGACCAGCGCTTTGTTGCTGCGCATCCAGTTTCCGGATGTTCTGACCATACCGCCTTCCCAGCGGGTGGTGAACTGGCGCAGCGCAATGCCCTGCGGTGAGAACTCGGCGTTCAGAATCGGATCGAAGAAGTGCAGAGAGCCGTAAATAAACTCGCTGGCATTCATCGACAGTTTGCCTTCCTGAGTTTGCCAGTCGTCCTTACTGAAGGTCATGTTGCGCAAGCTCAGATCGAGATCCGTCACCGCCCAGTCGGGGCCTTGCAGACGGGCATCCGTCACTTCCAGACGACCAATTTGCAGGGAAGGAATAGTGCTTAACGGGGCAAAAAAATCGGCCAGCGATTTGTCGCTTTGCAGCCGGATATCGTTCAGGCGCAGATTCTCCACAACCCAACTTCCGTCGGCATTGCGTTGCGCTACGCCGGTTAATGCCCCACGCGCCACGTCAGCGCCAATATTGCTTAGCGTCACCCGGTCATGGTCGATGCTGCCTTCAATCAAGACGTTGGTAGTTGGAACATCGTTGAGCGTCAACGAACTAGCGCTGAGCTGAATTTGCGCTTTGCTCCCGAGAATTTTACCTGCCTCAGGGCTCCAGGGAATGACGCCGCCGTTAACGCGCTGGGCGCTGAGGTTCCACTCGCTGCCGGGGCTGTTAAGCGCCATATCCTGCAATTGCAGGCGATCGGCCTGGAACGGTAGCGGCGCGGTTTGCTGGGAAAGATTCAGTGTGCCTTTTTGCAACAAAATGGTGTCTACGTGCAGCGGGTCGGTGATTTGGCGGCTACTCAGCCCAATATCGACCGTTTTAGCGACCAGCGTTGCGGGCTGACCATCCCGGCCAAAGGTGACGTTTTCCAGCAGAATATGGGAAGGGGAGGAAAACCGGTGATCGATGGCATCAAACGCCAGATGGTAGCTGCTGTTCTCCGAAACCCAGGCGCTGACGTGCTCTGCCCCCCAGCGGGTTTGCAGTAGAAAATAAAGGCCGAGAATCGCCACTGCAAGGGCGATCAGCACGTAAAGAAGCAGCTTTCCAATAAATTTCATGGTCTTCCATCCCGCGAAGTGCACATAGTCAAGTTATGCACGATTTAGGCGCAATGCTCAAGGCGGGAATGGTGAAAGAGCGTTACAGCGGCGTTGATTCAGAACCAACGCCGCATTTTGCTTATTGCTTTTCTGGCGGGAATACCAGATTCAGAACGATTGCGGTAATACCGCCAGCGGCGATACCAGAAGAGAGCAGGTTTTTCACCCAGTCCGGGGCGAACTGGAGAATCAGCGGCTGCTGGGAAACACCCAGACCAACGGCCAGCGACAGCGCGATAATCAGAATCGCGCGGCGGTTCAACGGCTCGCGGGACACGATACGCACACCGGATGCAGCGATAGTACCGAACATCACCAGCGTTGCGCCGCCCAGTACCGGCTCAGGAATATGCTGTACAAAACCGCTGACTGCCGGGAACAGGCCCAGCGCGATCAACATCAGCGCCACCACAAAACCAACGTAGCGGCTGGCAACGCCTGTTAACTGAATAACCCCATTGTTCTGGCCAAAACAGGAGTTCGGGAAGGTGTTGAACACGGCGGAAACAAACGAGTTCAGACCGTTCGCCAGCACGCCGCCTTTCAGGCGCTTCATATACAGCGGACCAGAAACCGGCTGCTCGGAGACATCGGAGGTAGCCGTAATATCGCCGATGGTTTCCAGTGAAGTAATCATAAAGACCAGCATCAGCGGCAGCAGTAAACTCCAGTCGATGCCCAGGCCATAATACAGCGGCGTTGGCACCATCAGCAGGTCCTGACTTACCGGTGCGGTATTTTGCGGCAGCATGTCCATAAACCAGGCCAACAGATAGCCTGCCGCCATCGCAATCACCAATGACGCAACGCGCAGGTACGGGTTGCGTTGACGGTTAAGCAGGATGATTAGCGCCAGCACCACGCCTGCCAACAGTAAATTCTTCGGCGCACCAAAGGTGTTGTCGCTCATTGCGGCATAGCCACCGCCAATCGATGTCAGACCCACCTGAATCAACGACAGGCCGATAATCATCACTACCACCCCTGAGACCAGCGGAGTAATAATACGACGCGCCAGGTGCAGGACACGCGAGATAACCATCTCGGTGCAGCTTGCCAGCATCAGCGTACCGAACAGCGCCGCCATCATGGTTGGGACATCTGCGCCACCGGTTTTTAGCGCCGTACCGCCCATAATCAGTGGCGCAACAAAGTTAAAGCTGGTGCCCTGAATGGATAGCAGCCCTGAGCCGACCGGCCCCCAGGCTTTGATCTGGATGATAGAAGCCACGCCGGAGGCGAACAGCGACATACTGATAATGTGTTGAGTATCCTGAGCCGGTAAACCAAGCGCCTGGCAAATTAACAGAGCAGGGGTGATCACCGCGACGAACATGGCCAGCAGATGCTGACAGGCGGCAAACAGGGTCTGGGCTAACGGGGGGCGATCTTCAAGACGGTAAATCAGTTCACTGTTGTGAGTCTGCGCAACCGGTTGCGCATTTGTTGACTCTACGGCGTTAACGGACATCAGAGGCAATCCCATGGTGGAAAAGCGGTGATTTTATCTGACCAGGGCAGAAAAGCAAACGTTTGCTAGCAGGTATTCTTAATATTTAAAACGGATAAACAAACATTTTTATATAACTTTTCATCATTTTCTGCTTAAAATCCACTCCGAAAACTCAATAAGAGCTAAAAATCGGTCTGGAATGCATCGTGCGTGATTGTGCTAAACGCACTAATGGAGCTGTAAATGTTTTATCTCGATACGTTATCAACGCTGGTTGCGGCAACCCTTGTGTTGCTGCTGGGACGTAAGCTCGTCCAGTCTGTTTCCTTCCTGAAAAAATACACCATTCCCGAACCTGTTGCAGGCGGATTGCTGGTGGCGATTGCGCTGCTGGTGCTGAAAAAAAGCATGGGTTGGGAAGTGAACTTCGATATGACCCTGCGCGATCCGCTGATGCTGGCCTTTTTCGCCACTATCGGTCTGAACGCCAATATCGCCAGTCTGCGTGCTGGTGGCCGCGTGGTGGGTATTTTTCTGATTGTGGTTGTTGGCTTGTTGCTGATGCAAAACGCCATCGGTATTGGTATGGCGACCCTGCTGGGTCTGGACCCGCTGATGGGTCTGATCGCTGGCTCGATCACCCTCTCTGGTGGACACGGAACCGGGGCCGCGTGGAGCAAGCTGTTTATTGAACGTTATGGCTTCACCAATGCAACTGAAGTGGCAATGGCTTGCGCAACGTTTGGTCTGGTGCTGGGCGGGCTGATTGGCGGCCCGGTGGCACGCTATCTGGTCAAACACTCCACCACGCCAGACGGTATGCCGGACGATCAGGCCGTGCCGACCGCATTTGAAAAGCCGGACGTTGGGCGCATGATCACTTCGCTGGTGCTGATTGAAACCATTGCTCTGATCGCTATCTGTCTGACGGTGGGTAAAATCGTTGCGCAAATGCTGGTTGGAACAGTGCTGGAATTGCCGACCTTCGTCTGCGTGCTGTTTGTTGGGGTGATCCTCAGTAACGGTCTGGCGCTACTGGGTTTTTATCGGGTGTTCGAACGTGCAGTTTCGGTGCTGGGTAACGTAAGTCTGTCGCTGTTCCTGGCGATGGCGCTGATGAGTCTGAAGCTGTGGGAACTGGCTTCACTGGCCTTGCCGATGCTGGCAATCCTGGTTGTGCAGACTATTTTCATGGCGCTGTACGCGATATTCGTCACCTGGCGCATGATGGGTAAGAACTACGATGCCGCCGTGCTGGCAGCCGGACACTGTGGTTTTGGTCTCGGCGCGACGCCGACGGCGATTGCCAACATGCAGGCGATTACCGAACGTTTTGGACCATCCCATATGGCGTTTCTGGTGGTGCCGATGGTGGGGGCGTTCTTTATCGATATCGTCAACGCGCTGGTGATTAAGCTGTATCTGCTGTTACCGATTTTCGCGCAATAACGGCTGTGCGGCGGGGTAACATCCGCCGCCGCTATGAATTAACTACGCGTTGGAGTAGCGTTCGGTTTCCGGCATCCAGCGCTCTATCAGTGCCGCGGCCTGTTGCGGATAACGTTCGTGAATATGGCGGGCGATGCGCTGAACTTCCGGAATAATCGCCTGATCGCGCAGTAAATCTGCGACCTTGAATTCTGCCGTTCCGGTCTGGCGAGTACCTAACAGCTCGCCGGGGCCGCGAATCTCTAAATCTTTTTGCGCAATTACGAACCCGTCGTTGCTGTCTCGCAGAACCTGCAGGCGTTTCTGCGCGGTTTTAGACAGCGGTGATTTGTAGAGCAGAACGCAGTGGGAAGCCACCGCGCCACGGCCTACGCGACCACGCAACTGGTGCAACTGGGCCAGACCTAAGCGTTCCGGGTTTTCAATAATCATCAGACTGGCGTTTGGCACGTCCACGCCCACTTCAATCACCGTGGTGGCAACCAGCAGATGCAGTTCACCCTGCTTAAAGGCCGCCATTACCGACTGCTTCTCGGCGGGCTTCATGCGCCCGTGTACCAGGCCAATATTGAGTTCTGGCAGCGCCAGTTTAAGCTCTTCCCACGTCGCTTCTGCCGCCTGAGCTTCCAACAAGTCAGACTCTTCAATCAGCGTACAGACCCAGTATGCTTGACGTCCTTCGTGGGTACAGGCGTTGCGCACGCGATCAATGATATCGCTGCGGCGGGTATCCGGAATGGCGACCGTAGTGACCGGCGTACGCCCCGGAGGGAGTTCGTCAATGACCGACGTGTCGAGGTCAGCATAGGCTGTCATCGCCAGGGTGCGCGGAATCGGCGTGGCGGTCATGATTAGCTGGTGTGGGTGGAAACCCTGCTGCTGACCTTTCTCCCACAGCGCCAGACGCTGATGTACGCCGAAGCGGTGCTGTTCGTCGATGATAACCAGCGCCAGCCCGTTGAACTGCACCTGTTCCTGGAAAATCGCGTGCGTGCCGACAATCATCTGCACCTGACCGCTGGCGATAGCTTCCTGTTGCGCCAGACGCGCTTTACCTTTTTGCTTGCCCGCCAGCCAGCCCACTTCAACGCCCAGTGGCGCGAACCAGTTGCGGAAGTTATTCGCATGCTGTTCAGCCAATAGTTCGGTAGGAGCCATTAGCGCAACCTGCTTACCATGTGCGATAGCCCGCAGCGCGGCCAGCGCGGCAACCAGTGTTTTACCGGAGCCGACATCACCCTGTACCAGGCGCATCATCGGCACATCCAGTGCCATATCGCGTTCAATCTCAGCGGTAACACGGGCCTGTGCGCCAGTAGGTTTGAACGGCAATGCAGCCAGCAGCTTATCTTTTAGCGCGTTGTTAGCACTTAACGGCTGGGCGTGAAAACGCTGTGCCCCGGCGCGTAGTGCCAGCATGCTGAGATTATGTGCCAGCAGTTCTTCGAGAATCAGACGTCGCTGCGCCGGATGTTGTCCGGTTTCCAGATCGCTGAGTTGCAGCGAAGGTGGGGGGCGGTGCAATGTGCGCAGTGCTTCGGGTAGGCTCATCATGCCCTGTAACAGCTCTGGCGGCAGCAGTTCGGCAATGGCGCAGGTATCGAGCAGATCCAGTGCCTGATCGGTCAGCTTGCGCAGCGTGGCCTGCTTCACACCTTCGGTGGTTGGATATACTGGTGTGAGTGTTTCCTGCAATTCTGGCGTGCTGAGATCGCCTTGTACGCGGTATTCCGGGTGAATCATCTCTGCGCCGTATTTCCCGCGTTTGGCTTCGCCGTAGGCCAGTACCCTACGCCCGGTAGCAAGGCTGTTTTTCATCGCTGCGCTGAAGTTGAAAAAGCGCATGGTGAGAATCCCCGAGCCATCGCTGATTTGACAGGTCATCATCCGGCGGCCGCCGAAGGTAATATTGCAGTTCAGCACTTCGCCTTCAACGGTGGCATAGACACCCGGCAGCAGTTCGCCAATTGGGTACAGATGGGTACGGTCTTCGTAACGCAGAGGGAGGTGGAGCAGGAGGTCCTGCACGGTGTGCAGGCCAATTTTCGCCAGTTTACTGCTTTGCGCTGCGCCAACGCCGGTCAGAGAGTTGAGTGGGATGGCATCCAGTAAACGGCCTTTCATCGCGTTTATCTCGCAGATTGCATAGTGGCCCACCACGTTGCATCGGCTTCAATTTCGCCCTGCGTGTTTACGTGAGGGTAGGGAAGACCTTTGCGCTTAGCGACATTCGCCAGCACCGGATAACCGCCTTCAAACAGTAAGCGCTGCTGCTCTTCTTGTGGCAGCATGCTGTTTTCTCGTCGGTACATCCCCGCGTTTTGCCGCTGGCGCTGTGCTTCGTACAGAATCAGCGCGGAGGCGACAGAAACGTTCAGTGACTGCACCATGCCAGTCATGGGAATGATGATGTCCTGATCAGCCAGATCCAACGCTTCCTGAGTGATGCCGGTTTTCTCCTGGCCCATCAGGATGCAGGTGGGGCGCGTGTAATCAATCTCGCGAAAATCCACGGCTTTATCTGACAGATGGGTTGCCAGGACCTGCATGCCCCGGCTTTTTAAATGTGTGACCGCATCGCCAATGGTAAGGTGAGTTTTCACCTGCACCCAACTGTTGCTGCCTGCGGCAGAAGAGGCCATGGTGCGCATACGGCTACCCGGCCAGACGGCGTGGACTTCATGCACGCCAACCGCATCTGCAGTACGAATAATCGCAGAAACGTTATGAGGTTTGTGAACCTGCTCCATGCAGACGGTCAGATCGGGCTGACGACGTGCGAGCATCTCGCGGATACGTGCATAGCGCTGTTCATTCATAAGACTAGTTTCGGTTACGGGTGACTTTTATCACGTCCGGCATGACGCGGATTTTGCGCATGATATTCGCCAGGTGCACACGATCGCGAGCGGTCAGGCGAATAAAGGCGCTATAAACGCGGCCATCTTTCTCTTCCGTATTCAGACTTTGAATATTGGAGGTGGTCGTGTTGATTGCCGCCGTCAGGTTCGCCAGAGCACCCTGGTGGTTAAACATATCCACCTTAATCTCGGTGATGAATTCCTGCTCCGTCTCTTTATCCCATTCCACCGCCATAAACTTCTCTGGCTCTTTCTGGTAGCCACGAATATTACGGCAGGACTCATGGTGGATCACCAGACCTTTACCCGGACTGACGTGAGCAATGATTGGATCGCCTGGAATTGGACGACAGCATTTCGCGAAGGTGATCAGCACGCCGTCAGCGCCTTTGATCGGCAGATGACCATGGCCAGATTGTGCTGGTACGTTCGCTGTTGCTTCGCCCTGCTGGAGGTTTTTCGCTACCACCACGCTCATGGCGTTACCCAGACCGATTTCTGCGAGCAGATCGTCAAGCGTGGCGAGCTTCATACGCTCAAGCTCACGCTGGATGCTCTCTGGGGGGATCTCAGCCAGTTTACGGCTACCGCCCAGGGCATGGTTGAGCAGTCGACGACCCAGACTGACGGAATCATCGCGCTTGAGGTTTTTCAACAGTTGGCGAATCTTGGCGCGCGCTTTCGAACTGACGACGAAGTTTAGCCACGCGGCATTCGGACGTGCGCCCGGCGCGGTGATAATCTCAACGGTCTGGCCGCTAAAGAGCGGTTGTGAAAGCGGGTAAGGCTGTCTGTCGACGCGCGCGCCGACGCAGGCGTGACCGATATCGGTATGCACAGCGTAGGCGAAGTCGACAGGCGTTGCACCAGCGGGCAGTTCGACAATGCGCCCTTCCGGTGTGAAAACATAAATCTCATCCGGGAAGAGATCAGATTTGACGCTTTCAATAAATTCAAACGAGCTACCGGCGCTCTGCTGCAGTTCCAGCAAGCTTTGCATCCAGCGCTGAGCGCGGATTTGCGCAGTGGTGCTGCTTTCGCCGCCGTGCTCTTTGTAAGCCCAGTGCGCTGCGACACCCATCTCTGCCATCTGGTCCATGTCTTCAGTACGAATCTGTACTTCAACCGGGACGCCATGAGGGCCGATCATTGAGGTGTGCAAAGACTGATATCCGTTCGCTTTCGGAATGGCGATATAGTCTTTCACGCGACCAGGGCGTGGTTTGTACAGGCTGTGCATCTGGCCGAGTACGCGATAGCAGGTATCGGAATCATGAACGATGACGCGAAATGCGTAGATATCCATGATGGAGTGAAAACGCTGCTCTTTGAGCACCATTTTGCAGTAAATAGAGTACAGGTGCTTCTCACGCCCGCTTACGCGACACGGAATACCTGCCTCCTGCAAACGCCCTTCGATTTCCGAGAGGATTTTTTGGATCATCTCTTTGCGGTTGCCGCGAGCGGCTTTAACCACTTCTTTAATCACGCGATAGCGGTTTGGGTACAGCGCTTCAAAACCCAGCTCTTCCAGCTCGGTTTTAATGTGATGAATACCTAAACGGTGTGCCAGCGGACTATAGATTTCGAGGGTTTCACGGGCGATGCGGCGACGTTTGTCCGGGCGTAATGAGCCCAGCGTGCGCATGTTGTGGGTGCGGTCGGCAAGTTTGATGAGAATGACGCGGATATCCTGCACCATCGCCATAATCATCTTGCGAAAGTTTTCAGCTTGCGCCTCTTTCTTATCGCGAAACTTAAGCTTATCAAGTTTCGATACCCCTTCTACCAGCTCTGCAACGCTTTTACCAAAAAGCTGTTCCATATCCTGATAGGTGGCTGGGGTATCTTCAATCACGTCATGCAGCAGCGCAGCCATCAGCGTTTCGTAGTCGAGTTTCATCTCGGCCAGAATGCAGGCTACCGCTACCGGGTGCGTGATATAGGGTTCACCGCTTGAACGTGTCTGGCCCTCGTGAGCGTCACGTGCAACGAGATACGCCTGCCGAAGACGCTTAATCTGGTCTTCCGGCAGGTAGTTTTGAATCAGTTGATTCAGGCTTTCAAACAGATACAAGGGCGACCCGCTTTGTGATTAACGACGACCTTCAGCAATAGCGGTAACGGCTTGTAATTCAGCGGCTTCCTGCTCTTGCTGTTCCTGGCGCTCACGCACGTCGAGGATCTGGTTGTTGATCAGACCTTCTTCGATTTCGCGCAGCGCGATAACGGTAGTTTTATCGTTTTCTTCCGGTACGAGCGGATCCTTTCCGCCTACCTGCATCTGACGAGCGCGACGCGCGGCGACCAGTACCAGGTCAAAACGGTTACCAATTTTCTCTACAGCGTCCTGAACAGTTACGCGTGCCATACTTAAAATGCTCCACAGGTGAAGAAATGACTGGGCATGATACTGAATGTGGGTTCAGTCTGCCAACAGTTTGCTGATTAAAGCGTCATGACGCTGCTTTTGGCGGCTCATGCGCAGACGTTCGGCGCGAATGATGGTTTTCAAATCGCCCAGGGCGGTGTCGAAATCATCATTCACAATAAGATAATCATATTCGGCGTAATGGCTCATTTCTGCAACAGCTTGCGCCATACGTTTCGCGATCACGTCTTCGCTATCCTGACCGCGGCCCCGCAGGCGGCGGTCCAGCTCAATCTTAGACGGTGGCAAAATAAAAATACTGCGCGCATGCGGCATTTTTTCACGAATTTGCTGCGCACCTTGCCAGTCGATATCTAAAAAGACGTCTACGCCGGATGCTAATACTTGCTCAATGGTTTCACGCGAGGTGCCGTAGTAATTACCGAAAACCTCCGCGTGTTCCAGGAACGCGTCTCTGCCAATCATGGTTCTGAATTCATCATGGTTCACAAAGAAATAGTGTTCACCGTGCACTTCCCCCGGGCGCGGTGCGCGAGTGGTGTGCGAAACAGAAACCTGGGTGTCATACAACGGTTGGGTCTTTAATAAAGCCTGAATCAGGCTGGATTTACCCGCGCCACTGGGGGCAGAAACAATATAAAGCGTGCCTTGAGCCATGAGTATCTTAATGTATGTGATTGTCGAAAGAGAGCCTACATACGGGCTTATTATACACGTAGCCGCTATGTGACGTAGCCCTTGTCACACTTTTTGCGCATGTTTATTGCGTTTTGCGTACCAGTTTCCTGTTTTATCGGTGATTTGCAGCAATACATGCAAATGTCCGGAAAGCTGTTCACAGGATGAATTTTTGCCGCTCTGTTTCTATTTCACTTCGCGCTATACCTGCCGGGAAACGTATCGTTCAGCGGAGATAGCATGGGATTATGGAAATGCATAGGGCTGGTTTTACTGGTGTGGCATTTACCTGCGTGGGCGGTATGCCCCGTCTGGTCGCCTGCCAGGGCAAACGAGGAAATTTCACGACTACAGCAGCAGATTACACAGTGGAATGACAGTTACTGGAAACAAGGGGAAAGTGCCGTAGACGACGGCGTTTATGACCAGCTCAATGCGCAACTAATTCAATGGCAGCGCTGTTTTGGCGATGAAGTCCCACCAGATCTGTCTGTGCCCCCAATAAGTGGCACCGTCTCGCATCCAGTTCCCCACACGGGCGTTCGAAAACTTGCTGATAAGCAAGCGCTACAGCAATGGATGCTCGCTCGCAGCGATCTCTGGGTGCAACCGAAGGTGGATGGCGTGGCGGTGACGTTAGTCTATCGCAATGGCAATCTGGTACGGGCGATTAGCCGTGGTAATGGCCTGAAAGGCGAAGACTGGACGCAAAAGGTTCTGCAGATCCCTTCCGTACCACATTCCACCAAGGGGAAACTCGCTAACAGTACGTTGCAGGGTGAGATATTTTTGCAGCAAGAGGGGCATATTCAGAAGCAGAGAGGGGGAATGAACGCCCGCTCGAAGGTTGCTGGATTAATGATGCGCCAGGGCAATCCGGAAATGTTACGCTCGCTGGCAATTTTTATCTGGGCCTGGCCTGATGGTCCGGCGGTCATGCCTGAAAGACTGGAGCAGCTCACGGCTGCCGGGTTCAGTTACACGCAACGTTATACTCACGCCGTGAAGAATGCGGATGACGTCGAAAAGTTGCGCGCCAGGTGGTGGAGTTCAGCATTACCTTTTGTGACAGATGGTGTCGTGGTGCGAACGGCAAAAGAGCCACGGGCAAAGTATTGGCTACCCGGGCAGGGTGACTGGCTGGCGGCGTGGAAATATCCTCCCGTGACGAGGGTATCTGAGGTTACGGGTATTCAGTTCTCCGTTGGTAAAAGCGGGAAAATTGCGGTGGTTGCATTGCTGACTCCCGTCATGTTGGATGATAAACGCGTACAGCGCGTCAATATTGGCTCCGTCCGACGCTGGAATGAATGGGATATCGCGCCTGGCGATCAGATTCTGGTGAGCCTGGCCGGACAAGGGATACCCCGTATAGACGAGGTGGTCTGGCGCAGCACTCAGCGTACTAAGCCAATACCCCCCGAGGGGCGCTTCAATTCATTAACCTGTTTTTATGCTACAGCGGAGTGCCAGGAACAGTTTGTTGCCAGACTGGTCTGGCTGGGCGGCAAAGAGGTGCTGGGGCTGGAGGGGATCGGCGAGGCGGGATGGCGAGAGCTCAACCAGGTGTATCGCTTTGAACATATCTTTTCCTGGCTTGGGTTAACTCAGGAACAGTTAGAGTCTGCACTTGGTGTAATCAAAGGGGAGAAGCTGTGGCATCAGTTCAACCTGTCGCGCGATCTCCCGTTCACGCGCTGGGTGATTGCCATGGGAATACCGCTAACACAGGCAACGCTAAATGCCAGCCGGGATGGTTCGTGGCAGCAATTAAAAGAACGCGATGAACAAAGCTGGTGGCAGCTTCCTTTCATGGGTGAGCTGCGGGCACGGCAGGTTATTCAATGGCTGGAGGATCGAGAGGTCACTGCGCTGAGCAACTGGTTAGCTGCTCAGCGGATCGCGGGCTTTATGCCTTAATGGCCTTCGTGGCGATAGTAAAATACCGGCAGACCTAACTTCAGGCGCAGCGCCAGTAATCGGGCGGTAAAGCCGAAGAGCAGAGTAGAGATAACCACTACATCATGACTGGAGACATAATGCTGTAGCACGATGTACAACACAGCAGCGGCGAATGATACGCCAGCATACAGCTCTTTCTGGAACACTAACGGGATGCGTTTGCAGAACATGTCGCGTAATACGCCGCCGAAGACGCCGGTCGTGACCGCGGCGACCACGGCGATAATCGGTCCATGACCCATATCCAGTGCCACCTGAGCACCGATAATAGAAAAGACCACCAGGCCCAGCGCATCAAGTACGAGGAATATTTTGCGCAGATAGGGCATGACGGGAGCAATAATGGTGGTGAGTACTGCAGCGGTCGCCACGATAATGACGTATTCAGGGTGCTTTACCCAGCCAAGAGGATAGTGGCCGAGAAGAATATCGCGTACCGATCCGCCGCCAATGGCCGTTGCGGTGGCAATGATAATGACGCCAAATGTATCCATACGACGACGCCCAGCAGCAAGCGCACCGGTCATGGCTTCGGCAGTAATACCAATTAAATATAAAACGTGTAACAGCATGTATTCCCCCTGATTTGCTGGGGGCTAAGGTTAACGATTTGTGCGCCTTGTCACGATTGAGATTTTCTAAGGTGAAGTGATTTTAATAACTACAGCTAATGCGAATTCGCCGAGAATGCGTGGTGATATGCGCTTTGTGTTATGAGCTTCAATAAAGAATGATGAGAAAATATAATTCGAATTGAACAAGGGAGTACCAAAGAGTCGGGAATAATACGTAGCCTCGCCATTTATTGGCGGGCTACGTAGAATGGTTGCTTACTCGATATTCTGAATCTGCTCGCGCATTTGCTCGATCAGTACCTTCAGTTCAATCGCGGAATTCGTCACTTCGGCATTGATAGACTTCGATGCCAGAGTGTTCGACTCACGGTTGAATTCCTGCATCATGAAGTCCAGACGACGGCCAACCGCCTCTTTTTTCTTCAGAATGTTGTAGGTTTCTTTGACGTGGGCTTCCAGGCGATCTAATTCTTCCGCCACATCGATACGTTGCGCCATCAGCACCAGCTCTTGCTCAAGGCGGTTATTTTCCAACTGCACCTGGGCGTCTTCCAGTTTGGCTACCAGACGCTCGCGCTGCCATTGCAGGATTTCCGGCATATGAGCACGCACTTTTGTGACTTCAGCACTGACGCCTTCCAGACGCTGCTCGATCAGCGCCTTCAGCGCCTGACCTTCGGTTTCACGCGCAACGATGAAGTCATCCAGCGTACCGTCAAGCGCGGCGAGGATTTCGGCGGCAATGGCGTCCAGATCCTGCTCCTGGGCAGCCATTACGCCTGGCCAGCGCAGGATATCAACCGGGTTGATTTCACCTTCATCGCTCTGCATTTTGACCCAGTTAGCAGCGCTAACGAGCTGTTTAGCGAGTTTTTCATTCAGAATCAGCTCGCCTTGCGCGCTGGCATCAGGCTCAAAACGCAGCGTACATTCGACTTTACCGCGCGTCAGACGAGTGCGAATACGTTCGCGAACAACGGGTTCGAGACTACGGAACTGCTCCGGCAGGCGAAAATAAGTTTCCAGATAACGCTGGTTTACCGAGCGCATTTCCCAGGTGGCGCTACCCCATTCACCCTTGATTTCACGCCGGGCGTAGGCGGTCATGCTGCGGATCATAGACGTTCCTGTTTTTAAAGATGAGATGGGAGGATTATAGCCATCCGCGTCTTGTCAGGATAGGAATAACAGTCGGAAGTCCGTATAATGCGCAGCTACATTCGTTTCAAGCCGGAGATTTTATCATGCGTCCAGCAGGTCGTAGTGCCAATCAGGTGCGTCCCGTCACCCTGACCCGTAATTATACAAAACACGCTGAAGGCTCCGTGCTGGTCGAATTTGGTGATACCAAAGTGCTGTGTACCGCCTCTATTGATGAAGGCGTACCGCGTTTTCTGAAAGGTCAGGGCCAGGGCTGGATCACCGCAGAATATGGCATGCTGCCACGCGCTACGCACACCCGTAACGCCCGTGAAGCGGCAAAAGGTAAGCAGGGCGGTCGTACCATGGAAATCCAGCGTCTGATCGCCCGCGCGCTGCGCGCAGCTGTTGACCTGAAAACGCTCGGCGAATTCACAATTACGCTGGACTGCGATGTTATTCAGGCCGATGGCGGTACGCGCACCGCATCAATTACCGGCGCATGCGTTGCGTTGGCTGATGCGCTGAACAAGCTGGTGGCGAGCGGTAAGCTGAAAACTAACCCGATGAAAGGGATGGTCGCCGCGGTTTCCGTGGGCATTGTGAACGGTGAAGCACTCTGTGACCTTGAGTACGTTGAAGACTCTGCTGCTGAAACCGACATGAACGTAGTGATGACTGAGGACGGTCGCATTATAGAGGTTCAGGGTACGGCGGAAGGCGAACCGTTCAGCCATGAAGAACTTCTCACCCTACTGGCATTGGCCCGAGGGGGAATCGAATCCATTGTAGCGACGCAGAAGGCGGCGTTAGAAAATTGATTTTAAAGGCGACTGATGAGTCGCCTTTTTTTTGTCTGTAATAAAGTGAGATGAGGAGCGAATCCATGAAACCGTATCAGCGCCAGTTTATTGAGTTTGCGCTTAGCAAGCAGGTACTAAAGTTTGGCGAATTTACGCTGAAATCCGGGCGCAAAAGCCCCTATTTCTTCAACGCCGGGCTGTTTAATACCGGGCGCGACCTGGCACTGTTAGGCCGTTTTTATGCCGAAGCGCTGGTGGATTCCGGTATTGAGTTCGATTTGCTGTTTGGCCCTGCCTACAAAGGTATTCCGATTGCGACCACAACGGCCGTTGCGCTGGCGGAACACCACGATAAAGATTTGCCGTACTGCTTTAACCGTAAAGAGGCGAAGACCCACGGTGAAGGCGGGAATCTGGTCGGTAGCGCACTAGAGGGACGCGTGATGCTGGTGGATGATGTTATCACCGCAGGTACGGCGATTCGTGAGTCGATGGAAATTATCCAGGCGAATGGCGCCACTCTGGCGGGGGTACTGATTTCTCTCGATCGTCAGGAACGCGGTCGCGGCGAGGTTTCCGCGATTCAGGAAGTGGAACGCGATTATGGCTGCAAGGTGATTTCTATCATTACCCTGAAAGATCTGATTGCGTATCTGGAAGAGAAACCAGAGATGGCGGAGCATCTGGTGGCAGTACGGGCCTATCGCGAAGCGTACGGAGTTTAAGAACTGCCGGATGGCGCTGCGCTTGTCCGGCCTACGTAACCCCGTAGGCCGGACAAGACGAAATCGCTACTGCAATTGAGCGGCAACCAACGGCCAGCGGGTGTCAAAATCATCCGTTGGGCGGTATTTAAATTCGCTACGCACAAACCGGGACAGCATACCTTCGCAGAAAGCCAGTAACTGGCTGGCCAGCAGCGTTTCATCCACGGTGTAGCCTTCACCTTCACGCATTCTTTTTTCTCGCAGAACCTGGCGCAACTGCGCTTCAATGCGCTCAAAAAGTTGGTTAATGCGACCTTGCAGACGGTCTTGCTCGAACATCAACGCGTGTCCGGTCAGAATTCGTGTCAGGCCTGGATTACGCTCACCAAACCCTAAAATCAGCAGAACGATCAGACGCAGACGCGCGTTGGTGTCTTTTTCATCTTTCAAAATCAGATTGATACGCGTAATCAGACTATCTTCGATAAACTCAATCAGGCTATCGAACATACGGGTCTTGCTGGGGAAATGGCGATACAATGCCGCTTCGGATACGCCAACTGAGGCTGCCAGCTTTGCTGTGGTGATGCGTTGGCTACCATCGCTGGACTCAAGCATCAGTGCCAGAGACTGAAGTATTTCTTCGCGACGATTCCTTTTCGCAGTTTGCTTTTCTACCATGTTACAAAATACCCCTGAAAATAAGCTCTTGCCAGGCAGGCATCCACACAGCGACCGCAAACTGTTGTTTGCGGTGTGTTATTGCGTTATTACGCTATGGGATGCTTTTCTGCGGGTTACTTGCGCCCGGAATGGCCGAAGCCACCTTCGCCACGATCGGTGGCTTCAAACTCTTCCACCAGATTAAATTCAGCCTGCACGACCGGTACAAATACCATCTGCGCGATACGTTCGCCCGGCTCAATAGTGAAGCTGTCCTGACCACGGTTCCAGACGGACACCATCAGTTGGCCCTGGTAGTCGGAATCAATCAAACCAACCAGATTGCCCAGCACGATACCGTGCTTATGGCCCAGCCCGGAGCGAGGGAGCATTACCGCTGCCAGAGAAGGATCGGCAATGTGGATAGCTAACCCGGTTGGCACCAGCGTTGTTGCGCCCGGCGCCAGCTCTACGGCGTCATCAAGACAAGCACGCAGGTCAAGTCCGGCAGAACCAGAAGTGGCGTACGTCGGGAGCGGAAATTGTTGCCCTACGCGCGGGTCCAGAATCTTAACGTCGATTTTTTTCATCATAACGGGTCACGATCTCGTCGAGTAATAATTGGCCCAGGAGTTCTTTACGCTCAAGCGGTAAGACTTTGTCTCCATCCTGCCAAAAAAGGTGTAATGCGTTGCTATCGCTGTTAAACCCTTGAGTTGACAGCGAAACGTCGTTCGCACAGATCACATCAAGGTTTTTGCGGATGCGTTTTTGCCGGGCATATTCTTCCACATTATTTGTTTCGGCGGCAAACCCAACGACAAAAGGACGGTTAACATCCAGTGCGGCAACACCGGCGATAATGTCCGGATTTTTGACCATTTTTACTGTTAATTCATCGCCCTGCGTCGCTTGTTTTTTTATTTTTTCGTGGGCGACAGTTTCAGCGCGATAATCAGCGACTGCAGCGCAGCCGATAAAAATATGCTGTTGTTGCACCGTAGACTGCACAGCGGCTTCCATTTCCAGCGCGGTCATCACATCAACCCGTTGAACAAATGGTGGTGTGGATAACGAAACCGGACCCGATACCAGTGTGACGTTTGCCCCGCGCTTTGCGGCAGCGGCCGCGATCGCAAACCCCATCTTCCCGGAACTGTGGTTGGAAATATAACGCACGGGATCAAGCGGTTCACGCGTCGGACCCGCCGTAATCATGATGTTGAGATGTTGCAGATCGTTGACAGGTGAAAAATGTTCTGCCGCCATATCCACAATCGTTAACGGATCCAGCATACGTCCAGGGCCGATATCACCACATGCCTGACTACCGCTGTCAGGACCCCAAATGAGCAAACCGCGTGAGGCAAGAATACCCAGATTGTGCTGGGTCGCGGCAGCGCGGTACATCTGCTGGTTCATGGCTGGCAGTACAGCAACAGGAGCAGGCGTTGCCAGACAAATCGTTGACACCAGGTCGTTGGCCATACCTGCGGCGACACGAGCAATCAGGTCTGCTGTAGCGGGTGCCAGGATGACCAAATCGGCCCATTTTCCCAGCTCAATGTGGCCCATCGCGGCTTCGGCTGCGGGGTCAAGCAGGCTGTCGGAAACGGGATAACCTGAAACCGCCTGTAAACTCAGGGGAGTAATAAATGCTTTTGCCGCTTCGGTCATCGCCACGCGGACGTCAGCGCCGCGTTCCCGTAAACGACGCACCAACTCAGGGGTCTTGTACGCAGCAATACCGCCACTGACGCCAAGTACGATTTTTTTACCGGCCAGGCTCATCATGATCTTTCCTGTTGGGTTTCACCAGAAGGCGGATATTTTATCACAATCCGCAATTTGTCGTGCTTTTGACCGTGCTCCACTTTGCGAGGCGCTACGAAGAAGTGAAAACAACGCGTCGAATCACCGTCGGTGTTATGCCACTATGCGGACGCGAGAGGAGGGAGAAGCATGGAAAATACAGGAAGTATGATGCCCCGGGAAAAGCTATTGGCGCAGGGGGCCAGTTCTCTGACCGATGTTGAGCTTTTGGCTCTTTTTTTACGTACCGGCATGCAGGGTAAAGATGTGCTTACGCTGGCGAAAGAGATGCTTCAGCATTTTGAGTCGCTGTATGGCCTGTTGTCTGCTGATTACATGGATTTTAGCTATGTTCAGGGAATCGGTATCGCGAAGTACGCGCAGTTGAAGGGGATTGCGGAGCTGGCAAGACGCTACTACAACGTGCGAGTGATAGAGGAGCGTGCTCTACTTAGTCCGGAAATGGCGCGTGAATTTCTGCAAAGTCAGCTTTCGCAAGAGGAACGCGAGATCTTTCTGGTGATCTTTATGGATTCTCAACATCGCGTGATTAAACACAGCAAACTTTTTTCCGGTACGCTTAGCCATGTCGAGGTGCATCCGAGAGAAATTGTCCGTGAAGCGATAAAAATGAATGCTTCTGCGGTGATCCTTGCGCATAATCACCCTTCGGGGTGTGCAGAGCCGAGTAAAGCAGATAAACTCATCACCGAGCGTGTTGTGAAATGCTGTCAGTTCATGGATATCCGGGTGCTTGATCATCTGGTCATTGGGCGCGGAGAGTACGTTTCTTTTGCGGAACGCGGTTGGATTTAACGCACTTTACGCGATCCATCGGGATCTTTGTCTGTTCGGGACTTGAGCACATCGCTGACTCAGCGTATACTACGCCACCTTTGAGAATCTCGGGTTTGGCATTTGGGCCTGGCAATCGAGAGTTCGCAAATACGCAAAATCATTCTTGTTGCGTCCAATGACGAGGCAACATTGAAAGATTAAGTGTATTGAACTGCGATAACCGGGCTGAGAAGCCTGACGAGGCGCCAATACCCCATACGAAGCTCGAGCTAATTTGATTTTTGGAGAATAGACATGTCCCGAGTCTGCCAAGTTACTGGCAAGCGTCCGGTGACCGGTAACAACCGTTCCCACGCACTGAACGCGACTAAACGCCGTTTCCTGCCTAACCTGCACTCTCACCGTTTTTGGGTTGAGAGCGAGAAGCGTTTTGTCACCCTGCGTGTATCTGCTAAAGGTATGCGTGTTATTGATAAGAAAGGCATCGAAACAGTTCTGTCTGAACTGCGTGCCCGTGGCGAAAAGTACTAAGTACTAAGAGGAAATAAATCATGGCTAAAGGTATTCGTGAGAAAATCAAGCTGGTTTCTTCTGCTGGTACTGGTCACTTCTATACCACTACGAAGAACAAACGTACTAAGCCGGAAAAACTGGAACTGAAAAAGTTCGATCCAGTTGTTCGTCAGCACGTTTTATACAAAGAAGCGAAAATCAAATAATTTTCGTTTTGATGTAAAGAAAAACCCTGCCTCGGCGGGGTTTTTTGTTTTCTGGCCGTCCCCATATTAATGAGACCTGACATACCGCCGGAGATACTATGCCTGAATTACCTGAAGTCGAAACCAGCCGCCGTGGTATTGAGCCGCATCTGGTGGGGGCAACGATTATGCACGCGACGGTGCGTAACGGTCGTTTGCGTTGGCCAGTATCTGAGGAAATCTATCGTCTGAGTGATCAACCTGTCCTCAGCGTACAGCGGCGCGCGAAATACCTGCTGCTAGAACTGGCGGATGGCTGGATAATCATTCATCTGGGGATGTCGGGTAGCTTGCGTATCCTTCCTGAAGAGCTTCCGGCAGACAAGCACGACCACGTTGACTTAGTGATGAGCAACGGCAAAGTTCTGCGTTATACCGATCCCCGCCGCTTTGGCGCTTGGCTGTGGACTAAAGAACTGGATGGACATAATGTCCTCGCTCATCTTGGCCCTGAGCCGCTGAGCGATGATTTCAACGCCAATTATCTACAGCAGAAATGTGCGAAGAAGAAAACGGCGATTAAACCCTGGCTGATGGATAACAAACTGGTGGTGGGTGTGGGTAATATCTACGCCAGCGAGTCGCTATTTGCGGCTGGGATTCATCCTGACCGTCTTGCGTCATCACTGTCGAAAGATGAGTGTGAATTGCTGGTACGCGTTATCAAGGCGGTGTTGCTGCGTTCTATCGAGCAGGGTGGGACGACGCTGAAGGACTTTCTGCAAAGTGACGGTAAGCCTGGCTATTTTGCCCAGGAGCTGCAGGTCTATGGGAGAGAAGGTGAACCGTGTCGTGCATGCGGCGCACCGATTGTTGCGAAAAAACACGCCCAGCGTACAACGTTCTATTGCCGTCGCTGTCAGAAATAGTGTCATTGCTGGCCGGATGCTGCATCCGGCCTGGTGCATTACTTCAGTTTACTCATTAACGCCTGATGGACGTTTTCCGGCAAAAAGTGCGTCACGTCACCCTGGTGGCGGGCAACTTCTTTCACCAGTGACGATGAGATAAATGACCACTCTTTAGATGGCATCAGAAAAACGCTTTCCAGCTGTGGCATGAGGTGGCGGTTCATATGAGCCAGCTGCATTTCATACTCAAAATCGGCTACCGCGCGCAGGCCACGGATCAGAATGTTCGCCTGATTATCACGGGCAAAGTTTGCCATCAGATCGCTGAATCCCAGCACTTCCACATTGCCAAGATGCGCCGTTGCCTGTTGTGCCAGCTCAACGCGCTCTTCCAGAGTAAACATCGGCTTTTTACTGGGGCTTGCGGCAATCGCCAGAATCACGTGATCAAACATGCTTGTCGCACGCGTCACGATATCGAGGTGGCCGTTAGTAATAGGATCAAAGGTTCCTGGATAAATCGCCCGTTTTTGCATGACTTGCCTCAATGCGTTTTGGGTGGCAGGTAAGGTTCCAGCAGTTGCAGCAGACGCTGTAGCGCGCCCTGATTTTGATACAGAACTTCAACTGCGTGACGGCCATAAAAATTACGATAATCTGCATCGGTCAGTAAGGAAGAGACCTCTTTCACCAGCGTAGTTGCGTCGGTGACGGTGATCAATCCGCTTGCCTGTTCGAGACGGGCGCAAATATCTTTAAAATTAAACGTATGTGGTCCCATCAACACCGGAATAGCATGCGCTGCCGCTTCCAGCGGGTTGTGTCCACCACGTTCAACCAGTGAACCGCCGACAAAAGCAAGGTCGGCAATGCCATACAGCAACATCAGCTCACCCATGGTATCGCCGATCACAACCTGAGTACCTGATGACGGAACTTCACCCGAAGAACGAGTGGTATAGCTTAGTCCAGCCTGGCGTACGAGGTTAATGGCATCCGGGAACCGTTCTGGATGTCTGGGAACCAGAATCAATAAAAGATTCGGGAACTGATTTAATAACGCCTGATGAGCGGCAATGATGATGCTTTCTTCACCGTCGTGGGTGCTGGTTGCAATCCATACCGGGCGGTGAGGCGCCCATTGACGACGTAATGTCACCGCTTTTGCGGCCAGTTGCGGTGTGACGGATATATCAAACTTCAGGCTGCCAGTAACGGTGACTTGATTGCTTCTGGCGCCAAGCGTAATAAAACGTGCGCCATCTTCTTCGTTTTGTGCGGCAATCAACGTAATTCGACGCAGTAGTCTGCCAACAAATTTACCTAATTTCGCATAACCAGCGGCTGAACGAGCAGAAAGACGTGCGTTGGCAATGACCAGAGGAATGTGGCGCTTATGGAGTGCCGCGATCAGATTTGGCCACAGCTCGGTTTCCATAATTAACACCAGTTTGGGGTCAACTTTATTCAGAAAACGGTTCAGGGCATCCGGTAAATCGTATGGTAAATAAATGTGCTGAACGTCAGTGCCAAAAGCAGATTGTACGCGCTCGGAACCGGTTGGCGTCATGGTGGTTACCGTGATCGGCAAGTCGGGATAACGATGTCGCAGAGCGCGAACTAATGGGATTGCAGCCAGCGTTTCGCCCACAGAAACCGAATGAAGCATGATGCCGCCAGGTTTTAGCGGGCGGCGATAAAAGCCGTAGCGTTCGCCCCAGCGTTTACGGTAGGCCGGAGCCTTACGTCCGCGCACCCAAAGCCGTATCCAGATCAAAGGCTGAATAAGGTAGAAAAGGGCGGTGTAAAGCAATTCGAGCATAATGGTAGCTGACTTATGAATGTGCTGGGGATTCTATGTATTTAACTATGGCTTTACCATCATTTTTATCCAGGTTGTATCAAAACGATGGAATTGATGAGGGACCGATTTCGCTGATGGCTATTTCAAAAATGCACATGGCCGCATTTATATGTCTTAACCTCTTGTGCGGTGTACGTTTTCTGATGAACTGGTTTCTTTTTTTATCTATATGTTTTTCATGGCTTATTTTGTATTTTGTTCAAAAAATATTCATTTCGGAATGCGTGATAATAAATGATATACTACTGCGCAATTTCAGGTAGCTAGCGGGCAGAAACGTTTCGAAAGCTCAGAAAGTCATCTTTGGATGCTTTAGGCAAGGATTACACGATTCTGATGCTTCAAACCTGACATGCCTGGCGACGCGATGCGGATATTAATGCATGAATATTGCTTTTTGTTTGTACAAGTATTTTCCCTATGGTGGGTTACAACGTGATTTCTTGCGGGTAGCGCTGACGGTTGCTTCTCGTGGCCATCATGTTCAGGTATTTACCCAGTCATGGCAGGGCGAGCGTCCGAAAGGGCTGGAGATTATACTCGTCCCCGTCACATCCAGAACGAATCATGGGAAAAACGAGCAATATTATCAGTGGGTTCAGAATTATTTAACTCAACATCCCGTCGATCGTGTCGTTGGTTTTAATAAAATGCCTGGGTTGGATGTGTATTACGCTGCGGACGTTTGCTATGCAGAAAAGGTCGCCCGCGAGAAAGGCTTTTTCTACAAATTGACTCGCAGGTACCGACACTATTCTGCATTTGAAAAAGCCGTATTTCAGCAGGGTGCCGGCACTACGCTTTTGATGTTAACCGATAAGCAAATTGGTGACTTCAAACATCATTACCAAACTGAGAGCCAGCATTTTTGTATCCTGCCACCAGGAATTTATCCTGACCGAAAGTACAGCCAACAACCTGAAAACAGCCGGCAGGTTGTCAGAGAAAAAAACGGTATTGGTCTCGATCAGTACTTACTCTTACAGGTAGGTTCCGATTTCAAACGCAAAGGTGTGCCAAGAACATTACAGGCGTTGGCTTCTTTGCCTGATGTCATCCGCCACCGCACGCGATTGATGGTTGTTGGTCAGGATAAGGCCGATCGCTATCGCGCTCAGGCTCGTCAATTGGGGGTTGAAGAACAAGTGCAGTTCTTCTCGGGGCGAGACGATGTCGCAGAATTGATGTCTGCTGCTGATTTATTACTTCACCCCGCTGTACAGGAAGCTGCCGGTATTGTCTTACTAGAAGCTGTAGTTGCCGGGCTACCGGTATTAACTACCGAAGTTTGCGGCTATGCGGGTTATATCAACGCCGCACAATGTGGGGTGGTGATTCCTGAACCTTTTGAGCAGGAAAATCTGAATACAGCACTTTTCGATGCGCTGCAAAATAATGAGCAGAGAAGTCGTTGGGCCGGGAACGCGCGGCATTTTGCTGATACAGAAGATCTCTACAGCCTGGCAGATAAAGCTGCAGATATCATTTTAGGTCCTAAGAATGATTGAATTAAAAGAACCATTTGCCACGCAGTGGCAAGGAAAAGACCCGTTTACTGAAGTCACTAAGCTGGATGGTGAGGTTTTTCGCGCTCTGGAAACACGGCGTACCCTACGTTTTGAGATGATGGGAAAGGGTTATTTTCTTAAATATCATCATGGAACCACGCTTAAAGAAGTGGTGAAGAACCTTATATCTCTGCGTATGCCTGTACTGGGTGCCGACCGTGAGTGGCTGGCGATTCACCGCTTAAAAGAACTGAATGTTGATACTATGACAGGGGTTGCATTTGGTCAAAAAGGTCTGAATCCGTTAGAGCGAACCTCGTTTATCATCACTGAGGACCTTTCTCCCGCCATCAGCCTTGAAGATTTTTGTGCCGGGTGGGGAGTTGAGCGTCCTGATTTTGTATTAAAACGGACCATTATTACCCGTGTGGCAGAAATGGTGGGTAAAATGCATCGGGGTGGAGTAAATCATCGGGATTGCTATATTTGCCATTTTTTACTCCAACAACCGATGCCAGAAAATATTGCGGATATCAAACTTTCCGTAATCGATCTGCATCGTGCACAAATTCGTCAACATGTACCGCGCCGCTGGCGAGACAAGGACTTGATCGGACTCTATTTCTCTTCACTTGAGATCGGTCTGACGTCCAGAGATATCTACCGTTTTTTACGTGTCTATTTTTCGATGCCACTACGTGAAATCTTTCGTCAGGAAGTCAGGTTGTTTGAACAGGCTGTCACAAAAGCGCAAAAAATAAGACGAAGAACAATAAGAAAAGCGCTATAAATCACATATAAAGTTTGAGGCCATTTTATTATGAACATTGATTTCCAGAAGCTAGTTATTCAAAAACACGTCATAGACAGCTCTACGCATGAGAAGAGTAAAAAACTAAGTGTTGCGTATGGTGTCGACCGTAATTTTTTATTTGGTTCTGGCATTTCAATGACCTCAGTATTAGTGAATAACCCTGATATTGATATTCACTTTTATATAGCAACAGACTATATAGATGACGATTATCTGGAGAGTGTAAAACGCCTGACCCAAATGTATAGTACGACTGTGACGGTTCTTGTGTTCGATAACGCGGTATTTCGTGAACTACCGAGTACGAAATCATGGACTTATGCGATGTACTATCGTTATCTTGCATTTGAATATTTAAGTACGGAGCTAAGCTCTGTACTGTATCTTGATGCCGATGTTATCTGTAAAGGTTCATTGCAAGAGCTTACGGAGATTAATTTCTGTGGGGAATATGCGGCTGTCATCAATGATATCGATGATGTGCGTATTAAATCCGGCAACAGGCTCGGCATTCCTGAACTGAGTAACGGTTACTTTAACTCTGGCGTGGTATTTGCCAATCTCGAAGTGTGGCGTGAACAGCAGTTGTTGACTAAAGCATTTTCCATTTTAGACAAACGTCAAAAAGAGCTTCTTTATTTTGATCAGGATGTGCTGAACATCTTGTTTGTCGGTAATGTTATTTTCCTGAGAAGAGATTTTAACTGTATTTATGGTGTTGATCAGGAATTGAAAAATAAGAATGATAAACTATATCAGAATTTCATCACCGATAATACGGTATTAATACACTATGTCGGTGTTACTAAGCCATGGCATTCATGGGCCAAATACCCGGTAGCCAAGTTTTTTATAGATGCCTATAAAAAATCAGCATGGGCGGAAAAATCTTTATTAAATGCAAATACGGCAAAACTATATAAACGCAAGTCACGGCATGAAAGGGCACAACGTAAATATATCCGTTCGGTGCTTAGTCATGTAATGTATATAAAAAATAAACTACATAACGTACGGTCACACTAGTTAGTTGTGCATATAATTGTCAGATAGCATATTGAAAAGGTGTAGTACATGAATTTTGATTGTCATCAGTCTATCAAGGATACCATTGAGTTCTTTGGTGCTCCAAAAGAACAAAAACCACAGCTCAATATCGCCTGGGGGGTTGATCAGAACTTTATGTTTGGCGCGGCGGTTTCGATGTCGTCCGTTTTACTACATAATCAAGATATCAATATTCATTTTCATCTTTTTACTGATTATATTGACTCAGACTATCAGCAAAAATTAGAAATATTAGCAAAGCAGTATTCAACGAATATAACTGTTTATGTGATGAATGCTGAAGGATTAAAGGTTTTGCCATGCGGGAATGCGTGGTCTTATGCGACCTATTTTAGGTTTATTGCATTTGAGTATCTTAGTGAAAAAATTGATAATTTATTATATATAGATGCCGATGTGGTATGTAAAGGGTCGTTGATTGAATTAACAAAAATTCAGTTTGAGCATCATGTGGCTGCAGTTATTCAAGATATTGATGACAGTCGTTCATATGCTGCCACTCGACTTAACGTTCCGGAATTTGTTGAGCAATATTTTAATGCTGGTGTTATTTTTGCTAATTTAAAGAAGTGGAAGGAACAACAGTTTTTCGCTAAAGCATTTTCTATTCTGTTGGACAAAACCAAGAAATTTGCGTTTCTTGATCAGGATGTTTTGAATATTATGTTTTTAGGGAAAACCATTTTTCTACCTAGAATCTACGATGCAATATATGGCATTAAACAAGAGTTAAAGAGTAAAGACACTTCTCGATATAAAGAATACATCACCAATGACACTATTCTTATTCATTATGTTGGTGTAACTAAACCCTGGAATTCATGGGCTAACTATCCTTCAGCACAGTACTTTGTTGAAGCCTGGAAGGCTTCTCCGTGGGCGACAGTTCCACTGCTACCTGCCAGAACGCCAAAACAGTACAAAAAGAAGTCACGCCATGAAAGGTTACAAGGGAAGTATTTCGCCTCAGTAATCAGTTATATTGGTTATTTGCGTGAAAAATTAAAAAAATAATAAAAAACTCCCGTAAGGGAGTTTTTTATTAACGTAATTTAGTCTTAAGGTATTTCATATACCATTTGAGAGAGGCATAGTAATTTCCCTTTTGGGCTTCCTGACGTGAGTAAACACGATAATCAGTAGGCCTCATACGTGGAGCATAAGACCGTAGTTCAGTATTTCGCCATGGCGTGAAATGATGGTAGAAAAGATAAAGTTGCTGTGAAAGCCCAGTGTGTTCTTTATACCAGGGTTTCCTTCCACCGGTGAAATGGATAATACGTGGTAGAGTATCTTTTTGAAAAAAGAAGGTCTCTTTCTGTTGTTCAGTAAACCAGTTAAATAAAAAATTCCATTTGTTATCAATAAATTTAACATTGCCATTAATAGCAATGTTCAGAGCATCTTGATCCGGATAAGGGAGATTTTTGACCCGATCGAACAATATTTGGTTGGCTTTTATTTCAATATTATGTTCAGTCCATTTTTTGATATTAATATACATAAATCCGGAGTTGAAATAAAAATCTGTCGTTAAATTTAATCGTTTCGCATTTTTGTTGCTACTATTATCAAGCGAATCATGACTGACGGCACAAATAACTTCACTAATGTCGATGTTATTAATTTCATGAATGCTGTCGAAGCACAGTGTGTCTGCATCTAAATAGATAAAAGACTCTACCTTATCCCTAAGCAGTCGTGGGACCGCTAATCGCATATAGATTGAACGGTTCAGGTGTTTGATTGCAAAGTCATTGTTATACTTTTCAATCTCTTCCTTATCGATATTGATAACCTGAATTTTATCACTGGTAGAACGCAGTTTATTGATTTCTTCATCTGTAACGTCATAGACAAAGACGAAGAATGACAGATCTTGCCCCGGGTTGTTCATTATGACAGACATAATGGACACTGCTACATATTCCAGATAATTGGCATCTGTACAGTAAGCAATGTTAATAACGTTTTTTTTGCTGTCCATTTATGCTTTCTCATTACCTTTTATATTGTCACTATCATGAAGTACCTTATCGATAGCGTCAATCACAGCTTGCTCCGGTATCCATGTTAGATATTTTTTAGATCTGTCGAGTTTATCTCGAGAAGGCATTGGATGATAATCGCCAGCCCAAATCAATAAAGCTTTATCTGACCATGGCTTCCACTGTTGATAATTGGTGGCGCCAAACAGGCAGACCTGCGGTGTCTTTAGCGCCGCTGCCATATGCATAGGAGCAGAATCGACGCCAATGTACAGAACTGCATGATCGATCAATGCAGCCAACTGCAAAAAGGTGGTTTTACCTGCCAGCGTCAGATCAGGGGTGGATTGACACAGTTCAGCAATGCGCTGAACCTGCTGCTGCTCACTTAGCGCTGGCCCACAGGTAAGATAAACATGCAGACCACACCGATGAAGGTGGTCTATAACATGCGCGAATTTTTCATCGTCCCAGCATTTAAACTCTTGTCTGGCAGTGGGTTGAATAACGACATATTTTTGTGAAGGCAATTCCGGGAGTAGGGTAACTAAATGTTGATAGTCGTCAGGGCGATAACAAAGAGACATCTCTTTCTTCAGTTCTGTTTCGCTAAACCCGATACCTTTTAGAATAGATAAATTTTGTTCAACAATATGTTTTCCAATGGATGGCGTTACTCGCGTAAAAAGTCGGTTCCACTGATCTTTTTCGCGCTCAAAAGCAATTGAAGGGCAACGCAAAGACGCTATAAGAGCGCCGATCGGCCATTGTTCGGTGAGGTTAACGATCAGGTCGTAGTGATTTTTCTTCAGTTGTTTACGTACTGAAAGGTAATTTTTCACTGTTGACAGCAGGCCTTGCTTTTTCTCAATCAGATAAAAATTATTGATATCTTTATGGGCAGCTAAGATTGCTTTGGTATCTTTATAGAGCAACAGATCGATCTTAGCTTGTGGATAACGTGCCCGAATGCTGGCAATGACAGGCGTAGTTAGCAGAACATCCCCATAAAACTTGAGCTTGCAAATAAGAATCCGGTCAACTTTTTCAAACATGTTAAAATCCCTTTCGCAAGAATAAGCTTTTGCAAGCAGATATTATCTTATATCTTGTTTCAGAAATAGAACGATCGATATGGGGATATTTCATCTTCAGAATTATTTTCTTCTTAACGATTTTCGTATCGCAGCATGCAAGTGCATTCTGAATGTCATTTAGCATACTCTCGCTATAGCGATAATAGCCTTTTTTCTTGCGTAAAAGTTTACGTCCTTCGAGAAAGCAATTGATAATCATAAATGTCGCAACAGTACGCTTGGACCTATTTTCATTAATATAGTTATACATTTTTCGCATAGCAAAGAAGATGCTGTCAGCGTCACTATCAATAATGTTCTCGGTAATACTTTTATCGTTTACTCGGTAGTAATATAACTTATTCTCGATTTTTAGAATCTTATGGCATTTAAAATACTGGAATGGGCAAAAAATCATGTCTTCGTAGCGGCGATGTTCCTCGAACTTATCGCTACCAATGATATTGCGGTGAAAGATTTTTGTCATCAGATGCCATTGCCCTGCCTTGAATGTTGGTAATAGAGGGGCGTAATTGTCATCTGATAAGATTATTTCGCGCTGGGTAATGTTGTTTTCCATTTTCGGCGCGTTCTTATACAAATTGTTTATATCTCGAGTTAAGTTAAATTCGATGATGTCATATTTTTCGTCTCTTAACTTAGGCAAGAGAATTGTAAAATAATTCTGGCAGACAATATCATCACTGTCTACAAAACCAATATACTTCCCTGTCGCATGAGCAAGACCAACATTACGGGTGATTGCAACACCCTGATTTTTTTGACTTATATATTTAACATTATGACAATCTTTTTCACGGTAAAACGCATTTATACGCTCTTCGGTTAAATCCGTAGAGCCATCATTAACAATTATTATCTCCACATCATCAGTGATGCTCTGATGTATAGACGCCAACGTCGCTGTGATGAGTTCAGCGTTGTTGTATGTAGGTATAATAATGCTCAGTAAATAACCGGAAGCGTTAACCATGGCATCGTTCTCTTGTTGGACTCGAGCTCAGTACTGCTGCTACACATAACGCCAGCACGCTGCTCAGGGCTTCACCTTTGGCATATAATAATAAATCACTCAAGCCATAGACTGCGATAGCGCCTGAGACGACGAACAACAGAGGACTACGTTGCCAGTAAGCTATTAAAAACATGGCAGTATAGAGCAAGAGTAGCACAACAACACCAGGGATGCCTTTTAGTGAGAAGGTATCAACTATTTCGTTATGCAGGTGGACGTTAATGAACTCAAGTGCCCCTTGCAGCGAGGTGTCCTGCACCGCAAGTCGCTGAATTTCTGCTCCGCGTTGTTCGAGTGACTGTCCCCAGTGGTGCACTTTCCCGGCTTCAATACCTGCCCGTTGCATCGCCAGTCTCGCGCCGATAGAAGTATTACTATTGTTTTGATTATAAGAGTGCAGATCAACCAGGAAGTTCTGATAGCGGCTTTCAATGATTGGTTTTAAGGGGATTGCAGCAGCCCCCACCAGTATTACAAAACCCAGCAGTGCCCTTAATAGCATAGTGCGGTTGTGACGATAGTACATCAGGAATAGGCCGACACTCAGGATCGGGTATACCAAAATAGCAGCTCGAGTTTGCGTTGTGATGATGACTGCCAGCGATATCAAAAAATGTAACAGATAGAGTGCAACGGTGTGTTTTAGACGCAGATTAATAATGGCCTGAGAGGCTAATAATGCAATTAGCGTCAGAGCGTAGGCTGTGCCGGTTTGGTGTTCAAAGCCCAGCGCAACACGGTAGGTCATAATATCTGGTGCCCCGGCGACCTCGTAGCCTGCGAAAAGATACAGGCCTATTGCTGTAAGAATCGTCCAGATACTGGTGATGCGAGTTTTGTTGGCACATGGCTCTCGCGATGCCAAAGCGGTCATAACCAGTGCGGCAAAAATCATCACTTTGCCACCGTTCTGGTATGACCTATAGGCTCCGGTAAAAGCAGATCCTGGCTGTTTAAATATTTCTACCCAAATAATCTGGAGTAAACCGAAGAGCAACAACATAACAGGTAAAACCAGGTTTTGTTTGTTACTGCACACATGTTTTATATTTTTTCCTATAAGCGGTAGAGATAGCGCCGTGGAGAAAATAAATACCTTCATCGCTTCATCTGGATTGACCAACACCATCGCAAGCGTTGCCAGGATCCCAGCGTAAAATAAGAAGTATATAAAATCGAATGGATTATTTTTTATACTATAAATAAAGCGAGAAAACATGTGTTGGCGAAGCATGGTTCATCTCTTAAAGTTAGAGCAAATTATTATCAACTAGCGATATGTTGACTAAGTTAGCATCCAGATCCTGCAATTTTCCGGAATGGCTTTGCTGTGTGTATTGATTCTTCCCATATCCCCCAATCAGTCCGGGATCCGTTGGGCCATACAACGTAATATTAGGGCGATCCAACGCGGCGGTTAAATGGCTCAATCCTGTATCAACCGACACCACAAACTTTGCCCCTGCCAGAATGCGAGCCACATCTTCCAGACTCATTCGCGGCAGGACATCAACGTAGGGAAACCCTTCTGCCAGCCTTTTGGCGCGCTCTTCTTCATGAGGAGCACCCCAGGGCAGTTTAATACGGATGCCCGTATTATTTAACAGGCCAATCAGCCCCCGCCAGTTGGCTTCTGGCCAGTGCTTATCATCACGTGTCGTGGCGTGCAGAAATACAGCATACTGGCCTGCATCAGCCTTATGTTCATTCATAAAATGCTGCGCAATCGCGTAATCACCCTGCAACTGCGGTTTAGCATACCCCAGACTTTTGGCGAACAATTCACGCGTACGTTCTACCGCGTGCTGCTGTTTGGCTATGTGATGTTTGCGATTATAAAACAGACTCGCCAGAGGTTCGCGGGCTGTGCTCCAGTCCATACCATGCTTGATGCCACGTGCCAGACGTGTCACCAACGCCGCGCTTTTAACCAAACCCTGCGCATCAATTATCGCGTCATACTTCTGTAAACGCACCGCATCACGAAACGCTTTACGCTCGGCTTTAATCGGCGCTGAAAACCAGGCTTTACGCCAGCGACGGATCGCCACTGGAATAACCCGGTCAACGGCTGAATGCCAGGAGGGGATTTGAGCGAACCCTTCTTCCACCACCCAATCAAATTGAATACCCGGAATAGCCTGCTGCGCATCGGTTAATGCGGGCAACGTATGCAGTACATCGCCCATAGACGACGTTTTAACGATCAGAACCCGCATCCGTCAGGCTTCCTCTTGTAACAACAGGTCGTTGAGTTCTTCCAGCACGCGCTGGGGTGTGATGTCAATCAGGCTCTGGTGATAGCCTTCTGCCGCATCGCCCTTACGCACTTTGTGATACCCCGTAATCAGGCGAATGACACGTGCCTTGTGGGAAAGCGGGGGCGTAAAATCCGGGCTGCTTGGACCATACAATGCGACCAGTGGACGGCTCAGTGCTGCGGCCACGTGCATTAATCCAGAATCGTTGGTGACGACCGCTTTGCAGGCGGCGAGCAGAATGACGGCCTGTTCCAACTGTGTTTCGCCCGCCAGATTACGGCACCAGGCTTGCTGTTCAGTGCTCAGCGTTGCCAGGATCTCATTGCCAGCTTCATGGTCTTTTGCTGAGCCAAACAGCACAATCTGATGGCCTTCATCGATCAACTGCTTCGCCAACTCTGCGTAGTGATAATGTGGCCAGCGTTTCGCTGGACCAAATTCCGCACCAGGGCAAAAACCGATGATGGGGCGTTCGGCTGAAAGGGAGAACTGGCTACAGGTTAGCGATTTTTCACCCTCGCTGACCTGCAACTGTGGCCATAGCAGAGGCTGCGGCAAATCTTTGGCCGTCAGCATCACACCTTTATCATAAGCCAGAGCCACATAGCGCTCGACCATCAGTGGCCATGCGTCTTTATCCAGTACGCGCGCATCGTTCAGCAGACCGTAGCGCATCTCGCCACGCCAACCGGTACGATGGGGAATACCCGCAAAGAATGGCACCAGAGCGGATTTAAACGAGTTAGGCAGCACATAAGCGCGGTCATAGCGCTTCTCACGCAGACTGTGGCCGAGTTTACGGCGCTCGCCGATCTCCAGCGCGCCGTGCCCCAACGGCATGGCGATAGCTTCGTTGACTTCTGGCATGCGCGACAATAACGGACGGCACCATGCAGGTGCCATCACGTCGATTATCGCCTGGGGATAGCGCGCCTTGAGCGTGCGATAGAGACTTTGCGACATCATCATGTCGCCCACCCAAGACGGGCCAACCACCAAAATCTTCATTCACTTCATCCTTCAAGCTGTCTCTGTGTTGGCTGCCTGCGTTCACTACGGTCACTTACTTTTGTAAGCTCCCGGAGGTTCACTTAGTTGCCGCCTTGATACCGCTCGAATGATTTTGTGAATTTGTAGCGTTGTCGCGGTTCAGCCAGGCCATATATTCCGTGACGCCTTCGGCGACGGTTTTAAACGGCTTGTCATAGCCCGCTGCGCGCAGGTTCGTCAGATCTGCCTGGGTAAATGCCTGGTAGCGGCCTTTCAGTTTTTCCGGGAATGGAATGTACTCAATGCTGCCTTTTTTGTGGTACGCCAGCGTAGCATCGGCAACGGCCTGGAAAGATTCCGCACGACCTGTACCGAGGTTAAAGATGCCGGAAACTCCGTTTTCCAGGAACCACAGGTTTACCGCAGCCACGTCGCCTACGTAAACGAAATCACGTTTGAAGTTTTCGCTGCCTTCGAACAGTTTTGGTGTTTCGCCATTGTTAAGCTGGGTGTTGAGGTGGAAAGCAACGCTTGCCATGCTGCCTTTGTGGCCTTCACGCGGTCCGTAGACGTTGAAATAGCGGAAGCCAACAATCTGTGAATTGGCTTCTGGCAGGATCTGACGCACGTACTCGTCGAACAGGAATTTTGAGTAGCCGTAGACGTTCAGCGGTTTCTCATATTCACGGGATTCGATGAAATCAGAAGTGCGACCGCCGTAGGTGGCGGCAGAGGACGCGTACAGGAACGGGATTTCACGCTCCAGGCAGTAGTGCAGTAGCTCTTTGGAGTATTGATAGTTGTTATCCATCATATACTTGCCGTCCCACTCGGTGGTGGAAGAGCATGCGCCTTCGTGGAAAATCGCTTCGATATCGCCGAAATCTTCCCCGGCCATAATCTGGATCAGGAAGTCTTCCTTGTCCATGTAGTCAGCAATATTCAGATCCACCAGGTTAACAAACTTGGTGCCGTCTTTCAGGTTGTCCACCACCAGGATGTCGGTGATGCCTTTATCATTCAGGGACTTAACGATATTGCTGCCGATAAAGCCCGCGCCGCCGGTAACGATGATCATAAATGTAACCTTCGAATTATGGAGTCAGAGACAATCTCAGACACGAATACTTCTATCATATCACTACATGGCTTAGGCTTCAGCCATTCACCGATAAGCCGTGCGGGTACACGTGATTTATGCTTCATTTTGAAGAAGTGATGATGCGTCATCTCGTATCAACGTATAGCTTTGGGTAATATGTGCTGAAATTTGCCCAGTCTGGAGAATTGAAATGCGTGGGGATTTTTACAAACAGTTAACGAACGATCTCGAAACCGCACGTGCGGAAGGATTGTTTAAAGAAGAACGCATTATTACATCTGCCCAGCAGGCGGATATTACCGTGGCGGATGGAAGCCACGTTATTAACTTTTGTGCGAACAACTATCTGGGACTGGCTAACCATCCGGAACTGATTGCAGCGGCAAAAGCGGGTATGGATTCTCACGGATTTGGTATGGCTTCGGTTCGCTTTATTTGCGGTACCCAGGACAGCCATAAACAACTGGAGCAAAAACTGGCGGCATTCCTCGGTATGGAAGATGCCATCCTTTACTCTTCCTGCTTCGACGCCAACGGCGGCCTGTTTGAAACGCTGTTGGGCGCAGAAGACGCAATTATTTCCGATGCCCTGAACCACGCTTCTATCATTGATGGTGTGCGTCTGTGTAAAGCAAAACGTTTCCGTTACGCCAACAACGATATGGTGGAACTGGAAGCTCGCCTGAAAGAAGCGCGTGAAGCGGGCGCTCGTCATATCCTGATCGCCACTGATGGCGTGTTCTCTATGGATGGGGTAATCGCTAACCTGAAAGGCGTTTGCGATCTGGCGGATAAATACGACGCGCTGGTCATGGTTGATGATTCCCATGCCGTCGGTTTTGTCGGCGAAAATGGTCGTGGCTCCCATGAATACTGTGACGTGATGGGTCGCGTGGACATCATCACCGGTACGCTGGGTAAAGCACTCGGCGGCGCATCCGGTGGTTACACCGCAGCGCGCAAAGAAGTTGTTGAGTGGCTGCGTCAGCGTTCCCGCCCTTATTTGTTCTCCAACTCACTGGCACCGGCGATTGTTGCGGCTTCCATTAAAGTGCTGGAAATGGTTGAAGCTGGCAGCGACCTGCGCGATCGCCTGTGGGCGAATGCACGTCAGTTCCGCGAGCAAATGTCTGCCGCAGGCTTTACGTTAGCCGGTGCGGATCACGCGATCATCCCGGTTATGCTGGGTGATGCAGTAGTGGCGCAGGCATTCGCCCGCGAGCTGCAAAAAGAGGGGATTTACGTTACCGGATTCTTCTATCCGGTGGTTCCAAAAGGCCAGGCGCGTATCCGTACCCAGATGTCTGCGGCGCATACCCCTGAGCAGATTACGCGTGCTGTTGAGGCGTTCACACGCATTGGTAAACAACTGGGCGTTATTGCCTGAGGATGTGAAATGAAAGCGTTATCCAAACTGAAAGCGGAAGAGGGCATTTGGATGACCGACGTTCCTGAACCGGAAGTCGGTCATAACGATTTGCTGATTAAAATCCGTAAAACAGCCATCTGCGGGACTGACGTTCACATTTATAACTGGGATGAATGGTCGCAAAAAACCATCCCGGTACCGATGGTCGTTGGGCATGAATATGTCGGCGAAGTTGTTGGCATCGGTCAGGAAGTTAAAGGCTTTAAAATCGGCGATCGCGTTTCAGGCGAAGGTCATATCACCTGCGGGCATTGCCGTAACTGCCGTGGTGGACGTACTCACCTGTGCCGCAATACGACCGGTGTCGGTGTAAACCGCCCTGGCTGCTTTGCGGAGTACCTGGTGATCCCGGCATTTAACGCATTTAAAATCCCGGACAATATCTCCGACGACCTGGCGTCTATCTTCGATCCGTTCGGTAATGCAGTGCACACGGCGCTGTCGTTCGATCTGGTTGGGGAAGATGTGCTGGTTTCCGGTGCGGGTCCAATCGGTATTATGGCGGCAGCGGTCGCGAAGCACGTTGGCGCACGCCACGTGGTGATCACCGACGTTAATGAGTATCGCCTTGAGCTGGCGCGCAAAATGGGTATCACCCGCGCGGTCAACGTGTCGAAAGAGAATCTGACCGACGTGATGGCTGAACTGGGTATGACCGAAGGGTTTGATGTGGGCCTGGAGATGTCCGGGGCGCCGCCAGCGTTTCGCGCCATGTTGGACACCATGAACCACGGTGGCCGTATTGCTATGCTGGGTATTCCGCCATCTGATATGTCAATCGACTGGACCAAAGTTATCTTTAAGGGGCTGTTTATTAAAGGTATCTACGGTCGTGAGATGTTTGAAACCTGGTACAAAATGGCTGCACTGATCCAGTCTGGTCTGGATTTGTCGCCGATCATCACCCATCGATTCTCTATCGATGAATTCCAGCAGGGCTTTGACGCGATGCGTTCAGGCCAGTCAGGGAAAGTGATCCTGAGCTGGGATTAACCGTATCCACCCTGTGGATTCTGTGTGTTGTCCCCGGATGTTGATTATCATTACCGTCCGGGGCTTTTTTGCTTCCTCCTGCCCGGCGCATTTTCCGCTAAAGAATTAATATTTTTTTCTGAAAATCTACCGCTTAATATGCTAAAAAGTGCCGATAACTCTACTGTTTGGCAGGATTTGATATGACCTATACCCCTGGTCTCCTGAGCGTCATTATGCCGCTTTACAACACGGGTGAGCCGTTCATTGCGTGTATGGATTCACTGATTGCGCAAACCTGGAAGAACCTGGAGATCATTATTGTTAATGATGGCTCTACGGATAACTCTGCGGAGCTTGCTCAGTCTTATGCGGATCGTTATCCGCACGTTCATCTGCTGCACCAGCGCAATGGGGGCGTTTCTGCGGCGCGCAATACCGGTATGAAAGTTGCCAGGGGGGAGTACATCGCGTACGTAGACGGCGATGATATTGCCTATCCGGAAATGTATGAAACGCTGATGAATATGGCGCTGAAAGACAACCTGGATGTTGCGCAGTGCAACGCTGACTGGTGTATTGCCGAGACGGGCCACACCTGGGCATCCATTCCTACCGATCGTATTCGTTCTACCGGCGTGATGACCGGGCCAGACTGGTTACGCAAAGCGTTAGCCAGCCGCCGTTGGCGGCACGTTGTCTGGATGGGCGTTTATCGTCATCAGACTATCCGCGACGCGGGGCTGACCTTCCTGTCTGGCCTGCACCACCAGGATATTATCTGGACAACGGAGTTTATGTTTAATGCGAAGCGCGCGCGTTACACGGAAGTCCCGCTGTACAAATACTTCCTGCACGGCGCATCTGTTAGCCGTCTGCCGCGCACCGGGCTGAAAAACCTCGCTTACCAGCGCCACTACATCAAAATTACCCGTCTGCTGGATAAGATGAATCACGACTACGCCGGACGCATTCCAATTTACCCGGAATTCAAACAGCAGGTGATTTACGAAGCGCTACGCGTTTGTCATTGCATACGTAAAGAGCCGGACGAGAAAATCCGCCAGCGCATGATTGCTGAAGTATTTGTATCGGGTATGTTCAAGCGTATGGTGAGTAATATCTGCAGCGTTAAGCTGGGTTATCAGGTGCTGTTGTGGGCTATCCGTTTTAGCCAGTGGCGCGATAAATCATTGACGCCGCGCCGCCTGGCCCATTTAACGCTGGATAGTAAAGACTGATTATTGCCAGCCCTGCCACTGCAGGCGCATATACTGCACCAGCGTGCTTTGGGTGATGCTTTCGCCGAGCACGCTGAAGAAGCGGCTGGCGTACACCGGCTCTAACGGCTGTTTCGGTTTGCATAATTTCACCCCGCGGAAAGGATTACGCGGCGCATCAGGCGTACCGTTCTTCGGTGGTGTGAGGTTTGGTCTGGAGGTATCCACCTGTGGTTCATTGAGCAAACTGCTTGGGCGAACCAGCGTGATGTCGGCTGGCAGGCTATACAGCATCTGCTGCAGGACGCGAACCGTAGACGGGTGAGGGTGGCCAATGGCGATTGCGGAACCGTTGCGGCGCGCAAGCTCGACGGCACGATTAAACTGACGGCGAATATCGGCTTCGTTTTGCGTGTCATCCAGGAAGACTTTGCGTTTGATGACCTTCACACCGGTTCCTGACGCTGCGCGCATTGCCTGGCTGTTACCAATGGTCATGCTGTCCAGGAAGTAGAGGTCGTAGCGTTCCAGCGCCTGCATCACCTTCTGCATGCCGAACAGGCTGGAGGTCATCGCGCTGCCCATATGGTTGTTCAGACCGACCGCATTCGGTACTTTGCTTACCGCGTCGCGAATAATCCGCTCAATCTCTTCGCTGCTCATTTCAGGGCGTAACGTGTCTTTCTCTAACGGCTGCTTGCTCAGCGGCGCCATTGGCAGATGGATTAAGACTTCATGCCCGCTGTTATGCGCTTTGATTGCCATTTCACGCGCATGTGGGGCGTTAGGCAGAACGGCAACGGAGATGGTAGAAGGCATCGCCAGTACCTGGTTTTCAGTGTGTGGGCGATAGCCGAAATCATCAATGACGATGGCGAGTTTGCCAGCAAATACAGGTGTTGCGAAGGCCAGCAGACTGGCGAGAGAGAGTAGTAGACGACGAAATTGTTGTGGCAAAACTTATCTTCCCAACCACGGCTGTGGATTGACCGCCTGACCCTGGCGACGAATTTCGAAATAGAGTGCCGGCCTGCCCTGACCGCCGCTGCTACCCACAAGTGCTATAGGCTGCCCGGCGCGAACCTGCGTACCGACGCTGACCAGTGCGCTCTGGTTATAACCGTACAGGCTCATATCGCCTTTACCGTGTTCAACGACGACCACCAGGCCATAGCCCTGCAGCCAGTCCGCCAGAATGACGCGACCATCGGCAATGGCTTTAACTTCGGTGCCCTCGGATGCACCAATAACCATACCCTTCCAACGTAGCTCACCCTGCAGCTGTTCGCCATAACGATGTAACGTTGGACCACGAACGGGCCAGAATGCCTGACCGCGTGGCGAACCTAAACCGCCGGTACGCGACATCAGTGATTTTTCACTTTCGGTCGGTTTATAGGTTGAGCCTTTTCGTGACGCATCCTTCTGCTTATCACGTACGGCCTGCGCCTCGCGCGCTTCACGTTCCGCGCGCGCTTTGGCCGCGGCTTCGGCGCGAGCAATGCTGTTGCGCAGACGGGATTCGTTGGCGCGCATTTCGCCCAGTTGCTGTTGACCCTGTTGAATCGATGATTCCAGACTCGAAAGTGTTTTCTGGCGTTCGTTACGTGCCTGTTCCAGCTTAGCCTGCTGAGCGCGCTGTTCGTACAGTAGCGTCTGCTGTTCGCTCTGCTTATCTTCCAGCTCGGCTTTTTGCGAGTCGACCTCTTCGCGGGTTTGTTTCAGCTGCGCGATGGTTTCCTGTCGCGCCTGGTTCAGATAGCCGAAATAGGCCTGCAGGCGTTGCCCACGCTGGCTTTCTTCACCGCTAAGAATGAGCTGAATGCCGGTGTGTTCGCCCTGGCGAAAAGCTGCGTCGAGTTGGGCTGCCAGGCTGCGTTCTTGCGCGGCCCGCTGTTTTTCCAGCTTCGCGAGTGCTGCGTTCATCTCTGCGATTTGCGCATTCAGCTGCGCCAGTGAGTTTTGCGTTTCGCGCAACTGCCTTGCGGCAACGGCGATGGCCTGTTCCTGCGCTTTAAGCTGAGCGAGGAGGGTGGCGCGTTGTTGTTGCTGTTGGCGTACCGCGCGTTCTTTTGCCGCGATATCAGCCTGAATAGATTTGAGCTGGTCGCGTTCGTCCGCGTGGGCGGAAAAGGCGCACAGCAATACGCCAGCGCTAAGCGCGCTGGCGTAGAACAAGGGCCTGACTGAAAACTTACGCGGTTTCACGGCCCGAGTGATGGTATTAATCGCCTTTCCCCTCATGGGGAGGGATTATTCCACGATGAACAGCGGCTTACCAGTCATCTCTTGCGGGATTTCCATACCCATCAGCGTCAGCATCGTCGGGGCGATATCAGAAAGTTTGCCGCCTTCGACTGCTTTAACGTTCTTGCCACCGACATAAATCAGCGGAACGGGCAGGTTGGTGTGCGCAGTGTGCGCCTGACCGGTGGACGGATCGCGCATCTGCTCTGCGTTACCGTGGTCCGCGGTGATCAGCAACTGGCCACCAACGGATTCAACCGCTTTCGCGACCTGTTCAACGCAGTGATCCAGCGCTTCAACAGCTTTAACTGCTGCTTCCATCACTCCGGTATGACCAACCATGTCGCCGTTCGGGTAGTTACAAATGATGGTGTCGTATTTTCCGCTCTCAATCGCCGCAACCAGTTTTTCGGTCAGCTCAGCAGAGCTCATCTCCGGCTGCAGATCGTAGGTCGCAACTTTCGGCGAGTTGATCAGGATGCGGTCTTCGCCTTTGAACGGCTCTTCTACGCCGCCGTTGAAGAAGAAGGTCACGTGCGCATATTTTTCGGTTTCGGAAATACGCAACTGCGTTTTGTCGTGCTTCGCCATCCACTCGCCAAGGGTGTTAGCCAGAGATGCTGGTGGGTAAGCAACCGCAGTTTTGATGTCGGCCGCGTATTCGGTCAGCATCACAAAGTTGAGGTTAACGACTTTCTTACGGGCGAAGCCGTCGAAGTCAGCGTTAACAAACGCACGAGTGATTTCACGCGCACGGTCAGCACGGAAGTTCATGAAAATCAGCGTATCGCCGTCTTCCATGGCGGCTTCAGCCTGGCCTTCAGCACGGATCACGGTCGCTTTCACGAATTCGTCGTTTTCGTCGCGGGCATAAGCAGCCTGCAGGCCTTCAACCGCCGTAGCGAACTGGAACTCGCCTTTGGCCAACGTCATCAGGTCATAAGCCTGTTCAACGCGATCCCAACGGTTGTCACGGTCCATCGCGTAGTAACGACCGATGATGGACGCTACGCGGCCTTTGCCCAGTGCGGCAAATTTCTCTTCGAATTTCTGCAGTGAATGTTCAGCGCTGCGCGGCGGGGTATCGCGGCCATCAAGGAAAGCGTGCAGATAGATTTTCTCAGCCCCGCGTTCAGCAGCCATTTCTACCATCGCCATGATGTGATCTTCGTGGCTGTGAACACCGCCCGCAGAGAGCAGACCCATGATGTGAACCGCTTTGCCGCTATTTTTTGCCTGGTCGACCGCATTGGTCAGTACCGGGTTAGCGAAGAAAGTACGCTCTTTAATTTCTACATCCAGACGGGTCAGGTCCTGATACACGATGCGGCCCGCGCCCAGGTTGACGTGACCGACTTCGGAGTTGCCCATCTGGCGATCGGGCAGGCCAACTTCCAGGCCAGACGCATCAATCAGGGTATGCGGACGTTTTGCCCACAGGGCATCCATTACCGGGGTTTTGGCATTAAAGATGGCGTTATCCTGGCTGTCTTCGCGATAGCCATAGCCATCCAGAATCACCAGTACCATAGGTTTTTTAGAAACCGACATTGCGACAACCTCACACTTAATAGATAAAAAATAATTGCGTAATTTTACTACAGCTGAATCGATAAAGTAGCCCCGGAAGATCAAATAATCGACCAGAGCGCGCCACAGAGGGCGTGGTTTTAGGTTTTTTTTTCCGTAGCGCCCCGCAAAAATGCAATCCAATGCACGCTCTGGCTGTATTTGCGCCAACGCGCAGGTATACTCCTTTCCTGGTTTTTTTAATCACTGAGTCGGGAGTTGTTACCCCCCATGCAAGAAATTATGCAATTTGTTAGTCGCCACCCTGTATTGAGTATCGCCTGGATTGCGTTACTGGCGGCTGTATTATTTACCACGTTTAAGAGCCTGACTTCCAAAGTGAAGGTGATTACGCGCGGAGAAGCCACACGTCTCATCAATAAAGAAGACGCCGTTGTCGTGGATTTACGTCAGCGCGACGACTTCCGCAAAGGCCATATCGCAGGCTCCACTAACCTGCTGCCGAGCGAAATCAAAGCCAACAACTTTGGCGAACTGGAAAAACACAAAAACAAACCTGTGATTGTGGTTGATGGTTCAGGCATGCAGTGCCAGGATTCAGCAACTGCGCTGATCAAAGCCGGTTTTGAGCAGGTGTCTGTACTGAAAGATGGCGTAGCGGGCTGGAGTGGTGAGAATCTGCCACTGGTTCGCGGCAAGTAATTTACCCGTCTTCTTTCATGCCGCAGGGTAAAAAGAACACTGGAGATAAGTCATGGCCAATATTGAGATCTATACCAAAGCAACCTGCCCGTTTTGCCATCGCGCAAAGGCGCTCCTGAACAGCAAGGGTGTGAGTTTCCAGGAGCTTCCGATTGACGGCGATGCCGTGAAGCGTGAAGAAATGATCAAGCGCAGTGGCCGTACTACGGTTCCGCAGATTTTTATTGATGCACAGCACATTGGTGGTTGTGACGACTTGTATGCGTTGGATGCGCGTGGTGGACTGGATCCGCTGCTGCGTTAAGGCGTACCGAAGTATTTAAAGGACAACACTAAAGGGTTTTCTCAACATGTCAGAACAAAATAACACTGAAATGGCTTTCCAGATCCAACGTATTTATACCAAGGATGTGTCTTTCGAAGCGCCAAATGCACCGCATGTTTTCCAGAAAGATTGGCAGCCAGAGGTTAAACTGGATCTTGATACCGCATCTACCCAACTGGCAGATGACGTGTATGAAGTAGTGCTGCGTGTCACCGTAACGGCTTCCCTGGGTGAAGAAACTGCGTTCCTGTGCGAAGTTCAGCAGGGTGGTATTTTCTCCATCAGTGGTATCGAAGGGACTCAGATGGCGCATTGCCTGGGCGCATACTGCCCGAACATTCTGTTCCCGTATGCCCGCGAATGCATCACCAGCCTGGTTTCACGCGGTACGTTCCCGCAACTGAACCTTGCGCCGGTCAACTTTGATGCGCTGTTCATGAACTATTTACAGCAGCAGGCTGGCGAAGGTACTGAAGAACATCAGGATGCCTGATGAACCAAAGTAATGCTTCAATGACTGTGATTGGTGCCGGCTCGTACGGCACCGCTCTTGCCATCACCCTGGCAAGAAATGGCCATCAGGTTGTCCTGTGGGGCCATGATCCTAAACATATCGCGACTCTCGAGCACGATCGCTGCAACGTCGCGTTCCTTCCTGATGTGCCTTTTCCCGACACGCTGCGCCTGGAAAGTGATTTAGCCACTGCACTGGCCGCCAGTCGTAATATTCTGGTGGTGGTGCCGAGCCACGTCTTTGGCGAAGTGCTGCGTAACATCAAACCATTGATGCGTCCTGACGCACGACTGGTCTGGGCGACAAAAGGTCTGGAAGCGGAAACAGGGCGTCTGCTGCAGGACGTCGCGCGTGAAGCGCTGGGGGACTCAATTCCACTGGCGGTTATTTCCGGCCCGACGTTCGCCAAAGAGTTGGCTGCGGGCATGCCGACGGCGATTTCTCTGGCCTCGACGGACGACACCTTTGCTGACGATCTCCAGCAGTTGCTGCACTGCGGCAAAAGCTTCCGCGTATACAGCAATCCGGATTTCATTGGTGTACAGCTTGGCGGTGCGGTGAAAAACGTCATTGCCATTGGTGCGGGGATGTCTGACGGCATCGGTTTCGGTGCGAATGCACGAACCGCATTGATCACCCGTGGGCTGACCGAAATGTCTCGTCTTGGTGCGGCGCTGGGGGCCGATCCTGCCACCTTTATGGGGATGGCGGGTTTAGGCGATCTGGTGCTGACCTGTACCGACAACCAGTCGCGCAACCGTCGTTTTGGCATGATGCTCGGCCAGGGGATGGACGTGCAGGGTGCGCAGGACAAAATTGGCCAAGTGGTTGAAGGCTATCGCAATACGAAAGAAGTTCGTGAATTGGCGCACCGTTTTGGTGTTGAGATGCCAATAACCGAGGAAATTTATCAAGTATTGTATTGCGGAAAAAACGCGCGCGAGGCAGCATTGACGTTATTAGGCCGTGCACGCAAGGACGAGCTGAGTCGCCACTAGCTGTAAGGAACTGTTGAATATAACGACCCGATCCGCGAAGAACGGATCGGTCGTTTTGCTACCTTCTGGAGTACGCAATGCCGTGTGAAGAACTGGATATCGTCTGGAAAAACATTAAAGCGGAAGCCCGGGCACTGGCGGAATGTGAGCCAATGCTGGCCAGTTTTTACCACGCAACGCTGCTCAAGCATGAAAATCTCGGCAGTGCGCTAAGCTATATGCTGGCGAATAAACTCGCTTCTCCAATCATGCCCGCCATTGCGATTCGCGAAGTCGTAGAAGAGGCCTACGCGGCCGATCCTGAAATGATTGCCTCAGCGGCCTGCGATATTCAGGCAGTACGCACGCGTGACCCGGCTGTCGATAAATATTCCACTCCACTGCTGTATCTGAAGGGCTTTCATGCGCTTCAGGCCTACCGTATCGGTCACTGGCTGTGGCATCAGGGGCGTCAGGCACTGGCGATCTTCCTGCAAAATCAGGTGTCCGTTACCTTCCAGGTAGATATTCATCCGGCGGCAAAAATTGGCCGTGGGATTATGCTCGATCACGCCACCGGCATTGTGGTTGGTGAAACCGCGGTGATTGAAAACGATGTCTCTATTCTGCAATCCGTTACGCTTGGCGGGACCGGTAAAGCCGGCGGTGACCGCCACCCGAAAATTCGTGAAGGCGTGATGATCGGCGCGGGAGCAAAAATTCTCGGCAACATTGAAGTCGGACGCGGCGCGAAGATTGGCGCAGGTTCGGTCGTGCTACAGCCCGTACCGCCGCATACCACCGCCGCAGGCGTACCGGCGCGCATCGTCGGTAAGCCAGACAGCGATAAGCCGTCTATGGATATGGATCAGCATTTCAACGGGATTCATCATACTTTCGAATACGGCGATGGAATCTGATTTCGAGCTATCTTACTTGTCATCTTGAACCCGGGCTGTGCTCGCCATCCTCACGTACTACGTGTACGCGCAGGTCGGCAAGCGCAGTCCGTGTCCAACCTGACTACGCCGATAACGCTCGAAAAATAACGGTAAATTCTTTCGTAGGTCGGATAAGGCGTCAGCCGCCATCCGACAAAAATCAACTACGCAATACCGCGCCGGGATAACCTAACTGGCGCCAGGCCTCATACACCACCACCGACACCGCATTCGACAGGTTCATGCTGCGACTGTCCGGCATCATCGGAATACGAATTTTTTGTTCGGCAGGCAGCGCGTCGAGGATGCTGGCTGGCAGACCGCGAGTTTCCGGGCCAAACATCAGATAATCCCCATCCTGATAGCTTACCGCGCTATGCGCTGGAGTACCTTTGGTGGTCAGGGCAAACAGACGTTGCGGATTTTCTGCGGCGACGAAGGCGGCGTAATCAGGGTGGCGTAGCACAGCGGTAAATTCATGGTAATCCAGCCCCGCGCGACGCAGGCGCTTGTCGTCCCAGGTAAAGCCCATTGGCTCAATAATATGCAGACGAAAGCCGGTGTTGGCGCAAAGGCGAATAATATTGCCGGTATTTGGCGGGATTTCTGGTTCGAATAAAACGATGTTTAGCATGCTGCCCCCTTAAGTACGGGGGGCAGAATAGCAGAAAGAGCCGGTACTATGCGACGGTCAGCGCGTGCGGTTTATAGCGTTGCAGCTTGTAAATCGTCGCGGCAGCGGCGACCAAAGCCGGAAGGCTGAGGAACATTAAGATACTGTCTGCCTGCCATTGCAGGGAAAGCAACTGGGCGCTCATCATCGTTCCGGCTACGCCGCCGAAGCGGCCCACGCCCTGCATCCAGGCAATGCCCGTTGCGCGGCAGTGGGTTGGATAAAACGTTGCAGCCAGCGTCTGTAGCCCGGACTGCGCGCCGTTCATGGTAATCCCCATCAGGAAGATCAGTGCGCCGAACAGGATGATATGGTTGTGTTCAAACCCGAGAGCGAGGGCAAACAGCATCGTCAGCATAAAGCCGAGTGATACCACTTTATGCGCTTCCCAACGGTCCATTAACCAACCGGCCAGCAGGATCCCTGCGGTACCGCCGAAGGTAAACAGTGACGTCAGCCAGGCGGATTCAGCCAGCGGATAGCCCATGCCCAGCATCAGCGTTGGCATCCAGCTCAGCAGCACGTAATAGATAACCAGCCCCATAAAGTAGGTCGTCCAGAGCATCAGCGTGCCCGGCAGCCAGGGCATACTGAATAGCTGCGCCACGCTGCCTTTTTTGATCGTGACGCGGTCTTCATCCAGATAAAACTGAGTAACCTGTTCCAGATTTCCCGACATAAAACGTTGAGCAATGCGTTTAACCTGTGCCACCCCTTTACCGCGGTGAACCAGATACTTCACCGACTCCGGCAGGAACAGCACCAACAGTACGGTGAGGGCCAGCGGGGCGATCGCACCGGCAAGCAGAACACTGTGCCAGCCGTAATTGGGAATAAGCCAGGAGGAGATTACGCCGCCGCCCGCAGCGCCTAACGGAAAGCCGCAGTACATGGTGTTAATCGCCATTGAACGACAACGTTTCGGGGCGAATTCTGACACCAGGGTGATGGCGTTGGGCATTGCCGCGCCAAGTCCAAGTCCAGTGAGAAAACGCCAAAATGTGAGCATATTCAGGGTCTGGGCATAGGCGGTTCCCAGACTGGCGAGGCCAAAGAACAGACAGGAAAATACCAGGACACGCTTACGGCCCATACGATCGGAAATGGGTCCGGCGAGCAGGGCGCCAAATGACAGGCCTAATAGCGCGGCGCTTAACACCGGTCCGAGATCTTGCTTCTTGATGCCCCAGTCGGCTGAGAGCGTGGGAGCAATATAACCCATCGCCGCGGTATCGAAGCCGTCAATGGCTAAAACCAGAAATCCCAGGACAATAATGACCCAATGGAAGCGCGAAAAAGGACTGTCATCTATCGCCTGCTGGATATTCACTTTACCGGAATAAGCCATGTCACCCTCGCCCGTTATGATGGTTGTTATCTGTATAAATCGCTCTTGTATTAGCTTGTATATACATTTGGCAGGTGGATAAAAAGTTGTCAAATATATTGGTTGTAAATGTTAACTGGTCGTTATTTTTGCGTAAAAAATGGCCGGGCTGAGAACAGGCCGACCATGCAGAAAACGCGATTTTACGGGGGAGAGTGTTACGCAGCGCTACCCTGGGCCAGAGGCGCTAATGCAGCAGGCAGGTTCTGACCCAGTTCCTGTACCAGCGAATCACGGCTGATTTCGCTAATCGATTTCGCCCCGGTCAGGGTCATTGCCACCTTCATCTCTTTCTCGATTAGATTCAGCAGATTCGCCACCCCGGCCTGACCGTGGGTGGCCAGCGCGTACAGATAAGCACGTCCCAGCAGAACACTATCCGCGCCCAGCGCAATCATACGTACGACATCCAGACCGTTGCGGATCCCACTGTCTGCCAGAATGGTGATATCGCCTTTTACTGCATCGGCAATGGCGGGCAGCGCGCGAGCAGAAGACAGCACGCCGTCTAACTGGCGGCCACCGTGGTTAGAGACAACAATACCATCCGCGCCAAAGCGTACGGCGTCTCGGGCATCTTCGGGATCGAGGATCCCTTTGATCACCATCGGGCCATCCCAGAATTCGCGGATCCACTCGAGGTCTTTCCAGGAAATCGACGGATCGAAGTTATTCGCCAGCCAACCGATGTAATCCTCAAGACCGGTAGGTTTACCAAGATAAGTCGAGATATTACCTAAATCATGTGGGCGACCGTTCAGGCCAACGTCCCATGCCCACTGTGGATGGGTGACTGCCTGCCAGTAGCGGCGCAGTGCGGCATTTGGGCCGCTCATCCCGGAATGGGCGTCACGGTAGCGTGCACCCGGTGTTGGCATATCGACGGTAAAGACCAGCGTGGAGCAACCCGCCGCTTTGGCGCGCTCCAGCGCGTTGCGCATAAAGCCGCGATCGCGCAGAACATATAGCTGAAACCACATTGGACGCTTGATGGTTGGGGCGACTTCTTCAATCGGACATACGGATACCGTGGAAAGCGTAAATGGAATGCCTTTGGCATCAGCGGCGGCGGCGGCCTGAACTTCGCCCCGGCGCGCGTACATGCCGCACAGACCGACAGGTGCAAGGGCCACCGGCATGGAGAGCGTTTCGTTGAACAGCTTTGTCTCCAGGCTCAGGTCGGACATATTCTTCAGCACGCGCTGGCGCAGCGCCACCTCCGACAGGTCTGCCACGTTACGGCGCAGAGTGTGCTCTGCATACGCCCCACCGTCTATATAGTGGAACAAGAAGGGGGGTAGGATGCGCTGGGCTGCGGCGCGATAGTCGCTGGCTGCTGAAATAATCATGTGTTGTTCTCCCTGCTATTCTCACCAGGGTCACCGGGCAGGCGGGTGATTCGCGCCTGGCGGGCCTGATCTTCATCAAATCGTTTAATCGTGGTGTGGACAAAACTGAGGTGCGCCATCATTGCTTTACGCGCTCCGTCGGCATCTCCGGCAACAATCGCATCCAGGACGGCCTGATGCTGCGCCGTCAGTTGCGAAAATACGGGCGGCACAAGGTACATTCGCTGGCGGCTCTGTTTCACCGAAGACTGCAATACGTCGAAGAAACCGCGCATGGTCTGTAACAGCACCACGTTGTGCGAGGCCTCCGCAATGGCGAGATGAAAGCGAACGTCTGCCTGCGAGGCGAGATCTGGATCTTCGCTTTGTGTGGCCTCGAAACAGAGTCTGATCTTCTCTTTGTCGGCAGCAGTGGCACGCATAGCTGCATGCCAGGCGGTGCTGGCTTCGATGGCGTGGCGGGCTTCCAGAATATCGAAACTGTAATCAGGGTCGTCTGCCAGCAAAGTTTTCAGCGGCTGAACGATGTTTTGTTCAGACCATGCCTCATGCTGCCAGCGGATAAACGTCCCGCCGCCACGACGGCTAATCAACACGCCTTCGCTCACCAGTTTCGCCAGCGCCTCGCGCAGCGAGTTGCGCGATACGCCGAGCTGTACGGCCAGTTGGCGCTCAGCGGGCAACTTCATGCCCGCCTCCAGCTGTTGTTCTTCAATCAGCGCCCGCACACGAGATGCGACCTCGTCTGACAGGCGTCTGGGCATCACTATCATGGAATCATCCAGGTTAAGACATAGGCCTGCAGCGTGGTAATCACACCCACCATGCAGGTGAAAATCAGGCTGTGCTTCACGGTAAAGCGGAACAGATCAGACTCTTTCCCCACTAATCCCACTGCCGCACAGGCGATAGCGATAGATTGCGGAGAGATCATCTTGCCGGTCACGCCGCCGGTGGTATTTGCGGCCACCATCAGCACATCCGAAACGCCGATTTGCTGAGCGGCCGTGGCCTGCAGGGCGGCGAACAATGCGTTTGATGAGGTGTCGGACCCGGTCAGGAATACCCCCAGCCAGCCAAGGAACGGCGAGAAGAAGGTAAATGCGCTGCCGGTATGTGCCAGGGCCAGTGCCAGGGTGGATGAAAGCCCGGAGTAGTTAGAGATAAACGCGAACGCCAGCACCATCCCGATGGAGTAGATAGGCAGCGCCAGATCTTTCAGCGTGCTACCAAAGGTCTGCAGCGCAGCAGATGGCTTCATCTTCAGCCAGACGATAGACAGCAGGGCGGCAAACAGAATCGCAGTACCGGTCGCGGAGAACCAGTCAAATTTGTACACCGCCGCGTAGGCCGTGGCTTCGTGTACGACCGGCGGCATACGGGCAACCAGCTTGTCGAGGAACGGAACCGGAATATTGACCACCCAGTGGTACATCGCGCCGCCTGGCGCAAACAGCGCTTTAAACGGCGGTATGCTCCACAGCGTGACGGTAGCTGTCAGGAACAGGAACGGTGACCAGGCGCGTACCACCTGCCCAGCGGTGTAGCGGGTGCGCGACAGATCCATATCGACCTGCGAAGCGCCCATATCGCCAAAACGGAAGATACGTACCGGCTGCCAGCGTTTCAGGAACAGCGTCAGACACACTAGTGAGACCAGAGAAGAGATGATATCCGGCAGTTCCGGCCCGATAAAGTTAGAGCTGAGGTACTGTGCGATAGCAAACGAGCCGCCAGCGACCATCACCGCAGGCCAGGTTTCTTTGACACCACGCCAGCCATCCATAATCGCCATAATCCAGAACAGCACGATAATGGTCAGGAATGGCAGCTGACGCCCTACCATCTGGCCAATCTCGAAGCTGTCCAGTCCGGTAACCTGACCGGCGACCAGAATCGGAATGCCCATTGCGCCAAAAGCGACCGGCGCGGTATTTACGATCAGGCACAAACCTGCCGCATACAGCGGGTTAAAGCCAAGACCAACCAGCAGTGCGGCGGTAATCGCTACCGGAGCGCCAAAGCCTGCCGCTCCCTCGAGGAATGCCCCAAAGGAGAAACCAACAATCAGCATTTGCAGACGCTGGTCTGGGGTAATCGAGAGTATCGATGATCGGATAATGTCAAACTGCCCGGTCTTCACCGAGATTTTATAGACGAATACCGCGGCGATAATGATCCAGGCAATTGGCCACAGACCGTAGAAGAAACCGTACACTACGGATGCCAGCGCGTGATCGACCGGCATTTTGTAGAACAGCAGGGCGACCGATAAAGCGATCACCACCGTCCATGACGCCGCAACATAGCCTTTCAGCTTGAGCTTAATCAGGGCGAAGAAAAAGAACAGGATAGGGAGCGATGCGATCAGACTGGAAAGCCAGATGTTACCGGCCGGGTCGTAGTTCTGTTGCCAGAGATTCATTGCAGGTCTCCTGGGGGCCGCTGACATAATGGAATGAGTCTTTGCTCAAATCTTCGTCACATTATGTGTAAAAGTGGCCCTGCCAATATTGTTGTGTAGGGGTAATGACAATGAATGGTTAATCAAATGTTATTTATTGGCAACGGTATTGTACGCACATTTTAATGAAATGTGAGGTGTTGGTATGATCTGGCTAAAATTGGTAGGGCCAATTGCGAGGGGAAATGAAGGACCGGGCAAGCGGATGTTGCCCGGTGGGAGATTAGAACTCGCTCTTCGCGAAGCCCGTCATCTCTTTCAGGCCCATTTCACGGCCAAGCTCGGTCATCGGGTGGACGACGATCAGGCCGCGCACGCTTTTCTTCAGTTTGCCCATGTCAGCCTGCTCTTTTTTGGTGATGGCCCGACGGAACGGAAGTTTTGTCAGCTTTTGCGCTTCTTTGCTCAGCTTCTGGCCGTGAACTTCACGCAGGCGTGCGATCTCGGCTTCCAGAGTTTCTTTCTCTTTTTCCAGCTCGGCGTATTTGTCGGCGGCTTCAACCAGGGACAGGTCTGCCTGCTGGTGGCGAATAGCGTCCAGACGATCGCTCAGGCGTTTAATTTCGTTTTTTTCGACTTCTTTCATAGGATAGCTTCTGATAAAAATAGGATGAATATCCTATAGTATGCGCGCAGAGCGGGATTATTCACAACTGCTCGAAGATAAATAATCAAATACCGTAAGTATTAATTAGCTAATGATAATGTTACTGCATTGATTAACAAGGAATTTTAAGCGATAAGATCGGCCGTGGTGCTTTTTATTGGCGTGTTCGTGGTGAAGCACGTTTTCCTCAATATAAACACCCAACTGATCCTAAACTTAAATGATCAACCGCACAGGCTGAGCGCGGTTAATACATGGAGGAGGGAAGATTATGGCGAAAATAGGTGAGAACGTTTCAATCCTGATTGATAAAACTGTCGATTTTATGGCTTCAAGCCAGGCTTTTCGCGAATATTTGAATAAAACACCGCCGCGCAACGTTGTCCCTTCAGAAATACCGCAGGAAAACGCGCAGCTATATCTGCAACGTCTGGCGTACTATCGGCAGCTGTATCGACCGCAGCAGGAAGAGAAATAAGCAAGCATCGTCTTATTTTTGAAAGGCTTTTTTTAAGCTGATTTTAGAAATCAGCTCGGTCAGGGAAAGGACCATGGTGGATCGTACCATCTGCTGGTAACGCTGGATCTGCATGGCATGCAAACCAGAGTCTGAGGTATCAAACTGGGGTGGCGGCGGGAGTGCCGTCACGCAGTGAAGTTCACCAAACGGTCCAAGAATTTCGTCGTCGGTGAATGCGTATTCATTGCCGTCGTGATTCAGCTCCTCCCGCAGCGCCATCAGCAGCTCCGCATCTTCGTACTCCGGGCGACTGAGTACGCCCAGGCCGTAGATTAACTTCAGACGAACGGAAAGATCGCCCAACGGACCATCGCCGTCGAGCAGCGGTTCTACGGCGTATTTCACCGCATAGTCGTCTTTGCGAAATACCTGAAGCACAAGGATATTCACCGCCTCGGTGAGCAGTTCTACGGCGGTGATGAGGAAGCTGCGTACGGTTTTGCCAGCATTCAGACGCTCAAGCACACGATTTTCAAAGGCCTGCGTTTGTTCCATTATTGCCTGCATATCTGACAATCTATTATTCAGGCGCAGGATATCCTGCGCCAGGTCCTGCATCATTTCTTTGCGTTATACGCGTTAACAGCCTCAAGCACGACATCACTATTGGCATCCAGCCCGGAAACTTGCGCCAGCGCGGCCTGTGGACCTTTTTCGTCAATCAGCGCGGCCAGTTCCTGTGCCTGCGGATCTTCTTCGCTGCGATAGTGCATCGCTGCCGCAATACCGGTAACCAGATTCGCATGCGGCAAACCATATTCCAGCGTACCCAGCAGCGGTTTAATCAGGCGGTCGCCTGCGCTCAGCTTACGCAGCGGCTGACGACCCACGCGCTCAACGTCATCTTTCAGATACGGGTTTTCAAAACGACCGAGGATTTTCTGAATGTATGCCGCATGTTTTGCTGCATCAAAGCCATAGCGTTTGATCAGTACCGCGCCGCTCTCTTCCATCGCACCTTTTACCACTGCGCGGATTTTCTCGTCGAGAATCGCGTCACGGATGGTCTGATGACCGGTCAATTTTCCGAGGTACGCGGTTATAGCATGCCCGGTGTTCAGCGTGAAGAGTTTACGTTCGACAAATGCCATCAGGTTATCAGTTAATTCCATTCCTGGGATATTTGGCAGTTCACCTTTGAACTGTGTTTTGTCGACAATCCACTCACTGAAGGTTTCGACGGTAACTTCCAGCGGATCGTTGGTTGCTGAAGCTGAAGGCGGAACAATGCGGTCCACGGCAGAATCGACAAAGCCAACATGTTCTTCAACCCAGGCTTTATCTTCATCTGCTAACGCGTTCATTACATGGCCTTTCAACTGGGTCGTTCCGCGCACCATGTTTTCACAAGCGATGATATTTAGTGGAGTAGCGATGCCCTGCGCCTTGCGTTTAACCAGTCCTTTGGCGATGGCTGGAGCGATACGCTCAAGTACAACCGGACCGACGGCGGTAGTGACTAAATCTACGTGGGCAATCAGTTCAACAACATCATCGCCGATGCTGCTTACAGCGTTGACGCCGGAGACGGTATCAACCTGCTCATTTTCACCCACGACATGAACCTGATAGCTATGACGGGCATTCAGGGCATCGAGCACGACCTGATTTACATCCGCGAACGTCAGCTGTATCCCCGCGTCCGCCAGCAGTTTGCCGATAAAGCCACGACCGATATTACCTGCGCCAAAATGTAATGCTTTCATAGTATTAACCTTCATTAATGTTTTTACCCAAGAGGGCTGGGGTGAGGCTTTTCCCTCAACCTAACCCTCTCCACAAGGGAGAGGATTTTGTAGGCCCGGTAAGCGTGAGCGCCACCGGGCAATAACGCTTACTTACGACCTGCCAGCAGTTCCAGAACTTCATCCACGCTGGTGGTATGGGCCAGACGTTCGATCACGGATTCATCATCCAGAGCGTTGGTCAGGCTGGTAATCACCTGGATGTGCTCGTTGTTACGCGCTGCGATACCAATAACCAGACGGGCAATATCGTCTTCTTCTTCACCGAAGCGAACGCCTTCCGGGTACTGGCAGAACACCACACCGGTTTTCAGCACGCGGTCTTTGGCTTCAACCGTACCGTGCGGTACTGCGATGGACTCACCCAGGTAAGTCGGGGTCAGTTTTTCGCGGTCCAGCATCGCCTCGACGTATTCTGGCTCAACGTAACCACCTTTCACCAGTTGCTCACCAGCAAAGCGAATCGCTTCTTCTTTGTTAGCCGCTTTACGGCCAAGGAAGATGTTCTCCGCACCCAGTTTGAACAGGTGGGTATCACCCTCTTCAAAGCTGTCTTTCAGGTGGTCGCGAACTTTCTCCTCGTTCACGTTGTGGCGCTGCGCAGCGACCAGACGTTCGGTCAGGTTGGAGTACAGACCGCTGTCGAGGAAGTTGGTCAGCGAAATGTGCTGTGCCTGAGGCACCTGGCGCATCGCGCGTTCGGTCAGGTCACGGTGGGTAATGACCAGATCCACATCCGGCGGCAGATTATTAATCGCGCTGTTAGTGACGGAAATCTGAGACAGCCCTGCATCCTGTACTTTCTTACGCAGTACGCCCGCACCCATGGCACTGGAACCCATTCCGGCATCGCAGGCAACGATGATTTTACGCACATGGCTCAGGTCGTTGGTGACGTCGCCAGCCGCCAGCGGGGATGCGCCTTTGGATTCCGCTTTCATGTCGTGCATACGACGGGTTGCGGCATCAATGTCATCATCTTCTTTCACTTTGCTGGTTTTCAGCAGAATGGCTGAGACCACAAAGGAGACTGCCATAGCCGCACAGATAGCAGCGATGTTAGCGAAGTAAGCTCCCTTAGGTGTCATTGCCAGCACGGCCAGGATAGAACCCGGAGACGCCGGAGAAACCAGACCGCCGTTCAGGATAGTCAGGGTAAATACGCCAGTCATACCGCCGAGAATAACGGCCAGGATCAGGCGCGGGTTCATCAGCACGTACGGGAAGTAAATTTCGTGGATACCACCCAGGAAGTGGATGATAGCCGCGCCGCCTGCAGACTGCTTAGCGCTGCCGCGACCGAAGAACATGTACGCCAGCAGGACGCCCATACCCGGACCCGGGTTTGCTTCAATCAGGAAGAAGATGGATTTGCCCATCTCATGGGACTGCTGAATACCCAGCGGTGAGAAAATACCGTGGTTAATGGCGTTGTTGAGGAACAGGATTTTCGCCGGTTCAACGAAGATAGACGCCAGCGGCAGCATGTCATGGACAACCATGAAGTTAACGCCTGCCGCCAGAATTTTGGACAGTGCTTCAACCAATGGACCAATGCCAAGGAATGCCAGAATGGCGAGGATCATACCGATGATGCCAGCGGAGAAGTTATTCACCAGCATCTCAAAACCGGATTTGATCTTACCGTCTACCCAGTTGTCGAAGTGTTTGATCGCCCAGCCGCCCAGTGGACCTGCAATCATCGCGCCGAGGAACATTGGCATGTCCGCACCGACGATAACGCCCATGGTGGTGATTGCACCAACTACGCCGCCACGCTCGCCGCCAACCAGTTTACCACCGGTATAACCGATCAGTAGCGGCAGCAGATAGGTGATCATCGGGCCGACCAGCTTCGCCAGCGTTTCGTTCGGCAACCACCCTGTCGGAATGAATAATGCGGTGATAATACCCCACGCGATAAACGCGCCGATATTTGGCATCACCATGTTGCTGAGGAATCGACCAAAGCTTTGCACCTTGATCTTAATATCGGATGACATAAAAACACCCCTTCTTATGTTTGCTATCACGCAGGCTGAAAGCCCGAGGTTTGTTAATGTAGCGGCAGGAGGTAGCCGGACCCTGTAGATACTGCGAAATCTGGCACTGAATCGTTCAACTGTCCAGTCGACGGCCTTTTATGTGACATTCGTCACGTAAATATAGGGTGTATGGCGTTAGTTAATGTGATTTTCATCACAAAATACCGGTACAAAAAAACATCGCAGTGCAATAATTCGCTGAAAATGAGGATTAAATGTGAAGTAATTCACATTTTTGCTTTCCTTGTTTGTTGGATTTTTGTGATGTGAATCGCAAAGTATTTTCATCTGAAATTTATCAGATGTGATCTGCGGCAGGTTCTACCCCCGACATTTTTTATTGCAAAACAAAGCAATTTCTCACCAGAAAAAATATTTATTTTGTGGTATGGCAAAAACCCTTAACTCCAGTTATGTTCAAAACATCAGCCAGGGTGCATACGGCTGCCGGCATAAAAAAACTCTAATTAGCGTGAATTCGAGGCAGGTATGTTTCTAAATTATTTCGCGTTGGGCGTGCTGATTTTCGTATTTCTGGTTCTGTTTTATGGAATCATCGCCATCCACGATATCCCCTATAACATGGCTAAGAAGCGCAACCATCCCCATGCCGATGCCATCCATACTGCAGGATGGGTGAGCTTGTTCACTCTTCATGTTATTTGGCCGTTCCTGTGGATCTGGGCCACGCTCTACCAGCCTGAAAAGGGATGGGGAATGCAGTCACACATCACACCGACCGGAAAGGAGTCAGACCCTGAGATTGCCGCGCTGGCAGCGCGAATCACCCAGTTGGAAAAAAGACTGGATGGGGAGAAAAAAACCGATAACTCCACCTTTCCGGAGATTTAATCATGGATTTGTTGATAGTCCTGACCTATGTGGCCTTTGCCTGGGCCATCTTTAAAATATTCCGTATTCCGGTAAACCAATGGACGCTTGCTACCGCTGCATTAGGTGGGGTGTTCATTGTTGCGGGATTGATTTTATTAATGAACTATAACCACCCATATACCTTTACGGCGCAAAAAGCGGTTATTTCAATTCCGGTCACTCCGCAAGTCACAGGAATTGTTAGTGAGGTAACGGATAAAAATAATCAGCTAATTAAAAAAGGCGATGTGCTGTTTAAGCTCGATCCGGTACGGTATCAGGCGCGTGTCGACAGGCTGCAGGCTGATCTGGTTACCGCTACGCACAACATCGACAACCTGAAAGCACAGTTGTCGGAAGCGGTCGCCAATACCACCCGTGTATCTGCTGAACGTGACCGTCTGTATAAAGATTATCAACGCTATTTGAAAGGCAGTCAGGCGAAGGTTAACCCGTTCTCTGAAAGCGATATCGATAACGCCCGGCAAAACTATCTGGCACAAGATGCGCTGGTCAAAGGCTCGGTTGCAGAACAGACGCAGATTCAGAGCCAATTAGACAGTATGGTCAACGGTGAGCAATCTCAGGTTGCGTCCCTACGTGCCCAGCTTGCCGAGGCTAAATACAATCTTGAACAGACGGTAGTTCGTGCCCCCAGCAACGGTTATGCCACGCAGATTTTAATTCGTCCGGGGACTTACGCAGCAGCATTACCTTTGCGTCCGGTAATGGTGTTTATTCCTGAGCAAAAACGGCAAATCGTGGCGCAATTCCGCCAGAACTCGCTGCTGCGCCTTAAACCGGGCGATGAAGCGGAAGTGGTGTTTAATGCGCTGCCTGGCCAGGTTTTCACCGGCAAGCTGACCAGTATTCTTCCGGTCGTTCCGGGCGGTTCTTATCAGGCGCAGGGCGCATTACAGTCCTTAACGGTGGTGCCGGGTACCGATGGGGTGCTGGCCACGATTGAGCTGGATCCGAATGCCGATGTGGATGCGCTGCCGGACGGTATCTATGCTCAGGTTGCAGTCTATTCCGACCATTTCGCCCACGTGTCGGTAATGCGTAAAGTACTGCTGCGCATGACCAGTTGGATGCATTACCTTTATTTGGATCATTGAGACTGCCATCACCTGCCATTTTCAGTGACCTGAGCCATACTAAGCGGTGTCCCACTATCGTTGGGCACCGCTTTTTTGTTGGCAAAAAGGACCCGGCATGAAACTCATTGGCAGCTATACCAGCCCTTTTGTGCGTAAAATTTCTATTCTGTTACTGGAAAAGGGCATCACCTTCGAATTTGTGAATGAACTCCCCTATAACGCGGATAGCGGCGTGGCGCGCTATAACCCGTTAGGTAAAGTACCCGCGTTGGTCACCGATGCGGGCGAGTATTGGTTTGATTCTCCTATCATTGCGGAATATATAGAGCTACTGGATATTGCACCAGCCATGCTGCCGCGTGATCCGCTGGCTGCGCTGAAGGTACGCCAGTTGGAAGCGTTGGCAGACGGCATTATGGATGCCGGTTTAGTTTCGGTGCGCGAACAGGCTCGCCCTGCCGCGCAGCAGTCAGAAACTGAATTGTTACGTCAGCGTGAGAAGATCACCCGTAGTCTGGATGTGCTGGAAGGCTATCTGGCGGATGGTACGCTGAAAACGGATACGGTTAACCTGGCAACCATTGCGATTGCCTGCGCCGTCGGTTATCTCAATTTCCGTCGGGTTGCGCCTGGCTGGTGTGTTGATCGCCCCCGTCTGGTCAAACTGGTGGAAACGCTCTTTCAACGCGAGAGTTTTGCCCGTACAGAACCGCCAAAGGCTTGATGCGTATTATGTCCGCCTGAGCAAAGTCACGGTACAATCCTTCCTATATCGATATCCCTCTCCACGGTGGAGAGGGCCACCAACAGCCAGGCCCTTTCATGACAACCGACATGCGTTCACTCTACAGCCAGCTTCCTGCTATCGATCGTTTATTGCGCGATAGCGCCTTCCCAGCCTTACGTGAATCTCACGGCCATACCCGGGTGGTTGACCTGCTGCGTCACATGCTCGATGAAGCCAGAGAAGCTATTCGCGACACGCACGCGCTCCCGGCATGGTGTGAGGACTGGGCACAAGAAGCCAGCGCCCGGCTGGAACGAGAATCGCAAAGCGCGCTACGCCCGGTGATTAACCTGACCGGAACGGTGCTGCATACTAACCTTGGGCGCGCGTCGCAGGCTGAAGAAGCAATTGAAGCGGTGGTACAGGCGATGCGCACGCCGGTGACGCTGGAATATAGTCTGGATGATGCCGGGCGAGGACATCGGGATCGGGCCCTGGCGGATTTACTCTGCCGTCTGACGGGGGCGGAAGACGCCTGTATCGTCAATAACAATGCGGCAGCTGTTCTACTGATGCTGGCCGCCACGGCGAACGGCAAAGAGGTGGTTGTTTCTCGCGGCGAGCTGGTGGAAATTGGCGGCGCGTTTCGTATTCCGGACGTCATGTGTCAGGCCGGATGCATTTTGCGTGAGGTGGGGACCACCAACCGGACCCATGCGAAAGATTACCGCCAGGCGGTGAATGAAAACACCGGTCTGCTGATGAAAGTGCATACCAGTAATTACAGCATTGAAGGCTTCACAAAGTCGGTGGATGAGGCGGAGCTGGCCGTAATTGGCCAGGAACTGGATGTACCGGTGGTGGCGGATCTGGGCAGTGGTTCGCTGGTCGATCTCAGCCAGTATGGTTTGCCGCAGGAGCCGATGCCGCAGCAACTGATTGCCGCTGGCGTCAGTCTGGTGAGTTTCTCCGGCGATAAACTGCTGGGCGGGCCGCAGGCTGGGATAATTGTCGGTAAAAAAGAGATGATCGCTCGTTTGCAGAGCCATCCGCTGAAACGCGCATTACGGGCAGATAAAATGACACTGGCTGCGCTGGAAGCGACGCTACGGCTCTATCTGCACCCGGAAGCACTGGCGGAGAAGTTGCCGACGTTGCGCCAGCTCACCCGCTCACAAGAAGCGATCCACGCGCAGGCACAGCAATTACAGGCACAGCTTGCAGAGCATTACGGTGATGAGTTCGCCCTGAATGTGATGCCTTGCCTGTCGCAGATTGGCAGCGGCTCACTACCTGTTGATAGGCTGCCCAGCGCGGCGCTAACCTTTACCCCACATGACGGGCGCGGGAGCCGCCTCGAAGCGTTGGCAGCCCGTTGGCGTACGCTGCCCGTGCCGGTTATTGGGCGAATTTATGATGGCCGCTTATGGCTGGATCTGCGCTGCCTTGAAGACGAGACCCGGTTTATGGAGATGATGCTGAAATGATTATTGCAACCGCCGGACACGTTGACCACGGAAAAACAACGTTATTACAGGCGATTACCGGTGTGAATGCCGACCGTCTGCCGGAAGAAAAAAAGCGCGGCATGACCATCGATCTCGGCTATGCCTACTGGCCGCAGCCGGATGGGCGGGTGCTGGGGTTTATCGACGTTCCCGGACACGAAAAGTTTCTGTCCAACATGCTGGCGGGGGTCGGCGGCATCGATCACGCGTTGCTGGTGGTGGCGTGTGATGATGGCGTAATGGCGCAAACCCGTGAGCATTTGCAAATTCTGCAGCTGACGGGCAATCCGCAGATCACCGTGGCACTCACGAAAGCCGACCGCGTAGACGAAGCAAGAATTGAAGAGGTGCGTGCGGAGATTCAGTCCACGCTGGGGAATTATGGTTTCGCGGAGTCGGTGCTTTTCGTCACTGCGGCCAGTGAAGGCCGTGGTATCGAGGAACTGCGTGACCATTTGTTGCAATTAACGTCGCGCGAGCATGCCCGCGATCACAGCTTCCGCCTGGCGATTGACCGTGCCTTTACGGTCAAAGGCGCAGGGCTGGTGGTGACCGGGACGGCGCTCAGCGGTGAAGTGAATGTCGGTGACACGCTGTGGCTCACGGGCGTCAACAAACCGATGCGCGTACGTAGCCTGCATGCACAAAACCAGGCCACCGACCGCGCGCAAGCGGGACAACGTATTGCGCTGAATATTGCCGGCGATGCGCAAAAAGAAGAACTAAACCGCGGCGACTGGCTGCTTTCCGATGCGCCGCCAGAGGCTTTTACCCGCGTGATTGTTTCTTTAGAACATGCCGCGCCGCTGATGCAGTGGCAACCGTTGCATATTCACCACGCGGCCAGCCATGTCACCGGGCGTATCTCTCTGCTTGAAGGGACACTAGCTGAGCTGGTGTTTGATACACCACTCTGGCTTGCCGATAACGACCGTCTGGTGCTGCGTGATATTTCTGCCCGTACAACGCTGGCAGGTGCACGTGTTGTGACGCTTAATCCGCCGCGACGCGGAAAGCGTAAGCCGGAATATTTGCAGTGGCTGTCGGCGCTGGAAAACGCGCAGACTGACGGTGACGCCCTGGCGCTGCATTTGACGCGTGGGGCGGTGAATATTCCTGATTTCGCATGGGCGCGTCAGCTCAATGGCAATGGTATGCGTCCGTTGATTGAGCAACATGGTTTTATTCAGGCGGGATACAGCCTGTTGAATGCCCCCGTTGCCGCGCGCTGGCAGCGGAAAGTTCTCGATACGCTGGCGACCTACCATGAGCAGCACCGTGATGAACCAGGGCCCGGGCGCGAGCGCCTGCGCCGTATGGCTTTGCCGATGGAAGACGAAGCGCTGGTATTGCTGCTAATTGAAAAGATGCGCGAGAGTGGCGCGATCCATAGCCATCATGGCTGGTTACATTTGCCGGAACATAAGGCGGGTTTCAGCGATGAGCAGTTGGCAATCTGGCAAAAAGTAGAACCGCTTTTTGGCGATGAGCCGTGGTGGGTGCGCGATTTGGCAAAACAGACGGGAACGGATGAACAGATGATGCGTGTGGCGTTACGACAAGCGGCACAGCAAGGCATCATTACCGCGATCGTGAAAGATCGTTATTACCGTAACGATCGGATTGTGGCCTTTGCCAATATGATCCGCGAACTGGATCAGGAAAGGGGATCGACATGTGCCGCCGATTTTCGCGACAGGCTTAACGTTGGGCGCAAATTGGCTATCCAAATTCTGGAATATTTTGACCGCATTGGTTTTACTCGCCGTCGGGGAAATGATCATTTATTACGCGATGCCTTGCTGTTCCCTGAAAAATAATGAAACAATTAATTCATGGATTAAATGAATTAATACAAAATAGATGTTGATTGAAATAAGCACATTAGATTATGAACCTAATGTGCTTTTTAATTGTAAGTGTTATTAAAATAACAACCACGATCATATTTTGTTGGAAATTTCACTCGTATGCTTCCTACCTCTTTAGAGTAATTAAGGATCGTACAATGGCTGCTTCAACATTTTTTATTCCTTCCGTGAATGTAATCGGCGCTGACGCATTAAAAGACGCAATGAATACAATGGCGGAATATGGTTTTCGCCGTACGCTGATTGTTACGGATGCCATGCTGACGAAATTAGGTATGGCTGGCGATATTCAAAAAGCGCTACAGGAACATGATATTTCCAGCGTAATTTACGATGGTACGCATCCTAACCCCACGACCAGTAACGTTGCCGCTGGCCTGAAAATGCTGAAAGAAAATGACTGTGATAGCGTTATTTCTCTCGGTGGCGGCTCTCCTCATGATTGTGCGAAGGGCATTGCGCTGGTGGCGGCTAATGGTGGCGATATTCGTGACTACGAAGGTGTAGACCGCTCTGCAAAACCGCAGCTGCCGATGATCGCCATCAACACCACGGCGGGTACGGCATCTGAAATGACCCGCTTCTGCATCATCACTGATGAAGTACGCCACATTAAAATGGCGATTGTGGATAAGCATGTTACACCGCTGCTGTCCGTCAATGACTCCTCGCTGATGGTCGGTATGCCGAAGTCTCTGACGGCGGCTACCGGTATGGATGCGCTGACTCACGCTATCGAAGCCTATGTTTCTATTGCTGCGACCCCCATTACCGATGCGTGCGCGCTTAAAGCCGTCACCATGATTGCGGAAAACCTGCCGGTCGCCGTGGAAGAGGGCGGCAATGCTCAGGCGCGCGAAGCCATGGCCTATGCGCAGTTCCTCGCAGGTATGGCCTTTAACAATGCCTCCCTTGGCTACGTGCATGCGATGGCGCACCAGCTGGGTGGCTTCTACGATCTGCCACACGGAGTATGTAATGCCGTACTGCTGCCGCATGTACAGGTATTTAATAGCAAAGTTGCTGCCGCCCGCCTGCGCGATTGCGCGGCTGCGATGGGCGTTAACGTGGCTGGACTGAGCGAAGAGCAAGGGGCGGAAGCCTGCATCGCGGCGATCCGCGAACTGGCGCAGAAAGTGAATATTCCGGCTGGGCTGCGTGAGCTGAACGTGAAAGAAGAAGATTTTGCCGTTCTGGCGACTAATGCCCTGAAAGATGCCTGTGGTTTCACTAACCCGATTCAGGCGACACATGAAGAAATCATGGCGATTTATCGTGCTGCCATGTAATTCGTGATACCTGTCGTAAAGCAGTAAAAGGCTGGCGAATAATTCGCCAGTCCCGTCTACCCTTGTAGTACCCCTACAGCAAGGAGACGGTCATGACCAATAACCCCCCTTCAACGCGTATTTATCCCGGCGAGTATGGTTACCCTCTGAAGTTAAAAGCCCGATACGATAACTTTATCGGCGGTGACTGGATCGCACCGGTGGACGGTGAGTATTACCAAAACCTGACGCCGGTCACCGGGCAATTACTGTGCGAAGTGGCCTCTTCCGGCAAAAAGGACATCGATTTGGCACTGGATGCCGCGCACAAAGCAAAAGACAAATGGGCGCAGACTTCCGTGCAGGACAGGGCGGCGATTTTGTTCAAAATTGCCGATCGTATGGAGCAAAATCTGGAGCTGCTGGCGACGGCTGAAACCTGGGATAACGGTAAACCCATCCGTGAAACCAGCGCGGCAGATGTGCCGCTGGCAATTGACCATTTCCGCTATTTCGCGTCCTGTATTCGTGCACAGGAAGGGGGAATAAGCGAAGTTGATAGCGATACCGTGGCGTATCACTTCCATGAACCTCTTGGCGTGGTGGGGCAAATTATCCCGTGGAACTTCCCGCTGTTGATGGCCAGCTGGAAGATGGCGCCTGCCCTGGCTGCCGGTAACTGTGTCGTGCTTAAACCTGCGCGCCTGACGCCGCTGTCCGTGTTGTTGCTGATGGAAGTTGTCGGCGATCTGCTCCCGCCTGGCGTGGTGAACGTGGTAAACGGCGCGGGTGGGGAAATCGGTGAGTATCTGGCGACGTCAAAACGCATTGCAAAAGTGGCGTTTACCGGCTCAACGGAAGTTGGGCAGCAGATCATGCAGTACGCCACGCAGAACATTATCCCTGTTACGCTGGAGCTGGGCGGGAAATCCCCCAATATCTTCTTCGCGGACGTGATGGATGAAGAAGATGCGTTCTTTGACAAAGCGCTGGAAGGTTTTGCATTGTTTGCCTTCAACCAGGGCGAAGTATGTACCTGCCCGAGTCGGGCGCTGGTACAAGAATCCATTTACGAACGTTTTATGGAAAGAGCCATACGTCGGGTGGAAAGTATCCGTAGCGGCAACCCGTTAGACAGCGTGACGCAAATGGGCGCGCAGGTGTCGCATGGTCAACTGGAAACCATTCTGAATTACATCGACATTGGTAAAAAAGAAGGGGCAGATGTTCTCACCGGCGGGCGGCGCAAGCAGCTGGATGGCGAGTTAAAAGAGGGGTACTACCTCGAACCGACTATTCTGTTTGGTAAGAACAACATGCGGGTTTTCCAGGAGGAGATCTTCGGACCGGTGCTGGCCGTCACGACCTTCAAAACTATGGAGGAAGCGTTGGAAATCGCTAATGATACCCAATATGGGCTTGGCGCTGGCGTCTGGAGTCGTAACGGAAATCTGGCGTACAAAATGGGACGTGGGATTCAGGCGGGGCGAGTTTGGACCAACTGTTACCATGCTTACCCGGCACATGCGGCGTTCGGCGGCTACAAGCAGTCGGGTATCGGGCGCGAGACGCATAAGATGATGCTTGAGCATTATCAGCAAACCAAATGCCTGTTAGTGAGCTACTCTGATAAACCACTGGGGCTGTTTTAATTTCACGTCACCTACTGCCCGGTCGCGTTTAGCGTACCGGGCATCAAGTTATGTCCTCAGGTAAGTGGCTGGGGTGAACGAACGCAGCCAACAAAGAAGCAGCTCAAAAGACGACGGGTATATAGAAACCCATATATCGTTATATAAATAAGATAATTGCATCCAATCTGGTCATTCCAATACTATTATCAACTCTATTGTTTAAATCAAATTGCATCCGAATTCCTTAATTTAAATCCCTGAGGCAAATATGTTCCTTAATTATTTTGCATTAGGAGTGCTTATTTTTGTATTCCTGGTCATTTTTTACGGGATTATTATTCTGCATGATATTCCCTATCTAATTGCAAAGAAACGTAACCATCCTCATGCCGACGCAATACATGTTGCGGGTTGGGTTAGTTTGTTTACCTTACATGTTATTTGGCCCTTTTTATGGATCTGGGCAACGCTTTATCGCCCGGAACGCGGGTGGGGCATGCAGAGCGCGGATTCTTCCCTGATCCAGCTTCAGGCAAGGGTTGCGGATCTGGAAAAGAAACTGGGTGAGGCCAAGACCTCTCCGGCGGAGTAATATCGATGGATTTACTGATTGTTCTGACCTATGTGGCGTGTGCATGGTCAATATTTAAAATTTTTAAAATTCCTGTAAATAAATGGACAGTTCCTACCGCGGCATTAGGCGGTATATTCATTGTTTGCGGACTTATATTACTGATGAATTATAACCATCCGTATACATTTAAGGCACAAAAAGCGGTAATTTCTATTCCCGTGGTGCCGCAGGTAACGGGTGTAGTGACAGAAGTGACGGATAAGAAGAATACGCTAATCAAAAAAGGCGAGGTTCTGTTTAAGCTTAATCCAGGGCGTTATCAGGCGCGGGTCGATCGCCTGAAGGCTGATATTGTTACCGCACAGCATAAAGAGCAGGCTCTGGTTGCGCAGTTAGACGAAATGAAAGCCAACACGCAGCGGGCAAAGGCCACGCGTGACAAACTGGCAAAAGATTACCAGCGCTATGCGCAGGGGAGTCAGGCGAAGGTGAATCCTTTTTCTGAACGCGATATCGACGCGGCGCGCCAAAACTACCTGGCGCAGGAAGCTTCGGTGAAATCCTCCGTTGCAGAACAACAGCAAATTCAGAGCCAGTTGGACAGCCTGGTACTGGGTGAGAATTCGCAAATTGCCAGCCTGAAAGCACAGCTAGCGGAAGCAGAGTTCAACCTGGACCAGACCGTGGTTCGCGCGCCCAGCGATGGTTACGTCACTCAGGTGCTGATGCGCCCAGGAACCTATGCCGCCGCGCTGCCGATGCGCCCGGTCATGGTATTCATCCCGGATCAGAAACGACAAATTATCGCCCAGTTCCGTCAAAACTCGCTGTTGCGACTGGAGCCAGGCGATGAAGCGGAAGTGGTGTTTAATGCCCTGCCGGGTAAGGTGTTTAGCGGTAAACTGGCCGCCATTAGTCCGGCAGTACCGGGTGGTACATACCAGTCGAACGGGGCACTGCAATCTTTAAACTCTACGCCTGGTTCGGAAGGGGTAATCGCCACGATTGAGCTGAACGACAATGCGGATGTGAATGCGTTGCCTGATGGGATCTACGCGCAGGTCGCCGTTTACTCTGATCACTTCGAACATGTGTCGGTCATGCGCAAGGTGTTGCTGCGGATGACCAGTTGGGTTCATTACCTGTATCTCGACCACTAAGCGCAGGCTATTCGCTTACTCAGGCTGTCGTATCGCCTGAGCAAGCTGCTGACGTATCTCCGCGAGCATTGCATCGAGAATATACTGCACTCGCCAGGGCTGGTATTCACGCTTGCGGAAAATCGCCACTAAATCCAGCCACCATTCATGTTGTTCTGAGAAACACGGGACCAGCATCTCGGAACGACAATCTTTTTGCACACTTTCATTTGGCGCAAAAACAATCCCCAAATGGTTACGCGCCAGCGCCAGTGCCGATTGTGTATTGTCGCAGATGTAATTTCCCGTCACACGATAGTCGCGCATCTTTTTGTCTTCAGCAGAATTGAATCGCCAAATGTTGGCATCATCAATCATCATAGAATCAATTAGAATGCAGGAATGGTTAACTAATTCATCAGGACTACTAATAGGATTCTTGGTGAGATATTCCCGACTGGCAAAAGCAATAACCGCATATTTAGTGATAAAACTGGCGACCAGTGATTCATCTTTAGGATGAGCATAGGAAAGTAAAATATCACAATCGTCAGGAAAGTCGACGCCTTCATAAAATGCTTTGCGATCCAGGTTATAGGTTTTTAGCACCAGACTGATATCGCCAATATCCATAATTTTTGCAATAACATGTTGCGATAAGTAAGCAATAATTCCGGTTGGTGCATATACCGTTACTTTGCCACGTTTCTCGTGCTTATAATCAGCAATGAAATTATTTAACTGCTCATTTCTGTCTAACATGTCATTGATGTAAGGAAGTAACGCAATACCAAACGGCGTGAGGGTCAGTTGTCTGGTGGTGCGGTCAAATACCTTTAGCCCAACTTTTGATTCAAAATCAGCAAGATACTTACTTACGTTGGCCTGAGCAATGCCGAGAACAGTAGCGGCATGGCTGATATTTTCACTGGCAGCAATTACCGAAATAATCTTCAGTTCCCGGTGTTTAAGTTGTAATTTATTCATCGCCAAGCCCAATATATATAATTTTATATATATTACTATATAAATATGAACCTTGCACCGATGAAATTGTAAGCATTATTATGCACCCGCTTTGTAGCTTATTTTAAAATGGAATGTTGGCATGTTAATTAAACACAATATTGTGGCGCTGCTCGCCTTTTCTTTTATGGCGAGTGCAACTGCCGCAGAATTTTCTATTGGCGCTGGCGCTGTATATAATGAATCACCTTATCGCGGGTATAATGATAATGTTCACGCAGTACCGCTTGTCAGTTATGAAAGTGAATCATTTTATTTTAGGCAAACAACGCTAGGTTATATTTTGTCTAAGAGTGAAAGTAATGAATTTAGTATTACTGCCTCTTATATGCCGCTGGAGTTTGATCCCGGTGACAATGACGATCACGCGATGAAAGCGCTGGATAAGCGTGACGCAACTGCAATGGCGGGTGCTGCGTGGTATCACCATGAAAGATGGGGTAGCGTGAAACTCTCCGCCGCTGCGGATGTGCTGGACAACAGTAATGGCTGGGTAGGGGAAGTTTCACTGTTCCGTCCAATGCCGATGGGCAAGCTGACGCTGACGCCATCAATTGGCGTGCTCTACTATGACGAAAAATTCAATGAATACTACTACGGCATTTCGGGTAATGAGTCCCGTCGTAGTGGTTTATCAAGCTATTCCCCAGGCGATAGCTGGACACCGTATGTTGGCCTGTCCGCTAAATACGCATTAACCACTAACCTGACGCTGCTGGCAAGCGCCAACTATAGCGCACTGCCGGATGACATTAAAAATAGCCCGATGGTTGATCGTGATGACAGCTTCACCTTTATGTCCGGTCTGACCTGGCGTTTCTGATTCTCACCCGTTTGTCCTCAGGGAGGAGGGCAATCTTTTCATGAGACATTGACGGATGGGGGCTAACCGCCGCCATCCGCCTTATTATTACTGCTCGTTTATCCAGATACGCATTTCGCCTTCACCACGGTTTGCCCAGCTAAACCACGGAATAAACGTCAATGTATGCGCCTGGCGCGAAGCTGGGGAAACATCGTAGTGCCACAACGATTGTTGTGCTGCATCGGCAGTACTTTGCTTCACGCCTTCAGCCTGAATTAACATTTTATGGCTGAACAATCCCTTACCCTCGAATACTCTGAACTCACTCTCTTTTGGCAACCACAGGTTATGCAATTCCTCACCGTTATCGGCCTGCTCCAGGCAATACACCAGCGGTCCACGCTGAATGGCGACCTTACCGGCGACATGACGCACTAATGGATTTCCGTATACCCGACGCACCGGCATTGGCAGGGTCAGACTGAGCGTATCGCCTTCCTGCCAGGTTCGGCTGATGTGCAAATAGCCTTTGCGAATATCCTGCTCAACTGGCTGACCATTCAGTAAAACCTGCGGTGCGGTACACCAGTCTGGCAGGCGCAGGGCCAGGGTGTGATATATCGACTGCGGTGATTCGATGGCGATTTTCACCTGCTCATGCCATGGATAATCCCCGCTAATGCGCAGCTTGAGCGAGCCATCCGCCACGGGGACTTCCATGCTATTGCCCACGTACATATTGATATACAGCGCGTCCTGACGTGGTGTGTAGATGTAATGACCAATAGAGGTGAGTACACGGGCGATATTCGGCGGGCAACAGGCGCAGCCAAACCAGCGCTGACGAACGGGTTTCACGTGGTCATAAATATGATTGAATTTTAATGATTTAGGATGCACTTCCAGCGGGTTCACATAGAAGAAGTGCTTGCCATCGAGCGCCATCCCGCCCAATACGGTGTTATACAGGGCGCGCTCCATCACGTCGGCATACTGGCTGTCTGCCTCCATCTCCAGCATTCTGCGGGCGAACATCATTAGACCGATTGAGGCGCAGCTTTCCGCATACACGGAGTCGTTAGGCAGATCGTAATCGCTGCTAAACGCCTCTCCGCTGCTTTGTGAACCGATCCCGCCGGTAATGTACAACTGACGCTGGGCCATGTTTTTCCACAGACGCAGGCAATCCTGACGCTTGCCTTCGTCCTGACTCAAGCGTGCCAGATGCGCCACGCCGGTCATCAGATAAACAAAACGTACTGCATGACCGATCGCCGTTTGCTGTTCTGAAATGGGCTGATGAGCCTGGCTATAGGGTTTGTCTTTCACCATCCATGCCGGGCCGTAAGTATGCCAGTAAGAGGTTTGGCCGCGCTTTTCGTACTCTTCGTCATAGAAATGGGGTTGCGCGCCGCGCTGCTCCACAAAGTAATTTACCAGCGCCATGTAGCGTGGTTGTTGGGTCACTTCGTATAAGCGCATTAACGCCAGCTCAACTTCCGGGTGTCCCGGATAGCCGCGCAGTTGATTCTCTCCAAGCCCGAAAACGTTATCGATGTGGTCCGCCAGACGGCACACTACGTCTAAAAGACGACGTTTTCCCGTCGCCTGAAAGAACGCGACGCCTGCTTCGATCAAATGACCTGCACAGTACAACTCATGACACTCGGCGAGGTTAGTCCAGCGTTCATCCGGGGCTTTCACTGTAAAGTATGTATTGAGATAGCCGTCTTCACACTGCGCAGCGGCCACCAACTCGATGACCTCATCTGCGGTTTTCTCAAGTTCCGCATCAGGTTTCTGGCACAGGGACCAGGCGACTGCCTCCAGCCATTTCGCTACGTCGCTATCCTGAAAAACCATGCCGTAAAATTCGCCATCCTGCAGTCCTGCGGCGATACGAAAGTTCTCTATCGCATGACTTGGTTCCGCCTCTGCAATGCGGTCATTCAGCGCATCCCACTGGTAGGGGATCACTACATCACGGACCAACTGTTGGTATTGTCCGAGGAACGGATCGCTGACGGTGAGCTTATGCAGGTCGACTTCCAGTACGTTCATTTCGTGCTCCTTAAGGCTGTACATGACGCAGACGCAGATCGGTGGCAATGCGCGACATCATCGGATTATTGAGTTTGCAGATGCGGATAGACAGCGCCAACAGCAGGTGGAACAGCGCGGGAAGCAGCGTCTCCATCGCGGTAATTCCTTGCAGCGAACTGGCGGTTTGGTTACCAGCGCCTGGCTGATAGGCGACAAAAATAAATAACAGGCTGATGATCCCCGCGCTTGAGGCCCAGGCCAGCTTGATGAAAAACAGGTTGAAGGCGAAATTCATGCCGGAAGAACGCACGCCGGTTTTCCACTCGCCGTAATCGTCGGCAAAGGCCATCAGCGAGAAGTGCAGAGGCAGCGTAAAGCCCAGAATAATGCCGTTGCCGAGAATAACCGCCAGCCATAATGTTTGATAAGCCGGACCGGTCGGCAGGAACCACATCATCACTGCCAGGGCTGCCAGCACCAGGTTGGTGTAGTAATAGAGTTTGACGGTATCTATACGGCGGGTCAGCGGGCTGACAACCACTGAACCGATGATGGACGCAAAGGTCACCATGGTGAAAAACAGCGACGTGTAAGCGGTACTGCCTTCCAGCACGTAGGTAATGAAATACATGTACCCGCCGCCACGAATATTGAAGACGTTAATCAGCAGGAAAGACATCACCAGCATTAGCAGCAACTGGTCATTTTTGCGTAGCCCACCAATGTGTTCACGCAGGGTAAATTTCCCCATCATCGCCAGCGGCACACGCTCGCGAACCCAGAAGAAGCAGCACAGGAACATCACCACAGCGATGGCGCACAGGATGCCCACGCCGAACTGATAACCCTGCGCGACATTGCCCTGACCCAGAATATCCACCATCCACGGCAGACCAACGGAGACAAGGAATCCCGCCACGCCGCACAGCACAAAGCGCCAGGACTGACAGGCGATCACCTCGTTATGGCGGGTCGTCATGGTGTTGATCAGCGCACAATACGGTACGTTGATGGCGGTATAGCCGACAGAGAGTAGTAGATAGGTGCCGAATGCCCAGGCGATTTTTACGCTCATGCTGGCGTCAGGGACGGTAAACGTGAGTACGCCAATGATGCCAATGGGAATTGCCACCCACAGCTGCCATGGGCGAAAACGCCCCCAGCGGCTTTGCGTGCGGTCGGCAAGTATGCCCATTATCGGATCGGAAATGGCATCAAATACGCGCAGGGCAATAAACAATGTGCCGACCAGCGCGGGCGTTAACCCGAAGACATCGGTGTAGAAAAATGTCAGGAAGTTCATGATCAGACAGGTAATTACCGTCCCGCCTGCATCGCCTAACCCATAACCTATTTTTTCACGCAGGGATAATTTGTCGTCCTGGGCACGCTGTGCCAAATCAGATGTCGTAATCGGAGCCGAAGTCATAAATAACTCCCGGAGAGGATGTTCAGAAAGTATCCCGCTACGTTGCGGGTTATTTGTTTGTAATTTGCAAAGTACGTTATTTATTCTGCACGAAATGTTTGGGTCAACAAGGGAAGAGAAAAGTATAAAAAGATGACAATTCCGACTTCATTATAAAAATGTGATTTCGATCCAGCGAAAAGCAAGTTTATCGTGAATAATCAATAATAAAGAGCAGTTTAAATAATGCAAAAAGCGGGAATTTGAATATATATGCTCGAATTATCCATGTCTCTTCCGATTAAAGTGCAAAATGGTGGGCTATTTATTTCCCGAGGTGTGGGAAGCCATCCGGCGCGGCAATTGCAATCCTGGGAAATCATCTTTGTCGAAAAAGGGACATTAACGATTCGCGAAGGCCAGACTGTTTTTTGCGTGAATGCTGGAGAAAGTTTGCTGTTATGGCCGCAGCGTTCGCATATTGGTGTGGGACAGTTTCCGGCTGATTTAAAATTTTACTGGCTACACTTTGAGGTGACAGCAGAAAACGATGCTTCACTTACAGAACCGTTGCTTGCGATTCCTCAGCATGCCCGGGTTAGCGAGCCACAATATATTATTTCGCTGTTTCGCCAGTTCTTACGTGAGCAGGAAAATATTCATCGCAGCGTTGCGCTGGAACTGATCCTACTGCTGATTTTGCAGCAAATCTCCGCGGCGGCTAGTGAGCAACCCGCAGATAGCCCCGGTAATGCGCTGGCATGGAAAGCGCAACAAATAATCCACACCCAGTTCCATCTGCCGATTAGTGCTTCAACTCTGGCGAAAGAGCTGCATTGCAATGCGGATTATCTGGGGCGTGTATTCCGTAGCGCTTTCCGGCTGACGCTAACTGAAGCATTGCATCGTCAGCGGGTAAGGGCAGCGGAAAAGTTGTTGATCAGTGACTCGCTGTCACTTACCGAAGTGGCGATTAAATGTGGATTTAATGATGTGGGTTACTTTCGCAAAATCTTTCGTAAGCATACCAGCCTGACGCCTGCGGCGTGGAAAAGGCGCTACTGCAAAGAGCATATTAATTCGGCGTAAATGAGGATCGCCGGGTGGCGCTATGCTTACCCGGCCTACAAAATTGCAGGCAATCCCCAAAGTCGTTCAGGCACCTAACAGTATTTAACCGTTTCCCCTGTCCGATCAAAGCGTCAGGGGCGGTCTCTCTGGCACTCTGTGGTTTTCACGCAGAGGGAGGGGGCAATGAACGCGTTTATTATGGCGGATGCGGCAAAATGTATTGGGTGTCGTACCTGCGAAGTTGCCTGCGTCGTCGCGCATCAGCAAAATCAGGACTGTGCTTCGGTCTCTTCTTCTGCGTTTATACCGCGGATTCGGGTCATCAAAGACGACGCCTTTACCACGGCGGTCGCCTGCCATCAATGCGAAGACGCTCCCTGTGCGAATGTTTGTCCAACTCACGCCATTCGTCGTGAACATGGGCATATCTTCGTTGAACAGGCACGTTGTATTGGTTGTAAAAGCTGTATGCTGGCCTGCCCGTTTGGGGCAATGAATGTCGTTGCCCGTTCGTCGCGGGCGCAGGCGATAAAATGCGATTTGTGCTGGCATCGCGAGACGGGGCCCGCGTGTGTCGAGGCCTGCCCGACCAGCGCGTTGCAGTGTATTGATGCCGTCAGTATTCAGCGACAGCGCCTGCGTTCACAGCCGCTGTGAAGTGAGCCCGACCCGCACCTGGGTCGGGTTTGCGTTAGCCTTCCAGCCAGGCGCGTTCGATCTCTTCCGCCAGAATCTTCACGCCAGCTTCGATTTTCTCCGGCTCTGGCACGTAGTTCATCCGCATGCACTGATGGGTATGCGGCCAGGGTTTATCCAGCCCCGGGAAGAAGTAGTCACCAGGAACCATCAGTACGCCGCGCGCTTTCAGGCGCTGATACAACAGTTCTGTGGTGATCGGTAAATCTTTGAACCATAGCCACAGGAAAATCGCGCCTTCAGGTTTATGGATAAGGCAGCGATCTTCAGACAAGTAGCGGCGAATAATCGCAATCGTCTCCTGAACGCGCTGATAGTAAAACGGCTTGATAACCGTTTCGGACAGACGCAGCAGATCGTTACGTTTAATCATCTCGCACATCATCGCCGGTCCCATCCCGCCAGGTGCAAGGCTGATGATGCCGTTCATATTGGTAATCGCAGTGATGATTTTTTCATTCGCGATAATGATACCGCAGCGGGAACCTGGCAGACCCAGCTTGGAAAGGCTCATGCACAACACAATGTTGGGGTTCCACAGCGGGCGTGCTTCGCTAAAGATAATGCCAGGGAATGGTACGCCATAGGCGTTATCAATCACCAGCGGGATCCCATGCTGGTTGGCCAGCCGGTCCAGCTTCATCAGCTCGTCGTCGGTGATCACGTTGCCTGTCGGGTTAGTGGGGCGCGATACGCAGATCATCCCTGTCTCTTCACCGATGTGCAGGTGTTCAAAATCAACGTGATACTTAAACTGGCCTTCCGGTAGCAGCTCAATGTTCGGACGTGCTGAGACGAAGAGATCTTCTTCCAGCCCGGAATCTGCATAGCCAATGTATTCCGGCGCTAACGGGAATAACACTTTTTGCGTTGTTCCGTCAGCGCGGCGTCCGGCGAACAAATTGAATAAGTAGAAAAACGCGCTCTGACTGCCATTTGTCAGTGCAATATTTTGTGGCTCGATATCCCAACCCTGCTTCTCACGTAGCAGTTTCGCCAGTTCAGACAGTAGCTCGGTTTTCCCTTGCGGACCGTCATAATTGCAAAGCGCATCAGTGGCTTTGCCGTTTGCCAGCATATCTGTCAGCAGAGACTGGAAGTAATTTTGCATCTCTGGAATTTGCGCCGGATTACCACCGCCGAGCATGATGGCGCCTGGGGTGCGTAAACCGTCGTTGAGGTCCTCCATCAGGCGGGTGATGCCTGAATGGCGGGTAAATTTGTCGCCAAAAAGTGAGAATGTCATAGCAGGGGGTCTGTCGAACTGAGTAGTAAAGTGGCTAACCATAGCGCTACCTATGGCAGGGTGCAAATCAGGGGGAGCGGGCTGGATTGATGTTTTGTGCTACAGATGCTTGCCTGGCTGGTTTTTTATTTTGTGTTGGGTTTCCCGCTGTATGCACAGCGGGAAGCCTGTTGGGATCAGGGCTGACCGGCCCACACCACCATCACCTTATCGTCGCCATGCTCGCGGATAAATCCGTATCCCTGCTTCAATGTCAGCGTGGTCTGTTTACCAGCACCGATGGCGGGATGTCTGGCCCGGAACTGACTGATGCGCTGCCAGTGAGTGACGCTGGCGGCAGATTTCCCGGCCACATCCGGCCAGTTCATTTCTGAGCGCGTACCCTGCAATGGGTCTGAACCTGTTGGTCCAAAGGGCCGGACCGATTCGTCGCCGTAAAAGAGTTGTACCGCGCCTGGCGCCAGCAGCAATAGCTCGGCGGCTTTGTCTCCACCTTCGCGGAACAGACGCGTATCGTGCGAGGAAAGATAGCTCAGGACGTTGAAATCCTGTAGTTTTTCAGCCATTTGTTGCCAGGTGACATCCATATTTGCCAGACAATCGACGGCCTTTGCCGCCTGCTCCTGATAGTCGAAATTGATCATCGCATCAAAGCCGTGACGGTAATAGTCGCTTTGCATCACGCCGTGACCCCAGGCCTCGCCGGTCATCCAGAAAGGTTTGTCATCCAGCGCTTTATCCGGGTTCGCTTTCTTCCATTCAACCAGCGCCGCGCTGGCCTGTGTTTTTAACTGCTGCCAGGCGGGAAGTTCGACGTGTTTGGCGGTATCGACCCGAAACCCGTCAATCCCGTAATCACGCACCCACTGGCTGAGCCAGTGGGTCAGATAATCTCGGGGCGTGTAACCAGCAATAGCTTTAGCGTGCGTATCTGGTTTGTGTAGATAAAAGTTTGGCAGCCCGGAAGGCGTGGTGGATTCGGTTTTCAGATCGGGCAGGAAAGCCAGCGACATGGTTAGGTCGTCAAAACCCGGATTGTCGTAATCACCAATATCGGTGCGGATCCAGTTTTTCCCCCACCATTTTTCCCAGCCTGCTTTATCGCTGAAGTTGATGTAATCATTAAAGCTGTGCCAGCTTTGCCCGGCGGCTGGCTTCCATTCCGTCCAGCGTTCACCGAGCGTGTTTTTCAGTTCATCGCCCGACAAGTACAATGCCCCAAAATGATACTCCTGCATATCCGCCAGCGTGGCGTAGCCGGTATGATTCATGACGACATCAAACAGGATGCGAATGCCGCGCTGGTGCGCGCCGTCAACCAGCGCACGCAGGTCAGCTTCATTACCCATATTCGCGTCGAGCGTGGTCCAGTCCTGAGTGTAATAGCCATGGTAAGCATAATGGGGGAAATCGCCTTTGGTGCCACCGCCGACCCAGCCGTGAATTTGCTCAAACGGTGCGCTGATCCACAGGGCGTTGATGCCTAACTGTTGTAGATAGTCGAGTTTGCTGGCCAGACCGCGCAAATCGCCCCCGTGGAAAGTACCAATTTCCTGCATGCCGTCGTTGCGACGCCCGTAGCTGTGGTCGTTGCTCGGGTCACCATTTACAAAGCGGTCTGTCAGGACGAAATACACCGTAGCGTTATGCCAGTCGAAAGCGGCCGGGGCATCGGTTTCCGCCCGTTCCAGCAGCAACAGTCCGTTACTGGCTGCGGCAGGCTGTAGGGTAATCGACCCATTTTTTACCGTTGCCGTTTTCTGGCTGTAGAAATCGCGCACCACGGCACCTTCCGGAAAGGTCTGGCTCACATCCAGTGTTAACGGCGAACCATCCCATTTCGGGCACTGGCGAATCTGGGTCGTGACAGGGTCTGCGGCGCTTTTTACCGAGAGCATCAACGTTGGCGTTCCGGAGCGGGTATCCACTTCCAGTGTGTAATCGCCGTCTTTGAATAAGCGCCACTGCGGCGGGGCGCCTTCACACGGTTTTAGCGACAGCATCTGGTTGAGTTTTATCGCATCAGCAGGCTGCCAGCACTGTTGGTCAAAATTTAGGATTAAAGGACGCGTACCCTTCGTCAACGCTGCATGGCTGACGAATTTACCCGTACCTTCCGCTTCGAAGGTGGGGAGTCCCTGAGAAGTCCATGATGAGGCGATGGCAATGCCGGGCATGAGCGCCAGCGCAACGGCGGCAAGTTTCATAATGCTGTCCTTGGTGCTGCGATTTTCGCCAGTTTGCCAGTGAAATCAGGCCGGAAACTCCTCCTTTGAGTCGATTCCGCCAGGAGGAGAAGTGAGGGTGAGCGATCGCGCGCAAAAAATGAACTTATTTTGCGATAACCTCCACATTTTCTTCGAATTAATAGCACCCTGAACCGTTAATACGTGACATGGTTTCAGAATTGGACTATTCCTTTGGGTGCTCTTGACGGCTATTTTTGATATGATTTGAGATTCATCTCTCATTTTTGTGAAAAATATAAGGTGTTGGAATGTATAAATCCGACCAGGAGACCTAATGATATTGACTCCCATTCGACGATATGGGGCAATGATTCTTATGTTACTCACCGTTGCATTTTCGGGTGAGGTGCTGGCAAAGACACACACGGCGACAACGAGTCACAAGCCCCAGGTAATCAAGACAAGTAATACACAGGTAAGCAGTAAACAAGAGTATTCTCGCAATAGTGCAAAGAGTAGTTCACTTCCTGATTTGCGAAAATACCCTTCCGGAACACCAAGGAAAAAAGCGTTTCTCCGGACGGTTATGCCTTATATTACCAGTCAAAATGCTGCCATTACGGCGGACCGTAACTGGCTGATTTCAAAACAGTACCAGAACCGCTGGTCACCGACTGAGCGTACGCGTATGAAAGACATCGCGAAGCGCTACAAGGTGAGCTGGTCTGGCAACACGCGTAAAATCCCATGGAATACGCTGCTTGAGCGCGTAGACATTATCCCGACCAGTATGGTGGCAACCATGGCTGCGGCTGAAAGTGGCTGGGGTACGTCGAAGCTGGCGCGTAGCAACAACAACCTGTTTGGCATGAAATGTGGCAAAGGTCGTTGTAACAATGCCCCGGGTAAGGTGAAAGGCTACTCACAGTTTGAATCGGTGAAAGAGTCGGTGAATGCTTACGTCATCAACCTGAACACGCATCCGGCTTACTCTTCATTCCGTAAGTCACGTGCGCAGCTGCGTAAAGCCGATCAGGAAGTCACCGCTACCGCGATGATTCATAAGCTGAAGGGTTATTCCACTAAAGGACAGAGCTACAACAATTATCTGTTCGCAATGTATCAGGATAACCAGCGTTTAATCGCCGCGCATATGTAATTCTGTGTGCCGGATGGCGGCTTCGCCGCATCCGGCAATAATCCTCACAGCAACACTTCGCTGTTCACATCGCGATACTCTTTGGGCGTCGTGTCATACTCTTTCTTAAAGACCGAATAAAAATATTGCAGAGACGGATAGCCGCACATCTGTGAGATTTCGTTGATTGAAAGTGTGGTAGATATCAACAGGCTGCGCGCTTTTTCCAGCTTTTCGGCATGAATCACGGCGTGGATAGTCTCTCCGACCTCTTCTTTAAAACGCTTCTCCAGATTCGAACGAGAAATCCCCACTGAATCCAGCACTTGTTCAACCTTAATACCTTTACAGGCATGGTTGCGGATAAAGTGCATCGCCTGAATCACCGCCGGATCGGTTAATGAACGGTAGTCGGTTGAGCGGCGTTCAATGACGCGCACCGGAGGAACCAGTGTACGTTGCAGCGGCAGTTCTTCATTTGCTAGTAAACGATGTAAGAGTTTAGCGGCCTGATACCCCATCTGCCTGGCTCCCTGGGCCACGGATGACAGCGCCACCCGCGACAGATAGCGGGTCAGTTCTTCGTTGTCGATCCCAATCACACACAGCTTTTCCGGAACCGGAATATGCAGGTGTTCGCAGACTTGCAGGACGTGTCGTGCCCGCGCGTCGGTAACGGCGATAATACCGGTTTGCGGCGGTAGTGTTTGTAGCCAGTCCGCCAGACGATTTTGCGCGTGCTGCCAGTTTTCCGGTGCGGTTTCCAGCCCCTGATAGACAACGCCGCGGTACTTCTCTTTGGCAACCAGCTGGCAAAACGCATATTCACGTTCCGCGGCCCAGCGTTTGCCGCTTGACGATGGCAGACCATAGAATGCAAAGCGGTTAACCCCTTTTTCCTTCAGGTGCAGGAAAGCGCTTTCTACCAACGCATGGTTGTCGGTGGCGATGTAATGTACCGGTGGATAATCTTGCTCCAGATGGTAGGAGCCTCCAACGCCGATGATGGGAACTTCAACATCGGCAAGTAATTGCGCAATATCATCATCGTCATAATCAGCAATAACGCCGTCGCCTAACCAGTCTTTAATATTATCGATACGGGCGCGGAAATCTTCCTCAATGAATATATCCCACTCGGATTGCGATGCCTGTAAATATTCACCCACACCTTCTACCACCTGGCGGTCGTAGGCTTTATTGGCATTAAATAGCAGAGTGATGCGGTGACGTTTATCAAACATAAGAACCTGTCCTGGAAAGGTTAACGTGGGCCTGTCGATACTAGCAAAACCGCAGGTACGACTGCTTGATGAAGCGTGACAAAATTCCTGATTGCCTGAGGCTACGCAAAATTTACATACTGGTCGCGGGATGACAATTGTCATTTTTTATCTGCGCATTACGGTTTTTTGTTTAATGACTAACCTTCGATCGCGATCGCTTTTTTATTTCTTTATTTAGCGCGTTTTTTTGGGAGCCAGCGCACGTTTGGGTATTCTCTTAATGGCGGTGTGAAATAACGTAATTGAGCAATAAATCAGGAAATTCCAGTATAGCCATATCGCAGTTTACTTGCCGTATTACCTGATTATGGAGCTTATTATGCCGGCTTATTTTGACCAACTCGATCGTGTTCGTTTCGAAGGCACTCAATCCACCAACCCGCTCGCATTTCGCCATTACAACCCTGACGAAATCGTATTGGGCAAGCGCATGGAAGATCATCTGCGTTTTGCGGCCTGCTACTGGCATACCTTCTGCTGGAACGGGGCGGATATGTTCGGTATGGGCGCTTTCGATCGTCCATGGCAGCAGCCTGGTGAAGCTCTGGCGCTGGCGAAACGCAAAGCGGATGTGGCATTTGAGTTTTTCCACAAGCTGAACGTGCCTTACTACTGCTTCCATGACGTGGATGTTTCGCCGGAAGGCGCGTCTTTGAAAGAGTACAAAAACAACTTTGCGCAGATGGTTGATGTGCTGGCGGCAAAACAGGAACAGAGCGGCGTGAAGCTGCTGTGGGGTACAGCAAACTGCTTCACTAACCCACGCTACGGTGCGGGTGCGGCCACAAACCCAGATCCAGAAGTGTTCAGCTGGGCCGCCACGCAGGTGGTTACGGCCATGGATGCCACGCACAAGTTAGGTGGAGAAAACTACGTTCTGTGGGGCGGCCGTGAAGGTTATGAAACACTGCTGAATACCGATCTGCGTCAGGAACGTGAGCAGATTGGTCGTTTCATGCAATTAGTCGTGGAACACAAACACAAAATCGGTTTCCAGGGCACTTTGCTTATCGAGCCGAAACCGCAGGAACCGACCAAGCACCAGTACGACTACGATGCGGCGACCGTGTACGGATTCCTCAAGCAGTTCGGTCTGGAAAAAGAGATCAAACTGAATATCGAAGCCAACCACGCTACGCTTGCAGGCCATTCGTTCCATCACGAAATCGCCACTGCTATCGCGCTGGGTCTGTTTGGCTCTGTCGATGCCAACCGCGGCGACGCACAGCTGGGCTGGGATACCGACCAGTTCCCGAACAGCGTAGAAGAGAATGCGCTGGTGATGTACGAAATCCTGAAAGCGGGCGGCTTCACTACCGGCGGCCTGAACTTTGATGCCAAAGTACGTCGTCAGAGCACCGATAAATACGATCTGTTCTATGGTCATATTGGCGCGATGGATACCATGGCGCTGTCGCTGAAAATTGCGGCCCGTATGATTGAAGACGGTGGCCTGGATCAGCGTGTGGCTAAACGTTATGCCGGTTGGAATGGTGAGCTGGGCCAGCAAATTCTGAAAGGCCAGATGACGCTGACAGAAATTGCGCAGTACGCTGAACAACACAACCTGGCGCCAGTGCACCAGAGCGGTCATCAGGAATTGCTGGAAAATCTGGTAAACCATTATTTGTTCGACAAATAACGGGTCTCTGAGAACGTCCGTAAGCCCGGTCAGCTAGCGCTACCGGGCCTTTCTTTAAGGAACGATGCCTTATGTATATCGGGATAGATCTTGGCACATCAGGCGTAAAGGCCATTCTGCTCAATGAGCAGGGCGATGTGGTGGCTTCAAAAACGGAGAAACTTACCGTCTCGCGCCCGCACCCATTATGGTCAGAGCAAGACCCTGAGCAGTGGTGGCTGGCAACGGATCGCGCGGTAAAAGCACTGGGTCAGCAGCATTCACTCCGCGAGGTGAAAGCGTTGGGGATTGCCGGGCAGATGCACGGCGCGACGCTACTGGATGAACAACAGAAGGTATTGCGTCCGGCTATCTTATGGAACGACGGTCGCTGTGCTGAAGAGTGCGAGATGCTGGAGAGTCAGGTTCCGCAGTCTCGTGCCATCACTGGCAACCTGATGATGCCTGGCTTTACCGCGCCAAAACTGCTGTGGGTGCAACGCCACGAGCCGGAGATTTTCAACCAGATTGATAAAGTCCTGCTGCCGAAAGATTACCTGCGTTTGCGCATGACCGGTGATTTTGCCAGCGATATGTCTGATGCGGCAGGGACAATGTGGCTGGATGTCGCGAAGCGTGACTGGAGCGATGTCATGCTGGCTGCCTGTAAACTGACTCGCGCACATATGCCTGCGCTCTATGAAGGCAGCGAGATTACCGGAACTTTATTGCCAGACGTCGCTAAAGCCTGGGGAATGCAGGAGGTTGCGGTTGTTGCCGGAGGCGGTGATAACGCGGCGGGCGCGGTTGGTGTAGGCATGATGAATGCCGGTCAGGCGATGCTTTCGCTGGGGACATCCGGCGTCTATTTTGCGGTGAGTGATGGTTTCCTTAGCAAACCGGAAAGTGCGGTTCACAGTTTTTGCCATGCTTTGCCTGAGCGATGGCATCTGATGTCTGTAATGTTAAGTGCGGCATCGTGTCTGGACTGGGCGGCAAAATTAACTGGACTGGCGAGCGTTCCTGCGTTGATTGATGCTGCGCAACAGGCGGATGAACACGCGGAGCCGGTCTGGTTTTTACCTTATTTGTCCGGCGAGCGTACGCCGCATAACAATCCGCAGGCTAAGGGCGTATTTTTCGGTCTGACGCATCAGCATGGTCCGGCAGAACTGGCACAGGCGGTGCTGGAAGGTGTGGGTTTCGCGCTAGCTGACGGTATGGACGTGGTACATGCCTGTGGCGTTCAGCCCGCCAGCATTACGCTGATCGGCGGTGGGGCACGCAGTGAATACTGGCGTCAGATGCTATCTGACATCAGCGGATTGCAGTTGGATTACCGTACCGGCGGTGACGTTGGCCCTGCACTCGGCGCGGCGCGCCTGGCGCAAGTTGCCATGAATCCGCAAACGTCGTTATCAGAGTTACTGCCTCAGCTTACGCTGGAGCAGGCGCATTATCCTGACGCGGAGCGTCATGCTCGTTATCAACAGCGTCGAGAAACCTTCCGTCGTATCTATCAGCAATTACAACCGCTGATGTCCTGACCACTTTCCCCTCTGGCTAGCAGAGGGGAATTTGCCGCATACATATATCCACAAAAATAATAAGTTACACGTATGGATGTATTCTGAAAGTCCTGCGTAGTCGCTTTTTTCTGTGTTGTCTTTAGCGGGTTATTCATATTGTATCCATGATGGATAAGGAGATCCCAATGAAGACAACCAGGCTGTTGCCATGGATATTATTTCTCTCAGGCATACTGACTTACAGTATCGGTTTATGGCGCGCATGCCCGTTATTGAGCGGCAAGGGGTATTTTTTGGGGGCGCTGATGACGGGGATGTTCGTAACGTATGCCTATCAGCGCGCAGTAAATCTCAATCAAAACGATGAACGCTTCGCTTCCGTATGTCAGATGGTGGCGCTCATCACGGCAGGGTTGTTGCTGGTGGGGGTGTGGAATGCCCCGTTGGCGCCCTTCGAAATAGGGTTATACCCGGCAGCATTCTTCGTCTGTTTAATGGGGCAATTTTTACTGCAGCGTTCGAGTAATCGGGCGCTGCCTGGAGACACCTAACTCACCAGCCTACGTGTATCAATACGCTGCAACAGAATAGACAACAGTAAACTTCCTGCCAGCGTGGCGCTGAAAATCCACAGCATATCCAGCGGTGGCCAGTTTTTGAGTTCAATTCCGTTGGTACGTAGTGCGTGAATGATCAGCGCATGAAAACCATAAATGCCCAATGAATGGCGAGAAATAAGGCCCAGTAGCGGCAGGGTACGTGTGCTGAGCGTATTTTTGACCAGCGTCAGGAGCGAGGCGGCGCAAATAAATACCGCTGGGCCGCAGTAGAGGTACCAGGTGTCGGCAAAATTGCCTCGCCAGCGCAGTTCATGCAATGTGCCACGAGAAATAATAAATACTGCGGTAATAAATACCGCCGCACAGAGCCAGCTGAGCGCACGCTTTTGCGTATCCATCATGCCAATCGCCCGGCCCAGCATGCCGTACAGGATGTAATAGAAAGTATCGCCACTGATGTACAGGTTGACTGGGAGCCACTCAAAGCCGCCGATTTTTTGCGAGACGGTGTTGGGATTGGCAATCACCCCAATCACAACCATGAGCGCCAGTAGCATCTTGCCGCTGATATTTTTCACCTGTATCAGCGGAGAAACCAGGTAGATGACGGCGATCGCGAAGAAAAACCACAGGTGATAGAACACCGGCTTTTGCAGTAGGTTCTTCAGCGACAGCTCAGCGTTGATCGAGGTAAACAGCAGAATATAGGCCAGCGCCACGCTGCTGTAAAACAGGATGCAGAGCGCGATGCGCAGGAAATGGCGCGGTTTGGCGCTACGCTCACCAAAGAACAGATAGCCCGAAATCATAAAGAACAGCGGAACGCTGACGCGAGAGGCTGAATTGAGCACGTTAGCCAGATCCCAATTCAACGGGCTGACGCTTTGCGCATTGGTGATGTACCAGGTTGTGGTGTGGATCATCACGACCATTAAACAGGCTATCCCGCGCAGGTTATCAATCCAGAAAATTTTGGGCTGCATCAGTTCCTCTGTGTCCATTAAAAAAAGTCTGACCGATATTTTGCGAACGTAGCTCACTGGAATAATCCGAGTTCTTACGCTAAAGCTTGAGATGGTCTGATGAGATTCTCAAAATAGGATCTGTTTCCAGACACTAATAATAAGACTGACCAGCAAATCAGGCGGTAATAAAATGATGATGAAGTATTTCTTTCCCGCGATCGCTGCCCTTTTGCTGGTAGCGTGCGCTGACACACAATCGTCTGCACCTGCGCAGAAAGCGCAAAAGGTTAAGGTCAGTGCCACACGTTCGCTGGATATGGAGTCATTGTGCAAAAATGAGGCGGCGCAACGCTACAACACTGGCGCGCAGAAAATTGATATCTCTGGACTGGAACAATTCCAGGGCAGCTATGAGATGCGTGGTTCTACCTTCCGTAAAGAGAGTTTTGTCTGTTCTTTTGATGCAGACGGGCAGTTTTTGCACCTTTCCATGCGCTAAGTTCCCCCTTTTTCCCGTTTCGTACTGTATATCTTGCAGCCAGCGGGTATACTGATCGCTTCCTTTAAATCCACACGTATCCAGCACGAAATAATATGCAAAAGTTTGATACCAGGACCTTCCAGGGCTTGATCCTGACCTTACAGGATTACTGGGCTCGCCAGGGCTGCACCATCGTTCAACCATTGGACATGGAAGTCGGCGCGGGAACATCTCACCCAATGACCTGCCTGCGTGCGCTGGGGCCGGAGCCGATGGCGACTGCGTATGTGCAGCCTTCTCGTCGTCCGACCGATGGCCGCTATGGCGAAAACCCGAACCGCTTACAGCACTACTATCAGTTCCAGGTAGTGATTAAGCCGTCTCCGGACAACATTCAGGAGCTGTACCTGGGTTCTCTGAAAGAGCTGGGTATGGACCCGACCATTCACGATATCCGTTTCGTGGAAGATAACTGGGAAAACCCGACGCTGGGTGCCTGGGGTCTGGGTTGGGAAGTGTGGCTGAACGGCATGGAAGTGACGCAGTTCACCTACTTCCAGCAGGTTGGTGGCCTGGAATGTAAACCAGTAACCGGGGAAATTACTTACGGTCTGGAACGTCTGGCCATGTACATTCAGGGCGTAGACAGCGTTTACGACCTGGTCTGGAGCGACGGCCCGCTGGGTAAAACCACTTACGGCGACGTGTTCCATCAGAACGAAGTGGAGCAATCCACCTACAACTTCGAATACGCCGACGTGGACTTCCTGTTCACCTGCTTCGAGCAGTACGAGAAAGAAGCGCAGCAGTTGCTGGCGCTGGAAAATCCGCTGCCGCTGCCTGCGTATGAACGTATTCTGAAAGCCGCCCATAGCTTCAACCTGCTGGATGCGCGTAAAGCCATCTCCGTCACTGAGCGTCAGCGCTATATCCTGCGCATTCGCACCCTGACCAAAGCAGTGGCAGAAGCTTACTACGCTTCCCGTGAAGCCCTTGGCTTCCCGATGTGCAACAAAGACAAATAAGAGGCGGCCATGTCTGAGAAAACTTTTCTGGTGGAAATCGGCACTGAAGAGCTGCCACCAAAAGCACTGCGCAGCCTGGCTGAGTCCTTTGCTGCAAACTTTACCGCGGAGCTGGATAACGCTGGCATCGCGCACGGCAACGTTGAGTGGTTCGCCGCGCCGCGTCGTCTGGCGCTGAAAGTCGCGAATCTGGCGGAATCTCAACCCGATCGCGAAGTTGAAAAACGCGGTCCGGCCATTGCTCAGGCGTTTGACGCTGAAGGCAAACCGAGCAAAGCGGCAGAAGGTTGGGCACGTGGCTGCGGTATCACGGTTGATCAGGCTGAGCGTCTGACTACCGACAAAGGCGAATGGCTGCTGTACCGTGCGCATGTAAAAGGCGAAAGCGCAGAAACGCTGCTGCCAAACATGATCGCCACGTCACTGGCGAAGCTGCCTATCCCGAAACTGATGCGCTGGGGCGCGTCTGATGTCCACTTCGTGCGTCCGGTTCACACCGTGACCCTGCTGTTGGGCGACAAAGTGATTCCGGCAACGATTCTGGGCATTCAGTCCGATCGCGTGATCCGTGGACACCGCTTTATGGGCGAGTCGGAATTCACCATCGATTCTGCCGATCAGTACCCGGAAATCCTGCGTGAGCGCGGCAAAGTAATTGCGGATTACGCTGAGCGTAAAGCGAAAATCAAAGCCGATGCTGAAGAAGCGGCGCGTAAGATTGGCGGTAACGCTGACCTGAGCGAAAGCCTGCTGGAAGAAGTCACCTCGCTGGTGGAATGGCCGGTAGTGCTGACCGCGAAATTCGAAGAGAAATTCCTCGCAGTTCCGTCTGAAGCGCTGGTTCACACCATGAAAGGTGACCAGAAATACTTCCCGGTTTACGCGAACGACGGCAAACTGCTGCCGAACTTTATCTTCGTTGCCAACATCGAATCGAAAGATCCGATCCAGATTATCTCCGGTAACGAGAAAGTCGTTCGTCCGCGCCTGGCGGATGCCGAGTTCTTCTTCAATACCGACCGTAAAAAACGTCTGGAAGACCATCTGCCGCGTCTGCAAACCGTGCTGTTCCAACAGCAACTGGGTACGCTGCGCGACAAGACTGACCGTATCCAGGCGCTGGCGGGCTGGATTGCTGGTCAGATTGGCGCTGATGTTAACCACGCAACGCGTGCTGGCCTGCTGTCCAAGTGTGACCTGATGACCAACATGGTCTTCGAGTTCACCGACACCCAGGGTGTGATGGGCATGCACTACGCGCGTCACGATGGCGAAGCAGAAGATGTAGCTGTGGCGCTGAACGAGCAGTATCAGCCGCGTTTTGCCGGTGATGACCTGCCGTCGAACCCGGTAGCTTGTGCCGTGGCGATTGCTGACAAGATGGACACCCTGGCGGGTATCTTCGGTATCGGTCAGCATCCGAAAGGCGACAAAGACCCATTTGCGCTGCGTCGTGCTGCGCTGGGTGTGCTGCGTATTATCGTTGAGAAGAACCTGAATCTGGATCTGCAAACGCTGACCGAAGAAGCTGTTCGTCTGTATGGTGACAAGCTGACCAACGCCAACGTGGTGGATGACGTTATCGACTTTATGCTCGGTCGCTTCCGCGCCTGGTATCAGGACGAAGGTTATACCGTCGACACTATTCAGGCCGTACTGGCACGTCGTCCGACTCGTCCGGCTGATTTTGACGCACGTATGAAGGCGGTTTCGCACTTCCGTACGCTGGAAGCCGCGTCCGCGCTGGCTGCCGCGAACAAGCGTGTATCGAACATCCTGGCGAAGTCTGAAGAGACGCTGAATGACCGCGTGAATGCGGCAACGCTGAAAGAGCCGGAAGAAATTGCGCTGGCGATGCAGGTGGTTGTGCTGCGCGATAAGCTGGAGCCTGTCTTCGCTGCCGGTCGTTACCAGGAAGCGCTGGTTGAGCTGGCGGAACTGCGTGAACCGGTTGATGCGTTCTTCGAGAAAGTGATGGTAAACGTAGAAGATAAAGATCTGCGTATTAACCGTCTGTCTATGCTCGAAAAACTGCGCGAGCTGTTCCTGCGCGTGGCAGATATTTCTCTGTTGCAGTAACGGCCCTGCGCTGACTTAGAAAATGCCGGATTGCGGCTTCGCCTTATCCGGCCTACGAGAGAAACACCAGTAGGCCGGATAAGCATTGCGCCATCCGGCATTTTTTTATGTTATTAGTGCAACTGCAATTTTGTCAGACAGGTCTGGCTGTCTTCCATCGTCTTAATAGGATACTCCGCCGTTTTACCGTTGTAGCTCACTGCGATGGTGCCTTCCATATTGCGCGGTAGCCATACCCCGACAAAGCCATTACGGCCGCTCTTCATCGCTTTTTGTACCACCACATCACCCTTGTTATCCGTCACTTTGACATTGAATGTCTTCTCCGGCATTTCGCCCTGGCAGCCAGAAAGACTGTGGTTGAAACAAGGATGTGTTTGCCATTCATACGGGGCAAACGACAGATAGAACTTGTCACCGAGCGGCAGGGTATAAACCTGATCGCCCGAAGAGAGCTTCAACGCGGTGCTGGTGATGGACGCGGAGTACGGCAGTGGGCGACTCTGCGGTGACTGATCAATCGTCTCTACGATTTGTTCGACGGATTTCCCGCTAAGCCCGTGTTCGGCCAGAAAAGTAGCTTCCGGCGTTGCCGCGAACGCAGTACCAGTGGTGAGCAAACCTAAAATCAGCAGCAGTGAGGATTTCGACATAGCTTCAATTCCTTGTGAAAATTGTGGAATATAGACTGGCTCACTATAAAGCTTGCCCTTAGGGAAAGGTCAAAGGGGCGACGGGTAAAGTAATGCAAAGAAGCGTTTAGGTGGGATGTGCTGCGAAGTACAGATAAAAAAAATCCCCGCCGTTTGGCAGGGATTCAGAATTTTGAGCTTTTTAAGCTTACAGGCTGGTTACGTTGCCAGCTGCCGGGCCTTTAGCGCCGCTTTCGATGGTGAAGGAAACTTTCTGACCTTCGTCCAGAGATTTGTAGCCATCGTTCTGGATAGCAGAGAAGTGTACGAACACGTCTTTAGAGCCATCGTCAGGAGTGATGAAGCCGAAACCTTTGTCAGCGTTGAACCATTTTACGATACCAGTCATTTTACCGGACATAGTGTATTACCTTTTAAAAAATAAGTGTGCCTTTCGGCGATATGGCGTGCTTTACAGATTTTTTAACAGTAAAGGAAATGCTCACTACGAAGGGTATCAACGATAACTCTTGAAGGGACTTGCCTTACTAACTGCTGTAATGGTCTGTACGTCAAACCGTTGAGGGCATTAACTCATTTTACGCATGTGGATGCAACTACTATTTTCTTTTTTGTGGATAACCTTCGTAAGAGAACGGCCCTGTTACAGGACCGTTCTTAAGCAAAATTGAAAAATAGTTCAATCCATCAGTTGCTTACTTAATCTAGGGTCTGCCTGGAGCAGGCGCATCAACTTTAGCTCGGTACTGGAAGGTTTTACGCGTTTAGACTCCCATTCATGAACCATCGCGACCGTCACGCCCATCACTCGGGCAAAATCATCTGTTTTTAAACCTGTCCCTCGTCGTAGCTGTTCAAATTCGGTGAAAGGGTTGGTTTTTTGCGGCAGAGTGACCGTCTGCGATACATCTTTAAAAACAATCTGCTCCAGACTTCTTAGCAGTTCAAACATAGGATCTTTGTATTCCATTGAGAACTCCTACAAATCACACAGCGGGATCGTGAATTTCTTCGAAGCTCATTAAGAGTAGTCGGAAAAAATGAAGCCGGATTTAAGGGTTGTGTGATGGATTCGTTTCAGCGGATCGCAGGTGACAATCTTTTGCTGGCTAACGAACTGATAAAGGTCGGGATCTCCGAACGATCGATTCCGATTGTAAAGATGACTAAAATATGACGCCGAGTGGTAAATGCAGCATTGTTTAGCAAAACGAACGGTGGCGGGAACGGTTATTTTCCCCCACAAGATTACGCGGTAAGGGTATCTTGCGGGGCTGACCTGGACTATCCTTGTCAACGTCAGGCACGCGGGTGTCGTTGTGCGCATTTTTGGGTGAAAGGAGTATTAAAATGGCGACAGGTAAGTCCTGCTCTCGCTGGTTTGCGCCTGTTTTGGCGCTCTTAATGGTAGTTGGCCTGAGTGGGTGTTTTGATAAAGAAGGCGATCAACGCAAAGCGTTTATCGATTTTCTGCAGAATACTGCAATGCGTAGCGGAGAGCGTTTACCAACGCTGACCGCCGATCAGAAAAAACAGTTTGGCCCGTTTGTGTCCGATTACGCGATTCTGTATGGCTATTCGCAGCAGGTTAATCAGGCGATGGACTCCGGTCTGCGTCCGGTGGTTGATAGCGTAAATGCGATTCGTGTTCCTCAGGATTATGTGACTCAGCGTGAGCCGCTGCGTCAGGCAAATGGTGCGCTAGGTGTATTAGGGCAACAGTTGCAGAATGCGAAGCTACAGGCAGATGCTGCGCATGGCGCGCTGAAGCAGGGCGAAGATCTGAAGCCGGTCTTTGATCAGGTGTACAACAAAGTTGTTACTGCACCATCAGAGGCCTTACAGCCGCTGATCCCTGCCGCGCAAATTTTCACGCAGCAACTGGTGCAGGTTGGTGATTTTGTGGCGCAGCAGGATACGCAGGTGAGCTTTGTCGCCAACGGTATCCAGTTTCCAACGTCACAGCAGGCAAGTCAGTACAATACGCTGATTGGCCCGTTGGCTGCTCAGCATCAGGCATTTAATCAGGCCTGGACTGCTGCGGTGAATGCCGCTCAGTAATTAAGATACGGTAATACATGAAAGGCCGGGTGAGCGTAAGCGCTACCCGGCCTTTTGTTTATGATGCGACCTGCGGGTTTACGCAGTTCTTCTCAACGCGTCCTTGCAGCGCATCGATTAAGTTATCCACCGCACAGGCCGCCATGTTGTAGCGCGTTTCGTGCGTGGCTGAACCAATGTGCGGTACGGCCACCACGTTGGGCAGTGACAGCAGCGGTGAGTCTACCGATAATGGCTCTTGCTCAAATACATCCAGGCCAGCGGCATGAATTTCGCCTTTTTGCAGGGCGGCAATCAACGCTTTTTCATCGACCACCGGGCCACGTCCGGCGTTAATGAAAATGGCGGAAGACTTCATTTTGGCAAACTGCTCGGTGCTGAACAGATGATGCGTTTCGTCGGTTAACGGCAGGATCAGGCAGACAAAATCAGACTCCTGCAACAGCGTATCGAGGTCGCAGTAACGTGCATTGAAGCGCTCTTCTGCTTCCTGATGATGACGGCGCGCATTATAGAGAATCGACATGCTAAAGCCGAAATGCGCACGTTGTGCCAGCGCCAGCCCAATGCGGCCCATACCGACAATCCCCAGCGTTTTGTGGTGTACATCGGTACCAAACCAGTCCGGTCCGATACTTTTGGTCCATTCGCCGACCTTTACCCGTTCGGCAACTTCCACTACGCGGCGAGCGGTGCTTAACACCAGCGCCATTACCGTATCGGCGACGGTTTCCGTCAGCACGGTTGGCGTGTGCATCAACAGCACCTTACGCGCGTTGAGGGCATCGACGTCGAAGTTGTCATAGCCTACGGAAATCGTAGATGTCGCACGCAGCCTGGGCATTTTCTCCAGCAGAGCGGTATTGACGGCTTCACTGGAGCCCAGCAGACCTTCTGCATTGGCAAAAGCGTCGGCGTGCTGTGCGACCGTTTCCGGGCGCAGGTTAGGCACCTGAGTCACAGTAAAATGTTCTTCCAGGCGATGCAGTAAATCGTCAGGTAACGCTTTATAGAGAATAATGGACGGCTTCATGCGAATCTCCGTAAGTTAAAATTTAAGCGTGGCGTGCGCCAACCGGAATTTGAGAATTATTAGCAGGCTTAACAATGAGAGTTAGCCACACTGAGACAAAAAGCGCTACCCCCATAAAAATGTACGAGGCAGACGGGCTACCGGTAGCGCCATTGAGGTAGCCGACAAACCATGAACCAAAGAATGAGCCTAGCGCGCCCATGCTGTTGATCAGCGCCATTGCCCCACCGGCGACGTTGCGCGGCAGCATTTCCGGGATGATGGCGAAGAAGGGACCATAGGGGGCATACATTGCCGCGCCTGCAATAACCAACAGCGTGTAAGAAATCCAGAAGTGGTCTGCGCCTACGGCCCAGGAGCCGATAAACGCGAACGCCGCGATCAGTAACAGTGGCCAGACAAACAGCTTACGGTTTTGCAGCTTATCGGACGCCCAGGAGACGAGGATCATCGCCGCCGTTGCCGCCAGATACGGTACGGATGACAGCCAACCAACTTCCACCATTCCCAGGTTTGCGCCGCCGTTGCGGATAATCGACGGCAGCCACAGGACAAAACCATAAACGCCAATACTCCAGGCGAAATACTGCATACACAGCAGGATGACGTTACGTGAGCGGAAAGCCTCGCTATAGTTGCGTACGGCTTTGATGCCTTGCTGCTCTTTTTCCAGTTGTGCCTGAAGAGCGGCTTTTTCAGATTCTGACAGCCAACCGACCTGAGACGGTTTGTCTTTTACCAGCACCCACCAACAGAACGCCCAGATGATGGCCGGGAAGCCCTCGATGATGAACATTTCCCGCCAGCCCAGCGCCTGAATCAGGTAACCGGAAACCACGGACATCCACAGGACGGTGACCGGATTACCGAGGATCAGGAAAGTGTTTGCGCGCGAGCGTTCAGATTTCGTAAACCAGTTGCTGATATAAATCAGCATTGCCGGCATCACGGCGGCTTCAACGACGCCAAGAATAAAGCGGATGGCGGCAAGCATTGGAATATTGCTGACCATGCCGGTTAACGACGCGCATGCGCCCCAGAGGATCAGACAGACAAAAATCAGTTTTCGTACGCTGCGGCGTTCAGCGTAAATTGCGCCCGGGATCTGAAAGAAGAAATAGCCGAGGAAAAACAGTGCGCCCAGCAGGGAAGAGATCCCCTTGGTAATGCCGAGGTCCTCGTTGATACCGGCGGCGGAGGCGAAGCTGAAGTTCGCGCGGTCAAGGTACGCCAGGCTATACGTGATAAACACGATTGGCATGATGTACCACCAGCGTTTTGCTGCATTAGTTGAGCTATTCATAGACTGCCCTCTGGTTATGCTGATACGCCGCCTCTGTATGTAGGGTACAGAGTTGGCCGGGAGTTTATTCCCCTAATTGTTCACGTGTGGGTAATCCTTCGCTGTCGCCCTGAACCTGAATGGCCAGTGCGCCAATTTTATTGCCGCGGGTCACCGCCTGATGCAACGAGCGGCCTTCCAGCAGGGCGCTAATAACGCCCACGGCAAAGCCATCGCCTGCGCCGACTGTATCGACCACATTGTCGACTTTTACCGGTGCCACGCAGCCTTGTTCGCCGCTGGCGGTTTTGTACCAGGCGCCATCAGCCCCGGTTTTCACGATCACGGCCTTCACGCCATGGCGCAGATAAAAGTCGGCGATGGCTTCAGGCGTTTGCTGACCGGTTAAAATCATGCCCTCTTTTAACCCTGGTAAAACCCAGTCTGCCTGGAATGCCAGGCGGTTCAGTTTTTCCACCATTTCGGCTTCGCTTTTCCACAATACCGGGCGCAAATTCGGGTCGAACGAGATGGTCTTCCCCTGGGCCTTCATGGTGCGGGCGGTATGCGCCAGTAGTTCATAAGAGCTGGCAGAAAGTGCTGCTGCTACGCCGCTCAGGTGCAGGTGGCGCGCGCTGGCGAAATAGTCCTCGTGATAATCTTCAATGCTGAGGTGGCTGGCAGCGGAACCTTTACGGAAATACTCCACAATGGGATCGGTTCCATTTTCGACTTTAGATTTAAGCTGAAAGCCAGTAGCGTAACGCCCGTCCTGGGTGACTCCCTGCGCATCAATCCCTTCTTTTTCCAGCGACTTAACGATAAAACGGCCAAAGCTGTCGTTGCCAACGCGGCTCACCCAACCGACCTTCAGGCCCAGACGGGCAAGACCGGTCGCTACGTTAAGCTCCGCGCCTGCAACGCGCTTGATAAACTGCTCCACATCCGCCAGTTCGCCGGTTTGCGTGGCGACAAACATCGCCATCGCTTCACCAATAGTGACCACATCCAGTGAATTTTTCATGCGTTACTCCTCGCGTAACAGCTCAACGTAGCGGCGGGTAACCGCCACCAAATCCTGCCCTTCCAGGGGGAACTCAATGCCGCGTGGGACATCGTTGGGCAGCGTTTTTAGCAGCGCCAGCCAGCGCGGATCGGCTTCATCAGGCGGTACGGCGCGGTAGCTGTCGTGATATGCAACTGCGGCTTTGACATGGATATAGCCAACGGTTGACGCCAGGTTTTGTGCTGCTTCTTCCGGGGAGTCGCCCACCCACAGCCAGTTGCCCATATCGAAGGTCAGAGATATCGGCAGGTTTTGCGCCTGACAGGCTTCGTTAAAGCCCTGCATCGGCTGCAGGCGTCCGCAGTCGGTCTGATCGTTCTCGACAACCAGCTCTATTCCGCTGTTGTCCAGCCATTGGCGTAGAACGCCGAACTGTTTTGTAAGGGAAAAATGGCCGAGGGAGACTTTTAACCACAGCGCCTGCAAGGCCTGCGCTTCCTCAAGTAGTTCTGGAAGACGGGGGTTGAGGTTACCATCCTCAAGGAACAACGGTTCAGGCGCTGAGTAACAGGCCAGCAGGCCGAAGATTTCGATCGCAGAGGCCATCGTAGAGAGCGTTTTCAGCTCGGCGTCAGTTAATAGCTCGCGGCGGATTTCGACGCCGTCAGCACCGGCTTCAGCGATGATGGGCAGCATTGCCGTTTGCCCGCCTGCGGCCCGTACCTGGTCGTGACCGTAAGCGGCGGTGACCACCATAATTTTTCTTTTCATGGAAACTCCAGACTAGCGTTCTTGTTATAACGCTAGATGGAACCGGTTCCAAAGAAAAGCCTATGATGTCGAATTTATGATCACCATCACGAAGGTAATTTAACGGGCGGTAGAGCCGCGCACGATCAGCTCGCCGGAGAAGACCTGTTCCTGAATGGCAGCGGAGCCGCCATCAATCCGGCGCACAACCTGCTCAACGGCGGTGTAACCAATCTGCCAGGTGGGTTGTTTCAACGTGGTAATACCGACGCCCGCCAGCTCTGCCCATTCCAGTTCGTCAAAACCGAGTAAGCCTATGTCGCTCCCCCAGTTGAGGCCAATGCGTTTCAGGGCGCGGGCTACTTGTAGAGTGAGGGCACCGTTGGCAGAGATAACGGCTTTGCGCATTCCACGATGCTGCTGGTGAAACTGGCGCAGGGTGTCGTCCAGTTGCGTATTGTCCGTGAGCGGGACCTCGGCATTTTGCGCGATCACGCCGGGGTATTGCGCGAGCGTGGCGCGAAAAGCGCTCAGGCGTTCGCGGCGGGTATTCACCATGCCGAGTGGTTCGCTGAGGAACAGGATGGCTTCAAAACCTTGCTCTACCAGATGCTCGGTGGCAACCGTTGCCGCCTGGGTGTTATCCAGCCCGACCATATCACAGGCGAAATCGGGAATTTTACGGTCAATCAGCACCATCGGCAGCGCAGACTGTTGCAGGCGGTTCAGCCCCTCTTCGCGCATCCCGACGGCGTTGACCACAATCCCTTCGACCTGGTAGCTGCGCAGCAGGTCGAGATAATGCAGCTCCTGATCCACTTCGTTGTTGGTGTTACACACCAGCGGGGTAAAGCCTTTATCGCGACAGGCGGCTTCAATACCACTTAGCACGTTGACGGAGTAGGGATTAGTAATATCGGCGATGATCAGGCCAATCAGGCGGGTACGACCATGTTTCAGGCCTCTTGCCATCAGGCTGGGACGATAGTCGAGATCGGCAATGGCTTGTTCAATGCGGGCCAGCAGCGCGTCGGAAAGCAGGTGCTTTTCACCGTTGAGATAACGTGAAATGCTGGTCTTGCCGGTTTTTGCAGCTTTCGCCACGTCGCTGATGGTTGCCCGTGTTGATTTGCTCATCGCTGATTTCCCTGAATTTGGTGACAACACCTTAACGCGAAAATCAACGATGGCAAGTGCTTCATGCCGGATGGGCGCGGTCTGCTTCCATCCGGCACAAAACGTTACTGGATCGGGCTTAAGGTAATTTCTACGCGGCGGTTTTGCGCTTTACCTTCCGCTGTGCTGTTGCTGGCGATCGGATTTGCCGGGCCCATACCCTGAGTGCGGATGCGGTTAGCTGCGACCCCTTGAGTGATCAAGGCGCTGGCTACGGAGTCTGCGCGCTGCTGTGACAGACGCATATTCAGATCCTGGCTGCCGGTGCTGTCGGTGAAGCCCAGCACGTTGACGGCGGTTTTATTGTACTCTTTCAGTACCATCGCCACGCCGGTCAGGGTGTTAGCACCCGCAGGCTTCAGGTTGGCACTGCTGCTGTCGAAGGTGACGTTGTTTGGCATGTTCAGAATGATGTTATCGCCACTGCGCGTCACGCTGACGCCCGTTCCCTGCATTTTTTCGCGCAGTTTCGCTTCCTGCACGTCCATGTAATAGCCGATACCACCGCCAACGGCCGCGCCAGTCGCTGCGCCAATCAGTGCGCCTTTGCCGCGATCTTTCTTCGAAGAAGAGAGTGCGCCAATGCCCGCGCCGACCAGAGAGCCAATACCTGCGCCAATGCCGGATTTACCTGCTTCGCGTTCGCCGGTGTAAGGGTTTGTTGTGCAGCCAGAAACCGCCAGGGCGCCGCTCACGATGGCAGCAATAACAAATACACGTTTCTTCATCTTAATTCCTTAATGACTTTTTCTTCTTTGCCACAGCGACCGTGGCGGTTGATTATGACGTGTGAACATGAAGAAAATTCCAGGGAAGACTCTGAAATTTGTAAGTAACATTGAACGGCATAATAAATAAGCCGTCACATCGCATTCAGGAGCGCCATCTTGGCTAATTCACCCGCACATTACTCGGTGTTAACCGCCGCCCACTGGGGACCAATCCTCGTCGACACTGATGGTGAGACAGTTTTCTCCTCGCGTGGCGCGCTGCCCACCACTCATCCCAACTCTTTGCAAACCGTGGTGCGCGACCAGGTTCACAGTAAAACGCGGGTACGTTTTCCGATGGTGCGTAAAGGGTTTCTCGCCTCGCCGGAGAACCCACAGGGCGTACGTGGGCAGGATGAGTTTGTTCGCGTCAGTTGGGACGACGCGCTGAATCTTATCCATACGCAGCATAAACGCATCCGTGACAGCTACGGCCCGGCCTCAATTTTTGCCGGTTCGTACGGCTGGCGTTCCAACGGCGTGTTACACAAAGCGGCGACCCTGTTACAGCGTTATATGGCGCTGGCGGGCGGTTATACCGGGCATCTGGGGGATTACTCGACGGGGGCTGCGCAGGCGATCATGCCGTACGTGGTGGGCGGGAACGAAGTTTACCAGCAGCAAACCAGCTGGCCGGTGGTGCTGGAGAACAGCGAGGTGGTGGTGTTGTGGAGCGCCAATCCGCTGAATACCCTGAAGATTGCCTGGAACGCGTCCGATGAGCAGGGCCTCGCGTACTTTGAGGCATTGCGCGACAGCGGTAAACGGTTGATCTGTATCGATCCGATGCGATCGGAAAGCGTCGATTTCTTTGGCGATAAGATGGAATGGATTGCCCCGCATATGGGGACCGACGTAGCGCTGATGCTGGGCATCGCGCATACGCTGGTGGAAAACGGCTGGCATGACGAGGACTTTCTCGCCCGGTGTACTACCGGATATGACCGTTTTGCCGACTATCTGCTGGGTAAATCTGATGATGTTGCAAAAACGGCAGAATGGGCGACAGAGATTTGTGGCATTCCGACGGCGAAGATACGCGAACTTGCGGCGATATTTCACCAAAATACCACCATGCTGATGGCCGGATGGGGCATGCAGCGCCAACAGTATGGCGAGCAGAAACACTGGATGATTGTCACCCTGGCCGCCATGCTCGGACAAATCGGGACGCCAGGCGGCGGTTTTGGGCTGTCGTACCATTTTGCCAATGGCGGCAACCCAACGCGCCGGGCTGCGGTGCTGGCTTCAATGCAGGGCAGCGTTAAAGGCGGCACCGACGCGGTAGATAAAATCCCGGTGGCGCGAATTGTCGAAGCGCTGGAAAATCCCGGCGGTTTTTACCAGCACAACGGCATGGACCGCCATTTCCCGGACATCCGTATGCTGTGGTGGGCGGGCGGGGCTAACTTCACCCATCATCAGGACACTAACCGTTTAATTCGCGCCTGGCAAAAACCGGAGCTGGTGGTCATCTCGGAGTGTTTCTGGACCGCCGCAGCAAAGCATGCCGATATCGTGCTGCCAGCAACCACCTCCTTTGAGCGTAATGATTTGACCATGACTGGCGATTACAGCAACCAGCACCTGGTGCCGATGAAGCAGGTCATACCGCCGCAGGACGAAGCGCGAAATGATTTTGATGTCTTTGCCGAGCTGAGTGAGCGCTGGGAAAAGGGCGGATATGAACGGTTCACCGAAGGTAAAAGCGAACTGGCGTGGCTGGAGACTTTTTACAATATTGCCGGGCAACGTGGGGCCAGTCAGCAGGTGACATTGCCGCCTTTCGCCGAGTTTTGGCAGCGCAACGCCCTGATCGAAATGCCGGAAAACGCCGCCAGCGCGCAGTTTATCCGTTTTGCGGATTTTCGCCGCGACCCGCAGGCGCATCCGCTGAAAACGGACAGCGGCAAAATTGAAATCTACTCCGCGAGGATTGCAGGTTACGGCTACGCGGACTGCGGGGGACACCCGATGTGGCTGGAGCCGGATGAGTGGTTCGGTAACGCCGAACCGGACCAGCTACAGCTGCTTTCCGCCCATCCGGCGCACCGTTTGCATAGTCAGCTTAACTACAGTGCGCTACGTGAGCAGTACGCGGTAGCGGATCGTGAGCCGATAACGATTCATCCGCAGGACGCCCACGCGCGCGGCATTGCGGATGGCGATACGGTCAGGGTGTGGAACCAGCGCGGGCAAGTTCTTGCGGGCGCGGTGGTGACGGCGGGTATTAAACCCGGCGTCATCTGTATTCATGAAGGCGCCTGGCCTGATTTGGATCTCGCAGCGAACGGTATTTGTAAAAATGGCGCCGTCAACGTGCTGACCAAAGATCTCCCCAGCTCGAAGCTGGGGAATGGCTGCGCGGGCAATACTGCGCTGGCGTGGCTTGAAAAATATAGCGGACCAACGTTGGCGCTTACGGCGTTTGATCCGCCTGCCAGCCCATAATCCACGTGGGGTGGTGAGTCTCTTCCTGCCATGCGCCGTCTTCAATGCGAAAACCCAGCGCATGGTAGAAGTTCACCGCTGATTGATTCTTCTGGTAGACCTCAAGGCTGAGTATCGAAAAGCGCTGCTGGACATGCTGCACCAGCGCTTTGCCGATCCCGCTTCTGATGGCGGCAGGTGCGACAAACAGCGCGCCGAGAAAGCGGTCGTCAATCACGCTGGCAAAGCCTTTGAGCTCGCCTTCTTCTTCCCAAACCCAGGTTTGCGCGGCTGGCAGATAAACATCCCGCACCACGGATTCACTTTCGCGCCAGTAGCGCTCTTCGATAAATGGATGGGCATGGATTGTGCTTTCCATCCACAGCGCCAAAATTGACGGCAGATCGTCAGCCTTGGATTCACGAATCATGTTGTTCTCCCGGATAACAGATGCAGCTGGTGACATGGTCGTTGACCAGGCCGCACGCCTGCATAAAGGAGTAACAAATGGTGGTGCCGACAAACTTAAATCCGCGTTTTTTTAACGCTTTAGACAGCGCGTCTGACGCAGGCGTGGAGGTGGGAATATCGCTCAGGTTGGCGGCGCGAGTCACTTGCGGTTGGTTATCAACAAATGACCAGACGAATTCGCTAAACGACTCTCCGTTTTGCGCCATCGTCAGAAAAGCACGAGCGTTGCCGATAATGGCCTGAATTTTTCCGCGATGGCGAATAATGCCGGCATCCAGTACCAGCCTTTCCACATCCTCTTCGGTCATGGCCGCCACTTTTTCCGGGTCAAAATGGTGGAAAGCGTGGCGATAATTTTCCCGTTTCTTTAGCACGGTAATCCACGATAACCCGGCCTGCTGACCTTCCAGGCAGATCATTTCGAACAGTTTATTACTATCGGTTTCGGGGACGCCCCATTCCTTGTCGTGGTAGGCAATGTAAAGTGGATCCTGACTGACCCATCCGCAACGCTGCATATTCTTCCTCGCTGTTTTTACTGGCGTAAAAATTTCATTCGGCCCGCCTTGACGCGCCAGCTAAAAAGACAATATTTAATACAGGGCCAGATGGGCCCATATCCTTCATACAATGACAATAATATTGCCGAATTCGGCTCTTTTCTGGAGTCGCGTTGATGATTATAAGAAACAGTAGTGGTCATCAGAGGTTAACTCTGGTGAGCGTTGTAGTTTGTGCGCTGTCCATCAATACAGCATATGGCTGGCAACAAGAATATATCGTTGATGCGATGTCAGGGCATACGGCTGAACGTTATACATGGGACAGCGATCACCAACCACGTTATAACGACATTCTGGAAGAACGTATTCGTTCCACTCAGAACGTGGCGGGTCCCGTGGTGAATCTGGCGGATGAGACGCCTATGGATGCGACCAGCGGCATGAGTATGGGCTGGAACTTCCCGCTTTCAAGGCAGGTGACAACTGGTCCGGTTGCCGCGCTGCATTATGATGGTTCAACCACATCTACTTACAACGAATTTGGCGATAGCGCGACTTCGGTAACGCAGAACGATCCGCTGTGGCATGCCAGCGTGAGCTCGTTGGGCTGGCGAGTCAATTCGCAGTTCGGTGATGTGCGACCGTGGGCGCAAATCAGCTATAACCAGCAGTTTGGCGAGAATATCTGGAAGGCGCAGTCGGGTCTCAGCCGCATGTCAGCAGCGGGTCAGGATGGTAACTGGGTGGATGTCACCGTCGGTGCGGATATGCTGTTGAACCCGCACATGGCGGCTTACGCAGCGCTTTCGCAGGCGGAAAACAGTACCAACAACAGCGACTATATGTACACCATGGGAGTGAGCGCCAAATTTTAACGTAAGTAATCAGCATATAAACATCTTGATTACATGTTGAGATCAACAGTCACACGCACTCCAGCGATAGCGTGTACTAACTCATGCGATAAAATTCAGTAACCCGACTTTTTGTCTCGTCATTCATTCCGCATTCCAGGCATTTCATTCCGTCCTGGCGGCATTTCATGCCGTTTTCTCCTGCTCATAAAAGCGCTTCGGTATGGTTGTTGGCAGAGAATTTCCCATTTTGTTTATGCAGGAAGACTGCCATGAAAACTTCTGATTATCAGCGTACCCGCTGGCTGACACTGATCGGCACCATCATTACCCAATTTGCTTTAGGTTCTGTTTATACCTGGAGCCTGTTTAACGGTGCGCTCTCTTCTAAGCTTGATGCGCCGGTGAGTCAGGTTGCCTTTTCCTTTGGCCTGCTGAGCCTCGGGCTGGCAATTTCTTCTTCCGTCGCCGGGAAACTGCAGGAACGTTTTGGCGTGAAACGCGTCACCATGGCCTCCGGTATTTTACTGGGTGTCGGCTTCTTCTTAACCGCCCACTCTGACAGCCTGATTATGCTGTGGCTGAGCGCCGGTGTATTGGTCGGTCTGGCGGATGGCGCAGGCTACCTGTTAACACTTTCCAACTGTGTAAAATGGTTCCCTGAGCGTAAAGGGCTGATTTCCGCCTTTGCCATCGGTTCTTACGGTCTTGGCAGCCTCGGTTTTAAATTCATCGACAGCCAACTGTTGAGCACTGTGGGTCTGGAAAAAACCTTCATGATTTGGGGCGCGATTGTGCTGGTGATGATCGTCTTTGGCTCCACGCTGATGAAAGACGCGCCGAATCAGGAAGTGAAAACGAAAAATGGCGTGGTTGAGAATGACTACACCCTGGCGCAGTCCATGCGTAAACCGCAGTACTGGATGCTGGCAGTGATGTTCCTGACGGCGTGTATGAGTGGGCTGTATGTGATTGGCGTGGCGAAAGATATTGCACAAAGCCTGGCGCATATGGATGTGGCAACGGCGGCAAATGCGGTTACCGTCATTTCTATCGCTAACTTGTCCGGTCGTCTGGTTCTGGGGATTCTGTCCGACAAAATCTCTCGTATTCGCGTTATCACCATTGGGCAGGTCGTTTCGCTGGTCGGTATGGCGGCACTGCTGTTCGCCCCGCTGAATGATGCGACCTTCTTCGCGGCGATTGCCTGTGTAGCATTTAACTTTGGCGGTACCATCACCGTGTTCCCGTCACTGGTGAGCGAGTTCTTCGGTTTGAATAACCTGGCTAAAAACTACGGCGTCATTTACTTAGGTTTCGGTATCGGCAGCATTTGTGGTTCCATTATCGCCTCGCTGTTCGGCGGTTTCTATGTGACCTTCTGCGTTATCTTTGCGCTGTTAATTATCTCGCTGGCACTATCCACCACCATCCGCCAGCCACAGCGTAGCGTATATACCGAGGCGCACGCCTAAACCTATTAGTAGTCTGATTAATACCTGGCGCATATATTTACAAAAATATATGCGTCATTTGCATTCTCCATAAGCACTTTTTCCCCCTCCTGTGGTCTACTTACCCGCGCCCGTAGACATTTCACTTCTGCTGTTGTCGCATTTTCCCCTGCCTGGTCTGTTTGACTACTGCTCAGGGTGTTTTAATCCCGATTCCCAGGGTTTGTTTGCATGAGATATATTAAGTCGATGACGCAGCAGAAACTCAGTTTCCTGCTGGCAATCTATATCGGTTTGTTTATGAACTGTGCTGTATTTTTCCGGCGCTTTAGCGGATATGCACACGAGTTTACCGTCTGGAAAGGACTCTCTGCGGTTGTTGAATTAGCCGGCACTGTGCTGGTGACCTTCTTTTTACTACGGCTTCTCTCTTTATTTGGTCGGCGCGCCTGGCGTGTCCTGACAACCTTAGTGGTGCTGTGTTCTGCTGGTGCCAGCTATTACATGACCTTCCTGAATGTGGTAATTGGTTACGGTATTATTGCCTCCGTAATGACCACGGATATTGATTTATCGAAAGAAGTGGTTGGCTGGCATTTTGTCGTGTGGCTGGTTTCGGTCAGCATTATACCGTTGGTTCTGATTTGGAGTAATCGCTGCCGCTATACCCTGATGAAACAGATACGTACGCCTGGCATGAGATGGCGCAGCGTGGCGGTAGTTTTACTGGCTGGTCTGATGGTATGGGTCCCGATTCGCCTGCTGAGCATGCAACAGAGAAGCGTTGAGCGAGCAACGGGAATCGATTTACCCAGCTATGGCGGGGTAGTGGCGAATTCCTATCTGCCGTCAAACTGGCTCTCTGCGCTGGGTCTGTACGCCTGGGCACAGGTGGATGAATCCTCAGACAACAAATCGTTGATGAACCCGGCGAAGAAGTTTACCTATGTTGCCCCCAAAAACCTCGACGACACCTATGTGGTCTTTATTATCGGCGAAACGACCCGCTGGGATCATATGGGGATTTTTGGCTATGAGCGTAATACCACGCCAAGGCTCGCCCAGGAGAAAAATCTGGCCGCCTTCCGTGGATATTCCTGTGATACGGCAACCAAACTTTCGCTGCGTTGCATGTTTGTGCGTGAGGGTGGGGCAGAAGAAAACCCGCAGCGTACCCTGAAAGAACAAAACGTCTTCTCCGTGCTCGGCCAGTTAGGGTTCAAGACCGATCTTTACGCGATGCAAAGCGAGATGTGGTTCTACAGTAACACCATGGCGGAGAACATCGCCTATCGTGAGCAGATTGGCGCAGAGCCACGTAACCGTGGCAAGAACGTTGACGATATGCTGCTGATTACCGAGATGCAGCAGTCTTTACAGAATAATGAAGATGGTGACAAGCATCTGATTATTCTGCACACCAAAGGCTCGCATTTTAACTACACCCAGCGCTACACCCGCGAATATGCGCAGTGGAAGCCGGAGTGTGTCAATGTTGATAGCGGTTGCTCGAAAGCTGAGATGATCAACTCATTCGATAACTCGGTAACCTATGTTGATCACTTTATTACCAAAGTGTTTGATCAACTACGCGATAAGAAAGCGATCGTGTTTTATGCCGCCGATCACGGTGAGTCGATTAACGAGCGCGAGCACCTGCACGGTACGCCGCGTAAAATGGCGCCACCTGAGCAGTTCCGCGTACCTATGATGGTGTGGATGTCTGACAAATATCTGGAAGACCCAGACCATGCGAAGGCGTTTGCACACCTTAAGCAAGAAGCTGATATGAAGGTGCCGCGTCGTCATGTGGAACTGTACGACACCATTTTGGGTTGCCTCGGCTATACCTCGCCAAATGGTGGTATTAACGAGAATAATAACTGGTGTCGTATCCCGGACGCGAATGAGGCGACAGCCCAGTAACTGAGCTGCTGACTTTCTCGCCGATCAAATGGCATTTTGATACTAAGGGATTGACGGGCGCGCAACTGAGCAGTAAGATGCGCCCCGCATTCGGTGATTGGCGCAGCCTGGTAGCGCACTTCGTTCGGGACGAAGGGGTCGGAGGTTCGAATCCTCTATCACCGACCAAATTAGAAAAGCCTGCTCTCTGAGCGGGCTTTTTGCATTCCGGAATCCACGAGGATGAGAACCTCCGGGGGCAAGAGGTTCGACTCGAGCGTAGCGAGAGAACGTTGCGTCAGCAACGGCCCGCAGGGCGAGCCACGCAGTGGCGAGTAATCCTCTATCACCGACCAAATTAGAAAAGCCCGCTCTCTGAGCGGGCTTTTTGCATTTGTGGCTTTTGTAGGCCTGATAAGCGAAGCGCCATCAGGCAAAACATCACGCTATAACAGACATTGCCGGATGCGGCGCAAGCGCCTTATCCGGCCTACAGGCGAAGCGCTGGCAGGGCGTATTTTTTGTTTTTCCGACCCCACGTTTGACCTTCATTTTATCTGCAAAAATTGTGCACCACTTCCCACTGACTGTTAACGATTCTGTGACATATTCCATTGCCTTTTTTTATATTTGCTTGAAACTTTTTTTGCGCTACTTATGGCTGAAGCTGGCATTTTCCGCTGTGCGCTTTAACGTTCATGGTGTTAATCGCTCAGATATGCAGCATTAATTTAGAAAGTTTGAATAAATTGCATAAATGTTAATCACCAAATGTTGCGAAATATGAAGATGTTTATTCTGGCATAGTGCGCGTAGCACAAATTTCCCTGCTGAAAATGTCCTTCCGCACTTTTTTTAATCTTTGTTTGTGAATTCTCACCGTTGGCGTAAATCACGGTGACCTGTATTGACGTTTTCACATTCTGTTGACAGATTGTAGGGTATGAGGGGCATTTCATGGAGAATCCGCACTGCAACTCAGTCGCTTATGTGAACGGAATCCCCATCCTCTTAACGCCGACCCGGCCGGGTAAAAAACAAAAAAGGCCAGGCGGTGCAAACCCACTGCAAAGGGTAAAACAACAAACATCACATTGGAGCAGAAGAATGAGTATTTCCTTGAAGAAGTCAGGGATGCTGAAGCTTGGTCTGAGCCTGGTGGCTATGACCGTCGCAGCAAGCGTACAGGCTAAAACTCTGGTTTATTGTTCAGAAGGATCTCCTGAAGGCTTTAACCCGCAGCTTTTCACCTCTGGCACCACCTATGATGCCAGCTCCGTACCGATCTATAACCGCCTGGTCGAGTTCAAAACCGGTACGACTGAAGTGATCCCGGGCCTTGCTGAGAAGTGGGAAATCAGCGAAGACGGCAAAACCTATACCTTCCACCTGCGTCAGGGCGTGAAGTGGCAGGACAACAAAGAATTTAAACCGACGCGCGATTTTAACGCCGATGACGTGGTGTTCTCTTTCGATCGTCAGAAAAATGCCCAGAACCCGTACCATAAAGTCTCTGGCGGCAGCTATGAATACTTCGAAGGGATGGGTCTGCCGGATCTGATCTCCGAAGTGAAAAAAGTGGACGATAAAACCGTTCAGTTCGTGCTGACTCGCCCGGAAGCGCCGTTCCTGGCTGACCTGGCGATGGACTTCGCTTCTATTCTTTCCAAAGAATATGCTGACAACATGCTGAAAGCCGGTTCTCCGGAGAAAGTGGATCTGAACCCAATTGGTACCGGTCCGTTCCAGCTGCAGCAGTACCAGAAAGACTCCCGTATTCTGTATAAAGCATTCGAAGGTTACTGGGGCACCAAGCCGCAGATCGACCGTCTGGTCTTCTCCATTACGCCTGACGCTTCCGTGCGTTACGCCAAACTGCAGAAGAACGAGTGCCAGGTGATGCCGTACCCGAACCCGGCAGACATCGCGCGCATGAAGCAGGATAAAAACATCAACCTGATGGAGCAGGCGGGTCTGAACGTTGGCTACCTCTCTTTCAACACCGAGAAGAAACCGTTTGATGACGTGAAAGTCCGTCAGGCGCTGACCTACGCGGTAAACAAAGAAGCGATCATCAAAGCGGTTTATCAGGGCGCTGGCGTTGCCGCGAAAAACCTGATCCCGCCGACCATGTGGGGCTATAACGACGACGTTAAAGACTACACCTACGATCCTGAGAAGGCCAAAGCGCTGCTGAAGGAAGCGGGTCAGGACAAAGGCTTTACCGTTGAGCTGTGGGCTATGCCGGTACAGCGTCCATATAACCCGAACGCACGTCGTATGGCAGAAATGGTTCAGGCTGACTGGGCGAAAATTGGCGTTCAGGCCAAGATTGTGACCTACGAGTGGGGCGAGTATCTGAAACGCGCCAAAGCGGGTGAGCATCAGGCGGTGATGATGGGCTGGACCGGTGACAACGGGGATCCGGACAACTTCTTCGCGACCTTGTTCAGCTGTGCGGCAGCGAAAGACGGTTCTAACTACTCTCGCTGGTGCTACAAGCCGTTTGAAGACCTGATCCAGCCGGCGCGTGCGACCGACGATCACAACAAACGTATTGAACTGTACAAGCAAGCTCAGGTTGTTATGCACGACCAGGCTCCGGCTCTGATTGTTGCTCACTCCACCGTGTACGAACCAGTGCGTAAAGAAGTGAAAGGCTATGTGGTTGATCCATTAGGCAAACACCACTTCGAAAACGTCTCTGTCGAATAATTAAAAGCAATTAAGGAAGCGCTGCGCCCCGGTGTTGTGTAGGCCGGATAAGCGCAGCGCCCTCCGGCGTAATGCTTTACCCGCGATGCAGTTTGCGTGGGATAAGATTTGTGAGCAATACAGACTCACGGTTCCAGGCCGTGCGTCATTAGAGAGAATCCGGGTTATGTTGCAGTTCATTCTCCGACGTTTGGGACTCGTCATCCCCACGTTTATCGGTATCACTCTTCTCACCTTTGCCTTTGTCCATATGATCCCCGGCGATCCGGTTATGATCATGGCGGGTGAACGTGGGATCTCCCCTGAGCGTCATGCTCAACTGTTGGCTGAACTCGGTCTGGATAAGCCGATGTGGCAGCAGTACCTCCACTATATCTGGGGGGTTATGCATGGTGATTTAGGTATCTCACTGAAAAGCCGCTTACCGGTGTGGGAAGAGTTCGTACCTCGCTTCAAAGCAACGCTGGAACTCGGCGTCTGCGCGATGATTTTCGCCGTCGCAGTGGGTATCCCAGTGGGTGTACTTGCTGCCGTTAAGCGCGGCTCCATTTTCGATCACACGGCAGTTGGCCTGGCGCTGACCGGTTACTCTATGCCGATTTTCTGGTGGGGCATGATGCTGATCATGCTGGTTTCCGTGCAGTTGAACCTGACGCCAGTTTCTGGGCGGGTGAGCGACATGGTGTTCCTTGATGATTCCAATCCGCTAACCGGCTTTATGCTGATCGACACCGCCATCTGGGGTGAAGAGGGTAACTTTATTGATGCGTTGGCGCATATGATCCTGCCTGCGATGGTGCTGGGTACCATTCCTCTGGCGGTCATTGTGCGTATGACCCGTTCATCGATGCTGGAAGTGCTGGGTGAAGATTACATCCGTACCGCGCGCGCCAAAGGCCTGACCCGTATGCGCGTCATCATTATTCACGCTCTGCGTAACGCGATGCTGCCCGTGGTGACCGTTATCGGCCTGCAGGTTGGTACGTTGCTGGCCGGGGCGATCCTGACCGAGACCATCTTCTCGTGGCCGGGACTGGGGCGCTGGCTGATCGATGCGCTGCAACGCCGCGATTATCCGGTGGTGCAGGGCGGGGTGCTGCTGGTCGCGACGATGATTATCCTCGTCAACCTGCTGGTAGACCTGCTGTACGGCGTGGTGAACCCGCGTATTCGGCATAAGAAGTAAGGGGCCATCATGTCACAGGTTACTGAAAATAAAGTTATTGCTGCACCGGTGCCGATGACTCCGCTGCAGGAGTTCTGGCACTATTTTAAACGCAACAAAGGTGCGGTTGTTGGGCTGGTGTACGTTGTGGTGATGATCCTGATTGCGGTCTTTGCCAACGTCCTCGCACCCTACAACCCGGCAGACCAGTTCCGCGATACGCTGCTGGCTCCTCCCGCGTGGCAGGACGGCGGTACCATGGCGCATCTGTTTGGTACTGATGATGTAGGCCGCGACGTGTTGTCCCGCCTGATGTACGGTGCGCGTCTGTCGCTGTTGGTCGGCTGTCTGGTGGTAGTACTCTCCCTGCTGATGGGCGTGGTTCTTGGGCTGATCGCCGGTTACTTTGGCGGGATTGTCGATAACGTCATCATGCGTGTGGTCGATATCATGCTGGCATTGCCGAGCCTGTTGCTGGCGCTGGTGCTGGTGGCGGTATTTGGCCCCTCGATTGGCAACGCCGCGCTGGCGCTGACGTTCGTGGCATTGCCGCACTATGTCCGTTTGACGCGCGCCGCCGTGCTGGTGGAGGTTAACCGCGACTACGTCACTGCATCTCGCGTGGCGGGAGCCGGCGCGATGCGCCAGATGTTCGTCAACATTCTTCCTAACTGTCTTGCGCCGCTGATTGTTCAGGCGTCGCTTGGCTTCTCTAACGCCATTCTCGATATGGCTGCCCTCGGCTTCTTGGGGATGGGCGCACAGCCGCCTACGCCGGAATGGGGCACCATGCTCTCTGACGTTCTACAGTTTGCCCAAAGCGCCTGGTGGGTTGTGACCTTCCCGGGGCTGGCGATCCTGTTGACGGTGCTGGCATTTAACCTGATGGGTGACGGTCTGCGTGACGCGCTCGATCCCAAACTGAAGCAGTAAGAGGTTCGAGATGGCGTTATTAAATGTAGATAAATTATCGGTGCATTTCGGCGACGTAGGTTCCGAATTCCGCGCCGTAGACCGCATTAGCTACAGTGTGAATCAGGGTGAAGTGGTTGGCATTGTAGGAGAGTCCGGCTCTGGTAAGTCCGTCAGTTCGCTGGCGATTATGGGACTGATTGACTACCCAGGCCGCGTTATGGCCGAAAATCTGGAGTTTAATGGTCGCGACCTGAAGCGCATCTCTGAGAAAGAGCGTCGCCAGTTAGTGGGCGCGGAAGTGGCGATGATCTTCCAGGACCCGATGACCAGCCTTAACCCCTGCTACACCGTCGGCTACCAGATTATGGAAGCTATTAAAGTGCACCAGGGCGGCAACAAAAAAACGCGTATTCAGCGGGCAATAGACCTGCTGACGCTGGTGGGGATCCCCGATCCGGCCTCGCGTCTTGATGTATATCCGCACCAGTTGTCCGGTGGGATGAGTCAGCGCGTGATGATCGCGATGGCGATAGCCTGTCGTCCGAAACTGCTGATTGCCGACGAACCGACAACGGCGCTGGATGTGACTATTCAGGCGCAGATCATCGAGCTACTGCTGGAATTGCAGCAAAAAGAGAACATGGCGCTGGTCTTAATCACGCACGATCTGGCGCTGGTGGCTGAAGCGGCACACAAAATCATCGTGATGTACGCCGGTCAGGTGGTAGAAACCGGAGCCGCGCAGGATATCTTTCGCGCGCCGCGTCATCCTTACACCCAGGCGCTGCTGCGCGCGCTGCCTGAGTTTGCTCAGGATAAAGCACGTCTGGCCTCGCTGCCGGGCGTGGTTCCCGGGAAATATGACCGCCCGAGCGGCTGTTTGCTGAACCCACGCTGCCCCTATGCGACCGACAAATGCCGCGCTGAAGAACCTGAACTGAACCTGCTGGAAGGCGGTCGTCAGTCGAAATGCCACTACCCACTTGATGATGCCGGGAGGCCTGGGCTATGAGTATGCAAAAGGCCACTTTGTCACAGCCGCTGTTGCAGGCTATTGATCTGAAAAAACACTACCCGGTGAAAAAGGGCATGTTCGCCCCGGAGCGCCTGGTGAAAGCGCTGGACGGCGTCTCCTTTACCTTAGAGCGTGGTAAAACGCTGGCGGTGGTAGGCGAGTCGGGCTGTGGGAAATCCACCCTTGGCCGCCTGCTGACGATGATTGAAGTCCCGACCGGCGGTGAGCTGTATTACCAGGGACAGGATCTGCTTAAGCACGACCCGCAGGCGCAAAAGCTGCGTCGGCAGAAAATCCAGATTGTATTCCAGAACCCGTACGGTTCCCTGAACCCGCGTAAGAAAGTGGGGCAGATTCTGGAAGAGCCGCTGCTGATCAACTCCACGCTCAGCAAAGAGGAGCGTCGTGAAAAAGCGCTGGCGATGATGGCGAAAGTGGGGCTGAAAACCGAACACTACGACCGCTATCCGCATATGTTCTCCGGCGGTCAGCGTCAGCGTATTGCCATCGCTCGCGGTCTGATGCTTGACCCGGACGTGGTGATTGCCGATGAACCGGTCTCAGCGCTGGACGTTTCGGTGCGTGCGCAGGTGCTGAACCTGATGATGGATTTGCAGCAGGAACTGGGGCTGTCATACGTCTTTATCTCGCACGACCTGTCGGTGGTCGAGCACATTGCCGATGAAGTGATGGTGATGTATTTAGGCCGCTGCGTGGAGAAAGGGACGAAGGACCAAATCTTCAATAATCCGCGTCATCCGTACACGCAAGCGCTGCTCTCCGCAACGCCGCGTCTGAACCCGGACGATCGCCGTGAGCGTATCAAGCTGACCGGTGAACTGCCAAGCCCGCTGAATCCGCCGCCGGGCTGTGCGTTCAACGCCCGCTGCCGTCGTCGCTTTGGTCCGTGTACCCAGCTTCAGCCGCAGTTGAAAGATTACGGCGGTCAACTGGTGGCTTGTTTTGCCGTTGACCAGGATGAGAACCCACAGCAATAAACCTGGGTTATGACCCGTTAACCGGAGCCTTGTGCTCCGGTTTTTTTATATTTTCTCTTTACGTCCACAATGTGAGTCCTTTGGCAGAACATTATTCCACAGCGTCTAGAATGTAGTCAGATTCCCTCTAGTCACAAAAATATCTATTTCGCAGTTGCTAACTACCAGGAGCAAATGTGGTCACGATACGCTGGGATATTAAAACAATTGATCGTCTGTCGATGGTTGAGGATGTCCTGAAGGAATTTTCCTGCTGTGATATCAATATCATCTCCATGAAAGTCACGCCTGGGCGGATCCTGATTAAATCCTGGTGCCGCCAGCTACAGGATATTTCCTGTGTGCAATCCTGTTTAAGCCAGCGCGCCGATATTATTCATGTCGCTTACCTCTGTGAGGAGATAAGCGAACTGTCAACGCCGGAGCCGGAACGCCCGCGCTATTTCTCTGACATTATTTGCAGTAGCCAGAGCATGCACGCGCTTATCGAAAAGGCGATAAAAATTGCCGACAGCAAATATACCGTTCTGATCCGTGGCGATACGGGGACCGGTAAAGAGCTGCTGGCCCGGGCTATCCATAATTCCGGGCAGCGACGTTTTTATCCGTTTATTCCGGTCAACTGCTCTGCGCTACCTGAGTCGCTAATGGAGAGTGAATTCTTTGGCTATGAGAAAGGGGCTTTCAGCGGCGCGGATTGTAAAGGCAAAAAAGGGCTGTTTGAAATGGCCGATAAAGGCACCCTTTTTCTCGATGAGTTTGGCGAAATGTCGCTGAGCTTACAGGCTAAACTCCTGCGCGTGCTTCAGGATGGCGGGATTCGGCGCGTTGGCGGAGCGCATATTATTCCGGTCAATGTGCGCATTATTGTGGCAACCAATGCCAATCTGGAAGAGATGGTAGAACAACGTCTGCTGCGCGCCGATCTCTATTACCGCATCAACGTGCTTTCACTGACCATTCCACCTTTGCGCGAGCGCCCACAGGATATCAGCCTGCTGATTCGCCACTTTGTGCAGAAATACGCAAAGGAATTCCAGCGGCGGATCATTCTGGATAAAGCCTGTTTTGATGCCCTGCACCATCACACCTGGCCGGGAAACGTGCGCGAACTGGAAAATACCATTATTCGCCTGATGCTGATGGCGGAATCCGATGTTATTACGCGGGAAGAATTAGGGATGGTGAATTTGCCTGCCGTTGAGCGGGGCCCGACAGAACGTCCTTTTAAAGAGCAGGTTCTGCGTGCTGAACGCCAGCTCATTGAACAGATGGTGGAAGATAATGTGTCGTCACGGCATATCGCCAAAGCGCTGGGCGTGTCGCACACCACGGTGCTGAATAAAATTCGCGGCTATCAGCTGGAGAGTGTAGGTTAAGCGCCGCCAGCGTCTGACGGCGCGATATACATGGGTTATTCAATCAGCTTCAATAAGGGCGACAGGCACAGCAGAATTCCGTACAGCAGGATCAACCAGGTTTTCAGTCCGCGCAGTTTTTCCAGTTGCGTTACTTTATAGATCAGGAAGAACGGAATAATACACGACACAATCCCGTAAAGCGGGCTACCTAACTGGAAGAACACCAGTACCGATACGCGAAATGACACCCAAATGACCAGGGTGATAACAATAAAGGTGCAAATACCCAGCGTAAGCACCAACGGATTAATTTTCTCAACGTCAATGACGCGGCTCAGAACGTTGAGAATAATACCTTTGATCGCTTCGTGGAATCCCAGATAAATACCAAAGAACGCGGTTAATACGGCGAAGATATTTAATACCGTTGAGGTGATATGAATAATCTGCCCAGGAATGACCTGAGCCGCCAGCGCCAGTGCTGAAATATTTTGTTCAAAAGCCGAAACGGCCTCTTCATGGCTAATGGAAAAGGTAAAAGAGAAGGAGAAAAACAGAATGACAGCAATCAGAGTAATGTAACTGATGCGATGCGTACGGATTGCCATACGCGTAGCCAGCACCCGGTCTGCCACCCGTTTGCGGTAGGCGATGTTCATTGGGTTCAACACCTGAATAAACACCGCTGAGAAGAAGCAGAACGGGATGGTTAGCAGTACATCACGAAAGAAGACCGATGCTTCAGGGAAGGCGCTGATATTAGCGAAGTTCCAGTGCGGAACCATCGCAAAACCAAATACGATGATGATACCTACTTTGACCACCACCATCGGGCCGGAGATTTTGAACAGCAGCTTTTCTCCCCCGGAAGCAATGGCGACCAGCACGGCAAAAATGGCCACTTTATAGATTATCGACTGCGAAAGATCGGCCTCGGTCAAGCCGAAGGTTTTAATATATGAGGCGCTGTCAAAAACCACGGATAAAGAATAAATAAATATGCCGTGAATAATCATCAGGAAATAGATGACGCCAAGAAATACGCCCCAGTTTTTTCCCAGGTAATGACTTATAATATCCGTGTAGTCATTACAGGTTTCGCTTTCTGATAATGTTTTTAAATAAATATCCTGCACAATATAAGTTGCCGGATAAGCAATAATAAAGGCAACGATAAATACCCAAATGCCTGTTAAGCCAATTTGTACCGGCATCAGTACCGTTCCGGCACCAATGGCCATGCCGATACACAGTAATACCCAGCCAAAATCGTATTTCGTAAACGGTATTTTTTTTGAGAATGGTACGGCGGTTGCTGTATTGTTGCTTAATTGTAATGTGTTGTCCTGCATAGAACCCCCTGCCCAAAATACACGTTCTCCCCGAAAGAGGATCGCGTGTATTGCCAGACTGTTGTGCCTTGATTCTCAACAACCTGAACCGAACGACGTCGGTTCAGGCCATATTGGTCAGAATGTTGCCTTTCTGATGGCGTGTTCAAGGTCGTTAATAATATCTTCTGGATCTTCAAGACCCACAGAAAGACGGATAAGCCCGTCGGTAATACCTGCTTTGAGCCGTTCCTCAGGTGCAACGGGCGAATGTGTCATAGACGCTGGGTGCTGAATGAGGGTTTCGGTATCACCGAGACTGACCGCGAGGAGGCACAATTCTACAGAATTGATCATCCGCCTACCAGCCTCGAGGCCGCCGGCGATTTCGAAGCTGATAATTCCACCTGGCAGGCTCATTTGCCGCTGGCCCAGCTCATACTGCGGATGCGAAGTCAGGCCAGGATAATACACCCGAGTAATAGATGGATGCCCTTCGAGGAAGCGGGCGATTTTCAGCGCATTTTCACAGTGGCGTTCCATACGAATGCCCAGCGTTTTAACGCCGCGCAGTGTTAACCACGCATTGAAAGGACTCATGCAGCCGCCGGTGATATCTTTCAGGCCTACAAACCGCGCCTGGTCGATAAACTCCTGCTTACCAACAATGATGCCGCCAATCACATCCCCGTGACCGTTGATATATTTGGTGACGCTGTGAACCACAATATCCGCGCCCAGTTGCAAAGGCTGCTGACAGTACGGCGACATAAAGGTGTTATCCACCACCAGCAATGCGCCCTGTTGATGGGCGATACCGGCAACCGTTTCAATGTCGACCAGCGACAGCGTTGGGTTGGCGGGCGTTTCGATATACACAACTTTGGTTTCTGGTCGCATGGCGGCGCGGATTTCTTCAGGCTTTGCCGCGTCGACAAAGCTGACGTTAATCCCAAACTTCGGCATGCTGTGCGACAAAAACGCGTGGGTGCAGCCGTAAATCGCGCTGGCGGAAACGATATGGTCACCCTGCTGGCAAAGCGTCAACAGCGTTGTGGTGATAGCAGAAATACCGGACGCGGTTGCCAACCCGGCTTCACCTCTTTCCAGTACTGCCAGCTTTTTCTCCAGCGCATCGGTGGTGGGGTTACCCAAGCGGGTGTAAATGTACCCGGACTCTTCGAGCGCAAAGCGGGCGGCACCTTGTTCGGCGCTGTCAAAAACAAACGTTGAGGTCTGGAAAATAGGCGTACTAAGCGCGCCAGTTGAAGGGTCGGGTTGTTGCCCCGCGTGAACGATCTGGGTGTTGAATCCGTAAGTACGACAGTCAGACATGATATCTCCTTTAATTCGGAACAGAACAGCTCACAGTCAAATAGCAATCGCTGTGCCAGAAAATGAACTGATAGATATCAATGTGTTATGTTTTTGTCTGAACTAATGGTCGGCAGGAATGTTGCCAACTGGAAAGAATCTTTCCAGCGTGCTGGTAAGAAAATGGGTGAATTGCGAGGCGCTACGCAGAGCGCAATATTGCGCAGTGATATGGCAAGTGGGCTGCCGTAGAATCAGCGGCAAGCCGGGAATTCCCGGTGAGGCGCAATGTTGCGGGGGCTTGATCCCCGGCGGCATCGGTTGCTGGAAAGAGAAAACCCCCGCACGTTGTTTGGTATAAACCTGGCAACAAAACGGGGGCTGACTTGAACCTGAACAACTCAAGGATAGCCGTGAACAGTTGCCATTGCAACACAGGCGGCTATATGACGCTCGCACAGTTAGGCGTGGCCTTCTGGCACGATTTAGCGGCTCCAATCATCGCTGGCACCATTGCCAGCCTGATTGTGAGCTGGCTGCGTAACAGAAAGTAATGCGCTTTGTAGGCGTCTGCCTGCCGTGATGGCAACATGCGCCCGAACCAGGCCGCAGGGGGCGACCTTGCGGCCTTTTTCGGCTTAAATGCAGATAAATCTCGTCGCCAGGTGCCTATCCTGTCGCGATAATGCACGCTGGGAAGTTTTCAGATACCGCCTCTCTTAATACCGCTACGATCGGGTATACTCTGACGGCAGTTTCGTCTATCCGTGGAGAGTCAGTTTGCGTGTCAGTCGCTCGTTAACAATTAAGCAGATGGCAATGGTTGCGGCCGTTGTTATGGTGTTCGTTTTTATTTTTTGCACCGTTTTGTTGTTCCATCTGGTCCAGCAAAACCGCTATAACACGGCTACGCAACTGGAAAGTATCGCTCGCTCCGTCCGTGAGCCTCTGTCGGACACTATCCTGAAAGGGGATATTCCCGAAGCGGAAGCCATTTTAAAAAGTATTCGGCCAGCGGGTGTAGTCAGTCGCGCCGATGTGGTGCTGCCCAATCAGTTTCAGGCGTTGCGGATGAGCTTTATCCCTGAACGCCCCGTTCCTGTTACGGTGACTCGCCTGTTTGAGCTTCCGGTACAAATTTCGCTGCCGATCTATTCTCTTGAGCGTTCAGCTAACCCGCAACCGCTGGCGTATCTGGTGCTGCAGGCGGATTCGTACCGCATGTACAAATTCGTGATGAGTACGCTCTCTACGTTAGTGACCATTTACTTACTTTTGTCGTTAATACTGACCGTCGCCATCTCCTGGTGCATTAACCGCTTGATTGTGCACCCCTTACGTAAAATTGCTCGTGAGCTGAACGACATCCAACAGCAGGATCTGATTGGCTATCAACTGGCATTGCCGCGTCTACATCAGGATGATGAGATTGGTATGCTGGTGCGTAGCTACAATCTTAATCAGCAGTTGATTCAGCGACATAGCGAAGAGCAAAGCGACTTTGCAATGCGTTTCCCGGTTTCTGAACTGCCCAATAAGTCGTTTTTAATGGGGTTGCTGGAGCAGGTTGTTACCCGCCAGCAGACGACGGCGCTGATGATTGTCACCTGCGAAACCTTACGTGATACCGCGGGTGTGTTAACTGAAACTCAGCGGGAAATCCTGTTGCTTACGCTGGTCGAAAAACTCAAATCGGTATTAGCCCCCAGGATGGTGCTTTCCCAGGTGAGTGGCTATGACTTCGCCATCATCGCCCATGGCGTAAAAGAACCCTGGCACGCTATTACTCTAGGTCAGCAAGTACTCACTATCGTTAACGAGCGATTACCTATTCAGGGTATTCAACTGCGTCCTACCTGCAACATTGGGGTAGCGATGTTCTATGGTGATTTGACCGCAGAACAGCTTTACCGCCGCGCCCTGTCGGCCGTGTTAACCTCGCGCCATAAGGGTAAAAATCAAATTCAGTTCTTTGATCCGTTACAGATGGAAGAGGCGCAGCAGCGTTTGACGGAAGAGAACGATATTCTCAGCGCGCTGGATAACCAGCAGTTCGCGCTTTGGATGCAGCCGCAGGTGGAGATGTCCAGCGGTAAGGTATTGAGCGCAGAAGCATTATTGCGGATGCAGCAGCCGGACGGAAGCTGGGAGCTGCCCGAAGGGTTAATCGACAGGATTGAGTCCTGCGGCCTGATGGTGACGGTTGGTTACTGGGTGTTGGAAGAGACGTGTCGCCAGCTGTCAGCGTGGCAGGAACGGGGTCTGATGCTGCCGCTGTCGGTGAATTTGTCCGCACTACAGCTGATGCACCCGAGTATGGTCTCGGACCTGCTGGAGTTGTTAAACCGCTATCGCATCAAGCCTGGTACGTTGATCCTGGAAGTGACTGAAAGCCGACATATCGATGATCCCCACGCCGCGGTGGCCATTTTGCGCCCATTGCGTAATGCGGGAGTACGTATCGCACTGGATGACTTTGGCATGGGGTATGCGGGCCTGCGACAGCTGCAGCACATGAAGTCGCTACCGGTGGATGTCCTCAAAATCGATAAGATGTTTGTCGACGGAGTACCTGAGGATTGCAGCATGATCTCCGCCATCATTCAGTTGGCCCACAGCCTGAATTTGCAGATGATCGCCGAAGGTGTCGAAACCGAAGCGCAGCGTGAATGGCTATCACAAGCCGGGGTGGAAGTGGCACAAGGGTTCCTGTTTGCCCGACCGGTTCCGGCAAATATCTTCGAAGAACGTTATCTGGCGCCGGAAAGCGCTGATTACAAAAGTTAAAAAAGGTCTCGCTTGTGCGAGCCAGCTCAAAATTTTTAACATTTTTGTATCAATTATGATCCAGGTACATTTCTGTCAAGTTGTGTGGGTGTTACTTTAAGGCCGCAGGTTAAACAAAACCTTACAAGACCTGTGGTTTTTACTTTAAGGACACCCTATGAAAACCTCTATATTCAAAAGCCTTTACTTTCAGGTCCTGACAGCGATTGCCATTGGTATTCTCCTTGGCCATTACTACCCTGAATTAGGCGCCCAAATGAAACCGCTTGGTGATGCCTTCGTTAAGCTCATCAAGATGATCATCGCACCTGTCATCTTCTGTACTGTCGTTACCGGCATTGCAGGCATGGAAAGTATGAAAGCCGTAGGCCGCACCGGTGCGGTTGCACTGCTTTATTTTGAAGTGGTCAGTACGATTGCGCTGATCATCGGTCTTATCATTGTTAACGTGGTGCAACCCGGTGCCGGGATGAACGTCGATCCGGCGACGCTGGATGCCAAAGCGGTTGCGATTTACGCCGAACAGGCAAAAGACCAGGGGATCGTAGGTTTCCTGATGGATATTATCCCGGCGAGCGTTATTGGCGCGTTTGCCAGCGGTAACATCCTGCAGGTATTGCTGTTTGCAGTAATGTTTGGTTTTGCGCTGCATCGTCTGGGCAGCAAGGGCCAGATGATTTTCAACGTGATTGAAAGTTTCTCGCAGGTTATTTTCGGCATCATCAATATGATCATGCGCCTGGCGCCTATCGGTGCTTTCGGTGCTATGGCCTTTACCATCGGTAAATATGGCGTCGGAACGCTGGTGCAACTGGGTCAGCTAATCATCTGCTTCTACATCACCTGTATTCTGTTTGTGGTGCTGGTGCTGGGTTCAATTGCGCGCGCAACCGGCTTCAGTATCTTTAAATTCATCCGCTATATCCGTGAAGAGCTGCTGATCGTTCTGGGTACTTCTTCTTCCGAGTCTGCGCTGCCGCGTATGCTCGATAAGATGGAAAAACTGGGCTGTCGGAAGTCGGTTGTCGGATTGGTTATACCCACGGGCTACTCGTTTAACCTTGATGGGACATCAATCTATCTGACTATGGCGGCGGTGTTTATCGCTCAGGCGACCAACAGCCACATGGATATCTTCCATCAGATAACCCTGTTGGTGGTGCTCCTGCTCTCCTCAAAAGGTGCAGCGGGTGTGACCGGGAGTGGCTTCATTGTTCTGGCCGCGACTATCTCTGCGGTGGGTCATTTACCGGTTGCTGGCCTGGCACTGATTCTTGGTATTGACCGCTTCATGTCTGAAGCCCGTGCGCTGACCAACCTGATTGGTAACGGTGTTGCAACTGTCGTTGTGGCTAAATGGGTGAAAGAATTGGATACCAAAAAGCTGGATGACACGCTGAATAATCGTGCGCCGGATGGCAAAACGCACGATTTATCCTCTTAATCTCGTCACTTATGCCCGTAGTCCCTTCCAGGACTGCGGGCGTTTGCGCATAATTACCCCCTGTGCCTGAAACCGTCGATTCGGCGGCTCGGGATTTTTTCACTTCTTCCGTGACATTTTTATGTTCTCGCGGTCTAACACGAAGTGTTTTTAACGTCATATTCAGAGAGTCCTTTCGAGGGCTGTCTTTTTATTTCCAGGATAGTTGATCAGGGGTTCACATGCAGGGCACAAAAATTCGACTTTTAGCGGGCGGCTTGCTGATGATGGCCACTGCCGGCTATGTGCAGGCAGATGCGCTCCAGCCTGATCCAGCGTGGCAACAGGGCACGCTGGCAAATGGTTTACAGTGGCAAGTGTTAGCCACTCCCCAGCGTCCGAGCGACCGTATTGAGGTTCGCTTGCTGGTCAATACCGGTTCACTCACCGAAAGTGCGCAACAGAGTGGTTTCAGCCATGCGATCCCGCGTATCGCGCTGACGCAAAGCGGTGGCCTCGATGCCACGCAAGCCCGTTCACTGTGGCAGCAGGGGTTCGATCCCAAACGTCCCATGCCGCCGGTTATCGTTTCCTATGATTCCACGCTGTATAACCTCAGTCTGCCTAACAGCCGTAACGACCTACTGAAAGAGTCACTTTCTTATCTGGCGAATATCTCCGGTAAACTGAGCATCACCTCTGAAACGGTCAATCATGCGCTGAATAGCGAAGATATGGTTGCAACCTGGCCGTCAGATACCAAAGAAGGGTGGTGGCGTTACCGTCTGAAGGGATCGACCCTGCTGGGGCACGATCCCGCCGATCCGCTGAAAACGCCGGTAGACGCGTCGAAAATTCAGTCTTTCTACCAGAAATGGTATACCCCGGACGCGATGACGCTGATCATCGTCGGTAACGTTGATGCACGCAGCGTAGCTGAGCAAATCAATAAAACCTTTGGCGAGTTAAAAGGAAAACGCGAAACGCCTGCACCGGTTCCCACGCTCTCTCCGCTGCGAGCAGAAGCCGTGAGTATTATGACCGATGCAGTACGCCAGGATCGCCTGTCTATTATGTGGGATACGCCGTGGCAGCCGATCCGTGAATCTGCCGCGCTGTTACGTTACTGGCGCGCTGATTTAGCTCGTGAGGCGCTGTTCTGGCACATTCAGCAAGAGCTAACCAAAAACAATGCCAAAGACATTGGCCTCGGATTTGACTGCCGGGTGCTGTTCCTGCGCGCGCAGTGCGCGATTAACGTTGAGTCGCCGAACGATAAGCTGAACGCCAATCTGGGTACGGTTGCGCGTGAGCTGGCGAAAGTGCGTGATAAGGGACTGCCGGAAGAAGAGTTCAATGCGCTGGTAGCGCAAAAGAATCTGGAACTGCAGAAGCTGTTTGCCACCTATGGTCGTACCGATACCGATATTTTGATCAGCCAGCGTTTGCGCTCGCTGCAAAATCAGGTGGTGGATATTGCGCCTGAACAGTACCAGCGTTTACGCCAGAGCTTCCTCAACAGCCTGAGCGTTGAGATGCTGAATCAGGACCTGCGTCAGCAGCTGTCGCAAGATATGGCGTTAATTCTGCTGCAGCCGAAGGGTGAACCTGAATTCAATATGAAGGATCTGCAGGCGACGTGGGATAGCATTATGGCGCCCGTTACCGCAGCGGCAACGTCTGTTGAAACGGATGAATCACACCCTGAAGTGACGGATATCCCGCCTGTACAGTAAAGGGTATCGTAACCTGTAAGCCGGGCAAGTGAAGCGCTCCCGGCTTACCCAGTGCCGGATGCGGCGTTAACGCCTTATCCGGCCTACAGGAACAATAAATTATTGCGGCATGGCGTCGCGGGGGATAATCGCCCCACGATGCTGAATGACGGTGCTTGCCGTCAGGTGGCCGCGTTTTGCGGCTTCGGCGGCATCGCCACCGGTCAGACGGACCGCCAGATACCCGGCGCTGAAGGAGTCTCCGGCCGCAGTGGTATCGATCACTTTCTCTTTCGGCAATTTAACGGCCGGAACGTCGATCAGTTCTTCGCCTGCAATGGAAACCAGGCAAGAGTCTGCGCCGCGCTTCACTACCACTTCCTGAACGCCAGCTGCGTGAGTACGGGCAATCACCTCGGCAACGGGTTTTTCACCCCACAGTGCATCTTCATCGTCCAGCGTCAGGAATGCGATATTGGTGCATTCCAACATCTGCTGATACACCTGCTGGGTTTCTTCTTTGCTGCTCCACAGACGTGGGCGGTAGTTATTGTCAAAAATGACCTTTCCGCCGTTGGCACGGCATTCACGCAGCAATGACAGCAGCTTGTCACGGCTTGCCGGGCTTAAAATCGCCAGGCTGATTCCGCTCAGATACAAGTAGTCAAATGTCGCCAGCTCTTCGCAAATCGCGGCAGACTGCTCGCTCTCCAGCCAGAATTTTGCGGCGGCTTCATTACGCCAGTAATAGAAGGTGCGCTCGCCAGTGCTGTCGGTCTCAATGTAGTAGAGACCTGGCAGGCGGTTTTCCATGCGCTGGGTTAATGAAGTGTCTACGTTTTCACCCTGCCAGGACTCCAGCATTTGTTGGCTAAAACTGTCGGTACCCAGTGCAGTCACATAGTGTACGGAAAGTGCCGCCGCATCGACCTGACGGGCGATATAAACGGATGTATTCAACGTGTCGCCACCGAATCCGCGCTGAACGTCAGCGCCTTTCTGTGACAGCTCAATCATGCATTCGCCAATCACGGCAATCTTTCTGGACATAGTCGTAACCTGCTCTGAAAAAAATTAGCGTTAGTGTGCGCTGTGGGTGTTAAGTGGTCAACTATATTAAAACATCGTTCCATTATTTTTTTGAGCCAGCACGTGTTCTGCGTTGTTTTTGCCGCTTAGTTTTTATTTTTGCGCACAGCTGAACGTAAAGTTCTTCGTCTGAGCGCCGATAACCTTTGACGAGTCCGGTCAGTCACACTCTTATTTACAGGACATCTCAGATGATAAAGCAGGTTACCCAGCAGCTCATTACGCCCGATGCGAGTATTGAAAGCTTGCTGGAAAGACGCTATTGGCTGCAGTGCGAGCGTGCTTACACCTACCAGCCAATTTACCAGACCAACGGACGGCTGATGGCCGTTGAACTGCTGACCGTCGTGAGCCATCCTGATAACCCTTCCCAACGTATTGCACCAGACCGCTATTTTGCTGAAGTGGCTGTACGGCATCGTGTTGATGTAGTGAAAGAGCAACTTCTGCAGCTTGAGCTGAAAGGGGGCTTTTTCAGAGCCAACAACCTGCTGGCTTCAGTGAATGTCGATGGACCAACACTCATTGCGATGCGTCAGGATCCCGAAATCCTGAAAATCATTGAAGGCCTGCCGTGGCTGCGTTTTGAGCTGGTGGAACATATCCGCTTGCCGAAGGGGTCGTCGTTCGCCTCAATGTGCGAGTTCGGCCCGCTCTGGCTGGATGACTTTGGTACCGGAATGGCGAACTTCTCGGCGCTTAGTGAAGTGAGTTATGACTATATCAAAGTGGCGCGGGATCTGTTCGTCATGCTGCGCAAGACGCCGGAGGGACGTAATCTCTTCACACTACTATTACAGCTCATGAACCGCTATTGCCGCGGTGTCATTGTCGAAGGTGTTGAAACGCTGGAAGAGTGGCGCGATGTGCAAAACTCACCGGCTTTCGCTGCGCAAGGCTATTTTCTCTCTCGTCCAGTGCCTCTGGATACGCTTGAAGAGGTGATCCTGTCGCTTTGATGAGGGCGTAGTGCACCTCCTTTTCATCCTGCTGGACTATCTTTAGGACAGGCAAGGAAGGAAGTAAGGAGGTTAGACATGACGAGAACAGGTAAAATAACCACTTCAGTAATAGGGGTTTTCTTGTTGTTGATCGTCGTACTCATCATTGTGATTGCGACATTTGACTGGAACCGGCTCAAACCGACCATCAACCAGAAAGTCTCTACAGAACTCAACCGGCCCTTTGCTATACGGGGTGACCTGGGCGTGGTTTGGGAACGCCAGAAGCAGGAAACTGGCTGGCGTAGCTGGGTTCCGTGGCCACATGTTCATGCTGAAGATATCATCCTCGGCAACCCGCCGGACATTCCCGACGTCACCATGGTGCATCTGCCGCGTGTTGAAGCTACGCTCGCCCCGCTGGCACTGCTGACAAAAACCGTCTGGCTCCCGTGGGTCAAGCTGGTCAAACCCGATGCGCGGCTGATCCGCCTGTCGGAGAAAAACAATAACTGGACCTTTAACTTAGCTGGGGACGAAAACCGCGATCCTGATGCGCCGCCATCAGCATGGTCTTTCCGGCTGGATAACATTCTGTTCGACCAGGGACGTATCGCCATTAACGATAAGGTGACGAAGTCGGAGATTGAGATCCTGGTCGATCCGCTGGGGAAACCGTTACCCTTTAGCGAAGTGACCGGCGCAAAAGGTAAAGAGAGCAACGCCCGCGTCGAGGACTACGTGTTTGGGCTGAAAGCGCAAGGGCGATATAACGGCGAACCGCTAAGCGGTAGCGGAAAAATAGGCGGAATGCTGGCGCTGCGTGGCGAAGATACGCCTTTCCCGATTCAGGCTGATTTCCGTTCGGGCAATACGCGCGTAGCGTTTATCGGCACGATAAACGATCCGATGAACATGGGCGGGGCGGATCTGCGGCTTAAATTCTCGGGAGATTCGCTAGGGGATTTGTACGATTTGACCGGCGTACTGCTCCCGGATACGCCGCCGTTTGAAACCGACGGACGTCTGGTGGCGAAAATTGACCCGGAAAAATCCTCTGTTTTTGATTATCGCGATTTCAATGGCCGTATTGGCGACAGCGATATTCACGGAACGCTGGCCTACACCACCGGTAAGCCGCGACCCATGCTGAAGGGCGATGTGGAATCACGCCAACTGAGGCTGGCCGATTTGGGGCCGCTGATCGGGGTGGATTCAGGCAAAGGGGCGGAACGGGAAAAACAATCTGAACAGCGCAAAGGTGAGAAGAGCGTTCAGCCTGCGGACAAGGTCTTGCCGTATGACCGTTTTGAAACCGATAAATGGAACGTGATGGACGCTGACGTGCGTTTCAAAGGACGGCGTATTGAGCATGGCAGTAGCCTGCCGATCAGCGATCTCTCCACTCATATCATCCTGAAAAATGCCGACCTGCGCCTGCAACCGCTGAAATTTGGTCTTGCGGGAGGCAGCATTGTCTCCAGCATCCATCTGGAAGGGGATAAAAAGCCGATGCGGGGACAGGCGGATATTCAGGCGCGGCGGCTGAAGCTAAAAGCGCTGATGCCCGATGTGGAACTGATGCAGAAAACGCTCGGTGAAATGAACGGGGACGCCCGGTTTAGCGGAAGTGGAAACTCGGTAGCGGCGCTGCTGGGTAACAGCAATGGCAACCTGAAACTGCTGATGAATGACGGCTTGATCAGCCGGAATCTGATGGAAATTGTGGGCTTGAATCTGGGGAACTATCTTGTCGGGCAGATATTTGGTGATGACGAAGTGCGGGTGAACTGCGCGGCGGCGAATCTGGATATTGTTAACGGCGTGGCGCGTCCGCAGATTTTTGCTTTCGACACGGAAAACGCAGTGATCAATGTCACTGGTACGGCAAGCTTTGCGTCGGAGCAACTGGATTTAACCATCGATCCGGAGAGCAAAGGGATTCGTATTATTACTCTGCGTTCGCCGCTGTATGTTCGCGGCACATTTAAGAATCCGCAGGCTGGCGTGAAGGCCGGACCGCTGATTGCGCGCGGTGCGGTTGCTGCCGCATTAGCCACGTTAGTTACTCCCGCGGCAGCCTTGTTGGCGCTGATTTCGCCGTCAGAGGGTGACGCGAATCAGTGCCGGACGATCCTGTCACAGATGAAGAAGTGATGTCTGGCCGGATGTTTATCCGGCCTGGATTTCATGTTCAACCCAGGCCGGATAAGGTGGTTACGCCGCATCCGGCAAAAAAATTACAACGACTGATGGCGGGTTTCGTGGGTCAACAGCAGTGCAATCAGCGTCAATGCCGCCATCGATGCCAGATACGTACCAACAGCCGCCAGACCATAATTCGCCTGCAACCATGCAGCGATGTATGGGGCAACCGATGCGCCGAGAATCGACGAAACGTTGTATGAGAACGACGCCCCCGTGTAGCGCACTTCGGTCGGGAACAGCTCCGGCAGCAGTGCGCCCATCGGGCCAAATGTCAGACCCATCAGGCTTAAGCCCAGCAACAGGAAGGCGAACACCAGCACCGGATTGCCAGAGCCGAGCAGCGGTTTAAAGGCAAACAGCGCAAACAGAATGATCAGCGTGGTGATGATGAGCATGCTCTTGCGGCGACCAAACGCATCGGCCAGCAGGCCCGCCACCGGCACCATGACGCCAAAACCAATGACCGCCATCATCAGCATCCACAACACTTCATTACGCGGCAGGCCAAGCCCTACAGGCGCTGCGGCGGTACTAAACGTCATCGAATAGACGGTCATGATATAGAACAGCGTATAGGTCGCCAGCATGATGAACGTGCCGAGGATCGTCACGCGAACATGTTTTGTCAGTAGAGTACCCAGCGGGATTTTCACCTGTTTTTTCGCCGCAGCTACTTTGGCGAAAACCGGGGATTCATGCAATGAAACGCGGACGTACAGACCGATAATCACCAGCACCGCGGAGAAGATGAACGGTACGCGCCAGCCCCAGCTCATGAACTGTTCGTCGGTCAGCAGCCAGGAGAGCAGCAGAAAGGTACCGTTGGCGAAGAAGAAACCGATAGGCGCGCCCAGCTGCGGAAATGATCCGTACAGCGCGCGTTTGCGCGGTGGCGCGTTTTCCGTCGCCAGCAACGCTGCGCCGCCCCATTCACCGCCCAGACCTAAACCCTGACCAAAACGCGCCAGCGCCAGCAGCAGTGGGGCGAAAATGCCGATAGTTTCATAGCCCGGCAGCAGGCCAATGACGACTGTCGAGATCCCCATTGTGAGTAGTGAAGCAACCAGCGTGACTTTACGGCCGACGCGATCGCCGAAATGTCCGAACACCGCGGAACCGATTGGTCGGGCCACAAAGGCGATCGCAAAAGTGGCGAGGGACTGTAGCGTAGCCGCGGTCGGATCCCCCTGCGGGAAGAAGATATGCGGGAACACGATCACCGCGGCGGTGGCGTAAATATAGAAGTCGAAGAACTCAATGGCGGTGCCAATGAGCGAGGCGACGACAACTTTATTGCGCGAGTTGACCGGGGTGTGTTCCTGTTCGTTGTCGAGTGTTGTGGCTGTTGCTTGCATAATATTTTCTTATTTTTGGCCGAACGAAAGGTCATATTACGCACAGCAAAAGAGACATTTCAATCTGTAACAAACTTTGAGATCGGTCAAAAATGGAGCAAAAAGGGGATAATTTTTAGGCTTGAGATTTCACTTCCATGAAATGCTTCACACAATTTAAAACTTGGATGATAAAACTGGTTTTTGGTTAAATAAAAGTTACGGGTTGGATTTATTCACTAAATCAGTGAGAACAGGCGGCATTATAATTGCCGGATGGCGCTACGCTTATCCGGCCTACAAAACTCTCCCGTAGGCCAGATAAGCGCAGCGCCATCCGGCCAGTTAACAAAGATTAGCGGTGTGTTTTCCCCGGCATACGCGGGTCGTCTTTGTATTCCGCCGTGGCAATCCAGGCTGCGCAAAACAGGGTCAGACGAGCGAAGAAGTAGAAGAACGCCATCAGTCCAAGCACGGAACCAAATGCCGCGCCTGACGGCGACTGCACCAGTGATGGCAGCGTATACGTCATGATCATTTTGATGACTTCAAACCCCAGCGCCGCGATAAAGGTACCTCGAATGAGCGCTTTCTTACGCGGTCGGTGACGCGGTAGCCGCCAAAAAATCCAGAAGAACAGCAGGTAGTTGGCGAAAATAGAGATGGTCAGGCCGATCAGCCGCCAGGCGGGCTTCAGCCATTCGATACCGTCGAGATACAGCGCAGAGATAATCATCTGCTGGGCGGAACCGGCGATAGAGGTAATGGACAGGGTAACAATCAGCGCAACCAGTAAGCCAATCAAGGAAACAAAATCACGCAGATATTTGACCCAAATTTTTTCCTGATCCTGCGGCGTACGTTCCCAAACATCCCGCGACTGGGCACGAATCGCTTCGCGCAGGTTCCCCATCCAGTTAATGCCGGAATAGAGCGCGATACCCAGCCCAACCAAACCTACGGTCGTACGCTGCTGAACGGCGGTATTGATGGTGTTTTTCAGCGTAGAGGCGAGCGTCGGATCGCTGACGTTCAGCAGAATCTTGCTGAAGATATCCTGCAACAGCGTAGGGTGCGAAGCGAGAATAAAACCCGCGGCGGCAAACGACACCATCAGGATTGGAATCATCGACAGAAACGAGAAGTAGGTAATGGCGGCACCAAACTGATTTCCCATACGATCGTTAAACCGCTCTGCGGCACGAATAAGATGGGCGATGATGGGCTGGCGTTGAATTTTATCGGCGAAGGTCAGCGCGGTTTTCAGCGCCTGGTTCGCTTTAGCGTTTTTCTCCGGCGAGGCGGAGGCTGATTTATGTTCTGGCGTAGGGTGTTTTGCGTCTTGTTCCTGCGTCATCCGATCGGTTGTCCTTATTTTGTTCACTCATGACATTATAGCCTGCTCAGGGGCGCATCCTGAAAAATGGACTAATCCACATAGTCTTTCATCACGCCAGTCAGCCATTCCATAAACAGATGTACCCGGCGGGAGAGGTTGCGCCGATGCGGATAAAGCAAAGAGACTGGCATTGGCTCGGCGCGATATTGCGGCAACACTTCGACCAGCGTACCGGCGCGCAGGGCATCACGCACGCCAACGCGCGGCACCTGAATAATGCCCAGACCGGCAAGGCATGCTGCGTGATAGGTTTCGGTACTGTTTACCGTTAGCATGCCGCCGGTTTTAACCCATTGCGTGCCGTTTTCTGTCGCCACTTCGAAACCTTGCGCACGCGTTCCCAAATTGACCGAGTAATGCACCACTGCATGCGAGGCAAGATCCTCCAGATTTTCCGGATAACCAAAGCGGGCGAGGTATTGCGGGCTGGCGCAGTTAATCTGCGTGAGTTTCCCCAGCGGGCGCGCAATCAGCCCTGAATCTTTCAGCGTACCCACGCGTACCACACAGTCGAAACCTTCGCGGATCAAATCCACCAGACGGTCGCTGCTGCTGAGTTCGAGTTCCAGGCCCGGATACTGATGCAAAAAGCTCGGTAAGCGGGGCATCACCAGGTTTCTTGCTACACCGACCGGCATATCAACGCGCAGCTTGCCGCTGATGCTGGACGGATCGTGATGGAACAACCCATCCAGCTCATCCAGATTACTCAACAGATCTTTCGCGCGTTCGTAATAGATCATGCCGTCTTGCGTGAGCTGAACGCGGCGTGTTGTGCGGTGCAACAACTGCGTGCCCAGATGATTTTCCAGAGCCTGGATCTGGCGCGATACGCTACCTTTAGGAAGTCCGAGGGTGTCTGCGGCACGCGAAAAGCTCTCCAGTTCTGCGACGCGGATGAACAACTGCATTGCGTGAATTTTATCCATTCTCATGCCCTATTGTTGTTCTAAATGAAACAGTAATGCGCAGTTAGCAGTATTTATTGTTCTTCTATCACCTAATAAGCTTTGTCTCAATCTTCACAACACCTGAAATGAGGTTTCTTATGACGCAACGTATCGCATTGGTGACTGGCGGCGGCCGTGGACTCGGTAAAAACGCGGCGCTGAAGCTAGCGAGTAAAGGAATCGGTATTATCCTGACGTGGAACAGCAATGAAAAAGAAGCGCAGCAGGTTGTGGATGAAATACGCCAATCTGGCGGTAAAGCGGCGGCATTACCGTTGAATGTCGGTGATATTTCTACATTCCCTCAGTTTGTTCAACAGGTGCAGGGAACGTTACAAACGCAGTGGCAAAGTAACGTGTTTGATTATTTATTGAACAATGCCGGAATCGGCATTAACGCACCGTATCCGGCATTTACTGAAGCGCAATTTGACCAACTTTTGAACATCCATTTTAAGGGCCCCTTTTTCCTGACGCAGAGCCTGCTACCGCTGATGAATAAAGGTGGTCGCATCCTCAATGTCTCGACCGGGCTTGCCCGCTTTGCGCTACCGGGTTACAGCGCATACGCAGCCATGAAAGGTGCGATGGAAGTGTTAACCCGTTATCAGGCAAAAGAGCTGGGAGAGCGCGGCATAACGGCGAATATTATTGCGCCAGGCGCAATAGAAACGGATTTTAGCGGCGGAAATGTGCGGGATAATGCGCAATTGAATGCGTACATTGCATCGCAAACGGCGCTGGGACGCGTTGGTTTGCCGGATGATATCGGCGATGCCATTGCTGCGCTGCTTAGCGATGAACTGGCCTGGATGACGGCACAGCGTATCGAGGTATCCGGCGGAATGTTCCTGTAAACCCATAAGGTGCTTATTCAACAGGTCACGGAATGCGTTGAATAAGCACTTAATGCTAGATTGTATTTTGTAACAGATTTATCCATTGTCGTAGATATCTTATTTTTAGCTAAAAATATAAAATCATATTAATTAATATTCATTGTCTTATCATGAGCGTCGAATATTAAGACTTTCCCTAATTTTCGAACCTGTTTTTGCTCCTTTGTATGATCCTTCGGGTTGAGCTGTAACTATTCATAACTTCTGCTTCTTTCTTCTCCGTCTATCGGTAAAATGGCCCCCCGCCAAATGGTGACTTCTTATTTTACCCTATGGGTAATACCCTTCCGCATGTTAAGGCTAATATCCTATTCGGATGGAGATAAATAATGCAGGTAGTAATGTTTGACAGGCAGTCAATATTTATTCATGGAATGAATGTAAGTTTGCAGCAACGTATTCCAGGAGTGGATGTTCAGGGTGTCAGTCAGGCAGATGAACTTTGGCTGACGCTGGAAGATAAACCCGAGGCATTAGTTATATTGGATGGCGACCTTGATGCTGAGTTCTGCTGTAACTTGCTGCAACAGATAGCAGAGCGCTTTGCGATGGTGAAGGTGCTGGTGACCGCAACGGACTGCCGTAAAAAATGGCTGCAAGAGGTCACTAAACTGAACGTGCTGGCCATTGTTCCGCGCGATTCTGACGCGGAAACCTTTACGCTGGCCCTCAATAGCGTCGCGATGGGTATGATGTTTATCCCCAGAGACTGCATAACCGCTACCGAAAGCGGTGGGCAAAATATCAGATTGCTCAGCGCACGTCAGCGGGAGATTTTGACCATGCTGGCCGCCGGAGAATCTAATAAACAAATTGGTCGACTGTTAAATATCAGTACCGGAACGGTAAAAGCCCATCTTGAATCGTTGTACCAGCGCCTGGAGGTAAAAAACCGTACGCAGGCGGCAATGATGTTAAACAAAACCATTTACTAGGAACATATTTCACAGTCAGAATGTTTCTGGCTGTGAAATAGACACTAGCCAGATATCTTTAGCGCAAAATTGGGTAACTCCCACGCTGAATATCCACGTAATTAATACTTCCAGCTGAAACCTGTCTTTTATTTGCGTCATTTCCTTATGGATGAATGCCTCGCAGATACTCATATCTGCGAGCAGCAATGTTTCTGCCTGCATCACCGTAATTGGGGTATCAAAGGATTCATTGGCGGTGATTTCGTGCCCGTAGCCAATGACCCAGATGCCTTTTTTGTCCTGATACTTTTCCAGCGACAGGCCCTGCCATTGCTTAATAAATGCAATACAAGCGGGCGTGAAATGCGTCGAACGCAGCGGCATAATCATCTCTGTGCAAAGAGATCTATTCTAAAAAAAACACGCCGTTACGCTAGTTGCCTGACAGCCAGTATTTACCGCAAAACGACCTATGCCGTGGGCGGCTGATATTCCTGTTTTAACAGACCAAAAATCCAGTCATCGTGCCAGGTTTGATGTAGCCAATAGCTTGCGCGTAGCGTGCCTTCATGAATAAACCCGACCTTTTCCAACAGACGCCGTGAGGCTTCGTTTCCTGCGGTGACACAGGCGGTTAGCCGCCGCAGACCGCCGCTGGCAAATGCGTATTCACACACGGCATGCAGAGATTCAGCGCCATAACCTTTACCCTGTGCCTGTGGGGCGAGCAGAAAGCCAACCTCGGCACATTCATTGTTATCCTGAATATATCCGGTCACGCCAAGCGGTGCTCCCGATGTCTTATCGCACAGGAGCAGACATAGCCAGTGCGGGCTGCCGGGAAACCATTCAGGCAGGCGGGAGTCGAAGGCTGTCCGTATTTCCTCTTCAGTACGTGCGTCAGCGACAAAGCGCATCACATCTGGGTTCTGCTGTAGCGTTAAGAAGAACGTCCAGTCATTTTCTGTCAGTGGGCGGCAGAGCAGACGTGATGTTTGCAGTACAGGCACAGGCTTATCTCCAGAATAATTTTCAATGATTGTGCGGAAGTCACTGTAAAACTTATTTATTTGCTATATGAATGTGTTCTAGTCTACATCGGCACAACGTTGTGTTTAAAAAAGATAATTACATACCATTGTGAGGCCGCACGTTTTGGGTCCTTTTAGGGAAGATGATGACCAATAGCGCGTTACAAGCGACATGTACACCCTTTGAAGATTGTCTGGGGATTATCCGCCAGGCGTCGGTAGAAATATTACTGCTGCTAGGCGTACATGCCGCAGAAGGCAAAGACCCACGGTGGTTTCTCGAGCAACTGGATCAGGCACGACTGAATCTGGGCGGCTGGGGGGCTGTCGCCAGACGGTTGCAGATGAATGATGCGCAATTGAGCCAGTTCACTCTGCGGCTACGTCATCTTCAACAGAGTGTACCCCAATATGAAAATGGCCAGGACGTTAGTGAAAACCAGCTGATTTCAGCGCTGCGCTTTGTGGCTTCTCTGGAACAATTACGCCAGCAACAGCCCATCCTGAAGTATCAAACCGAAATTGCACCTGTGGAGCCGGATGCTCAGATGCGGGCGCAGCGTCAACTTCGCGCAATAGAATTAACCCTCAAATCTCTGATTGCACGGGTATGGCCGGATCAACATCCTCTCAACAGCTTTCTGAAACAGCACTTTGGTGGTGAACGTCTGCGTCGCTGGCTAAAGTTGGGCGAAGGACGAGATGCGCTGGACGGTATGATGTTTAGCGAGCTGGCGCTGATGGTCGTCGATAAGAAATTATTCGTTCGCCACTTTACGCAGATTTTTAACGATACTTCGGTGCTCATGTCATTTGTTGAGCCGCGTATCACGCTACGCATGTTTTTGGATGATTGCCGCCTGGCTCGTAACTGCGTTATCGCGCAGCAGCCGCTGACGTCGGTACAACTGATGTTGCTGGACTACCAGTACCGACAGATAACTCATCCTGTGCAACGGGCATTTGAAGAACGGCGTACGCGCATTAATCCTGCGTCGTATCTGGAATCTGATGAGGCCATGGTCCGCCAGTTTTGGGAAACAGCAAAGCAAAAAGACGAGCAAGCGGGAGGCGATAAGCATGAAATCGCAGACAGTATTGATCCGCCGGAAAAGCGGGCCAAGCGCACGGCGGAAGAACGTGAACAGCTGATTTCCGGCATGTTGTGGGTAGCGGTCGGCGTGATGGTGCTGGCGATTTCGCTGGGTGCGTTCTGGTTATTTACTTCGCCAGCGCCACAGGCGTCTTCCGGACAATCCGTTGAAATTGTGCAGGAGGAACCGCGACGCGATGCCCCCAGCGCACGGGAGGCGGTGACCCGAATGGGCATCACCTGGGATGCCTTTAACATGCGGGCGGCTATCGATCGCAATGACATCCGCGTGACGTCACTGTTCCTGCAGGGCGGGATGGACTGGAAGCTGGCGTGGACGGAGCAGGCATTTTCGGCGGGCAATACTGAGGTGTTGAGACTGCTGCTGCGTTACCCTTCGCAGATGGATGAAAGCAAACCATGCCGACAGTTTATGACTACGCTCAGCCATGCGATGTCGAATGGGGCATCGCTCACTTCGCTGCATAAAAGTTATCTGCAAAGTTTTTGTTCCGTGCCTGCGGTCGTTGCGCGTCAGCAATATGATCTTGAGCAGGCCGAGCTGCGTGTTCGCGCCCAGCCAAGCCCTGAGAACAAGAAATGGCAGAAAATTCACGCCGAGCTGTACGATGCAATTAACTGACAGCCTGATGACTCAGACCGTCAGCCGCTAGGGTTCGCCATACAAACCGATGAGTCGGCGCACCACGCCATTGGTCCAGCCAAAGCCGTCCTGCAACGGATATTCCCCGCCGCCGCCTTCACGCGGCGCGGCGTCGGCTATGTGGTATTTTTCGATAAGCTTGTGGTGTTCCTGATAAAAGAGATTCACCGTTTTCAACCAGTTACGGGCAATTTCATCCCCGAGATGGTCGTCACCGTACAGTTTGAAGCCCTGGATCGCCATCCATTGCAGCGGCGCCCAGCCGTTGGGTTTATCCCATTGTTCCCCGGTTTCATGCTCTGTGGCTAAAATGCCACCGGGCGTTAGCAGGCGACTGCGAACCGCGTTAGCAAGCCGATCGGCTTGTTCATGCGTTGCCATACCGACATACAGCGGCACAATACTGGCGGCAGAGAACAGGGCCATTTGTTCGCGCCGCCAGTCGTAATCGCGATAGCAGCCGTTTTCATCGTCCCAGAGATAGCGGTTTACCGCATCACGACGATCGCTGGCTTTCTGGCGAAACAGCGCTTCAGTTTCTTTGTCACCTTTCAGCGCGGAAATATTGGCGATAGTGCTTTCCAGCTTGTAGAGGAATGCGTTCAGGTCAATTGGGATGAACTGCGTGGTGCGTATGCTGGCAAGGCGGCCTGCGTCGCGCAGCCAGCGCGATGAATAATCCCAGCCAGAAGCCGCGCCCGCGCGTAAATCCCGATACACTTCATTGGGCGGGCGACCCGAATGCTTGGCGGTCTCGACGTCTTCAAGCCATGACTCATCGCGCGGCGTATCACGATCGTCCCAATAGCGGTTAAGTAGAGAGCCGTCCGACATTCTGATCACGTGGCGGTAGGCCTGGTTGAGTACCAGGGAATCGGCGCCATCCATCCAGAAGGCGTACTCCATTTTTAGATGATCAAGGTAACGACGCGCGCCGCGTACACCATCTTCTTCAAACAGCTCCACCATCAGGGCAAAAACGGGCGGCTGTGAGCGACTCAGATAGTAAGTACGGTTGCCGTTCGGGATGTGACCATAGTTTTCAATCATCCAGGCAAAGTTATCTGCCATACATTTCAGCAGATCTTCGCGGCCGCTCTCTGCCAGACCCAGCATGGTAAAGTAGGAATCCCAGTAGTATGTTTCGCTAAAACGCCCGCCTGGCACAATGTATGACTGCGGTAACGCCAGCAGCGAGGACCAGGGAATGTGATCCTGCGGCTCGCGCGTCAGCACCGGCCACAGTTGATCGATATGTTCTTTCAGCGAACTTTCCGGGTCAGAAACGTATTCGCTGGAGGGCGTTTCCGGGAGCCAGAAATGGTTCTCGACGAAGCGTCGCAGATCGAAGTCCCGATGGCGTTTAACCTTGCGATAGCGAATTAAAATGTCGAGCGGGTCCATTTTGGGCGCACAATCTGGGAAGGTTTTACTATCCGCAAACAGTTTGGATGACTGGACGTGTTCGAACAGTTCGAGATAACGATCGGCAGGGGTTAACGCATCTGAAGCGGGAAGTCCTTCAATCATCTCCGGCTCAGGCTCCGCCTCAATCATTTCATCCAGCTTTAACTCGCACGGATCCATTTCATAAAGCAGATCGATGTCGATCGTCATTTCTTCAGAAGGGGCGTGGGGTAGTTTCTGGTTGAGCATAATGAGAAAGACCTCCGATGGACGTTGAAAGATTAAGGCTATTGCCCGGTCGTCAGTTAAGCGTAGACATTCGCTTCGGTGTCGGGTGAGTAAAGCGTGCGGTTGATCACGTTTTAATGCTGAGCAAAATTTAAAGAATCAGACTATCCCAATGAAAATAATGGATAATTCAAAGTTCTGCATGATCTGAATATATTCCATTTTCAGAGCATTCGATTGCAACGAGGTGTGAACAGAGACAGGTAACGCCTTATCTCTATAATAGGCGCAGGCTATTCTATTGATAGTTCTCCTCCATGTAATTGCTTGATACTTATCAAAATAGTAATCCCCTTATTTCCTATGATGGTCAGGTCTGACAAAGACTGTGCATTAATTATTCTAATTTTTCTGGGTCACAATAACTCACAACGGTGAGGGTAAAATAATGAAAATCATTACCCGTCTTACCGCGATTGCCATAGCTGGCGTCGTGATTTGTTATTTTGGATTATCCGGTTATGTGTGGTATCACGATAATCAACGTAGCAAACAGGCTGATGTTCAGGCCTCTACGCTGGAAGAAAATAATAAGGTATTAGGATTTTTACGCGAAAAAGGATGCGATTATTGTCACACGCCTTCAGCTGAATTACCTTTCTATTCTTCTTTTCCTGTCGCTAAGCAGTTGATGAATTATGATATTCAACTGGGATACAAATCATTCAATCTTGAAGCCGTTCGTGCGGCGCTGGTCGCAGATAAACCCGTTTCGCAAAGCGACCTGAATAAAATTGAATGGGTGATGCAGTACGACACCATGCCGCCAACGCGATATACCGCGCTGCACTGGGCCGGGAAGGTCAGCGATACGGAGCGAGCCGAGATCCTGGGCTGGATTGCGAAACAGCGTGAGCAGTATTACGCCAGTAACGATACCGCCGCGCAGCATCGTAATGAACCGGTACAACCGATACCGGAAAGCATCCCAACCGATGCCCGCAAAGTAGCGCTTGGCTTTACGCTTTACCACGACCCGCGTATTTCAGGTGACAGCACGATTTCTTGCGCGCATTGCCACGCCCTGAATGCAGGCGGCGTGGATGGCCGGAAAACGTCGATCGGCGTAGGCGGCGCCGTTGGCCCGATTAATGCGCCGACGGTGTTTAACTCTGTCTTCAACGTTGAACAATTCTGGGATGGTCGTGCGCCAACATTGCAGGCGCAGGCAGGCGGCCCGCCGTTGAACCCTATCGAAATGGCGTCTAAATCCTGGGATGAAATTATCCAGAAACTGGATAAAGATCCGCAATTGAAGCAAGAGTTTATCGCGGTTTATCCGCAGGGATTCAGCGGGGATAATATTACCGATGCGATTGCTGAGTTTGAGAAAACGCTAATTACGCCAAATTCGCCGTTTGATAAATGGCTACGCGGCGATGAAGCGGCGTTAACTGCTCAGCAGAAACATGGCTATCAATTGTTTAAAGATAATAAGTGTGCGACCTGTCATGGCGGTATTATTTTAGGCGGGCGCTCATTTGAGCCATTGGGGTTGAAAAAGGACTTTAATTTCGGTGAGGTCACTGCCGCAGATATTGGCCGCATGAACGTCACTAATGAATTACGTGACAAGCTGCGTCAAAAAGTCCCGGGCTTGCGTAACGTTGCGCTGACCGCGCCTTATTTCCATCGCGGTGATGTGCCTACGCTCGATGGTGCGGTAAAACTGATGCTGCGTTATCAGGTGGGTAAAGAACTGCCGCAGGAAGATATCGACGATATCGTGGCGTTCCTCGAAAGCTTAAACGGCGTGTATACGCCATATATGCAGGGTAAATAAGAGAAAACCGGATGGCAAAGCACCATCCGGTTTATTTATTGCTTAACGCATGGTAACGAATTCTTCTGCCGCCGTTGGATGAATCGCAACGGTGTTATCAAAGTCTTTCTTGGTTGCGCCCATTTTCAGCGCGACCGCGAAGCCTTGCAGCATTTCATCCATTCCAAAACCAATACCGTGAATACCGACAATTTTCTCTTCCGGACCGACGCAAACCAGCTTCATACGGCACGGCTGACGATGTGAGGTGACAGCGGTATACATTGCGGTAAATGATGATTTATACACTTTCACCTGGTCATCGCCGTGCTGTTCGCGAGCCTGCTGCTCGGTCAGGCCCACGGTGCCAATTGGCGGGTGGCTGAAGACCACGGTCGGGATGTTGTTGTAGTCCAGATGCTCGTCCGGCTTGTTGTTAAACAGACGCTCGGACAGGCGACGGCCCGCGGCAACGGCAACCGGCGTCAGCTCAACGGCACCGGTATTGTCGCCGACGGCATAAATACCCGGCACGCTGGTGTTCTGGAATTTATCAACGACGATGTAGCCTTTTTCGTTGGTTTTCACGCCGGTAACAGCCAGATTGAAGTTGTCCGTTTCTGGCTCACGACCAATCGCCCAAATCAGGCAGTCTACTGTTTCGCTACGACCATCTTCCAGTTGCAGGGTCAGGCTGCCGTCAGCATTTTTAACAACCGCTTTTGGAATCGCGTGAGTATGCAGAGTCGGGCCTTCGGCGTTCATTACCTCAACCAGCGTGTCGACGATCATCGGGTCAAAGCTACGCAGCGGCGCGTGTTTGCGTACGAACAGGTGCGTTTGGGCACCCAGGCCGTTAATCACACCAGCCAGCTCAACGGCAATGTAGCCTGCACCAACAACAGCCACGCGTTCTGGTAACGCTGGCAGCTCAAAGAAACCATCGGAGTCGATACCGTATTCCACGCCTGGAATGTTCGGATGGCTCGGGCGCCCGCCGGTGGCAATCAAAATATGATCGGCAGTGATGATTTCACCATTCACTTCAACGGTTTTTGCATCAACGAAGCGCGCAAAGCCTTTGATCACATCGACATTATTTTTGCCCAGAACGTTGTCGTACGAGGTATGAATACGATCGATATAAGCGGTACGCGTGGCGATCAGTTTATCCCAGTCGAACTTATTGATGGTGGTGTCGAAACCGTAATCCGGACCGTACATGTGGATCGCTTCGCGGACCTGTGCGGCATGCCACATCACTTTCTTCGGTACGCAGCCAACGTTAACGCAGGTGCCGCCTAACTCTTTGGCTTCAATCAGTGCGCATTTTTGACCGTACATTGCTGCACGGTTAATGGAGGCAATACCGCCGCTGCCGCCGCCAATAGCGATGTAATCATAGTGCTTGGTCATGACCGCTCCTTTATGTTCATTGTAGGGCGGAGAAGCGTTACGCCATCCGCCAAAATATTCGCGATTGTATACCTGATATTAAAAGGTTCCACCGATGGCTGCGATTACTCCGGCACTATCCAGCTTACGGAAGTATGCCCGGTTCCTGTCGGAACCAGTTTGCTGTGCAACCACGGCAGGACGTTGTTCATCTGCTGCTCCAGCTTCCACGGTGGGTTAATCACAATCATGCCGGATGCCGTCATGCCGCGCTGATCGCTGTCCGGGCGTACTGCCAGCTCAATTTGCAGAATTTTGCGGATGCCGGTGTCTTCGAGATCGTGGATCATGCGCTTGATTTGTTGGCGCAGAACCACTGGATACCACAACGCATAGGTGCCAGTCGCGAAACGTTTGTAGCCTTCGTTAATACCGGTCACTACTGCCTGGTAGTCGCTTTTGATTTCGTAGGGTGGATCGATAAGGATCAACCCACGACGGGAAACCGGCGGTAATTTTGCTTTCAACTGCTGATAACCATCGGCTTTGGCCACGCGAGTGCGCTCATCTTTCTGGAATTCGCCGCGCAGCAGAGGGAAGTCGCTCGGGTGCAGTTCAGTTAATTGCAGACTGTCCTGTTCGCGCAGCAGCTGGCGAGCAATTAACGGAGAGCCCGGGTAGTAGCGCAACTGACCGCTACGGTTGAAGTGTTGCACTACGCCAATGTAGGGTTCCAGTTCGGCAGGCAAATCGTCCTGCTGCCAGATACGCGCGATCCCTTCCAGGTATTCACCGGTGCGTTCGGCATGCTCACTGCTCAGCTGATAACGGCCAGCGCCAGCATGGGTGTCCAGATAGAGAAACGGTTTTTCTTTCTCTTTGAGCGACTCGATGATCAGACTCTGAACGGTATGTTTAAGGACGTCGGCGTGGTTGCCTGCGTGATAACTGTGGCGATAACTGAGCATGGGTAATGAAATTCCGCTGAAATGACGATTTGCCACAGTTTACAGCAGATCGACACGGATTACCCGTAGGCCCGGTAAGCGCAGCGTCACCGGGCGTCTTTCCATCACGGTTAGCATTGAAATCCTCTACACTTAACCCCATTGTACAAATTAATATGCACAGCGCCGGATACGCGCTTCATTCACTCTTTTCAACAGGACCGCGCTAATGACCAATCCATTGCTGACTCCCTTCGAACTGCCGCCGTTTTCTAAAATTCAGCCAGAACACGTTGTGCCTGCCGTCACTAAGGCGCTGAACGATTGCCGTGAAAACGTTGAGCGCGTGGTTGCGCAGAGCGCGCCGTACACTTGGGAAAACCTCTGCCAGCCGTTGGCGGAAGTCGACGATGTGCTGGGGCGTATTTTCTCTCCGGTTAGTCACCTGAATTCGGTGAAAAACAGCCCGGAACTGCGTGAAGCCTACGAACAAACGCTGCCGCTGCTGTCTGAATACAGCACCTGGGTTGGACAACATGAAGGCCTGTACAAAGCGTACCGCGACCTGCGTGATGGCGATCATTACGCCACCCTGAACACCGCACAGAAAAAAGCGGTTGATAACGCGCTGCGCGATTTTGAGCTTTCTGGTATTGGTCTGCCGAAGGAAAAACAGCAGCGCTATGGTGAGATTGCCACCCGCCTGTCTGAGCTCGGCAACCTGTACAGCAATAACGTCCTCGATGCTACGATGGGCTGGACCAAGCTGGTGACCGACGAAGCGGAACTTGCCGGGATGCCGGAAAGCGCGCTGGCCGCCGCAAAAGCGCAGGCTGAAGCCAAAGAGCAGGAAGGCTATCTGTTAACCCTGGATATCCCAAGCTACCTGCCGGTGATGACCTACTGTGATAACCAGGGGCTGCGTGAAGAGATGTATCGTGCATACTCCACGCGCGCATCTGACCAGGGGCCAAACGCGGGCAAATGGGACAACAGCCCGATAATGGAAGAGATCCTCGCGCTGCGCCACGAACTGGCACAACTGCTGGGCTTTGAGAGCTACGCCTTTAAATCTCTGGCTACCAAAATGGCGGAGAACCCGCAGCAGGTACTCGACTTCCTGACTGACCTGGCGAAACGTGCCCGTCCGCAGGGTGAGAAAGAGCTAGCTCAGCTGCGCGCCTTCGCGAAAGCGGAATTTGGTGTTGATGAGCTGCAGCCGTGGGATATCGCTTACTACAGCGAGAAACAAAAACAGCACCTCTACAGCATCAGCGACGAGCAGTTGCGTCCTTACTTCCCGGAAAACAAAGCCGTTAACGGTCTGTTTGAAGTGGTTAAACGTATTTATGGCATCACCGCCAAAGAGCGCACCGATGTTGACGTCTGGCATCCGGAAGTTCGTTTCTTCGAGCTGTACGATGAAAACAACGAGCTGCGTGGTAGCTTCTATCTTGATCTGTATGCCCGTGAACACAAACGCGGCGGGGCGTGGATGGACGACTGTGTCGGCCAGATGCGTAAGACAGACGGCACATTGCAAAAGCCGGTCGCTTACCTGACCTGTAACTTTAACCGTCCGGTGAACGGCAAACCGGCGCTGTTCACCCACGACGAAGTGATCACCCTGTTCCACGAGTTCGGCCATGGTCTGCACCATATGCTGACTCGTGTCGAAACCGCGGGGGTTTCCGGTATCAACGGTGTGCCATGGGATGCGGTCGAACTGCCGAGCCAGTTTATGGAGAACTGGTGTTGGGAGCCGGAAGCGTTGGCGTTTATCTCTGGTCACTTTGAGACCGGTGAGCCGCTGCCGAAGGAACTGCTGGATAAAATGCTGGCGGCGAAAAACTACCAGGCAGCGCTGTTTATTCTGCGTCAACTGGAGTTCGGTCTGTTTGATTTCCGTCTGCACGCGGAGTTTAACCCGCAGCAAGGGGCTAAAATCCTCGAGACGCTGGCGGAAATTAAAAAACAGGTCGCCGTGGTGCCGGGCCCAACGTGGGGCCGCTTCCCGCATGCCTTCAGCCACATTTTTGCTGGTGGCTACGCAGCGGGTTACTACAGCTATCTGTGGGCAGACGTACTGGCGGCAGATGCCTTCTCTCGCTTCGAAGATGAAGGGATTTTCAACCGTCAAACCGGACAATCGTTCCTCGATAACATCCTCACCCGTGGCGGTTCTGAAGAGCCGATGGAACTGTTCAAGCGCTTCCGTGGCCGCGAGCCACAGTTGGATGCAATGCTGGAGCATTACGGGATCAAAGGCTGATTATTCACGTGAAAATCTGCTTAGTAGATGAAACAGGCGCCGGAGACGGCGCCTTATCTGTTCTTGCCGCCCGCTGGGGACTGGAACACGATGAAGATAACCTGATGGCGCTGGTGATGACGCCGGAACATCTGGAACTGCGCAAACGTGATGAACCCAAACTCGGCGGTATCTTCGTGGATTTCGTGGGCGGTGCGATGGCCCATCGGCGCAAATTTGGCGGTGGACGCGGTGAAGCGGTGGCGAAGGCGGTTGGCATTAAAGGCGATTACCTGCCGGATGTGGTCGATGCAACCGCAGGGCTGGGGCGCGATGCGTTTGTACTGGCCTCGGTAGGCTGCCGCGTACGAATGCTGGAACGTAATCCGGTAGTGGCGGCGCTGCTTGATGATGGCCTGGCGCGCGGCTATGCCGACCCGGAAATCGGTCCGTGGCTGCAGGAACGTTTACAGCTGATCCATGCGTCGAGTCTGACGGCGTTAACCGATATCACGCCGCGCCCGCAGGTGGTGTACCTCGATCCGATGTTTCCACATAAGCAGAAAAGCGCGCTGGTGAAAAAAGAGATGCGGGTGTTTCAGTCATTGGTGGGGCCGGATTTAGATGCGGATGGGCTGCTGGAGCCTGCGCGTCAGTTGGCCACCAAACGTGTGGTGGTGAAGCGCCCAGATTACGCGCCGCCGCTGGCGGATGTCGCCACGCCGAACGCGGTTGTGACGAAAGGGCATCGGTTTGATATCTACGCTGGGACAGCATAGTTTGTAGATCTGTGCGCTGTGCTGCCTGATGCGCTGTGCTGCCTGATGCGCTGCGCTTATCAGGCCTACGGCAGCGTGTGGTTTGTAGGCCGGATAAGGCGTTAGCCGCATCCGGCTTGGTGCGCTGTGTTGCCTGATGCGCTGCGCTTATCAGGCCTACGGCAGCGTGTGGTTTGTAGGCCGGATAAGGCGTTAGCCGCATCCGGCTTGGTGCGCTGTGCTGCCTGATGCGCTACGCTTATCAGGCCTACGGCAGCGTGTGGTTTGTAGGCCGGATAAGGCGTTAGCCGCATCCGGCTTGGTGCGCTGTGCTGCCTGATGTGCTGCGCTTATCAGGCCTACGGCAGCGTGTCTTTGTAGGCCGGATAAGGCGTTAGCCGCATCCGGCATAACCTATTAAACAAACGGTGCCAGCGGGTCGGCAATCTCAAATGCTACTGCTCGGTCTGCTTTCGGTGGGTAAATCAGCTCGCTGACAATCGACACCTTCAGCTTCTTCGCTTCTGCGCGCGTCAGTTTCACCTGCTGATCCCATCCTTCGCTATACACCGCACCCCAGGCACCAAGATCCAGGCAGGTGACGTAGTTTTCCTGACGATATGGCAATGGCGTTACGTCCAACAGGTCCGCCGCGGCGTTATTACCGGCAAATTTACCCAACAAAATAGCGTGCTGACAGGTCATTAACGCATGGTTGCCTTTGTCGTCGGTGGCGGCATAGGCCACATCGCCAGTGGCGTAGATATCATCGTGACCCACAACCTGCAGATTAGCATTCACATGCAGACGGCCCTGGCGATCGCGCGGGGCATTAATCTGTGCTGTCAGGTTATTAGCCTGCACGCCGACGGTCCAGATAACCGTCTGAGAGGCAATCACCTGCCCATCTTTCAGCGTGACGCCGGAGGCATCCACGCACTCTACTTCCACATTGACCAGCCACTCGACACCCAGTTCTGCAGAGGCTTCGATAATCACGTCACGTAATTCCTGGCTCCAGCGTCCGCCCGGCTGAGCACCGCGTTCAACTACGACAACTCTGGTCTTAGCATCAGCGCCCAATATTTCGCGCAAACGACCCGGTAATTCCAGCGCCATCTCTATCCCGGTGAAACCACCACCACAGACCACCACGGTATTACGAGCCTCACTTTCCGGTTGTAATGCCAGATTGTTAATGTGCTGCTCCAGTACGGCGGCGCTCTCGAGTTGGTCGAGGTCAAACGCGTGCTCGGCGGCACCGGCAACGGCGTCGCGGTTTACGTGACTTCCGCTGGCGAGCACCAGGCGGTCATAGCGATGCAGATGAGTGTCACCGTTGGCATCTTTCCAGCTCACCTCTTTAGAGTCCGGGTGGATTTGCTCGACGTGACCTTGCAGGAAGTTGACGCCGGTAACGTCAAATAGCGGTTGCAGTGGTGCGACCAGCGTATGAACGGCGCTTTCATAAAATCGTGGGCGGACACGCAGCTCCGGTTGTGGCGCAATTACTGTAATATCAATGGCCTGCTGATGTTTATCCGCCAGTCGTGCGGCGCTTAATGCTGCCCACATACCGGCAAAGCCGGCGCCCACGATCAGAATTTGTTTACGCATTGGGGTTTTCTCACTGGTGACTACGAATTATTTACTCGGATTTTATTTGTCGTAGTTAGGAATTGCAATGCGATCGAGATCCTTTTTGCCTTAAAGGGTGGTGTTTTTTGATTATCTGATTGATAAATATGCATTTAAAGTTCTGTTGTGAAAAGGGGTTACTTTGCTGTCTGGAATGAATGAGATGAAAAAGCTACAATAAACTCAGATTCATTTTGGCTGAGATAAGAGAATGGCATTCTACAGTTCGGGAGTTGAGTACGGCATTCATAGCCTGATGTGTATGGTCGACAGTAAGGGCGACGCGCGGGATATGAGCGTGCGGGAAATAGCCGAACTGCAAAGCGTACCGTATGACTATCTGGCAAAAATTTTCACCCGTCTGTCCAAAGCGGGTCTGGTGCGCAGCATTGAAGGCAAAGGTGGCGGTTTCCAGTTAGCTAAACCCGCTGAACACATCACGGTGCTGGATGTGGTGAATGCTATTGATGGCGATAAGCGCATCTTTGAGTGTCGTGAAATTCGCCAGCGGCTGGCGGTATTTGAGGAGCATCCACCCGAGTGGGCCTGTGAAGGCATTTGTGGTGTGCGTTCGGTAATGGACATGGCCCAGCAGCGAATGGAAGAAGCGCTCGGCCAGCATACGATTCTGGACTTGGCGCGCAAAATGTACCGTAAAGCACCGGATACCTTTGTGGTGGAAGTGCAGGAGTGGATAGACGCGCGTAAAGGGTAGTGAGTGAAAATGCCCGATAGCGCAAGGCGACCGGGCATGTTGAATGTAGGCCGGATAGGGGCAATAGCCGCCATCCGGCACTGAAGGTTATTGCTCGGTGCTCGGCGTATTAATCATGCGGTTCAGCCATGGCACCATAATCGCCATCACGACCGTTACTGCCAGGGTGACAAGGCCAATCTTACTGAAGACGTTGGTATAGATAGGCAGCGTTTGCAGCGGGTCGGTGATGTTCTCTGGTACGGCGGTGAACGTAGCGACATAACCCCCCATCAGGAAGGCTGCGGCCTGCGTCAGGAACCACATCCCAAGAATGAAGCCCATCAGGTGTTGTGGCACGAGAGCGGCGACCATAGCCAGTCCCAGGGCGCTAATCAGCAGTTCACCCAGGCTCTGGAACAGATACACCAGCACGATAAACCACGGCGACGTCAGCCCTTGTGCATCGGCAAACCACATCCCGGCAGCGGCGGCCGTCAGGAAGCCCAATGAGCACAGGAACATACCGAGCGTAAATTTCATCGGCATGGTCAGGTCTTTGCCTTTGTTGCCCAGACGGGTATAGATTGCGGCCAGTACCGGACTCGCCAGTACCACCCAGAACGGGTTCAGCGCCTGGAAGCTCACCGGGTTGATGGCGAAACCAAGAATTTCATGGTGTACGTTATTGATCGCAAAGAAGTTCAGCGATGTCGGCATCTGCGCGTACAGCACGTAGAACACCACCGCTTCCAGCATCAGGATAAAGGCCACGAACATCTTGTTGCGCCCGGTTTTATCCAGTTTGAATGCCTGACGGAAGAAGATGATGGTCACGACAATCGACAGGACGATCAGCACCAGGTTGGCAATCTGCACGTTGTGCATCAGCCAGGCGCAGATAAATACCATCACTACCGTACCGGCCAGCACGTACAGCAGGTTACGGAAATTCAGTGGCTTATGGTCTGGCTCAGAGCCGATATTTTTCACCATTCCGCGGCAGGCAAAGTAGACCAGCAGCGCGACGATTAGTCCGGCTCCGCACAGGTTGTAAGTCACAGCGTAGCCAAACTTATCGGCAATCACCGGCGCCAGCGACAGTGACAGTAGCGAACCGATGTTAATCGACATATAAAACAGAGTGAAAGCACCGTCCAGACGGGCGTCTTTCGGGGGATAGCATTTTGACAGCAGGCTTGCCGGGTTGGCTTTAAATAGCCCGTTACCAACGGCAATGGTACCCAAAGCAATAAAGATCAGATCCGGCTTAAGCAGCGACATCCCGGTCATGAAGTAGCCGATTGCCAGCACAATGGCACCGAGTACCAGCGTGCGCTTGGTGCCTAACAGGTGGTCGCCGACGTAGCCGCCGATCGAGATCAGGCCGTAAACCAGTGCGGCAAAGGCACCAAAGGTGACAAATGCCTGTTCTTGTGAAAATCCGAGCTGCTTAACAAAAAATACCGCCAGGATGCCCTGTACGCCGTAATAGCCAAATCGTTCCCATAATTCCACAAAGAAGATCATGAAGAACGGACGAGGTTGCTGCAGCAAGCCCGTAGGTGCAGTTTTATTCATATTCCATCGCCTTTCAAAGCCATCCCGAAAAGTATGAACGCGTATGCTTAAACGCGCCGAAAAAGTCTTATTTTGTTATAGACTGCGGTTATTGGCCGCAAGGGTAGAGTATTATAGAGATAGTTTTCGATCCAATTAGTTGATCACACTAATTATGATTTGTTTGTTGGATTGATGTACTAATTATGACCGAATGATAAAAACAAAAACGCCCGCGAAGGCGGGCGTTTACAGGCTTAACGACTTGCAGTGGGCCGGGTTAACTTCCGGCGGCAAGCATTTTATGCTTCTTCGTCGTCACGCAGCGGAACAATCAACATGTCGACGTGGACGGTGTTGATCAGTTGGCGCGCGGAGGACATCAGTTTGCTCCAGAAATCCTGGTGGTGACCACAGACGACCAGATCCATGTCGTATTTTTTGATGGCATCAACCAGAACCTGACCCAGGTCGCCGCTACCGCTCAGGGTTTCGGTGATAGGGTAGCCTGCATTGGTGGACAGCTCGGTTAACGCGTGGTGGGTTTCTTCAGAAATGCGTTTCTGCATGTCGCCCAGATTCACGTCGATGAGCCCGGTGTACAGGTCGGAATAGTTTACGTCAACGTGGATAAGGGAGACTTTAGCATTGTAAGGTCGCGCCATAGAAACCGCTTTTTCAACCAGAACTTTGCTTTCCGGAGAAAGATCAACCGCGATAAGAATGTGTTTATAAGCCATAGTGTTACTCCTTCCATAAGTTGTCGATGACTAGCCTGCTGGCGTTATATGCCGCCGCGTCATCCGCGTCCTGCGAACCTTGTGCGCGGGGCTAGCCCAGTCGTAAAAAACGTACCATATAAGGACTATCCTTACATTATAGCGACCAGGATAATCCGTCAATCCGCCTTGCTTGCCAAATAGTTAAACAAATTTTTTAGTTAATTGCATTGATAGCGATTAACCTTATGGCAAAAAAATTAACTAATCTCCTACACTATCTAAAGAGGCGTTCGGATGCGTGATACTAACACGAACGGTTTCGGCTGCACTCTTCATTGAATGGTTTGGCAGGGTATCGGGGAGCGGTAGTCCCGGAAAGGAGTTCCGTGGGCGGGTCGCCGGGGAGGAGGTATGATAAGCACCATTGCATTATTCTGGGCTTTATGTGTCGTTTGCATTGTTAATATGGCGCGCTATTTTTCTTCGCTACGCGCACTGTTAGTGGTACTTCGTGGTTGCGATCCATTACTTTACCAGTATGTAGATGGAGGGGGCTTTTTTACCTCGCATGGGCAACCGAACAAGCAGATGCGTCTGGTGTGGTATATCTACGCTCAGCGTTACCGCGATCATCATGATGATGAATTTATTCGCCGCTGTGAGCGGGTTCGCGGTCAGTTCATTCTTACCAGCGCGCTATGTGGTCTGGTGCTAATCAGCATGGTTGCGCTGATTATCTGGCACTGATGCCAACAACAGATACAAAAAAAGCGGGTCAGCTTCCTGACCCGCTTTTTTACCGTGCATTCGCTTAGATAAGCTTCAGGGAGAGCCAGTACAGCACCCCGGAAAGAATAATCGCAGCCGGCAGGGTGAAGACCCAGGCCATCAGAATGCTGGTTACCGTTTTACGCTGCAATCCGCCGCCATCAACAACCATCGTCCCCGCAACGGAAGAAGAGAGAACGTGGGTGGTGGAAACGGGCATACCGGTGTAGCTGGCGAGACCGATAGAGACTGCGGCGGTCATCTGCGCCGACATCCCCTGGGCATAAGTCATGCCTTTCTTACCGATTTTCTCGCCGATGGTGGTGGCAACGCGACGCCAGCCAATCATCGTACCAATACCCAGCGCCAATGCGACGGCCATAATGATCCAGATAGGCGCGTACTCAATGGTGCTCAGCATGTCAGCTTTCAGTTTTTTCAGCAGACGCTGATCGTCAGCGCTTACGCCAGGCAGCTTAACCACTTTATCGGTGGTATCAGAGATGCACAGCATAATACGGCGCAGCTGACCACGCTGTTCGACGCTTAATTTGTCGTAGGTTTCCAGGTTCGCCAGCATACCTTTCGCACGTTCCAGCGCGTTGATGGTATTCGCCGGGTGGCAATGGAACTCTGTCGTCGTCGCGGGTGCCGCGTCCGTCGGGGACGGAATCAGCTGGTCTACGCCTGTGGCCTGTTTAAGCAGGTCAGGGCGCTGCTGGAAGAAGACTTCGACGTTATTGATTGCATCACGGGTACGGGTAATCTCGTAACCGGAAGCATTCATATTCACCACGAAGCCTGCAGGCGCTACGCCAATCAGCACCAGCATCACCAGACCAATGCCTTTCTGCCCGTCGTTAGCGCCATGAGAGAACGCTACGCCGATAGCGGAGAGGATCAGTGCGATACGGGTCCAGAACGGCGGCTTTTTCTTGCCATCTTTCTTTTCACGTTCTGCTGGCGTCAGGTGGATACGGGCACGTTTTTTTGTACCGCTCCAGTAACGACGCAGAATGAAAATAAGACCGCCTGCAACCACCAGACCAACAATTGGCGAGATGATAAGCGAAGCAAAAATACCGATAACTTTCGGAATGTTAAGTGCGTCCACCACTGAGGTGCCGGTCATCAGTGCATTGGTTAAACCAATACCGATAATGGCGCCAATCAGCGTGTGGGAGCTGGATGCAGGTAAACCAAAGTACCAGGTACCCAGGTTCCAGATAATTGCCGCCAGCAGCATGGAGAACACCATGGCAAGGCCATGTGACGATCCCATATTAAGCAGCAGATCCGTTGGTAGCATATGCACGATGGCATACGCCACGCTGAGACCACCCAGCAAAACACCAAAGAAGTTGAACAACGCAGCCATGACCACCGCCAATTGCGAACGCATTGCACGGGTATAGATCACGGTTGCGACAGCATTGGCTGTGTCATGGAAGCCGTTAATTGCTTCGTAGAACAGCACAAAAGCCAGAGCAAGCAATAGTAAAAGCCCGGTATGTAAATCCAGGCCAGCAAACAAATGTAGCATAGGACGTTACGCCATTTTGAGGACATGAACGCGGCGCATTATCAGTGACTTTGGCGGCGCGGGCAAAGTGAAATATAGAGTTTTTTTGATTTGTCTCCTGCTTTGTTTTACACCACTAAAGAATTATCCTATATATTTCAGTTAAATACCCTTTATCGGTAGTTTGGTGCTGGTGCGACCACTGAGGAATCTTTACAATTCACACCCGCTTTTTAGAGAGGATCGCAACGTGGAAAGGTTTGATACCGTTATTATAGGCGCTGGCGCAGCGGGTATGTTTTGTGCCGCGCAGGCAGGACAAGCAGGTAGTCGAGTACTGCTTATTGATAATGGTAAAAAGCCAGGACGCAAGATTCTCATGTCTGGCGGGGGACGCTGCAACTTTACCAATCTTTATGTCGAACCGGCCGCCTATTTGAGCCAAAACCCCCATTTTTGCAAATCGGCACTGGCGCGTTACACGCAGTGGGATTTTATCGAACTGGTGGGCAAACACGGTATTGCCTGGCATGAAAAAACGCTGGGTCAGCTGTTCTGCGATGATTCCGCTCAGCAAATTGTCGATATGCTGGTAGACGAGTGTGAAAAAGGTAACGTAACTATGCGGTTACGGAGCGAAGTCCTGAGCGTGGTGCAGGATGATGAAGGTTTCACCCTCGAACTGAACGGCATGACGGTCGGCACGAAAAAACTGGTTATCGCTTCCGGTGGGCTTTCCATGCCGGGTCTGGGGGCAACGCCGTTTGGTTATAAAATTGCCGAACAGTTTGGTCTGAAGGTGTTGCCAACGCGCGCGGGACTGGTGCCCTTTACGTTGCATAAGCCACTTCTGGAGCAGCTTCAGGTGCTCTCTGGCGTGTCGGTCTCCTCCGTTATCACCGCCGAAGACGGCACCGTATTTCGCGAAAATCTGCTCTTTACACACCGAGGACTTTCGGGCCCAGCTGTTTTGCAGATTTCCAGTTTTTGGCAGCCAGGCGAATTTGTCAGCATTAATTTGTTGCCGGATGTTGACCTGGTGAGCTTCCTCGACGAACAACGTAGCGCACACCCTAACCAGAGCTTAAAGAATACCTTAGCAATGCAATTGCCAAAGCGTCTGGTGGAATGCTTGCAGCAGTTAGGGCAAATTCCTGACGTGTCTCTGAAGCAGCTTAACGTACGCGATCAGCAAACGCTGGTTGAGACGCTGACCGAGTGGCGGGTACAGCCGAACGGTACGGAAGGGTATCGTACCGCTGAAGTCACGTTGGGCGGCGTCGATACCAACGAGCTGTCATCGCGCACGATGGAAGCCCGCAAAGTGCCAGGGCTCTACTTTATCGGCGAAGTGATGGACGTCACCGGCTGGTTGGGTGGCTATAACTTCCAGTGGGCATGGTCGAGCGCCTGGGCATGCGCGCAGGATTTGGTATCTGAATAAGCGAAGACGATACGTTGAGCGTGGACCCGCTGCGTTTTACATAAAGCTCACTTGTGAAATTTGCCCGGTAAATGGATTGCCGGGCACGATTTTTTTCCTGCAACATACCTGCTACAACCGAATAGACATATTGAATCCAGGTGTTAGTATTCAATAGACAGCAGTAATGAGTATGCGTGTTTCATTTCCGGCCAGGAACGCTGATGATGACAACATTACTACCCGATTTCACAGCATTTTCATCATTCACTTCCTTCGCGGCGCAGGTTGCTTACATGCCTGTCTGCTCTCTGGCCATTGTTTCTCATTCCTTCTTATCCCGGATGGAATCTCCCGTTGAATAGCTGTTCAGTGGGCTTTGTGACACGCATCGTTTGATAACAGGGATTACGGCGGGTCGAATATGGATAAGTTTAAACGTCATATGATGTGGTGGGTGGCGGGCATCCTGGTCGTGGTGGCCGCGATAGCATGGTGGATGCTTCGTCCTGCGGGAATACCGGAGGGGTTTGCAGCCAGCAACGGCAGAATTGAAGCCACTGAAGTGGATATTGCCACCAAAATTGCCGGGCGAATTGACACGATCCTCGTGTCGGAAGGGCAGTTTGTTCGTCAGGGCGAAGTGCTGGCGAAAATGGATACCCGCGTGCTGCAGGAGCAGCGGCTGGAAGCGGTAGCCCAAATCAAAGAGGCCGAAAGTGCGGTGGCGGCGGCGCGGGCGCTGTTAGAGCAGCGGCAAAGTGAAATGCGCGCCGCGCAGTCGGTGGTAAAACAGCGTGAGGCGGAACTGCAGTCGGTCTCTAAACGCCACGTCCGCTCCCGTTCGCTATCTCAGCGTGGGGCTGTGTCTGAGCAACAGCTGGATGACGACAGGGCTGCGGCAGAAAGCGCACGCGCTGCACTGGAATCCGCAAAGGCGCAGGTCTCTGCGGCAAAAGCCGCAATTGAAGCCGCTCGCACCAGTATCATTCAGGCGCAAACCCGCGTAGAAGCCGCGCAGGCTACCGAACGTCGTATTGCGGCTGATATTGATGACAGCGAGCTGAAAGCCCCGCGGGATGGTCGCGTACAGTACCGCGTAGCTGAACCTGGCGAGGTGCTTTCCGCGGGCGGTCGCGTGCTGAATATGGTCGATCTCAGCGATGTCTACATGACGTTCTTCTTGCCAACCGAACAGGCTGGTTTACTGAAGATTGGTGGAGAAGCGCGGCTGGTGCTGGATGCTGCGCCGGATCTGCGTATTCCGGCGACCATCAGCTTTGTGGCTAGCGTCGCGCAGTTCACGCCGAAAACGGTCGAAACCAGCGATGAACGGCTGAAACTGATGTTTCGCGTCAAAGCGCGTATCCCGCCAGAGCTGTTGCAGCAGCATCTGGAGTACGTGAAAACCGGTCTGCCGGGCATGGCGTGGGTGCGTGTTGATGAAAGTCGCGCCTGGCCTGACGACCTGGTGGTGAGGTTGCCGCAATGACGCATCTGGCGCTGGTTCCCGTTCCTCCCGTGGCGCACCTTGACGGCGTGAGTCAGCATTACGGGAAAACGGTAGCGCTGAACAATATCACGCTGGATATCCCTGCCCGCTGTATGGTGGGGTTGATTGGCCCGGATGGCGTCGGAAAATCGAGCCTGCTGTCGCTCATCTCCGGCGCGCGGGTCATTGAACACGGCAACGTGATGGTGTTGGGTGGCGATATGCGCGACCCAAAACATCGCCGGGATGTCTGCCCGCGCATTGCCTGGATGCCGCAGGGGCTGGGGAAAAACCTGTATCACACGCTGTCGGTATATGAGAACGTCGATTTCTTTGCCCGCCTGTTTGGGCATGACAAAGCGGAGCGTGAGGCGCGGATTACCGAGCTGCTGAATAGCACCGGACTGGCACCGTTTCGCGACCGTCCTGCCGGGAAACTCTCGGGCGGGATGAAGCAAAAGCTGGGGCTGTGCTGCGCGTTAATCCACGACCCGGAACTGTTAATTCTCGATGAACCCACCACCGGGGTCGACCCGCTGTCCCGCGCCCAGTTCTGGGATCTGATTAACAGCATTCGCCAGCGGCAGACCAACATGAGCGTGCTGGTTGCGACCGCTTATATGGAAGAAGCCGAGCGCTTTGACTGGCTGGTGGCGATGAATGCCGGGGAGGTGTTAGCTACCGGGAGCGCGCAGCAGCTACGTGAGCAAACCAACAGCAACACGCTGGAGCAGGCGTTTATCGCGCTGTTACCTGAAGCCCAGCGCCAGGCGCATAAACCGGTAGTGATCCCGCCGTATCACGCTGAGCAGGAAGAGATTGCCATCGAGGCGAAAAACCTGACCATGCGCTTCGGTAAATTTGTGGCGGTGGACCACGTTAACTTCCGCATTCCGCGCGGGGAAATCTTCGGTTTTCTCGGCTCCAACGGCTGCGGTAAATCCACCACCATGAAAATGCTCACCGGACTGCTGCCCGCAAGCGAAGGCGAGGCGTGGCTGTTTGGACAAGCGGTTGATCCGAAGAATATCGATACCCGCCGCCGGGTAGGCTATATGTCGCAGGCATTTTCGCTCTACAGCGAGCTGACCGTCCGGCAAAACCTCGAACTACATGCGCGGCTGTTCCATATCCCCGAAGCAGAAATCCCTGGGCGGGTGCAGGAGATGAGTGAGCGCTTTTCGCTGACCGATGTCGAAGATGCGCTGCCCGGTGCGCTGCCGTTGGGGATCCGTCAACGCCTGTCGCTGGCGGTGGCGGTGATCCATCGTCCGGAGATGCTCATTCTTGATGAACCGACCTCCGGGGTCGATCCGGTTGCGAGGGATATGTTCTGGCAACTGATGGTCGACCTGTCGCGCCAGGACAAAGTGACCATTTTTATCTCCACCCACTTTATGAACGAAGCGGAGCGCTGCGACCGCATGTCGCTGATGCACGCCGGAAAAGTACTGGCCAGCGGTACGCCGCAGGAGCTGGTGAAACAGCGTGGAGCTGCCAGTCTGGAAGAGGCGTTTATCTCCTGGTTGCAGGAAGCGGCAGGCCCGGCGCCGGAAGCTCAGTTAGCGCCAGCCAATGTCCAGACAGTGCATGAAAACAGTAAGCCGCCGCGGCAAGGCTTTAGCCTGCGGCGCTTGTTCAGCTACAGCCGTCGTGAAGCGCTGGAGCTGCGACGTGACCCGGTACGTTCAACGCTGGCGCTGATGGGCACGGTGATCCTGATGCTTATCATGGGCTACGGCATCAGCATGGATGTGGAAAACCTGCGTTTTTCGGTGCTCGACCGCGACCAGACCGTCAGCAGCCAGGCGTGGACGCTGAATCTGGCGGGATCGCGCTATTTTATCGAACAACCGCCGCTCACCAGTTATGACGAGCTGGACAAACGGATGCGTTCTGGCGAAGTTGCGGTAGCAATTGAAATTCCGCCAAATTTTGGCCGCGACATCGCGCGTGGAACGCCGGTGAAGATTGGCGTCTGGGTCGATGGCGCAATGCCAAGCCGCGCTGAAACGGTCAGGGGTTACGTGCAGGCGATGCACCAGACCTGGCTGCAGGATGTGATGGCGCGCCAGCCAAATGCCAGCGGGCAAAACGGGCTGATGACCATTGAAACTCGCTATCGTTACAACCCGGATGTGAAGAGTCTACCGGCGATTGTTCCGGCAGTGATCCCACTGCTGTTGATGATGATCCCTTCCATGCTCAGCGCCCTCAGCGTGGTGCGTGAGAAAGAGCTGGGGTCGATTATCAATCTGTACGTTACGCCCACGACCCGCAGCGAGTTTTTACTCGGCAAACAGTTGCCGTACATCGTGCTGGGCATGCTGAACTTCCTGCTGTTGTGCGCGCTGTCGGTGTTTGTATTCGGCGTTCCGCATAAGGGTAGCTTTGTGACCCTGACGCTGGCTGCGCTGCTGTACGTCACCATTGCCACCGGGCTGGGGCTGTTAATCTCCACGTTTATGAAAAGCCAGATCGCGGCCATTTTTGGTACGGCGATTATTACGCTGATCCCGGCGACGCAGTTTTCCGGAATGATCGATCCAGTTGCCTCGCTGGAAGGGCCGGGTCGGTGGATTGGTGAAATTTATCCGACCAGCCATTTTCTGACCATCGCGCGTGGAACGTTCTCTAAAGCGTTGGATCTGACCGATCTCTGGCAACTGTTTATTCCGCTGGCGGTAGCCATTCCGGTGGTGATTGGTCTGAGCGTATTACTGCTGAAAAAACAGGAGGGGTGATGCGCCGATTACGCAATATTTATAACCTCGGCATCAAAGAGTTGCGCAGCCTGCTGGGTGACAAAGCGATGCTGACGCTGATCGTCTTCGCCTTCACTATTTCGGTTTATTCTTCCGCGACCGTCCTGCCGGGTTCGCTGCATCTGGCACCGATTGCTATTGCCGATATGGACCAGTCGCAGTTGTCGAATCGGATTGTGAACAGCTTTTATCGCCCGTGGTTTTTACCGCCGGAGATGATCACTGCCGATGAAATGGATGCCGGGTTGGACGCCGGGCGCTATACCTTCGCCGTAAACATTCCGCCTGATTTTCAGCGCGATGTGCTGGCCGGACGACAACCGGATATACAGGTTAACGTCGATGCCACGCGGATGAGCCAGGCGTTTACCGGCAACAGCTATATCCAGAATATCATCAGCGGCGAGGTGAACAGCTTTGTGGCGCGTTACCGCGATAACAATGAGCCGCCGGTGGCGCTGGAAATGCGCATGCGCTTTAACCCTAATCTGGAACCCGCCCGCTTTGGCGCGGTGATGGCGATTATCAACAATATCACTATGTTGGCGATTGTGCTGACCGGTTCGGCGTTGATCCGCGAACGCGAGCACGGGACCATTGAACATCTGCTGGTGATGCCGGTGACGCCGTTTGAGATCATGATGGCAAAAATCTGGTCGATGGGGCTGGTGGTGCTGGTGGTTTCCGGTCTGTCGCTGATGCTGATGGTAAAAGGCGTGCTCGGGGTGCCGATTGAAGGTTCGATACCGTTGTTTATGCTGGGCGTGGCGCTGAGCCTGTTCGCCACCACCTCGATCGGCATTTTTATGGGGACGCTGGCGCGCTCTATGCCGCAACTGGGGCTGCTGATGATTCTGGTGCTGCTGCCGTTACAGATGCTCTCAGGTGGCTCCACACCGCGTGAAAGCATGCCGCAGGCGGTGCAGGACATTATGCTGACCATGCCGACTACCCATTTCGTCAGTCTCGCGCAGGCGATACTTTATCGCGGAGCCGGGTTTAGCATTGTCTGGCCGCAGTTTCTGACGCTGCTGGCGATTGGCAGCGCGTTCTTCCTGATAGCACTGCTGCGTTTCAGAAAGACGATTGGTACGATGGCGTAATCATTATTGCCGGGGGTGCTTCGCTTGCCTGGCCTACAAACGGTAACGGACGTAGGCCGGATAAGGCGTAGCCGCCATCCGGCATCCCGCAACGAAACAGGCAATTACTCTTCTTTCGGCAGGCACTGTAAATGGCCGTGGCGCACGCCGCGCTGGGAAATCACGTCATCGGCAAAATGCTGTACATCGCCCATGTCGCCTTTTAGCACGGCGATTTCCAGGCAGTCGTCATGGTTGATGTGCACGTGCAGCGTGGCGACCGATAAATCGTGATGGTGGTGTTGGGTAGAAACAATACGGCTGGCCAGATCACGCTTCTCATGCTCATAAACATACGAGAGCACCGCGAAGCCCTGAGTGCCGTGTTCAAGGGTAGTTTCCTGCGCCAGTGCGCCACGCAGAATATCGCGGATCGCTTCGGAACGGTTGTTGTAGCCACGGCGCTGACTCAGGCCGTCGAGCGTTTCCAGTAAATCGTCATCGAGGGTAATGGTGACTCGTTGCATCTGCAGTTAACCTTTCATGTGGCGCGTTGGCGCACAGGGAGTAAGGGGAATAGCGTATTTTGTAACACACGTCCGGCATCCGGGGAAAAGGTTAATGCTCTCGCAATAAACGCAGCAGAGTACTGACCTGTTCATCCAGCGGGGCAAGCGTATCTTTAACGATCAGATGCAAAGGCGTGGCGCGGCGAGCACCATGGCTTAACGGCAGTGGGCGTAAAAGCCCCTGATCAAGCTGCGTCTGAATACGTTCCTCAGGCAGCCAGCCGTAACCGACCTGATACATCACCGCATCAATCGCGGCATCAATGGTCGAGAAGGTCCAGGCATCGCGCACCGGTTGTTGTGGGTTGTCGCGATCGGCAATGCGAATCAGCGGCCAGGCGCGTAATGCATCTTCATTCAGCGGCGCATCCAGCATGCAGAGTGGGTGATCGCGGTGGGCCACGGCCACGAAGTCAATATTCATCAGCCATTCGCCGCGTCCGGTGACATCCTGACGCCGGGTCAGGACCATTACGTCCGCATCGGCATGTGCTGCCAGTCGAGCATCGCCATTCTCCAGGACTTCGGTCAGACGCACCTGCGTTTGCGGCCAGGCCTGCTGAAACTGTTTGAGAATGGCAAACAGGCGTTTGCGTGGGAAGATGCTATCTACCATCAAATCCAGCCGCGTTCGCGTACCGTTTTGTAACGTTGCGGCCCGGGTTTCCACCCATAAAAAGGCCTTCAGTAGCGGTTTGACCTGATTGAGCAATAGCTCTCCGGCCGGGGTCAGGACAGCCCTGCGGCCTTCCGGGGTCAGCAGCGTTACGCCAAGTCGCTCCTGTAACAGTGCCAGATTATAGCTTACCGAAGACTGGCTACGGTTGGTCTCTTCCGCCGCTTTAGCGAAGCTGCCCAGCTCCACCACTTTCTCCAATAGGGCCCACTGCTCGAGGGTTGTTTTGTGCATAACTCATCTAATAATTGAATGAATTTGATGCAAACATAGCGTTATTCATCCAATTTTTGAAGCGTTAAGATCCTCGCATCAAGTAAGAGGAGAACGAATATGAGCGCGTTTGATAAACATGATTTAAGCGGATTTGTCGGCAAACATCTGGTCTATACCTACGATAATGGCTGGAATTACGAGATCTACGTGAAAAACGACACTACGCTGGATTACCGCATTCACAGCGGTATTGTGGGGAATCGTTGGGTGAAAGATCAGCGGGCCTATATTGTGCGGGTGGGGGAGAGCGTTTATAAAATTTCGTGGACCGAACCGACCGGGACCGACGTCAGTCTGATCGTAAACCTGGGTGACAAACTCTTTCACGGCACCATCTTTTTCCCTCGCTGGGTGATCAATAATCCGGAAAAAACGGTCTGCTTCCAGAATGACCATATTCCGCTGATGATGTCGTACCGCGATGCCGGCCCGGCGTATCCCACCGAGGTGATTGATGAGTTCGCGACTATCACTTTCGTACGTGACTGCGGCGCGAACAATGATGACGTTATTGCCTGTGCGGCGAGCGAGCTGCCGAAAAACTTCCCGGAAAATTTACGCTAAGGCTTCCAGTCGCTGCACGGCGTCTGCTGTCAGGGTAAACGGCGTGGGGGTGCACACCGCCAGGCTCAGGGTATCGAGCTGGCACTGGCTGACGGAGAGTGAGGAAGTTAACGCGGTACTGTCGACGCTGACGATTTGCCAGGCACTGCCGCCGCGCTGCTTCACGATCGCTTCTTTACGCGTCCAGATGCGCCAGAACGCCGCCAACTGTTGTTCCGGGCGTTCGGCCTCGACTTCGGCATGCTCACCAAGACTGAATACCGTATTTGCCAGCGTTTGCCAGTTATCGCGCGGGCGAACGACTTCTATATCGCAGCCGACTTCCCCTTCGTCGCTGAGCAGCAGGGCGATATCATCACCGCTGTGGCTGAGATTGAACCACAGCGGCGTGTCAGCAGAAAAGGCCGGTTTTCCTTGCTCGCCATAGACGATGTCTGGTAATGGCGAAAGGGCATGGGAAAGCAGCACGCGACCGGCCAGCCAGCGCGCACGGCGAGCACCTTGCGGCGCTTGCTCACTCAGTGCGGCAGGCAGTGCACCAGCGCTTAAAACAGAAACTTTCCCAAGAACGATCCGGTACATATTAGGGCTAACCTTTAGTAATAATGGGGTTGTGTATCATTCTTCACATGCTGTTTGCAAGTTTATCCCGGTAATCGGCTTTTGGGCCTGCCGGGCCCCAGCAAAATCGCCAGTTTGCTGCCGCCTTTGGTGGTTTCCATCCAGATTTTACACACGCTGGTTAACGGCACGGAGAGCAACATGCCGACCGGACCGAGCAGCCATCCCCATACCAACAGAGAGAGGAAGACGATTAGCGTCGATAATCCCAGCCGATGCCCCATCATTCGGGGTTCGAGAATATTGCCAATCACCATATGCACCACCAGAAACAGTGCGCCAACCAACAGACATTCGTAAATGCCATTAAAAAGCAGTGCCTGGATCATGGGCGGGACGGCGGAAATGACCGAGCCAATGTTGGGCACGTAGTTTAACAGGAATGCCAGTACGCCCCACATCAGAGCAAACTGAATCCCCATCAGTGCCAGTCCCAGCCAGATTATGGAACCGGTCCATAAGCTGAGCAGCGTTTTCAGCGCCAGATAGTGTGACACACCCTTCAGCGCTCGATGTAGCCCCGCAATGTGGATTTGCGGATTATTCAACGCAAAACGCATCTTATAGGGGACATGACGCACCTCAAACAGCATAAAAACTACCGTCATCACCAGCAGAAAGACGCTGGCCATGGCACCAGAAAGACTCGTCATCAGCGTGGTTGTGAAGGTCATCAGCTTGTCAGAGTCCATGCGTTGCAGTATACGTTCCGGGGACATATGCAGATTCAGAAAAGGCACCATCTCTTGCAAATACAGAACCTTGCGCGTTAGCTCCTTATTGTATTTTGGCAGCAGGTCCATGAATTCAGTGATTGACGACGCCAGCACGCCAACCAACGCCGTAAGAACGATCAGCATCACCACCACGACTAAGGTAATAGCGATTGGGCGACCGACTCCCCGGCGGATAAACCAGGTGACCAGTGGATTCAATACAATGGCAAAAAAGAGGGCCAGCAGCAGCTGCACAATGATATCCGCCGCAGCATGGATACCTGCGAGGATCACCACCAGAGCGGCCAGTTTGAGCAAAATGTGCAAACCCGTTTTATCGGGCTGGGTGGTTATCATGTCTTCTTCCTGTTTGCGTTTTTGCATTAAGTGTAGCGGCTGGCTTGCGACTGATATTCCTAAACTGGCTACTGATTTCTGCTCTGCAACATGGTAGAAATGAAACACTGTTGTGAAAACGTGGTGACCCTCCATGCCCGAACCCGTCGCTGAACCGACGCTTAGCGGTTTACGCCTGAACCTGCGTATTGTTTCTGTGGTGATGTTTAACTTCGCCAGCTACCTGACCATCGGCCTGCCGCTCGCGGTGTTGCCTGGCTACGTCCATGATGTAATGGGATTTAGCGCTTTCTGGGCTGGGCTGGTCATCAGCCTGCAATATTTCGCTACGCTGCTGAGCCGTCCGCATGCCGGCCGCTATGCCGATCTGCTGGGGCCAAAGAAGATTGTGGTATTTGGGCTGTGCGGCTGCTTTTTAAGTGGCCTGGGCTATTTACTGGCGGGATCAACGAACGGCTGGCCGTTGGTCAGTCTGCTGCTGCTATGTCTGGGGCGCGTGATTCTCGGGATCGGGCAAAGTTTTGCCGGGACCGGCTCTACGCTGTGGGGCGTGGGGGTGGTTGGCTCAATGCACATCGGACGGGTGATTTCCTGGAATGGCATCGTGACCTATGGCGCGATGGCGATAGGCGCGCCGCTGGGTGTTCTGTTTTATGCCTGGGGTGGCTTACAGGGGCTGGCGTTGACCGTGATGGGCGTGGCACTGTTGGCAATCCTGCTGGCGCTCCCTCGTCCGGCGGTGAAGGCCAGCAAAGGCAAACCGTTGCCATTTCGCGCCGTGCTTGGGCGCGTCTGGTTGTATGGTATGGCGCTGGCCCTGGCCTCCGCCGGATTTGGGGTAATCGCTACCTTCATTACCTTGTTCTATGATGCCAAAGGCTGGGATGGCGCCGCATTCGCGCTGACGCTTTTTAGCTGCACGTTTGTCGGTACTCGTTTGTTGTTCCCAAATGGTATCAACCGTTTAGGCGGGCTGAATGTGGCGATGATCTGCTTTAGCGTCGAGATTGTCGGGCTGTTACTGGTCGGGATGGCTTCGATGCCGTGGATGGCGAAAATCGGCGTTCTGCTGGCCGGGGCTGGGTTCTCACTGGTTTTCCCGGCGCTGGGCGTGGTGGCGGTAAAAGCCGTTCCTCAGCAAAATCAGGGTGCTGCGCTGGCGACCTACACGGTGTTTATGGATTTATCGCTGGGGGTTACCGGGCCGCTGGCCGGGCTGGTCATGACGTGGGCGGGTGTGCCGGTTATCTATCTGGCAGCGGCAGGGCTGGTAGCGGTGGCGTTATTGCTGACCTGGCGGTTAAAAAAACGGCCTCAGGTGGTGTCACCGGAGGCCGCGTCATCGTCTTAACCGTTACTGGATAACCAGCGTGTTAATGATGTTTTCTGCGGTAGTCTGCGCTTTTTGCTGATCGTCAGCAGGCAGCGTGATTTGCAGCGTCAGCAGTTGGTTGTCCACTTTACCCAACACCACGGAAGAGTATGCGGTCTGGCCTTTGGCCGAGATGATGCTGTCTAACTGCTGCAGCGTGTGGCCTTTCAGCTCAATAGATTTATTGGTGACGACCTGCAGCTGCGGATCACGGCTACGCTGCTGATCTTCCAGACGTTTTGCCAGCACGGCCAGATCTTCGTTGGTGTTGTCGCCAACAATCACAATCACCGCTTTCTGGCCGGTTGCGTCAGAATATACGTGCATATTGTTCGCCTGGGTGCCCAGCTTGCCGCTCTGATCGGTCATATCCGCTGGCAGGGAAAAACTGAGTTTGCCGTCCAGCAGGCTGACCGGTTGTCCGGTGGCGTTACTTTCTGCGGCAGCACCCTCGGCTGGCGCTTTTGTATCGCTATTATCACAGGCCGCAAGCCCCATAACCAGCAGGCCAATACCGACATATTTAACCAGATTGCGCATTGACTTCTTCCTTTCGATAAACGGCCATAACGGCTCATTCGTCCATCTTATCACAACTCGGAAAATGAACCTTTAACTCGTCTGCAATGCAGAGATTTCAGATTTATCTGCCAGCCTTTTCAGTAACATATTCAGCAACACGCCATACATTGGCAGGAAGAAAATAATGCTGATCAGCACTTTGAAGCAGTAATCGACCAATGCGATTTCCATCCAGTGCTCGGCCATAAAGGCATCCGGGCTACGCCAGAAAGCGATAAAGAAGAAGGCCAACGTATCGCTGATATTGCCAAACAGCGTGGACGCCGTCGGTGCCAGCCACCAGCTACGGTTCTGACGCAGGCGGTTAAAGACATGCACATCCAGAATTTGTCCCAGCGCGTAGGCCATAAAGCTGGCGGCGGCGATACGGGCGACAAACAGATTAAAGTGCAGCAGTGCGCCGAATCCTTGCCACGATCCCATATAGAACAGCGATGAAACGACATAGGAGATCAGCAGCGCGGGGATCATAACCGCAAAGATGATACGTCGAGCCAGCGGCGCGCCAAAAATACGCACGGTCAGGTCGGTCGCGAGGAAAATAAACGGAAAGCTAAACGCGCCCCATGTGGTATGGAAACCAAAAATGGAGATTGGAAGCTGCACCAGATAGTTGCTGGAGGTGATCACCAGCAGATGAAATAGCGATAGCCAGAACAACGCTTTTACGCGCTGAGTTTGTGTAAACGGAGTCATATTGTGACCTTTTTGTTGGATGGGGTGAGGGAACCCAATAAAAAACCGTCGCATGATACTGCTTTAAGAGCACATTGCAATGGTTGTTTTTCACGCAATCGTTAACCTGATTGGCTTACGCCACAACAGAGCGTAAAATAACGCCGTTTTTGTATGAATGAGACGACGATGAGCGACCTGTTTACTTCCCCCGACCATACTCTTGATGCCCAGGGGCTGCGCTGCCCGGAACCGGTAATGATGGTACGTAAAACCGTACGCGGCATGCAGGCCGGTGAAACGCTGCTGATTGTCGCCGACGATCCGGCAACAACCCGCGATATTCCTGGCTTCTGTACCTTTATGGAACATGAGCTGGTGGCCAAAGAGACCGACTCGCTGCCGTACCGCTATCTGGTGCGCAAAGGCCAGTAATCTTGTTATGCCGGATGGCGCTAACGCTTATCCGGCCTATAAAGACTGAGTAACCTGTAGGCCTGATAAGCGAAGCGCTATCAGGCGAGAAACAGGCACTACCCTTTACGTAACAACCGCAGCGCGTTCGCGGTCACCAGTACCGTTGCCCCCGTATCCGCCAGCACTGCCAGCCACAATCCGGTTATCCCGAGCAGCGTGGTGACGAGGAAAATCCCCTTCAGACCCAGCGCAATCGCAATGTTCTGGCGAATATTGGCATGGGTGGCCCGCGCCAGCTGAATCATTTGCACCAGACCACGCAGACGGTTGTGGGTCAGGGCTGCATCGGCGGTCTCCAGCGCGACGTCGGTCCCGCTTCCCATTGCAATGCCGATGGTAGCCGCTTTCATTGCCGGGGCGTCGTTGATGCCGTCGCCGATCATCGCCAGCGGCGACTGTTGGTTAAGATGGGTAACGGCCTGCACCTTATCTTCCGGCAAGAGTCCCGCTTTGAATTCGAGGCCCAGTTCACCGGCAATGGCGGCGGCCGCACGCGGGTTATCACCGGTCAGGATCACGCCTTTCACGCCAATCTGATTAAGCTCGCTGATGGCGCTGCGAGCGTCATCGCGCAGCGTGTCCTGTAGGGCCAGTACGCCGAGTACAGTATCGTTACGCAGCACCAACACCACCGTTTGGCCCGCGCTTTCCAGCTCGCTAATCTGCCCGGCAAAGGCGTCGGCAGGCTGCTTACCAGCGGCGCAAATCAGTACGCGTTCGCCGTTGACCAGCGCTTCAATTCCAGAGCCAACCAGCGCCCGTTGCTCTTTTGCGACAGGAATAGTCAGCTCGCGCGTTTGTGCTTCCCGAACAATTGCTTGTGCCAGCGGGTGTGTCGCGCCTTGCTCTACCGCTGCCGCCAGTGCCAGCAATTCAGCCTCACCAATACCGCTTGCCGGATGAATCGCCGTGACGCGTGGTTTACCGACGGTCAGGGTGCCGGTTTTATCAAACGCCACCTGCGTGACTCTACCCAACTGTTCCAGCGCGGCTCCGCCTTTGATTAATGCCCCACGACGCGCCGCAGCGGCCAGACCAGAGGTAATGGCTGCGGGCGTTGAAATCACCAATGCACAAGGGCAGCCAATCAGCAGCAGCGTCAGCCCTTTATAAATCCACTCCTGCCAGGATGCGGCAAACAGCAGTGGCGGTACGAGGGTGACCATCAGCGCAACCGCCATAATGGCTGGAGTGTAAATCCGGCTGAAACGGTCAATAAAGCGCTCAATGGGGGCGCGGCGTTCTTCCGCTTCTTCAATCAGCTTCAGAATACGGTCAATGGCGCTGGCACCCGGTTCTGAGAGCACTTCCAGCGTTACCAGACGATCCACGCTGGTGGCACCCGCTGGGACTTTCTCGCCGGTGGCGCGTTCAACCGGGATCGATTCGCCGGTCAGGGCGCTCTCATCAAAGCTGGCAAAGCCGGAGACCAGTTTGCCGTCGGCAGGTAAACGCCCACCCGCGGCAACCTCAATAACATCGCCAGGCCGGAGGGTATTGATAGCCACCTCTTCGCGCTCGCCGTTACGCAGGCGTGTGGCGGTTTCCGGTTTGAGCGCCATCAGAGCGCTGACCCCTTTACGGGCGCGGCTGGCGGCCCATCCTTCCAGGCGTTCGCCAATTAAAAACAGCAGCAGCACCATGGCGGCTTCCGCCGTCGCGCCGATAAACAGTGCGCCAATAGCGGCGACGCTCATCAACGTTTCAATGGCAAAGTAGCTGCCGGTTTTCATCAGACGTAGGGCCTGACGGGCAATGGGATACAGTCCGACCAGCGTGGTGGCGATAAACGCTATCTGACCGAAAGGATGATTGAACTGCTCCAGCCCCCAGCTAATCGCCATCATAATAATCAGCGAAATCAGCGGCAGGTTTTCTTTAAAACGTGACTCGGGGGCGGCGTCCGTCGTGTGCTCATCGCGCAGGGTATAGCCTGCTTTTTGCACCGCGTTTTCAACTTGCTGGCGGATATCGGAACCGGCATCGACCACTAGTTTTTCAGTGGCGAATAGAACCTGGACCTGGTTGACACCGCTGACCTGGCGGACCGCATTCTCTACTTTGCGGGCGCAAGCTGCGCAGTCCATGCCTGCCACTTTCCAGGAATAGCGGGTGCCTATTACGGTATCGGATACGGTTGGTGTAGTGGAGCAGCTTCCTTCGCAGCAGCAGTCATCCGCCTTTTGTGGTGCAGGCGCAGGCTTGAAAGAAGAGAATTGTGGAACTTTGTTGCCACGGGTATCGGGTGTCGACATGGCATCCTCCGGTTGATAATCATTTCGTATTAACCGGAGGATACACTCTGGAGTCGACTCCAGAGTCAAGCGTTTTAAAGATACAACGAACGAACAATCAGGAAATGTCCGGCGAAGTAGCAGGCGGCGGCAATGGCGTTATCAGCGCGGAAGCGGCGACGGTAATGGCTACCCAGCCAGACAATGTTGCCGATGAACAGGAGGGATGCGCCCATAAATGCCGACAGCGCCGGGGCGGTCGGTCGAAAGAACCACAGCTCACCGGCCATCCAGACCATCATCAGCGTGATGCCGATAAAGGTGCAGATAGCGACACGCAGCTCTTCCAGACGCGTCCAGATCACGGCGATCAGCAACGCCCCCAGCACTACCAGCACCAACGGCAAAGGCCAGAAGAACGACAGCGTCATTTGGCTGGCGAAGTAGATGGTATACAGCAGATGCGACAGGAAGAATGCCCCCACGGCGTACAGCAGGCGTTGGCGCGGTAACAGCGTCAGCGCATCGCCCAGCAGCGAGGCAAGCAGGCCAGCCAGCACCAGATAGCTGATAGCGTTAAACATTGGCGCCTGCCAGGCCAGCAGTGCCAGCAGGAGTAACGTCAGGGGCTTAAAGACCCAGCGTTGCCAGGCAGGTCCACGATAGGAAGCATCCACGAACAACCATGCGGAAAGACAGACAGCGATAAACGACCAAAGCATCTTAGTTCCTTGAATTCGTTATTTTTTCGTAAGCGGGGTGCTCACGGCTCTACTGTCCAGTGTAGAGGTCGACACAGCCAGATGACAACACCATAACAGACGATGTATGCTTATTTCCGCATTTTCTGATGGGTTAATAATATGAGCAAACCACCACTTTTTTTCATTGTTATCATTGTCTTAATCGTTGTCGCTGCGTCGTTTCGCTTTGTTCAGCAGCGGCGAGAAAAAGCCGATAATGATGCGGCGCCGCTGGTGCAAAAGCAGGTGGTGGTAAGTAACAAACGGGAAAAACCGCTAAACGATCGGCGATCCCGTCAGCAGGAAGTGAGCCCGGCAGGAACCAGCATGCGCTATGAAGCCAGCTTTAAGCCACAAAACGGGGGGATGGAGCAGACGTTTCGTCTGGATGCGCAGCAGTACCACGCATTAACGGTCGGGGATAAAGGCACGCTGAGTTACAAAGGTTCGCGATTTGTTGATTTTAAGCCTGGGCAATAAAGCCGATCGGCACTGTATTTATCTTGCCAGTGCCGATAATAAATTCAACTGAAATATATAACACTATTCAAATATAGTGATTATTTATTCTTCTGTTAAAATAACGTTGGCATTATATTTTTTTTGTGTGACTAAAATATCGATTGTATCACTATTCTGTTATCCGCCTTTCACTATCCTATTATTCCAACGTTGTCGCATGAATATAAACATGTAATTTAAATGGCTAAGGAATTGAAATGGCGAATACAACATGGTTGACCTTGAATGGGCAGGCGCAGGGATTGATTTCTGCTGGTTGTGCATCGGTAAATTCGATAGGAAATAAATCACAAACGGCCCACCGTGATCAGATAATGGTCATGACAGTGAATCATGGCATGAGTCGGGTACAAAATGTGAACCATCAATGTTTGACGTTTATAAAGCCAGTAGATAAATCCTCACCGTTATTAGGGAAAGCCATAACTGACAATGAAACACTGAACTGTGAATTTAGCTTCTATCGCACGAGTCCTGCGGGTTTAAATGAGTGTTATTACGCGATAAAACTTATCAATGCCAGAATATCCAGCATCCATTTACAGGGGCCTCATACTATCGATGACAGTGCGGGTCAGCCAGAAGAAATCATTGAGCTTTCCTATGAGTCAATTACCTGGGATCACATTATGGCGGGAACCAGTGCATACAGCATTTGGGATGAGCGAATTTATTAAGGAGTAATGATGGAAAGGTATTATGACTGGATAGGGAATCACCGTGAAGATATTCTTAGAGGAAATAACCGGCAACGTAATCAGCGTATTGAGAACGAAATCAGAACGCTGAAAAATAATCTGAATAGCAATACACAACACATTATGCTGCTAACGCTTGAAGAGGCGCAGGGCGTGATTGATGATTTGCTGGGCAGCAAATCCGTCAGTTTTTCGACCAATTATGCAGGTAATATCAAAGATGCGGCTGATGCGACTAAAAAGCTGTCGAAGCTTTTTTCTTATCAGCAGGCCGGAAAGATTGTCTTCACCTTAAAAGGCCTTGGGATTAAAGCAACGCAGTATGCTTATCAGGGAAAGCTGTATGTGAAGATTACGGGCTACCCTTCTCTGCGGCGCATTCTTAACGGAACCCGTTACCGGATTAACCATCCTAAGGTACTTGAAGTGGGCATTGGCAGCGCCGGGTTTCGAAATAACATAATGTCAGGGGCCAGATTCTGCATCTGGTTTTCCGCCTGCTGGCGGTTCATTGAGGTGGTGTTTAAATCCGAGCATGACGTCGCCGCATTGCTGGGAAACGTGACGATGGATGTGGCGAAGGTGATTGTGAGTGTTTTTGTCTCGCAATCAGTGGGTAGTACTCTTGGGTTAGCTGTACCTCTATTGTTCTCTAGCGCCGCCGTTCCGGTTTGGGGAGAAATTGTCGGTGTCGTTGTATTAGGTTTTATTATTACCTGGTCTCTGAATGAAGTGGACAACAAATATGAGCTATCAGACAAACTGATAGCGTGTATTCGTGAGGGACTTAAAGAACGGCAAAGAATCGAAGAGAGGAACATCCAACGGCTGGGGTGCAGAAGCTCCCTTTATGGCGGAAATTATTGACATGAAGCATAATATTAATCTGGTGAATATTAAGAAGAGATGCAACTTATTTCTCTGTATATTCATTTTTGGGGGGGGGACTTGGGTGGAGTATATTGCCAGCGTACCGGATCTCACCGATCTTATTGAATCCAGAAGCATCGTCTATTTTTTCTGGGGTTCATTTTGCATGTTTTTCATGATTCCGGTGACCGGTTGCTTTACTTTGGGCACTGCCTATCTGGCTTTTGCGAAAAGCATGCAGCCGCCAAAATTCTTCGACAGGACATTTACCATTGTTTTCCACGTCGCGGGGGTAGGATTTGTTATTGGTAATATTTTCTCTTTTATTGTTATTTTTTATCCTCTTGGTACTAACTATGTTTTATGTGAGCGTCCAGGCCCGACGTCTGGCACCTATTACACCCGGACCGAAGAGATTTGCGAGCAGGTGAAACACCTGCGGAAAACAAGAGCCAGTAAAGATATTCCAAAACTGAAAGATCAACTGGACGGTATATTACCACCGTGATGGTGAGTTGCAGGCCCAGCCCGGCCCGCAACGTGCCGCCGGGCGAAAAGATCACAGCTACTTCTTCAACTGATCTTTAATCTTCTTCTGCCACACCAGTAGCTCAAAGACGCCGAACAGAAAAATACGGATTTTCTCTCCGTTGGTCATCTGCGGGCCATCTTTAGGCATGGTGCTTTTTAGCAGCGCCAGCTGCATGCCATGCATCAGCACCATAAATATCAGTGCGACGTTAACGAAGATGTTAAGCGGGCGTGGAAAGGGTTGGAAAATATTCAGTAGTAAAAATGCCCAGACGCACAGCATCAACAGGCGTCCCAGGTTAATCAGCATCGTGCTCTCCTTGTGCTTCACGTTGGTACAGGCGATAGGCGACCTGTCCGGCGACTTTCTCACGGTATAGCGACCAGTTCACCGGAACCGGCGGTAAGCCGTTTTCTACTTCGCTTTCAACGTAAATATACGCTTCATTTGCCAGCCAGCCATGAGTTTCCAGAAGAGTTAATGTTTCTTCCAGTAATCCTTTGCGAAACGGCGGGTCAACAAATACCACGTTATGCGGCGTACCTGCCTGAGCCAAAAATATCAGCGTATTGGTATTGACGACGCGGGCATGGGAGGCTTTTAGCGTGGCGAGATTCTTTTGTAGCTGCTGAGATACCGCGCGATCCATCTCCAGAAGCGTCGCATTTGCCGCATAGCGAGAGAGGGCTTCCAGCCCCAGCGCGCCGCTGCCGGCGAAGCAGTCCAGACAGTGAGCATCGACCATTACCGGGGCCAGCCAGTTAAACAACGTTTCGCGCACACGGTCGGTGGTCGGACGTAAGCCGGGGCTGTCCGGAACCGGGAGTTTACGGCCACGCCATTGCCCGCCAATAATGCGGATCTGGCCGCTACCAGAGTGATTCGGTTTTTTCATTTCAATTATTGCTCAATCCGCTGCTGACGTGTCATTCCAGGCGGTGATGTGAGTTAAGTTAAGTGATAGACTATTTCATCATTTTTTTAGCTGCTATGTACATAGCGTTGACGCTGTGCCATGAAGCAACAGCGGGGGAGTGTAGTCGCAAATGGCGAAAGAGAAAAAACGTGGCTTTTTTTCCTGGCTGGGCTTTGGTCAAAAAGAGCAGGCACCGGAAAACGAGACAGAAGTAAAAAATGAAGAACAACAACCGGTTGCTGAAGAAACTACCGTCGTTGACGAACAGCCGCACGTCGAGGAAACCCGTAGCGAGGCTGAAACGCAAGCCTTTGCAACTGAAGTCGTTGAAGTAACTGAACAGGTTGCGGAAATCGAAAAACTGCAGCCGGAAGAAGAACCTGTCGCCGAACAAGCGCAGCCGGAGATTGAGCCGGTTGCTGAACCCGTTGCTGAAACTGTAGTGGAAACGCCAGCAGCGGTGGTTATCGAACGAGAAGAATTGCCGCTGCCGGAAGAGGTTAAAACTGAAGAAGTTTCTGCCGAAGAATGGCAGGCCGAAGCGGAAACCGTGGAAATCGTTGAGGCGGCTGAAGAAGAAGCTGAAAACGAACCGCAACTGACCGACGAAGAGCTGGAAGCACAGGCGCTGGCCGCTGAGGCTGCTGAAGAAGCGGTTATGGTGGTGCCGGTAGAAGAAGAGGTGGTCCAGGAGCAGGAAAAACCCACCAAAGAAGGTTTCTTTGCGCGTCTGAAACGCAGCCTGCTGAAAACAAAAGAAAACCTCGGTTCCGGATTTATCAGTCTGTTCCGTGGTAAAAAAATCGACGATGATCTGTTTGAAGAGCTGGAAGAGCAGCTGCTGATCGCTGATGTGGGTGTAGAAACGACCCGCAAGATCATTGCGAATCTGACGGAAGGCGCCAGCCGTAAGCAGCTTAAAGATGCTGAAGCGCTGTACGGTCTGTTGAAAGAAGAGATGGGCGAGATTCTGGCGAAGGTTGACGAACCGCTGAACGTTGATGGCAAAACACCATTTGTTATCTTAATGGTTGGCGTCAACGGCGTGGGCAAAACCACCACTATTGGTAAGCTGGCGCGTCAGTTTGAGCAGCAGGGTAAATCGGTAATGCTGGCGGCAGGTGATACTTTCCGTGCGGCGGCAGTAGAACAGCTGCAGGTTTGGGGTCAGCGTAACAACATCCCGGTGATTGCTCAGCATACTGGCGCGGATTCCGCGTCCGTTATCTTTGATGCCATCCAGGCGGCGAAGGCGCGTAACGTAGACGTGCTGATCGCTGATACCGCAGGGCGTTTGCAGAATAAATCGCACCTGATGGAAGAATTGAAAAAAATCGTTCGCGTCATGAAGAAGCTGGACGAAGATGCGCCGCATGAAGTTATGCTGACTATCGACGCCAGCACCGGGCAGAATGCGATAAGCCAGGCCAAACTGTTCCATGAAGCGGTGGGCTTAACCGGTATCACCCTGACCAAGCTGGACGGTACGGCGAAGGGCGGGGTTATCTTCTCGGTTGCCGATCAATTTGGCATCCCTATCCGCTATATCGGTGTGGGCGAACGTATCGAGGATTTACGTCCGTTTAAAGCGGACGATTTTATAGAGGCACTTTTTGCCCGAGAGGATTAACAATGATTCGCTTTGAACATGTCAGCAAGGCCTATCTCGGTGGGAGACAAGCGCTGCAGGGAGTGACTTTCCATATGCAGCCTGGCGAGATGGCGTTTCTGACCGGCCACTCCGGCGCGGGGAAAAGTACCCTGCTGAAGCTGATTTGTGGAATTGAACGGCCCAGCGCCGGGAAAATCTACTTTAGCGGGCATGACATCAGCCGTTTGAAAAACCGTGAAGTGCCGTTTCTGCGTCGCCAGATTGGCATGATTTTTCAGGATCACCACCTGTTGATGGACAGAACCGTGTTTGACAATGTGGCAATCCCGCTGATCATCGCGGGCGCCAGCGGGGACGATATTCGTCGTCGCGTGTCAGCGGCGCTGGATAAGGTCGGGCTGTTGGACAAAGCGAAAAACTTCCCGATTCAGCTCTCCGGCGGTGAACAACAACGCGTCGGCATCGCCCGTGCGGTGGTGAATAAACCTGCGGTGCTGCTGGCGGATGAACCAACGGGGAACCTGGATGACGCGCTGTCAGAAGGGATCCTTCGCCTGTTCGAAGAGTTTAACCGCGTCGGGGTCACGGTATTAATGGCCACGCACGATATTGGTCTGATCTCCCGTCGCTCCTATCGCCAAATGGTTCTGAGCGATGGACATCTGCATGGAGGCCTGGCGCATGAATAGACGTGACGCTATTAACCAAATCAAACAGTTCGGTGGCCGACTGGATCGCTTTCGTAAATCGGGCGGTGCGTCGGGTGACGGCGGTCGCAACGCGCCAAAGCGTGCGAAAGCCGCGCCAAAGCCGAACTCGCGTAAAACTAATGTCTTTAACGAGCAGGTACGTTATGCGTTTCAGGGCGCGTTACAGGACCTGAAAAGCAAGCCGCTGGCGACGTTTCTGACGGTGATGGTCATTGCCATCTCCCTGACGCTGCCAAGCGTATGCTACATGGTTTATAAGAACGTAAACCATGCGGCAAGCCAGTATTATCCGTCTCCGCAGATCACCGTTTACCTGCAAAAAACGCTGGATGATGATGCGGCGGCGCGGGTGGTTGGTCAGTTGCAGGCCGAGCAGGGCGTGGAGAAAGTGAATTATCTTTCCCGTGACGACGCGCTGGGTGAATTCCGCAACTGGTCTGGCTTTGGCGGCGCGCTGGATATGCTTGAAGAGAACCCGCTTCCGGCCGTGGCGGTTGTTATCCCGAAACTGGACTTCCAGGGTACGGAGTCGCTGAACACGCTGCGTGACCGCATCGCACAAATCAACGGTATTGATGAAGTGCGAATGGATGACAGCTGGTTCGCTCGCCTGGCGGCGCTGACGGGCCTTGTCGGACGCGTTTCCGCGATGATCGGCGTGCTGATGGTGGCGGCGGTCTTCCTCGTCATCGGTAACAGCGTGCGGCTGAGTATTTTTGCGCGTCGCGATACCATTAACGTGCAGAAACTGATTGGCGCGACGGATGGATTTATCCTGCGTCCGTTCCTCTACGGCGGTGCACTGCTCGGTTTTTCCGGTGCATTTCTTTCACTGATTTTGTCAGAAATTTTGGTGATGCGTCTGTCGTCAGCGGTGACTGAGGTGGCACAGGTATTTGGAACCAAGTTTGATATCAATGGCTTATCATTCGACGAGTGCCTGTTATTGCTGCTGGTGTGCTCAATGATTGGCTGGGTGGCAGCCTGGCTTGCCACAGTTCAACATTTACGCCACTTTACCCCCGATTAAAAAATCTCTGGTATAATCTTTCCCTGCACTGAGTAGTTCGCTCTGCAGGGAAAGAGTCCCTGTGATCTCTTCCCGGCGTATTCATTGTGATGTCACATTTTGTGCGTAATCTATACACATTACGACATGGAACTTGTGGATAAAATCACTGTCTGATAAAAGATTGAATGATATTCTCGTTGCTCATAAGCTCTGGCATGGTTGTTGCTACTGGTTTTTGTTAATTAGTTTTTAGCCAATGCGCCAGATGAAAAGATTGAGAGGATTTGAATGACCAAAGAAATGCAAAATTTAGCTTTAGCCCCTGTTGGTAACCTGGAATCTTACATCCGGGCTGCGAACGCGTGGCCGATGTTGTCGGCTGACGAGGAGCGGGCACTGGCTGAAAAGCTGCATTACCAGGGCGATCTGGAAGCAGCTAAAACGCTGATCCTGTCTCACCTGCGCTTTGTTGTTCATGTTGCTCGTAATTATGCGGGCTATGGCCTGCCGCAGGCGGATCTGATTCAGGAAGGTAATATCGGCCTGATGAAAGCTGTGCGCCGTTTCAACCCGGAAGTGGGTGTGCGCCTGGTTTCCTTCGCCGTGCATTGGATCAAAGCTGAGATCCACGAATATGTTCTGCGTAACTGGCGTATCGTTAAAGTCGCGACTACCAAAGCACAGCGTAAGCTGTTCTTTAACCTGCGTAAAACCAAACAGCGTCTGGGCTGGTTTAACCAGGACGAAGTTGAAATGGTTGCTCGCGAGCTGGGTGTTTCCAGCAAAGACGTGCGCGAAATGGAATCCCGTATGGCGGCACAGGACATGACGTTTGACATGTCTTCAGACGATGAGTCTGACAGCCAGCCGATGGCCCCGGTGCTGTATCTGCAGGATAAATCTTCTAACTTTGCCGACGGCATTGAAGAAGATAACTGGGAAGATCAGGCCGCGAACAAACTGACCCACGCAATGGAAGGTCTGGACGAGCGTAGCCAGGACATCATTCGTGCCCGTTGGCTGGACGAAGACAACAAGTCGACGTTGCAGGAACTGGCCGATCGCTACGGCGTTTCCGCTGAACGTGTTCGTCAGCTTGAAAAGAACGCCATGAAAAAACTGCGCGCGGCGATCGAAGCGTAATCTTCGCGCATTGCCAATGAACCCTCGAATGTGAATTCGGGGGTTTTGTTTTTTGTAGGCCGGATAAGGCGTTTACGCTGCCATCCGGCAACACCTTTGCCCGATGGCGCTTTGCTTATCGGTCCTACGACCTTTCCTCCCCTCCCCAGATACGAATTTGTTATCTGGATGTAAATTTAGCTATTCCAAAATAATAAAAATCGGGTATGTTTTAGCAGAGTATGCTGCTAAAGCACGGGTGGCTATCCAATAATCGAAATAAAGTGCTGAACAACAACATCACAACACACGTAATAACCACAATAAAGGGGATTGTCAGGATGAATATGAAGGGTAAAGCGTTATTGGCAGGATGTATCGCCCTGTCTTTGAGCAATATGGCGTTTGCTAAGGATATTAAAGTTGCCGTCGTCGGCGCGATGTCCGGTCCGGTAGCGCAGTATGGCGATCAGGAATTTACTGGCGCAGAGCAGGCGATTGCAGATATCAACGCCAAAGGCGGCGTGAAAGGCGACAAACTGGTCATGGTGAAATATGACGATGCCTGTGACCCGAAACAAGCGGTAGCGGTAGCTAACAAAGTGGTCAACGACGGGATTAAATATGTTATCGGCCACCTGTGCTCGTCTTCCACTCAGCCTGCGTCAGATATCTATGAAGACGAAGGCATTCTGATGATCACCCCAGCGGCAACGGCACCTGAGCTGACCGCGCGCGGCTATAACCTGGTGATGCGTACCACCGGTCTGGATTCCGATCAGGGCCCAACCGCTGCCAAATATATCGTTGAAAAAGTGAAGCCGAAGCGCATTGCGATCGTTCACGACAAACAACAGTACGGTGAAGGCCTGGCGCGTTCCGTGCAGGACAACCTCAAGAAAGCCAACGCTGACGTGGTGTTCTTCGACGGGATCACCGCTGGCGAGAAAGATTTCTCTACGCTGGTGGCGCGTCTGAAGAAAGAGAATATCGATTTCGTTTACTACGGTGGTTACCACCCGGAAATGGGGCAGATTCTGCGCCAGGCACGCGCTGCGGGTCTGAAAACCCAGTTTATGGGACCAGAAGGGGTAGCGAACGTGTCGCTGTCTAACATCGCGGGTGAGTCTGCAGAAGGCTTACTGGTAACGAAACCGAAGAACTACGATCAGGTTCCGGCGAACAAACCGATCGTGGACGCGATAAAAGCCAAGAAACAGGATCCGAGCGGCGCATTCGTATGGACCACCTACGCCGCGCTGCAATCCTTGCAGGCAGGTCTGAACCAGTCTGACGACCCGGCTGAAATTGCCAAATACCTGAAAGCAAACTCAGTGGAAACCGTAATGGGGCCGCTGTCATGGGATGCGAAGGGCGATCTGAAAGGCTTCGAATTCGGCGTGTTTGACTGGCATGCAAACGGGACGGCGACCGACGCCAAATAATTTTCCTGGCGCCTTTCGCGCTGCAGATGCGTTGGCTACGTTATTCAACCCCGGTCACTTACTTATGTAAGCTCCCGGGGACTTCATAACTTGCCGCCTTCCTGCAACGTGAAATTCTTGGAAAATTGCGAGATGGTTTTTTATTTTTTGCTCCCAGCATGTAGGCCGGATAAGCGTCAGCGCCATCCGGCTTTTTTATCTTTTTTCCCAGCCATTCTCCTGGGCTGTAAACCCTAACGCCTGCATAAACGCGGCCATCACGCAGCGGTCTTCAACGCCGACGTCGGCCATCCACCATGAACTCACGTCAGGGTTTTCCCGGATGACTTCTTCGATCAAATACTGCCCGACGCCGCGACGGCGGGTGATATCGCGTACGCGCAATGAATCTAATGCACCTTGCGTGCCGCTCAGGGTTACGCGAACTGCGCCTAACAGACGCTCGTTAAAGCGTGCGGCGTAGATCCGGTGCGTTTCATCTACGCTTAACGATGAGGCGGAATATTCCGGCCAGATTTTGCCCAGATCAATCTGGTCCTGGTCGCTAAAGTTATCTAAACGAACGATGGTCAGCTTCATTAACAGCATGTCCAAATCACAAAAGATGGAATGAGTGTACCGAAATAATTCGCCTGGATGCTTTCTCTTTTTTATGTGAATAACCAGATTAATAATTTTGTAACAACGGTAATGACAGTTTGAAACCGTAGAGATTGAAAAACAGGCAGAATAATACCCTGGAATGCAGCATTTTATTCGGCTCATTGTGCCGTTATTTTATGCTGACAAACGTGCTTTTTTTTGTTTATCTATAGTGAAAAGCAGAATATTATCTTTTCTTAATCGACTGAAAAATAGAGATTTTAGCCTGATTTTGCTTAATAAACTGCGCTAAACCATTAATGAGGCTGGTAAAAATAGTGCAGTTCAAAAAAAGCACAGACTGCTTTTTAACCACATAAATACAAAATATTAATTACGTCACGAATGGGGATTCAGGTAATGAAACGGAATGCGAAAACAATCATCGCAGGGGTGATAGCACTGGCAATGTCACACGCGGTCATGGCGGAAGATATCAAGGTCGCTGTTGTCGGCGCGATGTCAGGTCCGGTCGCGCAGTGGGGCGATATGGAATTTAATGGCGCACGTCAGGCCATTAAAGATATCAATGCCAAAGGCGGGGTCAAAGGCGACAAACTGGTCGCTGTGGAATATGACGATGCCTGCGATCCGAAACAGGCCGTTGCGGTAGCGAACAAAATCGTCAATGACGGCATTCAGTACGTTATTGGACATCTGTGCTCATCTTCCACGCAGCCCGCATCAGATATCTATGAAGATGAAGGCATTCTGATGATTTCTCCGGGTGCCACAAACCCGGAACTGACCCAGCGAGGTTACGCTCACATTATGCGTACAGCGGGTCTGGACTCCTCTCAGGGGCCGACCGCCGCGAAATACATTCTGGAGAAGGTGAAGCCACAGCGTATCGCCATCATTCACGATAAACAGCAATACGGTGAAGGTCTGGCGCGTTCGGTGCAGGACAGCCTGAAAGCGGGCAAAGCCAACATCGTTTTCTTTGACGGTATCACCGCCGGGGAAAAAGATTTTTCTGCGCTGATCGCTCGCCTGAAAAAAGAAAATATCGACTTTGTTTATTACGGCGGCTACTACCCGGAAATGGGGCAAATGCTGCGCCAGGCGCGTTCCGTCGGGCTGAAAACCCAGTTTATGGGACCTGAGGGCGTCGGCAATGCGTCGCTGTCTAACATCGCCGGTGATGCTGCTGAAGGCATGCTGGTAACCATGCCAAAACGCTATGACCAGGATCCGGCGAATAAGGCTATCGTCGATGCGCTCAAAGCTGACAAGAAAGATCCAACCGGACCATACGTGTGGATCACTTATGCAGCCGTCCAGTCATTGGCGACAGCAATGGATCGCAGCGGTAGTAAAGAGCCGCTGGACCTGGTGAAAGATCTGAAAGCACACGGGGCTGATACCGTGATTGGGCCGCTGAAATGGGACGAAAAAGGCGATTTGAAGGGATTTGAGTTTGGTGTCTTCCAGTGGCATGCAGACGGTTCTTCGACCGTCGCGAAGTAATACCTGAAGACGAGTTATCCCACCGCCCGTGCAAAACGGGCGGGTTTAAAAAGGTTACCTTATGTCCGAGCAGTTCCTCTATTTCTTGCAGCAGATGTTTAACGGCGTCACGCTGGGAAGCACCTACGCGCTGATCGCCATCGGTTACACGATGGTGTACGGCATTATCGGCATGATCAACTTCGCCCACGGCGAGGTATATATGATCGGCAGCTATGTCTCCTTTATGATCATCGCAGCGCTAATGATGATGGGCATCGATTCCAGCTGGCTACTGGTCGCGGCGGGCTTCGTCGGCGCGATTGTGATTGCCAGCGCCTATGGCTGGAGCATTGAACGCGTGGCGTATCGGCCCGTGCGCAGCTCCAAGCGCCTGATCGCGCTGATTTCCGCTATCGGGATGTCCATCTTCCTGCAAAACTACGTCAGCCTGACGGAAGGTTCGCGCGACGTGGCGCTGCCCAGCCTGTTTAATGGCCAGTGGACTGTCGGCAGTAGCGATAACTTCTCTGCTTCCATCACCACCATGCAGTTGGTTATCTGGATCGTAACCTTCCTGGCGATGCTGGCGCTGACGCTGTTTATCCGTTACTCCCGTATGGGCCGCGCCTGCCGTGCCTGTGCAGAAGACCTGAAGATGGCCAGCCTGCTCGGCATTAACACCGATCGCGTGATTGCGCTGACCTTTGTGATTGGCGCGGCAATGGCGGCGGTTGCGGGCGTGCTGCTCGGTCAGTTCTATGGCGTAATTAACCCTTACATCGGCTTTATGGCCGGGATGAAAGCCTTTACCGCGGCGGTACTGGGCGGTATTGGCAGTATTCCTGGCGCGATGATCGGCGGCCTGATTCTGGGCGTTGCGGAAGCGCTCTCCTCTGCTTATCTGAGTACTGAATACAAAGACGTTGTTTCATTCGCGCTGCTGATTCTGGTGCTGCTGGTGATGCCGACCGGTATTCTGGGTCGCCCGGAGGTAGAGAAAGTATGAAACCGATGCATTTTGCAATGGCGCTGCTCTCTGCCGCTATGTTCTTCGTCCTGGCGGGCATCTTTATGGGCGTTCAGTTAGAGCTGGACGGTACCAAGCTGGTGGTCGATACCGCCGCGGATATCCGCTGGCAGTGGGTGTTTATCGGCACTGGCGTGGTCTTTCTTTTCCAACTGCTGCGTCCAGCCTTCCAGAAAGGCCTGAAGAGCGTCTCCGGACCGAAATTTATTCTGCCGGCGATTGACGGCTCCACCGTTAAACAGAAGCTGTTCCTGGTGGCGCTGCTGGTGATTGCCGTGGCGTGGCCGTTTATGGTGTCACGCGGTACGGTGGATATCGCCACGCTGACGATGATTTATATCATCCTCGGCCTCGGCTTAAACGTGGTGGTAGGGCTTTCGGGCCTGCTGGTGCTGGGCTACGGCGGCTTCTATGCCATCGGCGCTTACACCTTCGCGCTGCTGAACCATTACTACGGTCTGGGCTTCTGGACCTGCCTGCCGCTGGCGGGACTGGTTTCCGCTGCTGCGGGCTTCCTGCTCGGCTTCCCGGTACTGCGCCTGCGCGGTGATTATCTGGCGATTGTGACCTTAGGCTTCGGCGAAATCGTCCGCATCCTGCTGCTCAACAACACCGAAGTAACCGGCGGTCCAAACGGTATTAGCCAGATCCCGAAACCGACCTTTTTCGGTCTGGAGTTCAGCCGTACCGCCCGTGAAGGCGGCTGGGATACCTTCAGCAACTTCTTTAACGTCAAGTACGATCCGTCTGACCGCGTCATTTTCCTCTATCTGGTGGCGCTGCTGCTGGTGGTCTTCTCGCTGTTTGTTATTAACCGTTTGCTGCGTATGCCGCTGGGTCGTGCGTGGGAAGCGCTGCGTGAAGATGAAATTGCCTGTCGCTCGCTGGGCTTAAACCCTACGCGCATCAAGCTGACAGCCTTTACCATCAGCGCCGCGTTTGCCGGTTTTGCCGGTACGCTGTTTGCCGCGCGCCAGGGCTTCGTCAGCCCGGAATCCTTCACCTTTGCCGAGTCGGCATTTGTGCTGGCGATTGTGGTACTGGGCGGAATGGGCTCACAGTTTGCGGTGATCCTCGCAGCTATCCTGCTGGTGGTGTCACGCGAGCTGATGCGTGATTTCAACGAATACAGCATGTTAATGCTGGGTGGTTTAATGGTACTGATGATGATCTGGCGTCCGCAGGGCTTGTTGCCGATGACCCGTCCACAGTTGAAGCTGAAAAACGGGGAAGCAAAAGGAGAGCAGGCATGAGTCAGCCATTATTATCCGTTAACGGCCTGATGATGCGCTTCGGCGGTCTGCTGGCGGTAAACAACGTTGAACTGGAACTGCGACCGCAGGAGATCGTTTCGTTAATCGGCCCGAACGGTGCGGGGAAAACCACGGTCTTTAACTGTCTGACCGGTTTTTATAAGCCGACCGGCGGGACGATTAAGCTGCGCGACCAGCACCTGGAAGGGTTGCCGGGTCAGCAAATCGCGCGTATGGGCGTGGTACGTACTTTCCAGCACGTGCGTCTGTTTCGCGAAATGACGGTGATTGAAAACCTGCTGGTGGCGCAACATCAGCAACTGAAAACTGGCGTCTTCTCCGGCCTGTTGAAAACCCCGTCGTTCCGTCGCGCGCAGAGTGAAGCGTTGGATCGCGCCGCTACCTGGCTGGAGCGTATTGGCTTGCTGGAGCATGCCAACCGTCAGGCCAGTAACCTGGCCTATGGCGATCAGCGCCGTCTGGAAATTGCCCGCTGCATGGTGACCCAGCCGGAAATCCTGATGCTCGACGAACCCGCTGCTGGACTCAACCCGAAAGAGACCAAAGAGCTGGACGAGCTGATTGCTGAACTGCGTAACCATCACAACACCACCATTTTGTTGATTGAGCACGACATGAAGCTGGTGATGGGGATTTCTGACCGTATTTACGTGGTGAACCAGGGCACGCCGCTGGCGAATGGGACGCCGGAACAGATTCGTAATAACCCGGATGTTATCCGCGCCTATTTAGGTGAAGCATAATGGGGGCGAGGATTAATATGGATAAGGCGATGTTATCGTTCGACAAAGTCAACGCCCACTACGGCAAGATACAGGCGCTGCACGACGTCAGCTTGTATATCAACCAGGGTGAAATCGTTACTCTGATTGGTGCTAACGGCGCGGGAAAAACCACGCTGCTCGGCACATTGTGTGGCGACCCGCGAGCGACCAGCGGGCGAATCGTCTTTGATGGTAAAGACATTACCGACTGGCAGACGGCGAAAATTATGCGCGAAGCGGTAGCGATTGTGCCGGAAGGGCGTCGCGTGTTTTCCCGCATGACGGTGGAAGAGAACCTGGCGATGGGCGGCTTCTTTGCCGAAAAGGACCAGTTTCAGGAACGCATCAAATGGGTGTATGACCTGTTTCCCCGTCTGCATGAGCGTCGTATTCAGCGTGCGGGAACGATGTCCGGCGGTGAACAGCAGATGCTGGCGATAGGCCGTGCGCTGATGAGCCAGCCGAGGCTGCTGCTGCTTGATGAACCGTCGCTGGGTCTGGCGCCGATTATCATCCAGCAGATTTTTAACACCATCGAACAGCTGCGCGAGCAGGGGATGACCATCTTCCTCGTCGAACAGAACGCTAACCAGGCGCTGAAGCTCGCCGATCGCGGCTACGTGCTGGAAAACGGTCATGTGGTGCTGGAAGACACCGGTGATGCGTTACTGGCTAACGAAGCGGTGCGTAGTGCGTATCTGGGCGGTTAATCATTATATGAATAGACAAGGGGCCCGCTGTGGCCCCTTTTTATTGCTCTATGTTATTATTGAGAATGGTTATCAATAATAAAAATGAACATGGAGAAAGGATGATTCGTTCAGGTACCTGCATGATGATTGGCAGTTTGTTTTTGACGCTTTCACTAACCACCCTGGCCTCAACACCGCCAGCGTTTGACCCGCGCGATCCCGCTATCTGGGAAGAGAAACCGGACAACCCGTTAGCGCAATCGGATTCGCCCTGCGAAGTGTTTACCAACTCGGTATGCCCTGGCTGGGAAGATGATAAATCAGATATCCAGCGTGAACGTGAGCGGCGAGAGCAGCAGCGTTTACAGAATGAATATGAGCGACGCTGGCGTCGGGATTAATCTTCCTTGCTGGAGCAGCCGATAACGCCATCCAGGCCGGAGAAGGTATAGCGATATCCGGCTTTGTTGTGCACCACCCCGCATTTTCCTGTCACTACGCTTTCACCGCCTTGCCATCTGTTTGTCGCCTTACTATCTTTTTTTTGTAATAAAAAAGTTATTTTTCTGTCATTCGAGCATGTCATGTTACCCCCGCGAGCATAAAACGCGTGATATCGCGCATCCGGCACAACAAGAGAGATAACCGATGATATCGTTACGACATACAGCTTTAGGACTGGCACTTAGCCTGGCATTTGCAGGTCAGGCACTGGCGGTCACCACTATCCCGTTCTGGCACTCAATGGAAGGCGAACTGGGTAAAGAAGTTGATTCACTGGCGCAACGTTTTAATGCAGCCAATCCCGACTACAAAATTGTTCCGCAGTACAAAGGCAACTACGAGCAGAGCCTGAGTGCAGGAATTGCTGCTTTCCGTACCGGAAACGCGCCTGCGCTGCTGCAGGTTTATGAAGTGGGTACGGCAACCATGATGGCCTCAAAAGCCATTAAACCGGTCTATGAAGTATTCAAAGAGGCTGGCATTAACTTCGATGAGTCTCAGTTCGTACCGACCGTTTCCGGTTACTACACCGACTCTAAAAGCGGACACTTGCTCTCCCAGCCGTTTAACAGCTCCACTCCGGTGCTGTACTACAACAAAGATGCCTTCAAAAAAGCCGGTTTAGACCCGGAGCAGCCGCCGAAAACCTGGCAGGATCTGGCGGAGTACACCGCGAAGCTGAAAGCCGCAGGCATGAAGTGCGGTTACGCCAGCGGCTGGCAGGGATGGATTCAGATTGAAAACTTCAGCGCCTGGAACGGTCTGCCGGTAGCAACCAAAAACAATGGCTTTGACGGTACCGACGCGGTGCTGGAGTTCAATAAACCGGAACAGGTGAAACACATCGCTCTGCTGGAAGAGTTGAACAAAAAAGGTGATTTCAGCTACTTCGGGCGTAAGGACGAATCCACTGAGAAGTTCTACAACGGGGATTGTGCCATTACCACCGCCTCTTCCGGTTCTCTGGCTGACATCCGTCACTACGCTAAATTCAACTATGGCGTCGGGATGATGCCGTACGATGCTGATGTGAAGGGTGCGCCGCAGAATGCGATTATCGGTGGGGCCAGCCTGTGGGTGATGCAGGGTAAAGACAAAGCAACCTACGAAGGCGTGGCGCAGTTCCTCAACTTCCTGGCGAAGCCTGAAATTGCTGCTGAATGGCACCAGAAGACCGGCTATCTACCGATCACCACCGCTGCCTACGACCTGACCCGTGAACAGGGCTTCTATGAGAAGAACCCTGGGGCTGATATCGCCACCCGCCAGATGCTGAACAAGCCGCCGTTGCCGTTCACCAAAGGGCTGCGTTTGGGCAATATGCCGCAGATCCGCACTATTGTGGATGAAGAGCTGGAAAGCGTCTGGACTGGGAAGAAAACCCCGCAGCAGGCACTGGATGCCGCCGTTGAGCGTGGCAATCAGTTACTGCGCCGCTTTGAGCAATCGACCAAGTCTTAAGTGTATAAGTGCCTGATGGCGTTGCGCTTATCCGGCCTACAAGTTCGTAGTTTGTAGGCCGGGTAAGGTGCTTGCACCGCCATCCGGCACCTTCCAGGAAAAGAACCTACATGTCTTCATCCCGTCCGGTATTCCGCTCGCGTTGGCTTCCCTATTTGTTGGTGGCTCCGCAGCTGGTTATCACCGTTATTTTCTTTATCTGGCCCGCCGGTGAAGCGCTGTGGTACTCGCTACAATCCGTTGATCCGTTTGGTCTTTCCAGCCAGTTTGTCGGACTGGAAAACTTTGTCGCGCTGTATCATGACCCGTACTACCTCGACTCATTCTGGACCACCATTAAGTTCAGTACGTTAGTCACGGTAAGCGGTCTGCTGGTGTCGTTATTTTTTGCGGCGCTGGTGAATTACGTGGTGCGCGGCAGCCGTTTTTACCAGACGCTGATGCTGTTGCCCTATGCCGTCGCGCCTGCCGTCGCCGCCGTATTGTGGATCTTCCTGTTTAACCCAGGTCGCGGGCTGATTACCCATTTTCTCGGTGAGTTTGGCTATGACTGGAACCATGCGCAAAACAGCGGTCAGGCGATGTTCCTGGTGGTGTTTGCATCGGTCTGGAAGCAGATTAGTTACAACTTCCTGTTCTTCTTTGCCGCACTGCAGTCTATCCCGCGATCGCTGATCGAAGCTGCTGCGATTGATGGCGCAGGGCCGGTTCGCCGCTTCTTTAAGCTGGCGCTGCCGTTGATAGCCCCGGTCAGCTTCTTTCTGCTGGTGGTGAATCTGGTTTATGCCTTCTTTGATACCTTCCCGGTTATTGATGCCGCCACGGCGGGTGGGCCGGTGCAGGCGACGACCACGCTGATTTATAAGATCTACCGTGAAGGGTTTGTCGGGTTGGATCTGGCTTCTTCCGCCGCACAATCGGTGGTGCTGATGTTCCTGGTCATTATTTTGACGGTGGTGCAGTTCCGCTATGTGGAAAGTAAGGTGCGTTACCAATGATTGAGAACCGTCGTGGGCTGACAATATTCAGCCATGCCATGTTGATTATGGGGATCATGGTGATCCTGTTTCCGCTGTACGTCGCGTTTGTCGCGGCGACGCTGGACAACAAAGCGGTGTTTGAAACGCCGATGACGCTGGTTCCCGGCACGCAGTTGCTGGAGAACATGAAATACATCTGGGTCAACGGTGTGGGCGTCAACAGCGCGCCGTTCTGGTTGATGATGCTTAACAGCTTCATCATGGCGTTCAGTATTACGGTAGGGAAAATCACCGTCTCCATGCTCTCCGCATTCGCCATCGTCTGGTTCCGTTTTCCGCTGCGCAACCTGTTCTTCTGGATGATTTTTATCACCCTGATGCTGCCGGTTGAGGTGCGAATCTTCCCCACCGTGGAGGTTATCGCCAACCTGAAAATGCTCGACAGCTATGCGGGTCTGACGCTGCCGTTGATGGCATCGGCTACTGCGACCTTCCTGTTCCGACAGTTCTTTATGACCCTGCCGGATGAGCTGGTTGAGGCGGCGCGAATTGACGGTGCGTCACCGATGCGTTTTTTCCGCGATATCGTACTACCACTGTCAAAAACCAATCTGGCGGCGCTGTTCGTTATCACCTTTATCTACGGCTGGAACCAGTATTTGTGGCCGTTGTTAATTATTACCGACGTCAATTTGGGCACTGCGGTGGCGGGTATCAAAGGCATGATCGCCACCGGTGAAGGCACCACGCAGTGGAACCAGGTAATGGCTGCCATGCTGCTGACGCTTATCCCTCCGGTAATCATCGTGTTAGCCATGCAGCGCGCCTTCGTACGCGGTCTGGTCGATAGTGAGAAATAAAAATGGCTGGTTTAAAACTACAGGCAGTAACCAAAAGCTGGGACGGCAAAACCCAGGTGATTAAACCGCTGACGCTGGACGTCGCGGACGGGGAATTTATCGTGATGGTTGGCCCATCCGGCTGCGGAAAGTCTACGCTGCTGCGGATGGTGGCTGGGCTGGAGCGGGTGAGCGGTGGCGATATCTGGATTGATAATAAACGCGTCACCGAGATGGAGCCGAAGGATCGCGGCATTGCGATGGTCTTTCAAAACTACGCGCTCTACCCGCATATGAGCGTGGAAGAAAACATGGCCTGGGGGCTGAAAATCCGCGGGATGGGCAAGGAGCACATTGCTGAACGGGTAAATGAGGCGGCGCGTATTCTCGAGCTGGGTGAGCTGCTCAAACGTCGTCCGCGCGAACTTTCTGGCGGTCAGCGCCAGCGCGTAGCGATGGGGCGAGCGATTGTGCGTGACCCAGCGGTATTCCTGTTCGATGAGCCGCTTTCTAACCTCGATGCCAAGCTGCGCGTGCAGATGCGTCTGGAGTTACAACATCTGCATCGCCGCCTGAAAACCACTTCGCTATACGTGACGCACGACCAGGTTGAAGCGATGACCCTCGCCCAACGGGTGATGGTGATGAACAAAGGCATTGCCGAGCAGATAGGTACACCGGTTGAGGTGTATGAAAAGCCTGCCAGCCGCTTTGTGGCGAGTTTTATCGGCAGCCCGGCGATGAACCTGCTGGACGGGTGCATCAGTACCTCGGGCACCCATTTTGAACTGGAGGGCGGCATGACGCTACCCATCGGCAGAAGCGCGAGAGAGTCTATTGGGCGTAAAATGACGTTGGGTATCCGCCCAGAGCATATTGCGCTAAGCTCGCAGGCCGAAGGCGGCGTGCCGTTGGTTGTTGATACACTGGAAATGCTGGGCGCAGATAACCTGGCACACGGACGCTGGGGCGAGCAAAAGCTGGTGGTGCGACTGGCGCATCAGCATCGCCCAACGGCAGGCAGCACGCTGTGGCTGCATCTGCCGGAAAATCATCTGCATCTTTTTGATGGCGAAACAGGACAACGCGTATGAGTAACTGGCCTTACCCCCATATTGTCGCCCATCGTGGCGGCGGTAAGCTGGCCCCGGAAAACACCCTGGCGGCGATCGACGTGGGGGCGCGATACGGGCATACCATGATCGAGTTTGACGCTAAATTGTCGAAAGACGGTGAGATCTTCTTACTGCATGATGACAACCTGGAGCGAACCAGCAACGGCTGGGGCGTGGCAGGCGAGCTGAACTGGCAGGATTTATTGCGCGTGGACGCCGGCGGCTGGTTTAGCGGTGAGTTTAAAGGTGAACCGCTGCCGCTGCTCTCGCAAGTGGCCGAGCGCTGCCGTCAGCACGGTATGATGGCGAATATTGAAATTAAACCCACAACCGGCACCGGAACGTTAACTGGCAAAGTCGTGGCGCTGGCCGCGCGGGAGCTGTGGGCGGGAATGACGCCGCCACTATTGTCATCCTTTGAAATTGATGCACTTGAAGCGGCGCAGCAGGCGGTACCTGAACTGCCGAGAGGCTTGCTGCTTGATGAATGGCGCGAGGACTGGCGCGAGCTGACCACGCGGCTTGGCTGCGTCTCTATTCATCTTAATCACAAACTGCTGGATGAAGCGCGTGTGGATGCGCTGCGTGATGCGGGGCTACGTATTCTGGTATATACCGTCAACCGACCCCAGCGCGCGGCGGAACTGCTGCGCTGGGGCGTGGACTGCATCTGTACCGATGCCATTGATACGATTGGTCCGGATTTCCAACCTTTTTAAGGCCCAATCGTTTTTAACGGAACGTTAGGCTGCGGCGTGCTGGAGGGCTTCAGCATGTCGCCGTTCTTTTTCTCTGACAGCATATGTTGCTTATTCAGAGAGCTGTCCGGGTTACGGGTTCCACTCAACATCCCACCGTTGCTGTTGGGCAGCATTTGCTGCTGGCTGGGATTCAACTCGCCTGGCTGAGACTGAAGGACCCGCTGGGAGTTGGTGTTAATTTGGTTTTCCAGATGCTGTTGCTGCATACGCGTCTGCGTTTGCAACTGTTGGTTGAGCATCCCTTTCTGCTGAATTTGCTGCGTTTGCATTTGGGTTTGCATACGCTGCTGACTCGGGATCTGATAACCGGGTTGGTTCGGGTTATTCATGGTGTTGATGGGCTGTGCAAAGCCTGCAAACGGCAACAGCATGGCTAAAAGTAAGAGTCGTTTCATCGCTTTTCTCCTCTCGGGGATCTCTTAAGTTTACTCCTTTCTCGCCGTTACGATGATTATTTCAGAGTTATGCACCAGGCTTAGTGGGGGCAGACCCCCATACATCTGGAGAATAACGATGATAAAACCGACGTTTTTACGCCGGGTAGCCATTGCTGCTCTGCTCTCAGGAAGTTGTTTTAGCGTTGCTGCCGCGCCGGCTGCGCCACCGCCGGTATCTTACGGAGTCGAGGAAGATGTGTTCCATCCCGTACGCGCTAAGCACGGAATGGTGGCCTCTGTGGATGCTTTAGCTACCCAGGTTGGGGTGGACATACTTAAACAGGGCGGGAATGCCGTCGATGCCGCCGTGGCGGTTGGCTATGCGCTGGCGGTGACGCATCCCCAGGCGGGCAATCTGGGCGGCGGTGGTTTTATGCTGCTGCGTACCAAAGACGGTAACACCACAGCGATCGATTTTCGTGAAATGGCGCCTGCTGGCGCGACCCGTGACATGTTCCTCGATGAGCAGGGCAACGCCGATGCGAAAAAGTCGCTGACGTCGCATCTGGCATCCGGTACGCCGGGTACCGTGGCGGGTTTCTCGCTGGCGCTGGAGAAATACGGCACGATGCCGCTGAACAAAGTGGTGCGCCCGGCGATGAAGCTGGCGGAAGAGGGCTTTGTGGTTAATGACGCGCTGGCCGACGATCTGAAAACTTATGGCAGCGAAGTGCTCCCTAATCACGAGAACAGCAAAGCCATTTTCTGGAAGGACGGCGAGCCGCTGAAAAAGGGCGATAAGCTGGTGCAAAAGAATCTGGCGAAAAGCCTGGAAATGATTGCCGAGAATGGTCCGGATGCGTTTTATAAAGGGGCGATTGCCGATCAGATAGCCGGGGAAATGCAGAAGAACGGCGGGCTGATGACCAAAGAGGATTTAGCCAGCTATAAAGCCGTGGAGCGCACGCCGATCAGCGGTGACTATCGCGGGTATCAGGTCTTCTCCATGCCGCCGCCGTCCTCTGGCGGTATTCACATCGTGCAGATCCTCAATATTCTCGAAAACTTCGATATGAAGAAGTACGGATTTGGCAGCGCCGATGCTATGCAGGTTATGGCTGAAGCGGAGAAATATGCTTACGCCGACCGTTCAGAATATCTGGGCGACCCGGATTTTGTGAAAGTGCCGTGGCAAGCGCTGACCAACAAAGCCTATGCTAAAACGCTTGCCGATCAGATTGATATCAACAAGGCTAAGCCCTCCAGCCAGATCAAACCTGGCAAGCTCGCCCCGTATGAAAGCAACCAGACTACGCACTTCTCGGTAGTGGATAAAGACGGCAATGCCGTGGCGGTAACGTATACCCTGAATACCACCTTCGGGACCGGCATCGTGGCGGGTAACACCGGTATTCTGCTGAATAACGAAATGGATGATTTCTCCGCTAAGCCAGGCGTGCCGAACGTTTATGGACTGGTGGGCGGTGATGCCAACGCGGTTGGACCGAAGAAGCGTCCGCTGTCGTCGATGTCGCCGACTATCGTGGTAAAAGACGGGAAAACCTGGCTGGTTACCGGCAGCCCAGGTGGAAGCCGAATCATCACTACCGTACTGCAAATGGTGGTCAACAGCATTGATTTTGGGATGAACGTCGCCGAAGCGACCAACGCACCGCGCTTCCATCATCAATGGTTGCCGGATGAACTGCGCATCGAGAAGGGCTTCAGCCCGGATACAATCAAGCTGCTGGAGCAAAAAGGACAGAAAGTAGCGCTGAAAGAGGCGATGGGCAGCACGCAGAGCATTATGGTTGGACCGGATGGCGCACTGTATGGTGCTTCTGACCCGCGTTCCGTGGATGACTTAACGGCGGGGTACTAAGCATAACAGCCCTCTTCGGTGGGAGAGGGCTTGACAAATATTTTTTACTATAGTGAATGGTCTTGGTGATACCGGTCAATTTCGATTAGCAACTTATGGCCTTGGGCGGATACGCGATAATAATCCATTCCTGAGGGGGTTCTTGCTACTATATCGACTAAACCCGCTTTGGATAGGTTATTTATGAGCCTAACTACGTTACCAACTCCATCCATTCTCCTACTGGTCATTGCGCGATCAAGATTATACCAGGTCCAATTTACGTCATCTCTGGAAGCTAATAATTTCAATATGTTAAGTTCAGTATCGTTTACCATGATGGTGCATCCGGGTGATAAAGGTCATTACCAGTTATTCTATAATCTTCGAGTGTTGATGTATGCGTGTTATTCCATAGATCATAAGCCTCTTGGTTATCGCTTGGCCTGCCAGTTTCCCAACCTAAATTGCAATAACGTTGATACTCTCGACATTCATGAGTGTAGTAGTTTAAATCCACTTGTTCTGGTAACAATTCACCGTTCGCTATCTTTTTTAAACGGCTTACCATAAATTCATTACCAGGATCTGGATCGAAGCGAGATATGTGTTTTTCTACAATTGCAATTCCTTCATGGGTAATATTTACGCCTTCAGTTGTAAGATGTTCAACAGGGCCTCCCGCTTTATCTGGATCAAATGGCCTTAATGTATAAGTTCCTTTCGCTCCAAACTGCTCCAGTTCTTCTAATTCAGGAAATTTCATCCTTCCCATAGTTAAGCCTGCAGCTACTGAAGCACCAAGAATCAGCAATCCTTTGTTATCCATAACCTGCTCGTAACCCGCAGGAGCATCGCCCCCCAACTTTTCTGCCGTTTCCCTGAAGCCGTCGATATTCCCGTTGTAGATCCCTCCGGCGGCAAGCAGTCTGCCAACACCTTTGCTGTTTAACGTTTTGAGGCCGTTGTCTGCGGGGGTTTTTGGGCGGGGGATAAACAGGCGGTTGTAGTTCTCGGGCAACGCCAGGTAGCTGAACTCAGTGTTGGCAATAAGATGTTTACAGAGGATATATTCATAGTTGATGGCTATTGTTTCTGTGTCTAAATTATTCTCGCTGAATTGATGTTGAATGGATGATAGAAATGCTCCCCGCAGTTGAATATAATAATACTTCTCCCATCTACCGAACCTATTGATGCGGTAGAAATAAAACTCCATATACAACTGCTCGTTGTTATTAATAGCATTAACAAATAATGGGGTGCTTTTATCTATCAGTTTGCAAAATTGCAGTCCGTGAAAATGTGAACCTCTACCAGTACTGGTTATACTATTAGAGAGCGAAAAGGTAAAAATTTCGTCTTCGTGCCGCTATTTGCCAGCGGTTACCCACGGATGCAATGGTTCCACATCCGTCAGAAATAGCGCCCTGCTGTTGCCCAGAAACCATCAGATAGACGATATCACTCATGACATCCTTATCCTTTTATTACTTGTTGTCGTAAAAATGGTAATTCTTTCTTTGTTTTAATTACGCTTTCTGATGGCGTTCGTATATAGCAGAAATAAAACGTTTCACTTTAAGTGAATTTTATTGAGGGGAATCTGAATATAAATAATGTATGAGATAAGAATTTATACATTCAATAATTTGGAGTTATTAATGGAGGGTTTGCTGATGTTAATTGACCCGTATCAATGGCCTACAGCGTTCTGAACGATGTAGGCCTGACCGGTAGGTTATGGTGCATATCGCTGCAGTGATTCGGACCAGCGGAATATTTGGCTGCTTTTATCCTGTAGGCTAACGCGCTCTAAGTCATAAAATCCGTGCGTCTTTGCCGAGCGCATTTTGAGAATGTACTTACTTTCGCTGATGTCGTGCTGCCTTGTGCCGTCTTTATTCCAGTCTCCAGCAATGTCCGAATAGTAATAAACAAGGTCAGAAAACACGTTGATTATCTTGCTGTCTTTGATGGTGTAGAGTTCCAGCACTTCATAAAATGCGCCGCCGCCGGAATACGCATCAGAGTATCCACCCCGCACCCCGAATGCCAGGGTATCGGGTGCTATCCGGTACGGTGCCAGATCCAGCTTTGTATAATAAGCCAGCGGTCTGACGGACTCATCATCGCTCTCTTTTTCAGCGGCTTTATTCCACTCTGAGAGCTGGTTTAACGGTTTTTCCGAGCGTGCAATCGGCGTTAGCTGTGGATTCTGCCAGGAAAAAACGCCGAGATATAATTTATTAGCGCGCCCGTTGCTGTAGTTTTCCGGGCAGGTGTTATCCGCGTATTTTTTTGCTTGCTCGGCGTCAGCCTTATTATCGGCAAAACAAGCAATGCCAATATATTTACCGTCTTTTCCCCAAGATTTAGCACCGGTCAGGATCAGGTTGTCAGGATCTTCATTCGGTGCAACCCAGGCAATCCACTGCTTTTCAGATAAGCCCTGAGGAAGCTCACCAAATCCTTTCGCAGGGGTTGCTCCTGCCATTTGCTCAGCAAAAATCTGTTTACCTTCAGGATGTTGGATGGCACTGGCTACGGAATCGAGATTTTGTACGGTAGTGGCAAAAGCAGGGGAGAGCGAGGCCAGCAAAACCAGGGGAAGAAACTTTTTCACTATTGCGTCCTTTCAATAAGCAGGGCGATAAGGCTCGCCCTTAAATTTATTTCACGCGCGCCATAAAGTAGGCATCAACATACTCACCGTTGCGCAGGCCGTATTTCTTACCGGTGCCTTCGATTTCAAAGCCGTACTTCTTATAGACTGCTACAGCAGGCTCATTATCAACAAATACTGTCAGCTCAATGCGCTCGACGCGCAGCCAGTTGTCGCACATGTCGATCATCGTACGAATCAGCGCGCTGGCAACGCCACGATTGTGCCACCTGCCATCCACGCAGATACCAAAATCGGCCACGTGGCTGCGGCGCGGGCGCTGCGCGACCTCAATACAGAGATGCCCCACGACGATATCATCAATGCAGGCAACCAGCTGTTTGACACCGGCTTGCTCGGTTAGCCGCGCTTGCCACATTTCGAGAGAAGGATGAGGAACCTGTAGCGTGTTGTGGTACACCTCCGGCTGGGCGTGGATCTGACGAATTGCGTCGTAATCTTTCGGTTCAGCGTGGCGTATCACTATCTCACTCATTCCTTATCTCCTGCAGGGTTAATTGTGCATTTACACTCGCTGAGAAAGAAAAATCCGTCAACTGCATTTTTTTGCAAAAAGAAGTAGACAAGTGCGAATGAGAATGATTATTATTGCTCTGCGTTCAGGGGAACCCCTACGGAGAACCTGAAAGCACGACATTGCTCACATTGCTTCCAGTATTACTTTAGCCAGCTTTTGCTGGCTTTTTTTTTGGCTGGGTTTCGGGCTAGTTTGCTTGCCAGCTTAATCCCGGGCTGTGCTCGCAATCCTCACGTACTCTGTGTACGCTCCGGTTGCTGCGCGCAGGCCGTGAATAATCTGCCTACGCCACTTACGCCCGATCTTTTAGCTGTATAATGCGGTAGGCCGGATAAGGCAACGCCGCATCCGGCACGATGACAGGATGGATTCAGTCTCCAGCCGCTTTGCGCTATGGTGTAGACAATCACCTTCAAAAGGATCGTCTCATGACCTTACACTGCGCATTTATTGGTTTTGGTAAAAGCACCACCCGCTACCATTTGCCGTACGTCCTCAACCGCAAAAATAGCTGGCACGTCGCGCACATTTTCCGCCGCAACGCCAGGCCGGAAGAGCAGGCGCCGCAGTATTCGCATATTCACTTCACCAGCGACCTCGACGAGATCTTAAACGATCCGCAGGTGAAACTGGTGATCGTCTGTACCCATGCTGACAGCCATTTTGAATATGCTAAACGCGCGCTGGAAGCGGGTAAAAATGTGCTGGTTGAGAAACCCTTCACGCCGACGCTTGCGCAAGCAAAAGAGCTGTTCGAACTGGCGCGAAGCAAAGGACTGACCGTTACGCCGTATCAGAATCGCCGTTTTGACTCCTGCTTCCTCACCGCGAAAAAAGCCATTGAGAGCGGCAAGCTCGGCAAGATTGTTGAGGTTGAAAGCCATTTCGATTACTACCGTCCTGAAGCAGAAACCAAGCCGGGACTGCCGCAGGACGGCGCGTTTTATGGTCTGGGCGTACACACCATGGATCAGATTATCTCGCTGTTCGGACGTCCCGATCATGTGGCCTATGACATCCGCATCCTGCGCAACAAAGCGAACCCGGACGATACCTTTGAAGCGCAGCTGTTTTACGGCGACCTGAAAGCCATTGTTAAAACCAGTCATCTGGTGAAAATCGACTATCCGAAGTTTATCGTCCATGGCACCAAAGGCTCGTTTGTGAAGTACGGCATCGACCAGCAGGAAACCAGCCTGAAGGCCAATATCATGCCGGGTGAGCCAGGTTTCGCTGCTGATGATTCCATTGGGATGCTAGAGTACGTCAACGATGACGGCATCACGGTAAAAGAAGAGGTAAAGCCGGAAGTGGGGGATTACGGTCGCGTGTATGACGCGCTGTACCAGACGCTGACCACCGGTACGCCTAATTACGTCAAGGAATCTGAAGTTCTTACCAACCTGGAGATCCTCGAACGCGCCTTTGAACAGGCACCGCCTGCCACGATAACCCTCGCCAAATAGCCTGCACAGACTCCTCTGGGCTTGTTCATATTTTTTGAACAGAGGAGTCAATTTTCACCCTCTATGATCCCAGACGGATTGAGTCCACACTTACTCCATCGAAAACATCTGGGGGTGAACACAATGATCTACTTACGCAAAGCTAACGACCGTGGCCACGCTAATCATGGCTGGCTTGATTCATGGCATACCTTCTCTTTTGCCAACTACTATGACCCGAACTTTATGGGGTTCTCGGCACTGCGCGTGATTAACGATGACGTGATCGATGCAGGTCAGGGATTTGGTACTCACCCCCATAAAGACATGGAAATCCTGACCTACGTGCTGGAAGGCGCGGTGGAGCATCAGGACAGCATGGGCAACAAAGAGCAGGTTCCGGCCGGTGAGTTTCAGATTATGAGCGCCGGGACGGGGATCCGTCACTCGGAGTACAACCCGAGCAATACTGAGAAGCTGCATCTGTATCAGATCTGGATCATGCCGCAGGAGAACGGTATTACTCCGCGCTATGAACAGCGTCGTTTCGATGCCGCTCAGGGTAAACAACTGGTGCTGTCGCCGGATGCCCGTGATGGTTCACTGAAAGTGTACCAGGATATGGAGCTGTACCGTTGGGCGCTGGTCAAAGATGAGCAGTCGGTGCATCAGATTGCCGCGGAACGCCGCGTTTGGATCCAGGTGGTAAAAGGCAACGTGACGATTAACGGCACCAAAGCGACCACCAGCGACGGTCTGGCAATCTGGGATGAACAGGCAATTTCTATTCATGCCGACAGCGACAGTGAAGTGTTGCTGTTTGACCTGCCGCCAGTATAAAAATACACGTCATCCTTCAAGCCGCATCTGTGTTGGCTTTATTACTCGGCCCATCCATAGGCCTCGCCCCTTCGGGGCCGCTGTATGCAGCGTTCAAATCTGCTCCCGGCAGATTTGTCGCTCACCCCGGTCGCGTACTTAATGTACGCTCCCGGGGATTCACTGCGTCGCCGCCTTGATGCAACTCGAATGATTTTGTGTATTTATCACAATAAAAACTCCTTTATTTCTCTGCAAAGGTTCACGCACGTCCGTGGTAAACTGGGAAAATCTATCCCTTTTTAACGCTTCAGGACGATGAAAAAGAAAAGACCCGTACTTCAGGATGTAGCCGACCGCGTGGGCGTGACCAAAATGACGGTCAGTCGCTTTTTGCGTAACCCGGAGCAGGTCTCCGTGGCGCTGCGGGGCAAAATTGCCGCTGCACTTGATGAGCTGGGTTATATTCCCAATCGCGCTCCTGATATCCTTTCTAACGCTACCAGCCGCGCTATCGGCGTGCTGTTACCGTCTCTCACTAACCAGGTTTTTGCTGAAGTGCTACGCGGCATTGAGGCCGTCACCGACGCCCATGGTTATCAAACGATGCTCGCGCACTACGGCTATAAGCCTGAGATGGAACAAGAGCGCCTGGAATCGATGCTGTCGTGGAATATCGATGGCCTGATCCTCACCGAACGTAGCCATACGCCCCGTACGCTGAAAATGATTGAAGTTGCCGGTATCCCGGTGGTTGAGCTGATGGACAGCCAGTCTCCGTGTCTGGATATCGCCGTCGGTTTCGACAACTTCGAAGCCGCGCGTCAGATGACTGCCGCTATTATCGCCCGCGGGCACCGTCATGTAGCCTATCTTGGCGCTCGTCTTGATGAACGTACTATCATCAAACAGAGAGGCTACGAGCAGGCAATGCGCGATGCCAACCTGGTGCCGTACAGCGTGATGGTGGAACAGTCTTCTTCCTACTCCTCCGGTATTGAACTCATCCGTCAGGCGCGGCGCGAATACCCGCAGCTCGACGGCGTTTTCTGTACCAACGATGACCTGGCGGTAGGGGCGGCTTTCGAATGCCAGCGTTTAGGGCTGAAAATCCCGGATGACATGGCGATTGCCGGATTCCACGGTCACGACATCGGGCAGGTGATGGAGCCGCGTCTGGCGAGTGTGCTCACGCCACGTGAACGGATGGGCAGCATTGGCGCAGAACGCCTGCTGGCGCGCATTCGTGGTGAAGCAGTCACGCCTAAAATGTTAGATTTAGGTTTCACCTTGTCACCGGGCGGATCTATTTAAGCCAACAAGTTTGAAGTAGCTCACACTTATACACTTCGAGCACGAATGGATATTGCTTCTCTATTTATCCGGCTGGACAATGTTACCGATAACAGTTACCCGTAACAATTTCCTGATTCTTGTACCAGTGGGGGCAACGCTTTGAGCACGACTAATCATGATCACCACGTTTACGTTCTGATGGGCGTATCGGGCAGCGGTAAATCTGCTGTCGCCAGCGAAGTGGCGCATCAACTGCAGGCCGCGTTTCTTGATGGCGATTTTCTCCATCCGCGCAGCAACATCATGAAAATGGCTTCCGGTGAGCCACTCAATGATGACGACCGTAAACCGTGGCTACAGGCGCTGAATGACGCCGCTTTTGCGATGCAGCGTACCAACAAGGTTTCGCTGATCGTCTGTTCTGCCTTGAAAAAAGTCTACCGCGACCAGTTGCGCGACGGTAACCCGAACCTCTCTTTCATTTATCTGAAAGGGGATTTTGACGTTATCGAAAGCCGTCTGAAGGCGCGTAAAGGCCACTTCTTCAAAACGCAGATGCTGGTTACCCAGTTTGAAGCGCTGGAAGAACCGGGTGCGAATGAAAACGATGTACTGGTGGTCGATATCGATCAACCACTGGACGGTGTGGTCGCCAGCACCATTGAGGTTATTAACCAAGGCAGTAAGTAGTGAGCACATTAACGCTTGTTTTAACAGCAGTAGGGTCCGTTTTATTACTGCTGTTTTTAGTGATGAAGGCGCGTATGCACGCCTTCGTTGCTTTGATGGTGGTATCCATTGGTGCAGGTCTCTTTTCCGGTATGCCGCTCGATAAAATCGCGGCGACCATGGAAAAAGGGATGGGAGGCACGCTCGGTTTCCTGGCGATTGTGGTGGCGCTGGGGGCGATGTTCGGCAAGATTTTGCATGAGACCGGCGCGGTCGATCAGATTGCCGTCAAAATGCTGAAATCCTTCGGTCACAGCCGCGCACATTACGCGATTGGCCTGGCCGGTCTGATTTGCGCGCTGCCGCTGTTCTTTGAGGTGGCGATTGTGCTGCTGATTAGCGTAGCGTTCTCAATGGCGCGCCATACCGGTACTAACCTGGTTAAGTTGGTCATTCCGCTGTTTGCGGGCGTGGCGGCTGCCGCAGCGTTCCTGCTGCCGGGGCCTGCGCCGATGCTGCTGGCCTCTCAGATGCACGCCGACTTTGGCTGGATGATCCTGATTGGCCTGTGCGCCGCGATCCCGGGCATGATTATCGCCGGGCCGCTGTGGGGTAACTTCATCAGCCGTTACGTTGAGCTGCACGTACCGGAAGACATTACCGAGCCGCATCTGGGCGAAGGCAAAATGCCCTCCTTTGGCTTCAGCTTATCGCTTATCCTGCTGCCGCTGGTGCTGGTTGGTCTGAAAACCATCGCCGCACGCTTTGTTCCGGTCGGTTCTTCAACCTACGAATGGTTCGAGTTTATCGGTCATCCGTTTACAGCGATTCTGGTTGCCTGTCTGGTGGCGATTTACGGTCTGGCGGTGCGCCAGGGCATGCCAAAAGACCGCGTGATGGAAATCTGCGGCCATGCGCTGCAGCCAGCGGGGATTATTCTGCTGGTGATTGGTGCGGGCGGCGTGTTCAAACAGGTACTGGTAGATTCCGGCGTTGGCCCTGCACTGGGCGAAGCGTTAACCGGTATGGGCTTGCCGATCGCTATCACCTGCTTCGTGCTGGCGGCGGCGGTGCGTATCATTCAGGGGTCCGCGACAGTGGCCTGCTTAACGGCGGTCGGTCTGGTGATGCCAGTGATTGAGCAACTGAACTACTCCGGTGCCCAGATGGCGGCGCTGTCTATCTGTATCGCGGGCGGCTCTATCGTGGTCAGCCACGTTAACGACGCTGGTTTCTGGTTGTTCGGTAAATTTACCGGTGCGACCGAAGCGCAAACGCTGAAGACCTGGACGATGATGGAAACCATCCTCGGTACGGTCGGCGCGATTGTCGGTATGATTGCCTTCCAGCTGTTGAGCTGATGGCATTGCCCGGTGGCGCTAGCGCTTACCGGGCCTGGAAACGAGCACATATCGACACCGTAGGCCGGGTAAGGCAAAGCCGCCACCCGGCTTTTTTACAGCACCATCACACCATCCTCGGTTTTCAACCAACGCGGCGCTTTTAACGTATCGGCGAAATAGCCTACCAAATCCTGCAGTAAATCGCCCGCCACGCGTTCCATCTCGTCAGACAGCGTTTTGCTCATCAGTAAATGCGTCAAAAGCTGGCAGTAACGCCCCATCTGATCTGGTTCGGGTTCAAAGAGGGGAGAGCGGGTCGGTAAGGTTTCTACCGTCAGGCTGGCCTGTAGATGCTGCGGTACAGGTTCCGTTAAGGTTGGTTGTAGTAGTGCCAGACAGGCCGACAGGCGCGCACAAATCGCCAGTTTTTCAACAGGGTCATGACATTCAACAAGCCCTTCGACAAAACGCTCACAGTTATCTGCCAGCTCGGTGAAATCCGTTGCATGGCTAACGGGCAGGGTAAATAAAGAGTGTGAAAAGAGAGGGGTAGTAGCCATAGGGCAGCCTCCAATGAGTGAAATTTACCACCACCGAAGGGACCAACCTTTTGGTGGCGGGCTGAACGGAGTTGGTCCTACCGGCCTCATTGGATACCGGTGCGTCTCGTGACGCCACCGTCCAGCCCACCATTGAGGTGTAGCTGGTCGCACGACAAAAGTGAATTTTATCGCGAATGAGGTAATCAGGGGACCAATCCTGGCACCTGATTTTGCAAGTGCAGCGAGAAGATAATGCTAATCCGCGATGCTGACAAGAGCGTATTCCGGAAGGCGCTTCGCAGAAATGAAAATACGCTTTTTCAGAGACTTAAATGATTGAGGTGTTTCTCACAAACACATTCACGGCGCTGATTGCCCGGTGGCGCTAGCGCTTACCGGGCCTACACACGAGCATATATCAACACCGTAGGCCGGGTAAGGCGAAGCCGCCACCCGGCGTAAAGTGAGTGCGTTACCCCTTCATCCACATCCGCACGCCATCGAGGAACATCTGGGTTGCCATCATCACCAGAATTAGCCCCATCAGGCGCTCCAGCGCGTTAACCCCTTTCTCTCCCAGCAGGCGTAAAAACAGCGAAGACTGCAGCAAAATCACGAATGTACCGCCCCAGGCGATCAGCAGCGCAATCACCAGATGCCCCATCTGATTTGGGTACTGATGCGATAACAGCATTAATGAGGCCAGGATTGTCGGCCCGGCTACCAGCGGAATCGCCAGCGGTACGATAAATGGCTCTTCACCAGCCGGAAGCCCGGTGCTATTCCCGGTGGCGCTGGGGAAAATCATCTTAATGGCGATCAGGAACAGAATGATGCCCCCGGAGATCGATACGGTTTCCGCACGCAGGTTAAGAAATGCCAGAATTTTCTCGCCCGCAAACAGGAATATCAGCATCACCAACAGCGCAATAAACAGCTCGCGAATCATAATCGCGCGGCGACGTTTTGGTTCGGTATGTTTCAATACGGACATGAAAATGGGCAGGTTTCCGAGCGGATCCATAATCAGGATCAATAAAACTGCCGCTGAAATGATTTCATTCATAACTCAAATTCCCTGATAATTACCGCGGACTTTCTGCTTGCTTGCGCAGCGGGATAAGTCGCATTACTGATGGCTTCGCTATCATTGATTAATTTCACTTGCGACTTTGGCTGCTTTTTGTATGGTGAAGGATAGGCCAGTAGGATACTGGTTAGCATACACAGCACACATCTCTGCAGGAAAAAACGCTATGAAAAATGTTGGTTTTATCGGCTGGCGCGGTATGGTCGGCTCTGTTCTCATGCAACGCATGGTTGAGGAGCGTGACTTCGACGCCATTCGCCCTGTTTTCTTTTCTACTTCCCAGCTTGGGCAGGCGGCACCGACGTTCGGTGGCACCGCGACCGGCACACTTCAGGACGCTTTTGATCTGGATGCGCTGAAGGCGCTCGATATCATCGTGACCTGTCAGGGCGGCGATTATACCAACGAAATCTATCCAAAGCTTCGTGAAAGCGGTTGGCAGGGGTACTGGATTGACGCAGCCTCTTCGCTGCGTATGAAAGACGATGCCATCATTATTCTCGATCCGGTTAACCAGGATGTCATCACCGACGGCCTGAACAAAGGCATTAAGACCTTTGTCGGCGGCAACTGTACCGTTAGCCTGATGCTGATGTCCCTCGGTGGCCTGTTTGCCAATGACCTGGTTGACTGGGTTTCCGTAGCGACCTATCAGGCGGCTTCCGGCGGCGGCGCGCGCCATATGCGTGAACTGCTGTCTCAGATGGGTCATCTGTATGGCCATGTGGCCGAGGAACTGGCGACCCCTTCCTCTGCTATTCTCGACATCGAACGTAAAGTAACGACCCTGTCCCGCAGCGGCGAACTGCCGGTTGATAACTTTGGCGTACCGCTGGCCGGTAGCCTGATTCCGTGGATCGACAAACAGCTCGATAACGGTCAGAGCCGTGAAGAGTGGAAGGGACAGGCGGAAACCAACAAAATTATCAACACGTCTTCCGTGATCCCGGTTGATGGCCTGTGCGTGCGCGTCGGTGCGCTGCGCTGCCACAGCCAGGCGTTCACCATTAAACTGAAAAAAGATGTGTCTATTCCGACCGTGGAAGAACTGCTGGCGGCGCACAATCCGTGGGCCAAAGTTGTACCAAACGATCGGGATATCACCATGCGTGAGTTAACCCCGGCGGCCGTTACCGGCACGCTGACCACGCCAGTAGGCCGTCTGCGTAAGCTGAACATGGGACCGGAGTTCCTGTCAGCCTTTACTGTGGGCGACCAGTTGCTGTGGGGGGCTGCGGAGCCATTGCGCCGTATGCTGCGCCAATTGGCGTAATAGTTTGTTAACGATCAAGGGGTGAGGAATCACCCCTTTTTTTGCGTAATACAGGAGTAAGCGCAGATGTTTCATTTTTTACCAGGAGTAAGATAAAGCATTGGCTATTCTTTAAGGGTGACTTAGTACCGGAGGTATTAAGTTGTTGCCTGAAGGTGGGACGACGCAGAGAGGATGCACAATTGTGCTGCGCCGTTCAGGTCAAAAAAAGTGTCACTACCTGATGTCGAAAATCAGTTGGAAGGGGTGACGCCATAAAACAGGATGACAACCATGTCCGTTCGTATCGATAGAGACGTGATTAATGCGCTAATTGCAGGCCATTTTGCGGATCCTTTTTCCGTACTCGGTATGCACCAAACTGATGCTGGACTTGAAGTCCGCGCCCTATTACCTGACGCCACCGAAGTGTGGGTAATCGAACCCAAAACCGGACGCAAAGTCGGCAAGCTGGATTGCCTCGACTCTCGCGGTTTTTTCTGTGCAGTACTTCCCCGCCGTAAAAATTTCTTTCGCTATCAGTTGGCCGTTGTCTGGCATGGACAGCAGAATCTGATTGATGACCCTTATCGTTTTGGCCCGCTGATCCAGGATATGGATGCCTGGCTGTTATCTGAAGGTACGCATCTGCGACCTTACGAAACGCTGGGTGCGCATGCGGATACCGTGGATGGCGTAACCGGTACGCGCTTCTCAGTCTGGGCGCCTAACGCTCAACGCGTGTCAGTGGTTGGGCAGTTCAACTACTGGGATGGCCGTCGCCACCCAATGCGCCTGCGCAAAGAAAGCGGTATCTGGGAGCTGTTTATCCCCGGCGCGCAGCATGGTCAGCTGTATAAATACGAGATGATCGATGCCAACGGTAAGCTGCGAATCAAAGCGGACCCTTACGCCTTCGAAGCGCAAATGCGCCCGGAAACCGCGTCGCTTATCTGCGGCCTGCCGGAAAAAGTGGTGCAAAGCGAGGCGCGCAAAAAAGCCAACCAGTTTGATGCGCCGATCTCTATCTATGAAGTGCACCTGGGTTCATGGCGTCGTCATACCGATAACAACTTCTGGCTAAGCTACCGTGAGCTGGCGGATCAACTGGTGCCTTACGCCAAGTGGATGGGCTTTACCCACCTCGAACTGTTGCCGATTAACGAGCATCCGTTCGACGGTAGCTGGGGCTACCAACCTACCGGCATATATGCGCCGACCCGTCGCTTCGGGACGCGCGATGATTTCCGCTATTTCGTGAATGCCGCGCATCAGGCGGGGCTGAACGTTATTCTCGACTGGGTGCCGGGTCATTTCCCGTCGGACGACTTTGGTTTGGCAGAGTTTGATGGCACCAACCTGTATGAGCACAGCGACCCGCGCGAAGGGTATCACCAGGACTGGAACACGCTGATCTACAACTATGGTCGCCGTGAAGTCAGCAACTACCTGGTGGGCAACGCCCTGTACTGGATTGAACGCTTTGGTATTGACGCGTTGCGCGTGGATGCCGTGGCGTCGATGATTTATCGCGACTACAGCCGCAAAGAAGGGGAATGGATCCCAAACGAATTTGGTGGTCGTGAAAACCTCGAAGCCATTGAATTTTTGCGCAATACCAACCGCATTCTTGGCGAGCAGGTGCCTGGTGCGGTGAGTATGGCGGAAGAGTCCACCGACTTTGCCGGCGTTTCAAGACCGCAGGATATGGGTGGTTTAGGGTTCTGGTATAAGTGGAACCTCGGCTGGATGCACGACACGCTGGACTACATGAAGCTGGACCCGATTCATCGTCAGTACCATCACGACAAGCTGACCTTCGGCATGCTGTACAACTACACCGAAAACTTTGTCCTGCCGCTGTCGCATGATGAAGTGGTACACGGTAAAAAATCCATTCTCGATCGCATGCCGGGAGACGCATGGCAGAAGTTTGCCAACCTGCGCGCCTACTACGGCTGGATGTGGGCCTTCCCGGGAAAAAAACTGCTGTTTATGGGCAACGAGTTTGCGCAGGGACGTGAATGGAACCATGACGCCAGCCTCGACTGGCACCTGCTGGAAGGTGGCGATAACTGGCACCACGGCGTACAGCGTCTGGTGCGCGATCTGAATCACACCTACCGTCATCACAAAGCGCTGCACGAACTCGACTTTGACGCCTATGGCTTTGAGTGGCTGGTGGTAGATGACAACGAACGTTCGGTGCTGGCTTTCGTGCGTCGTGACAAGGTCGGCAATGAAATCATCGTGGTCAGCAACTTTACGCCTGTGCCCCGCCACGGCTATCGCTTCGGTATCAATCAACCAGGCAAATGGCGTGAGATCCTCAATACCGACTCGATGCATTACCACGGTAGCAATACCGGCAACGGCGGTGCGGTGCACAGCGATGAAATCGCCAGCCATGGTCGTCAGCACTCACTGAGCCTCACGTTACCGCCGTTGGCAACGATCTGGCTGGTCAGGGAGGGGTAATGACGCAACTGGCAACCGGCAACGCCACCCCCCATGGTGCAACGTATGACGGCCATGGTGTCAATTTCACACTCTTCTCGGCCCACGCTGAACGCGTTGAATTATGCGTATTCGATGAGCAAGGGTGCGAACTTCGCTATGACCTGCCGGGGCGTAGCGGTGATGTCTGGCACGGCTATCTGGCCAACGCCCGGCCCGGTCTGCGCTATGGCTATCGTGTTCATGGCCCATGGCAACCGCAGCAGGGCCACCGGTTTAATCCGGCCAAGCTGCTGCTTGACCCTTGCGCCCGTCGGGTGGATGGCGAGTTAAAAGATAACCCGCTGCTGCACGGTGGGCTAAATGAACCGGATCATCATGATAATGCCACCATCGCGCTGAAGGGCGTGGTGGTGTCCGATCATTATGACTGGGAGGATGATACCCCGCCGCGCACGCCGTGGGGCAATACCGTGATTTACGAAGCGCATGTCAAAGGGTTGACGTATTTGCATCCTGAGCTGCCGGAAGAGATTCGCGGAACCTACAAAGCGCTGGGCCATCCAGTGATGATCGATTACTTCAAGCGCCTCGGCATTACCGCGCTGGAGCTGCTGCCGGTGGCGCATTTTGCCAGCGAACCACGGCTTCAGCGGCTGGGGCTGTCGAACTATTGGGGCTACAACCCGGTAGCGATGTTTGCACTGCATCCGGCCTATGCCTGTTCGCCGGAGAGTGCGCTTGATGAGTTTCGCGACGCGGTAAAAGCGCTGCACAAAGCGGGGATTGAGGTCATTCTCGATATCGTTTTGAACCACAGCGCCGAACTGGATCTCGAAGGCCCCGTCTTCTCGCTGCGCGGAATTGATAACCGTAGCTATTATTGGATCAGGGACGATGGTGATTACTACAACTGGACCGGTTGTGGGAACACCCTCAATCTGAGCCATCCGGGCGTTGTGGAATACGCATGTGAATGCCTGCGCTACTGGGTTGAAACCTGCCATGTGGATGGTTTTCGTTTTGATTTGGCTTCCGTCATGGGGCGTACACCTGCGTTTCGTCAGGATGCGCCACTGTTTACCGCGATCCAAAACTGTCCGCTGCTCTCACGCGTTAAGCTGATTGCGGAACCGTGGGATATTGGTGAAGGCGGGTATCAGGTGGGGAATTTCCCCCCGCCGTTTGCCGAGTGGAATGACCATTTCCGCGATGCGACCCGACGCTTCTGGCTCCAGCGTAATCTCTCGTTGGGTGAGTTTGCCGGGCGTTTTGCCGCATCAAGCGACGTGTTTAAACGCGATGGTCGCAAGCCCAGCGCGACGGTCAATCTGGTGACTGCGCACGACGGTTTTACGCTACGCGACTGTGTGTGCTTCACAAATAAGCACAATGAAGCGAATGGTGAGGAAAATCGCGACGGCACTAGCAATAACTACAGCGACAATCATGGTAAAGAAGGATTAGGCGGCACGCTGGACCTGATTGAGCGGCGGCGCGACAGCATTCATGCGCTGTTATCCACGCTGTTGCTCTCCCAGGGGACGCCGATGTTGCTGGCGGGCGATGAGCATGGTCATAGCCAGCACGGCAACAATAACGCTTACTGCCAGGATAACGCCCTGACCTGGCTGGACTGGCAGCAGGCAAACAGCGGACTAACCACATTTACCGCTGCCCTGATCCATCTTCGCCAGCAAATTCCTGCACTAACGGGTGATCGCTGGTGGGAAGAGGGCGATGGCAATGTTCGTTGGCTAAATAAGTACGCACAACCCTTAAGTGCGGATGAGTGGCAAAACGGCCCGAGGCAGATGCAAATCCTGCTTTCAGACCGTTTTCTGATTGCAATAAATGCCACGCTTGAGGTGACAGATATCGTTTTACCTGAAGGGGAATGGTGCGCCGTTCCCCCATTTGCCGGAGAGGATAATCCGGTGCTTACGGCTGTCTGGCAGGGACCTGCGCACGGACTGTGTGTGTTCCAGAGAAGATAAAAAAGGAGTTAGTCATGGTGAGTTTAGAGAAGAACGATCGTGTAATGTTGGCGCGCCAGCTGCCATTAAAATCTGTTGCCCTGATCCTGGCCGGTGGCCGCGGTACCCGCTTAAAAGATTTAACCAACAAACGTGCCAAACCTGCTGTGCACTTTGGCGGTAAGTTCCGCATTATCGATTTTGCCTTATCCAACTGTATTAACTCCGGGATCCGCCGTATTGGCGTGATCACCCAGTACCAGTCCCACACGCTGGTGCAGCATATTCAGCGCGGCTGGTCGTTCTTTAGCGAAGAGATGAACGAGTTTGTCGATCTGCTGCCTGCCCAGCAGAGAATGCAGGGTGAAAACTGGTATCGCGGTACGGCGGATGCGGTGACCCAAAACCTGGACATCATTCGACGCTATAAAGCGGAATATGTGGTGATCCTCGCGGGCGATCATATCTACAAGCAGGACTACTCACGCATGCTGATCGACCACGTCGAGAAAGGCGCGCGTTGCACCGTGGCCTGTATGCCAGTGCCTATTGAAGAGGCCAGCGCGTTTGGCGTAATGGACGTGGACGACACCGATAAAATTATCGAGTTCGTTGAAAAACCCGCCAACCCGCCAGCCATGCCAGGCGACCCGACCAAATCTCTTGCCAGTATGGGGATCTACGTTTTCAACGCCGATTATCTGTATGAATTGCTGGCGGAAGATGACCTCGATGAAAACTCCAGTCACGATTTCGGTAAAGACATTATCCCGAAAATCACCGAAGCTGGCATGGCGTATGCACATCCATTCCCGTTGTCCTGCGTGCAGTCTGACCCGGAATCCGAGCCGTACTGGCGTGACGTGGGTACGCTGGAAGCCTACTGGAAGGCGAACCTCGATCTGGCTTCGGTGACGCCTGAACTGGACATGTACGACCAGGACTGGCCAATCCGTACGCACATGGAATCGCTGCCACCGGCGAAATTTGTTCAGGACCGTTCCGGCAGCCACGGAATGACGCTGAACTCGCTGGTTTCTGGCGGATGCATAATTTCAGGTTCGGTGGTGGTGCAGTCCGTTCTGTTCCCGCGAGTGCGGGTGAATTCATTCTGTAACATTGATTCGGCAGTGTTGTTACCTGAAGTGTGGGTGGGACGTTCGTGCCGCTTACGTCGTTGCATTATCGACCGCGCCTGCGTTATTCCCGAAGGCATGGTGATTGGTGAAAACGCGGAAGAAGATGCGCGTCGTTTCTACCGTTCAGAGGAAGGTATTGTGCTGGTCACGCGTGAAATGCTACGCAAACTGCAGATCAAACAGGAGCGATAATGCAGGTTTTACACGTTTGTTCAGAGATGTTCCCCCTGTTAAAAACCGGGGGACTGGCGGATGTTATTGGGGCGTTACCCGCAGCGCAAATAGCGGACGGCGTGGATGCCCGCGTGCTGCTCCCGGCGTTTCCTGATATTCGTCGCGGCATTCCCGATGCGCAGGTTGTAACGCGTCGGGATACCTTCGCCGGACGTATCACACTGCTGTTCGGGCATTTCAACGGCGTGGGTATTTACCTGATTGACGCGCCGCATCTCTATGACCGCCCCGGTAGCCCGTATCACGACACTAACCTGTTTGCGTATACCGATAACGTGCAGCGTTTTGCATTGCTGGGCTGGGTTGGCTGTGAAATGGCCTGTGGCCTTGACCCATTCTGGCGCCCGGATGTGGTGCATGCGCACGACTGGCATGCGGGTCTGGCTCCGGCGTATCTGGCGGCGCGCGGCCATCCGGCGAAATCGGTGTTCACCGTCCACAACCTGGCGTATCAAGGCATGTTTTATGCAAAGCATATGGATGACATCCAATTGCCATGGTCGTTCTTTAATGTGCACGGACTGGAGTTTAACGGGCAGATTTCGTTTCTGAAGGCAGGGTTGTACTACGCCGACCACATTACGGCGGTCAGTCCGACCTACGCGCGGGAAATTACCGAGCCGCAGTTTGCCTACGGCATGGAAGGTCTGTTGCAGCAACGTCATCGCGAAGGCCGTCTTTCCGGCGTGCTGAACGGCGTTGATGAAAAAATCTGGAGCCCGGAAACCGATCTCCTGCTGGCATCGCGATATACGCGCGACACGCTGGAGGAGAAGGCAGAAAACAAACGTCAGCTTCAGATAGCGATGGGACTTAAGGTCAACGATAAAGTACCGCTGTTTGCCGTAGTCAGCCGCCTTACCAGTCAAAAAGGGCTGGATCTGGTGCTGGAAGCGCTGCCGGGGTTGTTAGAGCAGGGTGGACAGCTGGCATTGCTAGGCGCGGGCGATCCGGTATTACAGGAAGGATTCCTCGCCGCAGCGGCGGAACATCCAGGACAGGTGGGTGTGCAGATCGGCTATCACGAAGCCTTCTCGCACCGCATCATGGGTGGGGCCGATGTGATATTGGTTCCCAGCCGTTTTGAGCCGTGTGGCTTAACGCAGTTGTATGGACTGAAGTACGGCACGCTGCCGCTGGTGCGGCGCACCGGTGGGCTGGCTGATACAGTCTCTGACAGTTCGCTGGAAAACCTGGCGGACGGTATCGCCAGTGGGTTTGTATTTGAAGATAGTAATGCCTGGTCGCTGTTACGCGCGATCCGGCGTGCTTTCGTATTGTGGTCCCGGCCTTCGCTTTGGCGGTTTGTACAACGTCAGGCCATGACCATGGATTTTAGCTGGCAAGTCGCGGCGAAGTCATACCGTGAGCTTTACTATCGCTTGAAATAGATATCCAGGAATCACCTATATGAATGCTCCATTTACTTATGCATCGCCCACACTCAGCGTAGAGGCACTTAAGCATTCTATTGCCTATAAGCTGATGTTCACGATTGGTAAGGACCCGGTCATTGCCAATAAACATGAGTGGCTGAACGCCACGTTGTTCGCGGTGCGCGACCGTCTCGTGGAGCGCTGGCTGCGTTCTAACCGTGCGCAATTATCTCAGGAAACTCGTCAGGTCTATTACCTGTCTATGGAGTTTCTGATTGGCCGCACGCTTTCCAATGCACTGTTATCGCTGGGCATTTATGACGATGTCAAAAATGCGCTGGAAGGTATGGGGTTGGATCTTGAAGATCTGATCGACGAAGAAAACGACCCAGGTCTTGGCAATGGCGGTCTCGGGCGCCTGGCGGCCTGCTTCCTGGACTCTCTGGCAACGCTGGGATTGCCGGGACGCGGTTACGGTATTCGTTATGACTACGGCATGTTCAAGCAGAACATTGTTGATGGCCGCCAGAAAGAGTCGCCTGACTACTGGCTGGAATACGGTAACCCGTGGGAATTCAAACGGCACAACACGCGCTACAAAGTGCGTTTTGGCGGGCGCATTCAGCAGGAAGGTAAGAAAACGCGCTGGATAGAAACCGAAGAGATCCTCGCGGTCGCCTACGACCAGATTATCCCCGGCTACGACACCGACGCCACCAACACGCTGCGCCTGTGGAATGCCCAGGCCAGTAGCGAGATTAATCTCGGTAAATTTAACCAGGGCGACTACTTTGCGGCGGTGGAAGATAAAAACCACTCCGAGAACGTCTCCCGCGTACTGTACCCGGACGACTCCACCTATTCAGGACGCGAACTGCGGTTGCGCCAGGAGTATTTCCTGGTCTCCTCCACGGTGCAGGACATTCTGAGTCGTCATTACCAGCTGCACAAAACCTACGACAACCTGGCGGATAAAATCGCCATTCACCTCAACGACACCCATCCGGTGCTGTCGATCCCTGAGCTGATGCGACTGCTAATCGATGAGCATAAGTTCAGCTGGGATGATGCGTTTGAGGTCTGCTGTCAGGTCTTCTCGTATACCAACCACACTTTGATGAGCGAAGCGCTGGAGACCTGGCCCGTCGATATGCTGGGCAAAATTTTGCCGCGCCATCTGCAAATCATCTTTGAGATCAACGACTACTTCCTGAAGACGTTGCAGGAACAGTATCCGAACGATACCGCTCTGCTGGGGCGGACGTCGATTATCGATGAGTCTAACGGCCGTCGCGTGCGTATGGCATGGCTGGCGGTGGTGGTGAGCCACAAGGTAAACGGCGTTTCTGAATTGCACTCCAACCTGATGGTGCAGTCGCTGTTTGCTGATTTTGCGAAGATTTTCCCGACTCGCTTCTGCAACGTCACCAACGGCGTGACGCCGCGTCGCTGGCTGGCGCTGGCCAACCCGTCGCTCTCTGAAGTGCTGGATGAGAACATTGGCCGCACCTGGCGAACCGATCTCAGCCAGCTCAGTGAGCTTGAACAGCACTGCGATTACCCACTGGTAAATCAGGCGGTGCGCCGCGCGAAGCTGGAGAACAAAAAGCGTCTGGCCACGCTCATTGCCCAGCAGCTGAACGTGGTGGTGAACCCGAAATCGCTGTTTGATGTGCAGATCAAGCGTATTCACGAATACAAACGCCAGTTGATGAACGTGCTGCATGTGATCACCCGCTACAATCGCATTAAGGCCGATCCTGATGCTGAGTGGGTACCGCGTGTGAATATCTTCGCCGGTAAAGCGGCTTCGGCTTATTACATGGCGAAACACATCATTCACCTGATCAACGACGTCGCCAAAGTGATCAACAACGATCCGCAAATTGGCGACAAGCTGAAAGTGGTGTTTATCCCCAACTACAGCGTCAGCCTGGCGCAGGTGATTATTCCTGCCGCCGACCTTTCTGAACAGATTTCTCTGGCCGGGACCGAAGCCTCCGGTACCAGTAATATGAAATTTGCTCTTAACGGTGCGCTGACCATCGGGACGCTGGACGGTGCCAACGTTGAGATGCTGGAGCATGTGGGCGCAGAAAATATCTTTATCTTTGGTAATACGGCGGAAGAGGTCGAGGCTTTACGCAGCCAGGGCTACAAGCCGCGTGAGTATTACGAGAAAGACGAAGAGCTGCACCAGGTGCTGACGCAGATCGGCAGCGGCGTATTCAGCCCTGAGGAGCCGGGACGTTATCGCGACCTGGTGGATTCGCTGATTAACTTTGGTGACCACTATCAGGTTCTGGCGGATTATCGCAGCTACGTTGATTGCCAGGATAAGGTTGATGAACTGTATCGTCACCCGGAAGAGTGGACCACCAAATCGATGATTAATATCGCCAACATGGGGTACTTCTCGTCGGACAGGACGATCAAAGAGTACGCCGAAAACATCTGGCATATTGATTCGGTGCGGTTGTAACACACGATGCCGGGGGCGCTTCGCTTGCCCGGCCTACGTTTATGCACTCTTGTAGGCCGGATAAGGCGCTAGCCGCATCCGGCATTTTTATCAGGACGCCAGCGACAGCTGGTGTTTTTCAATGTACTCCGCCAGCCACTGGGTCATACGCGACTGCTGCTCAGCATTCAGCCACATACCTTCTTTCGTGCGACGCCACAACGCATCTTCCGCACGACGAACCCATTCATGATCGACCAGATATTTCAGCTCGGCCTCATAAAACTCATGGCCAAAGTCTTCACCTAACTCGGCAAGCGAGGTGGCTTCGCCGATAACCCATTCGGTGTTGCTGCCGTAGGTGCGAGAATAATGGCGTGCCAGCGACTCGGTAAGGAACGGGTAGCGACGGCGCAGTTTGGCCGCGTAATCTTCGCGATCGCCGCCAATGTCACCGCCTGGCAGAATGCACTCTTTCGTCCATGCCGGACCAATTCCTTGGTAGTACGATGCCAGTTTTTCCATCGCGTGCTCAGCCAGCTTACGATAGGTGGTCAGCTTACCGCCAAAGACCGACAGCAACGGCGCTTTGCCGTTTTCGTCGTGGATATCCAGCGTGTAATCACGGGTGATCGCCTGCGGTGAGTCAGACTCGTCATCGCACAGCGGACGCACGCCTGAGTAAGTCCAGACGATATCATCACGGCCCAGTTGCTTCTTAAAGTGCGCGTTGTAGACCTTCAGCAGGTAATTGATTTCGCTTTCATCAATTTTCACTGCTTTCGGATCGCCTTTGTATTCAACGTCTGTCGTCCCGATGATCGAGAATTCGTCCATCCATGGGATAACAAACACAATACGCTTATCTTCGTTTTGCAGAATATAAGCTTGCTTCTGGGTATGTACGCGCGGCACTACGATGTGGCTGCCTTTAATCAGGCGAATGCCGTACGGTGATGGCAGGTGCATACCGTCGTCGAAGAACTCTTTCACCCACGGACCGGTGGCGTTGACCAGGCCACGCGCCTGCCAGGTGTATTTTTTGCCGGTATCGATATCTTCAGCTTCAACAATCCACAAACCGTTTTCACGGCGAGCAGAAGTGGCGCGAGTGCGGGTTAATACTTCTCCGCCTTTACGTACAACCATTTGGGCGTTTGCCAAAACCAGTCGCGCATCGTCGACCCAGCAGTCAGAATATTCGAAACCGCGCACAATCTCAGGTTTCATTACGGAATCTGCACCAAAACGCAAACCGGTAGAACTTGGCAAACTAGTGCGTTTGCCCAGATGATCGTACATAAACAAACCAATGCGGATCATCCACGCCGGACGCAGATGCGGGCGGTGGGGCAGACGAAAGCGCATCGGGAAGGCGATATGCGGTGCCATTTTCAACAGCACTTCACGTTCGGCCAGCGCTTCGCTTACCAGACGAAATTCGTAGTGTTCCAGGTAGCGCAGGCCACCGTGGATGAGTTTGGAGCTAGCGGAAGAGGTGGCGCAGGCTAAATCCTGCGCTTCCAGCATCAGCACGGATAAACCGCGTCCAGCGGCATCTGCCGCGATACCGGCACCGTTGATGCCTCCACCTATCACAATCAGATCTTTGGTTTCCATGCTGGCCTCTCGCACTTTCGTTATAGCTCATTAATGTTCGTTATCGAGCATAATAGCAAAGAATCGCGCCATTGGTAACATCGGATAAACAATTTACAGTGATACATATAACATTATGGCGTTTAACTGCCGTCGGGACGTACACTAAGCAGTAACATGTCCGAAAAGCATCACCTGCCATATAAAGAAGAGAGAGCAATGGATCAGTTTGAATGTATTAATGTCGAAGAAGCGCATCAGAAGCTGCATCAGGGGAGCGCGGTGTTAGTGGATATCCGTGATCCGCAAAGCTATGCCATGGGTCATGCCCCGCAGGCGTTTCATCTGACGAACGACACGCTGGGGTCATTTATGCGCGAGCATGATTTCGACACCGCCGTGTTGGTGATGTGTTATCACGGAAACAGCAGTAAAGGTGCGGCGCAATATCTTCTTCAGCAAGGCTATGACGCGGTTTACAGCGTTGATGGCGGCTTCGACGCCTGGCATCGACATTTTCCGGCAGAAGTGGCATACGGTTCGTAAGCTAACAAAGATGCAGCCTGAAACGGGTAGGATATATATACTGTCCTCTTTTGTGTGGAATAAGCGACAGCAACCATGTTGATGATTACCTCTTTTGCTAACCCCCGCGTGGCGCAGGCATTTGTTGATTATATGGCGACACAGGGCGTTATCCTGACGATTCAACAACATCAGCAAACGGATGTCTGGCTGGCGGATGAGTCCCAAGCCGAGCGCGTGCATGCTGAACTGGCGCGATTTCTGGAGAATCCGGGCGATCCGCGCTACCTAGCGGCAAGCTGGCAGTCGGGTCAGACCGACAGCGGTCTGCACTACCAGCGTTATCCGTTCCTGGCCACATTGCGCGAACGCGCAGGCCCGGTAACCTGGTTCGTAATGGCCGCGTGTGTGCTGGTGTTTATCGCGATGAACGTGCTGGGCGACCAGGCGGTGATGCTTTGGCTGGCATGGCCGTTTGACCCTTCGCTGAAATTTGAATTCTGGCGTTATTTCACCCACGCTTTTATGCACTTCTCGCTGATGCATATTCTGTTCAACCTGTTGTGGTGGTGGTATCTCGGCGGTGCGGTTGAAAAGCGTCTGGGCAGTGGAAAACTGATTGTAATTACCGTGATCAGCGCCCTGTTGAGCGGCTATGTTCAGCAGAAATTTAGCGGCCCGTGGTTTGGTGGACTGTCTGGCGTGGTATATGCGCTGATGGGCTACGTGTGGTTGCGCGGCGAGCGCGATCCGCAAAGCGGTATTTTCCTGCAGCGTGGTTTGATTATCTTTGCTTTGATCTGGATTGTTGCCGGCTGGTTTGATCTATTCGGCATGTCGATGGCGAATGGCGCTCATATCGCCGGATTGGCAGTGGGTCTGGCAATGGCGTTTGCCGATACGATGAATGTGCGGAAACGAACTTTGTAGGCCGGATAAGCGTTAGCGCATCCGGCAAAATTTCAGGGAACACTAATGAAGCAAACACAACGACATGACGCGATCATCGAGCTGGTAAAAAAACAGGGATACGTCAGTACTGAAGAGCTGGTGGAGCATTTCTCCGTCAGCCCGCAGACGATTCGCCGCGATCTTAACGATCTGGCCGATCAGAACATGATTTTGCGCCATCACGGCGGCGCGGCGCTGCCATCCAGCTCGGTCAACACCCCGTGGCATGACCGTAAAGCGACGCAGACGGCGGAAAAAGAGCGCATTGCCCGCAAAGTTGCCACGCAGATCCCGAACGGCTCTACGCTGTTTATTGATATCGGAACCACGCCGGAAGCGGTGGCTCACGCGCTGCTTAATCACAGCAATTTACGCATTGTGACCAACAACCTCAATGTGGCGAACACGCTGATGGCGAAAGAGGATTTCCGCATAATCCTCGCTGGTGGTGAACTGCGTAGCCGCGACGGCGGTATTATGGGCGAAGCGACCCTCGACTTTATTTCTCAGTTCCGTCTGGACTTCGGCATCTTAGGGATCAGCGGCATCGACAGCGATGGTTCTCTGCTGGAGTTTGATTATCACGAAGTTCGTACCAAGCGCGCGATCATTGAGAATTCACGGCATGTGATGCTGGTGGTGGACCACTCGAAGTTTGGGCGTAACGCGATGGTGAATATGGGCAGCATCAGCATGGTGGATGCGGTGTATACCGACACGCTGCCGCCTGCTGGTGTGATGCAGGTGATTGCTGACCATCATATCCAGTTAGAGCTGTGCTAAGGTAATTCCAGGCCTGATAAGCGTTGCGTATCAGGCATTAACTAAACGCCGTACCCCATCATCTTCAGCAGCTTCTGCGCATGTTGCACCGCATCCTGGCGATGTGCGACGCCGAGCTTTTGGTACAAATTGCGGATGTGCGTCTTGATGGTCGTTGCCGCGACGGCCAGCTCTCCGGCGATCTGTTCGTTGCTGTAGCCCGAATAAATCAGTCCCAGAACCTGCCATTCGCGCTGGGTCAGCGGGCTGGTGCGGATAAGCTCCGGCACTTCCGGGTGAGTAAGCAGACGCTCAACGAATCCTTCATCGAAGTGGGCAAATTTATGGCGGTGGTGCTGGTTAATCTCACGCAAAATGCGCTGGGCGCGGTGCTGATCGAGTTCCGGTAAGGTATTGAGCTGAATCAACTGACGCAGTTGTTGCGCCATGGCCTCGCCTTCGATAACAAAGTGGCTGATAAACCCGGTACGGTTCGCCAGCTGTAGGGCGTCGAGTAACACACGCTGGGCGTCATTTTTGCGTCCTGCCTGCCAGTAGAGCTGATTAAGCAGCAACAGGTTGCGGTTCAGATCGCTCATCAGGCGCAGGTTGCGCGCATTTTCATTCAACTCTTCCAGCACAATCTCAGCCGGTTCAAACTCGCCGAGCAGGATTTGTGCACGAGCGATGTTGCGCCACTGGCTTTGCAGGAAGTGGTTATTGGCGAATTCTGGTTTCGGCGTGTGGCGCAGCCAGTTGGCGGCCGAGTTTTTGTCGCCCACCATTTGCCAGTAAATCACCCGCACCTTATCGGCGTTGGAGATCCAGTCGCTGTGATAGTGACCGTTACCCAGCAGGTTTTCCAGGCGGTTGAGCAGGCTGCGAGCGTTATCGAGATCGCCCCGTGCCAGTGAACACTGAACCAGCAACGCCAGACACTGTAGCTGTTGCTGCGGCTGGAAAGTGGAAAGCAGTTCAATACCGCTACGGGCAGAGGCTTCTGATTCGTCCAGACGCGCCCATGCCCACAGTAGTTGTGCGCGAATACGTACCAGGAATTCGTGCATCGGCAGCTGTTCCAGGTGCTGCTCTTTGATCAGCTGGAATGCTTTTTCCTGAGTTTCCCAGGCGGCCTGTAAAAAGCCCTGGGCAAACAAAATTTCGCTTTGCTGGATAAGACTCCACAGCGCGTAATGCCAGACGTCATGATGACGCGCCATTTGCTCGGTTTGCTGCATTAACGCCAAAGAGCGCGTGAGATCGCCCTTACAGTGCAGGACTTCGCCGTGCACCGAGGTGGCGACGATCCGGCTATAGAACCAGGCGATGGGCAACTCATCCAGCGCCAGTTTCGCCAGGCGTTCGGCTTCGTCAGGGTTGCCGTCGTTAATCGCTACCTGCGCCCGTAAAGCGTTGAATTCGGCGTGCAGTGTCGGCTCCATGTCGCCTTTCATTTCCTGCTCTGCGCGCGCCAGCAAGGTGTTAACCTCTCCGTAGCGGTGCTGGCTTTGCATCAGCCAGGCTTGCAACAGAACCAGACGCGGATTTTCCAGCAGGCTTTCCCACGGCAGGGCTTTCAGCGACTCTTCCAGTAACGTCAGCTCGCTATGGTTAAACAGTCCCCACGCATGATTAAGCAGGATATCGCGTAGCATATGGGCGTCGCCGGCCGCCAGCGCGTGGTGGATAGCTTCGCTGGGGAAGCCTTGCGCCATCCAGCTTTCAGCTGCGGCGCGGTGTATTTCGGGCAGTTCGTTCGCCAGCTCCCATTGGCAGCGCTGGCGTAAAAAGCTACCAAACAGCGGGTGATAACTGAACCACTCGCCAACGTCATCCATCCGTTGCAGGAATAACCCCTGGCGCTCAATTTCTTCCAGCCGCATCTGGCCGTTTTCTTCCCCGGTAACGCGGACGATCAGCGCATCGTTCATGGAACGCAGAATGGCGCTTTTCAGCAGGAAGTGACGGGTGCCGAGGTCGACGCTGTCCAGCACTTCATCAACCAGATAATCGGACAAATGGCTGGCGTTGATCCCCGCGAGGCGTCGTGCTGACTGGTGCGCGGAATGATTGTTCTGGCGGGCGGAAAGGGCGATCAGTTGTAATGCCGTGGCCCAGCCAGCAACGTCATCGCACATCCGGCTGCTTTCAGCCGCTTCGATGGGGGAGGACAAACGTCGGTCGAAAAATTGTTTGGCTTCCTGATGGTTAAAGGCCAGCTGTTGGCTGCCTATCTCCAGCAGTTGATCGCGTACCCGCAGGTTGGCAATACCCAACTGCGGCAGGTTGCGCGACAGCACGACCAGCGTGAGGTTCTCAGGCTGATGACGCAGGAAGAAACGCATCGCTTCGTGAATGGCCGGATTAGAGATCAGATGATAATCATCTACTACCAGGTAGAGCGGGCGGTGCCACTCGGCCAGTTCGATAAATAGCTGGGCAAACAGTGACGTCAGGCTGGCGTACTGACGTTTTTGCACCATCGCTTCGCTGGTGGTGCAGTGTCCACCGGTTGCCTGTTGGATAGCGGCGATCAGATAACTGGCAAAGCGCTCTTGCTGATTATCGCCCTCATCCAGAGAATACCAGCCTAAATCATTTTTCCCTGCCGCCCATTGTGAAACCAGCGTCGTTTTTCCATAACCAGCAGGACTTGTTATCAGGGCAAGCCTGAAATTGTTCGCGCCGGAAAGTTTAGCCAACAGGCGCTCACGAACCACCGTATGGTCGAGTCGAACCGGACGACTTAATTTAGACGGAATCAACATAAGTTAGTCACTTCACTGTGTGAAAATAGGGAAGAATGATTTTTTTTGCGCTTCGTAATTAATAGGTATAAGGTCGGCCAGATTGGTGTTTTATGCAAGCTAAGCGGACTTTTTGTGTGTCTGATTTTGCACTATGTCACAAATCTATACATCTATTGCAATAAATGCTTTAAAGAGTCGCAACAGGCGTGGCGACTGGATCCGTCGTTATTTTAACTGTGTTGAAAAATCCCTCTCTTTTTATATGGTTACTCAAATAGCTAATGAATATCACCGAATTTTGTGGCCGACTTAAAAGTTTTATGTGAACTATCTTATCCGGCACAGATATTTCAGGTTAGAAACTATTTCCCTATTTACACATTGTTTCTCATCGTCATATCGCTATTTGATATTGTCGATTAATCCTTTGTTACTAATGCGTCATCCGAAGAGCGTTATGCGGGGTTTGCGCGAATTTACGGGCAATTACCTCCCCTTTAAGTGGTGGTGATCACACTTTTATGCTCATCCCCGCTCCTCCTCCCTCCCTAATCCGTGCCAGGATGAGGAATGTCAACAACGAGCCAGGCAAACTAGCGATAACGTTGTTTTATTACCTAAGGATCTGGAACCCCTATGTCACAGCCTACTTTCAACAAAGATCAATTTCAGGCTGCCCTGACGCGTCAGTGGCAGCGCTTCGGTTTACTGTCGGCTCAAGAAATGACGTCGCGCCAGTGGTGGCAGGCAGTGAGTGGGGCGTTGGCTGAGTTACTCAGCGCCCAGCCTGCGGCGAAACCGGCAAAAAATCAGCGTCACGTTAACTACATCTCGATGGAGTTTTTGATTGGTCGCCTGACCGGCAACAATTTACTCAACCTCGGCTGGTATCAGGCGGTGAGCGATGAGCTGAAAGCGCATGACGTCAACCTGACTGATCTGCTGGAAGAAGAGATCGATCCGGCGTTGGGTAACGGTGGATTGGGACGCCTGGCGGCCTGCTTCCTTGATTCGATGGCGACAGTCGGCCAGTCGGCGACGGGCTATGGCCTCAACTACCAGTACGGCCTGTTCCGTCAGTCGTTTGCCGATGGCCAACAGATGGAAGCCCCGGATGACTGGCATCGTGGCAGCTACCCGTGGTTCCGTCACAACGAGGCGCTGGATGTGCAGGTTGGGATTGGCGGCAAGGTCACCAAAGAAGGGCACTGGGAGCCAGGGTTTACTATCACCGGCCAGGCCTGGGATCTGCCGGTTCTCGGTTACCGTAACGGCGTAGCGCAACCGCTGCGTCTGTGGCAGGCCAGCCATGCGCACCCGTTTAACCTGACCAAATTTAATGACGGCGATTTCCTGCGCGCAGAGCAGCAGGGCATCGACGCTGAAAAACTGACGAAAGTGCTGTACCCGAACGATAACCACACCGCGGGTAAAAAGCTGCGCCTGATGCAGCAGTACTTCCAGTGCGCCTGCTCCGTAGCCGACATTCTGCGCCGCCATCATCTGGCAGGGCGTAAGCTGCACGAACTGGCTGATTACGAAGTTATTCAACTTAACGATACTCACCCGACTATCGCGATCCCTGAACTGCTACGCGTGCTGATTGATGAGCACCAGATGAGCTGGGACGATGCGTGGGCGATTACCAGCAAGACCTTCGCTTACACCAACCACACCCTGATGCCGGAAGCGTTAGAGTGCTGGGATGAGAAACTGGTGAAAGCACTCCTGCCGCGCCACATGCAAATCATCAAAGAGATTAACGACCGCTTTAAGACGTTGGTTGATAAAACCTGGCCGGGTGATGCTGAAGTCTGGGCGAAGCTTGCAGTGGTGCACAATAAACAGGTGCGTATGGCCAACATGTGTGTGGTCAGCGGTTTTGCGGTCAACGGCGTGGCGGCGCTGCACTCCGATCTGGTGGTGAAAGATCTGTTCCCGGAATATCACCAGCTCTGGCCGAACAAATTCCATAACGTCACTAACGGGATTACTCCGCGTCGCTGGATTAAGCAATGCAACCCGGCGCTTGCCGCACTGCTGGATAAATCGCTGAAAAAAGAGTGGGCTAACGACCTCGACCAGCTGATTAACCTGGAAAAATACGCGGACGATGCGAAGTTCCGTCAGCAGTATCGTGACATCAAGCTGGCGAACAAAGAGCGTCTGGTGAAGTTTATTAAAGCGCGTACCGGTATTGAAATAACGACTAACGCTATCTTTGATATTCAGATTAAACGTCTTCATGAGTACAAGCGCCAGCACCTGAATCTGCTGCATATTCTGGCGTTGTACAAAGAAATCCGTGAGAACCCGCAGGCAGATCGCGTGCCGCGCGTATTCCTGTTTGGCGCAAAAGCTGCTCCGGGTTACTACCTGGCGAAAAATATCATCTTCGCCATCAACCAGGTTGCACAAACCATCAATAACGACCCGAAAGTCGGTGACAAGCTGAAGGTTGTCTTCCTGCCGGATTATTGTGTCTCGGCGGCGGAAATGCTGATCCCGGCGGCGGACATCTCTGAGCAGATTTCAACCGCAGGGAAAGAGGCTTCCGGCACCGGTAACATGAAGCTGGCGCTGAACGGTGCGTTAACCGTAGGTACGCTGGATGGCGCAAACGTCGAAATCGCCGAGAAGGTGGGTGACGAGAATATCTTTATCTTTGGTCATACCGTGGAAGAGGTGAAGGCGCTCAAAGCCAAAGGCTACGACCCGGTGAAATGGCGTAAAAAAGACAAAGTGCTGGATGCTGTCCTGAAAGAGCTGGAAAGCGGGAAATACAGCGATGGCGACAAGCATGCCTTTGACCAGATGCTGCACAGTATCGGCAAGCAGGGCGGGGACCCGTATCTGGTGATGGCGGACTTCGCGGCCTACGTTGAAGCTCAGAAGCAGGTTGACGTGTTGTATCGTGACCAGGACGCCTGGACCCGGGCGGCGATTCTGAATACCGCGCGTTGCGGCATGTTCAGCTCGGATCGCTCCATCCGCGATTATCAGGCTCGTATCTGGCAGGCGAAACGTTAAGGAATCGCGATGGAAAGCAAACGTCTGGATAATGCCGCGCTGGCGGCGGGGATCAGCCCCAATTACATTAATGCCCACGGTAAACCGCAGTCTATTGGCGCCGAAACCAAACGGCGTTTGCTTGACGCCATGCATCGCACCACCGCTGCCACTCAGGTGGCGGTAACCCCGGTGCCGAATGTCATGGTCTATACCGCTGGCAAGAAAATGCCGCTGGCGGTTGAGGGAAACGGAGAGTTTAACTGGCTGCTGACCACCGAAGAGGGCGTGCAGCACAAAGGGCATGCCGTCGGTGGTAAATCTTTTAACCTTCCGGCGAAGCTGCCGGAGGGGTATCACACGTTGACCCTGACCCAGGGCGAGCTGCGTTCCCATTGTCGTATCATCGTGGCACCAAAGCGCTGCTATGAACCGCAGGCGTTGTTAGCCGGGCAGAAGCTGTGGGGCGCATGCGTTCAGCTCTACACCCTGCGATCGGAAAATAACTGGGGGATTGGCGACTTCGGCGATCTCCGCACCATGCTGGTGGATGTGGCGCAACGCGGCGGCGCGTTTATCGGGCTTAATCCGATTCACGCGCTGTATCCGGCGAATCCGGAGAGTGCCAGCCCGTACAGCCCGTCGTCACGTCGCTGGTTGAACGTTATTTATATTGATGTAAACGCCGTAGATGATTTCCGTCTGAGTAAAGAGGCGCAGGCGTGGTGGAAGAAACCCGCGACTCAGCAAGCTCTGCAACGCGCGCGCGATACCGAGTGGGTTGATTATTCTGCTGTTACCGCACTGAAGATGACGGCACTACGTATGGCGTGGAAAAGCTTCTCTGCGCGTGATGATGAGCAGATGGCGGTATTTCGCCAGTTTGTGGCTCAGGAAGGGGATAGCCTCTACTGGCAGGCGGCCTTTGATGCGCTGCATGCGCATCAGGTGAAAGAGGACGCATTGCGCTGGGGCTGGCCGGTGTGGCCAGAAGTTTTCCAGTCAGTGGACTCGCCAGAGGTAAAACGCTTCTGCGAAGAACATCGTGATGACGTAGATTTCTACCTGTGGTTGCAGTGGCTGGCGTATACCCAGTTTGCTGACTGCTGGAAAATCAGCCAGGGCTTTGCAATGCCAATAGGGCTGTATCGCGACCTGGCCGTTGGCGTGGCCGAAGGCGGGGCGGAAACCTGGTGTGACCGCGAGTTGTATTGCCTGAAAGCTTCAGTTGGCGCGCCGCCGGATATTCTCGGTCCGCTTGGGCAAAACTGGGGACTGCCGCCGATGGATCCGCACATCATCACGGCACGCGCCTACGAACCGTTTATCGAACTACTGCGCGCCAATATGCAGAACTGCGGCGCGTTGCGTATCGACCATGTCATGTCGATGCTGCGTCTGTGGTGGATCCCTTACGGTGAAACTGCCGATCACGGCGCCTACGTGCATTATCCGGTCGATGATTTGCTTTCAATTCTGGCGCTGGAAAGTAAACGTCACCACTGCATGGTGATTGGTGAAGATCTGGGTACCGTGCCGGTGGAGATCGTCAGCAAGCTGCGTGACAGCGGCGTCTACTCCTACAAAGTGCTTTATTTTGAGAATGACCATGAGAAAAACTTCCGTGCGCCGAAAGCGTACCCGGAACAATCAATGGCAGTCGCGGCGACGCATGACCTTCCTACGCTTAAAGGTTATTGGGATAGTGGCGATCTGACGCTAGGTAAAGCACTGGGCCTGTATCCGGATGAAGTCGTGCTGCGCGGGTTGTATCAGGACCGGGAACTGGCGAAACAGGGGCTGCTGGATGCGCTGCACAAATACGGCTGCCTGCCAAAACGTGCCGGTCACAAGGCGTCCCTGATGTCGATGACGCCGATTCTGAATCGCGGCATGCAACGCTACATCGCTGACAGCAACAGTGCGCTGCTGGGCCTGCAACCGGAAGACTGGCTGGATATGGCTGAGCCGGTCAACATTCCGGGGACCAGCGACCAGTACAAAAACTGGCGGCGAAAACTCACCGCCACGCTGGAGCAGATGTTTGCCGATGAGGGCGTGAATAAGCTGATTAAGGATTTGGATAAGCGGCGAAAAGCGGCCGCGAAGAAGAAGTAAGAAAGCCGGGGATTTCCCCGGCTTTTTTATGGTGATGGCTCGTAGCACGTAGGCCTGATAAGCGTAGCGCCATCAGGCTCAGTTTTATCAGACCACCATACCCAGCAGCAGACACCCTACCAGACCGCAGACGGAGATAATGGTTTCCAACATTGACCATGACTTGATGGTTTCACCGATGGTCAGGTTGAAGTACTCCTTGAACAGCCAGAACCCAGGATCGTTCACGTGGGAGAAGATGACGGAACCGGAACCAACCGCAATAACCATCAGCTCAGGGCTTACGCCGGTCGTTGCAATCAGCGGTGCCACAATCCCACCTGCAGTAATCGCTGCAACGGTTGCGGAACCCAGTGCGATACGTAGTACTGCAGCGATAGACCATGCCATTAGCAGTGGAGACACGTTAGAGCCGTGCATCATTGAAGCGATGTATTTGTCCACGCCGCTATCAACCAGAACCTGTTTGAAGGCACCGCCACCACCGATGATCAACAGCATCATCGCGATGATTTTGATTGAGGACACCAGCGTGTCGTTAATCTGATCCATCGAACGTCCGCGGTTCAGACCAAAAGTGAACATCGCAATCAGCACCGCAATCAGCGTTGCCATGACCGGGTCACCGAGGAATTCTGCAACCGTCAGGAAAGCATGACCTTTCGGCAGAATCATCTCCGCCACGGCGCGCATTGCCATCAGGATAACCGGGACCAGAGAGGTCCAGACGCTGACGCCAAAGCCTGGCATCTCTTCTTCAGTGAAGGTTTTTGCGCTGTACAGACCTTCCGGGATTGGCTTATCGATGCCTTTCAGGAAACGCGCGTATACCGGACCGGCGAGAATAACGGTCGGGATTGCCAGAATCGTACCAAACAGCAGAGTTTTACCCATGTCTGCGTGGAAAATGGTGGCAATAGCGGTTGGACCCGGGTGCGGCGGCAGGAAGCCGTGAGTAACGGACAGCGCAGCCGCCATCGGCACACCAACGTACAGCAGCGGGATGTTAGCAGCGGCAGCAATGGTGAATACCAGCGGCAGCATCAGCACGAAGCCGACTTCGTAGAACAGGGCAAAACCGACGGTGAATCCGGTTAATACCACTGCCCACTGAATGTGTTTTTTGCCGAATTTAGCAATCAGCGTGGTTGCGATGCGCTGTGCGCCGCCGCAGTCCGCCAGCATTTTGCCCAGCATGGCGCCAAAACCCATAATCAGGGCGAGGCTGCCAAGGGTTCCGCCGACGCCGGCTTTAATCGAACCGATGACTTTATCCAGTGGCATCCCTTGCATCAATCCGACAGCAAGCGCCACCAGGACGAGAGCGATGAAGCCGTTCATTTTGAAACGGATCATCAGGAGGAGTAACAAGATTACACCGATAGCAACGATGACTAATGGCATGATTTACCTGGCCTTTACTTTGTTATGGGTAACGTCAGTGTTTAGATGACAAATTCCGATTGTCCCGACCGGGAACAGAGTATTCTCAGCACCAATGCTGGTTGCCTTCAAAACTAATCAGTTTAACTGGCTATTATGTGTGTGTTAGGTGCTGACACGAATGATACGGGTAACATGCTACGCTTGAAAATCACCTGGACAGGCAAAATTTAAAATATGAGAAGCTGGTCAAATTATGCGGGGGATTGTTGCAGGATAAATGCGAAGAAATGTTGGGGTGTAAGCCGGAGACCGCGATTACGCTACCACCCGGCATTAATGCCCGATAGCGACGCGGGTGCGTCTTATCGGGCCTACGGATACTCTACAGGTTCGGGCGTTAGTAGTAAGAGTGCTCGCCGCGCTGGTGTTCGGTTAAATCGCGAACGCCTTTCAGTTCAGGGAATTCAGCCAGCAGCTGCTTCTCGATACCTTCTTTCAGCGTTACATCTACCATTGAACAGCCGTTACAGCCGCCGCCAAACTGCAGAATGGCGTAGCCTTCATCGGTGATTTCCATCAGAGAGACACGACCACCGTGGCCAGCCAGCTGTGGGTTGATCTGCGATTGCAGCATGTACTCCACGCGTTCCATCAGCGGCGCATCATCGGCAACTTTACGCATTTTGGCGTTTGGTGCTTTCAGGGTCAGTTGGGAGCCTAACTGGTCGGTAACGAAATCGATTTCTGCATCTTCCAGATACGGTGCGCTCAGTTCATCAACATATGCGGTCAGCAGGTCAAATTTAATGGCGGTGTCGGTTGCTTCCACGGCGTCCGGCGGACAATAAGAAACGCCGCATTCAGCGTTAGGCGTGCCGGGATTAATCACAAATACGCGGATTTGTGTCCCTTCTTCCTGATTTGCCAGCAGTTTGGCAAAGTGCGCTTGTGCAGCATCGGAAATATGGATCATAGTAATGGCCTAATAGTTGACTATTTTACTTGGTTATAATACGCCCATCATCGAGGCTCTACAAGGTTCGACACAGGCACCATACCTGGACAGTCGCCGCGCCGTTGCGTAAAAGCAGCTGCGCGATTTCCGCGACGGTACTTCCGGTAGTGACGACATCATCCACAATAACCATATGGAGTCCCTGCACCGGCAATTCAAGGCGAAAGGCATTTTTCAGGTTACGTTTACGTAATCGGGCGCTGAGATGGTGCTGTGTGGCGGTTGCCCGAACCCGCGAGATGGTCCGGCTGTCCCAGTCGCAACCCAGCCAGCGTGCCAGCGGACGGCACAGTAAATCGCTCTGATTAAACCCTCTGCGCCAGTGTCGACGTTGCCAGAGCGGGACGCTGACCAGCCTGTCCGGTAGAGGAAGGCCGCTGGTGCGCCGGGTCTGTAGTACCTCCAGCAACAACAAACGTGAAAGAGCTGAGGCTGTTTCGCTGCGTCGTGAAAACTTGAGCTGGTGGATAAGCCCGCTCAACGGCGGAACATAGTCGCTGACGGTAACCAGTCGCTGCCACGGCGGCGGTTTTTGCAGGCAGCGCCCACAGGGAATGACGGTATGAGTGGCAGGGAGTCCACATTGAGGGCACAGGCTGGCGTGTTGACGCGTTGCCCGCGTACAGACTGAGCAGATCCCCCAATGCCCTAACGTCAGGGGCATTCGGCATAGCCAGCACAATCCCGGTACTGTTAGCATAGATGCATCCTTTCAGGCTAAAAGAGAACAATAACTGATGAATGACATCTGGTGGCAGACCCAGGGTTCGGGAAATTGCCATCTTGTGCTGCTGCACGGATGGGGACTGAATGCGCAAGTGTGGCATTGCATAAGCGAGGAACTGAGCTCGCATTTTACGCTGCATCTTGTCGACTTACCGGGATTTGGTCGTAGCCAGGGTTTCGGTGCAATGTCACTGGAAGAGATGGCTGAGCGGGTATTGAAACAGGCACCGGAGAAAGCTATCTGGCTCGGCTGGAGTCTGGGCGGGCTGGTCGCGAGTCAGGTGGCGTTAACGCATCCTGAGCGTGTTCAGGCGCTGGTGACCGTCGCGTCTTCTCCTTGCTTTAGCGCGCGGGATGAGTGGCCGGGAATCAAGCCAGAGGTGCTGGCAGGTTTCCAGCAGCAGCTGAGCGAAGATTTCCAGCGTACGGTGGAGCGTTTTCTGGCATTGCAAACGATGGGCACAGAAACTGCGCGTCAGGATGCGCGAGCGCTGAAGAAAACGGTACTGGCTTTACCCATGCCGGACGTCGAGGTGCTCAATGGTGGACTGGAGATCCTGAAAACGGTCGATCTGCGAGAACCGCTGTGCGCGGTGGAAATGCCTTTCCTGCGGTTGTACGGCTATCTTGACGGGCTGGTGCCGCGCAAAGTCGTCCCAATGCTGGATGCACTGTGGCCGCAGAGCGAGTCTTTGGTGTTTGCCAAAGCGGCGCATGCGCCGTTTATCTCGCATCCCGACGAATTCTGTGCAGCGCTTGTGGCGTTAAAACAGAAACTATAAATTTGATGTGTTGCCCGGTGGTGCCATGCTCGCCGGGCCTGAGATTAATGGCTGCGCGTAGCCAGATCCTCAGCGGTCAGGCCAGTAATTCTGAAGATGGTTAGTGGGTCTATACCATCAGCCTGCATAGTTGATGCAATACGTAATGCTTCCTCTCGTTTGCCTTGTTGCAGACCCGTTTGTAACCCCTCCTGTAGCCCTTCTTGCAACCCTTCTTGCAACCCTTTCCTATGGCCTTCCTGAAGACCATTTAGATGCCCTTCCTGTCGTAATCTTTCGGCGATAGTCATCAACTTGTCCTTATGTTGGGGTAAACGTTCGGCGACTTCATGAAGAAACTCGCCAAAATGTGTGGTGTTACCAGCCTGCATTAAATAATTAAACAAGGCTTTCAACTGGTTGTCATTAGCGTGTCCTTTAACAAGCAGGATGGCCAGTTTTTCTACCAGCCCCATCAAATCGCGTTTACGAATATGCTTTTGGATGAGCTCCAACAGCGCCATCCGGCGATGCTGCATAATCTCGTCATCGGGCACAACAGTGATATCGATCAGTGGAAACGCGGTGCTATAAAGTTGTCTGGCGGACTCTGGGTCATCAAACTCGTCCAGCCAACAAAGTGAATAGGGGTATGGGCTTGCTGAGCCATGATAAAAAAGCATGGGTATCACCAGCGGGAGTTTCTTGTGGCCTGCAGCCAAATGACGATGCATTACCGCAATGGCGTAACGCATCAGGCGAAATGCCATATGGCTATCAGCGGTGCTCTGATGCTCAATGATGGTGTAAATATAGCCATCGCCTTCGCGAGTTTTTAACGACCACAGCACATCAGAGTAGTACGCGCGCAAATCGTCCTCAATAAAGCTGCCCGATTCCAGTTGCAGCGTTTTAAGATCGCAAAGTTTTTGCAAAGAGGCTGGAAGATGAAGCTGAAGAAAGTCGCGTGCGGTCGCCGGGTGGTTTAAGAACGTTTTGAAAATCGCGTCATGCGGCGTAGCAGTCGTGTCAGTATTCATGGCGATCCGTCACCTGAGAAAAAAGATGACGAGACTCTACTTCCCAGGTTACCAGTAATCATCCACGGATTAATAATGATGCGTGGCTGGCTGGAAGATAGATCTTTTTTGCTGAAATAATGAAATCTGTGTGGAATCCATTACGCAAAAAAGCCGGATATCAGCGTAAACGCGCTATCCGGCCTGGACGTTTGCATCATTTGTAGGCCGGATAAGCGTAGCGCCATCCGGCAAAGAGCATCTGATTAGCGTAAAGCCCACCACTCGCGCAGGCAGGCTTTACCTTCCGGGCAACTTTTGCAGCTTCCGGAAATACACCCGTCGGCATCTTCCTGAATCCGCACCGCTTTGCCCATCTTTTCTAACTGATTCAGCATGGCGTCAATCATGGGCTGCGGGGTATGCAGCGTGTGGCTAATTTGTGTCGCCTCCATGCGCCCCCGCAAAGCCAGTAAATCACGAACCTGAATAAGCGATGCCATTGTCGATAACCTTAGTGGCAATCGCCAGTCGTGCTGGAACAGCAGGAACTCGCCGTTCTGTTGGTTGCCAGCAGTGCGAGGTCCACGCGGCTGCGAGCTCGACGCAGCAGGCCCAGCAACACGATGTTAAACAGGATGACCGCTAAAATGCACACCAGGCTGTAGGTCGGGTGCTCTTTGTAGCTGACCGTCTGATAAAACAGCGTCGACAGAGAGTAGGCGATATTCAGGCCCCACAGAATCGAGAAGCTCATCCAGCCACGGCTGGATTCACGTGCGATAGCGCCCATCACTGAAATGCACGGTACATACAGCAGAACAAAGATCAGGTAGCTGTACGCGGCGGCGGCGCTGCCAAATTTCTCGCCCATCACGCCCATTGCGCCGGTAGCCATTTCACCGTCGCCCTTGCTGGCTTCGATAGGGTTAGCCAGCACGCTCAGGCTGAAAGTGTCTTTCAGGCTTTGCCAGGTTTCATCTACCGCGCCGAGCAGCTCGTCACCGAGGTGGAAATCTGCCGGGTTGAACTCTTCTTCCTGAATGTTTTCTGCGGTATAGAGCGTGTTCAGCGTACCGACAACCACTTCTTTCGCCATCGCGCCGGTGAACAGACCTACGGTTGCCTGCCAGTTATCTTCGTGAACACCAATCGGTTTGAAGACAGGGGTAATGACGCGGCTAACTGAAGCCAGAGCAGAGTCGTTGATGTTGTCGACGATTTTTCCGCTCAGTGAGAAGCTGTTAAACGCGCTGAGGAAAATACTGACGATGATGATGACTTTACCTGCACGCAGAACGAAGCCTTTCAGACGTTGCCAGGTTTGAATGATCAGACTCTTAATGTGCGGTACGTGATATACCGGCAGTTCCATCACAAACGGCGTTGCTTCGCCACGCATGATGGTGTGTTTGAGCATCAGGCCGGTCAACACCGCCATGACGATACCCAGTACGTACAGCGAGAAGACCGCCAGCGCGCCGTTCTGACCAAAGAAAGCCGCGGCAAAGACGGCGAAAATCGCCAGACGTGCGCCGCAGGACATAAATGGCGCCATCATGATGGTCATCAGACGCTCACGCGGGGCATCCAGCGTACGTGCGCCCATCACCGACGGTACGTTACAACCAAAGCCGACGATCAGTGGGACAAACGATTTGCCCGGCAGTCCCAACGCCTGCATCAGACGGTCCATCACAAACGCAGCGCGCGCCATGTAGCCGGAGTCTTCAAGGAAGGAGAGGAACAGATACATCATGCCGATTTGCGGCACCAGCGGCAGCACGGTGTTAATCCCGCCGCCAAGACCTTGCGCCAGGAAGATGGTCAGCCAGTCCGGGAAGTGCAGCGTATAGCCAATCCACTGAATACCATGGATAAAGAGTGCCACGGAGCCAACATCAAACAACGGCTGCAGCGCGCCGCCAATGTTGATGGCAAGCAGGAACATCAGGTACATCACGAACAGGAAAATCGGCAGACCGAGGAAGCGGTTGAGGATAATTTTATCTACCGCGGTGGTGAAACGGCTCGGCTCTGCCGTCAGGGTATTACTGACGGTATCGCAGATAGCAGCAATGCACTGGTAACGTGCATCGGCAATATGCAGCGCCGGGTCGTCCATTGTCTCACTCAGGCGAGCAACAGCGGCATCAAGGTTTTGTGCTGCATCACCTGCGTAAGCACGGCTGTAGATATCGCCTTCGAGCATCTGCAGGCCTAGCCAGCGGCGCTGTTTAAGCGGCATATCTTTGGCCATTGCGTCGGCGAGGGAATCAGCTTCTTGCAGCAGCGGCTGGGCATAATGGACCAGCTCAACGGTGTCGTTTTCTTTGTAGCGATCGATCGCCAGCTTCAGTGCTTCAATGCCGCGGGCGCGGGTGGAAACCAGTGGAACCACCGGACAGCCAAGACGAGCGGAGAGGGCGTCGATATCGATACGGATTTGCTGTTTCTCAGCAATATCCAGCATGTTCAGTGCGACGATACAGGGAATACCCAGCTCAAGCAGTTGCAACGTCAGGTAGAGGTTGCGTTCAAGGTTTGAAGCATCGACCACGTTGATCAAGAGATCCGCGTCGCCGCTTAAAATATAGTGACAGGCAATCTGCTCATCGAGAGAGGTTTGGGATGAGATTGTCGTCAGAGAATAGGTGCCGGGTAAATCGACCAGCGTGACCTGGTGGTCCGTCGTGGCGAAATGGCCTTCTTTACGCTCAACGGTAACGCCAGCCCAGTTGCCTACACGCTGGCGCGCGCCGGTGAGCTGGTTGAATAAGGTTGTCTTGCCGGAATTAGGATTACCAATTAAACCAATGGTTAGTTTTTTCATTTTTATAGACTCACTGTATTAACAGGAAACCGCTTCCACTTCTAATAACGCCAGATCCTTCTTACGCAATACCAGACTTACGCGACGCGTTTCGATATGGATAGGATCGCCGAGCGGGGCGACGCGTACCACGTTGAAGGATGAGCCGGGTAGCATGCCAAGTGACAACAGTTTCTGACGATAAGCCGGGCTGATTTCACGGGCAAAACCGGTAATTTTCCACGCACTGTCAGGAGTGAATTGCATAGGGACCTACTTATATCTCGCTAACTGGATGATTACCTCATGGGGCGACAGGGCGGCATGAGACCAGATGATTAGCCAACGTAAGGAAAGAGTAAATAATCAACAAATCAATGATAATGAGAATGGTTTCTATCATCAATAGAATAAGTGTGACGGAATGTACAATTAGATAATAATTTGAGCCAATTTTGATATTCCTCAATATTTATTCTGGTTGGAAACGAGTGATTCGCGGAAGTAATTATTGGGGATCTTAATGTTTAATTAAGGTTTCATCTGTTAATGAAGTGATAAATATATTGTGGTGCAACGCGGGGCATAGATTAAATATGCCGGATGACGACGCTCATGCGCCTTATCCGGCCTACAAATTAATTGTGATAACCTGGCCGGACAGGGCGTTTACACCACCATCCGGCACACGGTTTAAACTTAGCGTTTTTTACCCATTGCCGCAGCCAGCGCATCCATCATCGCGCTGTTGCCCGCAGGCTGTGCGTCACGGCCACGCGGTTTCGCGGCTTTTGGCGTCGGGCGATTACCCTGAGCGCGATCGTTATTCCCGCCGCCGCGACGCGCATTAGTTTCACCCGGCTGCTCGTCCAGACGCATGGTCAGCGCGATACGCTTACGCTGCAGGTCCACTTCCAGCACTTTCACCTTCACAATGTCGCCTGCTTTCACCACGGTGTGCGGATCTTCGACGAACTTATTCGACAGCGAAGAGATATGCACCAGACCATCCTGATGAACGCCGATATCAACAAACGCGCCGAAGTTGGTGACGTTGGTGACTGCCCCTTCCAGAATCATTCCCGGCAGCAGATCGTTCATGGTTTCTACACCATCGGCAAACTGCGCGGTTTTAAATTCAGGACGCGGATCGCGGCCCGGTTTTTCCAGCTCTTTGATGATGTCGGTGACGGTCGGCACCCCGAAGCGTTCGTCGGTAAAATCAGCGGCTTTCAGATTACGCAGTTCGCTGCTGTTACCCATCAGGTCACGCAACGATTGCTCGGTGGCGGCCAGAATGCGTTCCACAACCGGATAAGCTTCCGGGTGAACGGTTGAGGCATCCAGCGGGTTATCGCCGTGGTTGATACGCAGGAATCCCGCGCACTGTTCAAAGGCTTTAGGCCCAAGACGGCTGACTTTTAACAGTTGCTGACGGTTCTGGAATTGACCGTTCTCATCGCGCCAGGCAACGATATTCTGCGCCATCATGCGCGTCAGACCAGCAACACGGGTCAGCAGCGGTACGGAGGCGGTATTCAGATCGACGCCGACGGCGTTCACGCAGTCTTCCACCACCGCATCCAGCTTACGCGCCAACTGAGTCTGGCTTACGTCGTGCTGATACTGGCCCACGCCGATAGATTTCGGATCGATTTTCACCAGCTCAGCCAGCGGATCCTGCAGACGACGGGCGATAGACACCGCGCCACGCAAAGATACGTCGAGGTCCGGGAACTCCAGCGCCGCCAGTTCGGATGCGGAGTAAACCGACGCGCCGGCTTCACTGACGATCACTTTCTGCGCGGTCACTTGCGGGAACTGCTTTTGCACGTCGAGGAAGAAACGCTCGGTTTCGCGCGACGCCGTACCGTTACCAATCGCCACCAGTTCAACGTTGTGTTTTTCACAAAGCGCCGCAACGGCAACGGCGGCTTTGGCGGCCTGACCGGTATGCGGATAAATGGTGTCGGTCGCGACCAGCTTGCCGGTACCGTCAACCACTGCCACTTTTACACCGGTACGCAGACCTGGATCGAGGCCCATGGTGGCGCGCAGCCCGGCCGGAGCGGCCATCAGCAGGTCATGCAGGTTACGGGCAAAGACGTTAATCGCTTCATCTTCCGCACGTTCGCGCACGGTACCCATCAGCTCCGTTTCGAGGTGCATCAGCACTTTGATGCGCCAGGTCCAGCTAACCACGCCTTTACGCCAGCTGTCTGCTGGGGCGTTGTTCAGGCGTAGTCCCAGGTGATCCCGGATAATCTGCTCGCCGTGGCTCTCTTTTGGTGGCTCATCGAATTGCGGATCGGCATTTAGTGAAAGTTGCAACACGCCTTCGTTACGGCCACGGAACATGGCCAGCGCACGGTGGGATGGCACGGTAGAAATCGGTTCGTGGTGATCGAAGTAGTCGCGGAACTTAGCGCCTTCCTCTTCTTTACCGCTTACCACGGTGGCAACCAGATGGGCGTTTTTCCACAGATAATCACGTACTTTCGCCAGCAGAGCAGCGTCTTCAGCGAAGCGCTCCATTAGAATGTAGCGCGCGCCGTCGAGGGCGGCTTTGGTATCCGCCACGCCGTTTTCGGCGTTGAGATATTTTGCGGCTTCCGTTTCCGGGTCGTGAGACGGTTCGTTCCACAGCAGGTCTGCCAACGGCTCCAGTCCGGCCTCAATGGCGATCTGCCCACGGGTGCGGCGCTTTGGTTTATACGGCAGATAGAGATCTTCGAGTTCGGTCTTACTTAACGTACCGTTGATCGCTTTCGCCAGATCGTCGGTCAGTTTGCCTTGCTCGCCGATAGATTTCAGGATTGCCTGACGGCGGTCTTCCAGTTCACGCAGATATCCCAGACGGGTTTCCAGATTACGCAGTTGCGTATCGTCCAGACCGCCGGTGATTTCCTTACGATATCGTGCGATAAACGGCACGGTGTTCCCTTCGTCAAGCAGGCGAACGGCAGCTTCTACCTGTTCAGCACGAGCCTGAATTTCACCTGCGATAATGCGGCAGAAAGAATCATTCATCATGGATAGCTTCGTCTATAGGATAAAAAATCAGGGGATAGTTATACGGATTGACTGGCAAAAATGCCAGCCATCTGCCGGGGCTTCGGATTGTTCCGGTCTCACTTCACGTATTCAATCTCATTCACGTACCAGCTGGCTTCGCCACCTGGGGTGTTTACTACTGCGAGATCGCCGACCTCTTTTTTCAATAGCGCCCGCGCCATTGGTGAGTCGATTGAGATGTAATCCTTACGACCGAAGATCTCATCGTAGCCAACAATACGGAATTTGCGGATGTCGCCATCGTCATTTTCAATCTCAACCCATGCGCCAAAGAAGACTTTGCCTTCCTGCTGTGGGGAGTAATCGACGATTTTTAGATTCTCCATGCACTTGGTCAAATAACGGACGCGGCGGTCGATCTCACGCAGGCGCTTTTTATTATACTGGTAGTCGGCATTTTCGCTGCGGTCACCCAGACTTGCGGCCCAGGTAACTTTTTTGGTGACTTCCGGGCGCTCTTCACGCCAGAGATAATTCAGCTCTTGTTTAAGTTTTTCATACCCTTTACGGGTTATCAGGGGCGTTTTCATCTTATTGTTTTACCTTCGACTCTGTGATGATGCGCACAATTAGTATTACGTGAGCATATCAACAGAATAAATAATGTATTGCGAGAAACATTGTATACTTAAGCTGCTGTTTAATATGCTTTGTAACAATTTAGCCTGGAATTCATACCAGAATTCGCTGGTGACTCACGTTAGCTTTCTTAAGAATATACACTTAATTGTTGCGAACCTTTGGGAGTAATAACAATGCAAGAGAACTATAAGATTCTGGTGGTCGATGACGACATGCGCTTGCGTGCGCTTCTGGAGCGTTATCTGACCGAGCAGGGCTTCCAGGTTCGAAGCGTCGCAAACGCTGAGCAGATGGATCGTCTGCTGACCCGTGAGTCCTTTCACCTGATGGTGCTGGATTTAATGCTGCCGGGAGAAGATGGCCTGTCTATTTGCCGTCGCCTGCGCAGCCAGAGCAACCCGATGCCGATCATTATGGTCACAGCGAAGGGTGAAGAAGTTGACCGTATCGTAGGGCTGGAAATCGGCGCCGACGATTACATCCCGAAACCGTTTAACCCGCGTGAGCTGCTGGCACGTATTCGCGCAGTCCTGCGTCGTCAGGCGAATGAACTGCCGGGCGCACCTTCTCAGGAAGAAGCGGTTATCGCTTTTGGTAAGTTCAAGCTGAACCTCGGTACGCGTGAAATGTTCCGCGAAGATGAGCCGATGCCGCTCACCAGCGGGGAGTTTGCGGTACTGAAAGCGCTGGTAAGCCACCCGCGCGAGCCGCTGTCCCGCGACAAGCTGATGAACCTCGCCCGTGGTCGTGAATATTCTGCGATGGAACGTTCTATCGACGTCCAGATCTCCCGTCTGCGCCGCATGGTGGAAGAAGATCCGGCTCATCCACGCTACATTCAGACCGTATGGGGTTTGGGCTACGTCTTTGTTCCGGACGGTTCTAAAGCATGAGGCGAATGCGCTTCTCACCACGAAGTTCGTTTGCCCGCACGTTATTGCTCATCGTCACCTTGCTGTTTGCCAGCCTGGTGACGACATACCTGGTAGTGCTGAACTTCGCGATTCTGCCGAGCCTCCAGCAGTTTAATAAGGTCCTGGCGTACGAAGTTCGTATGCTGATGACCGATAAACTGCAGCTGGAGGACGGTACGCAACTGGTGGTGCCGCCCGCATTCCGCCGGGAAATTTATCGTGAGCTGGGTATTTCTCTCTATTCCAACGAGGCTGCTGAAGAGGCCGGACTGCGTTGGGCGCAACACTATGAATTCTTAAGCCATCAGATGGCGCAGCAACTGGGTGGCCCAACGGAAGTCCGCGTTGAGGTAAACAAAAGCTCGCCGGTCGTGTGGCTGAAAACCTGGCTGTCGCCCAATATCTGGGTACGCGTGCCGCTTACAGAAATTCATCAGGGTGACTTCTCGCCGCTGTTCCGCTATACGCTAGCGATTATGCTGCTGGCTATCGGTGGGGCGTGGCTGTTTATCCGTATCCAGAACCGGCCATTGGTGGATCTTGAACATGCGGCGCTGCAGGTGGGGAAAGGTATCATTCCGCCGCCGTTGCGTGAGTATGGCGCTTCAGAGGTGCGCTCCGTAACCCGAGCCTTTAACCATATGGCCGCGGGCGTGAAGCAGCTGGCCGATGACCGTACGCTGTTAATGGCGGGCGTGAGCCACGATTTACGTACCCCGCTGACGCGTATTCGTCTGGCGACGGAAATGATGGGCGAAGAGGACGGTTATCTTGCGGAGTCCATCAATAAGGACATCGAAGAGTGTAACGCCATCATCGAGCAGTTCATCGATTACCTGCGTACCGGTCAGGAGATGCCAATGGAGATGGCAGATCTGAACTCGGTGCTGGGTGAAGTGGTGGCGGCAGAAAGCGGCTACGAACGTGAAATCGAAACTGCGCTGCTGCCGGGCAGCATTCAGGTGAAGATGCACCCGCTGTCGATCAAGCGTGCGGTTGCCAATATGGTGGTTAACGCCGCCCGCTACGGCAACGGCTGGATTAAGGTCAGTAGCGGAATGGAGCAGCATCGCGCCTGGTTCCAGGTAGAAGATGATGGTCCGGGCATCAAGCCGGAGCAGCGTAAGCACCTGTTCCAGCCGTTTGTCCGCGGCGACAGCGCGCGCAGTACCAGCGGCACGGGCCTGGGTCTGGCGATTGTGCAGCGTATTATTGATAACCATAACGGTATGCTGGAGATTGGTACCAGTGAACGTGGTGGGTTGTCGATTCGTGCATGGCTTCCGGTTCCCTTTACTCGCGCGCCGGGCAACACGAAAGACGCATAACAAAGAGAGGCGAAATGCCTTAATGCTCGTCAGTTAAGCATGTATGGTGAACATGTGATTCTTGCTCAGGGTTCCGTTCACCTCAGCGATGTCATTTCTCTGAAGCGCTGATGCCCGTGAACGTGCAAGGAAGGCTCACCGCCGCCTCCCTTGCACGTTCACGGGAATCCGTGTTTCAGAGAAACAATGAGCATGAGGTGAACGGAACTCTATCTCCGGGATAGCATGTTCTTTACCTCCGCCAGTTTACTGAAACTGAGGCGCTAACTGACTGGCATTAAGGCGAAATGCCTCCCTTTTTGTTTGCGGGATAGGCCGTAAAATAACGGACTTAAATTGCTTTTAATTGATTAATTATAAAAGGATTTCTTTGAATTAATAAAAGCAGTTTTCTGGGTGCTCCTGTAGGCTGGCGTCGTTTCGTTTCCCAGCTTTTAACCAGGTCATAACTCACGCCAACGGCGATGGCAAAATCCTGTTGGCGTAACCCTGTTGCTTCGCGGATGGCTTTAACATCAATTTCGCTAAAGGTATGTACATGTTCAGGCTTAGGTGTTTCTTCACCCTTCTCTATACGCACCATTTCTTCTGCACTGGCCAGCAAATCGGCAAATAATTCGTCTTTCATTTTGGCCTCACCACACCGGATAGCGGTGTCCTGATGATTAAAATTCCCATGATTAAATCAGCATATTGGATAAGTGCATTAAAACTCTTTTTTGCTCTTCGGTTAAATCATCCTGTTCATTTTTAGGATAGAGCAAAGCGAGATAGATTCGACCTTTGCGCGTCACGTTGTAATAAATAACCCTAATACCGCTGCGTTTGCCCATACCAGAGCGGCTCCAGCGAATTTTTCTGAATCCACCTGTACCAGCGATAGTATCTCCAGCCTCAGGGTTCTCTATAAGCGTCTCTTGAAAGGCGCGAAACTCATCGTCAGGCAAAAGTAACGGACGGCGTTTACTAAATCCTTGTAGCTCAATAAATGTGAACATAGCGCGTCCTGCGCATGGGGTTGATAGTACAGATTATAGGTGTACGGAGTACATTTTAAAAGATAGACACAATAAAAAACCCCTTATCCTCTCGGATAAGGGGCTATATAACGAATCAAAAATTACAGCTTCGGTCCGGCGCTAACCAGCGCTTCACCTGCAGGGGTATCGGTATATTTCTCGAAGTTCTCGATAAACAGTTTCGCCAGTGCATTGGCTTTTTCCTGCCACTGCTCCGGAGATGCGTAGGTATTACGCGGATCGAGAATGCGAGTGTCCACACCCGGCAGCTCGGTCGGGATAGCCAGGTCAAACATCGGCAGACGGAACGTTTCCGCGTCATCCAGCGAACCGTTCAGGATGGCGTCGATAATCGCACGGGTATCTTTGATAGAGATACGCTTGCCGGTACCGTTCCAGCCTGTGTTAACCAGATACGCCTGTGCACCTGCCGCCTGCATACGTTTCACCAGCACTTCTGCGTACTGCGTTGGGTGCAGAGACAGGAATGCTGCGCCGAAGCAGGCAGAGAAGGTTGGGGTCGGTTCGGTGACGCCGCGTTCGGTACCGGCCAGTTTGGCGGTGAAGCCAGACAGGAAGTGGTACTGTGTTTGGTCTGCCGTCAGGCGAGAAACCGGCGGCAGCACGCCAAATGCGTCGGCGGTCAGGAAGATTACTTTGGTAGCATGGCCCGCTTTTGACACCGGCTTAACGATATTATCGATGTGATAAATCGGGTAGGAAACGCGGGTATTCTCAGTTTTTGAACCATCATCGAAATCGATGGAACCATCTTCGCGCACGGTGACGTTTTCCAGCAGCGCGTCACGACGGATCGCGTTGTAGATTTCCGGCTCAGCATCTTTAGACAGTTTGATGGTCTTCGCATAGCAACCGCCTTCGAAGTTAAACACGCCGTCGTCATCCCAGCCGTGTTCGTCATCGCCAATCAGGCGACGTTTCGGGTCGGTGGACAGCGTGGTTTTACCGGTGCCGGACAGGCCAAAGAAGACTGCCACATCGCCTTTTTCCCCAACGTTTGCCGAGCAGTGCATGGAGGCAATGCCTTTCAGCGGCAGCAGGTAGTTCATTACGGAGAACATACCTTTCTTCATTTCGCCGCCGTACCAGGTACCGCCAATCAACTGGATACGCTCAGTCAGGTTGAAAGCCACGAAGTTTTCGGAGTTCAGCCCCTGCTCTTTCCACTGCGGGTTGGTGCATTTAGCGCCGTTCATCACGATGAAATCAGGTTTGAAATCAACCAGCTCTTCGTCGCTTGGGCGGATGAACATGTTTTTGACAAAATGCGCCTGCCAGGCAACTTCGGTAATGAAGCGCACGGAAAGACGGGTATCGGCGTTAGCGCCGCAGAAAGCATCAATGATAAACAGGCGCTTGCCGGAAAGTTGCTGGGTGACTAATCCTTTCAGATGCTGCCAGGTTTCCGGGGAGAGCGGTTTGTTGTCGTTCTTACCTTTACCTTTGTCGGACCACCACAGCGTGTCGCGCGTGGTGTCGTCACGGACAATGTACTTATCCTTTGGCGAACGTCCGGTAAAGATACCGGTATCAACGGCAACGGCGCCCAGATTCGTTAACACGCCACGTTCATAACCTTCCAGGTTTGGATCAAGTTCTTCCTGGAAAAGCGTGTCGTAGTCTGGATTGTAAACGATATCCTGAACGTCATTGATACCATAAGCCTTGAGATCTTGCGGGGTTAAACTGTTGTTCACACGCATTTCACTGCTCCTTAGCCAATATGTATTACCTGGAATAGTAAGGTTTTTTAGGGATTGTTAACCGCGACAAGGCTCATAGATTTACGCATCCGGGAAAATCACGGGCGACCGAATGCGCTGCGACTCCTGTCACAAAGAGGCAGATATTATGGCAGGAAACCCTTTTTTGTTGTGGAAAATGTTCTTAAAACGTTAATGGAGAGTGTTTTTGGCGGGAATCTTGTGAGTGTAATCGCATTCACGTAAGAAATGAGTGTGGGTTATACATAAACAATATCGATTCACTTCCCGTCGTCGTGGTCTGAAATCGCTCTATCAATGCTCAAAATTGTGAAGTTGATGCGATAATTAGCTTTTCCCTTCATTCTGGATACTGACATGGATGGTGCTGAAATTTCACGTACGACGCGTTGGGGCATGATATTCATCGGCCTGTTGCAGGGGACATTATGCTATCTGCTGATGACATATCTGGCGCCCCATAATGACGGCTGGCTGTTTTATGGCATGCCTGCGACGATTGCGATCACCTCGGCACTTTTGCTTACTGTTGTTTCTTTCAAACAACGCGCGCTGTGGTACTGGATGGCGCTGATCTTTGTTGTCGTGCTGGCGATGAGCGTCTGGCTAAAGTGGCAAGTCGAGGACAGTGATAAGTGGAGGCAACATGAAGTTTTTATGTTCTACGGTTGGCGCTTACTGCTGATGGCGATGCTTGCTTTGCCCTGGATTCAGTACTCGCTTCATGTCTCTCGTGAGCAGGCGCGTTACCCGCATTTTTATCGGCAATTGTGGCTTAATGCGTTGACGTTGCTGATTGTCTTTGTCGCCAACGGTTTGTTCTGGCTGGTGCTCCTGCTATGGAGCGAGATGTTTAAGCTGGTCGGTATTCCCTTCTTCAGCACGCTCTTCTTTGATACCGACTGGTTTGGCTATGTGGCCTTTGGTCTGATTACCGCACTGGCAGTGGTACTGGCCCGAACACAGTCGCGTCTGGTCACGGCGGTACAAAAATTACTGACGTTTATCGCCACCGGTCTGTTACCTCTGGTCGCGCTGTTGGCGCTGATGTTCATACTGACCTTACCCTTCACCGGGCTGGAGGCTATTTCGCAACGCGTGTCTGCGGCCGGGTTGATGTCAACGCTGACGCTGCTCCTGTTGCTGTTGATGGCAATCGTGCGTGAACCGCAAAAAGAGGCGTTACCCTATCCTGGCGCGTTACGCTACCTGATCAAATGCTCTCTGATTGTCGCGCCCATCTATATGCTGATTGCCGGTTGGTCACTGTGGGTGCGAATACAGCAGTACGGTTGGACGCCTGAGCGTTTGTATGGCGTGCTGGTAGTCGTGGTGCTGCTGGTATGGTCGTTTGGCTATCTGGCCAGCATTTTGCGCCGCGGGCGCAATCCGCTTGAGCTTCAGGGGCCGGTCATTCTTGGCGTTTCGTTGCTGGCGTTGGGGCTGTTGGTTCTGCTGTCATCGCCGGTTATTGATGCCTGGCGCATCAGCGTTAACAGCCATATGGGGCTATATCACAGCGGGAAAATTAAACCGGATCAAGTCAGCCTGTATATGTTGGATCACAGTGGAAAACCGGGGCGCGCAGCGTTGGAAGCATTACAAAAAGATGTGGCGTTTAATCAAGACAGTAAACGCAGACGCGACTTGAATTCTCTGCTGCAAGGGCGCCGGGATCCGGTTAAAGAGCTAAGCGCAACACAGTTAGTATCGAAGGTTGTGATGGCTCCGGGGAGCCAGAAGCCAGACGATGCGTTCTGGGCGTTTGTCAAAACACAGGGGTATCGCATCACCTCTTGTGCTGAGCAGAATGCGTGCGTACTGGTGAGTCAGGACCTCAATGCGGATGGTCATCCTGAGCAGGTGTTATATGCCTTTGGCGATGGGGAGAGTCTGGTCTTCGGCATGCAAAAAAACAAATGGGATTTGTTAGCTGTTGCCAGGCTACCTGAAGGATTCACTAAGGATAAATTGCTGCAGGCGGTGGCGAATCAGCAACTGGGCTCAGCCCCCAGAATCTGGCGGGATATCACTATTGATGGCAAAAGACTGCCGATGACTTATTACACCGAGTGAGTGTGTTGCCGACATCGTTTTTGCCGGATGGCAGCGCGAACGTCTTATCAGGCCTACGACAGATTTTCCGTAGGCCTGATAAGCGCCGTGCCATCAGGCAAGACAGTGATTAATGAACCTGTGGATCGGCAGGGGAGGCATTGCTGCGGATCTCAGCAATATCCATGGCGTTAAACAGATAGTGGCTACCGCAGTAATCGCAGTGCATATCGATCTCCCCTTCTTCCGCCAGAATGCTGTCCACTTCTTCGTCCGGCAACGTTTTCAGTGCGCCCGCGCAGCGTTCGCGTGAACAGGTGCATTTGAACTCAACGTCCTGCGGATCGTAGAGAGTAACCTCTTCTTCGTGGTACAGGCGCCACAGCACTTCGTTGGCAGGCAGCGTCAGCAGCTCTTCGGCTTTGATGGTTTCGGTCAGGGCTGTCAGGTGATCGAAATCATCTGCCTGCGCGTTTTGCGCCGGCATTACCTGCAGCAGCATTCCGCCAGCAGCGGGTTTGCCATCAACGTCGCCAGTGCGGATGAACAGGCGTGTCGGCAGCTGTTCAGAACGCATGAAGTAATCTTCCAGACACGCTGCCAGCGTGTCACCTTCCAGACCGACCACGCCTTGATAACGCTCGCCTTCTTCCGGGGTAATGGTGATCACCAGGTAACCGTTGCCCACCAGCGTTTTCAGATCGGCATCTTCAGGAATATCACCCTGCATGCGGGCCACACCGCGCATCTGCTGATTGTTGTTGCCGTTGATGACGGCCAGGCTCAGCGGACCATCACCCTGCAACTGCACAGTGATATCACCGGCAAATTTCAGCGTGGCGGTGAGCAGGCTGGTGGCAACCAGCAGCTCAGCCAGTACGTTTTTGACCGGTTGCGGGTAAGTATGATTTTCGAGGATCTGTTGCAGGGTTTCCGATACGGTCACCAGCTCGCCGCGCACGGCAAAGTTTTCAAACAGATAACGATGTAATTGGTCATGTTGCGGCATAATCATCTCTCTTGCAGGTGACAGTCACTCGCTGTCGCCGTGTTTAAATCGTAACAGGTCGCGGCGCTCTTTCTTGTCCGGTCGTCTGTCCGGGTGCGGCATGGTTAACGCGTTAAGTTTACGCGCCAGCGCCATTTTTTCGCGTTTTTCCACGCTTTCCGCGGTTTCTTCATACAGCGTAACGGCTTCCGTTGCCGGGCGACGCTGCTCGGTAATGGCCTTGATAATGACTGTTCGTTCGTCATTTCCCTGGCGAAGGGTGAGGGTGGCGTTCAGCTCGACAATCTTGCTTGGCTTACTGCGCTGGCCGTTGTAGTGCACCTTACCGCCTTCAACCATTTCGCGGGCTAGCGCACGCGTTTTGTAAAAGCGTGCAGCCCACAGCCATTTATCCAGCCTGACTTCAGCAGAGGGCTTTTCTTTCATGGCGTCTCCTTCACATCAGTGAGGGGATCAGTCGGCGGTAGTCATTCAGTGACGGATGGCGTGCGTACTGTTTTTCGGCGATGCCGGAGTCGGGATTGGTCACGCCGAGGCAGTAACGAATACCGTACAGAGCAGCGGCGTCGAGAATGGGTTCGCTGTCGTCAATAAACAGCGTCTTCTCTGCACTCATTCCCGTTTCTTCAGCCACAGCGTGCCATAACCGCTGATCCTCTTTGGGATAACCAAATGTGTGGGTGGAAAGTAATAAATCAAGGTGTGAGGCCAGACCGGTATGCTCAAGCTTCACCGCCAGATTATGCGGATGCGCGTTGGTGAGCAAAATGCGGCGCTTGCCGCTGGCTTTTAAGGCATCAAGAAACGGTACGGTATCTTCGCGCAAAACGGCACGCGGTCCCTGTTCCGTGGTCATGGCGCAAATATCCAGATCCAGGCACTCGCTCCAGTAATCCAGGCAATACCAGTTTAGCGTATGCTGCACGGCATGATACTGCTGACGAATATAGTCCTGAGCTTCCTGAGGAGAGATACCCTGCTTCGCGCCATAGGTTTCCGGCACCAGTTTTTGCCAGAAATAGTTATCGAATGCCAGGTCGAGCAGCGTGCCGTCCATATCTAACAACACGGTGTCGACATCCTGCCAGGCAATATTGATATGCATGGAAACTCCCCAGAAGAAAACATGATGCGCGACAGGGTAGCATATCCTGTCGCGCGAGCGTGTTATCGAATCAGGCTTTCCGGGTTGTCAATCAGTGTTGGATTCAGACAACTTTCGTAGTAGCTCTGAATTTCCGCGATGCGGGTGCGGTGACGCTGGTAGCGTCTGAATGCCTGTATGCTGTTGTAGATAGCGCATCCGAGCATGGAGAACATCAGCAGCGTCGTGCCAAGGTAGCGCCATAAACCTGAGCGGTCCGGGATACGGTGCAGTCCAATGTGCTGGGTGCCATTGGCGTCAGTCGAAATATTGGTGACGATCCCTTCCGCGCGAAACGGCGTCTGCATTAGCATCTGCGCCAGGCGCTGGAAGGCGTTCCACTGTTCCTGAGGTGGATAGTCATATAGCGAGGTCGTCGGCCACGGCTGATCGACTAGATCGCTGCCTTCATCGCTGATAATCAGGAAACCGCCAGGGGCAGGGCTATTCAGCGCCTGGGCTGCTCGCGCAGTCTCGCGTGAAATAAACGGCGCCGTAGAGGTATTCACCAGATTATCCAGTGACTCTGCGCTTACCGGACGCAGCAGCACGTTCACGCCATCCAGTTTGCCTGCGTTTGCTCGCTTCACCAGCGCGGCCCAGTCTTTACTGTTACCGAGGTTAACCAGCGCATTTTTTAAGCGCACACATTCATCTTTGGCTGCACACAGATCGGCCGTTTTCAGGACAATCTCACCAAAATCGTCCAGTAATACCATGCCGGACTTTTGGATTGCTGAGCGTAGCGATGCGCTGACGCGAGAGTCATCGTCAGGTTTGGGATGCAACTGACGGCTCACGGCCTGCGTGAGCGCGGTAGCCTTATTCACCAGGTCAGACTCAGGCAGCGGCAATGCGCGCGCGTCATTCCAGATAATTTGCGAGCAATCGAAAGGCATAAACGGCGTGGCAGGCTGCGCATTCCAGCTTCCTTGGGTATGAATGTTACACATACCCGTACCACTCAGGTGCAGCGTGTCACCCACGCGAACGCCCGCGTTTTCGAGCTGTTTAACGCTGGTGGCTTCGATAGTTTGCGCGCCCTTCATCCAGGAGAGCGTGACCTTTATCGGCATATCCAGCGGGATCCAAAACAGCAGCATCAGCAGTACCAGCAACGAGCCGCCTGCGATGACGGCGTTGCGCAGCCAGTGCTGTAACGGGAAGTTTTTCACTTCATCGTGCAGAGATAAAAAACGCCCCTGGCGGGCAACGTGGCGATCGAGATAAATATCGATATCCGTTTGCTGGCCAAGGTCTTGGGCGATGTAAGGTTGCCAGTGAGGTGGGTAGATCAGATCAATAATACCCAGCGAGATATTATTAATTTGTTCCTGGTCGTTTTCGCCAAATAACCCCCAGCGACGTGGCGTACCGCGCAGACAATGAATTTCCCGCAGGGCGCTTTTGGACGGCGGGGCGAACAATCCCCACAGACCCGCAGCTAACAGCAACACCGCGCCACCAACTGCCCACGGAACAAACGTATTCGGGATAACCAAACAGAAAAAGAACAGCAGGAATGAGGCGGTTATCAGTAACGCCTCGCGCAATCCCGAAGGGCGGCTGAGCGCATATTCTTCATGGGTTTCCTGGCGAATATTCAGCAGTTCAATCTGCTCACTTTCTTCACCACGAATGGACGCCTGGGTAGAAGCGGTGTGCTGTAACGCATAACCTCGCGCTTCCTGCATATATTCCTGCAGCGTATGGCCGTTCAACGAGATAACCAGCGGTATCGTATTGGTGTGGATTATCTCAACGCTGTTTTCGTCGTTGATGTATTGTTCCCAGAAAGGGGGAAGATGTACCTCAACGGAATCAAGATAGTAGCGCCATTTGTTAGGATCGTCGGTGGTAATGCCGTAACGTGTAATCGAACGAGTAAGCACGATGACGCTATTACTTTGGGCATTCAACGTTAATGAGACCGGTGCAGCACTGGCTCCTGTGGGACCGGGTACTTGCTGAATTTGACTAAGGCTTTCGAGATAGTTTTCGACTGCGCTGCGTTCTTCAGGTGTGAGTTTACGTTTCGAGGCGTCTGAGAAGACGCTGCTCAAGGGTAAATTTTTCTGCCTGGATTTTGATTTGAGTAGCCATCCTGCAAGCAATGAGCAGGCCAGCAAAGCAGCTAAAAAAATCAGAATGGTGCTCATGCTTTCCCCATCTTACTTAGTCTGTCAGGCGTGGTCAGTCGCACCCTGTTCAATATTCGTGATTCTGTGGTTGGCTATCGGCAAGTGTGGAGTCGAACTTGAGCATCTTTAAGTACAGCCCAGTAAATGCGAATCATAGCAAAATCACCAAAAATGGAATATCAGCAAATTCCTGGAGTTATTTCAACCTATTGACTTTTAATTTGAAATAGGGATTAACTTTTAGTACGTTACATAAATGTAAATAAACGGCAATTCACATTGCCGAAACCGTGCGGTATATCGCACAATAACCCCAGATTTCACAGCAAAGATCCTCACAATGAGCAAATCATTACAGAAACCCACGATTTTGAAAGTGGAAACCATCGCCCAATCCCGGCTGTTTAAGGTCGAAAGCGTGGACCTTGAGTTCAGCAATGGCGTACGCCGCGTTTATGAACGTATGCGTCCATCCACGCGTGAAGCGGTAATGATTGTGCCGATTGTTGACGACCATCTGATCCTTATTCGCGAATACGCGGTCGGGACCGAGTCCTACGAACTGGGTTTTTCCAAGGGATTAATCGATCCTGGCGAAAGCGTGTTTGAGGCGGCGAATCGGGAGCTGAAAGAAGAGGTGGGGTTTGGCGCAAAAGATCTGACGTTTTTAAAGAAACTCAGCATGGCGCCATCTTATTTCTCCAGCAAGATGAACATCGTGGTGGCAGAGGACTTATATCCTGAATCGCTGGAGGGTGATGAACCTGAGCCATTACCGCAGGTGCGCTGGCCGCTGGCGCATTTGATGGACCTGTTGGAAGACCCTGATTTTCACGAAGCGCGTAATGTCAGTGCGCTGTTCCTCGTACGCGAATGGCTGAAAGGGCAGGGACGGCTTTAATTACGATTGCCAACTGATACCTTATCCAGCCTACAAAATTCCGGAAGATCAAATAATTGTACCGAAATTGTAGGCCGGATAAGCGAAGCGCCATCCGGCAATCGATCAGAACAGTTCGTGTGTCTCACCATTATCGATAATGGTTGTCCCCACCTCATGCACCGCCTGTTGCGTCGGCTGAGTGCCTTCAATGAAGTACTCTGCGCGGCTATTGCCACCGCTCGCCAGTTGTCCTGTGCTGCGATCGATATTGACCGTCACGATACCCGGCGGTGGCGTCAGTGGCTGTTCAGGCACACCTTCCAGCACGGATTTCATGTAAGCATCCCATGCAGGCTGCGCACTCTTCGCACCGCCTTCGTAGCCGGAGATTTGGTCTTTGATCGCGCCGGAAGCCGTTGTATGACCAAGGTTGCGGCGATGGTCATCAAAGCCGATCCATACCGACGTTACTACCCCTGGTCCGTAACCGGAGAACCACGCATCTTTAGAGCTGTTGGTAGTCCCGGTTTTCCCGCCGATATCATGACGCTGTAAATCGCGACCTGCGCGCCAACCGGTTCCCATCCAGCCTGGTTCACCAAAGATATTGGTGTTCAGCGCGCTTTTAATCAGGAAGGCCAGCGGCGTGTTGATCACGTGCGGAGCGTACTCTTGTGTTCCGCTTTGCGCGACCAGTGCCTGGTTCGCCTGCTCAAGCTGCGGCATAGGCACGGCGGCATTCTGCTGTTCCTGCGAGACGGCGACATCTTCTACGTTACTGTTTTCCAGCACGTTAGATTTCTGGGTATCGCCATAAATCACCGGAATATCGCATTCCGGGCAGGCAATTTTCGGCTTCGCTTCGAAGATAACGCCGCCCATATCGCTTTCGATCTTACTGATGAAATACGGATCGACCAGGAAGCCGCCATTAGACATCACCGCGTAACCGCGCGCCACCTGCAACGGCGTGAACGAAGCCGAACCCAGCGCCAGTGACTCGGTATGGACAATGTTCTGTGCCGGGAAACCGAAACGTTGCAGATACTCTGCCGCGTAATCCACGCCCATGGCGCGCATGGCGCGTACCATGACTACGTTTTTCGACTGACCCAGCCCCTGACGTAAGCGGATAGGACCGGCGTACTGCGGCGGGGAGTTTTTCGGCTGCCAGTCGGAACCAGCACCGGCATCCCAGCGGGAGATTGGCACGTCGTTGAGCATGCTCGCCAGCGTCAGACCTTTATCCATTGCGGCGGTATACAGGAATGGCTTGATGTTGGAGCCCACCTGGCGTAACGCCTGGGTTGCACGGTTAAACTTGCTCTGGTTGAAGTCAAAACCACCAACCAGCGCCAGCACCGCGCCGTTTTGCGGATTGATGGAGACCAGGGCTGAGTTGACGTCCGGCACTTGCGCCAGCCACCAGGCATCTCCCACCTGGCGTACCCAGATTTGCTGGCCAGTCTGTACTACGTCGGTCACTTTACGCGGCGTTGGGCCTTGTTGAGTATCCGAACGGTAAGGACGCGCCCAGCGCATACCATCCATCCGTAATGACACTGATGTACCATCCGCCAGCGCGGCAATGGCTTCCTGTGGATTGGCGCTGGTAACAACCGCCGGCAGCAGGGGGCCATAAGTCGGCAGCGCTTTCAGCGTATCGGTAATTTTCTTGCTGTCCCAACTGCTTTCGCCCACTTTCCATAGCACGTTCGACGGGCCGCGGTAGCCGTGGCGCATGTCGTAATCCATCACGTTGTTACGTACTGCCTGCTGAGCTGCCTGCTGTACTTTGCGCGTAATGGTGGTGGTGATGCGATACCCGTCTTCATAGGCTTTCTCGCCATAACGGTTATACATCTCCTGGCGCACCATTTCAGACAGATACGGTGCAGAGAAAGCGATTTCCGGCGCGTGGTAGTTGGCGTCAATGGCCTCGCCGCGTGCCTGATCGTACTGGGCTTGCGTGATGTAGTTTTCGCTCAACATACGCGACAGTACAACGTTACGTCGCGCGGTTGCACGGTCCATCGAATAGAGCGGGTTGAAGGTTGACGGCGCTTTTGGCAGACCGGCAATCACCGCAATTTCACTTAAGCTGAGTTGATCCACCGTCTTACCGAAATAGACCTGCGCGGCAGCACCCACGCCATAGGCGCGATACCCCAGATAGATCTTGTTCAGATACAGTTCGAGGATCTCATCTTTACTCAGCAGTTGTTCAATGCGGATCGCCAGGAACACTTCTTTGATCTTACGCATCAGCGTACGTTCCGGGCTCAGGAAGAAGTTTCTCGCCAACTGTTGGGTAATGGTACTCGCCCCTTGCGACGCGTGACCAGAGAACAATGCGACGCTGGCCGCACGGAAGATCCCCACCGGGTCTACCCCATGGTGCTCATAAAAGCGGCTGTCTTCTGTGGCGATAAAGGCTTTAACCATTACCGGCGGCATCTGATCCAGCGTGACCGGGATTCGACGTTTCTCGCCATATTGCGCGATTAGCTCGCCGTCAGCGCTGTAAACCTGCATCGGGATCTGTAAACGCACATCTTTGAGCGTCGCGACATCAGGCAATTGCGGCTCAATATAGCGATAGAGGCCATAAATCGAGCCTGCTCCCAGCAGGATGCAACATACTGCAAGGATTAATAAATACTTTACGAACTTCACTGGAGATTTCCCATTTAGTGGCATTTGGGCAGTTTATAAACAAACGCGCGGTAGTATAAAGGCAAGCCAGACGCATTGATATACCCGTTAAAGCGACGGGTGATAAGGAGATCATCAGCAATGGCTTTCAATATCTGGAAAATTGGTCTGCATATTCAGCAACATGAAGTGCTGGCTGTCGCTATCGTTCGCGAAGCATCAGGTTGGTATCTGCAACGCTGGTGGCGTATACCGCTGACGCCTCAGGTTATCGTCGATGGCCACATTCCCGAGCCTGAACAGCTGGTCGCCGCGCTACTGCCGTGGAGCCGGGAGCTCCCTCGCCGACACCATATTCATCTCTCTTTTCCCGCCAACAGGACGTTACAAAAAAAGTTTCCTCGTCCGACAATGACGTTACGCGAGCCAGAGCAAACCGCATGGTTGTCCGGTTCGATGGCGCGTGAACTCGATATGGCGCCGGATGCGCTGCATTTTGATTATAGCGAAGACACGTTGAGCCCGGCATTTAACGTCACTGCTGCGCAAAGCAAAGAGATTTCAGCGCTTCTGACGCTTATCCAAACCCTGAAGGTGCAGGTTACGGCGATTACACCGGATGCCAGCGCATTACAGCGATTTATGCCCTACCTGCCCGAACATCATCAGTGTCTGGCATGGCGTGATGACGCCCAGTGGCTATGGGCGACCCGTTCGGCATGGGGACGTAAATCAACAGGCGATATTGACAGTATCGATGAGCTTGCCACGACATTGTCGCTTCCCACGACAGCCATTGCGCTATGCGGTCCCGGCGGCTTCGATCCGTTAAGCGTGGTGTCTGTACGCCAGCCGCCAATTCCAACGCCAGGCCATCGCTTCGCCATTGCTCTGGGACTCGCTATGGGAGGCGCGTACCGATGATAGCGACCATTAATCTTCTGCCCTGGCGTCAGACTCGGCGTTACGCTTGCCTGCGCTTCTGGGGCATCTTATTTAGCGCTTCGCTACTGCTTAGTATTGGCGTGTTGTTGCGCTACTACAGCGTGTTGAGTGTAGAAAATCGGGCTGAATTGTTGCTGGCAGATGCCGAAAAGACGCGTGTCGAGGCCTTAATGGCGCTAAAGCCGCGTATGCAGCAGCGCCAGCAACGATGGCAACAGGTGCAGGCACGGAACAAACAGCGTGAGCAGACCCGAAGCTGGCAGTCGGTATTGCAAGAGCTGGCGGAATTACTGCCTGAGCAGGCGTGGTTAACAAAAATGACCTGGCAACAGGACACGCTGGAACTGACGGGAAACACGCTGAACTTTGCCGCGCTGAAGACTCTGGAAGCGCAATTACGCCAGCAGCCATTATTTCAGTTGAGCAGCTCCGGTGAAACGCAGCAGGATGCGCAGGGACGCTGGCAATTCCACTATCGACTGACACGGAGCGGTGCGCATGATAACGCTCTGTGATGTCTGGTTAGCGCAGTCGCCGCGCTTTCGACTCATCTGCTGGTGCGGCTGGATGTTGGGGCTACTCATACTGGTGACGTTATGTCTTTATCCCGTAGCGCGGGAGCGGACGATGCAACGCGAGACGCTGGTCCAGCAACGGGCAGCTATTCAGATGCAATGGCGAGATGTCTATCTGTTAGCGGCATCACCAGCAGAGCCGGAAGAGAAACTGACCCTGTTCTCTCCACTACTGTTTCAGACTTCACTTACTCGTCTTATCCACTGGCAACCCTCTGCGCAAGGCGGAGAGATGGCGCTGATATCGGCCTGGGATGCTATCCCGCAGACGTTTGTCCAGTTGGCGGATCAGGGGATGAACGTCAGCCGATTTTCGCTTAGCGCAGAAGACACGGAGCTGCTGCTAACGCTACAGCTGGAGCGTCTGAATGACGGTTGAACGCTGGCTGTTGATATGCGTAAGCGTACTGATGCTCACCGGTATGCGTAATCCCTTCCTGCCGCCGGAGGACCGTTGCCAAATTGCTGAGCTGTCGACATGGCGTTTTCAGGGCATGGTGAGCCAGGGCACGCGACCCATTGGCATCGTTCAGGATAGCCAGAAAAAATGGCGGCGGGTTAAGCCAAATGACGTCCTGAAAAACGGTTGGACGATTACGCAGATAACGGCCCAGAACATAACCCTCGACACAGAAAAAAACTGCGAACCGCCGCGGTGGCAGTGGCAACGACAAGGAGCGGTAAATGAAGCGATGGATAGCGTGGATAGTAATAGCGCTGGTGGTCGGGATAACGAGCGCGCTGGCGACGAAACCGCAAAACGTGACGCTGGTGGTCGATGATGTGCCGGTTACTCAGGTATTGCAGGCGCTGGCTGAACAGGAACAGAAAAACCTGGTGGTTTCGCCAGATGTCAGCGGTGTGCTGTCGCTGCATTTGACGGATGTCCCCTGGAAGCAGGCATTGCAGACGGTGGTAAAAAGTGCCGGACTGGTATTACGCCAGGAGGGAAACATCCTGCATGTACATTCTGTTCAATGGCAGAGTGAAAATGCGGCCCGCCAGGACAATGAACAGGCGCGGATTCAGGCCAGTATGCCGCTGGAGCAGCGCAGCATTATTTTGCACTATGCCGATGCTGCCGAGCTGGCAAAAGCAGGAGAAAAGCTGCTCAGTGCCAAGGGAAGCATGACGGTGGATAAACGGACCAACCGCTTACTGCTGCGTGATAATAGCGTTGCGCTTAACACCCTGGAAAAGTGGGTATCGGAAATGGATTTGCCGGTTGCCCAGGTCGAACTGGCGGCGCATATCGTGACTATTAATGAAAAAAGTTTGCGCGAGCTGGGAGTGAAGTGGTCGCTGGCTGACGCACAACACTCGGGGGCGGTTGGGAATGTCACGACGCTCGCCAGCGACCTTTCTGTAGCCACCGCCACATCCCGTGTGGGATTTAACATTGGCCGTATTAACGGTCGTTTACTGGAACTGGAGTTGTCTGCGCTGGAGCAAAAACAGCAGTTGGATATCATCGCCAGTCCACGATTACTGGCATCTCACCTGCAACCTGCCAGTATTAAGCAGGGCAGTGAGATCCCTTATCAGGTCTCCAGCGGTGAAAGCGGTGCGACATCCGTCGAGTTCAAGGAAGCGGTACTGGGGATGGAGGTAACACCAACGGTGTTGCAGAAAGGGAGAATCAGGCTGAAACTGCATATCAGCCAGAATGTTCCCGGACAGGTTCTACAGCAGGCAGATGGCGAAGTGCTGGCTATCGACAAGCAGGAGATTGAAACGCAGGTCGAGGTAAAAAGCGGCGAGACGATTGCGCTTGGCGGGATTTTTTCACATAAGAATAAATTTGCAGCCGACAGCGTGCCGCTATTAGGCGACATTCCCTGGCTTGGCTCTCTTTTTCGCCATGATGGTAAAGAAGACGAACGGCGCGAATTAGTGGTCTTTATTACGCCCAGACTGGTTTCAACGGAATAACTTATGCATGAAAAGCCGTTGTTTTTGCACTGAACACGTTTCAGGGATTTGACGTGAGGGTGTATTTAGCATACAAGGAGTACCGATTTGAGCGTCGGTACTTTTCTTTACTTATGCGGCAGTGAATACGCTTTGCCTTTCCGGTGGTGTGCCATAGGCTTATTGGGTGTCATTTGACTGCGCGATACGTCGCCAGGTCTGATGTTTGCAGGGTAGCATGCCTGCCACGACCAGAAATGCGTTAGGTTTGGTGATTTATTCAGTTGCCAAACCCGCTTGAGTATTGAGATAATTTTCAGTCTGACTCTCGCAATATCTTATGAGGTTTCAGTTCATGTCCTGCTGCGCTGGGTGTCTGCGAAGCGGGTTTACCATTAACGAATAGTCTTAGTAGTACCGAAAAAATGGCAGAGAAACGCAATATCTTTCTGGTTGGGCCTATGGGTGCCGGAAAAAGCACTATTGGGCGCCAGTTAGCTCAACAACTCAATATGGAATTTTACGATTCTGATCAAGAGATTGAGAAACGAACCGGAGCTGATGTGGGCTGGGTCTTCGATGTAGAAGGTGAAGACGGCTTCCGTGATCGCGAAGAAAAAGTCATCAACGAGTTGACGGAAAAACAGGGTATTGTGCTGGCAACTGGCGGTGGCTCTGTAAAATCACGTGAAACACGTAACCGTCTTTCCGCGCGTGGCGTCGTGGTCTATCTTGAAACGACAATTGAAAAACAACTTGCACGTACTCAACGTGACAAGAAACGCCCGCTGCTGCAGGTAGAATCACCGCCTCGTGAAGTTCTGGAAGCGTTGGCTGACGAACGCAATCCTCTGTACGAAGAGATTGCTGACGTGACCATTCGCACCGACGATCAGAGCGCAAAAGTCGTAGCAAACCAGATTATTCATATGTTGGAAAGCAACTAATTCTGGCTGAATACACACTCGTCTGCGGGTACAAGTAACTAAGGTGGATGTCGCGTAATGGAGAGGATCACAGTCACTCTCGGGGAACGTAGTTACCCTATCACCATCGCGGCTGGTTTGTTCAATGAGCCAGCTTCATTCTTACCGCTGAAATCGGGCGATCAGGTTATGTTGGTGACCAACGAAACCCTGGCTCCCCTTTATCTCGATAAGGTTCGCGGCGTACTTGAACAGGCGGGTGTTAACGTTGATAGCGTTATCCTTCCCGATGGCGAGCAGTATAAAAGCCTGACGGTTCTGGATACGGTTTTCACCGCGTTACTGCAAAAACCGCATGGTCGTGATACCACGTTAGTTGCCCTTGGCGGCGGCGTGATTGGCGATCTGACCGGTTTTGCGGCAGCCAGCTATCAACGTGGTGTTCGTTTTATTCAAGTCCCGACAACTCTGTTGTCGCAGGTCGACTCCTCCGTTGGCGGCAAAACCGCCGTAAACCATCCCCTCGGTAAAAACATGATTGGCGCGTTTTACCAACCGGCCTCCGTGGTGGTGGATCTCGATTGTCTGAAAACGCTTCCTGCGCGTGAGCTGGCATCGGGGCTGGCGGAAGTGATCAAATACGGCATCATTCTTGACGGCGAATTTTTCAGCTGGCTGGAAGACAATCTGGATGCGTTACTGCGTCTGGATGGTCCGGCAATGGCGTACTGTATCCGTCGTTGTTGTGAGCTGAAAGCAGAAGTTGTCGCAGCAGACGAGCGTGAAATGGGCTTACGTGCTTTACTGAATCTGGGACACACGTTTGGCCATGCGATCGAAGCTGAAATGGGTTATGGCAATTGGTTACATGGTGAAGCAGTCGCAGCAGGTATGGTAATGGCTGCCCGTACGTCAGAACGTTTGGGTCAGTTCACCTCCGCTGATACGCAGCGCATCATTACGCTGTTACAGCGAGCAGGCTTACCGGTGAATGGGCCGCGTGAAATGTCCACCGAGGCTTATCTGCCGCACATGCTGCGAGATAAAAAAGTGTTAGCGGGAGAGATTCGTTTGGTGCTTCCGCGAGCGATAGGGAAGAGTGAAGTGCGCGGCGGAGTGTCGCACGAGGTGGTTCTTAACGCTATTGCTGATTGCCAGCAGGCGTAACAACAAGAAAGGTCAGGCTTACGTTGCGAAACGTAGGTCTTTTAGCTTCAGGTTATGTGCAAAGTCGTAAGCATTAACCTTTGAGTGGGGTGTTAAATGGATGAATTCAAACCAGAAGACGAGCTGAAACCCGATCCCAGCGATCGTCGTACTGGTCGTTCTCGTCAATCGTCTGAACGCGATAATGAGCCGCAAATCAATTTTGATGATGTTGATCTGGATGCTGACGATCGCCGTCCTGCACGTGCACGCAAAGAGCGTGAAGAAGAGCAGGACATTGAAGAAGAGTATGAATCTGATGACGATGCCGTGGATGAAGAGCGTGTAGAACGTCGTCCGCGCAAGCGTAAGAAAGCCGCCAGCAAGCCTGCCTCCCGCCAATATATGATGATGGGTGTGGGTGTTCTGGTACTGCTGCTGCTGATTATCGGCATTGGTTCTGCGCTGAAAGCCCCCTCATCTTCTTCCAATGAGCAGGCAGCATCTGGTGAGAAGAGCATCGATCTTTCTGGCAGCAATGCAACGGATCAGGCGAGCGCAACGGCTTCTGCAACGGGCACTGAGCAGACCGCTGGCAATACCCAGCAGGATGTTTCCCTGCCACCGATTTCCTCTACCCCGACTCAAGGTCAGGCACCTGCGGCAACCGAAGGCCAGCAGCGTGTTGAAGTGCAGGGCGATTTGAACAATGCTCTGACACAACCGCAGGGTCAGGAGCAGGTTAACAACGCCGTGGTTAACTCTACGCTGCCGACCGAACCTGCGACCGTTGCGCCGATGCGTAATGGTAATGCTGCGCGCCAGACGGCGAAAACGGAAACGACTGAGCGTCCTGCTGCTACGCGCCAGGAACGTAAACAGGCCGTTATTGAGCCGAAGAGCAAACCGCAAACTACGGTGAAAGCGACGCCGACAGAGCCGAAACCTGTTGCTCAGGCAAAACCAACCGTAACTGCTACCGCGCCGACCACCACAACTAAAGCACCTGTGGTAACCGCTACGCCGAAAGCGACCGCTGAGCCGAAAGCAACTGCGACGCCAACGCAGACCGCAACGCCTGCGCCAACGGCGACAGCAACAACGACAACGCCTGTTGCTGGCGGAGCGAAAAGTGCAGGTAATGTTGGAGCGTTAAAATCTGCGCCGTCCAGCCATTACACGTTGCAGCTCAGTAGTTCTTCTAACTACGACAACCTGAACGGTTGGGCGAAGAAAGAAAACCTGAAGAACTACGTGGTGTACCAGACGACGCGTAACGGTCAACCGTGGTATGTTCTGGTGACAGGCGTGTATGCGTCTAAAGAAGATGCGAAACGTGCAGTGTCTACGTTACCCGCTGATATTCAGGCGAAAAACCCGTGGGCAAAACCGCTGCATCAGGTTCAGGCCGATTTGAAGTAAGATAGGATATGTTCTGCAATGGTTTGATGTTTCGCCCAATTGCGGGACAAAGACTAAAGCGCAGGATGCTGTCGGAGCTTTCTCCACAGCCGGAGAAGGTGTAATTAGTTAGTCAGCATGAAAAAAAATCGCGCTTTTTTGAAATGGGCAGGGGGGAAATACCCCCTGCTTGATGATATCAAACGGCATTTACCTCAGGGTGAGTGCCTGATTGAACCTTTCGTGGGTGCCGGGTCGGTGTTTCTCAACACCGACTTTTCTCGTTATATTCTTGCCGATATCAACAGCGACCTTATCAGTCTCTATAACATCGTGAAGACGCGTACCGATGAGTATGTGCAGGCTTCGCGTGAGCTGTTTATGCCTGAAACCAATCAGGCTGAGGTGTACTATCGGTTCAGAGAAGAATTTAATGCCAGCGAGGATCCGTTCCGCAGAGCAGTACTGTTCTTGTATCTGAACCGCTTTGGTTACAACGGATTGTGCCGTTATAACCTGCGCGGCGAGTTTAACGTCCCGTTTGGGCGTTATAAAAAACCTTACTTCCCGGAAGCCGAGTTGTACCATTTTGCTGAGAAAGCGCAGAATGCGGAGTTCCATTGCCTCTCCTATGAAGAGTGCATGAACCGTGCGGATAGCAACTCTGTGGTCTATTGTGACCCCCCTTATGCACCGCTTTCGGCGACGGCAAATTTCACTGCGTATCACACCAACAGCTTTAGCCCGAAAGAGCAGGCGCATTTGGCCGAGATGGCAGAAAAGCTGGTCAGTAAGCAGATCCCGGTGTTAATTTCGAACCACGATACGCCCGATACCCGTGAATGGTACCGAGCGGCGAAACATTTTCAGGTCAAAGTGCGGCGCAGCATAAGCAGCAATGGCGGCACGCGTAAAAAGGTGAACGAACTGCTGGCACTGTATAAACCAGGAGTCGTAACGCCTGCGAAGAAATAAATCTCAAGGAGAAGCGGATGAAACAGTATTTGATCGCCCCCTCAATTCTGTCGGCTGATTTTGCCCGCCTGGGTGAGGACACCGCGAGAGCGCTGACTGCCGGTGCCGATGTCGTGCACTTCGACGTCATGGACAATCACTACGTACCGAACCTGACCATCGGACCGATGGTACTGAAATCGCTGCGTAAATATGGCATCACCGCCCCGATTGATGTTCACCTGATGGTGAAACCGGTCGATCGTATTGTCCCGGACTTCGCCGCCGCTGGCGCCAGCATCATTACTTTTCATCCGGAAGCCTCCGAGCATGTCGATCGCACATTACAGCTGATCAAAGAGCATGGCTGTAAAGCGGGCCTGGTGTTCAACCCGGCAACACCGCTGAGCTATCTGGACTACGTCATGGATAAGCTCGATGTGATCCTGCTGATGTCCGTTAACCCAGGCTTTGGCGGACAGTCCTTCATCCCACAAACGCTGGATAAGCTGCGCGAAGTGCGTCGTCGTATTGATGAATCTGGCTACGATATCCGCCTCGAAGTGGACGGTGGCGTCAAAGTGAATAACATTGGTGAAATTGCCGCGGCAGGCGCAGATATGTTTGTTGCAGGCTCCGCCATTTTCGACCAACCAGACTACAAAAAAGTCATTGATGAAATGCGCAATGAACTGGCGAAGGTAAGTCATGGATAAGTTTCAGGATATTCGGGGCGCTGCATTTGACCTCGACGGCACGCTGGTCGACAGCGCGCCGGGATTAGCCGCAGCGGTGGACATGGCGCTGTATGCGCTGGAACTGCCGGTTGCCGGAGAAGAACGCGTTATCACCTGGATTGGTAACGGTGCAGATGTACTGATGGAGCGCGCGCTGGCGTGGTCCCGTCAGGAGCGCGCAACATTACGTAAAACGATGGGTAAACCGCCCGTTGATGATGATATTCCCGCCGAGGAGCAGGTACGTATTTTGCGTAAGCTGTTCGACAGATACTACGGCGATGTCGCAGAAGAGGGGACATTCCTGTTCCCTGATGTTGCCGACACGCTGGGCGCGCTGCATGCGAAAGGATTGCCGCTGGGTCTGGTGACCAACAAACCGACCCCGTTTGTCGCGCCATTGCTCGAAGCATTAGATATCGCCAAGTACTTTAGCGTGGTCATCGGTGGTGACGACGTGCAGAATAAAAAACCGCATCCGGATCCGCTGCTGCTGGTGGCAAGTAAGCTTGGCATCAAGCCTGAGCAAATGCTCTTCGTAGGGGATTCACGCAATGATATTCAGGCGGCAAAAGCTGCTGGCTGTCCGTCCGTTGGCCTGACCTATGGCTACAACTACGGCGAGTCGATCGCGCTGAGCCAGCCCGACGTTATTTACGACCGTATTAATGAACTACTGCCCGATCTCGGGCTTCCGCATAGCGAAAATCAGGAATCAAAAAATGACTAAGCCCATCGTTTTTAGTGGCGCACAGCCCTCAGGTGAATTGACCATTGGCAACTATATGGGTGCGCTGCGTCAGTGGGTGAGCATGCAGGATGACTACCATTGCATCTACTGCATCGTTGACCAACATGCCATCACCGTTCGTCAGGATGCTCAGCAGCTGCGTAAAGCAACGCTCGATACGCTGGCGCTGTATCTGGCATGCGGTATCGATCCTGAAAAAAGCACCATTTTCGTGCAGTCTCACGTACCGGAGCATGCACAGTTAGGTTGGGCGCTGAACTGCTACACCTACTTCGGCGAGCTGAGCCGTATGACCCAGTTCAAAGACAAATCCGCGCGCTATGCGGAGAACATCAACGCCGGTCTGTTTGATTATCCGGTGCTGATGGCGGCAGACATCCTGCTGTATCAGACCAACCAGGTACCGGTTGGCGAAGATCAGAAACAGCATCTGGAACTGAGCCGCGATATCGCCCAGCGCTTTAATGCCCTGTATGGCGACATCTTCAAAGTGCCTGAGCCGTTCATTCCTAAATCCGGCGCGCGCGTGATGTCGCTGCTGGAGCCGACGAAGAAAATGTCCAAGTCGGATGACAACCGCAACAACGTGATCGGTCTGCTGGAAGATCCGAAATCTGTGGTTAAAAAAATCAAACGTGCGATGACCGATTCCGAAGAGCCGCCGGTTGTACGCTACGACGTGCAGAACAAAGCGGGTGTTTCCAACCTGCTGGATATTCTCTCCGCCGTCACCGGTAAGAGCATTCCGGAGCTGGAACAGCACTTCGAAGGCAAAATGTATGGTCATCTGAAAGGTGAAGTCGCAGAGGCCGTTTCCGGTATGCTGACCGAGCTTCAGGAACGCTATCACCGTTTCCGTAACGATGAAGCTTTCCTGCAGAAAGTGATGAAAGAAGGTGCGGAAAAAGCCAGCGCCCGCGCATCTGTTACGCTGAAAGCCGTTTACGAAGCGATTGGTTTTGTCGCCAAGCCGTAATGCGCTCTGTGTTGTTAAAAAAACCGGGAAGTTCCCGGTTTTTTTGTATCTGCGCAATCGCTTCTATTACTGATTCGCAGCCGGGCCACAGCCACCAATAATTTTTGAAATCGAAATTGCTGGATGCAGGAAATAATCGTAGCTGCAGTTATTTTTTGTGTTTTCGATATGACCAGTACACGCGGTCAGCGTAGCCAGAACACCAGCAACGATGGTGATTTTTGCAAATTTAAACATGTCAAAATCCTTGTTAGATATCTATTTCTAAATGGATGAAGTCCATTTTTCGCCGGATAAGATATCAACTAACATAAACTTTAAGTAGTCCAGAAAAGGACCTGTCGCTTTATATATAAAACATACGATTAGTGAATTGAATTTAAATAAAAAAGCCTGGTATTAATAAATAATACCAGGCTGCGGGTTTAATTAATTAGCGAAATGTTTTTCTGAAATTCAACATAAAGCCTTTATCGCTGATGTTGTCCTCTTTCCACTGGTAAGCGTCCAGATTCAGGCTGGCGTCTTTGGCGCTGTATTTCACACCGACCGTCGCCAGGCCGTTGATGCCTCCGCCTTTTTGGTCGTCGTCTACGCTAAAGGACTTGCCTGCGGCACCTTGCAGTGACGCAGTACGCTGGCTTTTGCTGTAGCTCAGGTTCGGACCGCCTTCCAGCGTGGCGCTGGCGCTCCAGCCATTTTCACCGGTATAGTCGAACTTCATTCCGACAATGGAATCCACAGCGGTTTCGCTGCCAGCGTTCATCGACAGGTTGAAATCACCCGCACTACGCTCTTTATAGCTGCCTTCCAGCGTATGACGGAATTTCACCCCGGCGTACGGCGTGACTTTCAACGTATCGTTGAGCATGGTGAAGGTTTTCGCCCCTTCGCTGCGGAACTCAAGATACTGCTGACGTGCGTTGGAATCCGCCACCTTGTTGGTGTCGCCATAAGAGACAGAACGACTGCTGTCGAGGTTGTGTACGTCATAACGCAGGCTGTTCTTCCACGCCAGACCTTCATTAAACGCCATGCTGTGCTTCAGACCAAAGAACTGACTGTAGCCGCCGGTCAGGCCGTTGTCGCCCGCGGTCTTCGAACCGTCACCGTCCAGGCGCGCGATGCCGTACTCCAGCGTCAGATTCTGGCTGGCGGTGAGATCCAACGACTGACGTAATGCCAGCATGTCGTACTGGGTATCGTTGCCCAACTCAGCGCGCGGGTCGCCTTTCGCTACGACGTTGAACGCCAGGCCATCTTTAATTTGCGGCGCGGCATCGGCCAGCATGGTAAAGCGGTTGCTTAGCACGCGGGCTTCACGGAACGCGGTGATAGCCTGACTGCCGCTCACCTGCTTAAGCGCGTTGTTCAGTTCAGCGGTGGAGCCAACGTTGAGGCTGGTGTACAGCTCGTTGTTGGTGTAACCGGCGTCGAGCGCCTGCGCCACGTCACTGACAGAACCATCGGTCGCCACATCGGCATAGGCGTTTTTGGTCATGGTGACGTCAACGTTGCCGCTGGCATCGGTGCTGCCCTGTGCATTCCACACCACGGAGGTGGACTGAATGGCACCTGCGTCGGACAGGTTGCTGCCCTCGACCACGTTGTCAAAGCTTACGGTGGTGTCGGCAGTACCTGCGGTAAAACCGGTGTTAATCTCCACGCCGTTCATGCTGGCATTGCTGACCATCAACTTACCGCTGCTGCCGTCGGCATTGGTACCAACCACGTAGCCGGTCAGGTCGTTGGACGTGGAGCTGGCGACGGTGCTGCTGTCCGGTTCTACCGGCGTTTCCGGCAACGTATAGTCGGCATAATGTACCTCGGAGCTGTTGCCATTATTGCCGTTTGTCCCCTCGACGTTAACGCTGTCACCTTGCTTAATGAGGCCAGAGCCCGTCACGCCATCGTCAATGAAGACCGTGCCGTTATTGACCACATGACCCGCACCTGCAACGCTGAATGCGTAAGAATTATTGGCGTAAATATTAATGGTGCCGTTATTCTCAATGACTGCATCAGCGGTCGCATTTTTATCCAGCGCCATCGCTACCAAGCCAGTGTCTGTGGTACCTTTTGTGCCCAGATTAATTGTACAGTTGTTGACCAGTTGCGCATTTTTGCCGCCATACATGCCATAAGCGTTATTACCGCTGATATTCATGGTGCCGTCGTTGACTGCCACGTAATTGTTATAGGCGGAGAAATCCACTGCACGGCCATTATCCGCATCGTAGTTGATTATGCCGTTTGACTGGTTCCAGAAAAAAGCGTGCTTATCTGCAGCCGTTCCTGCGCCGCCGCCAGCAAAAGCGAGTACTGCGGTGCTGGCATTCACCGTTCCGTCATTGATGAATGCTGCACCTGCGCCCCAATAGTTAATGGCTCCTTTATTGGAGGTTGCCGTCAGCTCCATCGTTCCGGTGTTGTACAGCGTTCCGTTGTTTGCATTCAGGTGAATGGCATTTTTGTTGTTATTAAGGATCAGCGTGCCGGTATTAAAGAATTGCGCGTTATCGTTAATTTCCAGCATTGAGGCATTTTTAGCATCAGCCGCAGAACCAAGATAGAGCGTACCGTCGTTGATGATTGCACTGTTAGCGCCAGTGACTTTCGCGCCGGAAGTCATCGTGCCATCGGTGCCATTGGTTAGCGTGCCATTGGTGGTCGTACTGCGGCTATCAATGGTGCCATTGTTCACGATGTCGCCGCCATTTTGCGTCAACGTCCCGTTTATGGTGCCATCATTGATAAGTTTGCCAGAAACGGAAGTATCGGTATTTATAACACCGCCGTCGCTGTTGGTCAGCGTCCCGCTATCCTTGATGGCAATTGGCCCACCGCTGACTTCCCCCGAATTATCAACGTTTCCTATTATCACAGCTTTATTATCAAGCGCAGTGCTTGCTCCCGCGCTGGCAATGGTGTCATCATCGTCATAAATGATTGCAACGCTGCTGTCGGTTGGGTTGTAGTCGTCGCTGCCCTGGCAGTTGCTGTCATAGCAGACCGTACCGTAGTTAAGCACGGTACTTTTGCTGTCAGTCAGGAAAGGCTTACCATAATCTGCGTCGATATTAATAATACCGGTTGTGTCGTTGATGACGACCCCGCCGTTGAGCGCCGCCATGCCGATCAGTTGGTTATCATCGGTTTTGGTGACGCCCTCATCGGCGGTGAGATTAATGGTGCCCTGGTTAATGGCGGTGCCGCCATTGAGCGCCATCATACCGAACCCGGCGTTATTTACGTTAATGGTGCCGGTATTAGTGGCTGTGGCGTCGCCATTGCCGCTATCGGTTGAGCCTGCGACCATCCCCGAACTGGTGAGATAGAGCGATGACGGATGCCAGTAACCTGTGCTGGTAATGTTGTTTTCGTCATCCAGCGTCGGGACAAAGCCATCCAGATAAATCTCGCCCTCGTTTAACGCCATTCCTCTACTGGCGGCGACGCCATACACGCCTGCGCCCTGTAAATGGATGGTGGCATCTTTGTCATTGGTCACGCTGCCATATCCAGAGGACGCCATTGCGTAAAAGGTGTGGGTGTACCACATCAGGGGATATATGGCATAGCCACCAGTACTCTGCGGCGTCTGGTCAGATATAACGGTGATGTCGCCGCCCGACTGGTTATGAACAACAGAACCGTTACCGCTGGCCTGAACAATACCGGTGCGATCATCGCTGCCGTTATTGCCTGTTGTATAAACAAGAATATCGCCGCTGTTGCCGATCTTTGCGCCGTTGCTGGCACGCATGATGGAATAGACGCCCTGGCTGGTGATATTCCCTTTATTTTCAATCGATGAGCTTTCCCCGGAGGCCATTAACAGGGCATTTTGGGTATAATATTTCGAGCTTATATATTTTGCAGTAATATCAATAACCGAGTTGTCATCTAAAATCAGTGAACCGCCATTATTGATCTGCGCCAGGACGACATGGCCCCCGAAAATCGTAGTCGTATCCACCGTAGAGTGCCCACTTAGCGTGACCTCACTGTTGCCGCTGATGTCGATGCCATGAACAACTACCTTATCGCCATCGTTACTTTCGCTTTGAGTAATATTAATACCGCCAGCAATCGCCACATTGTTTCCATCACCGGTCACGTTTAGACCGATAACGTCCAGATACTGCCCGCTGACGACGGATTGATCGTTCACATCAATATTAAGCCCACCATCAAGCGTGACATTATTGTTGTTACCGCTAACGGCGACACCGGTTAGCGGGGTATCGCTGGCGATCAGAGAATCCTGTTCGTACTCAGCGCTCATATTCACATTGCCTGTGATATCTACGGTGTTACTGTCGCCGCCCACGTTTACGCCCGTCGCGCCACGGAATACGCCATCGAGGTCCTGCGCGGAAATAACGTTAATATCGCCATCCAGCGTCGCCTGTGACGAGTCGCCACTCATTTTTGCGCCAGTACCATTCAGGCTGACGTCGATATTTCCTTTATTATTAAAGACATTTCTTTCACCATCGATCACAAAACCCACGGAGTTTGCATCGCGCACGGTCGCGTTGCCGGTGTTTTTGATTTCGTTACCCGCCCCGTCAGTGACGATACCCGTCGCGCCGTTGGTGACCAGCATGTCACCTGCCTGAGTCAGGCTATTATCATTTCCATCAATGACTGCAGCGATAGAGCCCGCGCCATCCACGGTGATATCACCCGTATTCGCGATTCGGGAATTATCGCCCGCAATGACGGTACCCGTTGCGCCCTGCGCAATGGTTTGATCTCCTTCGCCAATAACCAGCGCCTTATTTCCCGCGATGTACAGCCCGGTTGACCCCGCGCCGGTGACCGTTGAGTCGCCGGTGTTATCAATCACCGCACCGTCACCGGTCATTTTGGCTCCGGTCGCGCCGTCGGTAACGTTTAGCTCACCATCGTTAGTAATGCGCGTTTTGTCGCCGGTGATGCTGATACCGATAGAGCCTGCGCCGCTGACATTGGTGGTGCCGATATTATCGAAGGTGGCGCTGTTGCCGTTAATCAGGATGCCCGTTGCGCCGTCGGAAATATCCTGCTTCCCTTCGCTGTTAATGGTTGCGTTGTCTCCGTCAATATATAGCCCGGTAGAACCTGCGCCGCTGGCGGTGGTATCGCCTTTGTTGTCGATGAGGACATCATCACCGGTAATCTTTGCCCCGGTAGCGCCGTCGGCCACATAGAGTTCACCATCGTTGATAACGTGCGAGTTGTCGCCATTGACGATGGAGCCGGTTGAACCTTGACCGCTGATGTTAGAGGTGCCGGTATTCGCCACCGTGGTTTCGTTGCCATCGATCACCATGCCGGTGCCGCCACCTGTTACGTCAATGCCACCGGAAATGCGGGTGGTGGTGCCGTTACCTGAAATCAGCGCGCCGGTTGCGCCGTCGACGGTGCTTTGTCCTGAAATCGTATTGGTGGTGTTGTCACCGGTAATAACGATGCCGACCGCACCATCGCTGACGGAGGAATCACCGCTTAACGCGTTGTTTGTCCGATTGCCGGAGATGATGACCCCGGTTTTACCTTCAACACGGGTATCAACTCCGCGATCGGCGACGTGTGACTCGTCGTCGCCCGTTGCAACGGTGGTTTGATCATCGGCAACGATCAGGTATCCCTGGCTGTCATATTTCCAGTACAGGCCGCTTCCTTGTACCGTACCTTCAATGACGGCGGCATTATCGTCGGTCACTTTCCAGTCGGAAACCAGCAGCGTTTTACCGTCTTGTAACGCGATCTGCCACCGATCGTCCTGTTCGACGTAATTCCACACGGCGCCGCCGAGGTCCGTGCCGCTATCCAGCTTGATGCCGTCAAATGTCAGTGTGTTCAGGCCTTTATCGATGGTGACGCCGTTACTGAAGGTAATAACAGAGGTATCATCAGGTGGTGTAGGTGTTACATCGCCGCCATCGTCGTCGGGAGGCGTGGGCGTTACATCGCCGCCATCGTCATCGGGAGGTGTGGGCGTTACATCACCGCCATCGTCGTCGGGAGGCGTGGGCGTTACATCACCGCCATCGTCATCGGGAGGCGTGGGGGTTACATCGCCGCTATCGTCGTCGGGAGGCGTGGGCGTTACATCGCCGCCATCGTCATCGGGAGGCGTGGGTGTTACATCACCGCCATCGTCATCGGGAGGCGTGGGTGTTACATCGCCGCTATCGTCGTCAGGAGGTGTGGGCGTTACATCGCCATTATCTGATGGGGTTGCCGGAGTATCATTATGGTGGGAATGGCCGCCGCCATTGTTATCGATACCTATCGCTACACCAGCTGTTAGCGCAGCGACACCACCTGCGACCCATCCCCAGTGATTGTCTTGTTCTGTATAATCTGCCAGGCAGCGTGCGGAGAGTTTGTTACGTTCGGCTTTTGATAATACGGATATATCAGTAGGGCAATCATTGTCATCGTCGCTACTATCTGCGGCTATCGCCGGGAGATAGTAAGTTTGCAACGCAAGAGCAATACCCACAGCAATGAGTTTTTTCCTTTGCATAATCGACATCCTTAAATAAATACGCACAAAATATGCCATTGAAGGCATAAATTTATTTCGAGGTAATTTATTATTTTGCCACTGAATGACCGTGCTTCGTCAAATTACTCAATGGTCATGTATTATTTAGGATGTGAATTAGATTTATGGGTTGTACGGATATAAATAGGGTATTTTACGTGTTTTTTATAAATTAGAGCGCAGATTCATTTTGTTGGTGAATGAGTTTAGTCTTTCTTAATTCAGGTTTGAGAATAAATCATGAATAATAAACGAGAAAATAAATGCCCTGAGAGTCAGGGCATTTATTTGCATTCAATTAATGGTTTGAGAACCAGTTCAGCTTATCGCGAAGGCCTACCACACGACCAACAATAATTAACGCTGGGCTTTCAACCTGTTGCGCCAACTCTCCTAGCTGAGTCAGCTCGCCATTGACGACACGCTGTTTCACGGAGGTACCGTTTTCTACTAGGGCGACGGGCATATCGGGCTGCATGCCAAATTCGATCAATTTTTCCTGAATCGTGGCCGCCTGGTTCAGCCCCATGTAGAACACCAGCGTTTGTTTCTCTGCTGCCAGGTTTTCCCAGTCCAGCTCACCGCCGGTTTTCAGGTGTCCGGTAACCAGACGCACGCTCTGAGCGTAATCACGATGGGTCAGTGGAATGCCGGAATAGGCAGAACAACCGGAGGCTGCGGTAATACCCGGCACTACAGAGAATGGGATACCGGCATGGCACAGCGTTTCCAGCTCTTCGCCACCGCGGCCAAAGATGAACGGGTCGCCACCTTTCAGTCGAACCACGCGCTTGCCCTGTTGTGCTTCACGCAGCAGGATCTGGTTGATCTCTTCCTGCGGTACGCAGTGATAGCCTGCACGTTTACCGACGAACACTCGGTCTGCATCGCGGCGTACAAGGTTCATGATGTCGTCGGAAACCAGACGGTCATAGACCACGACATCCGCTTGCTGGATCTGCTGTAGCCCTTTCAGCGTCAGCAGGCCGGCATCGCCAGGACCGGAGCCAACCAGCACCACTTCACCACGGTGATCCAGCGGCTCGCTGAGCATTTGCTCAGTGGTTTCCTCGACGGCTTTCAGGTCATTGTTCGCCAACGACTGCGCCAGGCGGTCATTCACGAACAATTTTTCCCAGAAGCGGCGACGTTCACCCATGCTGGCAAACTGTTGCTTCACTCGGGAACGCAACTTGCCGGCATACTGCGCGACCTGGCCCAGATGCTGAGGCAGAACGGATTCAAGCCTTTCACGCAGCAGACGGGCCAGCACTGGCGATGTCCCGCCGGAGGAGACCGCCACCATCAGCGGTGAGCGGTCGATAATGGAGGGCATGATAAAACTGGCTGCTTTTGGTGCATCGACCACGTTGCAGAAGATACGACGTGATTCTGCGGCGGTGCTGACGCTTTGGTTGACGGCATCGTCATCGGTGGCGGCAATAGCCAACCAGCAGGTGTCGAGCAGGGACTCATCGAACGGCCCCTCAACCAGCGTCAGCATGTTTTCATCTGCCCATACTTTGAACTGCGGAATAAACGCCAGCGCATTAACCGTTAAACGGGCGCCCGCTTCCAGCAGTAACCGCGCTTTGCGTTCTGCGACATCACCACCGCCGACGATCAAGCAGTCGCGGTCACGTAGTTGACAAAATATAGGCAAATGATCCACGACATTACCCCTTAATTATTGGCAGCAGCCTCTGGCTGATTGATTTTTGCCGGAGCCGGACGCTCCGATTTTGGCGTAGCATACCAATAACCCAATCCCATGAATACGACACCGGACAAAGTATTACCGAGTGTCACCCACAACAGGTTATGACCAATTCCTGACAGGGTATAGGCTTCGCTGTGGTGGCCGAACCAGGAGAGGGCAAACAGCGTCATGTTGGCAACGGAGTGCTCGTAGCCGGAAGCGATAAACGCCAGCAGACACCACCAGATAGCGAGGAATTTTGCCGCGCCTTCGGTACGGATTGCCATCCAGATTGCCAGACAAACCAACCAGTTACACAGTGCGCCTTTAAAGAACAAAACCATCGCAGGCGCGGTCGTTTTCGCCAGAGCAACCGAATGGACGATGCTGGTATCGACCGGCAGCAGGCTACCGCCACCCCAGCTGTAAAGCAGGGCGACAAACACGGAACCGACCAGGTTACCCAGCCATGTTTTTGGCAGGATTGCCCACATCTGACCGTGGCTGATGGTGCCTGCTTTGACGCCGAGTGTCAGAAACATGGTGTGACCGGTAAACAGTTCCGAACCGGCAATAATGACCAGCGTTAAGGCGATACCAAAGGTTGCACCCATCACCAGAGGACGAACGGACGGGTCGAGCAGATTACCGAGGGTGAAAATAAGAATGATGCCGAGACCCACATAGGCTCCCGCCATTGCCGAACTGATCCAGAATCCAAGCGGGTTATTAGCCGACAGGCGTGCGATGCGCGCAGCGTTAGCCGCACACTTATTAATAGTGTCTGTGAACATGTGTTGATTATCCTTGAAGTACAAACAATAAAAAGAAATCGTAACCGTAGGCCGGACAAGGCATTTATGCCGCCATCCGGCAATGTGCCAGTGCAATTGCCTGATGGCGCTACGCTTATCAGGCCTACCATTAAAAGACCTACAAATACGTCAAAAAAGGGGAGGCGTTGCGCCTCCCAGAATTAATTAACCGCGCAGTTGCACCGTGCCGTCTTTCACTCGCGCTTCGTAATGTTTCACGGAGAACTGTTCGTCTTCCATGCACAGACCGTCGCTTAAACGAAAACGCTGTTTTTTCAGCGGGCTGGCAACCCACAATTCGCCCTGATGTTCAGCAATCAGCCCACGAGAAAGCACGCTGGACTCAAAGAACGGGTCGATGTTGCTGATCGCAAACACCTGGTCGCTGTGATACGGGCGGAAAATCGCAACCTGCTCGTTACCTAACAGGGCGCAGACGCCTGTTGCAGGCAGAATGTCATCGATTTTGCAGATGTTTTTCCACTGGCTCATGCGTTTTCCTCCACCAGAGTCACCGGGATACGCTCATAAGGCGTGGCCGGACGATGTTGTTCACGTTCAGGCACAACCTGGACATTCGGATCGCGTTTTTCGCTGTTGATAAAGTGTTTGAAGCGAACCTGCGCGGATGGGGTGTTAACGGTTTCTGTCCACTCACACACCACAGCTTCACGCAGACGGGCCATCTCTTCTTCAAGATGCTGGTTCAGGCCCAACTTGTCGTCGATGATGACGGACTTCAGATACTCAATACCGCCTTCCAGATTGTCTAACCACGGTGCGGTACGGGTCAGTTTGTCGGCAGTACGGATGTAGAACATCATGAAACGGTCAAGGTACTTGAGCAGCGTTTCGCGATCGATATCCGCTGCCAGCAGGTCTGCATGACGAGGTTTCATCCCGCCGTTACCGCAAACGTACAGGTTCCAGCCTTTCTCAGTGGCGATGATACCCACGTCTTTACCCTGAGCTTCCGCACATTCACGGGTACAGCCGGAGACGCCGAATTTCATTTTGTGCGGGGTACGAATGCCTTTGTAGCGATTTTCCAGCTCCACGCCGAAGCCCACGCTATCGCCGACGCCGTAACGGCACCAGGTGCTGCCTACGCAGGTTTTCGCCATACGCAGCGCTTTGGCATACGCGTGACCGGTTTCAAAACCGGCTTCAATCAGCTGACGCCAGATTTCCGGCAGGTCATCTTTCTGCGCGCCGAACAGGCCGATACGCTGAGAACCGGTAATTTTGGTGTACAGGTTAAATTCACGCGCGATACGGCCCACAGCTACCAGACCTTCAGGGGTAATTTCGCCACCCGCAGAGCGCGGGATCACGGAATAAGTACCGTCTTTCTGGATGTTAGCCAGGAAGTTGTCGTTGGTGTCCTGCAACGGCGTGTGCTGCGGTTTGAGGATGTACTCATTCCAGCAGGAAGCCAGCAGGGAGCCTACGGTAGGTTTACATACTTCACAGCCGTAACCTTTCCCGTGTTTTGCCAGCAGTTCTTCGAAGGTTTTGATGCCTTCTACGCGGATGAGATGGAACAGTTCCTGACGTGAGTACGGGAAGTGTTCACACAGGTTGTTGTTAACTTCGATACCCTGTTTCGCCAGTTCGGCGTTCAGGACCTGCGTTACCAGCGGGATACACCCGCCGCAGCCGGTACCGGCTTTGGTTTCCGCTTTCAGCGCCGCAACGGTATGGCAGCCCTTGTTGATAGCGGCAACCAGCATGCCTTTGGTGACATCGAAGCAGGAGCAAATCTGCGCGCTGTCCGGCAGTTTATCGACACCGATAGACGGCTTACCGCTGCCCGCGTGTGCTGGCAGAATCAGTGAATCCGGATTTTCCGGCAGTTCGATGGCGTTCAGCACCAGTTGCAGCAGATTGCCGTAATCGCTGGTGTCGCCTACCAGAACCGCGCCGAGCAGGGTTTTGTTATCTTCGCTAACGATCAGGCGTTTGTAGACTTCTTTGCTTTCGTCGAGATAGACGTAGCTACGGGCGCCCGGCGTGCGCGCATGCGCGTCGCCAATACCGCCGACGTCAACGCCGAGCAGCTTCAGCTTGGCGCTCAGGTCTGCGCCTTCAAAGGCGTTTTCAGTTTCGAGAATATGGTCAACGGCAACCTGCGCCATTTTATAGCCTGGAGCGACCAGACCATACACGCGGTTGTTCCAGCTGGCGCATTCGCCGATGGCATAGATGTCCGGGTCAGATGTCTGGCAAGTGTCGTTAATGACGATCCCGCCGCGTGGCGCGACGTCCAGACCGCACTGGGTGGCCAGTTTGTCGCGTGGACGAATACCGGTAGAGAAGACGATGAAATCGACTTCCAGTTCGCTACCGTCGGCAAAACGCATGGTTTTGCGCGCTTCGGTGCCTTCCTGAACGATCTCTTTGGTGTTTTTGCTGGTGTGCACACGCACGCCCATGCTTTCAATTTTGCGACGTAACTGCTCGCCACCCATATGATCCAGCTGTTCAGCCATCAGCATTGGGGCGAATTCAATCACGTGGGTTTCAACGCCGAGGCTTTTCAGCGCACCGGCGGCTTCCAGGCCCAGTAGACCACCGCCGACAACAGCACCGCGTTTGCTGCGGCGCGCGCAAGACTCAATCGCGTTGAGGTCTTCGATGGTGCGGTAAACGAAGCAGTCCTGGGTTTCCGAACCTTTAATCGGTGGGATCCACGGGTAAGAGCCCGTCGCCATGATCAGCTTATCGTAGTAAACCGTACGACCTGCGCTGGAGTGGATTACCTTCTCCTGGCGGTTAATGGTAATTGCGCGCTCACCCACTAACACCTTAACGCCGTGCTTCTCGTAGAATCCTTCACGCACCAGAGAAAGCTCTTCGGCGGTGTGGTGGGAGAAGTAGGAAGACAGGTGTACGCGGTCGTACGCTTTGCGGGGTTCTTCACAGAAGACGGTAATATCAAAATTGGCAGCGTCGGATTTATCAAGAAGATCCTCAATAAAGCGATGGCCGACCATACCATTACCGATAATAGCGAGTCTGACTTTGCTCATTTTTGCCTCGATTTCTTTTCTATTACTGCCTACCTTAACGATTCAGCAACCGCGCTTATTGATGCAAATCAAATTCGCCCTTATATACTCCTTAAGAGGTATATAACTGATTTGTCAGCATTTTTATAAGTGACGGAATTATTTGGGTTTTCGTGTTTGTATAAATAGCGTACAAATTAAGGGGTTTTTGTAAGAATTGGCCTACATGACCAGTGAAAGAAGAGGAGGGCGAGAATGTGCCGGATGATGTGGATACCATCCGGCAGTGAGATTAATGCGTTGCTGGGGCGTTATGCTGGCGATGGCGCGTGACAAACCCAAGAATAAAGCACATCACGAATACAACCGCATACAAGCCGTTAGCTGTTTGCAATGCCGCCTGCGGGCCGCTGTGTGCCACGATAGGGCCGGTGACGACGAAAGTGAGCATGGTGCCGATGGTACCGCAGGTCAGAACGAAGTTAACCAGTTTGGGTGAGGCGACCTTCGTCTGCTGGGAGCCAAGGGTAATGATGGTGGTATAAATCGCACTGGAAAAGAAGCCCAGCGTCATAATAAACCACGGCATATGCTCTGGCGTACCGGTGATAAACAGATACATCAGGACGGTAGCCAGACCCGCCAGTACGGTCAGGATACGCTGCAAATCGAAGAAACGCAGAATAAAGCTAAATGCCCACATGCCAACCATGTAAGACATCCAGAAGTCGCTGACCAGTTTACCCGCATCGTTCAGGCTCATGCCCAGACTTTTGGCGTACTCCGGGACCCAGGAGATAAAACCCAACTGACCGAGGATGTAGCACAGTGCAGCGATCGCCAGAAACAGCACGCCAATCCCCCATTTTTCTTTTACTACCGGCGCGTCTGACTGCTGAGCGTGTTTACCCAGTGCCGGGAATTCACAACCGAAGGTCAGCAGGAAAATGGCGACGTATACGAGGCCGATGCAGGCATAGACCCAATACCATTCGATGCTGCGCGCTAACAGGAACGCGGCAACCATCGGGAAAATCATGCCGGCCATGCTGAAGAAGGAGTCAGTAAACAGCAGGCGGGAACCGCGCTGGCGACCTTCGTACATTTGAGTTACCAGGAACGTACCAATCGACATGGTAATACCGCTCACCAGGCCCAAAACAAACATGGCGGCGGAGAACAAGGCCAGGCTATGGCTGAACATCAGTCCGGCAACGGCCAGTACCATCAGGATAAAGCCGAAGCGCAACTGGGTTTTCAGTGGCACGATTTCCATTAACCATGCATTCAGAAAGATAGAGATCAGAATGCCGGCATTCAGGAAGGTGAAGGTGTTACTCATGCTGGAAACGGGCAAATGGAAGTAATCTGCTATGTTTCCCATCACCATCCCGGTGACAATTACCAACGCACCTGTCAGGGCGTAGGAGAGAAAGCTAATCCATGTGAGCTTGATGCGATTGCTGTTAGTCATGACTGGCCTGTATAGAAGTGTAAGGCGCATTGACTGCGCCGTGAGCGGGCAGATTTTAGGCGCTTTAGTGACGCATTTAAATATTTATCGGTAATAACTTGGTGCGTTACATTTTTCTATGTGATCTTGATCACATTGATACTTGCAGCCATGAGGTTACATTTGTTTCAGGTACGTAAAATTAAGTAAAGGGATGGCCTTGTCCTTGAAGGCTCTTTAGAATCAATTCACTTGCTTCATTTCTGCTCTTGTTAAGGAATTCTCATGCTCAAATCGACTCTGGCGGCTGTTGCAGCTGTTCTCGCTCTTTCTGCTCTCTCCCCCGCAGCACTGGCAGCAAAAGGTGATCCACATGTTCTGCTGACAACCTCTGCTGGTAACATTGAGCTGGAGCTGAACAGTCAGAAAGCCCCGGTTTCAGTGCAAAACTTTGTCGATTATGTCAACAGTGGTTTCTATAACAACACCACGTTCCACCGTGTGATCCCAGGCTTCATGGTGCAGGGCGGCGGTTTTACCGAGCAGATGCAGCAGAAGAAACCTAACCCGCCAATCAAGAATGAAGCCGATAACGGACTGCGTAACACTCGCGGCACGATTGCTATGGCGCGTACAGCGGATAAAGACAGCGCGACCAGCCAGTTCTTTATCAACATTGCAGATAACGCTTTCCTCGATCACGGCCAGCGCGACTTTGGCTACGCTGTTTTCGGTAAAGTTGTGAAAGGTATGGATGTCGCGGATAAGATCTCTCAGGTACAGACCCATGATGTCGGTCCATACCAGAATGTCCCGTCAAAACCGATTGTTATCCTTTCTGCTAAAGTCCTGCCGTAATCGTATCTTGCGCGGGTAGTTCTTGCCCGCGTTCACCCCTCTCTCTGCGTAACCCGAAATTGCTGCTTATACTTGTGGCAAGTGTCGGCTCATTCAGGGAGGTCACGTGAAAAAACTCACCGATAAACAAAAGTCCAGGCTGTGGGAACAACGGCGAAACGCCAATTTCCAGGCCAGCCGACGGCTGGAAGGCGTAGATATTCCACGGGTTACTCTGAGTGCTGAAGACGCCCTGGCGCGTCTTGAAGAGCTGAGGAGGCACTATGAGCGATAAATTCGGTGATGGTCGCGACCCGTATTTATATCCGGGCCTGAATGTCATGCGTAACCGTCTGGGGATTCATCAGGCGCAGCGTTTAGCGCAGGCGGCTTATGAACTGACAGCGCTGCGTGCGGCGACTATCGAATTGGGGCCGCTTAAACGGGGCTTACCGCACCTGTGCGCCATTCATCGCCAGCTGTATCGGGATATTTTTGACTGGGCGGGACACCTGCGTGAAGTCGATATTTACCAGGGCGATACTCGCTTTTGCCATTTCGCCTATATCGAGAAAGAGGGCAATGCGCTGATGCAGGACCTGGAAGATGAGTTCTGGCTGGTGGGAATACCGGAAGACAAGTTTGTCGATCGTCTTGCGCACTATTATTGCGAAATCAATGTGCTGCATCCGTTTCGCATTGGCAGTGGCCTGGCGCAGCGTATTTTCTTCGAACAGTTAGCGATTCATGCCGGGTATATGCTGAGCTGGGATGGCATTCCGGTTGAGGAGTGGAATCAGGCTAATCAGAGCGGGGCGATGGGTGACCTGTCTGCACTGCGGGCGATATTTCGTAAAGTGGTAAGCGAAGCCCCGGAAACTGAGTAGAATAGCGCGGTTCTTATGTACCGGAGCCGCCATGATCCTGCTTATTGATAACTATGATTCTTTTACCTGGAACCTGTACCAATACTTCTGCGAACTGGGCGCTGATGTCCTTGTCCGGCGCAACGACGAGCTGACGCTGGCGCAAATCGACGCGCTGAACCCGCAAAAAATCGTGATTTCCCCTGGACCATGCACGCCGGATGACGCCGGTATCTCACTGGACGTTATTCGTCATTTCGCCGGTAAGCTTCCCTTGTTGGGTGTTTGTCTTGGCCACCAGGCGATGGCGCAGGCCTTTGGCGCGAGCGTAGTTCGGGCGGCTAAAGTGATGCACGGTAAAACCTCGCCGATTACCCATAACGGGCAGGGTGTTTTTCAGGGACTCGCTAACCCATTAACGGTGACGCGCTACCACTCTCTGGTGGTTGCCCCTGAGACGCTTCCCGAGTGCTTTGAGGTGACGGCCTGGAGTGAAACGCAGGAGATTATGGGCATTCGTCACCGCGAGTGGGATATGGAAGGGGTACAGTTTCACCCGGAGAGTATTCTCAGCGAACAGGGGCATCAACTGCTGGCTAATTTTCTCAATCGCTGATTTGTAGTTGCTATTCAGTGATTTTTTATTCATATTTTGTGATTATAATTTCACTGGCGTTTCTGCTTAACAGGGTGGTAATGACATGGCAACTGAACAAACTGCAATTACGCGCGCGACATTCGATGAAGTGATTCTGCCGATTTATGCACCGGCTGAGTTTATCCCGGTAAAAGGAAAAGGGAGTCGAGTGTGGGATCAACAGGGCAAAGAGTATGTTGATTTCGCGGGCGGCATTGCAGTGACCGCGTTAGGGCATTGCCATCCGGCATTGGTTGAGGCGTTAAAAACCCAGGGTGAAACCCTGTGGCATACCAGCAACGTATTTACCAACGAACCGGCGTTGCGCTTAGGCCGTAAAATCATTGATGCGACCTTTGCCGAGCGCGTGCTGTTCATGAACTCCGGTACTGAAGCCAACGAAACCGCCTTTAAGCTGGCGCGCCACTATGCCTGCGTGCGTCATAGCCCGTTCAAAACCAAAATCATTGCCTTCCATAATGCGTTTCACGGCCGTTCGCTGTTTACCGTATCCGTTGGTGGGCAGCCGAAATACTCCGACGGCTTTGGGCCAAAACCGGCGGATATCATCCATGTCCCGTTTAACGATCTGCATGCGGTCAAAGCGGTGATGGACGATCACACCTGCGCGGTGGTGGTTGAGCCTATTCAGGGAGAGGGCGGCGTCACTGCGGCAACGCCGGAATTCCTGCAAGGTTTGCGTGAACTTTGTGACCAGCACCAGGCGCTGTTGGTATTTGATGAAGTGCAGAGCGGGATGGGGCGTACCGGCGATTTGTTTGCCTATATGCACTACGGCGTGACGCCGGATATCCTCACCAGCGCGAAGGCGCTCGGTGGCGGCTTCCCGGTAAGTGCGGTGTTGACCACTCAGGAGATTGCCTCCGCGTTCCACGTGGGTTCGCACGGCTCCACCTACGGCGGTAACCCGCTGGCCTGCGCGGTAGCGGGGGCAGCGTTTGATATCATCAACACGCCGGACGTGCTGGGAGGCATTCAGGCCCGGCGTCAGGCGTTTTTCCAGCATTTGCACAAGATTGATCAACAGTTCGATATTTTCAGCGATATTCGCGGGATGGGGCTGCTGATTGGCGCCGAGCTGAAGCCGCAGTTTAAAGGCCGGGCACGCGATTTCCTTTATGCCGCCGCGCATGAAGGGGTAATGGTGCTGAACGCCGGGCCGGACGTAATGCGTTTCGCGCCGTCGCTGGTAGTAGAGCAGGCGGATATCGATGAAGGGATGCAGCGCTTCGCGCAGGCGGTAGCGAAGGTGGTGGGCTGATTGCCGGATAGCGGCGCGAGCGCCTTATCCGGCCTACAGGGTAAGGTGTGATTCGTAGGCCGGATAAGCGTAGCGCATCCGGCAAATCTCTTAACCCTTCATGTCCCGTAGTCGGCGGCTCAGCCAGATCCCGTGGTGCGGTCGCTGACGCCATGCTACCGACGAAATGGTATGCATGGTGTTCAGATGCCCAAGAACCCGCTGCAGATGCTGCTCAAGGGTGCTTAACGGACCATGGGACAGCATCTCTGGCGCTTCGAGTATATTCACATCTCCCGAGCTTCCCGGCCCATCATATTCCAGCCGTTGCTGACAGCGCTGGAGTGCAATTTCACAGGACTCCAGATACCGCTGCGCCAAATCCGGCGTCAGCATCGTATGTTCCCTTGCCAGCGTGGTCATCGCGTTGATGTGTTCGACGATGAACTGGCTGTGCGTGACCCACAGTTTCATATCTGCAAGGTAGTGCGAGTTAAATCCTGGCTCCTGCATTGCCTGGTTCAGCGAGTTGAACAGCGTGTTTTGCGTCTGGTTGACGCGCATGCGTTGATACGCCAGCGGCGTGGCCTGTGGATCGTTGCTGAGGATCAGACGAATGGCCTCTTGGTCGGCTTCTAGCGCATCGTGGGCGTTCTTACGCAGCAGACCGCTCTGCCACTGTGGCCACAGCCAGAGCGTGCCGCCAAAGGCGATTAAGCAGCCAATCACCGTATCGACAAACCGCGGCACGATAAACTCTTCCCCGTTCAGCGTCAGCAGTTGCAGGGTGTATACCGCCGTTACCGTAAAACCGACGGTAGCCCAGCCGTAGTTTTTACGGATGATCAGATAACTCACCAGAGTGATCAGCAGCATGGCCGCCAGCGTGAAACCTTCGGGAATATGAAAGTGCAACGTGACGCCGGCAATAACCAGTCCAACGAGCGTACCTACGGAACGGTGTAAGATGCGCACCCGGGTCGCCCCGTAGCCATTTTGCGTAACAAACAGGACTGTCATCAAAATCCAGTAAGGCTTTGGCAGGTGTAAGGCGCTGCCCATCAGGCTGGCGATACTCAACATAACGCTGATGCGTCCGGCATTGCGCAGCGCTGGGGATTTCAACGACAGGTAGTTTTTCAGGGCAGGGATCAGCGGCAACCGACGCTGCTTGTCAGCCATTAAGTCACGGGCATATAGCGGGCGCTGGGTCCGTAGCACGCGGGCAATACGGCTGAAGTGCCAGTAGCAAAATTGCCCCACCGGATTGTCCGGATGCTGCCTGGCGATTTTCTCCAGCGTGCCAATCTGCTTTTCCATCGAGAAACGGGTCGGCAAGCGGTGATACAAAATATCATCGGCCAGTACCCGAAGGCGTTCGGCGACGGTTCGCGCGTTCCAGCGAATTACCTGCTCCGCGTGGCTACGCTCAACCAGTTTTTGCACTTCTTCTGGCTGGTGGAGGCTAACGGAAATATGCTCCTGTAAATCCAGCGCCTCCTGAAAGGCACGCAGCAGGCGTTTGTATTCGTTGTTGTGATGTGCCGACAGCATATGCATTTGCTGATAGCACTGAGTAATCAGATCCACCGCCTTTTGTTGGCGAACCAGCAGGGGAGGCAGCGCTTTTTCTGGGTCGGCATGCTGGGTCAGCATGCTGTACTTGGCTTCACAGTAATCGGCTAATTCACGGTACAGCAAGCTGAGCGATTCGCGGAGCGGTTGCTCGCGCCACATCCAGAACCAGAACCAGTTGAACAGGCCGTACCATAACGTGCCCAGCGCGTAGATCAGCAGTGGCTCCCAGACGGGCATATTCCCGGCCAGGCTGAGCGTGAAAATCGCTGCGATAAGCGAGGCTGGCAGTAATCGCGCATGCAAAGGGCTTAGCTCGGCGGTTACGCCAAGAATCAGTGTCAGGCCGGTGAGGATCAATGGTAGCGGTATAGTTTGCGCAAGCAGTAGCTGCATGATCAAGCTGCACCCGGCAAACAGCGATGCACCAATGACTAAGCGTTTGAAAAAGCGCTTGTGCGGGGTATCAAGACCGGCAATGTTGCAGCAGGCAGGGACGAGGGAAAAGAGAAGCCCCAAATGAAGCTGACCGATGATCAGACCAACAGCCACAGGTAAACATAGCACCAGCGTTTGTCGTAGTGCGTAGTTGATCTCTGGGTGGTATATCAGTCTTCGCCACATCGGAGTAAACAAAAGTGGCGCATTACTGGGTAACGCGCCACTTCGATGGGGTTAACGCGTGCCGTAGACGACGATGGTCTTACCGTGTGCGGAGATCAGGTTCTGATCTTCCAGCATCTTCAGAATACGACCGACGGTCTCACGGGAGCAGCCAACGATCTGGCCGATTTCCTGACGGGTGATTTTAATCTGCATGCCGTCCGGGTGGGTCATCGCATCAGGCTGTTTCGCCAGATTCAGCAGAGTCTGCGCGATACGACCGGTTACGTCGAGGAAGGCAAGGTTGCCCACTTTTTCAGACGTGACCTGCAGACGACGAGCCATCTGAGAAGACAGGCGCATCAGAATATCCGGGTTGACCTGGATTAATTGGCGAAATTTTTTGTAGGAAATTTCAGCGACTTCACATGCGGTTTTGGCACGTACCCAGGCGCTACGTTCCTGACCTTCTTCGAAGAGGCCTAATTCACCAATAAAATCGCCCTGATTCAGATAAGAAAGGATCATTTCTTTCCCTTCTTCATCTTTGATCAGCACTGCCACGGAGCCTTTAACGATGTAATACAACGTTTCCGCTTTTTCACCCTGGTGAATCAGCGTGCTCTTCGATGGGTACTTATGAATATGGCAATGAGACAAGAACCATTCGAGAGTAGGGTCTGTTTGCGGTTTGCCAAGCACCATGCGCGGTTATCCTCTGTTATAAGCTGTCTCCAGAGCCAGAAAACGACGCTGCCTCTGGGTTTGCAAAAATATGCTTCCCGCTACCTGGGAAAGGGGCTGTCAAAAATATACTGCAGCCTGTAATGTGATGTCCTCTGCATACATGCAGTACGTCAATGTATTACTGTAGCATCCCGTCTGTTTTAGCATAGCTTTCGCCGTGTGTCTCCTGGTGTCTCGCTTCAGCATGACGCAGGTCGCCTTCCGTTGCGAGAATTGTTATGTGCGCGTAATCTGTCAGGAAAATTGAAACATTGGAGTTACGAAATATGCAAGCGCGTGTAAAGTGGGTTGAGGGGTTAACCTTCCTCGGTGAGTCCGCCTCTGGCCACCAAATTTTGATGGACGGTAACTCCGGTGATAAAGCGCCGAGCCCGATGGAAATGGTATTAATGGCTGCTGGCGGTTGTAGCGCAATTGATGTGGTATCGATCCTGCAAAAAGGTCGTCAGGATGTGACCAACTGCGAAGTGAAGCTGACTTCAGAGCGTCGTGATGAAGCGCCGCGCCTGTTTACCCACATCAACCTGCATTTCATCGTAACGGGTAACGATCTGAAAGATGCGTCTGTCTCCCGCGCCGTCGATCTTTCAGCGGAAAAATACTGCTCCGTGGCGTTGATGTTGGAAAAGGCAGTGAATATTACCCATTCCTATGAAGTGGTTGCTGCTGCGTGATGCCATGCCTGATGGCGTTACACTTATCAGGCCTACAGGATATAAACGCGTAGGCCGGATAAGGCATCAGCCGTCATCCGGCAAAAGACCACATCACTCGATCTTCTTACCTTCCATCAGTCGCTGTACCAGCGGCAGCATAATCAATTCCATCGCCAGACCCATCTTGCCGCCAGGTACGACTAACGTATTGATATGGGAAATGAATGAGCCCTGCAGCATGGCCAGCAACCACGGGAAGTCGATCCCTTCCAGGTTACGAAAATGAATCACGACAAAGCTTTCATCCAGTGATGGAATGCTCTTAGCGGCAAAGGGGTTGGAGGTATCGACGGTCGGTACGCGCTGGAAGTTAATATGCGTCCGGGAAAACTGCGGCGTGATGTAATTGATGTAATCGTCCATTGAACGCACCACCGAGTCCATCACCGCTTCACGCGAATGTCCACGCTCGCTGGTATCGCGGGTCAGCTTCTGGATCCATTCCAGGTTTACGATAGGTACCACGCCAACCAGCAGATCGACATGCCGGGCCACGTTTTGCTGTGGGGTGACGACACCGCCGTGCAGCCCTTCGTAGAACAGTACATCCGTCGGTTCAGGCAGCGGCTGCCAGGGCGTGAATGTCCCCGGAACCTGGTTCCACGGTACGGCCTCATCGTAAGTGTGCAGATATTTTCGCGACTGGCCTTTGCCCGTCTGACCGTATTCGATGAAGGTTTGTTCCAGCAAGCCGAAGTCATTAGCTTCGGGGCCAAAATAGCTGATATGCCGCCCGGCATCGCGAGCTTTGCGAATCGCCATGTCCATTTCCGGACGGGTATAGCGATGAAAACTGTCACCTTCCACCTCGGCGGCGCGCAGATTTAACTGCGCGAAAATTTTACGAAACGCGAGGCTGGTGGTAGTGGTCCCCGCGCCGCTGGATCCTGTTACCGCAATCACCGGATGTTTGGCAGACATAACAACTCCATGAAATGGTTGTAATTATAGTAAAGTCGGCCGGCGGCTACGGATTACTCGTGAATCTGCTTCCTCGGCATAATGTTGACCGTTTCATGCAGTTCAGACCACACCAGCACGGCTTCACCTGATTGTAGTTGGCGTTTGACGTCGGCGACTTTTTGTTCGAGCGAGCGTTCATGTTCACCATAATCGGTGCCTTCGCGCAAGACAAAGCTTTCAATCAAATTGTCCAGCGCGTCCGGGGAGATATCTTGCCAGGGGATAATCATGATGACGTCTCCAGATACGTTGTCAGCCAGTCCGGGATTCTGGATTCCAGCCACATCTCAGGACGGCGCACCGTGCCACCTATAAATCCGACGTGGCCGCCGTGTTCAGTAAGCTGGTACTCCACCTGTGAGGGCAGATTTTCCGGTTTCGGGATCACATGATGATCCATAAACGGATCGTCTTTCGCATGGATAATCAGCGTTGGTTTGGCGATCCGATTGAGCAACGGCATGGCGCTGCACTGGCGGTAATAGTCTATAGCATCGGCGAAACCGTGAATTTTGGCGGTGATTAGATCGTCAAAATCGCGAATGCGGCGCAAAGATTTCAACTGGGCCAGACTCACCGGCAGCGAACCTGGATAAGCTTCAAGCTTACGTGAGGCATTGGCTTTCAACAGATTGAGCAGGTAGCGCTGGTAGACCCGGGAGAAGCCCTTGTCCATATGGTAACTACAGGCTTCCAGCACGAAAGGCGCAGAAACGATAACCGCCGCATCTATCGGAATATCGTTGCCTTCTTTTGCCAGCAGGCAAGCCAGCATGTTTCCACCGAGTGAATAACCTACCGCCGCGGTCGGTACGCGACCGAACTCACGCTCCAGCCAGTGTAAAAACCAGGTGCCATCTTCTGTTTCACCGGAGTGATAAATGCGGTTCAGACGATTGGGTTCGCCGCTGCAACCGCGAAAATGCATTACCACGCCCAGCCAGCCGCGCTTTTGTGCTGCTTCAATCAGGCCATGTGCGTAGGGGCTGTTCAGACTGCCTTCCAGACCGTGAAAAACCACCAGGCGCGGTTTGTGTTTCGCCTGTTGCGGATCTTCACTCCACGCCAGATCGACGAAATCACCGTCGGGCAATTCCAGACGCTGCCAGTGGGCGTCGAACTTCACCTTGCGGCGAATTAAACGCGGCAGCATCGTCTGCAGATGGCGGTTACTGATACCGCGCATCGGGCGGAATTCTCGCGAATCGTCGGTAGGTGGGGTCATTTCTGTGGACGTGATTTCAACCATAACACCGGAGCAATTAATAATCGGAAAGAATAACTATACCGCGCACAGCGCGTGCGGGTTAGCCAATATGTGATTTTGTCGCTAGTCAGTCAGCAGGTTACGCGAGAAAAGATGAAAATCGACGTTGGGTTTACGTCGCCACAGGCGGGCTTTACGCGTCCCTGTCGCCACGCTTTCTCCGGTATCTTCAAACATTCCTGACGCTTCAAAGCGACGAATCAGACTTTTACGCTGGATCGACTGGCCGAGGATCACCTCAGTGGCTTCGAGCAGTTGCCCATGGGTAAATGTTTCCGGCAAGCAGTATACGGGCAGGAGCGAGTACATCGTTTTTTGCCGTAAGCGGTGTAGCGCCGCGGTAATGATTTTCTCGTGATCAAACGCGAGTGAATAGTTTTTCAGTTCATCAACCGGCACCCAACGGGCATTGCTGACGCTGGCGATATGGGGCGCGCAGTCTACCCAGGCGATTAGTGCAAACCAGGTGACCGTCAGGCTCCAGCCGCGCGGGTCACGATCAGGGCCAGAAAAGGTATCCAGTTGTTCCAGCCACGAAGGCGAAACGCCTGTTTTTTCGGTGAGTTTGCGCAGCGCGGTGGCGCGGGTTGAATCATCGTTTTCGATATCAATAAAGCCGCCGGGTAATCCCCAACGCCCTTTTTGCGGCTGGTTTGCCCGCTCGACCAGTAATACGCACAGCGCCTGCTGATGCAGGGTAAATAACACGCTATCTACCGTCACCAGAGGTGAAGGGAAGCGGCTGGCGTCGTACTGATTCAGGTAGTCGGCTTCGGTGGTCATAAGGTACTCACGATGATTTGTAACGCTGACAAGTGTACCAGCCCGACACCGGGGGGCAAGGTTCGTTTTTTCTCATTGCTTATCAGTGGATTAGCTCACGGCTTAAAAATAATTCATTTTATGCTTGCTTAATATGTGTCACAGGGACATTATTAATTGTGTCGAAGGGACACAATTAAGGGGTGAGCGCGATGAACATAAAATTGACACTAACTTTGGACGACCAGACCTATGCCGTTGCCAGCGGTGTTTTTCCTGATGGTGCTGTCTGGTTAAAAGTCACCGATGCGTTGCCAACCTTTGCTCGCCTGATGCGCATCCGTGCCACGGCTATGCGTGATATGAACGATTTTATGCTGCTAGCGCAACTGGTTGAGGCGGTACGTCATCAGACCGATGTACTGGTCAGCCATCTCGACCTCCCCTGGCTGCCGTGGGCGCGTCAGGACAGACATATGGTATCGGGTGACAGCTTTGCGTTGAAAGTCTTCGCCAGTCAGCTCAATACGTTGAAATTTGACAAGGTCAACGTGCTCGACCCGCACAGCGATGCGGCGGCGGCTGCAATCGACAACTTTGTGGCGATCCCCCAGGAGGTCTGCCTGATGCAAAGCGCGTCATTATCGCGGCTGTTTCAGCAAAACGCGCTGATGCTGGTTGCTCCCGATGCGGGATCGCTGAAGAAGATTGATGCTGTAGCCAGAGTAGCCGGTGTGGAGCAGTACGCCATCCTGAGCAAAAAACGTGATGTGGCAAGCGGCAGCCTGACGGGATTTGCGTTATTGGCCGGAGACGTCAGGGGTAGGGATCTGCTGATTGTTGACGATCTGTGTGACGCAGGCGGTACGTTTATAGGCTCTGCACAGGTGTTACGTGATGCTGGCGCCCGCAGTGTCAGCCTGTATGTCACCCACGGTATCTTTTCTAAAGGCGTTGATCACCTGTTTGCAAACGGTATTGACGCGATCTACACCACCACCTCTTTAGCTGCCCCAGCGTTGGTACATCCGCAGCTTGAGCTTATCGACATTGACGCGATTTACCGCGCCTGAGGGAGAGACTGATTATGAAAATGAACCCGATTCTGGCTATCGACGGCTACAAAGTTTCTCATCGCGTACAGTATCCGCAGGGTACCCATCGTGTGTATTCCAACTTTACCCCGCGCAGCGATCGCTTTTTCTCCTCGCCGTTGGCGGATGGCAAACTGGTATTCTTCGGCCTGCAGGGTTTTATGCAGTGGTTTTTAGTCGACCTGTTTAATGAGGCGTTCTTTGCCCGCCCGGAAGACGAGGTGGTCAGCGAATACAAACAGGTCATGGACAGCTATCTGGGCAAAGATGCGGTGGCGGTGGACCATATTCGTGCACTGCATCAGTTGGGCTATCTGCCGCTGCACATCAAGGCGCTGGATGAAGGCAGCAAAGTCCCGATGGCGGTACCGGTTTTAACTATCATCAACACCCAACCCGAGTTTTTCTGGCTGGTGAATTACCTGGAGACCGTGCTGTCGGCGGAGCTGTGGAAGGCGTCAACAAATGCCACGATAGCTCACCACTACCGCAAAATCTGCGCTCGCTGGGCAGAGCAAACCTGTAGCGACCTGACGCACCTTGACTTCCAGTGCCATGACTTTTCATTTCGCGGTATGTCCGGATTACAGGACACCATGCAGGCGGGCAGTGGGCATTTGTTAAGCTTTAAAGGGACCGACAGTATTCCATCTCTGCTGTACGCTCGCGATTACTACACCGACGGCGAGCCCTATTTTATCGGCGCCAGCATTCCGGCTACCGAACACAGCGTGATGTGTATGGGTGAGCGCGAGCATGAGATTGAAACCTTCCGCCGCCTGATTGCCGATCTCTACCCGCAAGGATTTGTATCGATAGTCTCTGATACCTGGGACTACTGGCAGGTGCTGACGGAATATACCCGCGAACTGAAAAGCATCATTCTGGCGCGTGAAGGTCGGGTGGTATTCCGTCCGGATAGCGGCAACCCGGTGGAGATCCTGTGTGGTACTGGCGCAGATGAGGATATCCGCAGCGATCGTACCGCTCAGGAGAAAGGGTCCGTGGAAGTGCTGTGGGAGATTTTTGGCGGCACGATTAACGCCAAAGGTTACAAGGTGCTCGACCCGCATGTCGGACTGATTTATGGCGACTCCATCACCCTTGAGCGAGCGAATGAGATCCTGCGTCGTCTGGAAGCGAAAGGATTTGCCAGTTCAAACGTCGTGTTTGGCGTTGGTTCTTTTACTTATCAATACAACACACGTGACACCTTTGGTTTTGCGATGAAAGCGACGTGGGGAGAAGTCGACGGCAAAGGCCGGACGATTTTTAAAGAACCGAAAACTGATAATGGTCTGAAACGTTCAGCCCGTGGTCTGCTTCGCGTCACACGTGATGAGCAAGGGGAACTGCGTCTGCATGACGAACAGACCTGGGAGCAAGAGCAGGAAGGGGAACTGAAAACTCGTTTTCTCAACGGCAAGCTGTTTAACCGCGAGCATTTCGAAGAAATCCGCCAGCGTCTGGCGACACAGGGATAATTCAACAAAAATGCCGGATGAGACGTGTTGGCGTCGGATCCGGCAATGATGACTACTCGGCCAGCATCTGCTCAAGCTGTTCCTGAGCCTCCAGCCAGGCCATTTCACACTCTTCCAGCCCGGATTTCGCACTGGCCTGCTGCTGCAAACAGGCGGTAAGTTCGGCTTTGCGACTTTGGTCGTACAGTTCGCTGTCTCCGAGTTTTTCTTCCGCCTGCGCCAGTTGTGCGTGCAGTTTCTCCATCTCTTTTTCCAGACGGGTAATCTCTTTACGCAGCGGCTGCGTCAGGGAGCGCAGTTCCGCTTCGCGGCGCTTCTGGTCTTTACGCGCCTGGGCGCTGTTAACGCTCTCTTTCGCCGGTTCGTCGCCCTGGTTTTCCTGTTTCTGGACATCGCTCAGCCACTGCTGATAATCCTCCAGATCGCCATCAAACGGCTCGACTTTCTTGTCGTGTACCAGATAGAGGCCGTCGGTGGTGGAGCGGATCAGGTGACGGTCGTGCGAGACGACAACCAGCGCGCCTTCAAAATCGATCAGCGCCTCGGTCAGCGCCTGACGCATATCCAAGTCCAGGTGGTTGGTTGGTTCATCGAGCAGCAGCAGGTTAGGGCGCTGCCAGACGATCAACGCCAGTACCAGACGCGCTTTTTCGCCACCGGAGAAGCGGCGTGTCTCTTCGCTGACTTTATCGCCCTGGAAGCCGAATCCACCCAGGTAGTCACGCAGTTTCTGCTCCAGTTCCTGCGGCGCCATGCGTGCCAGATGCTGAATGGGTGATTCATCGGCGCGTAAAAACTCCAGCTGGTGCTGCGCGAAGTAGCCCAGTTTGATGCCTTTCGCCAGGCCAATCTCACCGCTGATTGGGGCCAGTTCGCCGGCCAGCAGCTTAATCAGCGTCGATTTACCCGCGCCGTTGCGACCGAGCAGGCCGATGCGGGAACCCGGCACCAGATTCAGTTTGATCGAATCGAGAATGACGCGATCGCCGTAGCCAGCGCTAACCTTTTCCATCTTCAGCAGCGGGTTTGGCAGGCTTTCCGGCTCACGGAAGCTGAAGTGGAACGGGTTGTCCACGTGCGCTGGGGCAATCAGCTCCATGCGTTCCAGCATTTTGATACGGCTCTGTGCCTGCTTCGCTTTCGTTGCTTTAGCGCGGAAACGATCGATATAGCTTTGCAGATGCGCCACGCGCTCCTGCTGGCTTTCGTACATTGCCTGTTGCTGTGCGAGGCGGGTCGCACGCTGGATTTCAAACGCGCTGTAGTTGCCGGTGTACTCGAACATGGTTTGCTGTTCGATATGAATAATTTTATCCACCACCGGATCGAGAAAGTCGCGATCGTGGGAGATCAAAATCAGCGTGCCCTGATAGCTTTTCAGCCATCTTTCCAGCCAGATCACCGCGTCGAGATCGAGGTGGTTGGTGGGTTCATCGAGCAGCAGTAGGTCTGAACGGCAAATCAGCGCCTGGGCCAGGTTGAGACGCATACGCCAGCCACCGGAGAAGTCGCTGACCGGGCGCTCAAGCTGTTCGTTGGAGAAGCCGAGGCCATGCAGCAGGCTGGCGGCGCGTGAGCGCACGGTCCAGGCGTCGATGGCATCCAGCTTGCCATGGACGGTGGCAATGGCATGTCCATCGTTACGTTCGTTGGCGTCGTTCAACTGCGCTTCCAGTTGACGATACTCGCGGTCGCCGTCAATGACGTACTCCAGCGCGGGCTGTGGCAACGCAGGCGTTTCCTGATTCACCCACGCGAGCTGCCAGTTTCCCGGATAGGTAAATCCTCCAGCGTCGGCGCTGAGTTCATTTTTCAGCAATGCCAGCAGGGTAGATTTACCGCAGCCATTTTTACCCACCAGGCCAACCTTCTGCCCTGGATTAATGGTGGCCGTGGCATTGTCCAGCAAGACGCGCACGCCGCGACGAATTTGTAACGATGAGAAAACAATCATAAGGCGCCGTATGTTCAGACTATGTTAATTTATCATTATGATAATGTAATGTGCGGGCCGTTTGCCGCACCGAGGCGCAATGGTAGCCCAAAACGTCGAAAATAGACAAAAGACAAAACCGGGAGGGGGATGATGTTCCAGCCAGCGAAAGTCTTGCTGCTGTATGCCCATCCGGAATCTCAGGACTCGGTCGCGAACCGTGTTCTGCTTAAACCGGCCATGCAGCTCAGCAATGTTACCGTGCACGACCTTTACGCGCACTATCCTGATTTTTTTATCGATATTCCGCATGAACAGGCGCTGCTGCGTGAGCATGATGTGATTGTTTTTCAGCACCCACTCTATACCTATAGCTGTCCGGCGCTGTTAAAGGAATGGCTTGACCGCGTACTGAGCCGCGGATTTGCCAGCGGTCCCGGAGGGAATCAACTGGCGGGAAAGTACTGGCGTAGCGTTATCACTACCGGAGAACCGGAAAGTGCCTACCGCTATGACGCGCTAAACCGTTATCCAATGAGCGATGTGCTGCGTCCTTTCGAGCTAACGGCCGGTATGTGCCGCATGCATTGGATGAGCCCAATTATCGTTTACTGGGCCAGACGGCAAACGAAGCAGGAGCTGGACAGCCATGCGAAAGCGTATGGTGACTGGCTGGCGAATCCGATCCCTGTGGGAGGCCGCTGATGGAAGGTTCTGATTTATTGACAGCGGGAGTGTTGTTCCTCTTCGCGGCAGTGGCTGCAGTTCCCCTGGCCTCAAAGCTGGGTATTGGTCCGGTGCTGGGTTACTTGCTAGCGGGTATTGCTATCGGCCCGTGGGGATTAGGATTTATCAGCGATGTGGATGAAATCCTGCACTTTTCTGAGCTGGGCGTAGTCTTTCTGATGTTCATCATTGGGCTGGAACTTAATCCCGCCAAACTGTGGCAACTGCGGCGTTCAATTTTTGGCGTCGGTGCCGCGCAGGTGATGCTGAGCGCGGTGGTGCTGGCCGGATTATTGATGCTCACTGCGTTCTCCTGGCAGGCGGCAGTGGTTGGCGGCATTGGTCTGGCGATGTCATCGACCGCTATGGCGCTACAGTTAATGCGCGAAAAAGGCATGAACCGCAGTGAATCCGGACAACTGGGTTTTTCGGTGCTGCTGTTTCAGGATCTGGCGGTGATCCCCGCGCTGGCACTGGTTCCGCTGCTGGCGGGTTCTGCTGACGAACATTTTGACTGGATCAAAGTGGGAATGAAGGTGCTGGCCTTTGCCGGCATGCTGATTGGCGGTCGCTATTTGCTGCGTCCGGTTTTCCGCTTTATTGCGGATTCTGGCGTGCGGGAAGTGTTCACCGCTGCCACGCTGCTGTTGGTGCTGGGTTCTGCTTTATTTATGGATGCGCTGGGGCTGTCAATGGCGCTGGGAACGTTTATCGCGGGCGTGCTGCTGGCGGAAAGCGAATACCGACATGAGCTGGAAACGGCAATCGATCCGTTTAAAGGCCTGTTGCTCGGGCTGTTTTTTATCTCCGTTGGCATGTCGCTCAACCTCGGTGTGCTCTACACCCATATTCTGTGGGTGGCAGCGAGCGTGATCGTGCTGGTGGTCGTAAAAATGCTGGTGCTGTATGTGCTGGCACGTCTTAACGGCATGAGAAGCTCTGAACGGATGCAATTTGCCGGGGTTTTAAGTCAGGGTGGTGAATTCGCTTTCGTGCTGTTTTCAACGGCATCCTCGCAACGGCTGTTTCAGGGCGACCAAATGGCGTTGTTGCTGGTGACCGTCACGCTGTCGATGATGACCACGCCGCTGGTGATGAAGTTGATTGATAAATGGCTATCCCGCCAGTTTAACGGCACGGATGAGGAAGATGAAAAACCCTGGGTGGAAGATGATAAACCGCAGGTGATTGTGGTGGGGTTTGGGCGTTTTGGTCAGGTTATTGGTCGCCTGTTGATGGCCAATAAAATGCGCATTACCGTTCTGGAGCGGGATATCAGCGCGGTGAATCTGATGCGTAAATATGGCTATAAGGTTTATTACGGTGATGCCACGCAGGTGGAACTGTTGCGCTCCGCAGGGGCAGAGGCGGCTCAGTCTATTGTTATTACCTGTAATGAGCCTGAAGACACTATGAAACTGGTGGAACTGTGCCAACAGTATTTTCCGCATTTGCATATTCTTGCGCGAGCGCGCGGACGTGTAGAGGCACATGAGTTATTACAGGCTGGTGTGACGCAGTTTTCCCGCGAAACGTTCTCCAGTGCGCTGGAGTTGGGGCGTAAAACGCTGGTTACACTGGGAATGCATCCGCACCAGGCTCAGCGTGCTCAGCTGCATTTTCGGCGGCTGGATATGCGCATGCTGCGGGAACTGATCCCCATGCATACAGATACGGTACAAATCTCTCGAGCCAGGGAAGCCCGGCGTGAGCTGGAGGAAATTTTCCAACGAGAGATGCAGCAAGAGCGACGTCAGCTGGATGGCTGGGATGAATTTGAGTAGAGGATAACCATGGCAATTCGTAAACGTTTTATCGCAGGTGCAAAATGTCCGTCCTGCCAGTCGCAGGATACGCTGGCGATGTGGCGCGAAAATAATATCGATATTGTTGAGTGTGTTAAGTGCGGTCATCAGATGCGGGAAGCCGATAAAGAGGCGCGCGAGCACGTTCGCAAAGAAGAGCAAGTGATCGGGATTTTTCATCCGGACTAGCGATATGGCGCAGCTTTTTTTAAGCTAGAGGGTACACGGGTGCAGAATTCCGCTACAATCTGCGCCACTATTCTTTCCATGCTCAGGAGATATCATGAAAGTAGCAAAGGACCTGGTGGTCAGCCTGGCCTATCAGGTACGTACAGAAGACGGTGTGTTGGTTGATGAGTCTCCGGTGAGTGCACCGCTGGACTACCTGCATGGTCACGGTTCCCTGATTTCTGGCCTGGAAACAGCGCTGGACGGTCATGAAGTTGGCGACAAATTCGATGTTGCTGTTGGCGCAAACGACGCATACGGTCAGTACGACGAAAACCTGGTGCAGCGCGTTCCTAAAGACGTCTTCATGGGCGTTGACGAACTGCAGGTTGGCATGCGTTTCCTGGCTGAAACTGACCAGGGTCCAGTACCGGTAGAAATTACCGAAGTGGAAGACGATCACGTTGTGGTTGACGGTAACCACATGCTGGCTGGCCAGAATCTGAAATTCAACGTAGAAGTTGTTGCTATCCGCGAAGCGACCGAAGAAGAACTGGCTCACGGCCACGTTCACGGTGCGCACGGTCACGACCACGATCATGACCACGGTCATGACGGTTGCTGCGGTGGTCACGGCCACGGTCACGACCATGGTCACGAGCACGGCGGCGAAGGCTGCTGCGGCGGTGGCGGTAAAGGTAACGGCGGCGGCTGCGGTTGCCACTGATCGGTATGATTGCCTGATGGCGCTACGCTTATCAGGCCTACCGTAGGCCGGATAAGACGTTTACGTCGTCATCCGGCACAAAAAAGCGGGGATATCCCCGCTTTTTTTACGTCTCAATAATGTGGCGGTGGGGTCTCTTCAGACTGCGATGCAATGTGGGACGGCTGCGTTGCTTTGAGCTTTTCCGTCAGCAGACGCAGATGGTCGCGCAGTTTGGCCATTTCCAGTTCATGCGCGGTCACCGTCACGTTGAGCTCTTCAATGGTGATCTCCTGAAATGCCAGGCGACTTTCCAGTTCAGCCAGGCGAGTTTCCATTGTTGTATCCTGCATGATTCACCTCTTTCTTTTTTCTCCGGCAGATCGCGGACTGCGGCGAATTCTACTTAACTTTGCTTGTTTGCACAGCACTCAATCTTCGGTAACGAAACTAATTTAAACAAAAAGAGTCTGAAAAGTGGTGATAATAGGGCGTGCCTGTATGTTGATTTGTTCTGCAACGCTTTATAGTACATTTTTATGTTAGCTAACCCTGGGGTGAGATGCCCCGGCCCTGGAGATATGGATGAAATCACTGTTTAAAGTAACGCTGCTGGCGACCACAATGGCTGTTGCTCTGCATGCCCCGATCACCTTCGCTGCTGATGCTGCGAAACCAGCCGCTACTGCTGACAGCAAAGCAGCATTCAAGAATGACGACCAAAAAGCCGCTTACGCGCTGGGCGCGTCCCTGGGTCGTTATATGGAAAACTCTCTGAAAGAGCAGGAAAAACTGGGCATCAAACTGGATAAAGATCAACTGATCGCTGGTGTTCAGGATGCGTTTGCAGACAAGAGCAAACTGTCTGACCAGGAAATCGAACAAACTCTGCAGGCGTTTGAAGCGCGCGTGAAGAGCTCCGCTCAGGCGAAAATGGAAAAAGACGCGGCTGACAACGAAGCCAAAGGTAAAGTTTACCGCGAGAAATTTGCTAAAGAGAAAGGCGTTAAAACCTCTTCTACTGGCCTGGTCTACAAAGTAGAGAAAGAAGGTACTGGCGCTGCACCGAAAGACAGCGATACCGTGGTAGTTAACTACAAAGGTACGCTGATCGATGGTAAAGAGTTTGATAACTCCTACACCCGTGGTGAGCCGCTGTCTTTCCGTCTTGACGGTGTCATCCCTGGCTGGACTGAAGGCCTGAAAAACATCAAGAAAGGCGGCAAAATCCAGCTGGTTATCCCACCGGATCTGGCTTACGGCAAAACGGGCGTCCCGGGTATTCCGGCCAACTCTACGCTGGTCTTTGATGTTGAACTGTTAGACATCAAACCGGCACCGAAAGCTGACGCGCAGCCAGATGCTGCCCCGGCAGATAAAGCTGCCGACAGCAGCAAAAAATAAGCTAACAGAAACCGCCGCCCACAGGGCGGCGGTTTTTTATTATCGACAGGATATAATTAATACTGGAAAGCGCCTTGTGCGCTGTATTACTTTAGATGCCCCTATAATAGTGATGAGCCTGCCCTGACAACATAACGACAGGCTCCTGAAAAGGAGTGCTTTTTTTCATGTCCAGGTCGCTTTTAACCAACGAAACCAGTGAGCTAGATTTGCTGGATCAACGTCCTTTCGATCAAACCGACTTCGATATCCTCAAATCCTACGAAGCGGTAGTGGACGGGTTGGCGATGCTCATTGGTTCCCATTGTGAAATCGTATTGCACTCTTTGCAGGATTTGAAATGCTCGGCCATCCGCATTGCTAACGGTGAACACACGGGCCGTAAAATTGGCTCACCGATTACTGACCTTGCGTTGCGTATGCTGCATGATATGACGGGTGCGGATAGCAGCGTGTCGAAGTGTTACTTCACACGTGCGAAAAGCGGTGTCTTGATGAAGTCGGTGACGATTGCCATTCGCAACCGTGAGCATCGCGTGATTGGTCTGCTGTGCATCAACATGAACCTTGATGTTCCTTTCTCGCAGATAATGAATACCTTTATCCCACCGGAAACCCCGGAAGTGGGCTCTGCCGTCAACTTCGCTTCTTCGGTGGAAGATCTGGTTACCCAGACGCTGGAATTCACGATCGAAGAAGTGAATGCCGATCGCAATGTTTCCAACAACGCGAAGAACCGCCAGATCGTCCTGAATTTATATGAGAAAGGCATCTTCGATATTAAAGATGCCATCAATCAGGTCGCCGATCGGCTGAACATCTCCAAACATACGGTCTACCTCTATATTCGTCAGTTTAAAAGCGGCGATTTCCAGGGGCAAGACAAGTAATGCGTTTTGCCATCATGGTGACAGGGCCTGCTTATGGCACGCAGCAGGCGAGTAGCGCGTTGCAATTTGCACATGCGCTTCTCGAAGAAGGGCATGAGTTATGCAGCGTCTTTTTCTATCGTGAAGGTGTATATAACGCCAATTTCCTGACTTCACCCGCCAGTGATGAATATGATCTGGTGCGGGCCTGGCAACAACTGAATCAACAGCATGGTGTGACGCTGAATATCTGCGTGGCGGCGGCGTTGCGGCGCGGCGTTGTTGATGAAACTGAGGCAAAGCGGCTGGGACTGGCAGGGGCAAATTTACAATCAGGTTTTAACCTCAGCGGGCTTGGATCGCTGGCTGAGGCATCCCTGACCTGCGATCGCGTGGTGCAGTTCTGATGAAACGTGTTGCTTTTGTCTTTTCTACCGTGCCGCACGGCAGCGCGTCTGGCCGTGAAGGGTTAGATGCATTGCTGGCGACATCGGCATTAACGGAAGACCTCGGCGTATTTTTTATCGGCGATGGCGTTTTTCAAATCCTCCAGGGACAACAGCCGGATGTTGTGCTGGCCCGAGACTACATCTCAACCTTCAAGCTGTTAGGGTTGTACGATATCGAGCAATGCTGGCTTTGTGCCGCCTCATTACGTGAACGGGGTCTCCAGCAGGGTGTTAATTTTGTGGTTGATGCGACAGCGTTAGAACCGGAAGATTTACGCCGTGAGCTAGGCAACTATGACGTCATTTTAAGGTTTTGAGATATTCATGCTGCACACACTACATCGCTCCGCGTGGCTTACCGATTTCTCCTCTCTTCTTCGCCTGGTAGATAAAGACGATGAGCTTTTATTGCTCCAGGATGGCGTGACCGCGGCAATAGAAGGAAGTCGTTTCCTTGAAAGTCTGCAAAATGCCTCCATTAAGGTCTATGTGCTGGAAGAAGACATTAAGGCTCGCGGTTTGAGTGGTCAAATTTCAGACAGTGTCGTCAGGGTTAGCTATACTGACTTCGTCAGACTTACGGTGAAGCATCCCAGCCAGATGTCCTGGTAATTGTGGGATCGTTGTATATTTCTTGACACCTTTTCGACACCGACCTAAAATTCTGCGTCCTCATATTGTATGAGGTCGTTTTATTACGTGTTTACGAAGCAAAAGCTAAAACCAGGAGCTATTTAATGGCAACAGTTAACCAGCTGGTACGCAAACCACGTGCACGCAAAGTTGCAAAAAGCAACGTGCCTGCGCTGGAAGCATGCCCGCAGAAACGTGGCGTATGTACTCGTGTATATACTACCACTCCTAAAAAACCGAACTCCGCACTGCGTAAAGTTTGCCGTGTTCGTCTGACTAACGGTTTTGAAGTGACTTCCTACATCGGTGGTGAAGGTCACAACCTGCAGGAGCACTCCGTGATCCTGATCCGTGGCGGTCGTGTAAAAGACCTCCCGGGTGTTCGTTACCACACCGTTCGTGGTGCGCTTGACTGCTCCGGCGTTAAAGACCGTAAGCAATCACGCTCCAAGTATGGCGTGAAACGTCCTAAGGCTTAATGGTTCTCCGTTAAGTAAGGCCAAACGTTTTATATTAATGTCAAACTAAACTCTTAGAGTTTTGGACAATCCTGAATTAACAACGGAGTATTTCCATGCCACGTCGTCGCGTCATTGGTCAGCGTAAAATTCTGCCGGATCCGAAGTTCGGATCAGAACTGCTGGCTAAATTTGTAAATATCCTGATGGTAGATGGTAAAAAATCTACTGCCGAAACTATCGTATACAGCGCGCTGGAGACCCTGGCTCAGCGTTCTGGTAAAAACGAACTGGAAGCTTTCGAAGTAGCTCTCGAAAACGTGCGCCCGACTGTCGAAGTTAAGTCTCGCCGCGTTGGTGGTTCTACTTATCAGGTACCAGTTGAAGTCCGTCCGGTCCGTCGTAATGCTCTGGCAATGCGTTGGATCGTTGAAGCTGCTCGTAAACGCGGTGATAAATCCATGGCTCTGCGCCTGGCGAACGAACTTTCTGATGCTGCAGAAAACAAAGGTACTGCAGTTAAGAAACGTGAAGACGTTCACCGTATGGCAGAAGCCAACAAGGCGTTCGCACACTACCGTTGGTAATCCCTTCGGAGTTTTAGTCACCAGGCGGGCGCTTCTAGTAAGCAGCCCGCTTTGGGCTACTTAAATTGAACGCCTAAAAGATAAACGAGGAATCAAATGGCTCGTACAACACCCATCGCGCGCTACCGTAACATCGGTATCAGTGCGCACATCGACGCCGGTAAAACCACTACTACCGAACGTATTCTGTTCTACACCGGTGTAAACCATAAAATCGGTGAAGTTCATGACGGCGCAGCCACCATGGACTGGATGGAGCAGGAGCAGGAACGTGGTATTACTATCACCTCCGCAGCGACTACTGCATTCTGGTCTGGTATGGCTAAGCAGTATGAACCGCATCGCGTAAACATCATCGACACCCCGGGGCACGTTGACTTCACTATCGAAGTAGAACGTTCCATGCGTGTGCTTGATGGTGCAGTAATGGTTTACTGCGCAGTTGGTGGTGTTCAGCCTCAGTCTGAAACCGTATGGCGTCAGGCAAACAAATATAAAGTTCCGCGCATTGCGTTCGTTAACAAAATGGACCGTATGGGTGCGAACTTCCTGAAAGTTGTTGGTCAGATCAAAACCCGTCTGGGCGCGAACCCTGTTCCGCTGCAGCTGGCAATTGGCGCTGAAGAAGCGTTCACCGGTGTTGTTGACCTGGTGAAAATGAAAGCCATCAACTGGAACGAAGAAGATGCAGGCGTAACCTTCACTTATGAAGATATCCCGGCTGACATGCAGGAACTGGCTGAAGAATGGCACCAGAACCTGATCGAGTCCGCTGCAGAAGCTTCAGAAGAGCTGATGGAGAAATACCTGGGTGGTGAAGAACTGACTGAAGAAGAGATCAAAAAAGCTCTGCGTCAGCGCGTTCTGAACAACGAAATCATCCTGGTAACCTGTGGTTCTGCGTTCAAGAACAAAGGTGTTCAGGCGATGCTGGATGCGGTAATTGATTACCTGCCATCCCCAGTAGACGTACCTGCGATCAACGGTATTCTGGACGACGGTAAAGATACTCCTGCTGAGCGTCATGCTAGCGATGACGAGCCGTTTGCTGCTCTGGCATTCAAAATCGCTACTGACCCGTTCGTGGGTAACCTGACCTTCTTCCGCGTGTACTCTGGTGTGGTTAACTCCGGTGACACCATCCTGAACTCCGTGAAAACTGCACGTGAACGTTTCGGCCGTATCGTACAAATGCACGCTAACAAACGTGAAGAGATCAAAGAAGTTCGCGCGGGCGATATCGCTGCTGCAATCGGTCTGAAAGACGTGACCACTGGTGACACTCTGTGTGACCCGGATCACCCGATCATTCTGGAACGTATGGAATTCCCTGAGCCGGTAATTTCCATCGCGGTAGAACCGAAAACCAAAGCTGACCAGGAAAAAATGGGTCTGGCTCTGGGCCGTCTGGCTAAAGAAGACCCGTCATTCCGCGTATGGACTGACGAAGAATCTAACCAGACCATTATCGCTGGTATGGGTGAGCTGCACCTCGACATCATCGTTGACCGTATGAAGCGTGAATTCAACGTTGAAGCGAACGTCGGTAAACCTCAGGTTGCTTACCGCGAAGCGATTCGCGCGAAAGTTACCGATATCGAAGGTAAACACGCTAAGCAGTCTGGTGGTCGCGGTCAGTACGGTCATGTTGTTATCGACATGTACCCGCTGGAGCCGGGTTCAAACCCGAAAGGCTACGAGTTCATCAACGACATCAAAGGTGGTGTAATTCCTGGCGAATACATCCCGGCCGTTGATAAAGGCATCCAGGAACAGCTGAAATCTGGCCCGCTGGCTGGTTACCCGGTTGTTGATCTGGGCGTGCGTCTGCACTTCGGTTCTTACCATGACGTTGACTCCTCTGAGCTGGCGTTTAAACTGGCCGCTTCTATCGCCTTCAAAGATGGCTTTAAGAAAGCGAAACCAGTTCTGCTTGAGCCTATCATGAAGGTTGAAGTAGAGACTCCGGAAGAGAACACCGGTGACGTAATCGGTGACTTGAGCCGCCGTCGTGGTATGCTTCGTGGTCAGGAATCCAACGTCACTGGCGTTGTTATCCATGCTGAAGTTCCGCTGTCTGAAATGTTCGGATATGCAACCCAGCTGCGTTCTCTGACCAAAGGCCGTGCTTCTTACTCCATGGAGTTCCTGAAGTACGACGATGCGCCGAACAACGTTGCTCAGGCCGTTATTGAAGCCCGTGGTAAATAATCCACAGGATTAAAACCTAAGTCCCGTGCTCTCTCCATAGGGGAGAGCACTATAGTAAGGAATATAGCCGTGTCTAAAGAAAAATTTGAACGTACAAAACCGCACGTTAACGTCGGCACCATCGGCCACGTTGACCACGGTAAAACTACCCTGACCGCTGCAATCACTACCGTACTGGCTAAAACCTACGGCGGTGCTGCTCGTGCATTCGACCAGATCGATAACGCGCCGGAAGAAAAAGCTCGTGGTATCACCATCAACACTTCTCACGTTGAATATGACACCCCGACTCGCCACTACGCACACGTAGACTGCCCGGGCCACGCCGACTATGTTAAAAACATGATCACCGGTGCTGCGCAGATGGACGGCGCGATCCTGGTTGTTGCTGCGACTGACGGCCCGATGCCGCAGACTCGTGAGCACATCCTGCTGGGTCGTCAGGTAGGCGTTCCGTACATCATCGTGTTCCTGAACAAATGCGACATGGTTGATGACGAAGAGCTGCTGGAACTGGTAGAAATGGAAGTTCGTGAACTTCTGTCTCAGTACGATTTCCCGGGCGACGACACTCCGATCGTTCGTGGTTCTGCTCTGAAAGCGCTGGAAGGCGAAGCAGAGTGGGAAGCGAAAATCATCGAACTGGCTGGCTTCCTGGATTCTTACATCCCAGAACCAGAGCGTGCGATTGACAAGCCGTTCCTGCTGCCTATCGAAGACGTATTCTCCATCTCCGGTCGTGGTACCGTTGTTACCGGTCGTGTAGAACGCGGTATCATCAAAGTTGGTGAAGAAGTTGAAATCGTTGGTATCAAAGAGACTGCTAAGTCTACCTGTACTGGCGTTGAAATGTTCCGCAAACTGCTGGACGAAGGCCGTGCTGGTGAGAACGTTGGTGTTCTGCTGCGTGGTATCAAACGTGAAGAAATCGAACGTGGTCAGGTACTGGCTAAGCCGGGCTCTATCAAGCCGCACACCAAGTTCGAATCTGAAGTGTACATTCTGTCCAAAGACGAAGGCGGCCGTCATACTCCGTTCTTCAAAGGCTACCGTCCGCAGTTCTACTTCCGTACTACTGACGTGACTGGTACCATCGAACTGCCGGAAGGCGTAGAGATGGTAATGCCGGGCGACAACATCAAAATGGTTGTTACCCTGATCCACCC